>NZ_LR733286.1:431066-1464282 GCF_902506515.1 Plantibacter sp. T3 | reverse complement strand
GGCGGGGTCTGAGGGACCGGGCGGGGGCTCGCGGCCGCGTCAGCCGCGGAGGGCGACGGCGCCGGGGCTCCTGGCGAGGCGCTCCTCGAGACCGGCACGGACCTCCGGCCATTCCTCGGCGAGCACGGAGAACAGCGCGGTGGTCCGCCACGTGCCGTCGGCCCGCTGCTTGTCGCGGCGGATGAGCCCCTCGAACGTGGCCCCGAGGCGCAGGATCGCGGTGCGTGAGCGCTCATTGCGCTCGTCGGCCTGGATCTTCACCCGGCCGAAGCCCGCGTCGAAGGCGAGCCCGAGGAGCAGCAGCTTCGTCTCGGCGTTGACGGCGGTGCCCCACACGCGCGGGTCGTAGGCCGTCCAGCCGAGGTGGGCGGCCTCCCCCGGCTCGTCGAAGTCACCGAGCGTGGACGTGCCGACGAGGAGTCCGTCGTGCTCACCGCCGACGAGCCGGATGACGTAGGTGTTGCGCACGCCGGTCGTGAAGTAGCCGTCGGCGAAGGTGTCGAATTCGGCCTGCGTCGTCGGCAATCCCGCCGGCCCGCCGCCGTAGCCGCCGGCGAAGACCTCCGGGTGCGCGATCGCCGTGAACAGCTCCGGATAGTGCGCGCGGTCCAGCGGTTCGAGGCGGATGGTCCGGCCGTCGATGGGGCGGGGCTCAGGGCGTCGTGCGGTCACCGTTCCACCGTATCCGGTGACGGGCGTCGCGCGAGGACCGGTCTCGCGGTCAGGCGAGGATGAGGCAGGTGGGCGAACCGGCGTCGAGCGTCCCGAGGAGCGTCGTCGGGACCCCCGTGCGCTCGTCGAGCCGGAAGCTCGCGATGGAGTTCGACAGCTGGTTCGCGACGTGCAGGAAGCGACCCGACTCCCGGTGGTGGCGCGGCATCGTCCCGCCACACTCGACGTCGGCCACGGCCTCGACCCGCGAACCGTCGCCGGTGACGCGCAACGTGGCGATGCGGTCGCTCCCGCGGACGCCGACGTGCAGCTGCTCGCGCGAGGCGGCGAGACTGATCTCAGCACCCGTGTCCCCCTCGGACACGCCCTCCGAGGTGGCGACGGTCGCCGCGAGGATGTGCCAGTGCCCGTCGGTGCCGTCGACACCGAGCGTGAAGACCTCGACCGAGTACTCGGTGATGACGTGGAGGTGGCCACTCGGGTGGACGACGAGGTGTCGCGGACCCGTGCCGCGTGGGAACACGACGGTGTGGTCGAGCACCAACCGCGACCCACGGAGCTGCCAGATGCGGACCGTGTCGTGGCCGAGGTCGGTGGTCGCGATGCGGCCGTCCGGGAGGAGCGCTGAGGCGTGCGCCCGCGACGGTCGGGACGGCAGCGCCTCGCCGACAGCGGCCTCCAGCGCGAGGAGCGTGAGCGCGTCCTCGCCGGCGTCCGCGGACTCCGCCGCGAGCGCGGTGGGCGACGCCCAGGGGTCGACGGACGCCTCGCCGAGACGCGGGTCGCCTGCGAACGCCGCGTTCTCCGCGAGCGGCACCGTGACGACCCGACCATCGCCGTAGCAACTCGCGATGAGGACGTCGGCACCGGGGACCGTCGCGACGTGGCACACCGAGTCGCCGGCTTCGATGGGCTTGCCGAACGGCGCGAGCCCGAACTCTCCGGAGCGCTTGAACGCCTCGACGGCCCCGGTCGACTCGCTCGCCGCGTAGACGATCGGCAGCGTCGGGTGCAGGGTGAGGAAGGACGGCGACTGCGCCTCCGACGACTGCACGAGGCGGAGGGTGCCCGCCTCGTCCTGGCGCAGCAGGCTGATGCCGGCACCGGTGCCGTCGGCCTCCGAGGTGTAGGAACCGAGCAGGAAGTAGGGGTTGTCGTCGCTCACCCCCACAGTCTCCCACCTGCGCCCTCTCGCACCGGCGCCCGCTCAGGAGATGCGGCGGGCGCGGACGCCGGCCGCGTACTCCTTCGGGGTCATGCCGATCGCCTCACGCACGATCCGGATGAGCGTCGCGCGGGTGATGCCGAGCGCGTTCGCGAGGGTGACCAACGAGAGGTCGGGATCGTCGTCGAGGGTCGCCAGAGCGCGCCGGACCCGTGGGTCGAGCGCACCGGCGTCGCGCTGGGCACGCACCGCCGGGCGAGGCCTGACCTCACCGGCCGTGAGCTCCTCGACCGGTGGCAGCCCGGGCAGGGACGGCTGACTGGATTCGTCCACCATGGCGCGTTCGACCCTCGTCGTTCGCTGCTCGGGTCAGTCGACGAGGTCGTGACGCACGACGATCGCGTCGCGGCCGGGCCCCACGCCGATCGCGGAGATGCGCGAACCGCTCATCGCCTCGAGCGCCAGCACGTAGTCCTGGGCGTTCTTCGGGAGGTCCTCGAAGCGGCGGACACCGGTGATGTCCTCCTGCCAGCCGGGGAACTCCTCGTAGATCGGGACGGCGTGGTGGAAGTCGGTCTGCGAGACCGGCACCTCGTCGACCCGGACGCCGTCGACCTCGTAGGCGACGCACACCGGGATGGTGGCGAGGTCGTCGAGGATGTCGAGCTTCGTCAGGACGAAGTCGGTGACACCGTTGATGCGCGCCGCGTACCGGGCGATCGGGGCGTCGTACCAGCCGACGCGACGCGGGCGGCCGGTCGTCGTGCCGAACTCGAAGCCCTTCGAGCGGAGGTAGTCGCCGGACTCGTCGAACAGCTCGGTCGGGAACGGGCCGGCGCCGACGCGGGTCGTGTAGGCCTTGACGATGCCGATGACGCGGTCGAGGCGGTTCGGGGCGACACCGGAGCCGGTGGCCGCACCACCCGAGGTCGCGTTGGAGGAGGTGACGAAGGGGTAGGTGCCGTGGTCGACGTCGAGCATCGTGGCCTGGCCACCCTCGAAGAGGACGATCTTGCCGTCGTCGAGCGCCTCGTTCAGTACGAGCGCGGTGTCCGCCACCATCGGGCGGAGTCGCTCGGCGTAGGCGAGGAGGTCGGCCACGATCTCGTCGACCGTGATGGCGCGGCGGTTGAAGACCTTGACCAGCAGGTGGTTCTTCTGGTCGAGGGCGCCCTCGACCTTCTGGCGCAGGATGTTCTCGTCGAAGAGGTCCTGGATGCGGATACCGACGCGGTTGATCTTGTCGGCGTAGGCCGGGCCGATGCCACGGCCGGTGGTGCCGATCTGGCGCTTGCCGAGGAAGCGCTCCGTCACCTTGTCGATGGTGCGGTGGTACTGGGTGATGACGTGCGCGTTGGCGCTCACGAGGAGGCGCGAGACGTCGATGCCGCGGGCCTGAAGTGCCTCGAGCTCGTGGAACAGCACCTCGATGTCGATGACGACACCGTTGGAGATGACGGGGACGACGCCGCTCGTCAGGATGCCGGACGGCAAGAGGTGGAGCGCGTACTTCTCGTCACCGATGACGACCGTGTGCCCCGCGTTGTTGCCGCCGTTGAACTTCACGACGTAGTCGATGCGGTCACCGAGCAGGTCGGTGGCCTTCCCCTTGCCTTCGTCGCCCCACTGGGCGCCGACGATCACGATTGCTGGCATCTGGATGCCGCCCCTTCCGGATTCTCGTGTGCCCGGCGGATCCGCTGGGGAACCTCGCCCTGACAGGCCGGACGCCCACCCTCTGCGGGCGGGCGTCTCGTGCACGCACCCCTCCATCGTACCGGAGGAGGGTCACGGGCACCGAGTCCCAGGCTGCGCTCGATACCATGAGGGGATGTTCAGGCCTCGGGCGGCCGTCCTGCCTGCCGATCGCCCTCGACGACCGTCCTCTCGACCGACCGAACGGAACCCATGACCTCCCTGCCGCGCCTCGTCGCCTTCGACCTCGACGACACCCTCGCCCCGTCGAAGTCCGCGCTCGACCCTCGCATGGCCGAACTGTTCGTCGCGCTCCTCGAACGCACCTCGGTGTGCATCATCTCGGGCGGCCAGATCGTGCAGTTCCAGAACCAGGTGCTCGACCGGCTCGGAGCGGCGTCGCCCGAGGCCCTCGGCCGACTGCACCTCATGCCCACCTGCGGCACCCGGTACGACCGCTTCGACGGCACCGCGTGGGTCACCGTCTACAAGCACGACCTCACCGACGATCAGAAGGCCCGCGCCATGGGCGCGCTCGAGACCGAGGCCAAGCGACTCGGCCTCTGGGCCGACGAGACCTGGGGACCGATCCTCGAGGACCGCGGCTCGCAGATCACCTTCTCCGCCCTCGGGCAGGCCGCGCCGGTCGCCGAGAAGACCGCCTGGGACCCCGACGGCGCGAAGAAGGAGTCGCTGCGCGCCGCCGTGCAGGCGCTGCTGCCCGACCTCGAGGTCCGTTCCGGCGGCTCGACCTCCGTCGACATCACCATGGCGGGCGTCGACAAGGCGTTCGGCATGACGCGGCTCGCCGAGCACACGGGCATCCCCCTGGAGGAGATGGTCTTCGTCGGCGACCGTCTCGACGAGGGCGGCAACGACTACCCGGTCCTCGCGCTCGGCGTGCCGTCGGTGGCCGTGCACGGCTGGCAGGACACCGCGGCCTACCTGGAGTCGCTCGGCCTGTAGGGCGTCGGTCCGACCCTTCGACAGGCTCAGGGACCGGGGATGGAGCTCAGGGACCGGGGACGCGGCCTGCCCTTCGACAGGCTCAGGAACCGGGGATGGAGCTCAGGAGCCGGGGAAGGGCTAGTCGGAACCGAGGATGACGATCGCGGAGGTCGGCGGGGCCGCCGCCGCGACGAGGTACTCGATCTCCTCGGACGCGGTGGGGTCGGCCTCACGCAGGAAGGTGTCGAGACGCTCGACCTCTTCGGTCTCGCCGATCGCCTTCGCGGAGCGGCGGAGCGCGTAGAGCGAGCGCAGCACCCCACGGTTCGGCGCGTGCGACCACGGGATCGGGCCCTGACCGCGCCAGCCGGCGGCACGGAGCGAGTCCAGGCCGCGGTGGTACCCGACCCGAGCGGCCGCGTAGCCGGGGATCGGCGACTGGGGGTCGTGGACCGCGTCGGCGAGGAGTGCCCAGCCGAGCGAGGAGCGGGGGTGGGCCGCGAGGAGGTCCGCCAGCGCCTCGATCGAACCGACGGCCGCATGGAACTCGGCATCGGTGGCGCTGTCGTCCGGCAGCAGTGTCGGAGGGGTTGCCATCAGATTCTCACCGGTCATCGTTCAACCATAGCTCCGTTCCCATGCCCTGGCGTGGGAGGAAGCTGGCAGCCCTCGCTGAGAGCTGGCCGCATCCGCCGACATCGATATTGCACACCGCTGTGCAAGATAGTACGATCGCTGTCATGACCACCACCCAAGCGCCTGCGAGCGGATCGCGAGCCCCTCGTCGCGACGCCGCCGAGAACCGCGTCGCGCTGCTCGAAGCCGCCCGCCTGGCGCTCCGCAGCGACCCCGACGCCAGCCTCGAGACCATCGCGGCGGCCGCCGGCCTCACCCGCCGTTCGGTGTACGGACACTTCGCCACGCGTGACGAGCTCGTGAACGCCGTCGTCGTGGCGGGGGCCGAGCGCGTCGCCTCGTCGATCACGGCCGTCCAGGGCGACGACCCGCTCACCACCATCGCGCTCATCGGCGACGTCCTCTGGGCCCAGGTGGACCACGTCCGCATCATGGCGCCGCTCGCCGTCCGCGGGCCGCTCCGCGCCGTCACGGCGGCCGCCCTCGAACCCGTTCGGACCCTCCTCCTCCGCACCGTCGAGGCCGGTGTCGCGGACGGTTCCATCCGCCCCGACATCGACGCCGGCGTGCTCGCCCGACTCGTCGAGAGCACGGCCGTCGGGGTGCTCGAAGAGGCGACCCGGTCCGGCCTCTCGACGAGCGCCGGCCGCCGCCTCGTCATGCTCGCGACCCTCGGGGCGGTCGGCCTGTCATGGCAGGACGCCACGGCGGTCGCCGACCGCGCCGACACCGAACACGCAGACACCCACCGCCACACCACCGGCACCGGTACGAACGAGGAGTCCTCCCATGCGCGTTGAACTCGACGGCGTCTCCAAGGGCAAGGGCGGCATCGTCCTCGAGCCGACCTCCCTCTCCTTCCGGACGGGCGAGGCGACCTTCGCCCGCGCCGAGACCGAGCAGCGGCCGACCGTCCTCGGCCTCATCGCCTCCGGCCGCATGAAGCCCGACACCGGGACCGTCCTCGTCGACGGAGCGACCGACCGCAAGACGATGCGACGCGTGATCGCGCTCATCGACGCCCCCGACGTCTCCGAACCGGCCAGCGGCGTCGCGGTCTCCGGCGTCGTCGCCGAGGAGCTCATGTTCGCCGGCCGGGCGAGCCACCCCTTCGCCGTCGCGCGGTTCCTCGAGTCGCTCGACCTCGCGCACCTCGCGAAGCAGCCGATCTCGACCGTCGCGCCGACCGACCGCGTGCGGCTCCTCACCGAGCTCGCCGTCCTCCGGGAGGACGTCACCGCGCTCATCCTCGTCTCCCCCGACCGCCACGGCGGTGACCCGCTCGAGTGGTGGAACCTCGCCCGCAAACTCGCCGCCCGCGGGTACGGCGTCCTCGTGATCGCCGGTGACGCCTCGGCGACGGCCATCAACGCCACCGCCGACGCCCCGGTGTCCGAGAACACCACGGACGAACTCGTCCCCCTCTTCCAGCAGGACTGGTCGTGACGCACACCGTGCACCACGACCGTCCAGCCCTCCCCTCATCCCGCACCACCCGTCCCCAGAAGGACCTCCTGTGAAGATCTTCGCGATGATCCGCGCCGAACTGTCCCGCCTGTGGGCCACGCCCATGTCGCGGCTCGCCCTCGTCGCCCTCATGTGCGTCCCGCTGCTCTACGGCGGCCTGTACCTCTGGGCGAACCAGGATCCGTACGCCAAGCTCGACCAGGTGCCCGTGGCGCTCGTCGTCGAGGACACCGGTGCGCCGGCGACCGACGACACCACCGGCGACGCGACCGGCGAGACGGAGAACTACGGCGACGACATCGCCGACCAGCTCATCGAGGACGGATCGTTCGCCTGGCACGAGGTCGGCGCGGCCGACGCCGCCCGGGGCGTGAACGACGGGACCTTCGACTTCAGCGTCACGATCCCCGCCGACTTCTCGACCTCACTCACCTCCGCGTCGGGCGACGCCCCGCAGCAGGCGACGGTCCAGCTCACGACCAACGATGCCAACAGCTACCTGGCGACGACGATCGGCGAGCAGGCCGTCAAGCAGATCAAGGCGACCATCGTGCAGACGGTGAACCGCCAGGCCGCGGGCCGGTTCCTCATCGCCCTCGACACGATCAAGACGAAGCTCGTCGACGCCACCTCGGGCGCGACGCAGTTGGCCGACGGCGCCCAGCAGGCCTTCGACGGTGCCGGGACGGCCCAGGCCGGCGCGGCGACCCTCGCATCCGGCACCGCGCAGATCGCCTCGGGGACGGCCAGCCTGCCCGCCCAGACCGACCAGCTGGCCTCGGGTGCCGAGCAGGTGGCGTCCGGGACCTCGACCCTCGCCGGCAAGGGCGACGAGGTCGGAGCAGCCGCCCAGCGGCTCGTCGACTCGATCCCCACGGCCCGCGCGCAGATCTCGCAGACCCTCGCGGAGAACGGCTTCACCCCCGAGCAGATCGCCCAGGTGCTGGCACTGCTCGACCCGGTGGCCGCCGACGCCACGACGGCGAACGAGCGCGTCCAGACCGTCGTGTCGCAGGTCGACCAGTTGAACAGCGGCGCCCAGCAGGTCGCGGGAGGTGCCCGGAAGCTGAGTGACGCGATGCCCGCGCTCGCCTCGGGGACGCAGCAGGCCGCCGACGGTGCCGCATCGCTGCAGACCGGCCTCACGAGCCTGCAGACGGGGCTCGGCACCCTCCGGGACGGCATCGTCACCCTCCGCGACGGTCTGCAGTCGGGCGCGGACGCCATCCCCGCGACCACGGCGGACTCCCGCGAACTCCAGGCCAAGACGATCGCCGATCCGGTCAAGCTGACCAACTCCTCCGTGACGAGCGCGGGCACCTACGGAGCCGGACTCGCGCCGTTCTTCGTCAGCCTCGCCGCCTGGATCGGCATCTACGCGCTCTTCCTCATCGTCAAGCCGGTGTCTCGGCGCGCGATCACGGCGCTCCACAGCCCCATCAAGGTGACCGTCGCCGGTTGGCTCACGCCGGGCCTCCTCGGGACGATCCAGATGGTCGCGCTGTTCGGCATCCTCGCCGGCGCCCTGCACTTCGAGGTCCACAACCCGCTCGCGACCTACGGGATGATGGCGCTGGCGTCCCTCACCTTCGCGGCGATCATCCTGACGCTCAACGTGTGGTTCGGCAGTGTCGGGCAGTTCCTCGGCCTCGTGCTCATGGTCGCCCAGCTCGTCACCGCCGGCGGGACGTTCCCCTGGCAGACACTCCCGGCGCCGCTCGCAGCCCTGCATCACGTGCTCCCGATGTCCTACGCGGTCGACGGCATGCGCCAGTTGATGTACGGCGGACGGATGGACGCCGCCCTGCAGGACGCCGGGGTCCTGCTCGCCTGGCTGGCGATCGCGCTGAGCCTCTCGGCGATCGGCGTGACGCGGATGACGCACGCCAGGACGCTCCGCGACCTCCGGCCGAGCCTCATCGGCTAGGCACCGGTCGAGCGCGCAGGCGCCCGCGCAGGAGCGTCGTCCTCGGGTGGGACGACGCTCCGGCGCGTGCGGTACGCCTGCTGCGTGCGACGCCCATTCGGGTCGGGCATCGTTCGACGTCGGCGTCCGAGCGCCGCGTCGATCCGAGTTCGGGTCCGCCCGACAGCGTTGCACTCCCTTGAGTGATCGCGCGAACGCTCGTTCATGACGCGGAACGCGGCAGATTCTCTGGAACGTCGTCGAGCCACCGGACGGACCGGCCGTCGTCCGTGGCGGAGACCCTGCCGTCGTACCCCGGAAACACCGGAGGCCGCCGGGAGTGGGGGGACTCCCGGCGGCCACCGGTGCGACGGAACGGACGTGTTCCGTCTGGAGCGGCTGAGCGTCGTGGTTCGGGCCACGGCGACCGGCTGCGGGTGCAGCGCGCTGATCAGCTGGAGAGCAGCGACGCCTCCTCGCGCTGTTCGGCGAGCATCCGACGACGAGTCGCGAACGCGGCTCCGGCTCCCCAGATGAGGAGCGACGCGAACAACGCACCGGCCGGAGCGATGAGCTCGCCCGAGCCGGTCTGTGTCGCACTGATCGAGCTCGACGCCTCGTCGACCCGGGCGTCGGCCTGAGCCGGCGCGGCGACGCCGACGATGAGGGCGACCGCGAGGGCTGCGGGGACGGCGAGCGCGGCGATGCCACGGACCTTGGACGGGCGGGTTCCTCGTTCGGGCGAGGCTCCCAGGGCAGAACGGTGCGTCATCTTCGATTCATCCTTCGGGTGACCGCCGATTCGCACCGCACGGATTCGGGTCCGTGCGGTGGCCCTCGGTGGCTTCGGGTGCCGGAGGGATTCGGGTTCAGCGGTGGAGTGTTGCTCCGCTAGACAGTATGCCGGGCGGTGTCGGCACTTTGGGGGACCAGGGGGCCAATTGAGGGAATCTTGAGGTGTTCCTGAGGTAGGCGCAGCGCTGCCGTTGGAAACCACCCGCGGACGGGGGCCAACCCGATCAGGATGCGTCGAAGGAGACGTGCTGCATGACCCAGGCGTGCATCGCGACGGCCGCTGCTGCGGACGCGTTGATCGATCTCGTCGACCCGAACTGGGTGATCTCGAGCACCGCATCGGCCGCGGCGAGCGCCTCCGGCGAGAGCCCCGGCCCCTCCTGTCCGAAGAGGAGGAGGCACCGCTCGGGAAGCCTGAACGTCTCGATCGGGACCGATCCCAGCACGTTGTCGATCGCGATGACCGGCAGCTCGGCCGCCGACGCCCAGGCGACGAGCGCCGCGACGTCGACGTGGTGCTCGACGTGCTGGTAGCGGTCGGTCACCATGGCTCCGCGTTTGTTCCAGCGACGGCGTCCGACGATGTGGACGGTGTCGGCGGCGAACGCGTTGGCGGTGCGCACGATCGACCCGATGTTCATGTCGTGCTGCCAGTTCTCGATGGCGACGTGGAACGGGTGGCGGTGGTCGTCGATGTCGGCGACGATGGCCTCCATCGACCAGTACCGGTAGCGGTCGACGACGTTCCGGGTGTCGCCGTCGCGGAGCAGCTCGGGGTCGTACCAGGGGTCCTCCGGCCACTCCCCCTGCCATGGACCGACGCCGGTCATCGGGCTCTCGGCCTGATCAGGGCCGACGACCGGGTCGACCGGGTGGAGCGGGGTCTCTGGCACCAGCCAACCCTACCCGCGCCGTGCCACACTGGAGGTCCGGGCCCGACGCCGCGCCACCCCCGCGGCGCAGCGCTCGCGCAGCCCGCACGGAGCACCTGGAGGAACGCATGTCACGACGCGACGAGGTCGAATGCTGGCTCACCGACATGGACGGCGTGCTCGTCCATGAGAACCACGCCCTCCCTGGTGCCGCAGCGCTCCTGCAGCAGTGGCAGGATCAGCGGACGCCCTTCCTGGTGCTCACCAACAACTCGATCTTCACCCCCCGCGACCTGAGCGCCCGACTGCGCGCCTCCGGGCTCGACGTGCCCGAGGAGTTCATCTGGACCTCCGCGCTCGCGACGGCCGCCTTCCTGGCCGAGCAGGAGCCGGGCGGCTCGGCGTTCGTCATCGGGGAGGCCGGGATCACCACGGCCATCCACGAGGCCGGCTTCACCATGACGGAGACGAACCCCGACTACGTGGTCGTCGGCGAGACCCGCAACTACTCGTTCGAGGCCATCACCAAGGCGATCCGCCTGATCGCCGGCGGCGCGCGCTTCATCGTCACGAACCCGGACGCGACCGGACCGAGCAAGGACGGCCCGCTTCCGGCGACCGGCGCCATCGCGGCCCTCATCACGAAGGCCACCGGCATGGAGCCGTACGTCGTCGGCAAGCCGAACCCGATGATGTTCCGATCGGCGCTCAACAAGATCGGCGCCCACTCGGAGAACACCGGCATGATCGGCGACCGCATGGACACCGACATCGTCGCGGGCATCGAGGCCGGTCTCCACACGATCCTCGTGCTCACGGGCATCAGCGACGAGGCCGAGATCAACCGCTACCCGTTCCGTCCGAACGAGATCCTGAGCGGCGTCATCGACCTCGTGAAGACGGAGCCCGTCGAGGTCGAGATCTAGGCCCTCCCACCACCACCAGCCCCACCGACCCGCTCCGCCCCGCCACGCACCGAGGACTCCCATGCGCGCCGTCGTCTACGACCAGTTCACCGCCGAGCCCGAGGTCCGCGACGTCCCGGATCCGGTGCCGTCCGACGCCGGCGTCGTGGTGCGGGTGGAGACCACGGGGCTCTGCCGGAGTGATGCGCACGGCTGGCTCGGGCACGACGACGGCATCGCCCTCCCCCACGTGCCCGGCCACGAACTCGTCGGGCGCATCCACGCCGTCGGCCCCGCCGTCGAGCGGTTCCGCGTGGGCGACCGCGTCACGGTGCCCTTCGTGTGTGCGTGCGGACGCTGCGCCCAGTGCCTCGCCGGGAACGGGCAGGTCTGCCCGAACCAGACCCAGCCGGGCTTCACCCATTGGGGGTCCTACGCGGAGCTCGTCGCCCTGCACGACGCCGACGTGAACCTCATCCCGGTGCCCGAGTCCCTCGACGCCGGCGCCGCCGCCCTCCTCGGGTGCCGCTTCGCGACGGCCTTCCGCGGGCTCGTCCACCGCGCCGGGCTCCGCAGCGGGGAGCGCCTGCTCGTCGTCGGCTGCGGCGGCGTGGGGCTGAGCGCGGCCATGATCGGCGTCGCGCTCGGTGCCGAGGTCATCGCCGTCGACATCGACGCCTCTGCCCTGGCGCGTGCGGCGTCGATCGGCGTCACGCACACGATCGACTCGAGCGGGCTTGACGAGGCCGCCGTCCTCGCTCGCATCGCCGAAGCCGCGCCAGCGGGCGTGCAGGTGTCGGTCGAAGCCCTCGGGCGCGAGTCCACGATGCGCCTCAGCCTCCTCGCGCTGGCACCGATGGGCCGTCAAGTGCAGATCGGGCTGTTCTCGAGCGAACCGACCCTCCCGCTGCCGCGCATCATCTCGCAGGAGCTGTCGCTCCACGGCAGCCACGGCATGCCGGCGTCCGACTACTCGGAGCTGCTCGACCTCGTCGCGAGCGGCGCGCTGCGCCCGCAGGACCTCATCGAACACCGCATCGGCCTCGACGAGGCACCGGCAGCACTCGTCGCCCTCGCGTCCGGCGACCGCTCGACGGGCGTGACCGTCATCGACGTCGCCTGACCCGCGACGTCGTCTGACCCGCGACGTCGTCAGGTCCGTCGTCAGACGGTGTCCGGGGCTCCGGCCGTCGACACTGCTGCGGACACGCTCGGCATCGTGGCGTCTGCAGCCGCACCGGCCGCGTTCGCGGCACCGACGAGCGTTCCGAAGTAGAACGCGAGCAGGAGCAGGACCGCGGCACCCAGGCCGACGACCGCCCAGAGCAGCGCCTTCGGGATGCCCTGATCCGCGTGCTCTCCGCGGTATTCGGGGAGGTCGCGGTCGGGCGCGGACTGCGTGGCCTGTGGGGGCAAGGTGGCGCCGACGATACCCGCAGCCGCGGCCGGGGTCGTGAGCGCGCTCGCGCCGTCGAGTTCCGGGAACGCGACCGTCTCGCCGGGGAGCGCGGCCGGGGCCGTCTGCGGCACGTTCGCGACCGGCCCCTGCGAGGGGACGGCCGCGGCGTGTGCGCCGAAGACGGAGACCGAGGCGGGGATCACGGGTGTGGGCACGGTGTTCGAGGCGACATCGGGCTCGGCCACCGGGGAGGTGTCCGCAGCGTTGTCGTCGTCTCCGGCAGCGTGGGCCCCGGTTCGTCGGGACCCGCCGGTGTCGTCGGCGTCCGTGCCGTCCACATCGGTACCGTCGGCGGCGACGAGGCCCGGGATGGGGGCGAGCGGGAGATCAGGGTCGGCGATCGCGTCGGCCTGGAGCGACCACCCACCCTCGGCGGCGAAGGCGTCGGCGAGCGACCGTGCCGAGGCCGCCTCGGCCGTGGCGGTGGCGTCTGGCTGCTCGGACGGCTCGGACGGGGCGACCGTGGCCGTGTCGTCGACCTGCTCGGTGTCGGCGGGCGGTGCGGCAGCCGGCCCGCCGTCGGTCGCGGCGCCATCGGCCGAGGCGATCTGGACCGCATCCGTGTCGGGTCCGAGCTCGAACAGCGACTCGAGCCGCAGCTCCTCGCTGACCGGCTCGGGCTCGCCGACCGGCTCAGGGCCGATCGAGCCCTCGTCGGTGAGTGGGGCATCCGATGCGGCGGCATCCGTGGTGGGATCGGTCGCACTGTCGGCGACTGCGCCGTCCGGCACGAACGACGGGAGCGGTGTGACGCCCGCTGCAGCGAGCGGGACGGCGTCGAACTCGACGATCTCCTCGTCGAACTCGTCGTCGAGCTCCTCCGGGTCGACGGCGAACACCGGGGTCTCTGGAGCAGGAGTATCGGTGACGGGGGTCGGTGCCGTCTCGGGAGCGGAGTCGGCGTCGAGGTCGTCCGAGGTCTCCGTGTCGTCGGTGTCGTCGCCCGAGCCGAGCCCGGAAGCGGCGCCCGCAGCGGTTGCGGCCCCTGCGGCGGCGAGGCCACCGGCCGCGACGGCTGCGTCGAACCCGCCGAGCGAAAGCGTCGGGAAGAGGTCGACCGTGTCGTTCGCGGCGGGGACGATCGGTGCGGCGTCCGGCGCGGAGCTGTCGGTCTCGGTCGCGTCGTCGGTCCAGCTGGCGAACTCGTCACCGGGTCCGTCGACGAGCGGACGACCGAGCGTGACGGCGGCGAGGCCCGGAGCGAAGGGCTGGACGTCGCCGGCGATGAACGCGGCATCGGGCACCTCGCCCTCGAGCGCGAGCTCCGAGGGGGACTCCGCGCTCACGGCTGACGACTCGGCGCCCTCCCACTCCACCGGCGGAACCGGGATGGGCTGGGTCGTGGGAGCCGCGTGCACGAGCGGGTCGAGGGCGTCGTTCGGCGCGAGGTCCCACACGAATGGCGCGGTGCCGAAGGGGCTGACCGTGGGTTCGGGTTGCACGCCGTCGAGGGAGATGAGCTCCGTGATGGAACGCTCGGCCTTCGGAGTCGGCGGGCCGAAGGCTGGTGGGACGTCGGCGGCGCCCGTCGCGGCGTCGTCGACCGACGCATCGTCACGGCCGGGCTGGGCCTCGGCGTCGGTGTCGGGTGTCGGCGCCGGAGGAACGGCTGCTGCTGCGGCTGCGGCACCCGCCAGGGCAGAGAAGCCCGGACCGCCGAGGCTGTCGAACGGCCGCGTCTCATCGAGCGGCTCGGCATCGACGTCGGGGACCGTCTCGGGCCACGGGACGTCGGCTGGTGAGGTCGGCTCCGCTGCGCTCGCGGGCGACGCCGCTGCGACCGTGTCCCAGCGGAACGGTGCCGCGGGGGTGATCGGTTCGGAGGCGACGATGCCGTCGGATGCGGGCTCGGGGTCCGAGTCGGTGGTCGGCTCGACCGGCTCGCTCGCGGACGGGGACGTCGCCTCATCGGTGGCGTCGACGGCGAGGGACTCGTCCGCGGTGTCGAGCTGCTGGGGCGCCTCGTCGACCGGCTCAGCGTGCGGTTCCTCGGACGGCTGCTCCTCCGGTGCCGCCGGCGCGGCGCCGAACGTCGCACCGAACGGTTCCGTCAACCAGGCCAGCGGATCCGTGCGCGGCGCGGAGGCCTCGGCAGTCGCCGGCTCGGCGGTCCAGACGTCGGCGGTAGCTGCTTCGTCGTCCGGGGCTTCGTCGAGTCCGGTGTCGGCGGGCGCCGAAGCAGCGATCGTCGTGTCACGGACCTCGACGGTCTCGCCGCCGAGGACGTCGTCGCCGAACGTCTCGGAGAGACTCCAGGAGCCCTCCGGGAGATCGTCGTCCTGCACTTCGGTGTCGGGCGTCGTCGCGGAGCCGGACGGCACATCGTGGTCCGCCGCGGTGGGCGTCGGCATCACCGGCGGGGCGGTGGGCTGCAGCGGTGCGGCGGGAGTGCCGCCGGCGGGCGTCGAGGTGGAGGTCGTCGCGGCGGTCTCTTCCGCTTCGACCGCGGCCCAAGCCACCGGGTCGTCGGCTGCGAGTGCTCGGGCCGTGGGCAGGACGGCCGTCGAGACGTCCTCGGGGGCTGTGCGCGCGGCGTCGTCGTCGGCGTCGTCACTGCCGCCGAGGCTCCAGGGCTCGTCGTCGACCGGTGGCAGGACGACCGGGTTCGTGGGCGCGGGCCGGAAGGTGCCGGCGGGCGCGTGCTGGAGGACGGAGTCGGTGTCGACCGTCAGCTCGTTGCGGGCGGGCGGCACCGGCGATGCCGGGGCAGGGGTCGGCGGGACGACCGGGAGCTCGAGGGCGTTCGGGTGACGCAGACCCTCCGACCGGACAGGAGCTTCCTCGGGCATCGGGTCGGCCGGGGCTGCAGGCGTGGCGGGTGCGGCGGGCTCCGCGCTGGGTGCATCCGGCGTCTGCGATGCGGGGACCGGTGTCGGGTCGTCGGCAGGGTTCGGCACCTGGCTCTGCCACCAGGCGAGGAGTTCGGCCTCGCTCGCGAACTCACCGGGAGCGGTGGCCGGGGCGGCGGGGGTCGGCTCGACGGCAGCGGGCGTCTGCTCGGCGGCAGCGGGGGTCGGCTCGACCGGAGCGGGAAGCGGCTCGACCGGAGCCGGCGTCGGCTCAGCGGCCGTCGGGGTCGCGGGCGCATCCGGCACGGACGGCGCGGACCACTGGGGCTCGGCCGGGACCGGCGCGGTCACCGGCGAAGCAGCGGGCTGGGCATCGGTGTCGCCGACGACCGGGAGGACGCGCGTCCGGTCGTCGTCGTCGACGGGCGACGGAGCGACGGCAGCGGACGGCTGCTCGTCGACCGCGTCGGTGTCGGGCTGCGTCTCGATCGCCTCCGTGTCGTCGGCGTCGAGCTGCGAGAGCAGCCAGTCGGTTCCGTCCGCGGGTTCGTCCGGCAGCCCGGCCCCGCCGCGTCCGGTTCCGTCGCCGGACATCAGACGAGTCCCAGGTCTTCCAGGCCGATCGCGGCCAGGTACTGGTAGCCCGCGGCCTCGATGATCTCGCGGGCGCCGGTCGCGCGGTCGACGACGACGGCGACGGCGACCACCTCGGCTCCGACCTTCTCGAGCGCTTCGGCCGCCTTGAGCGGTGACCCACCGGTGGTCGAGGTGTCCTCCAGCACGATCACGCGCTTGCCCTGGAGGTCGGGGCCCTCGACCTGCTTGCCGCGGCCGTGGTCCTTCGGCTCCTTGCGGACGACGAACGCGTCGTAGGTGAGTCCGCGCGCGGCACCCTGGTGCAGGATCGCGGCGGCCACCGGGTCGGCACCCATGGTGAGGCCACCGACCGCGAAGACGTCGGGGACGTCGGCGATGAGGTCGATCATGACCTGCCCGATGAGGGGCGCGACGCGGTGGTCGAGGCTCACCTTGCGGAGGTCGACGTAGTACGTCGCTTTCTTGCCGCTCGTCAGGGTGAAGTCACCGTGGAACACGGCTTCCGCCGAGATGTGGTCAATGAGCTGAGCTCGTGCGTCCGTCACGTCGACGAGTCTACAAGCTGTGACCCCCATCGCCGCAGTCGCCCGGATGGGGGCGTTCCGCATCCCCGACGCAGGAGAGCCCCGGCGTGTCGGGCACGACTCGCCGGGGCTCGGGGACGCCACACCGCCACGTCCTGCGTCGGGGCGGCTGCGTCCGGGGGTCAACGCGCGGTGCCGGAGCCCGAGTCCTCGGGACGATCGGCTGCGAGCAGCTCCGCCTCGGTCGCGCCGCCGTAGCCGTCCGTCTCCGGGTCGCCGTGCAGGCCGCCCGAGACCGCGTACTCCTCCTCCGGCGACATGACGAGCCGGTGGCGACCCCAGACGGCGAAGGCGACCAGCATGACGACGTACACGACGACGATCGCGATGATCGCCGGCAAGAACGTCGGATTGAGCAGGAAGCCGACGAAGATGAGCGCGGCGATGACGGCCGCGATGACCGCCCCCGGCACACCCCAGGGGCTGCGGTAGGGCCGCTTGGCGTTCGGGAACTTCTTCCGCAGCAGCAGGAACGCGATCATCTGCATGAGGTACGCGAGCACCGCACCCCAGACCGCGATGTTCAGCACGATCGCCCCGGCGACGCCGCCCGATCCGCCGGCCGCGTCGACGATGAGCAACGCGATGAACCCGATGATCGCCCCGGCCACGAGGGCGACCCACGGCGTCTGCCGCTTGCCGGTGAGGGAGAGGAACCGCGGGTAGTACCCGGCGCGGGACAGCGAGTACATGTTGCGACCGTAGGCGAACATGATGCCCTGCAGCGAGGCGAGGAGCCCGATGAGGGCGAAGAGGGCGAGGACCGCCGCCGCACCGTCACCGACGATGGCCCGGAAGCCGTCGAGCAGGGGCTCCCCTGCCGTCCCGGTCGCCTCGGCACCGATCACGCCGGTGTTGAGGAAGAGGACGAGGAGGCCGGTCACGATGAGCGTGCCACGAGCCCAGAACCCGGCCTTCGGGATGTCGCGCACCGGGTTGTGGGACTCCTCCGCCGCGAGCGGCAGCTCCTCGATGCCGAGGAAGAACCACATCGCGAAGGGCAGGGCGAACAGGATCGGGAGGACGCCGTGCGGCAGGAACTCGGTCTGGCCCGCGTCGGGGGCGATGTCGAACAGGTTGGCCCAGGCGAACTGGCCGGAGAAGATCGCCATCGCGGAGAAGACGAGCAGGATGCCGATGGAGATGATCGAGACGACGATCGCGAAGCGGAAGGAGATGCTGGCGCCTGCGGAGTTCAGCGCGATGAACGCGACGTACAGGATCGCCCACCACACGGGCGACGGCATGGAGAAGCCGAGCAGCTCGCTCGTGATGGCGTCGGCGTAGGAGGCCGAGAAGTACACGATCACGGCCGTGGTCGCGACGTACTCGATGGTCTCCGCGAGTCCGGTCACGAACCCGCCGAGCGGTCCCATCGCCGCTCTCGCGAAGGAGTAGGCCCCGCCGGTGTGCGGCATCGCCGCGGCCATCTCCCCGATCGAGAAGATCATGCCGTAGTACATCGCGACGAGGATGACGAAGGCGATGAGCATGCCGCCGAACCCGGCGAAGTCGATGCCGAAGTTCCAGCCGGAGAAGTCGCCGGAGATGACCGCCGCGACGGCGAGGCCCCAGAGGCCCCACACCCCGGCGGACCGCTTCAAGCTGCGTTTCTCGAAGTACCCCTCGCCGGCCGCGGTGTAGGTCACCCCGGAGATCTTGCGCGTGTCGTCAGCCATCGATGCGTCCTGTCGCTCGGGTTGCGCGCTCGTCGGGCTCGCACAACGTCCTCAGATTCGGTTGGCCCGACTCTAGGACCTGCAATGGTCGCGTGTACATACCTTTGTGAGGAAATCCGTCTCACAAATGCTTCGATGCGCTGGAGGTGCTGTGATGTAATGGTCGAGTTCGCGACCTTTCAGTTCTCCATCGAGGCAGAACGCCCACGACGGGTCCCCCGGATCAACGAGGAGCTGCCATGCACCCACGCTCAGGAAACCTGACGCTCGAGGAGCTCACGACGGCCGTCGCCGCGCGCGAGATCGACACCGTGATCCTCGCGTTCACCGACATGCAGGGCCGACTCGTCGGCAAGCGCGTCTCGGCCCGCCTCTTCGTCGAGGACGTCGCCGAGCACGGAGCGGAGTGCTGCAACTACCTGCTCGCGGTCGACGTCGAGATGAACACCGTCGACGGCTACGCGATGTCGAGTTGGGAGCGCGGCTACGGCGACATGGCGATGATCCCCGACTTCTCGACCCTCCGCCGCGTGCCCTGGCTGCCGGGCACGGCCCTCGTCACCGCCGACCTCCAGTGGCTCGACGACGCCCCGGTGGTCGCTTCGCCCCGTCAGATCCTCATCGCCCAGCTCGAACGGCTCGCCGAACGCGGCCTCGTCCCGTTCGTCGGCACGGAGCTCGAGTTCCTCGTCTTCGACGACACCTTCCGGGAGGCCTGGGCGAAGGACTACACGAAGCTGACCCCCGCCACCGACTACAACATCGACTACGCGATCCTCGCGTCGACCCGCATGGAGCCGTTGCTGCGCGACATCCGCAACGCCATGGACGGTGCCGGCATGTACTGCGAGGGTGTCAAGGGCGAGTGCAACCTCGGGCAGCAGGAGATCGCGTTCCGCTACGACCACGCCCTCGTCACCTGCGACAACCACTCGATCTACAAGAACGGGGCGAAGGAGATCGCCGACGCCCACGGCAAGAGCCTCACGTTCATGGCGAAGTTCGACGAACGCGAGGGCAACAGCTGCCACATCCACATCAGCCTCCGCGGCGAGGACGGTTCGGCCGTGTTCGCGGACCCCGACGCGCCCGACGGCATGTCGAAGCTCTTCCGGCACTTCCTGGCCGGGCAGCTCGCCGCGATGCGCGAGCTGACGATGTTCTTCGCCCCGAACATCAACTCCTACAAGCGCTACGTCGACGGCAGCTTCGCCCCGACGGCCGTCGCCTGGGGACACGACAACCGCACCTGTTCACTCCGGGTCGTCGGCCGGGGGCTCGGCATGCGCGTCGAGAACCGGGTGCCGGGCGGCGACGTCAACCAGTACCTCGCCGTCGCCGCGCTCATCGCCGCCGGACTGCACGGCATCGAGAACGAACTGGAGCTCGAGGACCCGACCAGCGGCAACGCCTACACGGGCGGCGCGCCCCGCGTCCCGACGTCGCTCCGGGAGGCGGCCGAGCTCTTCTCGCAGTCGACGATCGCCCGCGAGGCCTTCGGCGCCGAGGTCGTGGACCACTACCTGAACTTCGCGAAGGTGGAACTCGCCGCCTTCGACGCCGCGGTGACGGACTGGGAGCGGGTGCGCGGCTTTGAACGCCTCTGACCCGAACGTCTCAGCGACGGACCCGCCCGTCTCGAGCGCCCCGCTCATCGGCATCACGACCTACCTCGAACAGGCCCAGACCGGGGTGTGGGACGTCCCGGCGTCCTTCCTCCCGAAGGTGTACCTCGACGCCGTGACGGATGCGGGTGGGATCGCGGTCCTCCTCCCACCCCAGCCGGTCACCCGTGCCGTGGCCGCATCCGTGCTGGCGCGGCTCGACGGCCTCATCGTCTCGGGTGGCGCCGACGTCGACCCCGGCCTGTACGGGCAGGTCGCCCACCCGCGCACGGGTCGGCCACGGACCGACCGGGACGCCTGGGAGGAGGCGCTGCTCACGGCGGCGATCGACGCCGAGCTGCCGTTCCTCGGCATCTGCCGTGGCGCGCAACTGCTGAACGTCGCGCTCGGCGGGACGCTCGTCCAGCACCTCCCCGACCTCGTCGGCGACGACTCCTTCCAGCCCGGCGAGGGTGTCTTCGGGCCGAAGACCGTCGCGATCGACGCCGACTCGCGGCTGGCCGCGCTGCTCCGGCAGGACGACGACGAGCTCGACGTGCACGTCTACCACCACCAGTCGATCGACCGCGTCGCCGACGGACTCGTCGTCACCGCCCGCACCGAGGAGGGCGTCATCGAGGCGGTCGAGCTGCCGACGGTCCCCTTCGGTCTCGCCGTGCAGTGGCACCCCGAGGAGGAGACGGCCGACCGGCGTCTCTTCGCCGGGCTCGTGGACGCCGCGCGTCGACACCGCGACGCCGGGACCACCGCAGGACTCAGCACCAGCACCAGCACCACACCCGGCACCGAGAGCAGGAGCACCGCACCGTGAGCTACACGATCCTCAATCCGGCGAACGAACACGTCGTCACGACCGTCGAGCACCTCGACCTCGCCGAGACGGACGCCGCCATCGCCCGCGCCGCCGTCGCCCAGCGGTCCTGGGCGGCCGTCAGCCCCGCCGACCGCGCCCAGGCGCTCCGCCGTTTCGCCGCATCGGTCGACGCCGACCGCGAGCACCTCGCGAGCCTCGAGGTCGTCAATTCGGGCCACCCCATCACCCAGGCGCGGTGGGAGGCCGGTCACGTCCGCGACGTGCTCGAGTACTACTCGGCGTCACCCGAACGGCTCTTCGGTCAGCAGATCCCCGTCGCCGGCGGCATCGACCTGACCTTCCACGAACCGCTCGGCGTCGTCGGCATCATCACCCCGTGGAACTTCCCGATGACGATCGCGGCCTGGGGCTTCGCGCCGGCGCTCGCGGCGGGGAACGCGGTGGTCCTGAAGCCCGCGGAGTGGACGCCGCTCACGAGCATCCGCCTCGGCGAACTCGCCCTCGAATCCGGCCTGCCCGAGGGCCTATTCCAGGTGTTGCCTGGCCGCGGGTCGGTCGTCGGCGAGCGCTTCGTCACGAACGAGACCGTCCGGAAGGTCGTCTTCACCGGATCGACCGCCGTCGGCAAGCGCATCATGGCCGGCGCGGCCGAGCAGGTGAAGCGGGTCACCCTCGAACTCGGCGGCAAGAGCGCCAACATCGTGTTCGCAGACGCCGACCTCGAACGCGCGGCCGCCGCCGCCCCCTACGGCGTCTTCGAGAACGCGGGCCAGGACTGCTGCGCCCGGAGCCGGATCCTCGTCCAACGGAGCGTCTACGAGCGGTTCATGGAGCTGTTGGAGCCGGCCGTGCAGGGTGTGGTCGTCGGCGATCCGAACGACGAAGCCACCGAGATGGGGCCGCTCGTCTCCGCTCCGCACCTGGCCGCTGTGCGCTCGTACGTGCCCGAAGGCGCGCCGGTCGCCTTCACCGGGAGCGCCCCGGACGGCCCGGGGTACTGGTTCGCGCCGACCGTGCTGACGCCCGGCCGCGACGACCGCACCGTCCGGGAGGAGATCTTCGGTCCCGTCGTCGCCGTCCTGCCCTTCGAGGACGAGGCCGACGCCCTCACCCTCGCGAACGACACGGAGTACGGCCTCTCCGGCTCGATCTGGACCCGCGACATCGGCCGTGCGATGCGGGCCGCTCGAGCGGTGGAGTCGGGCAACCTGTCCGTCAACTCCCACTCCTCCGTCCGCTACTCCACCCCCTTCGGCGGGTTCAAGCAGTCGGGTCTCGGGCGCGAGCTCGGTCCCGACGCGCCGCTCGCCTTCACCGAGACGAAGAACGTCTTCCTCGCCGTCGACCCCGGTCCCTGAGCTTGTCGAAGGGCCGCACCACCCCGGATCCGAGCACCACCCCGGTCCCCGAGCACCACCCCGGAACCTGAGCTTGTCGAAGGGCGGGGCAGAGAGAAAGAGCACCACATGACCATCACCCCCATCGACCTCACCCAGCGGCTCGCCGGGAAGGTCGCCGTGATCACCGGCGGCGCGAGCGGCATCGGCCTCGCCACCGCGAAGCGCTTCGCCGCTGAAGGCGCGACCGTCGTCATCGGCGACCTCGACCCCACGACCGGCCAGGCGGCGGCCGAGCTCGTCGGTGGGCTCTTCGTCCAGGTCGACGTGACCGACCAGGCGCAGGTCGACCACCTGTTCGACACCGCGGCCGAGACCTACGGCTCGGTCGACATCGCCTTCAACAACGCCGGCATCTCCCCACCCGACGACGACTCGATCGAGACGACCGAGCTCCCGGCCTGGGAGCGGGTGCAGGACGTGAACCTCAAGTCGGTCTACCTGTGCTCGCGCGCCGCCATCCGCCACATGGTGCGGCAGGGGAAGGGCTCGATCATCAACACGGCGTCGTTCGTCGCCGTCCTCGGTTCGGCCACCTCGCAGATCTCGTACACGGCGTCCAAGGGCGGAGTGCTCGCGATGAGCCGCGAGCTCGGCGTGCAGTTCGCGCGGCAGGGCATCCGCGTCAACGCCCTCTGCCCGGGTCCCGTCAACACCGCGCTGCTGCAGGAGCTCTTCGCGAAGGATCCGGTGCGCGCGCAGCGGCGACTCGTGCACATCCCCATCGGTCGGTTCGCGGAGCCCGAGGAGTTGGCCGCCTCCGTCGCCTTCCTCGCGAGCGACGACTCGTCCTTCATCACCGGGTCGACGTTCCTCGTCGACGGTGGCATCTCCTCCGCCTACGTGACACCGGAATGAGCTGACGACATGCCCGGGCTGGGGACGCGACCCCGGGGAAATAGACTGATCCGATGAGCGAGACGCGGAAGGGCGACGAGGCGACCGAGGTGCTCAGCGCCGAGCTCCTCCTGCGTCCGGGCCGCGCCGGGAACGCCTTCGAGGAGACCGTCCAGCGGCTCCTGCAGTCCATCCGTCTCGGGCTCATCGAGCCGGGCGGTCGTCTGCCTGCCGAGCGGGAACTCGCGACGATGCAAGGGGTCAGCCGAGACACCGTGCGGGATGCGATCGCCGCACTCACCGAGGCCGGTTACCTGACCTCGCGGCGCGGGCGCTACGGCGGGACGTTCGTCATGGACGAGCTGCCCGACGACGAGGCGATCAACGCGGCCGACTCCCCCGAGGTCGGCCGGGTCACGATCTCGGCGGCGGAGATCGAGGACACGCTCACGCTCCGCAGCATCCTCGAGGTCGGTGCGGCGCGCGAAGCGGCGCAGTGCAAGCTGTCCGGCGCCGACCGCGAACGCCTGTGGCAGGCGCTCGGAGACTGCCGGGACGCGGCGCCCGCCGACTACCGCCGCCACGACTCCCGCCTCCACCTGCTCATCGCGGAGCTCGTGGGTGCCCCCAGCCTGCTCCCGCTCGTCGCCGAGTCACGCATGCGGGTCAACGAACTCCTCAACGGCATCCCGCTGCTGGCCGTGAACATCGCGCACTCCGACGAGCAGCACGAGCGCATCGTCAAGGCGATCCTGCGCGGTCACCCCGAGGAGGCGGCGCAGGCGATGGCCGAGCACGTCGCCGGCTCCGAGGCGCTCCTCCGCGGCTTCCTCGCCTGAGCGCCTGTCGCGGCGCGGACATGGAACGACCTCCCGGCGACGAGTCGCGAGGAGGTCGGATGCGCCGGCCGGGCCGGCGGGTGCGAGGTCCTAGAAGGACTTCGGGTAGGTGCGGGCCGGGATGGCACGGTAGCCGTCGCGCTTGACGACGACGACCGATCCGACGGCTGCACTCGCAGCGAGGAGGGCGATGATGCCGAGATAGATGGTCATGGTTCTATGAAACGCCTGTCAGCCGTGAAGGACAAGCGAACAATACTGACGCTACTCGGTAGCATCGCTACATGGATGTCCGCCGACTCGACCTGCTTCGCGAACTCGCCGAGCGCGGCACGGTGCACGCCGTCGCCGAGGCCACGCATCGGACCCCGTCCGCGGTCTCCCAACAACTCAAGGTCCTCGAGCGCGAGGCCGGCCTGCCGCTCACCGAACGGCGTGGTCGCGGCCTCGTCCTCACCGACGCCGGCCGGGCACTCGCGGCCAGCGCCACGGACGTCGCCGTCGCGATCGAGCGGGCGACGAGCGTGTGGGACGAGTACCGCAACCGTCCGATCGGCACCGTCACGGTCGCGACCTTCCCCACCTTCGGGCAGATGGTCGTACCCGCCGTGCTCCGCACGCTCGAAGCGGTACCCGGCCTGCGGGTCGTCGTGAGCGACCGAGACCCCGACCTCGAGGACTTCCCCGACCTGGCGGCCGACTTCGACATCGTCATCGCGCAGGCGATCAGCGGCGAGCGCAACTGGGTCCGTCGCGGTCTCCGCATCACGCAGCTGCTCTCGGAGCCGCTCGACGTCGTGCTGCCGGTCGGGCATCGCCTCAGCGGCCAGACCGTCCTGACCCCGGCGGACCTCGCGGACGAGTCCTGGATCGGCGTGCCGGTCGGCTATCCGCTCGACCGCCTGCTCCGCAGCATCGAGGCCGAATCGGGCGGCGAGCTCCGAGTGGTGCAGCGGGTGAGCGACAACCGCATCGCCGAGGCGATGGTCGCGGCGGGCCTCGGTATCGGCCTCCTCCCGCGATACACGGCCAGCGGTCCGGAGCGCGGCATCGTCCTCCGTCCGCTCGCGGGGCTCGACGCGACGCGACGGATCGTCGCACTGTCGCGTCCCGACCGCGCCGAACGGCTGGCGGTGCGGACCGTCCTCGACGCGATCCGCGTGGAGGCGCAGTCGGTCGCCGCTTCGCACACCGCGCCGGAGCCCGAGGAACTCACCACGCCCCGCTGGGTGTGAGCGGGACCGTTCTCAGGAGTCCGTCGGTGCGCCGGAGGCGGCGACGACGGACACACCGCAAGAGTCCTGAGAACGGTCCCGCGGCGCCGGTCAGCCCTCGGCCCGACCGGCGCCGCTGCGCTCCCGGCGGTACCGCTGCACGCCGCGCCAGACCGCGACGCCGACGGCGATCACGACGCCTGCGATGACCACCTTCTGCAGGATGCCCGCGTACTCCTCGACGATGTGCCACTGCTCGCCCAGGAAGAACCCGGCGAGCACGAAGATGGTGTTCCAGATGGCGCTGCCCGCGAAGGTGAGCAGGGTGAACCGCAGGACCGGCATGCGTTCGACGCCGGCGGGTACCGAGATGAGGCTCCGGAAGATCGGGAGCATCCGCCCGAAGAACACCGCCTTCGAGCCGTGCTTCTGGAACCAGGCCTCGACGCGGTCGACGTCCTCGACGTGGACGAGCGGGACCCGCTCAGCGAGGCGGCGCATGCGGTCACGTCCGAGGACGGCGCCGATCGCGTAGAGGGCCAGCGCGCCGATCACGGAACCGGCCGTCGTCCAGATGAGGACCTCGACGAGACCGAGCTTGCCCTGACTGGCGGCGAATCCGGCGAGCGGCAGGATGATCTCGCTCGGCAACGGCGGGAAGAGGTTCTCGAGGGCGATGGCGAGCCCGGCTCCCGGACCACCCAACGTCTCCATGAGGTCGACCGCCCAGTCGGCGACTCCTCCGAGGGCACTGTCCCCTCCGGTCGAGGCTGCGGACAGGCTGAACGTGGCGGCGGTGGACGTCGTCATACCCTCGACGCTACGCGACACCAGCTCGCCATCCCTGGGAACCTCCGCTCAATCCCCACCCGTCGGCTCCACCGAACCGGTCCTTTCTCAGGACCTCTCCGGCATGGCGACCCTCCCCCGGGGCGACACGCCGGAGGTCTCCTGAGAAAGGAAACCGATAGCGTTGGGGCATGCGCATCGCCACCTGGAACGTCAACTCGATCCGTACCCGCGTCGGCCGCGTGGTCGACTGGCTCGTCCGAGAGGACGTCGACGTCCTCGCCATGCAGGAGCTCAAATGCAAGCCCGAGCAGTTCCCGATGGAGGCCTTCACGAAGGCCGGCTACCAGGTGGAGCTGCACGGGCTCAGCCAGTGGAACGGCGTCGGCATCGCCAGCCGCCTACCGATGGAGGACGTGCAGATCGGCTTCCCCGACATGCCGGGCTTCGGCAAGCCACCGGCGAGCCTCGCGCTGGACGGTCCCGGCTTCGACGCCGACGGCCTGCCGCTCGAAGCGCGAGCCATCGGCGCGACGGTCGACGGCGTCCGCCTCTGGAGCCTGTACGTCCCGAACGGCCGCGCGGTCGGCGACCCGCACTACGACTACAAGCTCCGCTGGCTCGCCGCGCTCGAAGCCGACACCCGCTCCTGGCTCGCCGAGAACCCCGAGCTGCCGCTCGCACTCATGGGCGACTGGAACGTCGCGCCGCTCGACTCCGACGTCGGCGACCCGAGCTTCGGCCCGGGCTCGACCCACATCTCGGCACCGGAGCGCGCCGCCCTCGCAGCCTTCGTCGACGCGGGACTCCAGGACACCGTCCGACCGTTCGTCCCCGAGGGCTACACCTTCTGGGACTACAAGCAGCTCCGGTTCCCCCGCAACGAGGGCCTCCGGATCGACTTCATCTACGGCTCACAGGCGTTCGCGGACCACGTCGTCGAGGCGTCGATCCACCGCAACGAGCGCAAGGGCGACAGTCCGAGCGACCACGTTCCCGTCGTCGTCGACCTCGACTTCACCCTCTCCGAGGAAGAGGACGACGACTCGCCGATGATCTTCGGCTGAGCCGGCGCCCCCTCACTCGAGTCCGGTCAGGCGTTCCGACGCCGGCGGGCGAGCAGGAGCGCGAGGGTTCCGAGTGCCACCACGCCACCGCCGAGGACCGCGGGAGCGAGCGACGAGACGCCCGTGTCGGGCAGCCTGGCCGCAGCACCGGCCACCGGTTCGGCCATGACGACGCCGTCGGCGCCGACGGTCACCTGACGCTGCAGGCTGTTCACGCCGGTCGCCGCGTCCCAGGTGCCGACGTTCGCCGTCTGGACGGCGTAGAGCGGGTTCGCCGCGACCGACTCGTGCGTGGCCGGCAGCGACAGCGCCGTGTCGTAGCGACCGGCCGGGACGTTGGCGAGTGACGCCTGAAGTGTGACGGTCTCCCCCGCACCCCAGGTGCGGGCGTCCGAACCGAACGGGACGCGCACCGTGCGCTCGGCGTTCGACAGCACGAGGTACGCGAGCCGGCTGTTGTACGGAGCCGCCCAACCGTCGTTCCGGACCGTGAGCGAGAGCGTGTCGTCCACGACCGAGCTCTCCGTCATCACGAAGCGGTAGCCGAGTCGCTTCGCGGTGGTGTCGAGGTTCTCCTGGCCCCAGGACTGCAGGACGTCCTGGAGGTAGTCCCAGTTCAGGTAGCTGAAGTTGTATCGCTCCATCTCGGCCGAGGCGGTCGCCCACTCCGACCGCGGCGGGTTCACGTTGCAGGTCTCGCCGCCGACCGGCACCCAGTCGCTCTCCTGCGCGAGGTAGTCCTGATCGAGGGAGATCGGGTCGGACAGGTAGGTGCCCCAGTCGTCGGGTGCCGCGAGGAAGCAGTCGTTGTGGTGCCCGATGCGCGAGATGGCGCTGCCGTCGAACGCCTGCGCCTCGGTGATGGCCCCAGCGGTTCCGGACGGCACCCCGAGGATGTTCTGCTTCATGTTCATGGTCCGCACCTGGATGGAGCGGTCAGCTGGAACCGCCTCGAGGAGCGCCTCGACGACTGCGCGACGCTTCGCCCAGTCCTCGTCCGTGAGGACACCGGGGTTCGCCGGGTCCGCGGCGAAGTGGTCCGTGTAGTAGCCCTCACCCCAGAGGCCGACGAAGCCGGCCTGCACGACCGAGATGACGTCGGCGTTGTCCTGGAAGATCGGCGTGAGCTGCTCGATGTGGGTGAGCACGATGTCGAGCGGTGCGTCGCCGTAGGGCGGTGTATAGGGCCAGTCACCGCCCGCCAGGTACGCGAAGCGGGGGATGATCGAGATGCCGGCGGTGCGAGCCGCGTCGAAGTCCGCCTGGACGAGCGCGAGCCAGGCCGGGTCGAGGGTCGGCTCGGCCACGAATCGTTCCATGTAGAAGACGCGGACGAGTTCGGTGATGCCCTCCTCGCGGTAGGCCGCCAGGGTGGCGACGTCGAGCGGCGTGTACCCCGGCCCGCCCTCGGTCCCCTCGGGGTGGTAGTGAGTGTTGTTCGTGTGGTCGAAGCCGCGCTCGGGATTTGCGATGATCGCATCGCTCGGCTCGTAGGCGACCGTGTCGGCCGGGGTCGGGGCAGGTGCTTGCGCCGCAGCGCTCAGCGGTGTGGCGACGACGATGCCGCACGCGGCGAGCACGGCGACGAGACGGAGACGACGGTTCACGGGAACTCCAGCGGGGTCCGGTGGTGCACGGAAGAGGTTGCCCACATCCTGCTGAACCGACACCCGAGGTGCAAGAGAATGCTCGAAACCGACCCGAAGTGATCACTATCGCTTAGCGATTCACCACGAAGCACTGACTCGCCGCCGTTTCCGCTCGCCCTATGAGCGAGGCGCGCCCCCGCGCTTCCGCTTGTTCGCATCGATGGCGGGACGCTCCGCGACCACCGGCCAGGTGCCCGTGTGCCCCTCGCGTGCGGCCGCAGCGGCGAGGATCCGCGGCTTGGCGGCGAACCATCCGACGATGAGCAGCGGGATGAGCACGACGAGGGAGGCGAGCACCCAGCGGCCGGTCTCCGAGAACCCCATCGTCACGAGGACGAACGCGAGGAACGCCAACGTGAGGTACGACGTGAACGGCGCCCCGAAGAGGCGGAACGACGGCCGCTCGACCTTGCCCTGCTTCGCCCAGCGCTGCAGCTGGATCTGGCAGAGGATGATCGTCGCCCACCCGCCGATGATGCCGATCGCCGAGATCTCGAGCACGATTTCGAACGCCTTCGACGGCACGAGCGCGTTGAGGCCGACACCCAGCAGGGTGAGTGCCGCCGTGAGCAGGATGCCACCGAACGGGACGCCGTTCTTGCTCATCTTGCCGGTGAACGCGGGGGCCGAACCGTTGACGGCCATCGACCGGAGGATGCGGCCGGTCGAGTAAAGCCCCGCGTTGAGGCTCGACAACGCCGCGGTCAGGACCACGAAGTTCATGACCGACGCCGAGATCGCCCCGGCCTGCTCCGACCCGATGTGCGAGAAGAAGGTGACGAACGGGCTCTCGCCGGCCTCGTAGGCCGTGTACGGGAGCAGGAGCGAGAGGAGCAGCACTGAGCCGACGTAGAAGATCGCGATGCGGAAGATGACCGTGTTGACGGCCTTCGGCATGATCTTCTTCGGCTCGGCCGTCTCACCGGCAGCCGTACCCACGAGCTCGATGGCCGCGTAGGCGAAGACCACACCGGAGATCGCGATCATCGGGGCGAAGGCGCCGACCGGGAACAGCCCTCCGTTGTCGCCGATGACCGAGAACCCGACGGCGCCGATGTCGGTGCGTCCGCCGAAGACGATGAAGCAGACGCCGACGATGAGGAAGATGACGAGCGCCGACACCTTGATGAGCGCGAACCAGAACTCCATCTCTCCGAACAGCTTGACGGAGACGAGGTTGAGCGCCAGCACGACCACCAGGGCGGCGAGCGCGAAGACCCACTGCGGGAAGTCCTCGAGCTCCTTCCAGCCGAACAGCTTGCCGAAGGTCTTGATGTAGAGCGCGGCCGCGGTGACGTCGACGATCGAGGTCATCGCCCAGTTGAGGAAGTACAACCAGCCCGCGCCGAACGCCATCTTCTCGCCGTAGAACTCACGCGCGTAGGAGATGAACGAGCCCGAAGACGGACGGTGGAGGACGAGCTCGCCGAGGGCGCGAAGGATGAGGAAGGCGAAGAACCCGCAGAGCGCGTACACGAGGATGAGCGCCGGGCCGGAACTGTTCAGGCGACCACCCGCGCCGAGGAAGAGTCCGGTGCCGATCGCGCCGCCGATCGCGATCATCTGGATCTGCCGCGGCTTGAGGGTCTTGTGGTACCCCTCCTCCTCGCCGGAGAAGTCCTGCACGGCGAGCATCTCGTCACCGACGGTCTCGCGGGATGCGGCCCAGTCTCCGGAACGTTCGTGTCGTGGGGTCGTGCCTTCGGTCATGTCGTCCCATCGGGTCGGGTCCGACGGGGCTCCGCCGGACTGGACGGTGGTATATCTCAGTCGTGCCCGCCCAAGAGTAGTCGCGATCGTTCGGCTTTTCCGGCCATCGCTGTCCATGCTTCGGAGGACAGCGGAGCTCCGGACGGACCGATTCGGGGGGTCAGGCGAGCAGGGCGGCGACGACGACGAGGACCGGCACGGAGAGGATCGTCGTCAGCAGGACGGTGTCGCGGGCGAGCGTGACACCCTGCTCGTACCGGCTGGCGAAGTTGTAGACGTTCTGGGCCGCCGGGAGGGCGGCGAGGACGACGGAGGCGAACAACGGCGTGTCGCTCAGCCCGAAACCGAAGTGGGCGATGAGGTAGGCGAACCCGGGCATGACGACCGACTTGATCGCTGTCGCCACGAAGATCTCCCGACGTCCGCTGCCGGCCTGCAACGGCCTCATGCCGTGCAGCGACATGCCGAACGCCATGAGGATGAGCGGCACGGCCGCGCCGCCGAGGAGCTCGAACGGGGCCATGACGGGCTCGGGGAGCCGGACGCCGAAGAGGTTGAGTACGACGCCGACGATCGACGCGACGATCATCGGGTTGCGGAAGGGCTGCGTCACGATGCCGAGGAACGAGACGGAGCCGCGCTGTCTGACATCGAGGATGGTGAGCGCGATCGGAGCGAAGACGAGCAGCTGCAGCAGGATGACCGGGGCGACGTAGCCGGCCTCACCGAGGACGTAGACCGCCACCGGGATGCCGATGTTGTTGGCGTTGACGTAGCCCGAGCCGAGTGCGCCGATCGTCGCGACGGAGAGGTCCTTGCGCAGCCACACCGCGTTCAGCAGCACGAAGAGCGCGGCGGCCGACAGGGCACTCGCGAGGGCGACCCAGATGAAACTGCTGAACACCTCGTGCAGGTCGGCCGTGGCGAGCACGGTGAACAGCAGCGCCGGGTTGGTGACGAAGAACGCCACCCGGTTGAGCACGTGCCCGGTCGTCGGCCCTCCGACCTCGAGGCGGCCGGCGAAGTAGCCGACGAGGATGACGGTGCCGATGATCGCGAACCCCGTCAGCACTCCACCCATGCCGTCCAGCCTAGGCGCAGCCCGTCCGGTGGCCCGTTGAGCCGACGGTTGTGGAGCGGGCGGTCGGCGTGGAGAATCTGGGGAGGAGAGTGGGGCACCACCATCGCCCCGCGATCCGCTCCCACCAGGAGCCCGCACCAATCACCCACGAGGAGATCCGACGATGACGTCATTCGACCCGGTCGCGTCCAGCGACGCGATGCACAGCACCACCCTCCCCCATGAACGCCTCTCCATCACCCGCGGACCGCGCTCCGGGCTGACCATCAGCGTCGCCCTGCACTCCACCGCCCTCGGACCCGCCCTCGGCGGCGCGCGACTCTGGCGCTACGGGTCCTGGCTCGAGGCCGTCGACGACTCCCTCCGCCTCGCCGCGGGGATGACGATGAAGAACGCGGCCGCCGGTCTCGCGCACGGCGGCGGCAAGTCCGTCATCCACCTGCCCGTCGGCACGACCCTCGACCCTGCGGAGCGCCGCGACGCGATGCTCGACCTCGGCGACGCGGTCGAGGCGCTCGGTGGCGCCTACCGCACCGCGGAGGACGTCGGCACGACCGCCGAGGACATGGCCGTCGTCGCCGAGCGGACCGACCACGTCAGCGGGCTGCCGGCCGATCGCGGTGGTGTCGGCGAACCGAGCGAGGCGACGGCGGCCGGCGTGCACGCGGCCGTCACCGCGACGCTCGAGACGGTCTTCGGCACCCCGCTCGTCGCGGGCCACCGGGCGACGATCTCCGGGCTCGGCCAGGTCGGCGGACGTCTGGCCCGACGGCTCGCGGCCGAGGGGGCTCGCCTCATCGTCACCGACGTCGACCCACGGAAGCGCGCCCTCGCCGAGGAGATCGGCGCCAGCTGGATCGAACCGGGCGACGAGCACCTCGTCGAGACGGACCTCTTCGTGCCGTGCGGTGTCGGCGGGGCCCTGAACGCCCGGGTGATCGGGCAGCTGCGGTGTCGCGCCGTGGTCGGGGCGGCGAACAACCAGCTCGCCTCCCGCGCCGACGCGGTGGCCCTCGAGGAGCGCGGCATCCTGTGGGCGCCGGACTTCGTCGCGAACGCGGGCGGCGTGATCTACCTCGCCATGGCGTCCGAACCGGGCGCCGATGCCGCTGCCATCGAGCAGCGGGTGTCGGCGATCGGGCGGACCGTGCAGTCGATCTACCGAAACGCCGCAGCGGAGGGCGTCACGACGCTCGTCGCCGCCGAACGCCTCGCGATGGCCCGCATCGATGCGGCCGGCGGGGTCCTCGCAGCGGTCTGACGACGACGAACGGCCCGTCCACCCGGAGCGGGTGGACAGGCCGTCGATCGCCGGTGTCAGGCGAGGTCGAGGGATCGCGTCAGAGCTTGACGACCATCTTCCCGGTGTTGGCGCCGCGCATGAGCGCGAGGAACGCGTCGAGCGTGTGGTCGAGGCCCTCGTAGACGGTCTCGTCGAAGACGACGTCGCCGTTCTGCAACCAGGCACCCATCTCACCGGAGAACGCCGGGAAGTGCTGCGTGTAGTTGCCGACGGTGAAGCCCGTGAGGGTGAGCCCGCGGGTCACGATGTTCGACAGGTTGCGCGGGCCCTCGGCACGCTCGGTGTCGTTGATCTGCGAGATGACGCCGCAGAGCGCTGCGCGTCCGCCGTCGTTGAAGGCGTCGATCGCCGCTTCGAGGTGCTCGCCGCCGACATTGTCGAAGTACACGTCGATGCCGTCGGGTGCCGCGGCCGCGAGCTGCTCGGTGACGGGGCCGTCCTTGTAGTTGAACGCGGCGTCGTAGCCGTACTTCTCCTTCAGCAGGGCGACCTTCTCAGCCGATCCGACCGAACCGATGACGCGCTTCGCGCCCTTGAGACGGGCGATCTGGCCGACCATCGTGCCGACGGCACCTGCAGCACCGGAGACGAACACCGTGTCGCCCTCCCGGAACTTGGCGACCTCGAGCAGACCGACGTACGCGGTGAGGGCCGTCATACCGAGGACGCCGAGGTAGGCGGACAGCGGGACGCCGGGGAGTTCAGGGACGACGCGGAACCCGCTGGCGTCCTCCTGGACGAGGTCGCGCCAGCCGAACTGGTGCAGGACGACGTCGCCGACGGAGAAGCCCTCGGCGGCCGACTCGACGACCCGGCCGATGGCGCCGCCGGTCATCGTCTCACCGAGCTGGTACGGCGCGACGTAGGAGCGGGCATCGTTCATGCGACCGCGCATGTAGGGGTCGACGGAGAGGAAGAGGTTCTGGACCCGGAGCTGGCCGGGCGCGAGCTCCGGGAGTTCGACGGAGACGGTCCGGAAGTCGGACTCGGTCGGCCAGCCGACCGGTCGCGAGACGAGCTGGATCTGGGTGCTGAGCGCGGGGGTGTTCATGTGGTGCCTTTCCTTGGTGCAGTGATTCGGTGGGCGGGCGCAGCACGTCGTCGGGTTGCGGACGGGGTGACGCCTGGGGCGTCGCGGAGGTGTCAGACGGCCAGTGCGATGACGAGCGCGATGAGTCCGAGCAACGGGGTGGTCCCCTGGACGATCGCGGCGCGGGCCTTCGTGCGGTCCGAGGTGATGAGGACGAGCGAGGCGAGGAGCATGGAGCCGGCCGAGGCGAAGACGAGGGCCGCGCCGATACCGGTCGAGCCGGTGATGAGGAAGACGATGCCGACGATCGTGCCGATCGCGAGGAACAGGTTGTAGAACCCCTGGTTGTACGCCATCCCGCGGGTGGTCTCGGCCTCGAGCTCCGAGGTGCCGAAGGTCTTGCGGGTGGCCGGGTCGGTCCAGCGCAGCGACTCGAGCACGAAGATGTAGACGTGCAGGAGGGCGGCGATGCCGACGAGGACGAGACTGACGACGAGCATGGGACGGGCCTTCCGGGAGATCGGCGTCGAGTCGTCCGGACGGAGCGACATTCTGTACCGATGGGTCTACTATAATAGTAGAACGCTCGGTCCACAACCCCGTCACGCGGATGCCGAGTGAGGAGGAGGCACCCATGGGACGCACGCAGGAGTTCGACACCGTCGCCGTCGTCCAGGCGGCGCGCGACGTCTTCTGGGACCGCGGGTACGAGGCGACCTCGCTCGCCGACCTCGAAGCGGCCACCGGTCTGCGACGGTCGAGCCTCTACCACGCCTTCGACAGCAAGCGCGGGCTCTTCGACGCCGCCGTGCAGGACTACCTCGACACCGTCATCCGACCGCGCCTCGCGGTCCTCGCGCTGGCGACGGACGGCAGAGCCGGGCTCACCACCTACTTCTCCGGCGTGCAGACGGTCATCGCGACCCTGCCCGACGACTCCCCCCGCCGCGGTTGCCTCCTCCTCAACAGCGCGGCCGGCCTCGCGGCCCACGACGACGCACTGCGCGAGGTCGTCGACGGCTACCGGGCCGAGCTCACCACCGCCGTCTCGGACGCCCTGGCCCTCGCCCGTCCCGAGGTGGACGCGGGCGAATTGGCCGCGGCCGCACGGCAGCTCACCTCGTTGTCGGTCAGCGCGCTGCTGCTCGCCCGAGTCAACCGGGAGGAGGCCGTCGCCATCCTCGACGTCGCCCTCACGCAGGTCGGCAGCTGGTAGCGGACGCATAACACCGGAACCCTCCGGATGTCACCGGCGGACGCCAATGTGACGCTCTGTTTCGGCGACCGAGAGGGGTCCGTCGCCCTCGCGTAGCATGGCGGGCACCCCACCCCTGGAGCCCGAGACCCATGACGAACGCTGCCCCAAGCCCGCTCGCCGCGGGCTCGCCGGCCACCCGCGACGCCGCCCCTGTCGGCTCGGCGGATCGTGCCTCCACGGTCGCGTTCGCCGGGGTCGGCCGCACCTTCGCGAGCGGTGCCGGCAAACGCACCGACGTCCCGCGGCCCGTGCTGCGCGACGTCACGATCACCGCCGAGGCCGGCGAGGTCGTGGCGATCCTCGGCACGAGCGGCTGCGGCAAGTCCACCCTGCTGCGGATCGCGGCCGGTCTCGACCACCCGACCGCCGGCTCCGTGCTCATCGACGGCACACCCGTCGCCGGCATCGACCCGCGCACGGCCTTCGGCTTCCAGGAGCCTCGACTCCTCCCCTGGCGCACCATCGCGGCGAACGTCGCACTCGGTCTGCCCAAACGGACACCCGCAACCGAAGGACGTGCCCGCGTCGCCGAGCTGCTCGAACTCGTCGGGCTCGCGGACTTCGCCGAGCACCGCCCACGGGAGGTCTCCGGCGGCATGGCGCAACGCGCCTCGCTCGCCAGGGCCCTCGCCCGCCGGCCGGGCGTCCTGCTCCTCGACGAACCGTTCGGTGCCCTCGACGCCCTCACCAGGCTGAAGATGCAGGATCTGCTGCTCGCCATCCACCTCGCCGCGCCCACCACGATCCTGCTCGTGACGCACGACGTCGACGAGGCCCTCCAGCTCGCCGACCGGGTCATCCTCCTGGGTCGTGAGGACGGACACCCCGGTTCGACCATCGCCCAGACCGTGACTGTCCCCGGCAACCGCCCGCGCGACCGCGGGTCGGCAGAGCTCGCCGAGCTGCGCGGCCGCCTCCTCGACGGACTCGGCATCGACCGCCACGGTCTCGCCCGCGGCGACCAACGACTGCCGTCCATCCCGCACTTCCCGTACTGAGCCACCCACCACCTCCGCCGTCATCCCGCACCGATCCACAGCAAGGACCAACGCATGACCTCACGACGCCGCTTCACCACCTCCCGCGCCGGGCGCGCTGCCCTCGTCGCCGCGACCGCCGCCGCAGCGCTCCTCCTCAGCGGCTGCGTCGCGGGCGAGAACGCTCCTGCGGCCGGCGGCGACAGCACCGCCGGCACCACCGAGGGCGGCACGCTCGACATCGACTTCGCGACCTACAACCCGCTCTCACTCATCATCAAGGACCAGGGCTGGCTCGAGGACGCACTCGACGACCAGGACATCACCGTCAACTGGGTCCAGTCGGCCGGCTCCAACAAGGCGAACGAGGCGCTGCGGGCCGACGCGATCGACGTCGGGTCCACCGCCGGCTCCGCCGCACTCCTGAACCGGGCGAACGGATCGGCCATCCAGGCGATCGACGTCTTCTCGCAGCCCGAGTGGTCGGCGATCGTCGTCGGCCAGGGCTCGACGATCACGGACGTCGCCGAGCTCAAGGGCAAGAAGGTCGCCGCGACGAAGGGCACCGACCCCTACTTCTTCCTCCTGCAGGCGCTGGAGGAGGCCGGCCTGTCCGCCTCGGACGTCACGATCGAGAACCTCCAGCACGCCGACGGCTGGGCTGCCCTGCAGAACGGTTCCGTCGACGCGTGGGCCGGTCTCGACCCGATCATGGCCGGCGCCGAGGAGGCGGGCGCGAAGCTCATCTACCGCAACGTCGACTTCAACAGCTACGGCATCCTGGCCGCGACCGAGTCCTTCATCGACGAGCGTCCGGACGTCGCGCAGACCGTCGTGAACGCCTATGAGCACGCTCGTGAATGGGCTGCGTCGAACCCCGACGAGACGGCGCAGATCCTCGCGGACGCCGCGGGCCTCGACCTCGCCGTGGCGACGAAGGTGATCGCGGAGCGCTCGAACCTCGACGTCGACCCGGCCCCGGGCAAGGCGCAGGAGCAGGTCCTGTCGATCATCGGCCCGATCTTCGTGGAGTCCGGCGACGTGTCGTCGCAGGACAAGGTCGACGACGCCCTGGCCGACCTCTTCAACCCGAGCTTCGTGGACGACGCGGACCCGTCCGTCATCGGCGCGAAGTAGTCCGCCCCCTGAACCGTCCCGAGAGGAACCCATGACCGAGTTCGCCGGTCTCGGCACCACCGCAGCCGCGGGTGCCCAGGCGACCCAGTCCGGCCGCGACGCGCGCGCCGTTCTCGGGTCCCGCAGGATCGTCGTCGTCCTCGGCGGCTTCCTCGTCCCCGTCGTCATCCTCGGGGCCTGGCAGCTCGTCACCGCGTTCGGCCTCGTCCCCGCCTCGCAACTCCCGGCACCCGCCGAGGTCTGGGCGGCCGGCGTGGATCTCGCGCAGCGCGGCTGGTTGCAGCAGGACGTGGCCATCTCGGTGCAGCGGGTCCTCATCGGCTTCCTCATCGGCGCTGTCCTCGGCCTCGTCCTCGGCGCGGTCGTGGGGCTCTCGCGCCTCGGCGACATCCTGCTGTCGACGACCTTCGCGGCGATCCGTGCCGTCCCGTCGCTCGCGTGGGTCCCGCTGCTCATCCTCTGGCTGAAGATCGGTGAGGAGTCGAAGATCACGCTCATCGCGATCGGCGCGTTCTTCCCGGTGTACACGACGGTCTCCGCCGCGCTCCGCCACGTGGACAAGCACCTGGTCGAGGCGGGCCGCGCCTTCGGGCTGAACGGCGTCGCGTTGTTCCGGACGGTGCAGCTGCCCGCCGTGACGCCCTCGGTCGTCTCCGGCCTCCGGCTCGCGCTGGCGCAGTCATGGCTGTTCCTCGTGGCGGCGGAGCTCATCGCCTCGTCCATGGGACTCGGGTTCCGCCTGGTGGACTCGCAGAACAACGGCCGGGTCGACCGCATCTTCTTCGTCATCATCGTGCTCGCGCTGCTCGGCGCGATCACCGACGCGCTCGTCGGTGTCCTCGACCGCTGGATCAAGCGCCGCTGGGGGTAGCGGCCCGCCGCGGTCGACCGTGCAGTTCCCCAGCGCGAACGGCCGAATGTTGCAGCGAAGTCGCTCCTGACGCAAGAAATCCGCACCCCCTCCGCCCCTACGCTCGAAGGAATCGTCACCCACCCCGGGCGACGCCTGCGCACGCGGAAGGAGGTTCACCATGTCGAACGTCGCCACCACCCACACGAAGAGCATCGTCGGAGAGCCGGAGGTCGTCGAAGACGCCGCCGCACTCGTCGGGCACCCGGCCTGGACGGACCTCAAGGCCGCCGCGACCGCGCTGCAGGCCGTCCAGGTGAAGGACGGCTCGATCCCCGAGTCAAACGACCACGAGTCGGCGGCAGGGCACGTCGCCACGATCGTCGCGAGCGTCCGCACCCTCACTCCGAACTTCCCGCACGGCGCCGAGTACCTCGACGCGCTCGTCGCCGACTTCGACCGCTGGGAGCGCGACGGCTTCGGCGTCCCGGACTTCCTCGACTCGCTCGTCGCCTTCCACCCCGAGCGGCATCGCGTGGACGGCCTGGGACACCTCGTCGTGTTCCCGATGGTCACGCAGAACGGTTCGACCGACCGCCACATCGAGGCCGTGCTCGTCGAGGTCATCTGGCCCGAGTTCATCGCAGCGCTCGAGGCCGGCGACTACACGAACGCGCTCTTCGTACCGATCCGCTTCCTCGACTTCACGCCGGGGTACGACACGAACTCCGCGGTCCTCTTCCCCGAGACGGTCGCGATGCGCGCGATCCCGGCGTTCACCTGGGGCGCGATCTTCCAGGACCGCGAGGCGGCCCGGTACCGGCGGGTCGTCCGAGCCGCTGCCGAGATCACCAAGCTCGAGCTCCCGGCCGAAGCCGCGTCCCTCCTGGACGACCAGCAGCTGGCCGAGGAGACCTTCGTGATGTGGGACCTCATCCACGACCGCACGCACATGCGCGGTGACCTCCCGTTCGACCCGTTCATGATCAAGCAGCGGATGCCGTTCTTCCTGTACTCCCTCGAGGAGCTGCGCTGCGACCTCACGGCGTTCCGCGAGTCGGTCAGGCTGGAGCGCACGCTGACGACCCGCGCGGAGTCCGAGACGCTCGACGCGGCGGACGTGGCGATCCTCGAGCACGCGAAGCTCGTCCAGTACGCGATCATCTTCGACCGCATCTTCCGGTTCGCCATCACCGGCTCGCGCGTCCGGAACTACGACGGCGTCGGCGGTCAGCTGCTGTTCGCGTGGATGCACCAGCACGGCGTGCTGCACTGGACCGACACCAGGCTCACGATCGACTGGGACGAGGTCCCCGACGTGGTCGTGCGGCTCGGCGAGAGCATCGACGAGTTGTACTGGCGATCGATCGACCGTCCGAAGACCGCGCACTGGCTCGCCGCGTACGAGCTCGTCCGCGCGACGCTCACGCCGCACCCCGCGTCGCAGTGGGCGCGTGGGCTGTCCGACGAGATCCTGAGCGGACCGCCGCGCGGACTCACCGACGCGGTCCTCGACGACGAGTTCCCCCTGTCGATGTTCTACGAGGCGCTGGGCAAGAAGATGGCGGACGTCATCACGTCGACCGCAGGGATCACGGGGCGATCCGCGGCCTGACCCGACCGTGCCGCGGAGGAGCCCGGAGCAGCACTCTCCTGAGTGCCGCTCCGGGCTCTTGTCCGAGTGCCGGACCGCCGCGCTCCGTCGCTCGACGGATGTCCCCGGCGGGGCGTCGCGCTAGCGTGGACGGCATGAGCGAGCCCGCCGTCGACCAGCAGGAGGACCGCCCGGTCGACCCCTACGACGCCGAGTGGCGGCGTCCGGCCGCGACGCCGTCGGAACAGCGATCCGACATCATCCTCGCCATCGCGCTCGGCGTCGGCACCCTCCTCAGCCTGACGCTGTACACGATCGCCGGGTTCTACCCCGAGCCCGCACCGATGTGGGCGTCCGTCCTCTGGGCGATCGGCATCACCGCGCCGCTCGCGTTCCGTCGCCGCTTCCCGTGCTCGGTGGCCGTCATCGTCGCCGTCATGTTCATCGTGGGCGGCACGGTGCTCGTACCCGAGGTCCTCTTCACGAACATCGCCCTGTTCCTCGCGATCTACACGGTCGGGGCGTGGGTTCCGAACCGACGTCGCGCTGCGCTCGTCCGCGTGCTCATCATCGTCGCCATGTTCGTCTGGCTGCTCGTCTCCATGTTCATCCAGGCGACCGACCCCGACGCCTTGCCCAGCCTCTCCCGGGTCGGGCTCTTCTCGCCCCTCGTGGCGTTCATCCTCATCCAGATCCTGACGAACATCCTCTACTTCGGAGCCGCGTACTTCTTCGGCGAGCGCGTGTACCAGTCCTCCCGGGAACGGGCGGCGCTCGAGCAGCGCACGGCCGAGCTCGAGGCGGAACGCGCCCGGTCCGCCCGGCAGGCGGTCGCCCTCGAGCGGGTGCGGATCGCGCGCGAGCTGCACGACGTCGTCGCCCACCACGTCTCGGTCATGGGCGTCCAGGCCGGTGCCGCGCGCACCGTGCTCGATGCGGACCCGGCCGCCGCGCGGGATGCACTCACGAACGTCGAGCTCGGCGCACGGAGCGCGATCGACGAGCTGCGCAAGATGCTCGGCACCCTCCGCGCACACGGCGAACCGACCGACGAGGAGAGCAGCCCGTCGACCGTCGGCGTCGGCCAGTTGGGTCGGCTCGCCGACGAGTCGACGGCGAACGGGCTGCCGACGAGGTTCGAACTCGTGGGGACACCGGTCGCGATCCCGGCCGTCGTCTCGTTCAACCTGTACCGGATCGCGCAGGAGGCGCTCACGAACGCCCGCAAGTACGGCGGTACCACGGCGACGGCCGAACTCAGGCTCCGCTATCTGGACGACGCGGTCGAACTCGAGGTCACGAACACGGGGACCGTCCCGACGGTGGCCCGACGCGGCGGGCTCGGGCTCATCGGGATGCGGGAGCGCGTGGCGTCGTCCGGTGGCGTCCTCGAGGTCGGGGCACGCGCCCGCGGCGGCTTCCTCGTGCGGGCCGCCATCCCGCTCGGCCGGCCGGGCGACCAGGCGATGGAGCCCGTCGCCGCGTCCATCGCCGACGCCCGCCTCGCCTCCACCTCCGCAGGACGACCCCAGACCACCACCACGAAGGACCAGGCATGACCGAGCAGCCCACCCGCATCCTCCTCGTCGACGACCAGGAGCTGCTGCGTGCGGGCTTCCGCATCATCCTGGGCTCACAGCCCGGGATCGAGATCGTCGGTGAGGCGTCGGACGGTGCCGAGGCCGTCGCGCTCGCGACGACACTCGCGCCGGACGTGATCTGCATGGACGTCCAGATGCCGGGCATGGACGGCCTCGAGGCCACCCGTCGGATCGTCGCGGATCCGGACACCAACGCCGCCGTCCTCATCCTCACCACCTTCGACCGCGACGACTACCTGGCCGAGGCGCTCCGTGCCGGCGCGAGCGGGTTCCTCCTGAAGAACTCCTCGCCGGAGGAACTCGTCGCGGCGGTCTCGGTGATCGCGGGCGGGGAGGCGCTCCTCTCCCCGGCGGTCACGCGCCGGGTCATCGAGGGGTTCACCCGTCAGAGCCCCGTCGTCGAGGACGCCGCGCAGGACCCCGCCCTCCCGGCCGGGCCGACGACCGGCGCCGACTATGAGCAGCTGACGGAGCGCGAGCGCGAGGTCCTGCAGCTGGTCGCCCAGGGCCTGTCCAACCAGGAGATCGCGACCACGCTCTTCGTCGGCGAGGCGACCGTGAAGTCGCACGTCTCGAAGGTGCTGCAGAAGCTCGCCCTCCGTGATCGCATCCAGGCGGTCATCTACACCTACGAGCACGGGCTGGCGTCGCCGCGCAGCTGAGGGTTCGCTCCGTCTCCGCGCAACCCCGTCGGTCGGTCGGATGCGAGGAGTAGCGTGACGACCATGGAATTTCGATACCTCGGCAACAGCGGACTCAAGATCTCAGAGATCATCTTCGGCAACTGGCTGACCCACGCCTCGCAGGTGGAGAACGACGTCGCCACGGCGAGCGTTCGCGCCGCCCTCGACGCGGGCATCACCACCTTCGACACGGCCGACGCCTACGCGAACACGGCGGCTGAGCAGGTGCTCGGCGACGCCCTCAAGGACGAACGACGCGCGAGCCTGGAGATCTTCACGAAGGTCTACTGGCCCACCGGCCCGAAGGGGCACAACGACGTCGGGCTGTCGCGCAAGCACATCATGGAGTCGGTCGACGGTTCACTCACGCGTCTCGGTACCGACTACGTCGACCTGTACCAGGCCCACCGCTACGACAGCGAGACGCCCCTCGAGGAGACGATGCAGGCCTTCGCCGACGTCGTCCGGGCGGGCAAGGCGCTCTACATCGGCGTGAGCGAGTGGAACGCCGAGCAGCTGCGCGCCGGCCACGCCCTGTCCAAGGAGCTGGGCTTCCAGCTCATCTCGAACCAGCCGCAGTATTCGATGCTGTGGCGGGTCATCGAGGAGGAGGTCGTCCCGACCTCGCGCGAACTCGGCATCTCCCAGATCGTCTGGTCGCCGGTGGCGCAGGGCGTCCTCAGCGGCAAGTACCTGCCGGGCGCAGAGCTCCCGCAGGGCAGCCGGGCCACCGACGAGAAGGGCGGCGCCGACACCATCAAGCGCTTCCTCGACGACGAGGTGCTGACGGCCGTCCAGCAGCTGAAGCCCATCGCCGACGAGCTCGACCTCACCATGGCGCAGCTGGCGCTCGCCTGGGTGCTGCACAACGACAACATCGCCGGTGCGATCGTCGGGGCCTCGCGTCCCGAGCAGGTCACCGCGAACGCCGCCGCGGCTGGTGTGAAGCTCGACGACGCGGTCATCGCCCGCATCGACGAGGCCATCGGCTCCGTCGCCGAGACCGACCCCTCGAAGACGGTCTCCCCGGAGTCCCGCCCCGCCTGATCCAGCGCTCGGCTGGTCCACGACGCCCGGTATCCCCCACTCGACGGAGAAGGAGACCGGGCGTCGTCGCGTCAACCCGTCCTACGGCGGATGCCGGTGGCACACCACGCCGCGTAGCGTGATCGCCATACCGGGAGAACCCGACGCAGGACACTCGGTCCAGCACGCAGATCACAGGAGGCGGCCGATGCTCGAACTCAGCCACATCGACAAGTCGTACGGCGAGCGGAAGGTGCTCGACGACGTCAGCTTCCAGGTCGCCCCCGGTCGCATGACGGGGTTCGTCGGCGGGAACGGTGCCGGCAAGACGACGACGATGCGCATCCTGCTCGGTGTCCTCGCCGCGAACGCCGGAACCGTCACCCTCGACGGCACCCCGCTCACCCCGGAGGACCGCCGCCGGTTCGGCTACATGCCGGAGGAGCGCGGCCTCTACCCGAAGATGCGGGTCGAGGAACAGCTCGTCTACCTGGCCCGCCTCCACGGGTTCACGACCCACGCCGCCAAGCGCAACGCCGGCGAACTGCTCGAGCGTCTCGGCCTCGGCGAGCGCCGGAACGACGCCCTCGAGAGCCTGTCGCTCGGCAACCAGCAGCGGGCGCAGATCGCCGCGGCGCTCGTGCACGACCCCGACGTCCTCGTCCTCGACGAGCCGTTCTCGGGCCTCGACCCGATGGCGGTCGACGTGGTCGTCGGGGTGCTCAGCGAGTTCGCCGCAGGCGGCTCGCCCGTCCTGTTCTCCAGTCACCAGCTCGACATCGTGGAACGCCTCTGCGACGACCTCGTGATCATCGCCGGTGGCAGGATCCGCGCCTCCGGCTCGCGCGAGTCCCTCCGCGAAGCCCACGCCGGCAACCGCTACGAGCTGCTCACCGCGGCCGACACCGGCTGGCTGCGCGAGCGTGCGGGGATCTCCGTCGTCGACTTCGACGGTGGCTACGCCCTCTTCGACGCCGACGACGCCCAGGCGGCGCAGGCCGTGCTCCGTGAGGCACTGACCCACGGTGACGTCACGAGCTTCGCCCCCCTCCGCCCCACCCTCGCCCAGATCTTCAAGGAGGTCATCCAGTGACCACGGCAACCGAGTCCCCGATCCAGCCCGCCGGTCGTCGTCGCTCCGGCCCGGCCTCCCCAAGCCTCGTGCAGAGCATCGGTCTCGTCGCCGAGCGCGAAGTCAAGATGCGTCTGCGGAGCAAGACGTTCCTCATCTCGACGGGCATCCTGCTCCTCGTGATCCTCGCCGGCATCGTCGTCGGTGGGTTCCTCGCGAAGAACACCGCCTCGGAGACCACGAAGGTCGCGGTCGTCGGGAACGCGGGTGCGGGACTCGTCGACGGCAAGACCTTCGACGTGACCGAGGCGGCCGACGTCGCCGCCGCTGAAGCCCTGGTGAAGTCGGGTGACGTCGAAGCGGCGATCACACCGGCCACCGACGACAACCCCACCGGCGTCCAGGTCATCTTCGACTCCGAGGCCTCCAACACGCTCATCATGCAACTGAGCGCGCAGCCGCAGGTCACCATCCTCGATCCCGACGCCGACGCCTCCGCGGGCTTCCTGCTCTACATCGTGTCGCTCGGGTTCGGTCTCGTGTTCTTCGTCTCCGCCACCACCTTCGGGGCGTCGATCGCGCAGAGCGTCGTCGAGGAGAAGCAGACCCGCGTCGTCGAGATCCTCATGTCCGCCATCCCCGTGAAGGCGCTCCTCGCAGGCAAGGTGCTCGGCAACAGCATCCTGGCGTTCGGGCAGATCCTGGCGATCGCGGCGCTGTCGGTGATCGGGCTGACCGTGACGGGCCAGACGGAGCTGCTCGCCGGACTCGGGACCCCGGTCGTCTGGTTCGTGGTGTTCTTCGTGCTCGGCTTCATCCTGCTGGCCGCGCTGTTCGCCGCTGCCGGATCGCTGGTCTCGCGTCAAGAGGACATCGGTTCGACGACGACCCCGATTACGATGCTGATCATGATCCCGTACTTCGCCGTCATCTTCTTCAACGACAACCCGGTGGTGATGACGATCATGTCCTACGTGCCGTTCTCGGCAGCCGTGGGCATGCCCGTCCGTCTCTTCGTCGGCTCGGCGCAGTGGTGGGAGCCGATCCTGTCCCTGCTGATCCTCGCGATCACCGCGGCACTCGTCATCCTCGTCGGCTCGCGGATCTACGAGAACTCGCTGCTGAAAATGGGTGGCCGGGTCAAACTCTCGGAAGCGCTCAAGGCATGAGCGGGCTCGGCGGGATCGACGAGGTCTTCAACCCGGGTGCCTTCGAGGCCAAGCAGTTCCTCGACGCCGAGCAGCGCCTCCCCGCGCCGGCCCCGCTCGCGGGCGATCCGGCCGGCGACATCTACGGCGACGAGCCCATCGTGCTCGACCTCGTGGACGAGGACGAGGAGGACCAGGACGCCCGGCTGACGCCCGAGCAGGCCGCCGCGCTGGCGGCCGAGCAGCCGGCTCAGCCCTCCGCCGAGGACGAGCAGCAGGCCGCCGTCGCCTCCTCGATCGCCGTGCACGCGCTCGCCTACGAGCACGCGCTCGCGCAGGAGACGCCGGACGCGGAGCCGGAGCCCGGTGCGCACGCCGACGTCGACGCCGCGATCGACGCCGTGCCCGAGGAGGTCGTCCCCTCCTCCGACGGCCCGCGTCACGCCGCCGACTGACCCTGTTTCCCGGTTCACAATTCAGGAGCGCCTCGGCGCGTCCCCGCCGACACGCAAGGTGCGGGCGCGCCACGCCCGGGCGCTCCTGAATTGTGAACATGCCCGACGGCGACCCGAGCACGCAGGAAGTCGGCCCGCGATGCACGGAAGCTGCGTGTGGCATGCGCGAGGATGGATCAGTGACCGACTCTCTGCATGACACCAGCATCCGTGGCTTCGCCTCCGACAACTACTCCGGCGTCCACCCCGAGATCCTCGACGCCCTCTCGGCGGCCAACGGCGGCCACCAGATCGCCTACGGCGAGGACGACTACACCCGTCGGCTGCACGAGGTCTTCGCCGATCACTTCGGCCGCGACGTCGCCGTGTTCCCCGTCTTCAACGGCACCGGCGCGAACGTCGTCGGTCTGCAGTCCATGCTCCCGCGCTGGGGTGCCGTCATCTCGGCGTCGACCGCGCACATCAACTCCGACGAGGGCGGCGCGCCGGAGCGGGTCGGTGGCATCAAGCTCCTGACGGTCGACGCCCCCGACGGCAAGCTCACGCCCGACCTCATCGACCGCGAAGCGTGGGGCTGGGGCGACGAGCACCGTGCACAGCCGCTCGTCGTCTCGATCACGCAGACCACCGAGCTCGGCACCCTGTACACGCCCGAGGAGATCCGCGCGATCGCCGACCACGCGCACGGTCACGGCATGAAGCTGCACCTCGACGGCGCCCGCATCGCCAACGCCGCAGCAGCCCTCGGCGTCCCACTGCGCGCGTTCACCGCCGATGCCGGCGTCGACGTGCTGTCCTTCGGTGGGACGAAGAACGGGCTCATGTTCGGCGAGGCCATCGTCGTCCTCGAACCGTCGGCGTCGGAGGGCCTCGTCTACCTCCGGAAGCTCAACATGCAGCTGGCGTCGAAGATGCGCTTCGGTGCGGCGCAGCTCATCGCCCTGCTCGAGCCGGCGGCCGACGGCGGCGACGGGCTCTGGCTCCGCTCCGCGACCCACGCCAATGCGATGGCCGCGCGCCTCCGCACCTCCCTCGAGGCCCTCATCGCCGCCGGCGAGGCACCGGGACTCGGCTTCAGCCAGCCGACCCAGGCCAACGCGGTGTTCGCGACCCTGCCAGCGGGCGTCCCCGACCGCTTGCGCGAACGCTTCCGCTTCTACGACTGGGACGCCGCCAAGGGCGAGGTCCGCTGGATGTGCTCGTTCGACACCACGGAGGACGACATCGACGCGTTCGTCGCCGCGATCCGCGAGGAACTCGCCCGCGCGTAGCGGCCGGTCACGATGACGGCAGGCCTCTGCGCGTCGACCCCCGATATGGCAAGGTTGGAGATCGGGCTTCCAACCGGATGAGAGAGACGGTCATGCACTATCAGTCGACGCGGGGCCACGATCTGCCCCAGCACTTCTCGGACATCCTCCTCGGCGGGCTCGCCCCGGACGGCGGCCTGTACCTCCCGGCCGAGTACCCGCAGCTGACCGCTGACGAGCTCGAGTCGTGGCGCGAGCTGTCCTATGCCGACCTCGCGTTCGCCGTGCTGTCGAAGTTCGCCGACGACATCCCCGCAGCCGACCTCCAGGACATCACCCGTCGCACCTACACCGCCGAGGTGTACTCGAACGGCCGCGCCGGCGACGACGCCTCGCTCATCACCCCGCTGCGCACCCTCGGCGAGGAGGGCGGCACCGAGCTGCAGCTCCTCGGCCTCTCGAACGGCCCGACGCTCGCCTTCAAGGACATGGCGATGCAGCTGCTCGGCAACCTCTTCGAGTACACGCTCGCGAAGAGCGGCGACGAGCTCAACATCCTCGGCGCGACGTCCGGCGACACCGGGAGCGCGGCCGAGCACGCCATGCGCGGCAAGACCGGCATCCGGGTCATCATGCTGAGCCCGCACGGCCGCATGAGCAGCTTCCAGCGCGCGCAGATGTTCAGCCTCCAGGACGACAACATCGTGAACCTCGCCGTCGAGGGGAACTTCGACGACTGCCAGGACATCGTGAAGGCCGTCTCGAAGGACGCTCCGTTCAAGGCACTCCACGCCGTCGGTACGGTCAACTCGATCAACTGGGCCCGCGTCGTCGCGCAGGTCGTGTACTACGTGCACGGCTGGCTGCTCGCGACCGACGGTCCGGGCCAGAAGGTGTCGTTCTCGGTGCCGTCCGGCAACTTCGGCAACGTCTGCGCCGGGCACATCGCCCGCTCCATGGGGCTCCCGATCGACCAGCTCGTCGTCGCGACGAACGAGAACGACGTCCTCGACGAGTTCTTCCGCACGGGCGTGTACCGCCCGCGCTCGGCGGCCGAGACGCACCACACCTCCAGCCCGAGCATGGACATCTCGAAGGCGTCGAACTTCGAGCGCTTCCTCTACGACCTCGTCGGTCAGGACGCGACCCGCCTCGGTGAGCTGTTCCGGTCCCTCGACGAGGAGGGCGGGTTCGACCTCTCCGGGACGCCCGAGTTCGAGCGGATCAGCGAGTTCGGCTTCGTCTCCGGTCGCAGCACGCACGCCGACCGCGTCGCCACCATCCGCGACGTGCACGAGCGCTACGGCGTCACGATCGACCCGCACACCGCCGACGGCGTCACGGTCGCCCGCCGCCACCTGCGCGAGGGCGTCCCGATGCTCGTCCTCGAGACCGCGCTGCCGGCGAAGTTCGCCGAGATCGTCCGCGAGGCGCTCGGCGAGGAGCCGGAGCGACCCGAGGCGTTCGAGGGCATCGAGGGGCTCGAACAGCGCTTCGAGATCGTGCCGGCCGACGTCGACCGCATCAAGGCGATCATCGTGGAGCACACCGGCCGCTGACCCACCCCGGTCCCTGAGCCTGCCCTGGTCCCTGAGCCTGTCCCGGTCCCTGAGCCTGTCGAAGGGCACCGCGCTGTCGACACCGCGTCGGGTCCGGCGGGGAGCACGGAGGATAGGCGTCCGGCGTCCCTGAGCCAAGCCCCCGCGACGTCTCGGCGTCCGGCCTACGCTGCCGTCATGAGCAATCCCATGGATCCAGCAGCAGTAGACGCCCAACGCGAAGCCCTCGCCCACGGCGGCCCGGGCGCCCAGGCACACGTGCCCGGCGAGGACCAGACCGACAGCTCGGTCGGCGGTGTCGTGCCCGACGGCGGTGCGGTCGACCGCTCGGCCGACGACGCGGCCCCCGGTGACGGCGGCCTGAGCAACGCCGGCGACGGCGTCGGTGGTGACGACGTCGTCGGCGACGCGGGTCTGGACGACGACTCGGACACCGAGGACGCCGTCGAGGACCTCGACGACCAGGACGACCTCGCCGACCGCGCTCCCGTCGGCGACAGCTTCGGCGAGGGCCCGGAGTAGCGCTCCGGTCCCTGAGCCTGTCGAAGGGCGCTCCCGCTCAAGTCACTCCGGGCCCCGAGCCTGTCGAAGGGCGCTCCCGCTCAAGTCGCTCCGGTCCCTGAGCCTGTCGAAGGGCGCTCCCGCTCAAGTCGCTCCGGTCCCTGAGCCTGTCGAAGGGCACTCAGGGGACGAGGATGAGCTTCCCGCTCGGGTGACCCGACTCGCTCTCGCGGTGCGCATCGGCGGCCTCAGCGAGGGGCCGGACCGTCCCGAGCTCGAAGCTGAAGCGTCCCTGTTCGACGAGGGACGCGACCGCCGGGATCGCCTCCGCCCGCCAGGCCTGCTCCTGCGCCGTGAGCGGAAGCGGGTTGCCGCCTGACCATGCCTGGATCCCGAGGTCGGCCGCCTTCGCGCCGACGACGATCGTGCCGATGTGCTGCCGGTCCTCGACCAGCTCGAACGAGGCCTCGAGCGCCTCGTCGGTGCCGACGGCGTCGAGCACCCGGTCGACGCCCTGCGGGGCGGCCTCGCGCACGCGCTCGACGAGCCCGGGACCGTAGGTGACGGGGATCGCCCCGAGCTCCCGCAGGCGCGCATGGTTCCCCTCGCTCGCGGTGGCGACGACGGTCGCTCCCCACGCCACGGCGAACTGCACTGCCGCGTGCCCCACCGAGCCCGATCCGCCGTGGATCAGGAGGGTCGTCCCCTCGGTCACGCCGAGCGACCGGAGCGCCTGGTAGGCCGTGCTCACGGGGATGCCGATCGCCGCCGCCTCCTCGAAGGAGATGGCCGCCGGTTTGCGGATGATCTGGTCGGGCGTGACGACGACATGGGTCGCGTACGTCCCGGAGGCGTTGACGACGACGACCTCGTCGCCGATCGACCAGCCCTCGACCCCGTCGCCGACCTCGACGACGACCCCGGCGCCGTCGCTCCCGACGCGTCGGGTGCCGTGCAGCTCGCCGCCGCGGACACCGCTGCGTAGCTTCCAGTCGATCGGGTTCATGCCCGCGGCGCGCACCTCGACGACGAGTTCGCCGTGGCCCGCCTGAGGCGTCGGCACCTCGACGAGCTCGAGGACGTCGGCCGGGCCGAGCTCCTGGTACTGGATGACGGTCGCCATGTCGTTCCCTTCTCGAGACGCGCCGTGCGCGCTCCTGATCGACGTCCGCCGCGCATCGCGACGGCCCTTCGAGGCTACTCCCGACGCTCCTCCACAGCCCCTCGGAACCTCCGGACCATGACGCTGCATGACCCGCGGATGGCACCGGCCCCGGCCTCCCGCGTAGCGTTGCAGCATGCCTCCCACTGATGGATCGACGTCCGCAGCGCCCGCCGCCACCATCGCGAACCTCCTCGCCGAGACCCGCAGCTACGCCCCACCGGCCGACCTCGCCGAGACGGCGAACGTCGGCCCGGAGGAATGGGCTCGCGCAGCCGCCGACCCCGTGGCGTTCTGGGAGGAGCAGGCCCGACGCCTCGACTGGGTCACCCCGTGGGAGACGGCTCACACCTGGGACCCGGCCCGGCCGGTCGAGGGGTCCGACCCGTCGGACCCCGAGCCCGAACTCACCGTCCCCGCCGCCACCTGGTTCGCCGGGGGAACGCTCAACGTGGCGGTCAACTGCGTCGACCGGCACGTCGACGCCGGACGAGGCGACAAAGTGGCCCTCCACTTCGAGGGAGAGCCGGGCGACCGCCGCTCCATCACCTACGCCGAGTTGCAGCGCGAGGTCGCGAAGGCGGCCAACGCGCTGACAGCACTCGGCATCGGCCAGGGCGACCGCGTCGTCATCTACCTGCCGGTCATCCCCGAGACGGTCATCGCCACCCTCGCCGTCGCCCGCATCGGCGCCATCCACTCCCTCGTGTTCGGTGGGTTCTCGGCCGAGGCGCTGCGCTTCCGCGTGGAGGACACCGAGGCCAAGCTGCTCATCACCACCGACGGCCAGTACCGCCGGGGTACGGCCGTGCCGGTCAAGCAGAACGCCGACGCCGCGGTCGACGGCGTGCCGTCCGTCGAGCACGTGCTCGTCGTCGCACGCACGGGCGACGAGACGCCGAACGTGCCGTGGACCCCCGGTCGCGACGTCTGGTGGCACGACACTGTGGGTGTCGCCGCCGACACCCACGAGGCCGAGGCGTTCGACGCGGAGAACCCGCTCTTCATCATCTACACGAGCGGCACCACCGGGAAGCCCAAGGGACTCGTCCACACGTCAGGTGGCTACCTCACGCAGGCGTCCTGGACCCACTGGGCGATCTTCGACGCCAAGGACGACGACGTCCACTGGTGCACCGCCGACCTCGCCTGGGTCACCGCGCACACCTATGAGATCTACGGTCCGCTCTCGAACGGGCTCACCCAGGTGATCTACGAGGGCACGCCGAACACCCCGCACCAGGCACGGCACTTCGAGATCATCGAGCGTTACGGCGTGACGACGTACTACACGGCGCCGACGCTCATCCGGACCCTCATGACGTGGTTCCCCGAGGGGCCGCCCGCCGAGTACGACCTCTCGACCCTCCGGCTCCTCGGTACCGTCGGCGAGGCGATCAACCCCGAGGCCTGGATGTGGTTCCGCGAGCGCATCGGGCGCGGCGAGACCCCGGTCGTCGACACCTGGTGGCAGTCGGAGACGGGGTCGGCCGTCATCGCGCCGCTCCCCGGTGCGACCACGATCAAGCCGGGTTCCGGCAGTCGCGCACTCCCCGGCCTGGAGGCGCTGGTCGTCGACGAGGACGGCGAGACGGTGCCGTACGGATCCGGCGGGTATCTGGTCGTCAGCCGCTTCGGGCCGTCGCTCGCGCGCACGGTCTGGGGCAACCCGGAGCGCTACCGCGACTCGTACTGGGCGAAGTACTGGAAGCAGGGCTACTTCTTCTCCGGCGACGGCGCCAAGTGGGACGAGGACGGCGACATCTGGGTCCTCGGGCGCGTCGACGACGTCATCAACGTCTCGGGCCACCGCCTGTCGACCATCGAGATCGAGTCGGCCCTCGTGTCGCATCCCCACGTGGGCGAAGCCGGCGTGGTCGGCGTGCACGACCCGATCACGGGGAGCGCGATCGCCGCGTTCGTCATCCCGTCCTCGCGATCCCACGGTCCGGAGGCCGACGGCGAGGCGTACTGGTTGGAGCGCTCCGCGGCACTCCGCGAGGCACTGCGCTCCCACGTCGCGAACGAGATCGGCCCGATCGCGAAACCCCGCGACGTCTTCGTGGTCCCAGACCTCCCGAAGACCCGCTCGGGGAAGATCATGCGGCGTCTGCTCGGCGACATCGTCGACCAGCGGCCCCTCGGCGACACGACGTCGCTGCAGGACGAAGCGGCCCCGCACCGGATCGCGGAGATCGTCACTGCTGCACGGACCCCTCATGCCCGGGAATAGCGCCCCGATCGATGCAGTTGCATCCATCGTCAACGGCGACGCAACCTCTGTCCACTTCCCTTGTTTCGCTTGGAGACCGCATGTCCATCGTCACCCGTACCGCCCAGACCGACGCCCCCATCCTCGACGTCCTCGCCGACCGCTGGAGCCCCCGCGCCTTCGTGAGTGAGCCCGTCGACGCCGCCAAGATGGCCTCGGCCCTCGAAGCCGCGCGTTGGTCGCCGAGCGCCAACAACGTGCAGCCCTGGCGGTTCATCGTCGGCACCAAGGGCACCGCCACGTTCGACACGATCGCTGAGCAGCTGGTGGCCTTCAACCGCGGTTGGGCCGCTCAGGCCGGCGCGCTCATCGTCGCCGTCGCCGAGACGCTCGACGACGAGGGCAACGAGCGCCCCTGGGCCATCTACGACCTCGGCCAGGCGATGGCGCACCTGAGCATCCAGGCCCACAGCGACGGTCTCTTCGCGCACCAGATGGCCGGCTTCTCCGCCGACGGCATCCGCGAGGCGTTCTCGCTGCCGGACGGCCTCGTGCCGTTCACCGTCACCGCGCTCGGCGAGCTCGGCGAACCCGAGCTCCTGCCCGAGGGCATGCTCCGCGACCGCGAGACCGCTCCGCGTGAGCGTCGTCCCCTCGCCGACCTCGTGATCGTCCAGGAGTAGTCCGCTCGGTTCCTGCACCACCACGCTGCGCAGTCCGGTCCGCCGGGCTGCGCAGTCGTCGTTCGCGGGGCTCATCCGTCATCGCTCGGGCTAGGCCGGTGACGACGCAGTCCAATGGCCGACACGATGAACAACGCAGTCAAGGCTGCTCCCACGCATGATCGCACGATGAGTTCTCCAGTCGCGCCCCAGTGGGCCCCGTAGACGATCATGCTGACCGTCGCGAGACCGGCGAGCAGGGCAGCGAGAGCGCTCATCGAAGCTCGTTCCGTCAGACGCCACCAATCGCGCGACGTATCCGGCTCCGTTGCACCGCGTGACTGGCGTGCTATCGCCCAGACGCCGACCCCTTGGAACACCGCGACCACGGAGCCGCCGTCCGCCGTTCCAAACTGAACTGGCGCAGCCAGGAGACCGACGACGAGGCACACTCGCATCAACCGCGAGCGTATCCTCACATGCTCAACCCTCTCGCACATATGAAATATTTGAGCATATCTCAATCTGCGACCGACAACTCGATCGGTCAAGGACCAGTGACGGTCGAGGAGTCCGCCCCCGTCCGCTCAAGGCAGGCGGACATCCAACCGCCTGTCGAAGGGCGTGTCCGTCGCGCCGCTACAGCCCCGCGACGAGGTTGATGACGGTCGCGAGGATCACGGAGCCGAACAGGTACGACAGCAGGGTGTGCTTGAGGACGGTGCGGCGCAGCTCGCTGGACCGCAGCGTCGTGTCGGAGACCTGGTAGGTCATGCCGAGGTCGAACGAGAGGTAGGCGAAGTCGCTGTACTGCGGCGCCTCCTCCTGGTTGAAGTCGATACCGCCCTCCGGCGCCGCGAAGTACATGCGCGCGTACCGCAAGGTGTAGATCGTGTGGATGAGCGCCCAGGAGAGCGCCACGCTCACGACCGCGAAGCCGGCAAGCACGCCCTGCTCGACCCCGGAGGACGCCCTCGCCTGCAGGATGACGACACTCAGGGCCACGAGGCTCCCGACACTCGCGAGCACGATGAGCACCTCACTCGTCGTTCGCCCGGGCTCCTCCGAGGTCGCGTGTTCGCGCGTCGGCTCCGGGCCCATCCGCCAGATGCGGATCCAGAGGGAACCGACGAAGACCACGCACGTGGTCCCCCATCCGGCGAGGATCGCTCCGGCCCAGAACCAGTTCAGGCCGACGATCACGCCCACGGCGACACCGACGAGGGCGGAGACGGTCAACCGGAGCTTCGCGCCGTGCCGCACCATGATCGTTCCGGACGTCGATGAGCTCACGAGCTGATCGTGGCACCGTCCGTGGAGCGCATGACGCAGACTCGCGGCCGACGCCGCACCTCACACCGCCTCGACGAACAACTCCTCCAACTCGGCGAAGACGCCGACGGCGAGGCGCTCGAACTGCTCGGCGCTCAGCAGGATCGTCTCGCCCGGGACGAGGCCGGTGAACGACGTCCCCTCGGCGTACTGCAACACGGTCCCCACCGTGAACACCCGGTCGTGGTCGAGGATCGACGCGACGATGAGTTCGAGCTCGTTGAGCGCCCCGGGACCCTTCCCGAGCACCGAGCGCACCCGGTGGACGAACGGCCGATCGAGCACCAGGGTGAGGCCGGTGAAGAACTCGGGGTCGACCACGGCCAGCGCTGCGGGGTCCGCTCCGGCCTCGGCCAGCGTCTCCCGTCCGGCGACGAGCGCGGCGATCATCGTCTTCGCCTGGTCGACCTCTCGCTGTTCGAAGGTCTTGCGTCCCAGCATGGGTGTCTCCTCGGCGTCGCGGATCGGGTGCGCTTCACGCTACTCCCCGGCACGCCCGGATCACAGCAGGCCTCGCGCGTCCGTTGGTCAGGCCTGCTTCCGCTCGCGACGCGGGACGTGGAGCGACACGACGCCGGCGTCGCGGTTGATGCGACGGACCCGCGCCCGCCAGATGAGTGCGAACGCGACGACGAGCACGACCATGGCCGGCACCACAAGCGCCTTGAGCACCGGCATGCTCGGGAACAGCAGCCCCCAGAGCACGGTGTTGCCGTCCCAGAGGCCGTGCATGACCGCGACGAGCAGGTAGGTCAGGAGCACGCCCACGGTGATCCGGAACCGACCGTTGCGTGCAGCCGCGAACAGCGCCGCGGCGAACAGTGCCGTCCACAGTGGGTGTCCGACCGGGTCGAAGACGGTCCGGGCGAACGCGGCCCCGGCCGCTTGGAACGCCGGGTGCGAGAGGATCGTCTCGAGTGGTGGCGAACCGGCGGCGAGCTTCTGGGAGGCCTCGACACCGTTCGCCCACCCTTGCCCGATGTACCAGAGGTTCTCGAGGACGGCGAAGCCGATCCCGACGGCGCCGCCGACGAAGAGCCCGCCCCGGGCGGTCTTCACCGGCAGCCGCCACGCCACGATCACGACGGCGATGATCTTCGCCAGCTCCTCGGCGACCCCGGCGAAGAACAGCCCGATGTCGTGAGGGTTCTCACCGGCATCGGTCGCGGCGACGCCGATGAGGGAGTCGAAGGTGCTGCCGAGCGTGATGGCGATGAAGCCTCCGACCAGGACCGCCCAGAGGAGCGTCGCCGTCGTGACGCCGTCGCCCGACTGGAGACGTCGGGCCATGATGAGCAGCAGGGTGGACGCGGCCAGCCCCGAGCCGAGCAGGATCCACGCGGGGATCACCGCCGGGTTGCCGAGGAGGACGTGCGGCACCAGTAGCAGGAACAGCCAGAGCGCCAGGCCGCCGAAGAAGAACCAGGCGGGGGCGTGCGCGTGACGCCAGAGGGGCGCTGTGGTGTCACTGGTCTCAGGCGTCGTGCTCGGGGCTGCGTGTGTCATCGGGTCCTCTCAGGGCGCGCCGACCGGGCCCACCGCGAGGATCACGCTAGTGCGCGGCATCCGTCGCGCACCAGGGGTTTCCTCCCCCACTCGGGGGTCACGGCCAGCGCGGTGCTGTCGCGTGAGCGCGGGGCATGCGCGTGAGCGCGCCCCTCCGGAGGGGCGCGCTCACATCGGTGGGTCGCGCTCGGGTCAACGCACCGCGCTGGCCGCAAGCAGCCGGCTAGGCCGGGACCGCCGCGCGCTCCACCGTCAGGCCGTCGCCGTCGAGCGCCAGGCCCACGTGCACGGTGTCGCCGTCGCGGATCGAGCCGTCGAGGATGGCCCGCGCGAGGCGGTCGTCGATCTCCCGCTGCATGAGTCGACGCAGCGGACGCGCGCCGTACATGGGGTCGTATCCGCGCTCCGCAAGCCACGCGCGGGCGTCGGGCGTGACGGCGAGGTGGAGCCGACGCTCCCCCAGTCGACGCTGCAGGCGGTCGATGTACAGCTCGACGATCTGGCCGAGCTCCGCTTCGCTGAGCGGCTGGAACACGACGATGTCGTCGAGACGGTTGATGAACTCCGGCTTGAACGCCTGGCGCACGAGCTGCTGGACCGCCTCCTCCTTCTGCTCGAGGGAGAGCGAGGCGTCCATCAGGTACTGCGAGCCGAGGTTGGAGGTCAGCACGAGGATGACGTTCCGGAAGTCGACCGTGCGCCCCTGTCCGTCGGTCAGGCGACCGTCGTCGAGCACCTGCAGGAGGATGTCGAACACCTCGGGGTGCGCCTTCTCGACCTCGTCGAGCAGTACGACGGAGTACGGGCGTCGACGAACGGCCTCGGTGAGCTGCCCGCCCTGCTCGTAGCCGACGTACCCCGGAGGTGCACCGACGAGCCGGGAGACCGAGTGCTTCTCGCCGTACTCGGACATGTCGATGCGGACCATGGCCTTCTCGTCGTCGAAGAGGAACTCGGCGAGCGCCTTCGCCAGCTCGGTCTTGCCGACGCCGGTGGGGCCGAGGAACATGAACGAACCGGTCGGGCGGTCGGGGTCGGAGATGCCGGCCCGGGTGCGCCGGACGGCGTCGGACACGGCGGCGACCGCACGGTGCTGCCCGATGAGTCGGCGGGACAGCTCCTGCTCGAGGTGCAGCAGTTTCTCCGTCTCGCCCTGCAACAGGCGACCGACGGGGATGCCGGTCCACGCGGCGATGACAGCGGCGATGTCCTCGGCGGTCACCTGGTCGTTGACCATCCGGGGCTCGCCGTCGGTGTCCTGCTCGGCCGACTCCGCGAGCGCGAGTTCGCGTTCGAGCTGCGGGATGTCGGCGTAGAGGAGCTTGGACGCCTGTTCGAGCTTGCCCTCGCGCTGGGCGCGTTCGGCCTTGCTCCGGGCGGCGTCGAGCTGCTTCTTGAGGTCGCCGACCCGGTTGAGGCTCGCACGCTCGCGCTCCCAGCGCGCCTGCAGCTCGCCGAGCGCGGCCTGGCGGGTCGCGAGGTCCTCCCGGAGGCGGGCGAGGCGCTCCTTGGAGGCGTCGTCCTTCTCCTTCTTCAGGGCGAGCTCCTCGAGCTTCAGGCGGTCGACGCTGCGTCGCAGTTCGTCGATCTCGACGGGTGCCGAGTCGATCTCCATGCGCAGTCGGCTGGCAGCCTCGTCGATGAGGTCGATCGCCTTGTCGGGCAGCTGCCGCGACGTGATGTAGCGGTTGGACAGGGCTGCTGCGGCGACGAGCGCGTTGTCGGCGATGGCCACCTTGTGGTGCGCCTCGTACCGCTCCTTGAGGCCACGGAGGATGGCGACCGTGTCCTCGACGCTCGGCTCACCCACGAACACCTGCTGGAAGCGACGCTCCATGGCGGCGTCCTTCTCGATGAACTCGCGGTACTCGTCGAGCGTGGTCGCGCCGATGAGCCGGAGCTCACCGCGGGCGAGCATGGGCTTCAGCATGTTGGCCGCCGCGACGGACCCTTCGCCGCCACCGGCGCCCATGAGGACGTGGAGCTCGTCGATGAAGGTGATGATCTGTCCGTCGGACTCGTCGATCTCCTTGAGCACCGCTTTGAGGCGCTCCTCGAACTGCCCGCGGTACATGGCACCCGCCACGAGCGCGGAGAGGTCGAGGGAGATGAGCTGCTTGCCCTTGAGGCTCTCGGCGACGTCGCCCGCGACGATGCGCTGGGCGAGGCCTTCGACGACGGCGGTCTTGCCGACGCCGGGCTCGCCGATGAGGACGGGGTTGTTCTTGGTGCGTCGCGTGAGCACCTGGCTCACTCGACGGATCTCGGCGTCGCGGCCGATGACCGGATCGAGCTTGCCGGAGGCGGCGATCTCGGTCAGGTTGACGCCGTACTGCTCGAGCGCGCTGCGCTGATCCTCTTGCTGAGGCGTCTGGCCTGCTGGCATGGGTACGGTCTCCTGTTCAAAACTTGAGTTGATGTGACTCAAGTTTACCACCGCCTTTCTCTGCCGACAAGATGCGATCGGCAGGTGATCTCCAGCGCATCGAAGGGTAGGCTTACCTATCGATGCCTCGCCTCAGTGAACAGACCCCCGACTCGATCTTCATCCTCCTCGCAGCCGTCGTCCGGCGCATCGAGCAGGTGAGCCCGAGCTATCGGCGATTCACGTTCACCGGTCCCGAGGTCCAGCACATCGCGGACAACCGTCACGACCAGCGCATCAAGCTGCTCTTCCCGCTGCCCGACACCGGTTTCGACGAGCTGCCGATGCACGACGACTGGTACCAGGCCTGGCGACTGCTGCCCAACGACAAACGCCACCCGATGCGCACGTACACGATCCGCGAGGTCCGGCCCGAGCTCGCCGAGTTCGACGTCGACATCGCGCTGCACGGCCGCGTCGGCCCCGCGTCCACCTGGGCGATGGACGCGAAGGTCGGCGACGAGCTCGTCGTCAACGTCCCCAACGCCCGGTCGGCCGTCCCGGCCGGCGGCATCGACTGGCACGCACCGGCCACCGTCGACCAGGTGCTCCTCGCCGGCGACGAGACGGCCCTGCCCGGGATCGCCGGGATCCTCGAGCGCCTGCCGAGCACCGCGCGCGGGATCGCGGTCGTCGAGCTGCCGCATGAGGACGACATCGCCGCGCTGTCCACGAAGCCCGACGGGGTCGAGGTCGTCGTCCTCCCCCGCGGCGACCAGCCCGTGGGCACCCTGCTCATCCCCGAGGTCGAGCGCATCGCGAGCCGCCTCGCGCCGAGCGTCGACACCGCCACGATCGCCACGCAGCCGGCACTCGAGGACGTCGACGTCGACACCGAGCTGCTCTGGGAAGCGCCGGTCAACGCGACCGGAGGCCCCGTCCTCGAGAGCGCACCGCTCTACGCGTGGCTCGCCGGAGAGGCGTCGGCCATCAAGACGCTCCGCCGACACCTCGTCTCCGGGTGCGGCGTCGACCGCAAGTCGGTCGCGTTCATGGGCTACTGGCGACACGGCAAGGCCGAAGACAACCGATGAGCCGGTGAGCGCCGACCTCGACAGCCTGCGGCTCCCGACCGCGGCCGCCCGCGCACGAGAGGCGTCGACCGGTATCGCCCGATCGACCGCGTCGCGCTGGCTGCTGCTCGTCGCCGCGCTCGTCGTGCTCGCCGCCATCGCCGCGGGCAGCCTCTTCATCGGCTCGGGGACGATCAGTGGCGCCGAGGTCTGGCGGGCGCTGTCACAGGGCGGCGACGACACGAACGCGATCCTCGTCACCGGGTTCCGGGTGCCGCGCATGCTCCTGGCCATCGGCGTCGGTGCGGCGCTCGGCCTCGCCGGAGCGATGATGCAGGCCGTCACGCGGAACCCGCTCGCCGACCCCGGCATCCTCGGCGTCAACGCCGGGGCGTACATCGCGGTCGTGCTCGCCGTCGCCATCGCCGGCACCGCCGACCTGAGCTCCTACGTGTGGTGGTCCTTCGCCGGCGCGGGCCTCGCCTCCGTCATCGTGTACGTGATCGGCTCCCGGGGCCGCGCGGGGGCGACCCCGGTCCGTCTCGTCCTCGCCGGCGTCGCGCTCTCCGCCGCGCTCCAGGGGGTGACCTTCGCGATCACGATCCGCAACCCCGACATCTTCGACAAGATCCGCTTCTGGCAGGCCGGCTCGCTGCAGAACCGCCAGATGGACGTGCTCCTCGGGGTGCTGCCGTTCCTCATCGTCGGGGTCGTCCTCGCCCTCGTCGTCTCCCGATCACTCAACGCCGTCGCCCTCGGAGACGATCTCGCGACCTCACTCGGCACGAAGGTGCTCCGGACGCGGGTGCTGTCGGTCGTCGCGATCACCCTGTTGTGCGGCTCGGCCACCGCGGCGGCCGGACCGATCGCCTTCCTCGGACTCATGTCGCCCTACCTCGCCCGGGCCGTCGTCGGACCGGACCAGCGCTGGGTACTGCCGTTCACGATGGTGTTCGCGCCGATCATCTTCCTGCTGTCCGACCTCGTCGGGCGGGTCGCCGTCCCCGGCGAGATGCCGGTCGGGATCGTCACGGCGTTCGTGGGTGCCCCGCTCCTCATCGTGCTCATCCGCCGTTCGAAGGCGCAGGGGCTGTGACCGCGGTCGCCGAGCCGGGCCGGCGCACCGTGCGGATCGGTCGGGTCAGCTGGGTGGTCCACCGGCGTGAGCTGATCGTCGTCGGCGCTCTGGTCGCCGTCATCGTGGGGGTCGGCGCCTTCGCGCTCACCCAGGGCGAGTACCGCATCCCGCTCGACAAACTGCTCGCCGCGGTCACCGGCACGGGTTCGGAGAGCGTCCTGCGCATCGTGTTGGAGTGGCGCCTGCCGCGGGTCGTGATCGCCGTCGTCGGCGGGATCGCACTCGGGCTCTCCGGCGCGATCTTCCAATCGATCACCCGGAACCCACTCGGCAGTCCCGACATCATCGGGTTCAACTCCGGCGCGTTCACCGGCGCGCTCATCGTCACCCTCGTCGTCGGCGGGAACTATGCGGCGATGGTCTCCGGGGCGTTGATCGGCGGGCTCGCGACGGCCCTCGTCGTCTACCTCCTCGCGTGGTCTCGGGGCGTCCAGGGGTTCCGGCTCATCGTGATCGGCATCGCGATCAGCGCCGTCCTCAACGCATTCAACGACTACCTGCAGCTGCGAGCGGACCTCAATGCCGCCATCGCCGCTGCCAGCTGGGGCATGGGTTCGCTCGCCGACCTCGGGTGGCAGGACGTCGTGCCCGTGACGATCGCGGTCGCGGTCCTCGTCCCCCTCCTCGCGCTCATGTCCCGCCGACTCGGCATGCTGGAGTTCGGCGACGACGTCGCGAGCGCCCTCGGCATCCCGGTCGAACGCACGCGGCTGCTGCTGCTCGTGATCGGCGTCGCCCTCACCGCGACCGTCACCGCGGTCGCCGGCCCCATCATCTTCGTCGCCCTCGCCGCACCCCAACTCGCCCGGCGGCTGACGAAGTCCGCCGGCATCACCCTCGTCCCCTCGGCCGCCATGGGTGCGGCGTTGCTCCTCGTGAGCGACGTCGTGGCTCAGCGGATCATCGCCCCGGCCGCCCTGCCGGTCGGTGCGGTGACCGTGACCCTCGGTGGCATCTACCTCATCGCCCTGCTCATCACGCAGGCGGGAAAGCGCTGACATGAAGACCGATACCCCCACCACGAGACTCGCCGGAACCGGCCTCCGCGTCGGCTACGACCAGCGGACCATCATCCACGAGCTGGACATCGCGATCCCCGACGACTCGTTCACGGTCATCGTCGGCCCGAACGCCTGCGGCAAGTCGACGCTCCTGCGTGCCCTCGCCCGGCTGCTGAAACCGACGCAGGGACAGGTCGTGCTCGACGGTCAGGAGATCACGCGGTACCCGTCGAAGGAGGTCGCGAAGCGCATCGGGCTGCTGCCGCAGACGTCGATCGCTCCGGACGGCATCTCGGTGATCGACCTCGTGTCGCGTGGCCGATACCCGCACCAGTCGATCCTCCGACGCTGGTCGGCGGCCGATGAGGCGGCGGTGCTCGCGGCGATGGAGGCGACGAACGTCACCGAGCTGTCCGGTCGCCTCGTCGACGAACTGTCCGGCGGCCAGCGCCAGCGCGTGTGGGTGGCGATGGCCCTCGCTCAGGAGACGCCGTTGCTGCTGCTCGACGAGCCGACGACCTTCCTCGACATCACGCATCAGGTGGAGCTGCTCGACCTCTTCACCCGGCTGAACCAGGAGGGTGGCCGCACCCTCGTCGCGGTCCTGCACGACCTCAACCAGGCGGCGCGGTACGCGACGCACCTGATCGCGATGCGCGACGGTCACGTGGTCGCGCAGGGTGCGCCGGCGGACATCGTGACGGCCGAGCTCGTCGAGGAGGTCTTCGGGCTCCGCTGCCGGATCATCGACGACCCCGAGTCGCACACGCCGCTCGTCATCCCGCTGATGGGCGCGCACTGACCCGTGTTTCTGGCCGGCGTCAGCGCGGTGCGCTGGCGTGAGCGCGGGTTTGCGGGCGTGGGCGCGCCCCGCTGACGTGAGCGCTGGCCTCCGGAGGGGTGCGCTCACGCCGGTGGGGCGCGCTGACGAGGTGGACCCGTGCCGGTGTCAGCAGCCGATGGCGGGTTTGCCGGGTCGGCAGGGCTTGTCGACGCCGACGGTCGAGTTGCGGACGATCTGGACCGTGTGGGGTTCCTCGGTCGGGATCGACAGGGTTCCGACGACGGGCAGCCACCCGCTGTCGCCGATGCGGTACTCGGCGGCGTACTCGACCTCCGTGGTGATGGTCTTGGTCCCGACCGTCGTGTAGCGGTGGCTGGTGGGGGTCTTGGAGAACTCGGCCAGTCCGAGGGCGGCCCAGGAGGATCCGCCGGTCCGGACGGTCGCACTCTCGCCGTCGCCGTAGTCGAAGGTGAATCCGACGGGGATGAAGTTCACCTCCGCGACCTGGCCCAAGAGGGTGCCGGTGCGGGTGTGGCCGGAAGCACCTGCGATGACGTTGGTGTGGAGCCCGCGGACACCCCAGGCGGCGGGCTCGGTCGTGACGGTGGGGGCGGCGGGGGCGAAGCTGGCGACGTCGCGGATCGTGACGGGGGCCGCCGGTGCTGCTTCGAGGTCGGTGCCGAGGTCGCCGGGGGTGAAGGTGTAACACTCGTCCGGCCGCATGAGGCTGCAGACCGTCCGCTCACCGTTGGGACCATCGGTCACCCCGGGCGGAAGCTCCGCCGAGCCGCCTCCTTCGTCGTCGCCTCCGCCCGTTCCGCCGCCGGACCCACCGCCAGTGCCAGGGCGTTCGACGCTGCCGCCGATGTCGACCGAACCGTTACCGATGCAAGCGCCGATGGAGTGGTCCAAGTCCGAGCACTGCGCAGCTACCGCCGCAGTCCCAGGGCCGAGTGCGAGGATGAGACCAAGGACCAGCGCCCAGGCGGTAGGCACCGTCGGACGGTGAGATTCGTTCAGTCGCATTGGTCCTTCTCCTTCTCCTTGGAATTCACGAAGAGCGATCGATCTGCTTCTCGGTACGCGATGTCGACTGACCAGAGCGACTGGGTCGCACGATCGGCTGAAACAACAGACGCCCCGGCGCTATCGAGTACCTGGACACTCGAGATATCGACACAGACGTCTGCACGAGCGACGATCTGGAGGGAGTCCGGGTGGGGCAGCCAGAGGTCGAGGACGACGGATTGGATCGACGGCGTACCGGTGACGGCGTACCCCAGCTCTGCCGATCGGCGATACCCGTCGATCTCCACCTGAGCGACGTCGTCTGATGCCAGCGTCGAGATCCGTTCCGGGTTCGCTCCGCCTTCGGCAAGGATCTGGAACGAGAGCTCCTGGAAACGCTGATACGTATCGGTCACGGCCGCCAGCGCCTGTTCCTCGTTCTCGAAGACCGGCGGCGAACTCTTCGGAGGCGGCGCGGGTTCAGGTCCGGTGCATGCGGTGAGGGCGAGCAGTCCCGCCGTGAGAACGATCGTGGAGACAGAGCGAGAGCGCGAGGTCCGTGGCATCCCTCGACGCTAAGCGCGCCCAGACTCCCGCCCGGGGTTATCCACAGAGCAGATATGCCTACACCGACATATGCCGCACAACTGGCCCGCGTGCCAGCGCGATGCGCTGACGCGAGCGCACCTCAAGGGACGTGAGCGCGGGTCTCCGGAGGGGTGCGCTCGCGTCAGTGACCCGCGCTCACGTCAGCGCACCGCGCTGGCCGAAGCACAAGCGTTACCGGGACGTGACTTGGGAAGCTTAGGCTTACCTCATACCCCACGTCTTCAACGGAAAGCAGAACATGCGCCGCATGACCCGCACCCTCACCGCCGTCGCCGCCCTCGCGGTCGCAGGCCTCGCCCTCGCCGGCTGCACCGCCGGGTCCTCCACCGACGACGCCTCCACCGGCACGCTCGGCACCGTCGACACGATGTTCGGCGAGGTGACCGTCCCGGAGCCCGCCGGCGACCTCACCGTCGTCGCCCTCGGCTGGTCCGACGCGGAGATGGCGCTCTCCCTCGGCGTCGTGCCCGTCGGTGTCTACGACTGGCAGTCCTTCGGCGCCGACAACAAGGCCGTCGGCCCATGGGCCACCGACCTGTTCGGCGACGTCACCCCCGAGATCATCGAGGACAGCGGCGACACGGTCAACTACGAGCAGATCCAGGCGCTCGAACCCGACCTCATCCTCAACACCCGGTCCGCCGGCGACGAGAAGCAGTACGAGCGGCTCTCGGAGATCGCCCCGACCGTCTTCGCACCCAAGGGGACCGCCGCGTTCGCGACCCCGTGGGACGTCCAGCTCGAGCAGGTCGCCGCCGCGCTCGGCAAGACCCAGGAGGGCGACGCACTCGTCTCCGCCACGAAGCAGTCGATCAACGAGGCCGCCGACCTCCACCAGGAGTTCGCCGGGCTCACCACCGTCGCCGCGACGAAGTTCGGCGACGCCTACGGCGCTTACCTCGAGGGCGACGGTCGCTTCGACATCCTCGCCGACCTCGGCTTCCAGCAGAACCCGGCCGTCCTCGACCTCGAGGCCTCCGGCTTCTACGCGGCGGTCTCTGCCGAACAGGTGTCCGCGTTCGACGCCGACGTCGCCGTCCTCCTCCCGATCGGGTTCAGCGCAGCGGACACCACCGCCGACCCGCTGCTCGCGAGCCTCCCCGTGGTGCAGGACGGTCGCGCGATCGTCCTCGACCCCGCCGACGAGCTCACGCAGGCCTACAGCGCGGCGTCCGTGCTGAGCATCCCCGTCGTCCTCGAGCAGCTCGTCCCGAAGCTCGCCGAGGCCGCCGCCAAGGTCGCGAAGTAGGGTCCAGCCCACCAGCACCACAGCAGGAGATCCGCGCGAGAGCCGGACGGAATCGCGTCTTCCGTCCGGCTCTCGCGCTGTTCTCCGGCTCTCACGCTGAGCGCCCCGACGCTCAGGCCGGCCGGGACAGCTTCCGCAACCGCGCGAACCCCAACGCCGCGACAATCACGAGCACCCCGACGAGCAGGACGACGGCCGCACCCGGCGCCACCGGCGCCAGCGCGGTCAACCCACCACCGACGAGGATCGCCAGCAGGACGGCGTCCGACTGCCAGAGCAGGACGTTCAGCGAGGATGCGTCGCCGAACGGCGTCGGGACGGGCATGAGCAGCAGGATCGGCAGTGGTCCCTTCGCCGCGTCGAACGTCCGGAGCACGATGATCCACACCGCGAGCAGCGGCCACCACCCGAGCGGCTGGAGGAGGGTCATCCCGCCCGGTGCCGCGGAGGCGAGCACCCCGAGCAGGGCGCCGATCCCTCCGATCACGACCGCGGCCAGCAGCGGGGCGACGGCTCCGGCGAGCACGAGCGAGCGGGGGCTCCGACCGTAGAGCGTGGGCGTCCCCGCGCTCTCGACCCCGTGTCGCACCGCGTCGCACCAGACACCCACCGCGAGGTAGGCGAGGAACGCCGCGGGGACGGCGAGCATCCACCGCACACCGTCCGGGAGCCCGAAGGAGAGACCGACCGACGCGCCGGACGCCGCCAGGACGAGGGAACCGAGGGCGACCCGCCCGGGTGTCCGCCGAGCTCCGACGATCGACCGCCTGAGGACGACGAACCAGAACGGCCCGGTCATCCGCAGCGGGACACGGCGACCGCTCGTCGGGGAGGCTCGCAGCCCGCCGACGGCACCCGAGGCGTCACCGCTCTGCAGCATCATCCCGACCCGCTGCCAGCGCAGCGCCTGGTCGAGGAGGGGTCCGCTCCGCAGTCCGTCCAGCGCCCTCGGGACGAGCAGGAGGGAGACAGCACCGAGCACGACGAGCGCGACAGCCGGCCACCACGACACCGGCACCCCCACCGACGCGAACCAGCCACCGCCGCCACCCCAGGTGAAGAGCCGCGCCCAGTCCCCCGTCGCGAGTGCACCGCCGAGCACCATGGCCTCGATGCCACCGGCCACCGGCGACCAGAGGAGCCCCAGCCACCCCCACGGCGAAAGGAGCAGCATGCCAGGGACGAGGAGACCGAGCACCCCGCCTGCACCGGCGACGATGACAACGGCGGCGACCGTCCGTCGCGAACCGTGCTGACCGAGCAACCACGCCACCGCGAGGAGCAGGGAGAAGCCCACGGCACCGATCACGAAGGCCACCACGGCGGCGGGCACGGTCGGTCCGGTCATGCCGATCACCGAGGCCGTGTCGGCGGCCACTCCCACCGAGACGGTCGCCCGCTCCCCCGGCACCAGGAGTCGCGACAAGCCGACCACCCCGGCCACGAGGACCGAGAGCCCCGCGAGTGCGAGCGCCGAGGTGACGAAGGGACGACGCAGCGTGAGTCGACGCGGCAGTGGCGAATCGGCGAGGAACTGCACCGCCGCGGGTCTCGGCACGACCGGTCCCCTCGTCCGGCCACCGAGCACGACGACGATCGTCGCGATCGCCGAGAGCAGCGCGACCGCCCCGGGCCGGACGGCCGCCACGACGCCCGCCGCATCCGGCTCGATCAGTCCGAGGACAGCGAACCGCACGAGCGGTGCGCCCACGATGAGTGCGACGAGCAGCGCGGCATAGACGACGAACGCGACGTCGGCGACCCGCGGACGCCCGTCGCGCGCGGCGAGCACCGCCCGGCCGGCGCGGAGGATCCGACGGTCGTCGCGCGAGATGCGCCCGGTGCCGGTGCTCACGGGGCTTCGACCGTGATCGCCTCGTCCGCGACCCGTTCGACGAGCCCGGCGTCGTGGCTCGCGAAGACGATCGCCGCCCCGCGCTCCTTCGCGAGCAGGATGCGGTCGGCGACGAGGCCACGCCGCTCGGCGTCGAGGCGCTGCTCCGGTTCGTCGAGCACGAGGACGTCGAAAGGCCGGACGAGCGCCGTCGCCAGGGCGAACAACTGCGACTGACCCGAGGACAGCTCGGTGGCGAAGCGGCGCGCGAGCGTGTCGATGCGCAGGGCCACGAGCAGCTCGTCGGCGGCGTCGTCCGCCGCCTGGCCGGTCACACCCCAGGTCGTCGAGATGTAGCGCAGGTGTTCGCGCAGCGTCAGGTCCGGCGCGTAGGCCGGGGTGCCGATGAGGGCTGAGACGGAGCGACGCACCGTGCGGTCGCGGTCGTCGATGGTCCGGCCGCCGATCGTCGCCGTCCCGCTCGACGGGCGCAGCCGTCCGCTGAGGATCCGCAGCAGGGTCGTCTTGCCCGATCCGTTCCGCCCCCGGACGGCGAGCGCCATCCCCCGCTCGACCCGGATGTCCGTGGGCGCCAGCAGGGTCTCCCCGTCGATCACCGCGCCGACGCCGTCCGCCTCGATCAGCGGCTGCATCGCGGCAACCGACTCCCCCTCGTGTCCCGACATCGTCCCATCCTCGCAGGCGTCCGCCGAGGTGTCCTCCACCGCACGGCGGATCGCGCGGTCGGGCGTCGGGGCTCAGCACGTCGGTCGAGGGTGCAGAATGCAGAGCATGGGAATCGTCACCGGGCGCCGGAACGCGCGTCCGCCGAAGCAGCGCCGCGGTGGCGGACCACCCGAGGGCGACGCCTATGACGAGGTCGTGCGGGAGATTCGAGCCGGACGTCTCGACGCCGACGCAGGCGCCGAACGACTGATCGAGCGGCTGACCGACGCGGAGCTCCTCGGTCTGCTCGACGGCGACTCCCCGCGCCGACTCCTCCCGCTGATCCCCGTGCTGCTCCACCGGCGTCCGTTCGTGGCCGGAGCCGTCCCCCGGCTCGGGATCCCGGGGGTCCGGTTCAGTGACGGCGCCCGCGGTGTCGTCATCGGCGAGTCCACCGCATTCCCCGTGACGATGGCGCGGGCGGCCACCTGGGACCCGGTGCTCGAGGAGCAGGTGGGTGAGGCGATCGGTGCGGAGACGCGGATCCGCGGGGCGAACTACTCGGCGTCCGTCTGCGTCAACCTGCTCCGCCATCCCGCGTGGGGGCGCGCACAGGAGTGCTACGGCGAGGATCCGGTGCTGACGGGCCGGATGGGGTCGGCCATGACCCGCGGCGTCCGCGTCCACACGATGGCGTGCGTGAAGCATTTCGCGCTCAACTCCATGGAGGACGAGCGGTTCGAGGTCGACGTCTCGGTGGACGACCACGCACTGCACGAGGTCTACCTGCCGCACTTCAAGGCCGTGATCGACGCCGGCGCGGACTCGGTCATGAGCGCGTACAACCGGGTGCGGGGCGAGTACATGGACGTCAACCGTCCGCTGCTCACCGAGGTGCTGCGGGAGGAGTGGGGCTTCACGGGCTTCGTGACGAGCGACTGGGTCTTCGGGACCCATGACGCGGTCGGCAGCCTGGAAGCCGGGATGGACGTGGAGATGCCGCTCCGCCTGCGACGGGCACACGAGTTGCCCGCCGCCCTGCGGGCCGGCACCCTCCACCACGCCACCGTCCTGCGCTCGGCCCGGCGCATCCTGCGGACGACTCTCCTGCACGCCGCGACCCGCACCGAACCGCAACCCTCGGCGGACGTCGTCGCCGGCTCGGCCCACCGCGCGCTCGCCCGACACGTCGCCGAGGAGTCGATCGTGCTCCTCGCCAACCGCCCGGTCGACGACGGCGTACCGCTCCTCCCCCTGTCGGCGACGACCCGTCGGATCGCGGTGGTCGGCCGTCTCGCGGACCGGGCGAACCTCGGCGACCACGGCTCGTCGCGCGTCCGTCCGCCGACCACCGTCTCGCCGCTGCAAGGGCTCCGTGAGGCACTCCCCGACACGCAGATCACGACCACCCCGGCCGGGAACGTGCGGGCCGCGATCGCTGCGGCGGTGGCAGCCGACACGGCCATCGTCGTCGTCGGCTTCGATCAGCACGACGAGGGCGAGTCGGTCGTCACCGGCGGCGTCGACGTCGGCGTCCTCGGGGCGGCCCTGGACTCGGGTCGACTCCGTAGCGCCATCACGGGCGTCGCGCACCTCGCGTCGCGGTTCGTGCGCGGCGGCGATCGCACTTCGCTCCGGCTCCGGCCGTCGGACGAACGCCTCATCCTGGCCGTCGCCGCAGCCAACCCGCGAACGGTCGTCGTGCTCATCGGCGGGAGCGCGATCCTGACCGAGGCCTGGCGCGACCGGGTCCCGGCGCTCGTCCTCGCCTGGTACGGCGGGATGGAGGGTGGTCGAGCGCTCGCCGACATCCTGACCGGTGTGGTCGAGCCCGGCGGGCGACTACCGTTCGTGATCCCGACCGATCCCGCACACCTGCCGCCCTTCGACCGCGAGGCGAAGGCCGTCGTGTACGACGACCGCTGGGGACAGCGGCGGTTGGACGAGGAGGGTCACACGCCGGCTTTCCCGTTCGGCTTCGGCCTCGGGTACACGACGATCGACCACCGCCTGCTCGGGCACCGGTTCGACGACACCGGTGGGACCGCCGAGGTCTTTGTGACGAACACCGGTCACCGCGAGGGGTCGACCGTCGTCCAGCTCTACGCCGCCGACACCGCACTCGAGCGACCGGTCGCCCAGCTCCTCGGGTTCCGGAAGGTGACCCTGCAGGCGGGCGAGGAACGCGTCGTCCGGGTCGTCCTCGATCCGACACCGACGCTCGAACGCGACCCGGTCACCCGCCGCTGGTCACCCCGCACCGGCGACTGGGCACTGCAGGCCGCCCAGCACAGCCCGTCGACCTGGGCGGACGCGACCCCGCTGCGGACCGGTGACAGCGACCTCCACGACGACCCCGCCCGACTGCCGGACACAGCCGGCTGACTCAACCCGATCAGCTCGGGCCGGCCGACTCGAGGTCGGCGAGACCCTCGACCCGCACGGCGAGCTCCTCATCCCGTCCGAGGACGGCGCGGAGGAGGCGCTGCGAGTCACGCCGGACGGAGAGCACCGCGTCGTCGCGTCGCAGCACGAGGGTGCCGTCCGGCCCAGTGTAGCGCTGCTGCAGGTCGTCCAGCTCACCGGCCCGGAGCAGCGCGACCGTGCTGGACGCCGCCGGGTCGACGAGACGCACGAGGGCCGACTCGCCCTCGAGCTCGCTCGCGACCACCCGCCGGGCGCTCGCGTCGAAGATCGTCTTCTGCGCCGCCCGGGTCACGACGAACGGTCGTGCCGGACCGTCGAGCAGCCGGTCGACGACGTCGCGGGCCGCGTCGGGGCGACCGACCCGTCGGGCCGCGGCCTGCATCCGCGCCAGACGACCCGGCTCGCCCAGGATCCCGTCGATCTTCCACCCGATCGTCGTCGCGGTGTTGCACCGGACGGCGGCACCCTGCTCCATGAGGTAGTCGCCGTTGCGGACCTCCTGCCCGGGGATGGGGTTCACGAGGACCATCGGCAGACCGGCGGCCATGCACTCCGACGCCGACAGTCCTCCGGGCTTGCCGATGAACAGGTCGGCTCGGCGCAGGAGCCGCGGCATCTCGTCGGTGAAGCCGAGCACGGTGTAGCGGTCGTCGCCGGGCGCGATGAGGTCCTCGACGCTCCGCCGCAGTGCCTCGTTCCGCCCGCACACGATCGTCGCGGTGAACGGCGACCGCAGGTGCAGCGTCTGTCGGACGACCGCGAGCGCGTAGTCACCGCCGGACGCACCGGCCGAGATGAGCAACATGGGCGGTGCTGCCGGGTCGCGCTCGGCCGGGGTGCTCGGCTGGGCGGCGATGGGGATCCCCGAAGCCACGACGCGGTCGGGCGGGAGACCGAGGGCCGTCAGCTGGACCCGCCCCTCCTCCCGGGCGAGGAAGAGCGCGTGGAAGGCGCTCGTCAACCACAGCCCCTGGAAGTCGTAGTCCGTGGTGACGATCGCGGTCCTGGCGTCGACGGCGCCGCGGAGGATGAGGGAGGCCAGCAACTGGGCCGGGAGGAAGTGGGTGCAGATGATCGCCGTGGGTCTGAAGCGTTTGATCGCGCTGACCACCGGCATCGCGTTCGCCCGCGTCCAGGGGTCGAGCGGGCCGCGACGACGGAACGGTGCGTCGCTGAGGTCGTAGCCCCACTCCACGAGCCAGGGCGTCTCCTCGACGAGCACGAAGTACCCCTTGCCGAGGACGTCGCAGTACAGGGAGGTGCTCGCCTGCAGGACGTCCAGCACCTCGACCTCGGTGACGTCGGGACGCCCGGCACACGCCTGTTCCACGGCGGCGGCGGCGCTGTTGTGTCCGGACCCGACCCCGGCCGACAGGATCAGGACGCGTTCGCCGCCATCCGGTCCGGGGTGCTGCTTCGATGTCCTGCGCATGAGCCGATGCTAGCGCGCGGCCTCCGGCGCCAGGGCTGCCTCGTACAGACTGATGAGGCGGGTGGTCTGCGTCGACTGGCGCAGGGTGCGGGCGAGGCCCGGTGCGACGACCGGTGCGGTTCCCGCCTCGATGTCGGCGACGGCGCGGCGGATCGCTTCGGCGAGCGCCTCGACCCCACCGTCCGTCGGCTGCCACATCGAGTCGGCCGGGAGCTCCGCCGCGATGTTCGGGTCGCTGATGATCGACGGTGTGCCGAGTGCGGCCGCCTCGAACACGGTCATGCCCTGCGTCTCGAACCCGATCGACGTCTGCACGAGGGCGTCGGCGTCGGTGATCGCGCGCAGCGAGTCGGGGTACGAGACACGACCGGCGAAGACGACGTGGTCGGCGAGGTCGTGTTGTGCGACGAACGCCTGGGCCTTCGCGAGCAGGAGTCCGGCCCCGTACAGGCGGAACACCGCGTCGACGTCCGCGAGCCGGACCGCCTCGAGGAACTCCATGAGCCGCTTCTCCTGGCTGAAGCGGCCGATCCACACGAACGACGGCAGCCGGTGCGGCACGTGGAGCGTGGTCGCGCGTTCGTCGAGGATCTCGTCGAGCACCGCGTCGTCGACGCCCGTCGACAGGACCTCGGCGTGGGCGGTCACGCCCTGCTCGCGGAGGACGCGCGCGAAGTGGTGCGACGGCGCGATGACGACGGCCGCACGCTTGGCGAACTCCTGCAGGTAGGACCAGACGCCGGTCGGCAAGGTCGAGAGCCGCGGCCGGAGGACCCGGCGCTGCCACCACGACAGGGCTCCGACGACGAGGCCCGGCGCCGGCATGGTCTGCTCGATACCGACGTCCATGCGGTTGTGCATCGTGTGGAGGGCCGGGATCCCGTGCCGTTCGGCGTAGCGGTAGGCCGTGAGCGCCTGCCAGAAGTCGGCCTGCACGTGGACGACGTCGACCGGGGGTAGCTCGGCCAGGCGTGCGTCGAGCCAGCGGTCGGTGAGCCGGCCGGGCACGGTCATCGAGTACTCGCGGTCGAGCGTGATGGGGATCGAGGGAGTGTCGAGATAGTGCGGGTCGTCGTCGTGCTCCTGGTGCATCCGCGGCGAGCACACCGTGACGGTGTGCCCCGCGGCCTCCAGGAAGCGCCGCTGCAGCCGGATCGAGACCTGGGCCCCGCCGGACGACTCGGGGTGCTGGTCGCTGAAGACGAGGATGTGCATGGTCACCAAGGCTACCCGTGGCACCGGGGTCGCAGGTGTCCGGCGCCGCGACTCAGGCTTCGTCGAGGACGGCGACGATCGACTCCTGCAGGTACCCGAGCCAGGCGTAGATCGCCATCATGAGCTGCGGATCCTGCTCGTCGTCCGAGCTCGTCGGAGACGGGTCGAACGGCTCCGCGTCGTCCTCCTCGATGCCGAGTCGAGCCGCGATGGTGAGCCGGGTGTCGTTGAGGAACCGCAGCCAGGTCCAGGCCGTCTCGCCCTCGAGGGTCACGGCTGCACCGTCCTCGTGCCCGACAGGGACGTCCGTCGGCTGAGCCGCGTCGGACGCGTCGGCGGTGAGCGCCGCCAGGACGGTCCGCGCCGCGGTCACCTTGCCGCCGACGAGGTCGTCGGCGGTGAAGCGTCGGAACTCCGCGGCGGCCTCGGGGTCGTCGCGGTACCCCTCCGGCACCAGTCTCGCCATGGCGGGGTCGAGCTCCACGGCGGTCGCCAGCCCGGCGCGCGTCGCGTCCTCGAGCATGTCGACGAGCTGGCTCGCCAACTGTTCGAGGATCGAGGTCTCCTGCTCGTCGAGACGGAGCACGACGGGTCCGACGGGCGGACGGACGAAGGCGCTCATGCGTCGGCCTTCGCGAGCGAGGCCCAGAGCCCGTACCCGTGCATCGCCTCGACGTGGCGCTCCATCTCCTCGCGGTTGCCGGTCGCGACGACCGCACGGCCCTCGTGGTGCACGGCGAGCATGAGTCGCTCCGCCTCCTCGTGGGTGTAGCCGAAGTAGCTGCGGAATACGAGTGAGACGTAGGACATGAGGTTCACCGGGTCGTTCCACACGATGGTGACCCACGGTTGCATGGTGAGGGTCGCCTCGTCGACGATCGGCTGGTCGAGGATCTGCGCCATCCTCCAAGCCTCCCACGATGCGTGCCGCAGCGCCTCCCTGCCGGGGTCCGACTCAGGAAGCGGACGGTGCGCCGGCGCGCGGCTGGCGGAGCGGCAAGGTCACGGTGAAGGTGGAGCCGCGGCCCGGGCGGCTGGACACGGTGATCCAGCCATGATGCGCCTCGGTGATGGACTTCACGATCGACAGCCCGAGGCCGACGCCGGGCCGCGCGTCGTCGCGGACCTCCCTGGCCCGGAAGAAGCGGTCGAAGAGCTGCCGCTGGTCGTCCGGTGAGATGCCGATGCCGGTGTCCGCGACGTTCACGGTGCAGGTCTCGCCGTCCACTGCGACGGTCACGACGACGCGCCCACCTCGCGGGGTGTACTTCACCGCGTTCGACAGCAGGTTGTCGAGGACCTGGCGGAGCCGGCCACCGTCGCCCTCCAGTTCCACATGCGGCGGGACCTCGGCTCGGACGACGACACCGGCCTCCGACGCCTGCGGCAGGATCGCTCCCACGCTCTGCCGGGCGATGTCGGCGACGTCGGTGAGGGCGATCCGCACCCGCATCTCGGCGTCGCCCGCAGCGAGCAGGTCGCCGATGATCGCGTACAACTGCTCCGCGTTGCGCTGGATCGTCGAGACCTCGCGCTCGAGCCCGAGCTGCCGAAGGTCATGCCCCTCGGTGAGGAGGTCGAGGTAGCCGATGATCGACGTCAACGGGGTGCGGAGTTCGTGGGACACGTCGATGAGGAACGCTTCCCGCAGCGCCACCGCGTTCGCGAGGTCGGTCACGTCGTGACCGACGGTGATGGTGCCGACGAACGTGCCGTCGTCGGTGTGCACCTGTCGCGCGTTCCCGATGATGGCGCGCTGGTCGCCCGGCTCCCCCACCCAGTACAGATCGCCGCGGAAGCTCTCTCCGCGCAGCGCCCGGTTGATGACCTGCTCGTCGGGCCGCAGCCGGGTCTTCCGGTCCGGTCCGTAGACGTGGACGCCGGCGCGGGTCTTGGGGTCGAACCCCGCCAGTCGGGCCTGCTCGTACGTGGCCTCATTCCGGAGCGCCACCGTGCCGTCGGGCCGGAAGAAGGCGACGGCGGCGTCGACGGATTCCGAGACCGTCGTCGCGACGGCCGCCGATTCCGTCGCCGCGGCGAGCGCGATGCGCGCCCGGCCTTCGTGGGCGCGGAGCTGATGCGCGGCCAGGTGCACGGTGACGGTCATGATGAGGACCAGGGCCGGCAGGATGCAGATCGCACCCCACCCGCCAGGCGTCGTCGGCCACGCTCCGGCGCGCGCGACCGGCACCAGTGAGACGAAGATCGCTCCGAACACCGGCACGGGCAGTGCCGAGACCCCGAACCCACCCGCGAGCCAGAGCACCGGGATCACGATGAGGAGACCCGACGTCGGCAGGTTCGGCAGGGTGTCGCGGAAGAACCCGACGGCGAGGATGTCGATGGTCGGAACGAGCACGAGCAGGCCACGGAGCTTGCCTGACGGCGGCACGGCGAAGAGCAGGGACGTGGCCGCAGCGGTCAGGGACAGCCCGATGAGGAAGTCGGGCTCCAGCAGGGTCCACGTCGAGGTCAGGCCGATGTACAGCCCGAGCATCAGGATCGAGGCGATGAACGCGAACTGCGCACCTGCGAAGAGGTGGTTGGTCCGCGGCAGCGGTGCGGCTGCCGCGGCCGGGACTGCGATGCCGACGGTCGGTGGTGCGGGCCGTGGAGCGGCGGCAGGTCGAGCCGGGGCGGGCCGAGCCTGGCCCGGCTGCGTGGAGGCTGGCCGAGCGCCGCCACGATCACGGAAGCGTGGGTCCTGGGGCTGACGCTGGGCCATGGCTGCTCTCCGGAAGGGGACGAGCGATCACCGGGATCGGGTCGCTCACTCCCGAACCCTACCCGGTGAGCGCACCGCCTTCAGCAACTGTTGACAGTAGGCGACTCAGGTCGGGAGTCGATCGGGCCGCTTGGGCGGGTACACCCAGGTGACCATCACCACCGAGATCATCATGAGGAGGAACCACGACACCAGCTTGGTGAGCGGGACGAGCTGCCAGCCGTCCTCCTGATTCGGGTACAGCCAGGCGCCCGTGATCGTCCCGATGTTCTCGGCGATCCAGATGAAGCAGGCCACGAGCAGGAACGCCACCAGGACGGGCATGCGGTGCGTCCGACGGAACACGCGGAAGTGCATCATCGTCCGTGCGAACACGAGGAGGACGGCCGCGAGCAGCACCCATCGCAGATCGACGATGAAGTGCTGGCTGAAGAAGTTCACGTAGATGCCGGCCGCGATGATCGTCGTGAGCCACACCCGTGGATAGCGGTCGAACCGGAGGTCGAAGAGCCGGTACACCCGGACCATGTACGACCCGACGGCCGCGTACATGAACCCGGTGTACAAGGGCACGGAGCCGAGGTGCAGGACCCCGCCGCCGTCGTACTCCCACGACCCCACCCCGGTCTTGAACAGCTCCATGCCCGTCCCGACGACGTGGAACAGGACGATCACCCAGAGCTCGCGGCCCGTCTCGAGCCTGGTGACGATCATGACCACCTGGATGACGATCGCAGCGATGACGAGCGCATCGTTCCGGGCGAGCCAGACGTCGTCCGGGTACCAGAGGCGGGCGGCGACGATGACCGCGAGCATCGCTGCGCCGAAGATGCACGCCCACGCCTGTTTCGCCCCGAAGACGAGGAACTCGACGGCCTTCGCCCGTGCACCGCCGTCGGGGGCGTCGCGAAGGAGACGGTTGGCCCGGTCGTCGATCCAGCGCTCGACCGCGGTCAGTTCGTGCTGGTCCACCCGACGTCCGTCGCGACCCGCTCCGTCTGCGGGGGTGGGCGGCTCGGACATCGGGCCAGCATACGGGCACACGCCGCGCCGGACCTGAGACGTCGGGACCGCCCCGACGTGGGCTTCGACGGGCAGCTCCTAGGGTGGATCCATGCCGCAGAACCGCACGCTCCGGACCGCCGCCACGGCGTTGCTCGCCATGGCAGCCGTCCTCGGCCTCTCGGGCTGTGGCGACGTGAACGCGACTTCCGCCGCCGGGCGGGACTCCGAGCACCTCCTGGACGGCGTCCCGGAGGTGGCCGATGTCGACACGACCGGGAGCAACACCCTGCCGTGGAGCGGCACGGCATCGGCGTCGGTGCTCATGGACGACGACGTCACCGACGATCGGCTGAGCGCGATCGTGGACCGCATCGGCGGGTTCCTGAACGAGCAGGCGAAACGGAGCGGCGGAGCGACGTGGGAGGGCGTCGACCTCACCGTCCGTGGGTTCACCCTGTCCGTCCTCGACCGACGAGCCGACAACGCGACCCAGCTGGAGCTGCTCGCGTCACTCGAGGACGAGGGCGTGCCGGGCGGTGAGCTGCAGCTCGCCTCCGCTGGAACCGACGGTGCACGTGCGTCCTCGCTCTCCCTCGTGGCGCGTCCCGGAGAGGACTTCCTCGACGCTTACGACCTGGCCAGGGCGACCGCCGACGCGACGCCCGCCTACGCCGCCGCGGTCGTCAGCGGCCGCAGCGACGACGGTGTCGACCCGGCCGAACCCGACGAGGACGATACCGACGATGCGGCCCCCGGCTTCCTCAACTGGGACGGGGACGCGCGGTTCTCCATCTCCTCAGGCGTCGACGACGACGCGACGGTCGGCGGCGACCCCGGTACGACCCGTGCCGCCTACCTGGCCGTCGCCGGACGGTTCGAGGTCATCGGCGCCGCGCTGACCCCGGCCACGATCGACCTCCGCGTCTCGAGCGTCGACGACGTGGCCGCCGCGACCGCGGTGGCGACGAGTGCGGTTCCGGCGGACGTCGCAGTGGAGGTCCAGGGCGGTATCGTCACCTGGGATGACGGCGTCCAGTCGGCGGACATGCTGCCGGTCGTCCAGGCGCTCGGCGCGGTGCCCGGCGTGACCGCGATCGCGGCGTCGAGTGACAGCGTCAGGCTCACCGTCGCGGGTCCGGGCGCCGGGCGCACCGCCCTCGACGTCCTCGACGCCCTGCCCGAGGCGTCAATCGTCGAGTCGCTCGGCATCGACGGCCCCGTCGTGAGCGGTTCCCCTGGAACGTTCTCCGTGCGTGGCGCTCGCGGGGACGCGACCGTGCTGTTCGGCCTGGTCGAGCGGTTGACCGCCATGGGCTCGCTGGCGTCCGTCGAGAGCAGTATCGGTCGCCTGCACGTCGAATTCCACGCGGGCGACGACACGACGCTCGGGGCGGCGATCGGCCTGGTCAAGGCGAGCGTCGCTCCGGGAACGTGGACCAGCATCGAGGTCGAGGGTGAGCGGGGGACCTGGTGGTTCGACGCCGCGGACACCATCACCATCGACGCTTCCGAGTACGCCGACGAGTCCCCGGAGGAGACTGCGCTCCGCGAGCGCATCGAGCGCCTCTGGAACGCCGCCTGACGGTCACGACTCCTGCAACGCCCGCCCGGACCGTCGAGGACGCCGGTGTCCGAGCGGCCGGTGCCCCCGGGACGGTCCAAGCAGCAGGAGTTACGGACGCGGCTCGACGGCGGCCCGGGGGCGCGAGACCGTCACCGTGAACTTCTGGTTGCGCGCGAACTGCGTCGTCGGACCGACGAGCCGCTCGAGGGCAGCCCGGTAGCCGAGGTGCGAGTTCCACACGACGGCGAGGGTGCCGCCCGGCTGCAGGACGCGCGCGGCCTCGGCGAACAGGTCGTGGGCGACGCCCGTGTGGACGGTGGTCCCGCTGTGGAAGGGCGGGTTCAGGACGATGAGGTCGGCTGACGCGTCCGGCTGCATCGACAGGCCGTCGTCGCGGAGCACCGTGATGCGCTCGGCCAGCCGGCGGTCGGCGTCGTCGTTGGCGGCGATGGTCGCGGTGGTCGAGGCGACGGCTGCAGCGGACTGATCGGTCGCGATGACCGCGAGCTCGGGCCGGGCGATGGCGAGCGACACCGCGAGGACGCCGGTGCCGCAGCCGAGGTCGATGGCCGTCCGGGCGTCGGGCGCGATCTCCGGTAGCGCCTCCAGCAGGAAGCGGGTGCCGATGTCGAGCTTCGTGCCGGCGAACGCTGCGCCGGCGGCGGCGATGGTCAGGCCGATGTCGGCATGGTGCTCGGTGCGCAGCGCGGTCGACGCCGTGGTGTCGGCCTCGTCACGCGCTCCCTCGACGGCGGCGGTCACCGGATCGCTCGCACGGAGCACTCGGGACTTCTGCCGGGCGAGGCTCGCGGTGACGGTCGCGAAGCTCCGACCGAGGACCTCGTTCATCGCGGGCGTGAGGTGCTTCACCCGGCCACCGGCCAGGAGACGGACGTCGACGGCGCCCCAGCGGGCCACGGCGGCGGCGATCTCATGCAGGGCTTCGAGGTGCTTCGGGAGTTGGAGGAGGACGAGTGATGCGCCCGTGAACAGCTCCTCGCCGAGCGGCAGGTTACGGAAGCCACCGTCGACGCCGAGCCGTTCGGCGTTGGCCGCGAGGGCGTGTTCACCGACGGCGGCGTCCTGGTGGACCCGGACGTCGGTCGCCCCCAGGAGCGCGATGGCGCCGAGGGTCAGCGCCCCGTAGGCGTCGCCGACCACGACGATCTCGCCGGGCGTCGGCACCCGCCCGGCGAGGGCAGCGGCCGCTTCGTCGAGCAGGAGCCGGTCGGTCGCGTCGACGGCGAAGAGGTTGGGTGCCTCGTGATCGGGGAACCGGCGCAGCGCGTCGAAGGAGAACTCGGGCATCCCATCAGCGTAACCGGCCGCGCGATACGAGGAACGGCGTCACCGACGGCGGGCGCGCCGAGCCGGCTTCTCCGCCTTCACGGCTCGGAGGACGGCCGGGAAGACGAGGACGCCGAGCCCGGCGGAGACGAGGAGGTTGACGACCGTGGCGATCGCGACGCCCTGGCCGAAAGCGCGGACGGTCTCGAGGCCGCTGGCGTCCTCGGCGCGGACGGACGCGATCGCACCGAACACGATCACGAGGCTGATGACCGCGAAGATGAGCTGCAGCGGAACGGTGGCCCACATGCCCCAGTGCGTGACGGCTCCTGCGCGACGCACGCCGTGACGCCGCAGGATCCGCAGGCTGAGGCCGATGCCGCCGAGGAAGGCGACGACCCCGAGCGCGACGTACCCCCACACCCAGGCGCCGAACGGCGGTGTCAGGAAGAGCAGGATGAAGCCGAACACACGCGAGAAGCCGTCGACCCATTCGGCCTCGCCCGCACCGAGCAGGACGCCGACGAGGATGGGGGCGCCGATCACGACGAGCGTCAGCAGCGGAAGCACGCCCGCGATGACGCCGAAGTACATGAGCGGGTAGGCGGTCAGTCCGGTCAGCCGGGCGCCGCGCCGCCTCCGGGCCGTCGCGGGTGCGGTCTGCGCCGGGTCCGGCTTCGTCACCACGGGCTGCGCGCTCATGCCCCAACCCTACGCGGCCGTGGTCGCTCTCACTCGTCGTTCATACTCGTCACCGTGTAACCCGCTGACGACGCTGTGGATTCGCAGGTTCGCTCAGAATCCGATGGTCCAGGAGGGTTGCCGGCACGTTTCGTTGATGGCGCGCCAGGACTCCTCATCGGCCATTGCCCGAGTGACGTCGGATGCTCCGTAGGCCATCCACCGTTCGTCTGGATAGGAATCGAGGAATCGCTGCTTCGACGGTGGATCATCCACCTGGTAGCCCTCGGCGATGAGGCACTCCCGCGTCGCGAGTTCCTCCTCGTACAGCTCTTCGATCCCCTCTTGGGACAGGTCTCGGGTCATCTCCTCGAGTGGCGCCCAACATGCCTCGGCGTCCTGGTCGTATCGCTCCTCCTGCCCCGCGGGGACGTCATCACTGGTGATGTCGACTCCGCCGTCCCAACTGATGGTCACCGGCCAGCCTTTGTCGACGAGGCAGCGATACGCCTGGTCCGCGCGCGGAGACAGCGACAACCCTTCCTGCGTGGGTGTCGTGGAGGGTTGGTCACCGGCAGGTGCACAACCGACGATCACCACCAGCATCACTGCCGCCCCGATGGCACAAGCCACTCTCTTCAACATATGACGACTCCGTCCCGACCGCATTCTGACGATCAGCTTGGTAAATGTCAGCTGTTGAAGTATTACATAGATACCGCTAAGTTGGTCACCCACCCAGCGATGTCCTTGTCCGGTTGCAGGGTACGGATGGCATCGAGTGGGCCGGGGCGTTCTCGACGGCTGAGGACGCACGGAACACACGCAATCCAGAAGGCACGCGCGTACCCGTCAGGCATCTCCATTCCACGAACCTGGACGTCCTCGGTCTGGGGCCGGCGACCAGTCCTTCCGATGTCGTGTTCGCTTCGTCCGCGGCGCTCGAACAGTTCGGTCTGCCGGACATCGCTGGAGCGGTCATAACCTCGGACGGGAAAGTGCTCGGCGTCGGAGGAAGAATGTGGACACCCGGGTTTCTGACGGCGTTCGAACCTCTCGCAGTCGTGCCACACGATGTTCCTGCGCAACCAGAGCCTGTGGCTGTCCTGGTCGTGATCGCCTCGAGCGCAGCGCTTGTGCCCGTCATTGCCGAGTTCGCGAGAACGGTTGTCGGCTCACACGATCCCTCCAGGATCGTCGTGCAGACCAGTACCAGCCTGACGGCGATGAAGGAGCTCGTCGAAGGTCAGCTGAATACTTACTCTCGAGGCCTCGTACTCGGCCTCCTCGGTCTCAACGGTGTCGCGGTCGCCCTCATTCTGTTCGGCCTCGTGATGATGCGGAGGAAGGACTTCGGCCGGAGGCGCGCGCTCGGCGCCAGCAGGCAGCTGATCGTGGAATTGCTACTGACACAGACCGGCGCGCTCGCGGCAACGGGCGTTGCTTGCGGACTCGCCGCCGCAACGGGCTCTCTGCTGCTCTCCGGAGACCCACTCCCCGGCGTCGAATTCTGCATCGCGCTCGGAGTTGTCGCGTGGTCGACGACTGTGGTGTCAGCCCTCGTCCCTGCGATTGTCGCGAGCCAACGCGATCCGATTCACGAACTCCGGGTCCCCTAAACAGCACCCACACGAAAGCGCACTCGTGGTCGTCATCCGCGCGGGATGACGACCACGAGGGCGCTTTCGTCGGCTACTCGGAGAGCGACGGCCGCCAGACGACGACCTCGGTCCGGCGGCGGGTGCGGGTACCGCTCCGCATCGGGACGACGCTCCCCTCCATGCCGGCGGCGAACACCCGGTTGCCCGGGGTTCGCAGCAGGGCGTTGGCGAGCGCGTGCTCGAGCTCCCGCACCCGACCCTGGAGCGAGCTGACCTCGTTCTCCAGGGTCAGGATGCGGGAGATGCCCTCGAGGCTGACGCCCTCGGCACTGAGCCTCGACACCTCACGGAGCTGGGCGATGTCGCGCATCGAGTACCTGCGTGACTTCCCCGCGGTCCGCGTCGGCGACACGAGCCCGAGCCGGTCGTACTGCCGAAGGGTCTGCGGGTGCATGCCGGCGAGCTCGGCAGCCATCGCGATCGCGAAGACCGGCGAATGCTCGTCCATGTTCCCTGCCCTTCCGTGTGCTGTTGGCTACTAGCCCCGAGCCCTGGCGATGAGCTCGTCGCGGGGGTTGTCCTTCGGCTCCAGCTCGTGGAACCGTTCGAGTGCTTCCTTGGCCTCGCCGCCGAGATGGGCCGGGACGACGATCTGCACGACGGCCAAGAGGTCGCCGGTGCCCTTCGTCGTCGCGACACCGCGGCCCTTGACGCGGAGGACGCGGCCGCTCGGCGTACCGGGGGCGACGCGCAGCTTGACGGGGTCGCCGCCGAGCGTCGGAACCTCGATCGTGGCGCCGAGCGCGGCCTCCACGAAGGTGACCGGCACGGTGACGCGGAGGTTCAGGCCGTCGCGTTCGAACACGGGATGCTTGCGGACACTCACGGTGACCACGATATCGCCGGGTTCGCCGCCGTCCGGACTCGGCTGCCCCTTGCCGCGCAGGCGGATCTTCTGTCCATCCGACACACCCGCCGGGATCTTCACCTTGATGGTGCGTCCCTCGGAGGTCTGCAGGGAGATGGTGTCGCCCTGCGTGGCCGTGATGAAGTCGATCGTCGTGTGCGCGGTGATGTCGCGGCCCGGCGTGGGTCCGCCGTAGCCGCGGAAGCCACCGGAAGTCTGGCCGAAGCCACCCTGGCCGAACATGCCGCCGAGGATGTCCTCGTATCCGGGAGGAGCCTGCTGGTAGCTGTAGCTCTGGCGACCGCCACCACCACCGCCCCCACCGAACATCGTCCCGAAGACGTCCTCGAAGCCGCCCTGGCCGCCGCCGGCACCCGGGGCGGTGAAGCGTGCTCCACCGCCCATGGCGCGAACGGCGTCGTACTCCTTGCGCTGCTCGGGGTCGCCGAGGACCGAGTGGGCCTCGCTGATCTCCTTGAACTTCGCCTCGGCCTTCGCATCACCCGGGTTGGAGTCCGGGTGGTACTGCCGGGCGAGCTTCCGGTAGACCTTCTTCAGTTCCGCCGGCGTCACGTCCTTCTTGACGCCGAGGACCTTGTAGAAGTCCTTGTCGAACCAGTCCTGACTCGCCATGGCTAGCTCGCCGGGACCGCGACGACCACCTTCGCGGCGCGCAGCAGGGTGGAGCCCAGGTGGTACCCGGTCTCCACGACGTCGAGGACGGTCTCGCCCTCGGCGCCCGGCGTGGGCTGCTGGAAGATGGCCTCGTGCACGTTGGGGTCGAAGGTCTCGCCGACCGCCCCGAACGGCTTCAGCCCGAGCTTCTCGGCAGCGCCGCGGAGCTTGGCCGCGATCTGCGTGAAGGGGGCGTCGCCCTCGAGGTCGCCGTGCTTGTCAGCGCGGTCGAGGTCGTCGAGCACCGGGAGCAGGACCTTGGCGACCTCGCCGGTGGTGCGCTCGCGCTCCACCTCGCGGCCGGCCTCGGTGCGCTTCCGGTAGTTCGCGTACTCGGCCGTGACGCGCTGCAGGTCGCCGAGGCGTTCTGCAGCGAGCTGCTCGGCCGGGGAGAGGTCGCCGCCCTGCACGGGCTCCTCGGGAGCCGCGTTGAGGATGTCCTCGACGGTCAGCTCGTCGTCGGCGGCCGGTGCGTCGGCGTCGGCGGATTCGGCAGGTGCGCCCGAGGGGGCCGACGCGTCGGCGTCAGCCCCCTCGGTGCCAGGCTGACGAACCTCGCCGGTCTCCGGGTCGATCCGCCGCTTGTCGCGGATGATGGGATCGTCCTGGTTCTGGTTCTGGTTCTCGTCAGTCATGGTTACTTCTTGTCCTTGTCGTCTTCGTCCTCGACGACCTCGGCGTCGACGACGTCCTCATCGGAGGTCGCCTCCTCAGCCGGGGCCTCGGTTCCTGCGGCGGACTCGGAGGCCTGCGCCTGGGCGTAGATCGCCTCGCCGAGCTTGACCTGGCTCTCGTTGAGCTTGTCGAACGCGGTCTTCACCGCGTCCTCGTCCTCACCGGCGAGCGCGCTCTTCAGGGCGTCGACATCGGCCTGGACGTCGGTCTTGACGTCCTCGGGCAGCTTGTCGTCGTTCTCCTTGATGAGCTTGTCGATCGAGTAGGCGAGCTGCTCGGCGCTATTGCGGACCTCGGCCTGCTCGCGGCGGGCCTTGTCGTCCGCAGCGTGCTCCTCGGCCTCGCGGACCATGCGCTCGATGTCCTCCTTGCCGAGGGACGAGCCACCGGTGATGGTCATCGACTGCTCCTTGCCGGTGCCCTTGTCCTTGGCGGACACGTGCACGATGCCGTTGGCGTCGATGTCGAAGGTGACCTCGACCTGCGGCACACCGCGCGGAGCCGGCGCGATGCCGGTCAGCTCGAAGGTGCCGAGGTTCTTGTTGTCGCGGGTGAACTCGCGCTCACCCTGGAAGACCTGGATGGCGACGGACGGCTGGTTGTCGTCGGCCGTGGTGAAGGTCTCGCTCCGCTTCGTGGGGATCGCGGTGTTGCGCTCGATGAGCTTCGTCATGATGCCACCCTTGGTCTCGATACCGAGCGACAGGGGGGTGACGTCGATGAGCAGCACATCCTTGCGCTCACCCTTCAGCACGCCGGCCTGGAGGGCTGCGCCGACGGCGACGACCTCGTCAGGGTTGACGCCCTTGTTGGGCTCCTGACCACCGGTGAGCTTCTTGACGAGCTCCGCGACGGCGGGCATACGGGTCGATCCACCGACGAGCACGACGTGCGCGATGTCGGAGACCTTCACGCCGGCCTCGGCGATGACGTCGTTGAACGGCTTGCGGGTGCGCTCGAGGAGGTCCTGCGTGAGCTCCTCGAACTTGGCGCGGGAGAGCGTCTCGTCGAGGTTGGCCGGGCCGTTCTCCGTGAGGGAGAGGTACGGGAGCTGGATCGAGGTCGACATCGAGGAGCTGAGCTCCTTCTTCGCCTGCTCGGCGGCTTCCTTGAGGCGCTGCTTCGCGATCTTGTCGCCCGAGACGTCGACACCGGTCGAGTCCTTGAAGCGCTTGATCAGGTAGTCGACGACGCGCTGGTCCCAGTCGTCTCCACCGAGGCGGTTGTCGCCCGAGGTGGAGCGGACCTGGATGGTGGAGAAGTCGTCGTCCTTGCCCACTTCGAGCAGCGAGACGTCGAAGGTACCGCCACCGAGGTCGAAGACGAGGATGAGCTCGTCCTCCTTGCCGCGGTCGAGGCCGTAGGCGAGGGCTGCGGCGGTCGGCTCGTTGATGATGCGGAGCACGTTGAGGCCTGCGACCTCACCGGCCTCCTTCGTGGCCTGACGCTCGGCGTCGTTGAAGTAGGCGGGGACGGTGATGACCGCGTCGGTCACGGTGTCGCCCAGGTACTGCTCGGCGTCGCGCTTCAGCTTCGCGAGGATGCGGGCGGACAGCTCCTGCGGCGTGTACTTCTTGCCGTCGACGTCGAACTTCCAGTCGGTGCCCATGTGGCGCTTGACGCTCGCGATGGTGCGGTCGACGTTGGTGACGGCCTGGCGCTTCGCGGTCTCGCCGACGAGCACCTCGCCATCCTTGGTGAATGCGACGACGGAGGGGGTGGTGCGGAAGCCCTCGGCGTTGGCGATGACGGTGGGTTCTCCACCTTCGAGGACGGCGACCACCGAGTTGGTGGTACCGAGGTCGATGCCTACTGCACGTGCCATGTGTTGGTTCTCCTTGTGTTGACTGCCGGTTCGGAACTCGTCGACTCGGGCGGCATGCGGATGGCGTCCGGCCGACTCGACGAGCTCGGCACCGAGCTGGTTGATGGGGTGATGCTGGTGTGACGTCGAGACTTGAGCCCCGATGACTCAATGCTACCGAGGCCCGGTTTCGACGTCAAGAAAGTTGAGTCCGCCTGGCTCAACTCCCAGCGGATGGCCAGGGTGACCGCGACCCAGGTGCCCTTCGACAAGCTCAGGAACCAGGACGGGGAACGGTCCGCGAGCGACGACAGGCTCAGGGTCCGGAACGGATCCCGGACCCTGAGCCTGTCGAAGGGGTAGTGCCTACGCGGCGTCCACCAGCACCGCAGCATGCTCGGTGACGACGATCTTCCCGCCGACCGCGTCGACGTGCACGGTCGAGCCGTCGCCGACCCCACCACTCACGACGAGCTCGGCGATGCGGTCGTCGACCTCACGCTGGATGAGGCGACGCAGGGGGCGCGCGCCGTACTCCGGCTCGTAGCCGAGCTCCGCGAGGAGCGCGAGCGCCTCGGGCGTCGTCTCGAGTGACGCACCGCGCGCGGCCAACCGTTCGGTCGTGCGGCCGAGCATCAGCCCGACGATCTCCTGCAGCTGCTGCTGGTCGAGCTTGCGGAAGAGGACGATCTCATCGATGCGGTTGAGGAACTCCGGACGCATCGCCTCGCGCAGCTTGCCCATGACCCGGGTGCGCAGCGCCTCCTCGGAGCCGAAGCCCGTCGGGTCGTCGGCGCCGCCGGCCACGAAGCCCATCGCACCGGACCGGGAGGCCAGGAACTCGGAGCCGAGGTTCGACGTCATGACGACGACCGTGTTGCGGAAGTCGATCGTCCGCCCCTGACCGTCGGTCAGGCGACCGTCGTCGAGCACCTGCAGGAGCAGGTTGAACACGTCCGGGTGCGCCTTCTCGATCTCGTCGAACAGCACGATCGAGTACGGGTTGCGTCGCACGCGCTCGGTGAGCTGGCCCGCCTCGTCGAACCCGACGTACCCGGGAGGGGCGCCGACGAGTCGTGACACCGTGTGGCGTTCGCCGAACTCGCTCATGTCGAAGCGGATCACGGAGTGCTCGTCAGCGAAGAGGGATCCGGCGAGCGCCTTCGCGAGCTCCGTCTTACCGACGCCGGTGGGGCCGAGGAACAGGAAGCTGCCGACTGGTCGGTTCGCATCCCCCATGCCCGTGCGATTGCGACGGACGGCCTTCGACACCGCGGTCACGGCGTCGTGCTGGCCGACGACGCGAGCGTGCAGTTCGTCCTCGAGACCGGCGAGACGTTCCCGCTCGCCCTCCGTGAGCCGACTGACCGGGATGCCGGTGGCGCGGGACACGACGCCGGCGATCTGGGCCTCGTCGACGACCGCGTCGCGGTCGGTGCGGGCACCGGGTCCGTTGGAGGCGGCGTCGAGCTTCGCCTGCACGGCGGTGATCTCGTCGCGGATGCGCGAGGCCTCCTCGTAGTGCTCGGCCGACACGGCCGCGTTCTTCGACGCCTCGAGTGTCGCGAGCTCCTCGACGAGGGCGCTCACGTCGACCGCCTTCCCGAGCCGCAACCGCAGCCGGGCTCCGGCCTGGTCGACGAGGTCGATGGCCTTGTCGGGCAGGACGCGGTCGGGCAGGTAGCGGGCCGAGAGCTCGACGGCGGCGCGGAGGGCGTCGTCGGTGAAGCGGACGTCGTGGTGCTCCTCGTAGGCAGGGCGGAGACCGTCGAGGATGAGGACGGCGTCCTCGATCGACGGCTCGCCGACGCGCACGGGCTGGAAGCGGCGTTCGAGTGCCGGGTCCTTCTCGATCCCGCGGTACTCACGGAGCGTGGTCGCACCGATGAGGTGCAGCTCACCGCGCGCGAGACGCGGCTTGAGCATGTTGCCGGCGTCCATGCCACCCTCGCCGGAGCCTCCGGCGCCGACGACGGTGTGGACCTCGTCGATGAAGACGATCAGCTCGGAGCGGTTGGCCGCGATCTCGTCGAGCAGGCCGGTGAGGCGCTCCTCGAAGTCGCCGCGGTACCGGGTTCCGGCGACCATGGCCGGCAGGTCGAGTGAGATGACGCGCTTCCCGCGCAGCTGCTCCGGGACGCCGCCGTCGACGATCGCCTGGGCGAGCCCCTCGACGACCGCGGTCTTGCCGACGCCGGCCTCGCCGACGAGCACGGGGTTGTTCTTCGTGCGGCGGGAGAGGATCTCGATGGTCTGCTCGATCTCGTCGGCGCGGCCGATCACGGGGTCGAGCGAGCCGCCGGCGGCCAGGGCCGTGAGGTCCGTGCCGAAGCGGTCGAGCATGGGGGTGTCGGAGTCGGCGTCGTCCGCCTCGTCGTCGCTCCGGTCGTCGGTGGCGACGCCGGGGTCGCCGACGGCCTGGCGCATGCCCTGGGTCAACGCCTCCGCCGTGACGCCGGCGCGGGCGAGGACCTCACCGGCGGGCGAGTCCTGGTTGATGACGAGCGCGAAGAAGAGGTGCTCGGGGTCGACGTACGTCGATCCGGCGGCGCGGGCCACCTGGTAGGCGTGGAACAGCGCGCGCTGAGCCGACGGCGTGATGGCCGGGTCCTTGACGCTCGGCGAGGACGCCTGCGGCAGGCGCTGCTCGGCGGCCTTGGCGATGACCTTCGGGTCGACGCCGAGGCGCGCGACGGCGTCCTTCGCGGGCTCCTCGCTCACGATGACGCGCAGGATGTGCAGCGCGTCGAGCTCGTTCTGGCCGCGCTCGAGCGCGAACCGGCCGGCGCGCTGCAGGATCTCCTGCGTCCGCGCGGTGAGGAAGCGGCTGAGGTCGATGGTCCGCGCCGAACGCGCCCGCTCGCCCTCGAGGTATCGGGCGAGGAAGTCGTCGAACGACGACGATCCGCCGTCTGCTGCTGCGCCGCCCTGGGTGAAGTCTTCGGGCACGTGAACCTCCTGGATTCAAACTTGAGTGTCGTACGCTCAAGTCCAACGCGGGGCGCCCGACGCTATTCCCGGCGACGATCCGCGTCCCAGCGAACCTTCAGCCATCGCGCTACGGGACGCGCGCTACCGCCCGTTCACCACGCGGCACTAGCCTCAGTGCATGAGCACGACTCCCCCAGGTGGCACCGACGACACCGGCCGGACAGGCGGGCACGGCGACGAAGCCCCGCGTCTCGGATCCCGGCCCCGCAACTTCCCGCCACCACCGCTCGTCACCCCCGACGCCGCAGCGGCCACCGTCGACCTCGACACCTCGCAGGTCGCCGCAGTGAAGGCGCAGGCGGGCCGGAAGGGTCGCATCTTCGCGTGGAGCCTGTGGGACTGGGGCTCGGCGTCGTTCAACGCCGTCGTCACCACCTTCGTGTTCACCGTCTATCTGACGAGCGACTCCTTCGGCGAGGAGGCCGCGGTGTCGGCGTCGCTCGGGTGGGCGCTCGCCGCCGCCGGGCTGCTGATCGCGATCCTCGCGCCGGTCGTCGGCCAGCGGTCGGACTCCGCCGGTCGACGGAAGTTCTGGCTCGGCTTCAACACCTACGTCGTCGTCGCGATCACCGCGCTCCTCTTCTTCGTCGCCCCCGATCCGAACTTCCTCTGGCTGGGCCTCGTCCTCCTCGCGGTCGGCAACATCGTGTTCGAGTTCGCCGGCGTCAACTACAACGCGATGCTCGCCCAGGTGTCGACGCCCACCTCCATCGGCAAGGTCTCCGGTCTCGGCTGGGGCATGGGGTACATCGGCGGCATCGTGCTGCTGCTCATCGTCTACTTCGGCTTCATCTCCCCCGAGGTCGGACTCTTCGGCGTCACCGGCGAAGACGGCATGGACGTCCGCGTCGCGATGCTCGTGTCTGCGGCGTGGTTCGGGATCTTCGCCCTGCCCGTGCTGTTCGCGGTGCCCGAGTACCACGCACCCCAGGCTGTCGCCCGGCCGCACGTCGGGTTCTTCGCCTCCTACGGCGTCCTTGCCAAGAGCATCGCGGAACTCTGGCGCGACAGCCGACAGACGCTCTACTTCCTGCTCGCGAGCGCCGTGTTCCGCGACGGGCTCGCCGGTGTCTTCACCTTCGGTGGCGTCCTGGCCGCGGGGACCTTCGGCTTCTCACCCGGCGAGGTGATCATCTTCGCGATCGCCGCCAACGTCGTCGCCGGGATCGCGACGATCACGATCGGCCTGCTCGACGACAAGGTGGGGCCGAAACCCGTCATCGTCGCGTCGCTCATCGGCCTCGTCATCGCGGGAAGCGCCGTGTTCTTCCTCCACGAGGGCGGCGCGACGATCTTCTGGATCTTCGGGCTCATGCTGTGCCTGTTCGTCGGCCCCGCCCAGTCGGCGAGCCGCTCGTTCCTGGCGCGCATCATCCCGGAAGGCCGCGAGGGTGAGGTCTTCGGCCTCTACGCCACGACCGGCCGTGCCGTGTCCTTCCTCGCACCGACCGCCTTCGCACTGTTCGTCACGCTCGGTGGGGCGCAGTTCTGGGGGATCCTCGGGATCGTGCTCGTGCTGCTCATCGGCCTCGGACTGCTGATCCCGGTGCACGCGAAGCAGGGGCGGCTCGCCTCGCGGGTGTGACACGCGCCGCCACCGCTCGGGCCCTCGGGCCTTCTAGCTTGATTTCGTAATTACGACATTTGTACACTTGGGTCATGACGACCATCGACCCCGGCGATCACGAGGCACGTCTCGCGCGTCTCGAAGCAGCCGTGTTCGCCCGACCGGCCGACGACGACACGACCACCGAGCGAGCGGATGACGTTCCGTCCGCAGCGGTGGCGGGCGATGCCGACGACACCTTCTGGGCGCTCCGCGGGCTCGAACAGCGCACGGCCGAGCTCGAGCACGGGGCGGTCCTCTTCACCGGATCGGTCGTCACCGGCGGTGGACCCGTGCAGTGGCAGTACGCCAGAGCGACCGACGACCTCCTCGCGCTCGGCGACGACCCCGACGCCGCGGAATCAGCAGGCTCCGGTCCGCTCGCGACGGCGGCATCGCGACTCGCGGCCATCGGCTCGCCCGTCCGACTGCAGCTGCTCCTGGCCGTCGCCAACGGCACCTCCGCACTCTCGGACCTCGGCGAACTCGACGGCATCGGGACGACCGGCCAGGTCTACCACCACGTCCGCGTCCTGACGGCCGCCGGCTGGCTGCAACCAGCCGGCCGCGGACGGGTCGCGGTCCCGCCCATGCGACTCGTCCCGCTGCTCGTCGCCGTCGCCGCCATGGAATGACCACCGATCCCAGGAAGGACCCCGCATGACCGCCACACCACGCAGCACGTCCCGACCCAGACGGGTCTGGGTCGTCGCCGCCGTCAGCACCGCTGTCGCCCTCGCGATCGGGCTCGCCTTCCGGCCAGGGCCCTCGACGCTTCCCCCCGAGGCCACCGGCGACGCCGAACTCGCGGCCACCGTCCGCGAGCTCGCCGGCCCCGACCGCAAGGCCCTGCTGGCCGTCGTCGTCACCCCGGACGGCACCCGCACCGCGACGATCGGCGCCGAACCGGACACCCGGTTCGAGATCGGGTCGGTGAGCAAGGCCTTCACGGGACTGTTGCTCGCCGACGCGATCGAGCGCGGCGAGGTCACCCCGGAGACCAGGCTCGGTGACCTCCTCGAACTGGGCGACGCGCCAGCGGCGGACGTCACCCTCGCGCAGCTCGCCACCCACACCTCCGGCCTGCCCCGGCTGCCGATCGACCTCTCGACGATCCTCTCCTCGACGTGGTTCGCGCTGACGACGGCGAACCCGTACGGCGAGGACCTCGACCAGCTGCTCGAGCAGGCGCGGTCCGCATCCCTCGACACCCCGAAGGGTACCTACTCCAACCTCGGCTTCGAACTCCTCGGTGCAGCCCTCGGCTCGGCCGCCGGCACCAGCTACGCCGACCTCCTCGAGGAACGGATCACCGGTCCGATGGGGCTCGACTCGACCAGCCCCGTGAGCGATGCGGCCGAGCTCGGCGACCGCGACCTCCTCGGTGAGACCGCCGGCGGACGCACGGCCGCCGCATGGACCGGTACGGCGATCGGGCCCGCCGGTGGCATCCGCTCGGACACAGAGGATCTCGCGCGCTTCGCGGAGCGACTGGCCGACGGCAGCGCGCCGGGCATCGAGGCGCTCGACCCACAAGCGGCGTTCGGCGATCGCGAGATCGGCTGGGCCTGGATCACCGACCGGAAGGCGATCGACGGTGAGGACCTCGTGTGGCACAACGGCGCCACGGGCGGCTTCGCGTCCTTCGTCGGCGTCGTTCCGGCGACCGGCACCACGGTGGTCCTCGTCTCAGCGACCCAGGAGTCGGTCGATGCGGCCGGCGTCGCCCTCCTCGAGCAGATCGGAGCAGCACGATGATCGAGATCCTGATCCCCGCCGTCGTCGCCCTCGTCGTCGCGTGGGTGCTCGCCCTCCAGGTCGTCCACGCGTGGAGTACGGGACGCTGGGCGGCGACCGAGCGCTACCGACTGGTCGTCGACGCGGTCGACAGCATCGTGATCCTCGCCCTCGTCCGCGCCCTCGCCGCGCCGGTCGGCGTCTGGTCCTGGGCGTGGATCATCGCCGTCGCGATCGTCGGCTTCGGACTCGCCGGCGCAGCACTCCGCTGGAACACACTCCCCTGGCACGCACCCAAGCCGAGGCGGACCGTCGACGAGCACGGGGCGACGGTCGAGACAGCCGTCGAACCGCGCACCCGCGGTCGGCAGGTCCTGTCGGGGATCTACGCCGTCGTCGGTGCCGCGATCGTCGCGCTCTGCTGGTGAGCGACCGCAGCCCACGGTCGGGTCAGGCGCCCGGGAGCACGAGCCCCTTCCGCAGGGTGACGTTCCCGTACTTCCTGGTCTCGCCCGTGCGGATGATGAGGAACGCCGTGGCGGCCTCGTCGTAGTAGGCGAACCGGTCGACGAAGCGCACGGCGTCCGCGGTTGTGCCGGCGGCGGCGATGAGTTCCCGCTGGACGTCGAGCACCGTGCCGTCGGCACTCGTCATGAGGTCGAGCACGGGCTCGTCGTCGAGCGGGATCACCGTGCGCACCGCTCGGAGGACCTCCGGCGTCGACAGCGTCGGCAGCACGACGACGCGTTCGCCGAGCCGGGTGGCCGGGAAGTGCGCGTCGGCGATCACCACCGCGTCCGAATGTCCCATCGCGTCCAGGTGCAGCAGCAGTTCGCCGCTCAGCACCGGGTCGATCCCTGTCAGCATGGTGACCTCCTCGTCATGGTTCCGTGTCCATCCGTCTGCCCGATCATGTCAGTCCGTCGACGCCGACCGGCCCGCGGGGGTCGAGCCGGTAGACGCGCGTCGCCGTCCCGCCACGCAGTGCATCGCGTTCCGCCGGCGACAACTCGTCGACGAGACCGGACAGCTCGTGCCAGACCGCACCGTACCCGCCGCTCGTGACGGTCATCGGCCAGTCGCCGCCGAGCATCAACCGCTCGGGCCCGAAGCAGGCGAGTGCGGTGTCCCAGGCCCGACGCACGTCGGCCGCCACGAACGGCCGACCGGATCGATTGAGGCCCGACACCTTGGCGACCACGTTCGGTGACGCCGCCGCCGCGGCCAGCTCGGTCGCCCATCGTTCGAAGGCCTCATCGTCGCGCGGCGGCTTCGCGAGGTGGTCGACGACGATCGTCAGCCCCTCCTCCAGCCGTGCGAGTCCGGTGGCGTCACGGAGCAGCCGAGGGAAGGCGTTCGGGAGGTCGAGCGGAAGCCCCCGGTCCGCGAGGACCGCCGCCAACCGGCGCGCGGGTGCTGCCAGGAGCAGGCCGTCCCGGGGATCGTCGTGCAACAGCTGACGAACGCCGCGGAATCGTGGATGCACTCCCCAACGGTCGAGCAGTTCCTCGGCCCGCTTCGCATCGTCGATCGGTACCCAGCCGACGACGCCGACCACCCAGCTGCAGGTGTCCGATGCGTGGAGCATGGACATCGTGTCGAGCTCCGTGTCGTCGGCCTGGACGAGGATCGCCGCATCGACGCCGGCCGCTTGCAGCTCTGCGGCCGCACGCTCCGGCGTGAAGTCCTCGCGAAGCGACTCGTCGGCCGAAGCGAGCCAGTGATACCCGTCGGCGCGATTCCACAGATGGAGGTGCGCGTCGATCGTCCGCATCAGCCGAGCAGCCCTCTGGTGCGCAGCTCCGTCCAGAAGGTCTCGGGGATCGGCGCCTCGAAGCGCTCCACGTTCTGGATCATCTGCTCCGGCCGCGAGGCGCCGACCGCGACCGTCCGCACGGCGGGGTGGCGGAGCGGGAACTGGAGGGCGGCCGCGGGCAGTTCGACCTCGAACCGACGGCAGATCTCGGCGATGTCGACGGCGCGGTCGAAGACCTCCGGCGGGACGGCACCGTACTCGTAGCGTCCGTCGCGGTCGGGGACGGCGCGGGCCAGCAGGCCGGAGTTGAACACCGAGGCGGCGACCACACCGACGCCGTGTTCCAGGCAGGCGGGCAGCACCTCCTCGGCCGCCGGTTGCTCGGCGAGCGTGTACCGACCGGCGATCATGATGAGATCGGTCAAGCCCGTGCGTACCGCGGCGAGCAGAGCGGCGACGTCCATCGACCCGATCCCGACCGCCCCGACGAGTCCTTCGTCGCGGAGGGCGGCGAGCGCCGGGATCCCCTCGGATATCCCGGACTCCGGATCGTTGCGTTCCGGGTCGTGGAGGTAGAGCACGTCGACGCGGTCGAGTCCGAGTCGTTCGAGGGACTCGTCGAGCGAGCGCCGCACGCCCGACTCACTCGCGTCCCACTCACGCCGCAAGGTCGCCGGGACGACGAAGTCGTTGTCGGTGTCGAGCGCACCCGCCCCCTCGGGGTTCGGCACGAGGAGGCGGCCGACCTTGGTGGACAGGACGTACTCGTCGCACGGCTTCGTCCGCAGGAAGGCGCCGAGCCGACGCTCGGAGAGACCGAGGCCGTAGTGCGGAGCCGTGTCGTAGAAGCGGACGCCGTGTTCCCAGGCCGCATCGAGGATCGCCCAGGCCTCCTCATCGCTGAGCTCGCGGTAGAGGTTGCCGAGGTTGGCGGCGCCGTACGCGAGCCGCGGGACGAGCAGGTCAGGCACCGGCGCCCCGGAAGGTGAACTCGGCGATCGACGTCGCGAGCATCTCCGAGCCGCCGCCGGGGGCGAGCGGCGCGCGGTATCGGCCGGCGACGATCTCGACGGGCTCGACGAAGTGCTCGTGCAGGTGGTCGACGAATTCGATCATGCGTCCATCCTCGCTCCCGGACACGGCGATGAAGTCGAACATCGAGAGGTGCTGCACCGCTTCGCACAGCCCGACGCCACCGGCGTGCGGGCAGACCGGGACACCGAACTTCGCGGCCAGGAGGAGGATCGTGATGTTCTCGTTCACGCCGGCGACCCGCGTCGAGTCGATCTGGAGCACCTGGAGGGCGTCGGCCTGCAGGAACTGCTTGAACATGATGCGGTTGGCCATGTGCTCACCGGTCGCGACCGGGATCGGGGCGACGCCGCGCGCGATCGCCGCGTGGCCGAGGATGTCGTCGGGGCTCGTCGGCTCCTCGATCCAGGCGATGTCGTAGGGGGCGAGTCGGGACATCCAGTCGATCGCCTCCGCGACGTCCCACCGCTGGTTGGCGTCGACGGCGATGCGGATGTCGGGCCCCACCGCGTTCCGGGCGATGGCGAGGCGACGGACGTCGTCGTCCACGTGACCGCCGACCTTGAGTTTGACCTGCGTGAATCCGTCCGCGACCGCTTCGCGACACAGACGGTCGAGCTTCTCGTCGGAGTAGCCGAGCCACCCGGGCGTCGTCGTGTAGGCGGGGTACCCGGCTGCGAGGAGGGCCTCGGTCCTGGCCTCCCGTCCCGGTTCGGCGCGTCGGAGGATCGTGAGGGCGTCGTCCGGGGTGAGGACGTCGCTCAGGTAGCGGAAGTCGACGAGCTCGACGAGCTCCTCCGGCGTCATCCTGGCGAGCAGCCGCCAGAGCGGCAGGCCGGCACGTTTGGCCTTGAGGTCCCAGAGCGCGTTGACGACGGCGCCGATCGCCATGTGCATGACGCCCTTCTCTGGGCCGAGCCACCGGAGCTGGGAGTCGTAGACGAGTTCGCGCCAGAAGGACCCGAGGGCGTCGAGCACGGGCTCGACCTCGCGACCGAGGAGGTGCTCCCGGAGGGCGGCGATCGCTGCGACCTCGACGTCGTTGCCGCGTCCGATCGTGAAGACGAAGCCGTGGCCCTCGTGGCCGTCGTCCGCATCCGTCACGAGCCGCAGGTAGGCGGCGGAGTAGTCGGGGTCGGGGTTCATGGCATCCGAGCCGTCGAGGGTGGTCGAGGTCGGGAACCGGACGTCGTGCGTCTCGAATCCGATGATGGTACTCACGTCGGCATGCTCCTTCGGGCTGGTGCCACCGAGCTTAGACATCCGATGTCTGGGCTGTCAATGCGCTCAGCGTGGACCAAATCACCTGTTGCAACGGCGGGGTCGGGCGGTAGAGTTCAGACGTTATCGGCTACGGAGCCGGGTCCGCACGCGGGCACCGGCGGAACCGGAAGGACCAGCATGCGCTTCGCCAGACTCGGCCCCGCGGACGGGGAGACCCCCGTCGTGTTCGCGGGAGACACCGCCTACGACCTCCGATCGATCACTCCCGACATCGACGGAGCGTTCCTCGCCGGCGGCGGCGTCGATCAGGTTCGCGCCGCCCTCGAGTCGGGTGCGCTCCCCGTCCTCGACGGCGCCGACGAGCTCCGGATCGGCGCTCCGATCGCCCGGCCGAGTGCGGTCGTCTGCATCGGGATGAATTACGCGGCGCACGCGGCGGAGTCCGGATCCGCTCCGCCCGAGATCCCGATCATGTTCCTGAAGACGCCGAACACGGTCGTCGGCCCGAACGACGACGTCCGCATCCCGCGCGGCAGCACGAAGACCGATTGGGAGGTCGAGCTGGGCGTCGTCATCGGCGAGCGCACCTCCTACCTCGACAGCCCTGAGGACGCCCTCGGCCGCATCGCCGGCTTCGTCACCGCGAACGACGTGTCGGAGCGCGACTTCCAGATGGCGGCGAGTGGCGGGCAGTGGTCCAAGGGCAAGTGCGCTCCGGGCTTCAACCCGACCGGCCCGTGGCTCGTGACGCCGGACGAGGTCGACGCCGGCGCTCTGCGACTCCGCAGCTGGGTCAACGGCGAACCGCGTCAGGACTCGAGCACGGCGGACCTCATCTTCGACGTCGCCACGGTCATCTGGCACCTGAGCCAATACCTGCAGCTCGAACCCGGCGACCTCGTCCTGACCGGCACACCCGAGGGCGTCGCGCTCTCCGGCCGGTTCCCCTACCTCGCACCGGGCGACGTCTGCGAGGTCGAGATCGAGGGCCTCGGCCGCCAGCGACAGCGGTTCGTCGACCCGATCCCTGGAATCGCGCCGTCCGCCAAGCCGGCCGAGGCACTCGGAGCCCGCGCATGAGCGCCGCAGACACCGGCGAGTTCGACGGACTCGTCGCGATCGTCACCGGCGGCGCTTCGGGGATCGGTGCCGCCATCGTCGAACGTCTCGCCGCAGCTGGCGCGAGCGTCGCGATCCTCGACCTGAACCCGTCGCCCGACGAGGACTCCGCCACCCGCCTGTCGGTGCGGGCGAACGTCGCCGACGACGCGTCGGTCCGCGCGGCGATCGACGCCGTCGTCGCACGGTTCGGCCGCCTCGACATCATCGTGAACAACGCCGGTATCGGCGCGCAGGGCACCATCGAGTCCAACGACGACGACGAGTGGCACCGCGTCTTCGACATCAACGTGCTCGGCATGGCTCGCGTGACGCGCGCGGCCCTCCCACACCTGCGCGAGTCGCCGTCGGCCGCGATCGTGAACACCGCGTCGATCGCCGCGACGGCGGGACTCCCCCAGCGCGCGCTCTACACGGCGACGAAGGGAGCCGTGCTGTCCTTGACGCGAGCGATGGCCGCCGACCACCTGCGCGAGGGCATCCGGGTGAACTGCGTCAACCCGGGCACGGCCGACACCCCCTGGGTTGGCCGGCTGCTCGACAGCGCCGCCGACCCGGCCGCAGAACGCGCCGCACTCGAGGCACGCCAGCCGCATGGCCGACTCGTCGCCGCGACCGAGGTCGCCGGTGCCGTCGCCTACCTGGCGAGCCCGCGATCAGGCTCGACGACCGGCACCTCGATCGCCGTCGACGGCGGGATGCAGGAGCTCCGCCTCCGCCCCGAGTAGCGAGAGCGGGGTTCCCATGCCGCCTCACCGTTCACAACGCAGGAGCGCCCCGGCGGTTCTCCCGCGAGACGGCCATCCCCAGGCCGACACGCCTGACTCCTCCTGAATTGCGAACCCGGGGCCGAGGATCAGGCGGGCGAGCTACCGGTCGGTGTCGGGGCGCGGCCACGCGGCGACGAAGCGCTCGAGGTACGCGGCGAACTGCGCCGCCTCCGCGGGCGCGAATCCCGAGAGCGCGGTCGTGACCGCGTCGCGTCGACCCCGGTGCGCCTCCTGCAGGACCGCGCGGCCGGCGGCGCTCAGCTGCACCACGCTGCGTCGACCGTCGTTCGGGTCGACTGCGCGAGCGACCTCGCCGCGCTTCGTCGCTTCGGCCACGAGCCTGCTCGCGCGGGGTTGGTCGACACCGATCGACTCCGCGAGCGCACTGATCCCCATGCCACCGGCCGCCTCATCACGAGCGAGCGCGTCCAGCATCCGGAACCGAGCAGCCTGTGCGATCGCCTGCTCGCGCGGGTGACGGGCGCCACCGACGGGAGCCCAGGGCCCACCGAAGCCGGGTCCGAAGCCCGGACCGCGCCCGCGCCCACGTTCGTCATCAGCGCCGCCGTCGGTGCCGTGCCGATGACCGCCCCCGTGCTCATCGTGGTGGTGATCACCGGGCCCGCCGCGCCCACCGCGTCCGCCGAAGCGACGGCCGGACTGGTCCCGTCGGATCTGGACGAGGGCCTGCTCGATCATCTCCACCGGGTCGGTTGCTGTGGGTTCGCTGGGCTGCGCTTGACGATCATCGGACATACATGTCATTATACATTTACATGTAATAGAGCATGCAAATAAGGAGACCACCCATGAACACCCCCACGACTTCCCCAGAGCAGTCCACCACCCAGTCCGCCGAGCGCCCGCTCGGCTTCTGGCTCCGCACCGTCGATCACGCGGTCAAGCACTCGATGCACGAGGTGCTCGCCGAGGACGGCCTCGGCCGCCGCAGCTGGCGCACGCTCGAGCTCATCGCCTCCGGCGCGTCGAGCATCGAGGAGATCGACGCCGCGCTCCCGCCACACCGCCGCGGACCGCGCGGCCCCGAACGGTTCGGCCGCCGCGGCGGGTTCGGCCCCGGTCGCGGCTTCGGTCACCCCGAGCGCACCGCCGAGGCGACGGCTGACGCCGACTCTGCCGAGCGTCCCAGCGGCCGCGAGCACGGCCACCCCGCTCACGACCGGGCCTTCGGCCGCGGCCGCGAGTTCGGTCCCGACTTCGGTCGTGATCACCGTTCCGGCGGCGCACCGTTCGGCCCTGGCCACGGCCACCACCGCGGTCCTCGTCGCTCGACCGCGGACATCGTCATGGACTTCGCCGCGCGCGGTTGGGTCACGGTCGACGCCGACGGCATCACTCTGACGGACACCGGTCGCGAGGCGCACGACGCGCTCCGCACGAGGGTCGACGCGGTCCGCCAGACCGTCGCCGACGCCGTCTCACCCGAGGACCTCGCGACGACGCTCGCCAGCCTCGAGAGCATCGCCCGAGCCTTCGGCCGGGACGAGCACACGGCGCACGAGCACGGCCCACGCGGTCGCTTCGGTCGCGGCCCCCGCAGCGAGCGCTGACCGGCCGCCGGCGTCTTCCGCCCGTGCGGACCCCAGCCGAACACCATGCACAGAGCCCCGGGCAGCAACCGCTGCCCGGGGCTCTCTCCGTTCGACCCACCGTCCCGTTCTCAGGACTCCGTGGCGTGTCGCCCTCCCGCGAAGCCACACACACCGGACAACTCCTGAGTTGGGGACGAACGGACCACACCCGACCCCGGCGCCCCTATCTCAGGACTCCGCCGCGTGTCGCCACCCACACGAGCCCGACACACCGGACAACTCCTGAGTTGGGGACGAACGGACCACACGCGACCCGGGCGCCCCTATCTCAGGACTCCGTCGCGTGTCGCCACCCACACCAACCCGACACACCGGACAACTCCTGAGTTAGGGACGGCACCACTTCGGCTACTCCGTGAGGCCGTTCGCCTTCGCGACGTTCCCGAGCCACGCGAGGCTCGGCTTCGGCGTGCGCACGAAGGTCTCGCGATCGACGGCGATGAGGCCGAAGGTCGGTCGGAAGCCGCTCGCCCACTCGTAGTTGTCGAGCGCGCTCCAGTGGAGGTACCCCTCGAGCTGGATCCCGTCCTGGATGCAGGCGTGCAGCTCGCGCAGGGCGCCGTCCGTGTAGTCGATCCGACGCGTGTCGTCCGAGGTCGCGATGCCGTTCTCGGTGATCATGATCGGCACCCCGCCCGATAGCTCCCAGGCGCTCCGCACACCTTCGGCGGCGGCCGGAGGGTAGAACTCCCAACCGGTGAGCGTCGTCTCGACGCCGTCCTCGACGGGCAGCGGTCCCTTCGGCCCGATGAACGTGCGCGTGTACGCCTGGACGCCGAGGAAGTCGTCGCCGGCGGACTGCTCGAGGTACCAGTCGTCACGCGGGTAGCCGTACTCGCGCAGCATCTCGTCGGAGCCCGGCTCACCGTTCGACCGGAACGCCTGCGTCGCGATGGTCCAGCCTGACTTCAGGCCGGACACCTGCGAGAGCACCTCGCGCGAACGCTTGTGGGACTCGAGGAGCGCGTCGGCCACGAAGAGGTCCGGGTTCGGCAGGCCGTACGCGACGAGGTTCGCCGCGTCCTCACCACCGGCGAGCATCGCGGCGATGTTCGGCTCGTTGATGGTGCAGACGTGATCGACGCCCTCGCCGACGATCGGCAGGGTCAGCTCGGTGTACCGCGCGAAGAGGTCGGCGGCGTCCTTCGCCCGCCAGAACCCGTCGCGCTCGAACCAGCGTGGCACCGTGAAGTGCATGAGCGTGACGACCGGGTTGAGTCCCAGCTCGTGTGCGGTGTCGACCATGCGACGGTAGTGGTCGACCTCGGCACGCGAGACGATGCCGCGCTCGGGCTCGATCCGGGCCCACTCGATGCTGAACCGGTAGGTGTTGAGCCCGGCGTCGGCGAGCAGCTGCATGTCCTCGCGGTAGCGGTGGTAGCTGTCCATCGCGTCACCCGAGGGCTCGACGATGTTCGTCCCGGCTTCGTGCTCGTGCACCCACCAGTTGCTGTTGATGTTGTTGCCCTCGATCTGGTGGGCAGCGGTGGCGGCGCCCCAGAGGAAGCCGTCGGGGAAGGTCAGCACGGGTGTTGCTCCTGTTTCATGTAGAGGTGTGGCCCTTCGACAAGCTCAGGGACCGGAAGGAAGACCGGGCCCTTCGACAAGCTCAGGGACCGGAAGGGGTGGGCCCAGGGGCACAGCACACCCCACCACCCCCCTGCACCACCCACCAGCACTGGGAAGGACCCCTGTCATGAAGCGCACCAGAACCCTCGGCGTCATCGCCGCCGTCGCGACGATCGGCATGCTCGCCGGCTGCGCGGGCAACTCCGGAACGGGCGGCGACGACGCCGACACCCTGAAGATCGCCGCATTCGAAGGCGGCTACGGCGCCGAGATGTACAAGGAGGTCGTCGCTGCCTACGAGAAGCTCAACCCCGACGTGAAGATCGAGCTCACCACGAGCAAGACCCTCGCCGACGAACTCACCCCGCAAGTCGCCGCGGGTGACTACCCGGACCTCGTCTTCCTCGGTCTCGGTGCGAAGGAGGGCTTCACCGAGTCCTTCGTCCGCGACAACAACCTGGAAGACCTCACCGGTGTCCTCGACGAGAAGATCCCCGGTGAGGACGTCACGGTCGGCGACAAGCTGACCCCCGGCATCGTCGGCAACCTCAACACCAACCCCTACGGCGACGACAAGGTCTACCTGATGCCGATGTACGCGTCGCCGACCGGCCTCGTGTACAACCAGAAGCTGTTCGCCGACAACGGCTGGACCGTCCCCACCACCTGGGACGAGATGTTCGAGCTCGGCGACACCGCGAAGGCCGAGGGTATCTCGCTCTTCACCTACCCGACGGCGGGCTACCTCGACTCCTACTTCTTCTCGCTGCTGTCGGCAGTGGGCGGACCGGAGTTCCTGAACGACGTCCTCACCTACAAGCAGGACGTGTGGAAGTCGGACGACGCGACCGAGGCGCTCGAGCTCACGACGAAGCTCCTCAACTACGCGGCCCCGACCACGGTCGGCTACGCGAACGGACAGGACTTCACGAAGAACCAGCAGACCATCCTCGACGGCACGACGCTCTTCATGCCGAACGGCTCCTGGATCGCGAACGAGATGAAGGACGCCCCGCGCACCGACGGCTTCCAGTGGGGCCTCACCCCGGTCCCCGCTCCCGAGGCCGACGGCACGCGCTACCTGACGACGTTCGTCGAGTCGGCGTGGGTTCCGAAGGAGGCGGCGCACAAGGACGCGGCGAAGGACTTCATCGCGTACCTGTACTCGGACGAAGCCGCCGACATCTTCGCGAAGGCGAACGCCATCCAGCCGATTCAGGGGCTCCCCGAGCGCCTGACCGGTGAGGCGAAGGACTTCTACGCCGTCTACAGCGAGCCCGGCGTCGAGGCCGTCGTCGGTGCCTTCGCCGCGACCAAGGCGGTCCCCGGCGTCGACCTGAAGGCCACGCTCTTCGACGCGGCCAACAGCGTCCTCTCCGGCACCATGACCCTCGAGGACTGGCAGAACCAGGTCAACGAGGCGAGCAACAAGCTCACCGACCAGCTCGCGGGCTGATCCGAACCGGTGCGCCCGTCCGATCCCTGGTCGGACGGGCGCACCACCCTCTTCGCAGAAAGGACGCGCTGTGGCCAGACGCCCCGTCTCCCTCAACACCCGTGGGAAGAACCGCTTCGTGCTGCTGTGCGTCGCGCCCGCGATCATCCTCTACGTGCTCTTCATGGTCGTCCCGACCTTCGACGTCTTTCGGATGTCGCTCTACAACTGGACCGGCGTCGGCGGCACCCCCACGTTCGCCGGCTTCGACAACTTCGTCGCCCTCGCCGGTGACATGCAGTTCGTCCGGGCGTTCCAGAACACCGTCTTCCTGCTCGTCGTCGTCTCCATCGTGACGATGGCCGGCGGGCTCGTGCTCGCCGGGGTCATGACCCAGGGCAAAGTGCGGGCGAGCAACCTGTACCGGTTCATCCTCTATCTGCCGAGCGTGTTGTCGATCGTCGTCGTCGCCGCGATCTTCTCCGCCGTGTACGACCAGCAGAACGGCCTCATCAACGGTTCGTTGAACTTCCTCGGCCTCGATTCGTTGTCGCAGGTCTGGCTCGGCGACCAGAAGATCATCATGTACAGCATCGCCTTCGCGATGGTCTGGCAGTCGCTCGGCTACTACCTCGTGCTCTACATGTCGGGCATGTCGAACATCCCCGCGGAGATCTACGAGGCGTCGGCGCTCGACGGTGCCGGCCCGTTCCGGCAGTTCTTCGACATCACGCTGCCGCTCGTCTGGGAGACGCTGCGTACGTCCCTCATCTTCTTCATCATCAGCTCGATCAACCTCGCGTTCGTGCTCGTCCGAGCATTGACCGGCGGCGGCCCGGACGGCTCCTCCGAGGTGCTGCTCGACTACATGTACAAGCAGGCGTACACGAACTCGAGTTACGGCTACGGCATGGCCATCGGGACAGCGATCTTCCTGTTCTCATTCCTCGCGGCGCTCATCATCAGCCGCGCGACCAAGCGAGAGGTCCTCCAGTTCTGATGACCACGACCACCTCAGCCCCAGTCCCCCCGATCGTCACGCCGCCGTCCTCGTCGGTCCCGCCTGGTCCGACCTCCCGTCAGCGCGTCCGTCGTCGTCGGCCGGTGTCGTGGATCTCGAACCTCGTTCTGATCCTCATCTCGCTCATGATCCTGGTGCCCGTGCTCTGGGTCGTCATGGCATCGGTCAAGACCAAGGGCGAGTTCTACGGCAACCCCTGGGCGCTCCCGGAGGGCCTGCACTGGCAGAACTTCGCGGACGCGTTCGTCGACGCCAACATGGGCCCGTATCTGCTCAACTCCCTGCTCGTCACGGTTGTCGGCCTCTGCTTCGTGCTGATCATCGCCGTGCCGGCCGCCTATGCGCTGGCGCGGTTCGAGTTCCGCGGCAAGTCGATCCTCGAGACACTGCTCCTCGCCGGTCTGTTCATCAACGTGAACTACATCGTGATCCCGATCTTCCTCATGCTGCTCGGGTGGGACAAGGCCCTGCGGACCTTCATGCCGAGCGGCTTCTTCATCGACAACCTGTTCGTGCTGGGGCTCGTCTACGCGGCGACGTCGCTGCCGTTCACGATCTACCTGCTGCTCGCCTACTTCCGCACCATCCCGGTGTCCTATGAGGAGGCCGCCACGCTCGACGGTGCGTCCCGGTTCCGCACGATGCGGACGGTCATGTTGCCCATGGCGATGCCGGCGATCAGCACGGCGATCCTGTTCAACTTCCTGAGCTACTGGAACGACTACATCATCTCCCTGTCGCTCATCCCAGGCGAGAACAAGACGCTGCAGGTGGGACTGCTCAACCTGTTCCAGGCACAGCGTGCGGCAGCCGACTACGGGCGGTTGTATGCGGGCATGGTGATCGTCATCATCCCGGTCGTGATCCTCTACATCATCATCCAGAAACGCTTGTTGCAGAACGTCGGAGCCGGAGGGCTGAAGGAATGACCAAGGAACGTGTGGGAGCCGTCGTCGCGGCGGTCGTCTTCGTGATCTGCGTGGCAGCGGTGATCATCGCCAACCAGTCCGTCGGGTGGCTGAACCTCGGGGTGATGCTGCTCGGACTCGCCGGGTTGATCACGCTGCTCGCCCTCTACAACCGGAAGTTCCGATGAGCGGCGGCTCGGCGGAGACGGTCGCCGCGCGGTTGGCTGAAGCGGTCGCCGTCGTGCCGTCGCCCCGGCAGCTCGCGTGGCAGCGGATGGAGTTCTACGGCTTCATCCACTTCGGGGTCAACACCATGACCGATCGGGAGTGGGGCGACGGCACCGAGTCGCCCGCCGTGTTCGACCCGGCTGGCGTCGATGCGGCGCAGTGGGTCGCGGCGGCGAAGAGCGCCGGCATGCGCGGGCTCATCCTCACCTGCAAGCATCACGACGGCTTCGCGCTGTGGCCGACGGCCGTCAGCGACCACTCGGTGGCGTCGAGTCCGTGGCGCGACGGTGGCGGCGACCTCGTGGCAGAGGTCGCGGAAGCGTGTCGCGCGGCGGGGCTGGCGTTCGGCGTCTACCTGTCGCCGTGGGACCGCGCCGAACCGAGCTACGGCTCGGGTGACGCCTACGACGACTTCTTCGTCGCGCAGCTGACCGAGCTCCTCACCGGATACGGCGAGCTGTTCTCGGTCTGGTTCGACGGCGCGAACGGCGAAGGGCCGAACGGCAAGAAGCAGCTGTACGACTGGGACCGCTACTACGCGGTCGTGCGCGAGCTGCAGCCGAACGCGGCGATCAGTGTGTGCGGGCCGGACGTGCGCTGGTGCGGGAACGAGGCCGGGTCCACGAGGGCTGACGAGTGGAGCGTGGTCCCCGCGTCGCTGCGAGATGCCGAGCGCACCGCGGACCGCTCGCAGCAGGTCGACGACGGGCTGTTCTCCCGGGCCGTCCAGTCCGACGAGGACGACCTCGGTAGCCGCGCTGCGATCCTCGCGAGCACGGAGCCGCTCGTCTGGTACCCGGCGGAGGTCAACACCTCGATCCGTCCGGGGTGGTTCCATCACCCCTCCGAGGACGGGATGGTCCGCTCGGCCGAGGAGCTCTTCGACATCTGCGAGCGGAGTGTCGGTGGGAACGCGACGTTCCTGCTCAACCTGCCGCCCACCAGGGAGGGCTTGATCGCGGATCCCGACCTCGAGAGCCTTGCCGGTCTCGGCCGACTCATCGACGACCTGGAGCGGCTCGACGTCGCGGATGCCGCTCTGCTCACGATGTCGAGCACGCCGGTGCCGACCGCGTCGATCACGGGTACGGGTTCGCAGCTGGACTTGGTGTCCTGGCGTCCGGCCGACGACGATCCGCTGCCGACCCTGCGGCTCCGCTGGGATCGACCCCATCTGGTGTCCGGGGTGAGCGTGCGCGAGGCGATCGCGCACGGTCAAGTGATCGAGGGGGTCGAGGTCTCGGTGGTGGACGCCGCCGGTGTGCCGCGGGTGCTCGCTTCGGCGGCGACGGTGGGCGCTCAGCGGATCCTCCGGTTCGGCGCCGTCGAGACGACCGAGCTGCGCGTGACGATCACCGCATCGCGAGCCCAGCCGCGGATCGCGCGGGTCGCGGTCTTCACGACCTCCTGACGATCTCCTCCGGTGCGGGTGTGCGTCAGCGCGGTGCGCTGGCGCGAGCGCGGGTTTGCCAGGCCCGTCAGCGCGGTGCGCTGACGCGAGCGCGGGTTGGTCGGCGTGGGCGCGCCCCCGTGACGTGAGCGCGGGCCTCCGGAGGGGTGCGCTCACGCCGGTGGGGCGCGCTCACGAGGTGGACGCGTGCCGGTGTCAGCAGCCGATGGCGGGTTTGCCGGGGCGGCAGGGTTTGTCGACGCCCACGGTCGAGTTGCGGACGATCTGAACCGTGTGCGGTTCCTCGGTCGGGATCGACAGGGTTCCGACGACGGGCAGCCACCCGCTGTCGCCGATGCGGTACTCGGCGGCGTACTCGACCTCGACGGTGATGGTCTTCGTCCCGACCGTCGTGTAGCGGTGGCTGGTCGGGGTCTTGGAGAACTCCGCGAGTCCGAGCGACGCCCACGTGGATCCGCCGGTCCGGGTGGTGGTCGTGTCGCCGTCGCTGTAGTCGAAGGTGAATCCGACGGGGATGAAGTTCACCTCCGCGACCTGGCCCAACAGGGTGCCGGTGCGAGTGTGGCCGGAAGCAGCTGCGATGACGTTGGTGTGGAGCCCGCGGACACCCCAGGCGGCGGGTTCGGTCGTGACGGTGGGGGCGGCGGGGGCGAAGCTGGCGACGTCGCGGATCGTGACGGGGGCCGCCGGTGCTGCTTCGAGGTCGGTGCCGAGGTCGCCGGGGGTGAAGGTGTAACACTCGTCCGGCCGACCGGGCCCTTCGACAAGCTCAGGGACCGGAAGGGGTGGGCCCAGGGGCCGGGAGGGGGGCGCAGGGACGGGACGGGCGTCAGCGCTTGGCGCGGGCCGGGTTGGGGACGGCGTCGAGCAGCTGGATCGTGTACGGATCCTGCGGGTGCTGCAGGACGTGCGCCGTCTCGCCACGTTCGACGACGCGACCCTGGTTGAGGACCATGATGTTGTCGGTCACGAGTCGCGCCGACAGCAGGTCGTGCGTGATGTAGAGCATCGAGACGCCCCACTGCTCGCGCAGGTCCTCGAGCAGCGCGAGCACACCGGCACGCAGCGACACGTCGAGCATCGACACGGGCTCGTCGGCGATGAGCACCTGCGGGTCGCTCGCGAGCGCCCGGGCGATCACGACGCGCTGCCGCTGTCCACCGGAGAGCTGGTGGGGCAGCTTCGCCGCGAACTGCTCGACGGGCGAGAGGCCCACCGTCTCGAGGAGTTCGAGTACGCGCTTGCGCACCGCGTCACCCTTCAGCCCGGTGAAGTTCACCACCGGACGGGTGAGCGTGTACTCGACCGTGTGCAGCGGGTTGAGCGCCGCATACGGGTCCTGGAAGATCATCTGCACGTTCTTGTGCAGGTTCCGGATGCCCTTGCGGTTCAGCTGGGCGACGTCGAGGTCACCGAAGCGGACCGCACCGGAGGTCGGCTTCTCGATTCCCGTGATGAGCTTCGCGATGGTCGACTTGCCGGAGCCCGAGGCCCCCACGAGCGCGAGCGACTGACCGGGTTCGAGCGTGAACGACACGTCGTCGACGGCCGTCACCGCTGACTCACCACGGCGCGGCGGCGGGTAGACCTTCGAGACGGCGTCGACGATGACCGCCGACTCGGCCGAACGACCGGCGCGCGACGAGGCCTTGCCCGACTCGGAGCTCGCGCTCGTCGCGGTCGGGACGCTCGTCGTGGTGCCGGACACCGGAGCAGTGCCCCGGTTCGCACGCGAGGGGAAGCCGGGCAGCTCGACGACCGCGGCGCGCGGGTCGGCGTAGTGACTGAGCAGCATCCGCGTGTACGGGTCCTGCGGACGCTCGAGGATGTCGCGACTCGGGGCGTCCTCGACGATGCGACCCTCGTGCATGACGAGCACGCGCTGCGTCGCCTCGAGCACGACGCCGAGGTCGTGGCTGATGAGGATGGCGGTGAACCCCTCGGCCTGCTGCAGCTCGGTGATCGTGTCCATGATCGCGTGCTGCACGAGGACGTCGAGCGCGGTGGTCGGCTCGTCGAACACCATGAGACGGGGCTCGAGCGACAGTGCCAGTGCGATGGACACGCGCTGACGCATGCCGCCGGACAGCTCGCCGGGGAAGCGCGCGAGCACCTGCGGCGTCAGCCCGACCTTGTCGACCAGCTCGGCCATCCGCGCGTCCCAGCGGTCGCGGGAGACGTGGCCGTGCGCCTTGAAGATGTCCACGAAGTGGTTGCGGATCGTGCGGACCGGGTTGAGCGCGTTCATGCCCGACTGCAGCACCATGGCGAAGCCGCCCTGACGCTGCTCACGGAGCGCCTCGTCGCCGAGCTCGCGGATGTCCTTGCCGCCGAAGAGGATCTGCCCGCCGTTGATGCGGGCCGGCGGCTTCTGCAAGCGGGTGGCCGCGAAGCCGAGCGTCGACTTCCCGGAGCCGGACTCGCCGACGAGCCCGATGAACTCACCGGCACCGACGGAGAACGACACGTGGTCGACCGCCTGGACCGGCGCGGCGCCGACGGACTCGTAGACGACGGAGAGGTCGCGGACCTCGAGGAGCGCTCCGGTCCCGGCTGCCGGCGCGGATGCGCTCTCGGCCTGGAGGTTGACGGCGTTCATCGTGACTTCCCTTCACGGAGGCGCGGGTTGCTGATCGCGTCGACACCGAAGTTGATGAGGGTGAGGCTCATCGCGAGGAGCGCGATGCAGAGACCGGGGGCGAAGAGGAGGATCCACTGACCGGTGAGCAGGGCGTTGGAGTTCTGCGCCCAGTAGAGGATGGTGCCCCAGCTGACGATCGACGAGTCGCCGAGGCCGAGGAACTCGAGGCCGGCCTCCGCGAGGATCGCACTCGTCGCGGCACCGAAGAAGCCACCGGCGATGAGGGACGTCATGTTCGGCAGGATCTCGTTGAACACGATGCGGAACGGTCGGTCGCCGGAGAAGCGGGCCGCGGTCACGAAGTCACGCGAACGCAGCGACTGCGTCTGGCTGCGGAGCACGCGGGCACCCCACGCCCACCCGGTGATCACGATGACCGCGACGATCATCACGAGCCCACCGTTCTGGAGGTACGCGGCGATGACGATCATGAGCGGCAGGCCGGGCACCACGAGGAACAGGTTGACGATGAAGTTCACGACCTCGGCGCCGAAGCCCTTGATGTAGCCCCAGCTGAGGCCGATCAGGACGGCGACGATCGTCGACAGGATGCCGGCGATGAAACCGACCGTGACGCTGATCTGCGAACCGTAGATGAGCTGGCTGAGGACGTCCTCGCCCGCCGCTGTCGTCCCGAACCAGTGCTCGGGACTCGAGTCGGCGTTCCGGGGGAACCCGTCCTGGCTCGCGCCGTACGGTGCGAGCACCGGGGCGAAGATCGCGACGAGGATGAAGAACGCGAGGATGATGAGCCCGAGGCGGGACTTCCAGTTGGCCCAGAGCGTCGCCGCCGATCGACCGATGAAGGCGAACTTCCTCGGCGGACGCACGGCCTGGTCGGACTGCAGTGTCTTGACGTGCTGTGTGGTGGTCATCGGCGGGTCCTTGGGTCGAGTACGCCGTACAGGATGTCGACGAGGAAGTTGGCGATGAGCACGCTCACGGTGATGAGCAGGAAGAGCGCCTGCATGAGCGGGTAGTCCTGTCCGATCACCGCGTTGAACAGGAGGAAGCCGATGCCCGGGTATCCGAAGACCTGCTCCACGAGGATCGAACCGCCGACCACACCGCCGAGCGCGAGCCCGAAGCCGGTGAGGTTCGGGAGGATCGCGTTGCGGGCCGCGTACTTGATGGCGACCGTGCGACCACGGAGACCGTTCGCCTCGGCGAAGGTCACGTAGTCGTCACCGAGGGTGTTGATCATCGCGTTGCGCATGCCGATGATCCAGCCACCGAGGCTCGTCACGAGGATCGTCAGCGCCGGCAGCACCGCGTGGTACGCGACGTCGACGATGAAGTCCCAGGTGAAGGCAGGCGAAGCCGTCGGGCCGAAGGCACCCGAGGTCGGGAACCAGTGGAGCACGTAGCCGGCGAAGAACAGCAGGAGCAGTGCGGTCCAGAAGTACGGGAACGTGCTGGCGAAGGTGCCGCTCAGCGTCGGCAGGGCGTCGAGCCAGGTGTTCCGCCGCCAGGCCGCGAGCACGCCGATGAGGGTGCCGAGGATGAAGGCGACGATCGTCACGATCCCGAGCAGGATGATCGTGTATGGGAACGCCTGCCAGATGAGCTCACCGACCGACTGCGGGAAGAAGGTGTACGAGACCCCGAAGTCGAGCGTGACGACCTGGTGGAGGTACGTGACGTACTGCTCCCAGAGGTTGCCGCCGGGGACACCGAGTTGGGCCTCGATCGCCGCACGCGTGGCCGCGGAGACCGGGCCGTTCTGCGCGAGCTTCGCGATCGCGGCGTCGGTCGGGGAACCGGGCATGAGCCGCGGCAGGAGGAAGTTCAGCGTGACCGCCGCCCACAGAGTGAGGACGAAGAGGCCGAGTTTGCGCACCATGTACACGGTCACTCACCGTCCTTCCGGAGCTTGAGGTGCGTGAACACGAGGAGCGGGGTCTGGTCGTAGGTCTGCAGCGGTGCGTACGGGTTGTCCGCATCGGGCCAGCCGGTGAACTTCTTGTCGTTGTAGAGGCCCCAGAGTCCGCCGTAGTACATGCCGATGACCGGGAAGTCGCTGTAGACGATCTGCTGCATCTGGTGACTCAGCCCCAGGCGAGTGGCCTCGTCGGTCGTCTCCTTGTACTGGGCGAGCAGCTGGTCCATCTGCGGGTTGCGGTAGCGACCGAAGTTGCTGGACGTCGTCTCGCCGATCGGCTTCGCGAACTCGCTGTTGAAGCTGTTGTTGAAGCCCTGGAACATGATGCCGTTGCCCATGCCACCCATGGCGACCTCGAAGGCACCGCTCTGGATCGCCTGCTGGTACCCCGGCGGCTGCGGTTGCTTGATCTGCACGTCGATGCCGAGGGCGCCGAGCTCCTTGCGGACCTCCTGGACCGCGCGGAGCCAGTCCGCGTAGCCGTTGGCGGTCGTGATCGAGAAGCTGAACTGCTTGCCCGCCGCGTCGACGAGCTTGCCACCCTGCTGGGTGTACCCGGCGGCCGCGAAGGCCTCGAGGGCACCGGCGGTGTCCTGCGTGATCATGCCCTGGTTCGGCAGGGTCGGGTCGAGCTCGTCTTCCTGGTTGGGGAGCATGAGGCTCGACTGGCCGGCTGCACCGAGGTAGCCCTCGGTCGCCGCGTCGGCGATCTTGTCGCGGTCGAGCGCCAGGGCGATGCCGCGACGGACGTCGACGTTGTCGAACGGGGCGACGTCCATGTTGGGCACGAGCCCGATCACGCCTCCCGGCGGGAACCAGAACTTGTTGTGGTCGTTGGCCGCACCCCAGGTGCCTTCGACGTTCGACAGGAACGAGTACGCCCAGTCGAAGCCCTTCGTGACGATGTCGAGTTCGCCGGTGGCCGCGGGGATCACGAGGTGGTTGACCTCGATCTTGTCGGCCTGCCAGTACGTCTCGTTCTTGTCCATCGTGTACTGCTGCGAGGTGTAGTTGCCGAGCACGTACGGACCGGTACCGACCGGGTTCGGGTTCCGCCAGGTGTCGGGGCTCTTGACGTCCTTCCAGATGTGCTCCGGGACGATGAGCGTCTGCGAGACGATGTCGGCCGCGGGGGCGTCGTCGTCGAGCAGGTGCATGATGACGTGCTGGCCCTTCACCTCGATCGTGTCGATGTGCTGCCAGGCGCCCTTCTGGTCGAGCGTCGGGTACTGCTTGATGAGGTCGAAGGTGAACTTGACGTCCTCAGGGGTGAAGGCCTCGCCGTCGGACCATGTGGCGCCGTCGCGGATCGTGTAGTCGATCGTGCGGGCGTCCGGGAGGTCGACCTTCTCGGCGAGCCACGGCGTCTCCTTGCCGTCGAGCACGTTGATGATCACGAGCGGCTCGTAGATGTAGCTCGAGGCCGAGCGCTTGTTCACGAGGTAGGGGTTGAAGTTCCGCTCGAGCATCGGGGTGCCCTTGTCGGAGGCCAGCAGCATCGTGTCGGCCGGGATCGAGGGATCCGGCTCGCTCTTGATCTGGATGCTGCAGCCGGAGACGAGCAAGGCCGCCGCGGCGATCATCGCCGCTGCTCCGAGTCGTCTGCGCCTGCGGACCTTGGTCCGCTCGTGCGTCGTGTGCGTCATCGCCACCGTCCTTGCTGAAGTCTGTACCGGTTGAGTGTAAGCGCATACATTGCCCGACGCAACCCGTGTCGGACATCCGATCCTGTTCGCAATTCAGGAGAGCCCCGGCGTGGCGGCCTCGCGGCGGACGGACGCGTCGCGGCACGCCGCGGGCTTCCTGAATGGTGAACGCGAGGGGAGGCGATGATCAGGACGTGATCGACTCGGAGCTCTCGCGGAGGACGACCTCGACGGGGAGTCGGACGGACATCGCGGGCAGCTTCGGCTCGGCGAGGCGACGGGCGAGCGCCTGCACGGAGACCCGGCCGAGCGTCTCCATCGGCTGCCGGACCGTCGTGAGCCGCGGAGCGGACAGGCGGCCGGCATCGATGCCGTCGAATCCGGTGACGATGAGCTCGTCCGGGACCGCGACCCCCGCGATCCTGGCGGCGTCGATCACGCCGAGCGCCATCTGGTCGTTGGCGCACACGACGGCCCGCGGCAGCCCGTCGCGTCGGAACAGCTCCCGACCGACCCGCCGCCCGCCCTCGCGGGTGAAGTCGCCGCGGAGGGTCGGCTCCTCCGGGGCGTCGAGCGACCGGTCGGCGAGAGCCGCGCGGAACCCGCTCCAGCGCTCCGCGTCATCGGGCGAGCCGAGGCTTCCCGCCACGTACTCGAGCTCTCGGGCACCGAGGTCGTCGATGAGGTGCGCCGTGAGCGTGCGCATCCCCTCGGCGTTGCTCACCGAGACGTGATCGAGGTCGTCGTCGCGCCGCGGCCCCGCCATCACGACGATCGGGACGTGCCGCGACAGGCGTGCGAGCTCCTCCTCGCTGGCGCTCCCGGCCAGCACCATGAGGCCGTCCACCCGACCCGCCATGTCGCGCACCGTCTGCGTCGCCGTGGACCCGCGCCCGACGCCGACGAGCAGCGCGAACCCGCTCCGCCAGGACTCCAGCTCGCAACCGCGCAGCACCTCGTCGAAGTAGAGGTTGAGCGTCCGCGTGTCGGTCCGCTCCGGGATGTCGCGGACGATGCGCGCTCCCCCGGCCGCCGCCTCGTCACCCTCGAGGGCGATGTCCCCGAGGTCGTCCATCGCGTCGAGCCCCTGGAAGAACAGGCCGATGACGCCGGTACGGCGCGCGGCGAGCCCTCGTGCGGCTCCACTCGGGACGTACCCGAGTTCACCGACCGAGGCGAGCACGCGGTCTCGGGTGGCCGGTTTCACGTCGTCAGGGCGGCTGAGCACCCGCGAGACCGTCGCGATGGAGACGCCGGCGTGGTGCGCGACGTCGTAGACCGTCGGCGGTTTCGTCATGGGAGCGCCTTCCTTCGGCCACCAATGATACGCACGGCATCCTGCCCGCCCGGTTCACCGGCGGCGTGGGATGACGCACGAAGCGCCCTCGTCTTGCGTCACGGGAGCGACCCACAGGAGCCGGGAACCGCAGCCAACCCGAACGTTCCCTGAATTCTCGACGCTTGTCGGCTAGGCGGCCGACGTCCGCTGGCAGACTGCGGACATGACCGATCAGCATGCCAAAGCCGTCCTCCTCAACTCCCTCCACGAGCCGGGTTCCCCGCTCATCGTCACCAACGTCTGGGACGCCATCACCGCGAAGGTCGTCTCCGAGGCCCCCGGCGTCGTCGCCCTCGCCTCGGCGAGCCACTCGGTGTCGAACGTCCGTGGGCTCGAAGACGGCGGTGGCCTCGACGTCGACGAGGCGATCGCCGCCGCGAAGATCATCGTGGGCGCCGTCGACCTGCCGGTGACGATCGACTTCGAGAAGGGCTACGCGTCCGACGCGGCCGGCGTTCGTGAGAACGTCCGCCGCCTCATCGTCGAGTCGGGTGCCGTCGGGATCAACCTCGAGGACTCCGTCGGTGCTGCGAAGGCCCCGCAGTTCCCGATCGAGGAGGCCGCGGCACGCGTCGCCGCCGCTCGCGCCGGAGCCGAGGACGCCGGCATCCCGCTCGTCATCAACGCCCGGGTCGACACCCTCGCCGGTGACCCTGAGGCGTGGGACGAGGCCGTCGCTCGCGCCAACGCCTACCTCGAGGCCGGTGCGGACGTCGTCTTCTTCCTCGGACTCGGTACGGAGGAACTCGTCGCCAAGGCCATCGAGCAGGTGCACGGACGCATCTCCGTCATCGGCTACCCCGGCGCAGTGCCACTCAAGCGCCTCGCCGAACTCGGCGTCTCGCGCGTCAGCTTCGGCCCGGGCACCCTCGGCCTGACCCTCGCCGCCCTCCAGCGCGCTGCGACCGGCCTCACCGAGCTCGGCGAGTACCCCGAGGACCTCGGCTTCTCCTTCGAGCTCTGATCCTCGACTGACGACCGGTTCTCAGGAGGATCCGGGCGTGGCGCCAAGTGACCTCGGCGGCGCGCCCGGGGACTCCTGAGACAGGGTCACGGGTTCCGGTCAGGACGTCAGGAACCAGTACCAGATGATGAGCATCGTGATGAGGAAGCCCGTCAGGAAGTTGAGACGGAGGAACCGCTTCCACCCCGCGTTGGCCCGTTCGGCGTCCTCCTCGCGGAGGTTCCAGAACGGCAGCACACTCGCGGCGTAGGGCAGTGCGAGCAGGCCCGCCAACGGGATGGGCCACGGGGTCACGAGCATCAGCGCACCGCCGGCGAGGTAGGCGACGAAGGCGAACCGGACGGTCGCCGCCGCACCGATGACCGTCGCGATCGAGCCGATCCCGCCCTCCCGGTCGGCGATGATGTCCTGCACCGCACCGAAGGCGTGGCTGGCGATCCCCCAGAGGAAGTAGCCGACGAGCAGCGCCCAGAGCGCGGGCGTGAAGACCGCACCGGCGAGGACGAGGCCGTAGACCGCCGGGCTCACGAAGTGCGTGCTCGAGGTGAGCGAGTCGATGAACGGCCGCTCCTTGAACCGCAGGCCGGGTGCGCTGTACGCGATGAGCGCGAACACGCTGATCGCGAGGACGAGCCACGACAGCGGCGACCCGATGACGACGAGGTAGACGAGGAACGGGACGTTCGTCACGATCGCCGCGAAGATCGTCAACCGGTGCATCCGGCGGTCCAGGACCGCGCCCTCGACGCCGCCCTTGCGCGGGTTCCGCAGGTCGGACTCGTAATCGAAGACGTCGTTGATGCCGTACATCGCGAGGTTGTACGGGATGAGGAAGTACAGCGTCCCGAGCCAGAAGGTGAGGTCGAGCTCGCGCGTGGTCAGCAAATACGCCGCTGCGAACGGGTAGGCGGTGTTGATCCACGACAGCGGTCGGGAGGACAGCACGAGCTGGCCGAGTCGGTTCATGCCGGGTCCTCCTGGGACGGGGATGGGGAGACGGGAGCAGGGGTTCGGCGCTCGAGGAGCACCCAGAGCGACGGGAGCAGGACGGCCGCGGCGATGGCGTAGGCGAAGTCCTCGAGGGGCGCGATGCCGATGAAGGCGCCGGAGATGAGTGCGGGGTCGTAGCCGACGAGCCCGATGCCGATCATGATGTTGTCAAACAGCGCGGTCATGAGCAGGAGGACGACGAGCCCACCGCCCACCGCGAGCAGCCAGGTGCCCGCCGTCAGACCGGTGGATAGCGGTCCGTTCGCACGGCGTCGATCGAGCCGCACGACCGCGAGCAGGGCGACGACCGCCACGACGGCGAGGAACCATGCGTTGAGGGCCCAGTAGGTCATCGTCCGCTCACCTCGGCGGCGCCGGTCGTCCGGCGGGACACCCGGCCGAGCGTGTGTCGCGCCGCACCGAACAGGTTCATCGTGAGGTAGCAGAGCAGCGTCAGGAAGAAGACCTCCTCGATCGGCAGCTCGGGCGCGACCTGCAGCCCGGTCATGAACGAGGTCTCACCGCGGAAGAAGATGCCGGTGCCGATACCGAGCAGGTCCCACACGAGGAAGAACACGACGCCGATCGGCAGGATGATCGCGGCCCGCCGTCGGTCGGCCCAGAAGAACAGCCGGAACCGCCGGTCGAGCATGACCATCCCGGTGATCGAGACGAGCAGCGCCAGCAGGTACAGCAGACCCATCAGCCGGTCGCCTCGGCGCGCGCACGCAACGGCTCCGCCATCGGGCCGGTGGTGATGTCGCCGCGCATGCGCTTCACGACGAGCTCCGCGCTGATGAGGCACATCGGCAGGCCGATGCCCGGGATGGTCGAGCCGCCGGTGTAGAACAGGCCGTCGACCTTCTTGCTGACGTTGCCGCTCCGGAACATCGCGCTCTGCGAGAGGATGTGCGCCGGCCCGAGGGCGGTGCCCTTCCAGACGTTGAGGTCGGTCGCGAAGTCGGCCGGGCCGACGTCGCGACGCACCACGATACGCTCGGCGAGGTCGGGGACGCCGGCCCACTCGGCGATCTGCGCGATGGCGGCGTCGCCGATCTCCGCGACCCGGGCGTCTCCACCGCCACCGATGGACGGATCGGCCGGGACCGGGACCAGGATGAACAGGTTCTCGTGGCCGTCGGGTGCGACGCCCGCATCGGTCGCGCTCGGGCGGCAGACGTACAGCGACGCGGGGTCGGGCACGCTCGTCTCCTTGCCGAAGATGCGGCCGAAGTTGTCGCGCCAGTCGGCCGTGAAGAACAGGCTGTGGTGCAGCAGTTCCGGCAGCTCACCGCGGACGCCGAGCATGACGAGCACGGCTCCGGGGCCGGCGGTGCGCTTCTCCCAGTACTCGGCCGGGTAGGTCTGGAGTTCGCGGGGAAGCAGTGTCGTCTCGGTGTGGTGCAGGTCGGCGGCGGACACGACGCGGTCGGCGCGGAGCAGCTGCCGACGACCGTCGGCGTCGAGGTAGTTGACGCCGTCGACCCTGGCGCGGCGGCCGGCGGGCATCGTGGTGATGCCGGTGACCTCGGCGCCCGTGATGATCTCCACACCCTCGGCGCGGGCCAGCTCGGCGATCGTCTCGATGATCCGCGAGAAGCCGCCCTGCGGGTAGAGCACGCCGTCCTCGAGGTCGAGGTAGCTCATGAGGTGGTACATGCTCGGCGCTTCGAAGGGCGAGGAGCCGAGGAACACGGCCGGGTAGCCGAGGATCTGCTGCAACCGGACGTCGGAGACGGTGCGCGCGGCCAGGGTGTCGAGGTCCTCCGTGAGGAGCTTCGCGAGCTTCGGCATCCGGGCGAGGACCTCACGGCTCGCGAGCGTCCGGTACGACTCGAACGTCGTGTACAGGAAGCTCCGGATGGCGATCTCGTACGTCTCCTTCGCGCTGCGGAGGTACTCGTCCATCTTCGCGCCGGCACCGGGCTCCACCGACTCGAACAGGGCGAGGTTGCCGGCCCGGTCGGCGGCGAGGTCGAGGTGCCCGTCGCGGCCCTCCGAGTAGACGCGGTAGGCCGGGTCGAGTCGCCCGAGGTCGAGCTGCTCGGCGGCAGAGGTGCCGAGGAGGCGGTAGAAGTGGTCGAAGACCTCCGGCATGAGGTACCAGCTCGGGCCGGTGTCGAAGGTGAAGCCGTCCTGCTCCCAGGTGCCGGCGCGGCCGCCGAGCACCTCGCGTCGTTCGAGCAGCGTGACCCGCTGGCCGTCGCGGGCGAGGAGGGCTGCGGTGGCGAGACCGCTGATGCCGCCGCCGATGACGACGGTCCGGTTGTGGGAGGTGGTCATGACTGCGAACTCTCGTCGATCGTCGGGATGGAGGCGGTGGTGCCGGTCGTGGCCGGTGTGCGACCGGCGAGCGCGCCGGCGGCGATGCGGAGCTTGACCGGGTCGGGCACCCGGACACGCGTGCGGACGAGCGCCGAGGCCGGCGTCGTCCGGATGCGTCGGGCGAGTTCCGAGAAGAGCTCCTGGGCGAGGGCGACCGCGCGACGGCTCGACTTCGGCAGCCGCCCGAGGACCGCTGCCGAGCGGTCGAGATCGGCTTCGATGTCGTCGAGCAGGCTGTGCTTCTGCGCCTCGGTGAGCTCGTCGACGGCGACACCCGGGAAGTAGCTGCGGCCGAGCTCGTCGTGGTCGGCCGAGAGGTCGCGGAGGAAGTTCACCTTCTGGAAGGCGGCACCGAGACTCCTGGCGCCGACGACGAACGCGGCGCGCTGGGCGTCGTCGACGTCGTGGCCGCGCAGGAAGATCCGCAGGCACATGAGCCCGACGACCTCGGCGGAGCCGTACACGTAATCGCGGAACGTCTCCGGCGTGTGGACGGTGCGCGAGAGGTCCGCGCGCATGGACGCGAAGAACGGACGGGTGAGGTCGGCCTCGATCCCCGCCGACCGCGCCGAGATGGCGAAGGCGTGGACGACGAGGTTGCTGCTGTACCCCGTCTCCATCGCGTCCTCGGTGTCCTGTTCAAGCGCGTCGAGCATGCGGAGGACCCGCTCGGGGTCGAGCCCGGCCGCCGCGGCCACGCCGTCGACGATCTCGTCGGCGATGCGGACGAGCGCGTACACGTTCTCGACGTCCTGGCGGATGTCGCCACCCAGCAGTCTGGCCGCCAGTCCGAAGGACGTGGAGTACCGACGGATGACGATGCTGGCGGTCTCCTGCGCGACCCGGTCGTACAGCTGTCGTGCGTCGCCGACCGCCGAGGCGTCGTCGGCCGGTCGCCCGGTCCCGTCCCCTGCTGCGGTCATCGCGACCGCTCGAGCACGGTGGCGACGATGGGGCGGAGCTCGTCGCGGAGCTGCGCCGGGATGCTCGGCGAAGCCAGCTGCTCCCAGGCGCGGTTGGCGTAGTCACCGGCGAGCAGGGTCGCGTGCTGGCGGGCGCCCGTCGTCGTGAGGACGTCGCGCAGGACGGCGGCACCCTCCTCGTCGAGGTCCGGGTCGCCGAAGAGGTGCTCGACGGCGTGCCACTCGGGCTGCTCCGCCGCGAACGCCACCATGACCGTCAGCTTGCCCTCGCGGAGGTCGCCGATCGTCGTCTTGCCGGTCGTCTTCGAATCGCCGAAGACCCCGAGGACGTCGTCGATGATCTGGTAGGCGATACCGATCTGCTGCCCGAACGCTCCGAGCGCGTCGATCGTCGCCTCCGGAGCGCCGGCGAGGACGCCGCCCGACTGCAGGGGCGCCTCGAACGAGTAGTAGGCGGTCTTCAGACGCTCCATGCGGATGATGTCGTCGACCGTCGGGACGACGCCGCCGACCGTGAAGTCGACGTCGGCTAGCTCGCCGGCCGCCGAAGCGGAGATGGCGTCGTCGAGGATCTCGCGCAGACGGGTGCGGACCGAGTCGGCGCTCCCGGCGCGGTCGATCAGACGATAGGACGCGGACAGGGCGAGGTCGCCCGCGATGACGGCGACGGACATGCCGCGGTGCTCGGCGAGCGGCAGCGGGATGCCCGCGGTCTGCGCGATGTCGCGGTAGCTGCCGGAGACGTTGGGGCTGCCGCGCCGGACGAAGTCGCGGTCGATCACGTCGTCGTGGACGATCAGCGCGGTGTGCAGGAGTTCGTAGGCGGCGGCGACGTGAGCCGCGGCGACGATGTCCGTTCCACCCAGCGCCTCGTAGGCCGTCATGACCATCCGTGGGCGGAACCGCTTGCCGCCGGCCATGCTGCGCTCGATGGTCTCCCAGAGCCGCAGATAGCCGGCGCCGCCGAACGACACCGCCTGCGTCTTCGCCAGTTCGAGGAAACGCTCGAGCGCATCCTCGACCTGATGCTGTTGTCGATAGGGCGCGTCGACGACGTGGTGGGTCTCCATATCACGAGGCTACTTCACGGAGCGGCGAGATTAGTACGCTAGCTGTCCATTCGCGTTCACCCCGATCGTCGGGGAGAATGGAAGCATGTCGGTACCCGAAGAACTCGTCGTCCTGCTCGCCGAGGACGGCACCCGCATCGGCACCACGCCGAAGGCGACCGTCCACACGCTGGAGACGCCGCTCCACCTCGCGTTCTCCTGCCACGTCATCGGGCCCGACGGTCGCATCCTCGTGACCCGGCGCGCGCTCTCGAAGCTCACGTGGCCGGGCGTCTGGACGAACTCGTTCTGCGGACACCCCGGCCCGGACGAGGACAGCGTGGACGCCGTGCTGCGTCGGGCGAGTGCCGAGCTCGGCCTGCCGATCTCCGCGCCGCAACTGGTGCTGCCCGACTTCCGGTATCGCGCCGTCGACGCCTCGGGTGTGGTCGAGTACGAGATCTGCCCGGTCTACGTCGCCTACACGGACGCGACGCCCGAGCCGAACCCCGACGAGGTCATGGAGTGGGCCTGGGCCGAACCCGGATCACTCCTCGAGTCCGTCGAGCAGGCGCCCTTCGCGTTCAGCCCGTGGCTCACGCTCCAGCTGCCGCTCGTCGTGCCGCTCCTCGCGGAGACCACCGCTCGCTGAGTCGCCCGGATCTGCGCGGATCGAGCCGGTTTCCGAACAGATTCAGGCGACTGAGCGAGGTCAGGCGCCGCGAAGCGCCTCGAGGGCCGCGGCGATCCGCTTGTCGCGCGTCGCGTCCGTCTTCGCCAGTGCGACCGGCTCGGCCAGCGCGCGTTGTCTGCTGAACGACAGGGCTCCGTAGGCGGCGAGCGCCTGCTCGTCTCCCGCGAGCGCCGTCTCGAGTTCGGGCGGCAACGGGAACAGGCGCGGTGCGTCGTCGACCTCGAGGTCCACCTCGACCTCGTCGCCTCCCGCGACCCCGGCGGCGGCGCGGTTGGCGGCGCTCAGGGCGATCAGGTACCGGCCACCCATCGGGGTGATGGTGCTGCGGTACGTGGTCGCACCGACGGTGACGACGACGGGCACGCGCTTGCCGCGATCCAGGCCCTCGACGACGGCGTCGGGGACGAGGATGCCGGTGTTGTTGCCCTGGAGTTCGATGACGGTGCGGAATCTCATGCGCTCAGTATGGCCCGGGGCCGTCTCGCGGTGAAGACCAGGACGAGGGAGCCGGCGACGACCGCGATCCCGAGCACTTGTCCGAGGCTCAGCGCCTCCCCGAGGACCACGAGGCCTGCCAGCACGGCGACGACGGGACTCAGGAGGCCGAGGAACGACACCGACCCGACGGGGAGCGCGGCGATGCCGCGGAACCACAGGGCGTACGCGAGGGCCGTGCCGACGAGGGAGAGGTAGGCGTACCCGCCGATCGCCGCTGCGTCCGGGGCGTCCGACGGAAGTCCCTCGACGAGGAGCAGCACCGGCACGAGGACGAGACCGCCGGCGACGAGCTGCCAGGCGGTCAGCGCGAGGCCGGAGACCGGTGCGCCGCTGCCGGCGTTCGGGTCAAGGTCCGGGCTCGTGCGCCGGCGGGCGCCGATCCGGCAGCCGACCTGCGGCCTCCCCCACCGCTTGCTCAGCACTGATCCGAGCGACATCGAGACCGCCCCGGCGAGTGCGGCGACGACGCCGACCGCGTCGAGACGCGCGTCGGCCTGCAGCACGATGAGGGCGACACCCAGCACCCCGGCGAACCCGGCGACGACGCGGCGCACGGTCAACGCCTCCCCCACCAGCAGGCTCGCGAGCACGGCGACGAGCACCGGCCCGATCGCCCCCATGGTCGCGGCGACCCCGCCGGGCAGCCGGTAGGCGGCGAGGAAGAGGAACGCGAAGAAGGCGCCGATGTTGAGGGTGCCGAGCACGAGCGACCGCCACCACCAGCCGCCGACCGGCAGGGTCCGGGTGATCGCGAGGAGCAGGAGGCCGGCCGGCAGCGCTCGGAGCACGGCTGCCAGCAGCGGTCGTCCCGGCGGGAGCAGTTCGCTCGTGACGAGGTAGGTCGTCCCCCAGCTGATCGGTGCGATGGCGGTGACGGCGGCGATGCGGAGTTGATTGCTAAGCACTGAGCAATAATAGCTCAGCACTAAGCGAATTGCTACGCTGACTGCATGAGCACGCGCGTCGACGACATCCTGAGCCAGTGGCGGACCGAGCGACCCGACCTCGACGTCTCGCCCATGGCCGTCATCGGACGACTGTCGCGAGCGGCGACGGCGGTCGACGCACGCCTCTCCACGACCTTTGCCGAGCACGGCCTCGACAGCGCCTCGTTCGATGTGCTCGCCACCCTGCTCCGCGCCGGCTCACCGCACGAACTCGCGCCGAAGGACCTCGCCCACTGGTCGATGGTGACGTCGAGCGCGATCGCCCAGCGCGTGAACAAGCTCGTCGAGCGCGGTCTCGTGACGCGCCGTCCGAGCGAGCAGGACGGGCGCGGCACGGTCGTCGCCCTCACCCCTGCCGGCAAGCGCCTCGTCGAAGCGGCCCTGCCCGATCACCTCACCGCCGAGGAGCGTGTCCTCGATGGCTTCTCCACGGCCGAGCGCGAGCAGCTGGCGTCGTTCCTGGAGCGCCTGGCGCGCACCGACCCCTGAGTCTCGCGGTGGAGGGTGGAGGCGGATCCGCTCAGGCGATGCGGCGACCCTCGTTGTGCTCCTGCAGCCACCAGGTCACGCCCTCGTCGTCGGACACCCAGCTCTCCCAGGTGTACGAGTCCTCGGTGATGCCGCTGAAGTTCCATCGGATGAGCTTGTCGTCGTTCCGCGTGCCGTCCTGACGGATGCCGTCGGAGCGGTGCGGCGTCGCGACGAGCTGGCAGAACTCGCCGCGCCGTGGCTCGACGTAGTTCACCCGCCAGGCGCCCATCAACCGGTCGTAGACGCGGAGAGCCGTACTGACCGTCTCCCAGCCCGACGGTTCCGCGTCGTTCGCGACGAGCTGGACGTCCTGCACGGCCCGCCCCTCGAGGATGTACGACACGATCCACCGGAAGTCGGACTCGACCCACTCGCCGCTCTCATCGTCGAGGCGCTTCGAGTGGACGTCCCAGGACCCGACGAACTGGCCGAACCGGACCATGCGACGCGGGTAGAGCGGCGTCGGCCCGTCGGCGGTGATCGCGCGGGCGAAGTCGGGTCGCTCTGACGTGCTCATGGCGGGGCCTTTCTGCTGGTCCACCTGCTCGCCCGTCGTCGGGACGCCCGCCTCAGTCCTGCGTCAGCGTTGCGTCTCGCCGACGTCGGTCCGGTGGAAGTTCTGGAAGGAACGGGAGGCGGTGGGTCCACGCTGTCCCTGATACCTGGAACTGTACTCGCTCGACCCGTACGGGCGCTCGGCCGGTGACGTGAGCCGGAAGAAGCACATCTGACCGATCTTCATCCCCGGCCAGAGCTTGATCGGCAGCGTCGCGACGTTGCTGAGCTCAAGGGTGACGTGGCCGGTGAAGCCCGGGTCGATGAAGCCGGCGGTGGAGTGCGTGAGGAGCCCGAGACGACCGAGCGAGCTCTTGCCCTCGAGACGCGCTGCGACGTCGTCCGGAAGGGAGACCCGCTCGTAGGTGGACCCCAGGACGAACTCGCCGGGGTGCAGGATGAACGGCTCGTTCGGCAGCGTCTCGATGAGGCGCGTCAACTCCGGCTGATCCTCTGCGGGATCGATGAAGGGGTACTTGTGGTTGTCGAAGAGGCGGAAGAAGCGATCGAGGCGCACGTCGATGGACGACGGCTGGATCATCTCCGGCGAGTAGGGGTCGAGCGCGATGCGAGAGGCGTCGAGTTCGGCTTTGATGTCACGGTCCGAGAGCAGCACGGTGACAGTGTATCGGCCGGGAGCCCGAAGCCTCGGGCCGGTGACGACGCCCGGATTCGCTACGATGCTCGCACGGCGCGGACCTCCGCGACCCGGCGGAGACCGGTCGCGCCGCCCCAGCGACCTGGAGGCCTCCGATGACCAGACCGCACGTCCTCGTCCTGCAGCACGTCCCCTGGGAACGACCGGCGGTGCTCGGCGAGGTGCTGACGGCGTCGGGGATCGACTGGACGCTGGACACCATCGTCGAGCGTCGTGAGCTGCCGCCGGCGCGCGAGATCACCGGGTTCGACGGGCTCGTCCTCCTCGGTGGCCCGATGGGCGCGCTCGACGTGGAGGAGCACCCGGGTCTCGGGCTCGAAGCGCAGCTGGTGCGCGATGCGGCCGTGCTCGGCATCCCGGTGTTCGGGGTCTGTCTCGGGCATCAGCTCATCGCGACGGCCCTCGGAGCCACGCTTCACTCGGCGGCCGCGCATGAAGTGGGTGTCGGCTACGTCGAGCTCCTGACCGAGAGCGAACTCGGCATGCGGGGCGAGCGGCTGCCGGTGCTGCACTGGCACGGCGACGTCGTCGAGGCTCCCTATGGAGCGACGGTCCTCGCATCGTCGCCGTCGACGCCGAACCAGGCGTTCCGGATCGAGGACCGGGTCTTCGCGACGCAGTTCCACCTCGAGGTCGACCCGCCGATGCTCGATCAGTGGCTCGCGGAGCCGGTCATGCTCCGCGACCTGCCGTTCATGACGGGGACCGCCGAGGAGGCCGCCGACCGCCTGCGAGCCGAGGTCTCCGCGGTGGCGGGGCCGATGCGGGAGGCCGGCGAGCGGTTGTTCGGGGCCTTCGCCGACGCGGTGCTCCGGCGGACGAGCGTCGACCCGTCGCTGCGGTAGGGCTCGGATCGTTCCCGGACGCACCACCCCGGACACAGCGAAGCGGCCGACCCCCGGAGGGACCGACCGCTTCGTGAACTCGAAATCGAGTTAGAGGGCCTTGCGACCCGTGATCGTCCTGATCAAGAACGCGATGATCGCGATCGCGAGCAGCACGAGGCCGACCCACAGCAGGAAGTTGAGGGACTGGACGAACCCACCGGTGATGGCGAGAACGATGGCAACGACGATGACGATGATGAGCAGGATGTTCATGGTGAAGCTCCTTTCGCAGAACTCCGTCCACCGTATGGGGGCCTGACCATTCCGTCCCGGGGGTTGACATCGCTCGAAGTCGTTCCGCTACGCGCGCGGAGCGCCCCCGCGTTGCACACCTCCGCCCTCCTGCGTTTCGGCTTGCGCCAGCGCGGTGCGCTGACGCGAGCGCGGGCCACACGCGTGAGCGCGGGTCTCCAGAGGGTCGCGCTCACGCGCGTGCGCCGCAGTCAGGCCTGATCCCAGGGGCTCGGACCAGCGCACCGCGCTGGCGCCGGTTCGTGACCTCTCAGTCGGCAGCACCGCGCTGACCAGGGATTCCCGAGCTGCGAGTCGCCCCGGCGAGCTCCGCTAGAGGAGCCCCGGCTGGTCGGCGGGGTCGCCGTCGCCGGGCTCGGAGCCCGGGTCGTCGACCGTCGGCGCCGCCATCGGATCATCGCTCTCGGGAGCGTTGTCGGGCAGCGCTCGGGAGATCACCTCCTGTGCGTCGCCGATCGGGTCGTCCATCTCGTCTCGTGGGTCGCTCATGCTGATTCCTTTCCTCGTGTCCCGACGGTAACGCGGGACGCCTCACAGCCACACCCCCTGGCAGAACGGCCCGGTTCGTCCTAGGAGCCGAGTGCCCGGGCCCGTCAGACCGGTGTCGATGCCGTCGTCGACGCCGCTTCCGCGAGTCGCTTCGCCGCTGCGAGCACGCGCGCACTCGCGAACGGCTCGACCGTCGGCGCCCCGGCCGCGTCGAACACCTCGATCCCGGAGGCATCGCGGTCGGACCGCGACCAGCCCGGCGACCCGTCTCGGACGAACGCCACGACCGCGCCGTGGATCCGGTCAGCAAGCTCCTGCGGCGCGTGCGGGCCCGCCACCCGGGTGACGTCCGGGTCGTCGAGCACGTCGAAGATGAACGGGACGTCGAGGCAGTGCTCCGCGATCCCGCTCACCGCCGAGCGCCACACGAAGTCGGAGACCCACGTCTCGGCGTCGTCCCGCAGCGCCAGCCAGCGGATGACGCGCTCACGGAACATGACGTCGCTCACGAAGCGCCCCGCGACGAGTCCCGTGCGTTCGCCGGGCTGGGTCGCGACGTACGCCTCGGCGAGCGGCTCCGGCACGCCCATCAGTTCCAGGGCACGCGTCGGCGCCACGGCGTCGAACTGGTCGAGTCGACCGGTGAAGAACCCGGCGAACTCCTCTCGGGTCGCGCTGACGAGCAACGGCTTGTCCGCGCCTCGTCCCGCGATCATGCCGGCTTCGACGGTTTCGACGACCAGCTCGCCGTCGACGATCGGGCCGAGACCGAGGCGGCCGTTCATCGTCGTCATCCCGCGGAGCACGGACTCCGGGTCGGTCGCGCCGCCGGGGACGACCTCGAAGCCTTGGGCCTCGATCAGCGTGTTTTCCGGGACGCTTGCGAAGCCGGCCAGGGTCGCGGGCACCCCGAGGTGCTCGGCGAGTCGCCCGGTCAGGGCCTGCGCCTCGCGGAGCGGGACGTCGCCGGGGACGCCGGACACGGAGATCGCCCGCTGGAACAGGTGTTGCGCGGACGGCACCGTGAGCAGGGTCATGACGGACCCGCCGCCGGCGGACTGGCCCGCGATCGTGACCCGCCGCGGGTCGCCGCCGAACGCTGCGATGTTGTCACGAACCCACTCGAGCGCGAGGATCCAGTCGAGGACCCCGCGGTTGGCCGGGGCGTCGGGCAACCAGCCGAAGCCGTCGAAGCCGAGGCGGTACGACACCGAGACCGTGACGACGCCGTCGCGGTTGAAGGCCCGACCGTCGTACCAGGGGCTCGCGGGCGACCCGGCGATGAAGCCGCCGCCGTGGATCCAGACGAGGACGGGCAGACCGGCGCCCTCGTCGGTCGGATTCGGGTCGGGCGTGAAGACGTTGACGTTGAGCGTCGAGTCGCCGGGGATCGACGGTTCCGGGATCGTCGTGATCTCGGCCAGGGCCTTCCGCTGCGGTGTCGCGCCGTAGGCGGTCGCGTCGAGGACGCCGTCCCAGGGCCCCTTGGGCTCGGGGGCCTGGAACCGTCTCGCTCCGGTCGGCGGCTCGGCGAACGGGATGCCGAGGAAGGCGACCGATCCGTCGGCGCGGGGCGTCCCGCGGACCGCTCCCGAGGTCGTCTGTGCGATGGGCTGCTCTGGACTGGAATCGGTCGTCATCGGCGGATCCTCCGGGTACTCGGCCGCGCGCTCATCCGACGAGCGTCGCGTGGTGATCCGCCCAGTATGCCGCGTCACGCGCGAATCCCGTCCGATGTTCGGACTTCACCCAGCCGACCCACCCGATGCGCCAGCGCGGTGCGCTGACCCGAGCGCGCCCCGGAGCCGTGAGCGCGGGTCTCTGGAGACCCGCGCTCACGTCCGATGCACCGCGCTCACGTCAGCGGACCGCGCTGGCCAACCCGACAGGTGCGGGGTTGGCGGAGGGGGTTACGCGACGATTGCCGCGCGGAGCGCCGCTGCGGAGGCCGCCGGGTCGTCGGCCGAGTAGATCGCACCACCGGCGACGGCGACCTGCGCGCCCGCCTGCTGCACCGACGCGATCGTCGACACGTTCACGCCACCGGCGACCGAGAACGGCACCGCGGCCGCTTCACCGTCGGACAGGAGCGTCTGGAAGGTGAAGCCCTCCTCCGCCTGCTCGTCGAGACCGGCGTGCATCTCGACGAACGCGGCACCGAGAGCGGTGACCTCCTTCGCGCGCTGCACCTTGTCGGCGACCCCGATGAGGTCGACGACGACGGACTTGCCGTGCGCCTTCGCGGCCTTCACAGCGCCGACGATCGTGCTGTCACCGGCCGTCCCGAGGACGGTGACGATGTCCGCACCGGCGGAGAAGGCGATGTCGGCTTCGAGCTCACCGGCGTCCATGGTCTTGAGGTCGGCGAACACGATCTTGTCGGGGTGGGCGTCCTTGACCGCGGTGACGGCACGCAGGCCCTCGCTCTTGATGAGGGGCGTGCCGAGCTCGAGGATGTCGACGTAGGGCGCGACCTTCCCGGCGAGTTCGAGGGCTGCCTCGGTGGTGAGGACGTCCATGGCTACCTGGAGCTTCATGTGGTGCTGCTTTCTGTCGTGATGGGATGCGTCCGACGTCTGCCGGGCGCGTGGGAAGGGATCGGGGTGACTACTCGAGGTTCGCGTGGCGCGGCCACAGCTCCTCGGCGCTGACGCCGGCGGACTGCCATAGCGCATGGAAGAACGCGTCGCCGAGCAGCATGACCGCCTGCTCGAAGAGGCTCCCCGAGTACTGCACGGAACGCGTGCCACCGTGGTCGGTCTTCTGCGCGGCGGGGACGACGATCGTCTCGGCGGCCAACTCGGCGAGCGGGGATGCGGGGTCGGTCGTGATGGCGATCACCTGTGCTCCGACGGAGACGGCCGTGTCCGCAGCGCGCACCACACCCGTCGTCGTACCGGAGCCGCTGGCGACGAGCAGGACGTCACCCGAGGTGATGGCGGGCGTCGTCGTCTCGCCGACGACGTGCACGGTGAGCCCGAGGTGCATGAGTCGCATCGCGGTCATCCGGAGCGCGAGACCGGAACGACCGGCACCGGACACGAACACGCTGTCCGCCGTTCGCAGGCGGTCGAGTGCGCCGGCGAAGGGAGCCGGATCGGCCTCCAGCAGGCTCGACACGGTGCGATGCAGCTCGGCGTCGATCGCGGCGAGCGCCCCCTGGACCGTCGAGGTCGCAGGCGTCACCGACGTGGATGGAGGGACGGTGGGGTTCGTCATCCCTCCATCCTGGGCGTGATCGGGTAGGTGCACCGCTGCTCGCCCGAACGGTTTCAACTATCCGAACGGGTAGGCGTGGACCGATGGGATAGGGTGCGGACATGACCGAACGCACTGTCACCTACCCGGTCGAGCTGCTCGACAGCCTGGCCTCCGTCGCATCGAGCTCGCTGCTGCGCATCGCCGGTGCGTTCCGGGAAGTCCTCGAGCCGGTCGTCGCCCATTCCGCGCTCGTGATCTTCACCGAGGACTGCACCGGTCGCCCCCGGAAGAAGGCCGGCGACCCGGCGATCGTCGAGGGCGTCACGATCGCCGAGCTCGACGCGGTCCGACAGCGCACCCCGCGCGGCCCGGTAACCAGGGTGACCAATGATGCCGACCCCCACGCCGACCGGCCGACGTCGGCGGTGATCGCGGGCGCCGAACGTCCGATCGCGGCGTGGCTGGCCGACACCGGCGCCCTCCTCGTCCTGACCGACCCGCAGGGACCGATCGACGACCGGCTGGTCGGCGCACTGTGGGAGGTCGTCGCGGCCGGCATCCGCCAGCAGGTCGCGACGGCGGCCCCCGACTACCTCCGCGACTCGCGGGCCGCGTCGAGCGAGCGGGCTGGCGCGATCGCGGAACTCACCGACGCCCATGCGACGACGCTGGAGTCGATCCTCGCGGTCACCAGGTCGCGGCAGACGTCGCCCGAGGACGCCCGAGCGGCCGTGACCGAGATCGCCTCGGCCGCGATGGTCGAGCTGCGGGCGGTGTCCGACCGCGACCGCCAGCTGGCCGAGGAACCGGTCGCGCGCGCCTTCGCCAGACTCCGCGAGGACCTCCGCCCGCTGGCCCGCTTCGGCGGTCCGGAGGTCCAGTTCATCGAGCCGCCCGTCGACGGTCGGGCCCTCCCCGGTGAGGTGGCGCACGCCGGACGGGCGATCGTCCGCGGCACGGTCCTCGCGCTCGTCGAGCAGTCCTCGGTCGGGCGGGTCCGGGTGCAGTGGGACTGCGACGGTAGCAACCTGCTCATCGGCATCCGCGACGACGGCCCCGGCGAGTTGACCGTCGACACCCCGAGCGTGCAGCAGCTCGGCGCTCGGGTCGCGGCCCTCCGCGGCAGTCTCGATGTCCAGGCGACGCCCGGGTGGGGCTCGGAGCTGCACGTGACACTGCCGCTCGACCCGCCGCCCGCGACGCAGACCCGCGCAGACTCGGCCGCCGCGCTGACCGAGCGCGAATGGAGCGTGGCCGAGCTGGCCGCCGGTGGAGCACGGAACCGGGCGATCGCCGAGACCCTCACCATCAGCGAGAACACCGTCAAGTTCCACATCGCGAACGTCCTGCGGAAGCTCGGCGTCGCGAGCCGCGTCGAGCTGGCAGCCGCCTTGGCCGCCAACCACTGATCCCGTCCGGGCTGCGCCGCCGCCTACCGCTTCGAGCTCGTACGGCCCCGGTCGCGATCCCGATCGCCGAACCGTCGCGTGATGAGCGCCCACCCGAGGATCCAGCTCCCGAGCGCCGTGACCAGCCACACCACCAGCGGTGCGAGCACCCAGGCCAGCACCCCGCGGATGTGGAGGCCACCGGGGAGGATCGACGCGACGAAGAGCGACACGAGCGTCGTCACGAGTCCGATGCCGCCGAGGATCGCCGAGGCGTAGCGCCGCGCGAGGCGGAGGATGAACGGCCCGAGGACGCCCTGCGCGATCGTGAAGACGACGACGGCGATGATGAAGCCGCCGAGCGACAGACGGACGCCGGGCACGACCCAGTCGGCGACGAGCAGCCCGATCGCCGAGGACAGCAGACTCACGGCGATGCTGAGCAGGAAGCGGGTCATGTGCCGACCCTAGCGCTGGGTGTCGGCCGCGTCGAGAGCGCGACTGAGGGGAGGCGGGTCGTCACCTGGCGAACGGCCGGACGACGACATGCCTCCCCTCGGGAGTGCCGGGAGGGCTCAGTCGAGCGCGAGCACCCGCCCGGTGCCGACCCCCTCGACGGCACGGACGAACGCCAGGCCGACCACGTCGGAGGCGACGGGCGCGAAGCCCGGGAATGCGTCGTGGTAGCCGGTGGCCTCGGCGAGCACCGTGGGGCTGACGGCGTTGATGCGGATGCCGCGCGGGAGTTCCGGGGCGGCACCGATCACGAAGGACTCGACCGCTCCGTTGGCCATCGAGGCCGCAGCACCCGTCGCGATCGGTTCGCGGGCGAGGATGCCCGTCGTGAGCGTGAAGGAGCCGCCGTCGCGGACGAACGGGGTCCCGATGCGCACGACGTCGAGTTGGCTGAGCACCTTGCCGAGGAAGGCCGCGCGGTAGTCGTCGCGCGTCAGCTCCTCGACGGGCTTGAACGGGACCGATCCGACGGCGACGATCACCGCGTCGACCTCGCCCACCTCGGCGAACAGCGCCTCGATCGACGCCTCATCGGTGGTGTCGACGGCAGGCGCCGTCGAGCGCGACACCGCGACCACCTCGTGACGCTCCGCGAGGGCGTCCTGCGCCGCTCGTCCGACATGTCCACTCGCACCGATCAACAGGATTCTCATGCGGGCGACGCTAGCACCGGCGCCCGACGACGGCACCGTCAGTTGGCGTCGTCCATCCCGGTGACGTGGACGGCGTAGCCGTGGCACCCTGCACGAGTCCAGTCGTAGGCGTCGCCGAGCGGGGTGTCGCCGTACTCCGCCAACTCGGCCGCCGGGCTGTCCTCCGAGAGGATCATCGTTGGCCGTTCGGAGTCGAGCAGCGCACGATTGTTCGTCCACGCATACCAGAATCCCTGATCAGCCATGCACTTCGCGATGATCTGCTGCTGTGCCTCCCAGATCCCATTGTTCGCCTCGCCCCACTCGTTGGTCGGCGGGATCACGATGGACGCCGGGTCGGTGGTCGCGTCGTACCAGCCCTCCGGCGTCTGCGAGTAGTCGACGCCGGACGCCGGCGAGACGGGTTCGCCAGCGTCCGGCGTGGCAGTGGGATCCGCGGGCACCACGGGTTCGACGGGCGGGAGTTCGTCGAGCGACGCTGCGGCCTCGGCGACCGCTTCGAGGGACCGCGCGTCGTCAGCGGCCGCCTGGGCGTTCGACACCCCGATGAACACCCCGCCGGCCGCCACCGCGAGCACCCCGCTCATCGCGATGCCGAGCCCGATCCGTCGACGGAGCGTTCCGGGACTCCGGCGGACGGGTGCCGCCTCCTGCGCCGCGTCCGGCCCGTCGTGGATCTCGTTCGCGCTCATGCCGTCTTCCTCTGCGCCGACGTCGCTGCGTCCCGCTCCGTCGTTCGACGGCCCCCCGGCCACCACCACACCGCGGCTCCGATGAACCCGAGCGCAGCACCCACGCCGATCGCCACGCTCATCACCCACCACGGTTCGACACCGGCTCCGTGCGAACTCAGACGGGACACGATGAGCACGCCGGTCGCGCTGACGCGGTACATGATGTCGCCCGCGAGCACGCCGATGAGGACCGCTGCGGGCGCCAGGAGCCCCGCGCCGAGCCATCGACTGCGTCGCCGCAGCGACAGCACGAGCCCCACGACGCCCAGGACCGCGGCGACCGCCACACCGAGCGCGCCCGCCGGCACCTCGACGACGTCGCCGATGACGAGCGCACGGACGACCCGGACGAGGAGGAACAGTGCCGCTCCGGTGACCAGGACGCCGCCCGTCACCACGAGGGCTGCGAGGACGTCGCCGGCCCGCCGCATGCCGAGCGGCATCGGGTCGACGCCGTGGCCCGCGCGCAACTGCCCGGAGCGCCACGAGAGGTCGTGCGGGATCCCGCGGATGGCCCGCAGCATGATGTCCCGCCGGAGCCGCTGCGGCGTGACGCCCGCTTCCTCGGCCCAGACGGCGTGCTCGTGCAGGTCGGACGCGATCTCGTCGCGGCGCTCCCCGGCGACATCGGGCGAGAGGTCGCGCGTGTACCACCCGCACCAGTTCAGGACCCGGTGGGCGGCCGCGCGGTACTCCGGCGTCCGGATGGCGGTCATGCGATCGCCCCCTGCGTCCACGCCGCACCCGCCGGCCTCGCCGCGGCGGCCTGCTCACCGGCGATCCTCGCGTGCTCCCGATCCCGGGCCGTCGCGCCTTCACCCGTGATCCGGTACAGCCGACGACGAGGACGACCCTCCGCCTCCGCGACCTCCGGGTCCTCCCAGGTCGCCTCGATCAGGCCGGCGTCCGCCATCCGCGACAGGGCTTTGTAGAGCGTGCCGTGCGCGGTGAGGGCGGCGTCCCCGGCTTCGGCGAGCTGCTTCGCGAGGGCGAACCCGTAGAAGCTCCCCTCGGTCGACTGCAACACGGTGCCGACGTCGAGGATGTCGAGCTCGAGCGGGAAGAGCGTGCCGGGTCGTCTGCGTGCCATGAGGACACTTTAGGAAGATAGGTTCCGATACGTCAAGCTGCCCTCGCGCTGAGTCGCCCGGAACTGCACACGTACCGCCGGTTTCCGTGCAATTCCAGGCGACTCAGCGGGGGTCAGCTGCCGTCGCGGAGGTCCGTCGGGGGTGCCGCACCGAACGCGATCTCGTCGAACCGCGCCTCGCAGGGCGGACCGAGCGGCGCCTGCGAGAGGAAGCCGACGCGCACCGGAGCATCGCTGTGCAGACGGAACACCCGGACGAAGTCCCACGTGACACCGTCGTTCGAACTGTGGAACGCCCATGCCTTACCGAGACGACTGACGCGCATCCACACGTGGTCGGCCGTGACGTGCGTCGAGTTCACGTCGTCCGACCAGGTGTTCGTCACGACGCTCACCACCATCGCCTGCCCCTGCGGCGACTGCTCGAAGCAGAGCTTGGCCCAGTGCTCGTCGTCGATCCAGAGTGCGAGGGCACCGGCGTCGAAAGTGCTGCGCTCGCTCACGACCGCGATCCGCGCCGAGAGCGTGAAGTGGTCGGGTGCGTCGAAGGCGAGCGCCGTGGCACGCAACTCACGCGGCCCACCGAGCGAGCTGTTGCTCCAGTCGACGCCGGCGGCGGAGGTGAGGGTGAGCGCTCCGGCATCGGCGTCGAACGATGCGATTCCGGGGGTCGAGGTCCAGGCGAGGTCGGGAAGCCCGTCGATGCGGGTCACGTCGGTGTGCATGGTCCGACCCTATCGGGACCGCACGTTCCCGTGAGTCGCCCGGATCTGCTCGGCATCCGGCCGACTCCGTGCAGATCCGGGCAGCTCAGCGAGGCGCCGGGACGTCGACGACGCGTTCCTCCCCGACGGCTACGGCGAGCGAACCGTTGGAGGCCGACGCGACGTCCGCTTGGAGCCGCTCCAGCTCCGCCGGCGGCACCCACAGTTCCAGCTCCGCCTGCGCCCCGTAGGTCTGATCGCCGAGCGTCGCGCCGTGGCTACCGGCCCAATCGCGCAGCAGGTTGTCGTACCGCCCGGCCTCGGCGTGCGGGACGACGAGGGTCGCGCGGGTCAGCGTCTCACGGCGCACGAGCGAGGCGAGGTCGAGGGTCTCGGAGGCCGCCGAGGAGTAGGCACGGACGAGCCCGCCCGCCCCGAGCTTGACGCCGCCGAAGTACCGCGTGACGACGACGACCACGTCGGTCAGTTCCCGCCGCCGGATGACCTCGAGGATCGGCATCCCCGCCGTGCCGGACGGTTCACCGTCGTCGGACGAGCGGGCCTGGTCGCCGAGCAGCCCGGTGACCATCGCGACGCAGTGGTGTCGTGCGTCCCACGCCTGCTTCTTCACCCGCGCGATGACCGCTTCGGCGTCCTCCGGCGACGCGACCGGGTGAGCGAGGCCGAGGAAGCGCGACTTCTTGATCACGAGTTCGTGCTCGACCGGCGCGGCGATCGTCGCCGGGTACTGCCGCGCGGTGGTCATCCGTCCGAGCGTACTCGGCCGGTCGATGAGGCCCGTTCGGCCTACGGCCGCAGCACGTCGTCGGCCGGGTGGGCCTGCACGTGCCCACGGACGAAGATCAAGCCGATCACGGCCACGAGCATGATGAGCAGGTTGGCCGGACCGGCGATCGCCAGGAACACGCTCTGACCGGCGGCCGCTCCCGCGTGGTCGATCCCACCGGTCGAGAGGAAGAGCGTCGGGTCGTAGAGTCCGTGGATCAGGATCGGCCAGATGAGGTTGCCGGTCACCCGGAGCGTCAGGTACATGCACACGCCGAATCCGAAGGTGTAGACGACGGTCACGAGCACGGTCGTGACCGGTTGGCCCGACAGGAGGTTGGAGGCGTGCAGCAGGGCGAAGACCAGCGAGGAGACCACCATGACGATCCACTCCGAGCTGCCGGCGTCGCGCAGCATCTTCACGACCAGGCCGCGGGTCAGGATCTCCTCGGCGAACCCGATGAACACCCCGGACAGCATCGCGACAGCGACCACGGAACCCTCGTAGCTCCCGTAGTCGATGCCGAGCAGGCGCAGGACGACCGCGGCGAGGATCACGATCGGTGCGACCCACATCCACCACCGGCCGCGGATGGGCTGCCTTCCGAACAGCTCCCGGAACCATCCGACCGAGAGGACGAAGCCGGCCAGGAGGAGGGAGCCGACGACGAGCGGCAGCATGAGCCCGAAGAACACGCTCTGCGGGGTCGCGAAGACGTCCTCGCCGATCTGCGAGCCGAAGAGCTGCCCGACGACCCATCCGGCACCGAGGTACAGGGCGAGGTAGACGATCGCCAGCAGGAACGCCCGCCCGACACCGCCCTTCGCCCAGAAGTCGTGCCATCCGCTGGTGGTGAGTGTCCGCTGACCGCTGTGCCCGTGACCTCTGTGCTCGCCCATGCGTCGATCCAACCACTCAACCGAGCCGAGCGTCGGACAATCCGCGTCGTCAGTCGGCGAGCGCCGCCGCGGCGTTGCTCCAGACCGCGTAGAGGACGAAGCCGCCGAGGGCGAGGAGCCCGAGCACCGGCTGTGCGAGGACGATGAGGGCCCAAGCTTCCAGGAGCACGAGGGACAGGAGCGAGATGCCTGGCCGACGGACGGTCCGGACGAGCCCTCCGAGCAGCTGTGCCCGGAACCGCAGGCCCGGAGCGGCCGCCAGCCCGGCGATCACGCCGAAGGCTGCGACGATCGCGAGCAGCAGCACGACGACGAGCAGCGGCCCGAGCAGCATCGCGAACGGCGTCCCCCACACGGCGACGATGTCGATCACGACGACGAACGTGAGCGCACACACGAGCGACCACACGGCGAGCGCCGGTCGCCACGTCCGCAGGAGGCCGATCCCGACCTCCCGCAGCGGCCCGGCATCGGCGGCGTCGCGCGACCGCTGGAACGACCAGCAGCCGGCGGCGAAGGCGGGGCCGAGCGGGAGCGAGCACAGCAGCAGGAACGGCCAGCTCGCGAGCGGCTCGGCGACGAGGACGATCGCGGCCGCCAGCGGGAGCGCGCCGATCCCGACGCCGACGCCGACCATGAGGGATCGGTACACGACGCCGAACACCGACTCGAAGGTCTCCCGGCGCGGCTGCAGCAGTCCGCGCACGCCGCCGGCACGGTTGTCCGCCCGCCGCTCGGTCACCGCGCTCATCCCTTCATCCCGCTCGTCGCGATGCCCTGGATGAAGTAGCGCTGGCCGAGGAGGAAGATCAGCACGATCGGGATGACGGAGACGACGGACCCGGCCATGATGAGCGCGTACTCGGCGTCGTACTGCCCGACGAAGGAGCGCAGACCGAGCTGCACGGTCCAGAGGTCGTTGCTCGTCAGGTAGATGAACGGACCCATGTAGTCGTTCCAGGTGGAGACGAAGGTCAGCAGCGCGAGGCTCGCGAGCGCCGGCTTCGTCAGCGGCAGGATGATCCGCCACCAGATCGCGTACTCGTTGAGGCCGTCGATGCGGGCGGCCTCGCTCAGTTCGTCGGGGATGGTCAGGTAGTACTGCCGCATGAGGAACACCCCGAAGGCGCCGAACGCCTGCAGCAGGATGATCGAGAGGTGCGTGTTCACGAGGCCGGCGTTCTGCATCATGATGTACTGCGGGATCATGTAGGCCTGCCACGGCACCGCGATCGTCGCGATGTAGGCGACGAAGAGCACGTCACGTCCCTTGAAGTGCATCTTCGAAAAGCCGTAGGCGGCGAAGCTCCCGGTGAGCACCTGCAGGATCGTGATGGTGACCGACAGGAACAGCGAGTTCTTGAGGTAGGTCAGCATCGGGATGCGGGTCCAGATGTCGACGTAGTTCTGCCAGACGAACTCGGTGGGGATCCACTGGACGGGGATCGAGAACACCTCGTTGTTCTGCTTGAGCGACGACGAGACCATCCAGAAGAACGGGACGAAGATGATCGCGGTCAGCACGGTGAGCATCACGTAGATGAGCACGCGGCGCAGCGGCGAGATCGGACCGTGGCGGCGCACCCGGGTGCGCTTGCCCCCAGCACCGGGCAGCACGGGCGGGGTGATGGCGTCGGTGACCTCGGCGATCGCGACCTCCGCCTGCGACGGGACCGTGGACGAGGCACGCGTGGTGGCACTGGTCGACATCAGCGTTCCTTCCTCTGCTGCAGCTTGAACTGGACGACGGTGAAGACGAGCACGATGACGAACAGCACGAGCGAGATCGCCGAGGAGTATCCGAAGCGGTTCTCGGTGATGCCCTCGCGGTAGATGAGCTGCGAGAGGACGAGCGTGGACCGGCCTGGCCCGCCTCCCGTCATGACGACGATGAGGTCGAACACCTTGAAGCTCGCGATGGTCACCATGATGAGGACGAAGAACGTCGTCGGACGCAGCGACGGGATCGTGATGTTCCAGAACCGCTGCCAGGCGTTCGCACCGTCGACCTCGGCGGCCTCGTAGTACTCCTGCGGGATCGCTTGGAGCCCAGCGAGGTAGAGCACCATGTAGTAGCCCATGTCGCGCCACACGCTCGTGATGATCACGGCCGGCATCGCCCACGCGGAGCTCGTCGTCCAGCCGGGCGGGTCGGCGACACCGATGAGCTCGAGGAACTGGTTGATCGGGCCGGCGGTGGGGTTGAAGAGCATGTTCCACACGACGGCGACGGCGACGAGCGAGGTGATGTACGGGAAGAACATCGCGGTGCGGAAGAAGCCGAGGCCGCGGAGCTTGCGGTTGAGGAGCAGTGCCAGGCCGAGCGACGCGAGGATCGTGAGCGGGATGTGGCCGGCCGCGTAGTAGGCGGTGTTGCCGAGCGCGATCCAGAAGGACTCGTCACGCATCATGCGCGCGAAGTTCGCGAACCCGACCCACTCGGGCGGTGAGTACGAGTCCCACTTCATGAACGCGATGACGAACGCCGCGCACATCGGGATGAGGGTCAGGAGCGCGAAGCCGATGAAGTTCGGCAGGATGAAGCTCCAGCCGACGAGCGCATTCCTGCGGACGCGACTGCTGGAGCGGGTGCGTTGCGGTGGGGCTGCGATCGCCATGACGAGCCTTTCGAGGACGGTGGTGCGGGGTCGGTGGGGACGCGCCGGGCGGACGCGAGGATCGCGGGACCGGGCGTGCCGGCCCCGCGATCGCGGCTAGTCGACGAGGACGTCGTTCTTGACGCGGTCCTGCATCTTCGTGATGGCGTCGTCGACGTCCGACTCGCCGACCATGATGAGGTCGTGCTCCTCGTCGAGGATCGAGCTGACGTCGGAGGAGTACTCGCTCACCGGCATCTCGAGGACGACGTCCTTCGGCTCCTGGAACGCCTTGACCGAGAGGTCGTCGGTCGGGAGGGCCGTGAACGCCGCGGTGACGTCGTCGGACTGGTACGCGGGGACGACACCGATCGCGGCGATGGCCTTCGCGCCGGCCTCACTCGCGGCGAACTCGAGGAACGTCTTCGCGGCGGCCTGGTGCGTGGAGTTCTTGTTGACGGCGAACGCGGTCGGCGAACCGAACGTCACCGTCTCCTCACCGGCCTTGAGCTGCGGCATCTGCGCGACACCCCAGTCGACGTCGGTCGCGCCGCTCTCGATCGACTGCGCGATGCCCGCGATGTACCAGGTGCCCATCGGCATCATCGCGGCCTTGCCGGTCTCGAACATCGTGCGGTAGCTGATCTGCTGGGTCTTCGCCGTGCCGTAGTCGAGCGCGTAGCCCTTGTCCTGCAGGTCGAGGGTGAGGTCGTACTGGTCCTGCATGAAGCCGTAGTCGCCGCTGATGAGGTCGCCACCGGTCTGGGCTGCGGCGATCGACTGGACGACTGAGCGCCAGTAGTGGTTGTACGTGCCGTAGACCTTGGAGTCCCCGTCGCCCGAGGTGAGCTTCGCCGCGATGTCCGCGTACTCGTCCCAGGTGAGGTTGTCGGGGTGCTCGATGCCTGCTGCATCGAAGATGGCCTTGTTGTAGTACAGCAGCCAGAAGTCCTGGCGGTACGGCGCCGCGTAGTAGGTGTCGTCGAGGGCGAACGGCTCGATCCCGGCGAGCTTGTCCGCGCCGATGTCGTCGACGACGTCGCCCACGTCCACGAGCTGGCCGCGGTTCGCGTAGCGCGCGTAGTCGGTCACGTTCTTCATGGTGAGGACGTCGGTCTTGTCGCCGCCCGCGAGCATCGTCGTGACCTTGTCGGAGTAGTCGTCGGCGAGGATGTCGACGGGCTCGATCGTGATGTCGGGGTGCTCGGCCTCGAAGGCGTCGAAGAGCGCCTTGAACTCGGGCGTCTGATCGTAGTTCCAGACGGAGACGCTGAGCGTGACGGGGCCGTCCTCGTCCTGCTGGGCGGAGCCGGCACCTGAGCAGCCGGTGAGGGCGAGGCCGGCTGCTGCGGCGATCGCGGAGATGGTCAGGATGGGTCGCTTCATTGCGGATGCTCCTCGGTGAGTAGTGGTGCTGTCGGTGGTGATGGCGGTGCTGGTGGCGGTGCTGGTGGGACGGGGATGCTGCGGGGTGGAGCGGTCGGTGGGCGTCAGCGCGACGCGGGCAGGTCGAGCGACGTCGTCGCGCCGTCCGGCCAGGTGATCGTGCGGGCGGTGGACCCGGCGACGCCCGCCATCGCCGGGGCGACGACGCCCGGCTGCGTGGCGCCATCCAGGAGGAGCGCGAACGCGTGCCAGTGGTCCGGGCGGACGGGACCGTCGGTCTCGCACCACGGCGTGCCCGAACGGGGTCCGAGCGGGGTGGCGTCGTCGAGGTCCCGGACGCCCGACCGGAGCGCGCCGGTCGGAAGCGGGTCGTGCTCGCTCGGGAGCGCGACGACGGCCGAACGCACGCCGTCGGCGACGGCGACCGCCGAGGTCGGGTCGGTGGCGACGGTCAGGTCACGACCACTGACGGTCCACCCGCCGACACGGAGCGCGCCGAGCGGGACCTCGTCGCCGGTGCCCGGGACGACGTGGACGAACCGCACCTCCCAGGGCCCGCGGACGGCTGAGCAGAGGTCGATCCGCGCGCCCGTCCGGGTCCGGTCCGCGGCGTGGCCGTGGCCATGGTCCGGGCCGTCGGCATCGGCGTCGATCCAGCGGGCGAGACCGGAGGACGTCGACCAACCGGTGGACGAACCGTCGGAGGCCGGCAGCGGCGTCAGGGCACCTCTGGTGAACCCGGAACGGTGACTCGGGACACCCTCGGCGTCCAGGAGCACGACCGATCCGTCGAACGGGTCGCGGGCATCGGCGGAGAGCACCGGCGCGGTCGCCGTCGAATACCCGAGGCGTGCGTACAGCGGGGCGTCGCGTTGGGCGACGCCGTCGTTCGCGTGGTCCGTCCCGTGGTTGACGACGCGGACGATGCCGTCGGCGGTCGTCCCGCTGACGATCCAGCCCGGGGCGATGATGGTCCGGAGGACGTCGCCCCGTTCGATCGGCAGTGGTTCCTCGATGGCCGTCCACACCGGGTGGTCGGCCGGGAGCGCGAGCCCGAGCATGCCCTTCGATGCCCAGTAGGGCGAACCTGGGCCGGAGTAGGACTGTGCGAGCTGCCGCCACTCGTGGTGCCAGCCGAGCGTCAGGATCCCGCGGTCGTCGGGGGCGCCAGCGGCGTCGAAGTGCGACACGACACCACTGGCCGCTCGACGGATGAGTCCCGGCGAGAGCGCGGTGGACCCGGCCATGGCACCGGCCCAGAACGGTGCGGCGGCGGCGAAGCGGTAGATGAGACTCCGCCCCTGGACGAGCGGCGAACCGTTCGCGCCGACGAGTGCGACGGCGTCCTCCAGGTAGCGGTCGAGGTGGGCGTCGTAGCGGTCGAGGCGTGCCTGATGCGGGTGGCCCGGCGCGAGCATCGTGCGCCACAGCACCGGATAGAGGTGGAGCGCCCACCCGGTGTAGTGGTCGTAGGCGCGCGTGCCGCCGTCGGCGAACCAACCGTCCTCGCGGAAGAAACCGTCCGCGATCGCGAGGTCCTCCTCCAGGTCCGCTTCCGAGAATAGGCCACCGACCGTGCGCAGGAACTCCTCGACGACGATGCGGAACCACACCCAGTTGATGGGCGGGTACGGCTGGCCGATGACGGTCGCGAGCCAGTCGATCGTCGTGCGCTTGGTCCGATCGTCGAGACGGTCCCAGAGTTCGGCACGGGTGAGGTGGAGTCCGATCGCGATGGCTGCGGCCTCGACCTTGGCCTGGTCGACCTCGTCCGGCCGCGGCCACCGCTCCGGGGAGTCCGGGTCGGTGCCCGTCGCGAGGCCGGCGGCGTAGCGCTCGACGAGGTCGCCCGTCCGTGCGGGATCACCGGCGATGCGGAAGGCGGCGAGCATGAACGTCCGCGCGAACCCCTCCAGGCCGTCGATGTCGGAGCCGTAGCCGCCTGGCGCACCCGGGAACAGGATGCGGGCACGACCGGGCGAGGTGAAGGGTTCGGCACCGCCGAGCAGCCGGTCCGCGAGGTCCTCCCAGTGCCTGCGCGTCCAGCCGGTCGACGGTGACAGGGTGCGATCCAGGGCGAGTGTGTCCGACGCCGGAGCGGTCAGGAGCGCGACCATCAGGCGCTCACCCCCAGGTCGGCGACCCGGACGGCTTCGCGCGGGTGCTCGCCGTTGAGGAACCGCTCGAGGTCGTCGAGCGCCGCGTCCGTCATGCGCAGCGTCTCCCGGCCGAGGGAGCCCGCGATGTGCGGGGTGATCGAGACGTTCGGGAGGTCGAGCAGCGGCGAGTGCACGGGCAGCGGTTCCGGGTCGGTGACGTCGAGGATCGCGTCCAGACGTCCGCTCGCGCACTCCGCCGCGAGGGCGTCGGTGTCGAGCAGGCTCCCGCGGGCCGTGTTGATCACCGTGGCGCCGTCCGGGAGCGCCGCGAGCTGGGCAGCCCCGATCATGCGCTTCGTCTCCGGGAGCTCCGGGGCGTGCAGCGAGAGCACGTCGACGTTCGGCAGGAGCTCGTCGAGCGGGACGAGGCGGGCTCCCGCCGCGGCGACGGCCGTGGCGTCGGCGTAGGGGTCGGCGACGAGCACCTCGACCGCGTCGAGCTGCTGGAGCAGGGCGACGACGCGACGGCCGATGCGCGAGAAGCCGACGACGCCGACCCGGCGTCCGAGGTTGGACAGGTTCGTGGTCTCGAGCAGGGTGCGCCACTCGCGACGGTGTGCCCGCGGGTCGCGGGCGAAGACCTGTGCCCGCTTGCCGGCGAGCACGATCGAGGCGAAGGTGAACTCGGCGACCGGGATGGCGTTCGCCTCGGCGGCCGTGGTGACGACGATGCCGCGCTCCCAGACCGCGTCGGTCACGAGCGAGCGGACCGTGCCGGCGCAGTGGAAGACCGCGCGCAGCCGGGGCATGCGGTCGAGCCGCTCCGCCGTGAGCGGCGGGGTGCCCCACGAGGTGATGAGCACTTCGACCTCCGCGAGCCGTGCGGCGAGCGCCGGGTCGTCGAGGTCGCCGGTGGTCTCGTCGTCGCGGACCTCGCACAGCGCGTGGAGCCGGGCCAGACGGGCGTCGTCGAAGAGCGTCGAGAACACGTCGGGCCACATGGCGACCAGGGCTGCGGGGCGCGCGGCGTTCGACATCTGGTGCTCTCCTTCGAGTGGGCCGCGGTTGCATGCGGTTGTCAGGTAGTGAATACTCCAATCCGATCGGAGTCAAAACAGTCGATCACAAACGAACAAGCTCGATCGAAGATGATCATGGAGACCTCGTGCATCCACCCTCGCAGACCGCACCCGCCACACCGGCCACCGATGAGCGGCGTCGGTCGTATCGCCCGTTGGTGACGGCGTGGTCACAGCGCCCGGCGACCGCACTCCGGTCCATCGTGCCTGACGGCGACTGGAGCTCGATCGACCGGCGGCTGCTCGACTCCTTCATCGCCCAGGCGACGCGCGAGTCCGTGGCCACCGACCGCGCGGCGACGCCCTGGCCCCAGCCGCTCTTCTCGCAGTACAGCGCCTATCCGCTGATCGGGGAGCGCCTCTCCTACGAGACGGCGGTCGGTGACCGACTCGCACGCCTCTCCCGCGCCGTGGTCCTCGCCGCCGCGTCTGCAGCCGGTGTCGCGGTGGCCGCACCGCTCGACCCGCTCGCCGAGGTCGCCGACGGCCTGTGGCTCCTCGCGGAGCAGACGACCTGGTGCTGGGCGGCCCACGACGACGCGTTCCGTCGGTTCGGGACGGTGACGCCGTCGCTCGACGAACCGATCCTCGACCTCGGGGCCGGTGAGGCGGTCGCGGCCGTCGCCTGGGCGATCGCCGTCCTCGGCGACGAGCTCGACGAGTGCTACCCGGGGCTGACCGACCGGCTGCGAACCGAGGCCGAGCAGCGGGTGTTCCGGCCGTTCCTGGACCGCGACGACTGGCACTGGCTCGGCCTCGACGTCGACCCTGACGGCGAGCCGGTCGTCCTCCACAACTGGAACCCCTGGATCCTCGGCAACACGATCGCCGCGGCAGCGGTGCTCTGCAGCCCCGAGCGCGCCGAGCTCGTCATCGACCGAGCCGTCGACGGCATCGACCGCTACCTGGCGGGCCTCCCTCGGGACGGCGCGATCGACGAGGGCTGGGAGTACTGGTGGAACGGAGCGGCACGCGCGCTCGAAGCGGTCGAGACCCTCGATCGTCTCGCCGGAGGTCGCCTCGCGCTCGACGGCCTCGACCTGCTGCCCGAGTCACTGCGCTTCCCGCTGCGGATGCAGCTGTCCGCCGACTGGTACGTGAACGTCGCGGATGCCCGAGCACGCGGTGATCGCACGCTCCCGTTCGATCTCCTGCATCGCTGGGGCCGGCGACTCGAGCTGCCGGACGTCGTCGCGTACGCCACGGCGCATCGCGATCCCGACGCACCCGTCGCCACGGACCGGGCCGGACTCGGACGTCTCGTCCGCGTCTGCTTGGACGGTGCATGGGCGGTCTCGGACGCCCGGAACGCGACGCTGCCGCTGCCGCTGCCGGCATCGGTCGACCTGCCGTCGATCGGCATGAGCCTCGCCCGTGAGCACGACGGGCGTTCCGACGGACTCGCGGTCAGCCTCAAGGGCGGCCACAACGACGAGAACCACAACCACAACGACCTCGGGAGCGTGATCGTCGCACTCGACGGCGTCCCCGCGGTCATCGATCCCGGGCGGCCCACCTACGACGCGCGGACCTTCGGCCCGGACCGCTACGACATCTGGTGCATGCGCAGCGACTGGCACAGCGTCCCGGCACCGCGCGGTCTGCTGCAGCAGCATGGACCGGAGTTCGCGGCGCGCGATCGCCGGGGCGGAGACCATGGCGCACAGGCGAGCTGGTCGATGGACCTCGCCGCGGCCTACGGACTGGCGGAGCACGAACACTGGCGCCGGACCGCGACGCTCGACCGCACGGCGTCGCGCGTCGTGATCGAGGACGTCTGGACGCTCGACGACCCGGCGGGCACGGCCGTCACCCTCATGCTGTGGGGCGACGTGACCGAGGTCGATCCGGCGACCCTCCGCCTCCGTCGGCCGGTCGACGGCGTCCGGGACGTGATGCTCCAGCACGACGCGGATGAGGTCGCGATCGAGGTCGTCCGACTCGACGACGCGATGATGCGGTCGTCCTGGGGCGAGACGATCACCCGCGTGCGGCTGCTGCCGCGTCCCGATGCGGATCGTCTGCTCGTCACCGTGGAGGCCGCACGATGAGCGACGACGGCGTCTCCGGCGACCGGGGAGCACCGGCCGGCACCGGACCCTCGCAGGTCTTCGGCATCGAGCGCCGCGAACGGATCATGGACGAGGTCCGACGCAACGGTTCCGTCGTCGTCCGCGAACTCGCCGTCATCCTCGGCGTCACGGAGCTGACGATCCGACGCGACATCACCGCGCTCGCCGACCTCGGGCTCGTCACGCGGGTCCACGGTGGCGCGACCGCCCGGAGCTCCCTCGACCAGACGGTCGCGCGATCGGCCGACGCCGCCGGCCCCGCCAGGTACCGCATCGGCATGGTCGTGCCGTCGCTCAGCTACTACTGGCCACAGATCGTCAACGGTGCCCGCGCCACGGCCGCCCTCAGCCGCTCGCAGCTCGTGCTCCGCGGCTCGTCCTACGACCCGGCCGACCAGCGCCGGCAGATGGCCGCGCTCGTGGAGACGGGTGGGATCCACGGGCTCATCGCCGCACCCGACACCGCGGGCCAGGACGGGTACGCCCTCCTCGCCTGGCTCGATGCGCTGCCGATCCCGGTCGTGCTGGCCGAGCGTCGCGCGCCGTCATCGCTCGCGTTGCGCTCACTGGAGTGGGTGACGACGGACCACGAGTTCGGCGCGGTGCTCGCCGTCCGCCACCTGTACGAGCAGGGGCACCGCCGCATCGGCATCGCCGCGGCACGGCACTCCCCCACCTCCGACCACCTGCGGCGCGGCTGGGCCAGGGCGTCCGCGGACCTCGGGCTGGACACGGGACTGACGGTGAACGCCGAGATCGACGACGTCGAGAACGGCGCCAGGGACGCCCGGCTGGGCGCGCTCGTCGACGAATGCCTCGCCACGGGGACCACCGCGCTGTTCGTGCACGCCGATCCGCAGGCGATCCTGCTCGAGCACCACTGCCTCGACCGCGGCGTGCGGATCCCCGAGGATCTCGCGATCGTCGCCTACGACGACGAGGTCGCGGAGAACGGCGAGCCGCCCATCACCGCGCTGCGCCCACCGAAGCAGCACATCGGTCGGATGGCCGTCGAGACGATGGTCGCCCGCCTGTCCGAGGGCCGTCGCCGCCCGACGCAGCGCACCCAGGTCCTCCCCGAGCTGCAGGTCCGCGCCTCCTCCCTGACCGCGCCGCCCGCCTGAGTCGCCCGAATCTGCACGAAATCGGCGGGATTTCGCGCAGATCCGGGCGACTCAGTGGACCTGTGGAGAACGTGGACGGGGAACCACTCCTCGCAGGCACAGTGAAGGGGTGCCAGCTGAGCTTCCGGACGGACCGTTCCTCGTCGGCGACGCGCTCCGCAGCGGGATGACACCCGGCGAACTCCGCAGTCGTCGGCTCGAGAAGCCGGGTCACGGCATCCGGTCCCTCCGCCCGGTGGCGACGGTCGAGGATCGCTGCCGCGCATTCCTCCACCGCCTGTCCGACCAGGTCTTCGTCTGCGGTCCGACCGCTGCGCTCCTGCTCGGCCTGCCGCTTCCGTACCGGCTCTCCACCCCGGTACGCCTCGACCTCGCCGTGGCCGCACCGGCCCGCGCTCCGCACGCCGCCGGGATCGTAGGGCGGTCGGTCACGATCGATGACGAGGACGACGTGATCGTCCACGGCGGCATCCGGCTGACGAGTCCGGTTCGAACGTGGCTGGACCTTGCCGCGACGCTCCCGCTCGCCGATCTCGTCGCAACAGGCGACCATCTGCTTCGGACGAGTACCGCGGGCTTGGCCGAGTTGGAGGAGGCTGCAGCCCGCTATCCGAGTCGGCGCGGCCGTGGAGCCATCGCCGCCGCACTCCCGCTGCTCGATCACCGCGCGGAATCACCGCCCGAGTCCATCGTCCGCGTCGCGCTGGTGCGCGGCGGCGTCACCGGCTTCGAACCGAACCAGGAGATCCGGGCGGTGAACGGCTCGTTCCTCGCACGCGCCGACCTCTGTCACCGTGCAGCGCGGATCGTCATCGAGTACCAGGGCGACTACCACCGGGTCGAGGTGGACCGGTGGCGCAAGGACCGCGCTCGCTCCAACCGCCTTCGGGCCGCGGGGTGGACGGTCATCGAGCTGACGGCCGACGATCTCCGTGACCTCCGCGCCGTCGTCGCCTCGGTGCGCGCCGCCCTCGTCGGCCGCTGAGTCGCCCGAATCTGCGCGAAAGCGGGCGAATATCGTGCAGATCCGGGCGACTCAGCGGGTCAACCGACGCCGTTCAGGACCGAGGAGGCGAAGGACGCGGCGCGGACGCTGAGGGTCGCGATGCGCTCCTGGCGGGCCGCCTCCGCATCGAAACCGACATAGGCGAGCGGCGGCAGCTTCCGCACGTTGGCTGAGCACTGGAAGTCGGCGCAGACGAGCGTGCCGACCGTGTCGCCGTTCTTGCCGGCCTGTCCGGCCCGCTTCGCGCTGTAGAACACGACGTCGTTGCTGAGCGTGATGTCCTGGCACCACGCGCACTGCGGCCGGGTGCGGGGCATCGCGTCGGCCTGCCGGAGCAGGATGCCGACTGGTTCGCCGTCGACAATCGTGATGACATAGGCGCGTCGCGGCAGTTTCCTGTCGCGCCACCCGAGGAAGTCACGCACCTCGAAGTCGATCGTGTCGAAGTCGACGGGCAGGCTCACGTCACTGACCTCCTTGCGCGACGCGTTGACGAAGGAGGCTCGGATCTGGGATTCGTTCAGGGGGATCATGGGTTCACCGGTTTCGGCTGGGCCGTCGTGGAGACGGCGGAGAGACCCTCCGCGCGTCGGTGCGCTGCGGTGGGTGCGTCAGGGTGCGCGGCCCCGTCGTCGTCGCTCGGACGAGCGCGATGGACGAGGCCGACGTCCTCACCGGGTGGGCGAGGTGGTCGACCGGGTGCGCTGCTCTCTCGGGCCGGCGTTGCGGACGCCGACGACCTCCAGACGCCCGACACGGGGCGGAGCGATGAGCATGGACACACAGGCACTGTATCAAGCGATGGCGCGCTCGCTCCCCTGGTCCGCACGTTCAGGCTCCCGGCGCGGCAGGATGGACGCATGACCCTCGACGTCGCCCGCCTCCGCACCGCGTTCCCCTCCCTCGCCTCGGGCATCGCCCACTTCGACGGCCCCGGCGGCACCCAGACGCCGCTCGCCGTCGGCCAGGCCATCCTCGACACCCTGACGGGCCCGCTCTCGAACCGAGGGACCTCGGTCGCCTCCGAACGACGGGCTGACGACGCGGTCGTCGCCTTCCGCGCTGCGATGGCGGACCTCCTCGCCGCCGACCCGAGCGGCATCGTCTACGGTCGCAGCGCGACCCAGCTCACCTACGACTTCGCGAAGCACCTGTCCCGCGGCTGGACGGCGGGCGACGAGGTGGTGGTATCCCGGCTGGACCACGACGCGAACGTCCGCCCGTGGGTCCAGGCCGCGGAACGCGCCGGCGCGACGGTGCGCTGGATCGAGCTCGATGCCACGACCGGCGAGCTCGACCTCGAGTCGCTCGACGCGACCCTCGGCGAGCGCACCCGGCTCGTCGCCGTGACCGCAGCGTCGAACCTCCTCGGCACCATCCCGCCGGTGCGGACGATCGCCGACCGGGCGCACGCCGTCGGCGCGCTCGTCTGGGTCGACGGCGTCCACTACACCGCGCATCACGTCGTCGACGTCGAGGCCCTGGGCGCCGACTTCTTCGTCTGCTCGCCGTACAAGTTCTTCGGGCCGCACTGCGGTGTCCTCGCCGCGTCGCCGGAACTCCTCGAGTCGATCCACCCCGACAAGCTGCTGCCGTCGACGAACGTGGTGCCCGAGCGCTTCGAGTTCGGCACGCTGCCCTACGAGCTCATGGCCGGCGTGACGGCGGCCATCGGCGTGCTCGCGTCGATCGACCCCGGTGACGCCACGACGAGACGCGACCGTCTCGTCGCCTCAGCCGCAGCCGTCCACCAGCGGGAACTCGCGCTGCGCACCCGTATCGAGGACGAGCTCGCCGACCTCGGCCCGCTCGTCGAGCTGCACTCGCAAGCCGCCGAGCGCACGGCGACGCTGTTCATGACGTTCCCCGGCAGGCGTTCCGCCGACGCGGCCGCGTTCCTCGCCGCTCGCGACGTCCTCGCACCGGCTGGCTCGTTCTACGCGGTCGAGCCGTTCGCGGCGCTGGGCCTCGAGGACGTCGGCGGCCTCCGCGTCGGCGTCGCCCCGTACACCTCGGACGAGGACGTCGACCGCCTGCTCGATGGCATCAGAGCCTTCCTCGCGGACTGACCGGCTCGCCGGTTGGACGGTTGGCGAGCCGGCCCGGCGTCAGCGCCCTCAGGATCGCTTGCCGCTCTCACGTCGCAGCACGACGAACCCGGCGACCATGACGACCGCCCCGAGGACGAGGGTGATGATCCGGAAGAACCCGAAGTCGTCGACACCGAAGATCAGGGGTCCGGCGAAGAGGAACGTGGCGCCGACGAAGTACCAGACGGAGGTCGTCCCGCCGTTGAGCGAGGTGGGTGGCGGCGTCGACTCGGGCTCCGCCGCGGCGGGACCGTCCTGGGGCACCTCGTCCCCGTGTGGTGCAGGCTCGGGCTGCGTCGATCCGGTCATCATTCGCTCCGATCCGCGTCGCGCTCGGTGGTGTCCACGACGTCGAGCCCCACGCTACGCAGCCCTCGAGCGCCGCGAATCCCCCAGGTGACGGAGATCAGGCCTCGCTGGCGAACATCCGGCCGTCGGGGTCGAGCTTCGTCAGGAGGGCTGCGGAGATCTCGCCGAGCTGCTCGATCTGCGCCGGCGTCAGTGCGTCGAGGACGAGCGACCGCACATGCTCGACGTGGCCCGGCGCAGCCTGGACGACCTTGTCCCAGCCCGCATCGGTGAGCGTCACGTTCGTCGCCCGTCGATCCTCCGGGCACGGTGTCCGTGCCACGAAGCCCGCCTCCTCCAAGCGCGTCAGCACCCGCGACAAACGAGGCAGCGTCGCGTTCGTCCGGGCCGCGAGCGCCGAGGTGCGCAGCGTGCGGCCCGGGGTCTCGGACAGCATCGCGAGTGTGAAGTAGTCGAAGTGAGTCAGGTGCTCGTCCCGCGTGAGCTGGAGGTCGAGCGCGGCCGGCAGGAGTTCGAGCACCGCGGCGAAGCGCACCCAGGAGCGTTGCTCGTCGTCGCTCAGCCATCGCGTCTCGGTCATGTCTCCAGCGTAGCAATAGTTGCGCCTACAACTAACCGGTGTTACATTAGTTGTACCAACAACCAATTGACCCGTGACCAGGCGGCCACGAGAAGGAGCATCGTCATGACGAACGTCACCATCTTCGGAACCGGCAACATGGGCAGCGCCATCGCCGGTGTCCTCGCAGCAGGCGGCGCCTCCGTCGACCACCTCGGATCGGCCGAGGCCGGCACGATCACCGGCGACGTCGTCGTCCTCGCGGTCCCCTACCCCGCCCTCGCGACGATCGTCGAGCAGTACGCCGACCAGCTCGCGGGCAAGGTCGTCGTCGACATCACCAACCCCCTCGACTTCTCGACCTTCGACGGCCTCACCGTCGCCGCCGGCAGCTCGGCTGCAGCGGAACTGCAGGCGAAGCTCCCGAGCTCCCATGTTCTCAAGGCCTTCAACACGAACTTCGCCGCGACCCTCGCCGCGAAGCAGGTCGGCGACGTGACCACCACGGTCCTCATCGCCGGGGACGACGCCGACGCCAAGGCCGCACTCCAGCAGCTCGTGACCGCCGGTGGCCTCGAGGCCGTCGACGCCGGGTCCCTGAAGCGCGCCCACGAACTCGAGGCGATCGGCTTCCTGCAGCTCACGTTGGCGGCGTCGGAGAAGATCTCCTGGACCGCGGGGTTCGCGCTCGTCAAGTAGTCGTCGGATCGTGATCCGGGAGGAACGATCCTCCCGGATCACGACGGACTGGAGGACGATGGGCGCATGACCTTCCGCGCCCTCGCCCCCGGCCAGCGTTCCAGCGTCCTGCTCGGCGGTCCGCACGATGACGCGCCCGTCCTCCTCTTCGAGACCGACGAGCTCCTCGTCGAAGCGCCGAACTGGTCCCTCGACGGCCGGACGCTGTACCTCAACGGCAACGGGCGACTCTGGGCACTCACGGTCGACGACCCGACCGCGGGGCTCACGCCGATCGAATTCCACGGCCTCCCCGAGCTCAACAACGACCACGTCCTCGACCCCGACGGCGAACACATCCTCCTCTCGGCGATGGACGGTCACATCTACCGCGGTGCCCTCACCGGCGGACCGGTCACGAAGCTCACCGCCGACGACGACCGGTGGCACTTCCTCCACGGCGTCTCACCCGACGGCACGCGGATCGCGTACGTCGAACTCGAAGGCTTCGAGCACCCCGGTCGGCTCGCAATCGCTCCGGCGGTCGAGGGCGGCGGCCCCGTCACCGTCCTCGACACGGGCGACGGCCACGTCGACGGCCCGGAGTGGTCGCCCGACGGCCGGTGGCTGCTCTGCAACACGGAACACTTCGGCACGGCCCCGGGCCATGCCCAGCTCGCGCGGATCCCGGACGGCGGCGGCGAGCTCGAGCAGCTCGTCGTGAGCGACACCATCGACTGGTTCCCGCACCTCTCCCCCGATGCTCGACTGGCCTCGTACATCGCCTTCCCCGCCGGCACGATCGGACACCCGGCCGACCTCGACGTCGAGGTCCGGCTCGTCTCGACCGACGACTGGGCGACCCCGCTCCGCCGCTATCCCCTCTTCGGCGGCCAGGGGACGCTCAACGTCAACAGCTGGGCGCCCGACAGCTCACGGTTCGCCTTCGTCGCCTACCCGATCACGAGCTGAATCGCCCGATTCTGCGCGGTTTCGGCGAAGAATCGCACCGATCCGGGCAACTCAGGGGGCTCGTCGATAGGGTCGGAGCGTGACCGATGCCAGCAGCGCCCACTCCCAAACGCTCTCGCGCGGCATCCGGATCCTCGAGGTCCTGGCCGACGCACGCACCCCGCTCACGATCGACGCCCTGAGCGCCATGCTCGGTCTGCACCGCAGCGTCACCTACCGCCTGCTGCGCACGCTCGAAGACCACCGCCTGGTCGTCCGCGACGGCGCGGGACGGATCGCGCTCGGATCGCGCCTGGCAGCCCTCGCCGCCGGCATCTCCCACGACCTGCAGGCCGCCGCCCTGCCCGAGCTGACGGCGATCGCGAACGAGCTCGGCATGACCTGCTTCCTCACCGTGCTGGACGGCGACGAGATCGTCACCCTCGTCAGCGTCGAGCCACGGCACACGCTGGGGTCGATCGCGCAGCGGCCCGGCACCCGGCACCCGGTCGGCGTCGGCGCTCCCGGTAAGGCGATCGCGTCCCGGCTGCCTGCGTCGCGGTGGCCGGACGCCCTCGACGACGACCACCGCGCCGAGCTGGCCGTGGTCCGCGAACAGGGCTGGGCGTCGAGCCACGACGAGGTCATCACCGGTCTCCGCGCCGTCGCGGTTCCACTCGCTGTGCACGGCTCGCCGGCAGCCGCCCTCGCGGTCGTCTATGTCTCCAGCAGCCGCCCCGAAACCGAGATCGCGGCCCGCCTCATCGAGGGGGCCGCGACCATCGCGTCGTCGGTCTGACCGCGGCTACCTCCGCGCGCCGTAGATCTGACCACGGCTCTGCTCGTCCTCCGCCTCGCCACCGAGCGGGATACCCGTGCGGTCACGGAGGAGGAGGGTCGCCGCGAAGGCGATGACGATCATGCCGGCGATGTAGAACGCGACACTCGTCGACGACCCCGTGACCTGCACCAGCCAGGTCGCGATCGTCGGCGCGAACGCGCCGCCGAGGATGGCGCCGATCGCGTAGGTGACCGACACACCCGTGTACCGGATCGACGCCGGGAACAGCTCGGCGAAGTACGCCGCCTGCGGCCCGTAGGTGAACCCGTTGCCGATCGTGAACAGCGCGAGCCCGAGGAACAACAACCACGGGTTGCCGGTGTTCACGAGCGGGAAGAGCACGAAGACGGTGGCCAGGAACGCGACCCAGCCGATGATGTAGGTGTTGCGTCGGCCGATCCGGTCGGACAGCGAACCCGCGAACCACGTGACGATCAGCCAGACGATGGCCGACCCGGTCACCGCGAGCAGCACCGGCGTCCGCTCCATGCCGACCAGGCCACCGTCGGCGAGCGGCGTCGTCGCGTAGTTCTGGATGTAGCCGCCCGTGGTCATGTAGCCGGCGGCGTTGTTGCCGGCGAAGGTGAGCGCCGCGAGCAGCACGAGCAGCCAGTGGTGACGGAAGAGCTCGATGATCGGGACCCGGCGACGCTCCTTGTTGCGGGCGAGCGCGACGAAGACGGGGCTCTCATCGACCTTCCGGCGCACGACGTAGCCGACGATGATCAGGACGAAGCTCAGCAGGAACGGGATTCGCCAGCCCCACTCGAGGAACGCGGCACCGGGCGAGATCACGCCCGTCATGAGCGCGAGCATGCCGGAGGCGAGGAGCAGTCCGATCGGGACGCCGATCTGCGGGAACGCACCGAACCGGCCGCGGCGGCCGGTGGGGGCGTGCTCGACGGCCATGAGGACGGCGCCGCCCCACTCCCCGCCGGTCGACAGCCCCTGCAGGATGCGGAGGAACACGAGCAGGGCGGGGGCGATGATCCCGATCTGGTCGTACGTCGGCAGCAGACCGATGAGCGTCGTGGCAGCTCCCATGAGGAAGAGCGTGATGACGAGCATCTTCTTCCGGCCGATGCGGTCGCCGAAGTGCCCGGCGACGAACGCGCCGAGCGGCCGGAACAGGAAGCTGACGCCGACCGTCGCGAACGACAGCAACAGCGCGGCCTGCGGCCCTGCCGGCTGGAAGAAGAGCTGAGAGAAGACGAGACCGGCGGCGCTCGCATAGAGGAAGAAGTCGTACCACTCGACCGTGGTGCCGATGACGGTGGCGAAGGCCACGCGCCGGAGTTCCGCGGGCGTCGTCGCTCGCGCCAGTGATGCGGTTGTCATTGTCTCGAGACCCCTTTGTCCGTCGCGGCCCGTCATTGGACCGCCAGAATGTACACCACATCGTATACAATCGTGGTCACCGCGCAAGAGGCAGTCGATGACGACGCACCGTATCGTGATCGCAGGCCGCAGTCGATGCAGATGAGGACGGGACGCGATGCAGGATCACGAACGACAGGCGATCGCCGACGAGCTGGCGGCGGCGCACGAGGAGCGGAGCGTCATCCCCCTCCTCACCGCCCGGCACCCGGACATGACCATCGAGGACTCCTACGCCGTGCAGGCGCTGTGGGCCGAACGCCGCATCGCCGCCGGTCGGCGCGTCGTCGGCCACAAGATCGGCCTCACCTCGAAGGCGATGCAGCAGGCCACCGGGATCACCGAACCCGACTACGGCGTCATCCTCGACGACCAGGTCTTCGACTCGGGCGCGACGCTCGACTTCGACGCCTACTCCAACGTCCGCGTGGAGGTCGAGCTGGCCTTCGTCCTCGGTCGCCCGCTGCAGGGCCCGCACTGCACGATCTTCGAGGTGCTCGACGCGACCGACCACATCGTCCCGGCGCTCGAGGTCCTCAACTCCCACATCGAACTCGACGGCCGCACGATCGTCGACACCATCGCCGACAACGCGGCCCTCGGTGCCATGGTGCTCGGCGGAACGCCCGTCCGCCCGGACGCGATCGACCCGCGCTGGGTCTCGGCCATGCTCTACCGCAACCAGACCATCGAGGAGTCGGGCGTCGCCGGCGCCGTCCTCGGGCACCCGGCACTCGGCGTCGCGTGGCTCGCCGGCAAGCTCGCCCAGCACGGTGGGAGTCTCGCCGCCGGGGAGATCATCCTGTCGGGATCGTTCACGAGACCGATGTGGGTCGAGCGGGGCGACACCGTCCACGCCGAATACCAGGGACTGGGAGCCGTGACATGCCGATTCGAATGACCCTGCCGCCGACCTTCGGCGAGCGCCTGCGCACCGCGGATCGCCCCCTCATCGGAATGTGGGTGGTGTCGGGGAGCCCGATCGCGGCGGAGATCACTGCGGGCAGCGGGCTCGACCTGCTCCTCATCGACGGCGAGCACTCGGCGAACACCCTGGAGAGCATCCAGCTACAGCTGCAGGTGGTGGCCGCCTTCCCGGTGTGCCCACTGGTGCGGGTGCCGTTCGGCGACCCGGTCGTCATCAAGCAGGTGCTCGACCTCGGGGCGCAGAACCTCATCGTGCCCATGGTGTCGTCGGCCGAGCAGGCGGCGGCGCTCGTACAGGCCGTGCGGTACCCGCCGCAGGGCGTCCGTGGGGTCGGCAGCGCGCTCGCGAGGTCCTCCCGCTGGAACCGGGTCGACGACTATCTCGCGCAGGCGGACGACTCGGTGTCGCTCACGGTACAGATCGAGTCGGTGGAGGCCGTCGAGCAGGCCGAGGAGATCCTCGCGGTCGACGGCGTGGACGCGGTGTTCGTCGGTCCGGCCGACCTCTCGGCGTCGCTCGGCCTGCTCGGCCAGCAGGGGCACCCCACCGTGGTCAGCGCTGTCGAGCGGGTGCTCGATGCCGCCGCCGCCGCGGGCAAGCCGGCCGGTGTGAACGCCTTCGACCCCGTCATGGCGGAGCACTACCTCGGCCGCGGGGCGTCCTTCGTCCTCGTCGGTGCGGACGTGTCGCTCCTCGCACGCGCATCCGAGCAGTTGGCCGAGCGCTTCATCGACGGCCGGAGCGACGCGACCCGCGGCGACGGGTACTGACCCTTCCCCGCCGCGTGCGGATCGTATACGATTCTGGATACCGACAACGAGGACGTGTGATGAGCAGCCACCAGGGCATCGAAGGCCTCCCGAACAGCGGGGGCGGCAAGATCATCGCCGTCCACCTCAACTACCCGTCACGGGCGGCCCAGCGCGGCCGCACACCGGAGCACCCCTCGTACTTCCTCAAGCCGTGGTCCTCCGTCTCGGGTACGGGCGGCACCATCGAGCGTCCGGCCGGCGCGGAACTGCTCGCCTTCGAGGGCGAGATCGCGATCATCATCGGTACCGCGGCCCGCCGCGTCCGCGTCGAGGACGCCTGGCAGCACGTCTCGGGCGTCACCGCGGCGAACGACTTCGGGCTCTACGACCTCCGCAGTGCCGACAAGGGGTCGAACCTGCGCTCGAAGGGCGGCGACGGCTACACGCCCCTCGGCCCGTCCGTCATCCCCGCCGAGCAGATCGATCCGGCCGCCCTCCGCGTGCGCACCTGGGTCAACGGCGTCGTCGTCCAAGACGACACGAGCGACACGCTGCTCTTCCCCTTCGCCCAGCTCATCGCCGACCTCTCGCAGCTCGCGACGCTCGAGCCCGGCGACGTCATCCTCACCGGCACACCCGCCGGCTCCTCCGTCGTCGTGCCCGGCGACGTCGTCGAGGTCGAGGTCGACGCACCGACCGCACCCGGCACCCCGACGAGCGGTCGACTCGTGACGACGGTCGTCGAGGGCACCGAACCCTTCGGCGGGTTCGGCGCGAAGCCGGCCGTCGACGACCATCAGCGCATCGAGGCCTGGGGGGACGCTGCGGCGGCGGGTCTGCCCTTCGACAAGCTCAGGGACCGGGACGGTCTCGGTGATCGGGTCGCCGAACCGCTCGACCCCGCGGTCGCCGAGCAGCTCGCCTCGGTCTCGACGGCGACGCTCAGCGCCAAGCTGCGGGCCCGCGGGTACACCGAGGTCTTCATCGAGGGCGTCCACGCCTCACGACCGGGCACGCGCATGGTCGGCGTGGCCCGCACCCTCCGCTTCGTCGCCTACCGGCCCGACCTCTTCGCCGAGCGTGGGAACGGCTTCAACGCGCAGAAGCGCATCTTCGACACCGTCGAAGCCGGGGAGGTCATCGTGATCGAGGCACGCGGCGAGCGCGGCACGGGCACCGTCGGCGACGTCCTCGCACTTCGGGCGCAGCAGCGGGGAGCGGCCGGGGTCGTCACCGACGGCGGGATCCGCGATGCCGAGCAGGTCGCGGCGTTCGACCTGCCGACCTTCTCACAGGGTCCGCACCCGTCCGTCCTCGGGCGCCGCCATGTGCCGTGGGAGATCGACGTCGCGGTCACCTGCGGCTGGGCGACCGTCCTGCCGGGCGACGTGATCGTCGGGGACGGCGACGGCGTCATCGCGATCCCCCGGGCGCTCGCCGCCGAGGTCGCCGCGGAGGCGGTCGTGCAGGAGGCGGAGGACGCCTGGATCGCCGAGCAGGTCCGTGGTGGTGCCGCCGTCGACGGCCTCTTCCCGCTGAACGCCGAGTGGCGGGCGCGATACGAGAGCGAGCAGGGACGATGAGCGGACCACACCCGACGACCGGGCAGGAAGCGTCGCTCAGCAAGTCCGAGCGCGCCTACCGGTTCATCCGCGAGGCCATCGATGAGGGGCGCTTCGTCCCCGGGTACCGGCTGGTGCTCGGACAGATCGCCGGTGAGCTCGACATCAGCGTGGTCCCGGTGCGCGAGGCGATCCGCCGGCTGGAGGCCGAGGGGCTCGTGACGTTCGAGCGCAACGTCGGCGCGCAGGTCGCGATGCTGCACGAGACCGAGTACCTCTTCACGATGCAGACGCTCGCCCTCGTCGAGGGCGCAGCGACCTCGATGAGTGCCGCTTACCTCACCGACGACCATCTGGCCCGCGCCCGAGAGATCAACGAGCGGATGCGCCGCACGCTCGACGACTTCGACCCGCACGCGTTCACGGCGCTGAACCTGGAGTTCCACACCGTCCTCTTCGAGGAGTGCCCGAACCCGCACGTCCTCGACCTCGTCCATCGCGGCTGGCGGCGGCTGACCGCACTCCGCGATTCGACGTTCAGCTTCGTGCCCGGCCGCGCGCGGGAGTCGGTCGCCGAGCACGACGGCATCCTCGAACTCATCGCCGCCGGCGCGCAGCCGCTCGAGATCGAGATCGCCGCCCGCGACCACCGCACCGCGACGCTCGACGCCATGCTCGCCTACCAGGCGGAGCACCAGCCGCCCACGACGGCCCGCCCGCCGTCGTCACCGCCGTCCACCACCGACCGGAGGAACCACCCATGACCCAGCACGTTCCGGCAGCGTTGCCCGACCGTATCCGGCACTTCATCGACGGCGCGTTCGTCGACTCGGTCGACGGCGACACCTTCGACGTCCTCGACCCCGTGTCGAACGAGACCTACGTCCAGGCCGCCGCCGGCAAGCAGGCGGACGTCGACCTCGCCGTCGCCGCCGCCAAGCGCGCTTTCGACGAGGGTCCGTGGCCGCGGCTCCTCCCCCGCGAGCGCAGCCGGATCCTGCACCGGGTCGCCGACGCCGTCGAAGCGCAGGACGCCCGCCTCGCGGAGCTGGAGAGCTTCGACACCGGCCTGCCGATCACGCAGGCGCTCGGTCAGGCGAAGCGCGCCGCCGAGAATTTCCGGTTCTTCGCCGACCTGATCGTCGCCCAGCACGACGACACCTACAAGGTGCCCGGGCGGCAGGTGAACTACGTCAACCGCAAGCCCATCGGCGTCGCGGGGCTCATCACGCCGTGGAACACGCCGTTCATGCTCGAGAGCTGGAAGCTCGCTCCGGCCCTCGCGACCGGCAACACGGTCGTCCTCAAGCCGGCGGAGTTCACCCCGCTCTCGGCAAGCCTGTGGGCGGACATCTTCCGCGACGCCGGCGTGCCCGACGGCGTGTTCAACCTCGTGAACGGGCTCGGCGAGGACGCCGGCGACGCCCTCGTGAAGCACCCGGACGTGCCGCTCATCTCGTTCACCGGCGAGAGCAGCACCGGTCAGCTCATCTTCGCGAACGCCGCGCCGTTCCTGAAGGGGCTCTCGATGGAGCTCGGCGGCAAGTCACCGGCCGTCGTGTTCGCCGACGCCGACCTCGACGACGCCCTCGACGCGACGGTGTTCGGGGTGTTCTCCCTGAACGGTGAGCGCTGCACCGCCGGCAGCCGCATCCTCGTCGAGCGGAGCGTCTACGACGACTTCGTCGAGCGCTACGCCGAGCGTGCCCGCAACATCGTCGTCGGGCACCCGAACGACCCGGCCACCGAGGTCGGCGCGCTCGTGCACCCGGAGCACTACGAGAAGGTCATGGGCTACGTCGAGATCGGCAAGACCGAGGGCCGCATCGTCGCCGGCGGCGGTCGCCCCGAGGGGTTCCCGACCGGCAACTACGTCGCGCCGACGGTCTTCGCCGACGTCCCGCCGACCGCACGGATCTTCCAGGAGGAGATCTTCGGGCCGGTCGTCGCAATCACCCCCTTCGACTCCGATGAGGAGGCACTCGCGCTCGCGAACGACACGAAGTACGGGCTCGCCGCCTACATCTGGACGAACGACCTCAAGCGGGCCCACACCTTCTCGCAGAACGTGCAGGCCGGGATGGTGTGGCTGAACTCGAACAACGTGCGCGACCTCCGCACCCCGTTCGGCGGGGTGAAGGCCTCGGGGCTCGGGCACGAGGGCGGCTACCGCTCGATCGACTTCTACACCGACCAGCAGGCGGTGCACATCACGCTGAACCAGGCGCACTCCCCACGCTTCGGGACCGGCGGGCCGCTGCAGGCCGCGCACTGACCGCTCCCGGTCGACCTTCACCCAGCAACCGAGATCAGCAAGGACGCAGATCATGTCGAACCCCATCACCCCGTCGTCGGCCGAGCCCGTCGTGACCGCCGCCGACGCGATCCCCGTGCCGGTGAACCGCATCCCGACGCCCGCCGCCACCCCGCCCGACATCCTCCGCTGTGCGTACATGGAGATCGTCGTCACGGATCTCGCCGCGAGCCGGAAGTTCTACGTCGACGTGCTCGACCTCGTGGTCACGGAGGAGGACGAGCACACCGTCTACCTGCGGAGCTTCGAGGAGTTCATCCACCACAACCTCGTGCTGCGGCAGGGGCCGGTGGCAGCCGTCGCTGCGTTCAGCTACCGGGTACGGAGTCCTGAGGACCTCGACCGCGCGGTCGCCTTCTACACGGAGCTCGGGTGCCGGGTGGAGCGTCGTGCCGAGGGGTATGTGAAGGGCATCGGCGACTCGGTGCGCGTCGAGGATCCGCTCGGGTTCCCCTACGAGTTCTTCTACGACGTGGAGCACGTCGAGCGGTTGGCGTGGCGCTACGACCTGTACACGCCGGGCGCGCTCGTGCGGCTCGACCACTTCAACCAGGTGACGCCCGACGTGCCGCGGGCGGTCGCCCACCTGGAGGACCTCGGGTTCCGCGTCACCGAGGACATCCAGGACGAGGCCGGGACGACGTACGCGGCCTGGATGCGCCGGAAGCCGACGGTGCACGACACCGCGATGACGGGTGGCGACGGACCGCGCATGCACCACGTGGCGTTCGCGACGCACGAGAAGCACAACATCATCGCGATCTGCGACAAGCTCGGCGCACTGCGGATGTCGGACGTCATCGAGCGCGGCCCTGGCCGGCACGGCGTCTCGAACGCGTTCTACCTGTACATCCGCGACCCCGACGGCCACCGCATCGAGATCTACACCCAGGACTACTACACCGGCGACCCCGACAACCCGGTGGTCACGTGGGACGTGCACGACAACCAGCGTCGCGACTGGTGGGGCAACGCCGTCGTGCCGAGTTGGTACACGGAAGCGTCGCTCGTCCTCGACCTCGACGGCGAGCCGAAGCCGGTGGCCTCCCGGACCGATGACTCCGAGCTCGAGGTCACCATCGGTGCCGACGGCTTCTCCTACACCCGCAAGGGCGACGAGGCGCAGGGCTTCAAGCTCGGCAACACGCTCTAGGCCTCGGTTCGATCGCCCATCTTTGGGCGACGCAGTGTTCGCTCGCCCAAACATGGGCGAACGAACGGGAGGAGCAGGGGAAACCTCCCGAATCTCCCCCGCACTGGGGGCAACACCGCTCTCGGAAGTCGGTCGCTCGACTGCCATGCTCAGAGCGTGACCACATCTGAACCGCTGGGGGGCGGCTCGCAGCAGCCCCACCCCGCCTCCGCACAGCAGCCGACCGCGCCCTACGCGAACCCGTACGCACCGACGTCCCCGCACGCCGACACCACGGCACCGCCGCCCTACGGCCAGCAGCCGTACGGTCAGCAGCTGCAGCAGACACCGCCGCGTTCGACCTCGGCCGGGCTCGCGATCGCGGCCTTGATCGTCGGGATCGTCGCGTTCCTCATGGGGCTCCTCCCCGTCGCCGGCGCGCTCGTCGGTATCGCGGCGATCGTCCTGGCGGTGCTCGCACTGCAGAAGCGACAGTCCAAGGGACTCGCGGTCACCGGTCTCATCCTCGGAGCCGTCGCGACCCTCGCTTCGTTCGGCACCCTCATCGGAATCGGCGCAGCGGTGAACAGCGTGTCCGATGACAAGCCTGCCGCGATCGTGGAGACCTCGGCGCCGGCCGACGAAGCAGCCAAGCCCGTCGAGACGACTGCACCCGTCGCCGAGACTCCGGTTCCCGCAGCTCCGGCTGCACCCGCAGTGCCCGTCGAATACCAGTCAGCGCTGATCAAGGCGAAGAGCTACTCGGACCTCATGCACATGAGCAAGGCCGGCATCTACGACCAGCTGACCTCCGAATACGGCGAACAGTTCTCGGCAGAGGCGGGCCAGTACGCCGTCGACAACCTGCAGGCCGACTACAACGCGAACGCGCTCGCGAAGGCGAAGTCCTATCAGGAGACCATGTCGATGTCGCCCGAAGCGATCCGCGACCAGCTGACCAGTGAGTACGGCGAGAAATTCACGCCAGAAGAGGCCGACTACGCGATCCTGCACCTCAACGACTGACTTCCCACTCGCTCGAGAGCCTCGTCCGATCGGACGGGGCTCTCGAGCTGTCCCACCCGTGCCGATTCCGTCCGGAAGACGCAGTCCGGCGGGTCTCAGACGCTCAGGATCTCGAGGAACGTCTGCTCGGTGACGATCTCCACGGACTGACCGCCGGCGGCCAGCTCCTGTGCCCGTTGGATCTTCGTGCTGAGCGTCGCCCCAGGACGAAGCGTCGCCGGATCGAAGCCGCCCATGACCACCAGCGAAGTCTTCTTCGTCACGCCTGCGGAGACGGTCGCCCCGAACGATGCCACGATCTTCTGCGCTTCCGGCCTGGTGTAGCTCTCGAGGTCACCGGAGAAACAGACCACCTCTCCAAAGAGCGGATGACCCGGATCCGCCTCGAGGCTCGCCTGGGGCAGATCGGCCCGTTTCGTATAGGAACGGGCCGCTCTGGTGCGTGGGCGCGTCGGGATGGAGGACCACAGCTCCTCGACCGAACTCGCACCGCGTTCCTCCGCGATGCGCAGCGTGATGAGTGCACACGCGAGCGAGTCGGCGCCGGCCTCGTGGTGGTCGAAGTCCGGCAACCTGAAGTGGGCGACGACGAGGGGCAGCCGGTGACTGGGCAACTGACAGTGGTGCCTGACGACGGCGAGCGCATCGAGGAAGTCGAATCCGCTGGGAGTGCTGCCCGTGAGCGTGTTGGCCGCGTTGTAGACGCCTTTGTCGAACGGGCTGTATGCGACCAGCGGCACTCCGGCCGTCACCCCGGCGATGCGTTGCAGCGTCTCGGTCCACGACGGCGCCGATGCAACGTGGGCGGGTCCGATGCCGTGCAGGTAGGTATTCGTGAAGTCGAGTCCGGTCGGCGGTCGCACGAACCAGGAGTCGGTTGCGACGACTCGATCGTCGACGACCTTCGTCAGGCCGACCGCGCAGACGGATGCACGATCGAAGTTGGCGGTCTCGAAGTCGATGGCGACGAAGTTCAGGGGCACCTCCCGATTCTCGGGCGCTCGACCGACTCTGCGGAAGCGGGATGACCCCACATCCGTCTGCCGATCACGTGGTGAAGCTGCCCCGGCCAGCGTCGTGCGTCGAGGCGTCACCTGCGAGGAGTGCGCGCACCGCAAAGCGTGCTCCGACGAGGCGCGAGCGAACGGCCGAGGCTGAGATGCCGAGCATCTCCCCGGCCTCGATCGAACTGAACCCATCCCAGTAGGTCAGTCTGATGAGCTCCGCCTGCTCTTCAGGCAAGCTGGCGATCGCGTCGCGCACCGCGGACGCCTCGTCGGGCGCCGTCGTATCGGTCAGTGTCGCGTCGATCAACAGCTGCGTGGCGGCCGTTCGTCTGGCTCCAGCCCGCCGTGTCGACCGCAAGACGTTGCGGGCGATCCCGAACAACCACATCCGAGCCTGCTCGTGATCGACGGGCATCTTGCGACGCTGCTTCCACGCAACGAGGAGTACCTCCGAGAAGGCATCAGCTGCGTCCTCCCGGTCGAGCAGGCGTCGCTGCAGATAGCGAAGGAGATCGGCATCGTTGGCGGCCAGCCGCTGCTCGACCTCCACATTCGTCAACCTCATTCGCCGGCTCCACAACGCTCGCGAATGTAGACGCTCACCGGCACAGGATCTGTCGGAAAGCCCTGCTCCCGGAGGCCTTCGAACACGGTCTCCGCAACCACCGCATTAAGCGCTTCTCGCCGGAGCTGACTCGGGCCGATAGCGCGAGGCCCATCGCCCGTGGCATCGGCGTTCTCGGCGACGATGCGACGCTCGGCGGCCGAGGTGTCCAGGTCATCGAGCGAGATACCGGAGGCGATCTCCCGCGCGGCGATCATGATCGGTGCGTCGTCAGCCACTCCTTCGGGTTCGACCCGCACGCCGGCGTAACACGAGGCTCCTCGATCGTCCACCCGCGCGAAGGTGTTCTCGGCGGTCCACCCCCACGGCGTGACCAGATCGGATCCAGCGGTGGCAGCTCCCCCACCGGCGAGTAGGACGATCACCACGGAACCGCCGACGAACCAGTTCCGCCGACGCATGATCCTCGCGCGCGATCCAGCAGTCACGATGCGTCGACGGTGGTCGGCCAGCGCCAAGGGCACCCGGGTGGGCGGACCGCTCTCGCGGAGCAGTTCGGTCAGCTGGTCATCGTCCATGTCGTCCCTCGCAGTCTGTCGGTGCGTCTGGTCTGTACATGACCGCAACGCGCCGAAGTGTCCACACAGCAACGGGTCAATCGCCGACCTCGGACACACATCCGTGAGATGTCGCGGTCGGCTAGGGTCAGCCCCATGAACGCGGACGACGCTTGTGACTTCTGCACGAACATCGCTGAGGGCACGTTCGACGTGGTCGCTCGGGCAACCGGTGTCATCGCTGTCATCGACCGCCACCCGATCAATCGTGGCCATGTGCTCGTCCTGCCGACACGTCACGCAGCGGATCTCGCGGCGCTGCATCAGGAGGAGATTACCGAGATGGCTGTCGTCGCCCAGCGCGCGGACCGAGCGATCCGAAACGTCTTCGGAGACGCCGTCGAAGGGACGAATCTGTTGATGTCGAACGGCGCGGCCGCAGACCAGGGCGTGCTCCATGCCCATCTCCACGTCATCCCGCGTGCCACCGGCGACGGCTATGAGTTCCGCGAGGACGCGAGCCGTTATCCACTCGTCCCGCTGGACGCAGCTGAACGCGCCGCCCTGAGCTCGGAACTCGCCTCGCCGAACTGACGCGCTGAGTTGAGTCGAACGGTCGCACGCTCGCCGCTCATGCGACGATCTGCCTCACTTCGCGGGCTCGATGCCGCGCGCACTTCCCTATGCTGGCTGGATGATGAGCCCGGTCGGCTACACCTCGTTCACCGGATCCGCACCCGACGAGGTGTGGGGTGAGGTGACGCAGCTGTTCGTCGCGGCGTTCACCGCCGAGCCCTACAACGAGGACGCGATCGACCTCGCGACCATCCGGCAGTGGGGCCCGGAGCATCTCGGCCACCGCGGCGGACGCCTCGTCATCGCCACGGTCGACGGCCGGGTCGTGGGCTTCGCGCTCGCCCACGGCCTCGACGCCGACCCGGCCTGGCTCGGCATCCTGGCGCAGCTGGCCGACTCCAGCAGCACCGCGTCGGCTGCCCTCGCGCGTCCGGCGGACGCCGTCGTCGTCCACGAACTCGCCGTCGCTGAGGATCAGCGCGGACGTGGGATCGCCCGCGGCTGCCTGGCCGCTGTCCTGCAGGACCGGACGGAGACACAGACCTTCATCGGCGTCTACGAGCGCGCGACCGAGGCTGCAGCGATGTACCGCAGCTGGGGACTCAGTGAGATCGGCCGGGTACCGATGCCCGGCGACGCGATCGCCCTCCGCGTCCTGACCGCGCCCACGACCGAGCTGGTTTCGCGCCTGCGACCCACCAACCCCGAGTCGGCACGGATGATCCGGCGGACGCTCTGGCTCAGCCCCTGGGAGTGGGATTGTTGCGGCGGGCCGTTGGAAACCGGCCAACGGGCGACCTTCTCCGTCTGGCCCGTCGACGATGGACAGCGGACCTGGCTGACCGAGGCGATCGGGGCGGATCTGACGGCGCGGATCGACGGTGTCGAGATGCACCACGAGGAGGACGCCGCACCGGAGCGGCTGACGGGCAGGCTGGCGAAGCTGTCGAAGGTGTCGATACCCTCGCGCCGCGTCCACACCAAGCGACCACCGCTACCGCCCGGAGTCTCTTCCGCCCCGGCTCGCTTCTTCGGCTCGCCAGACAGCGCGTGGTTCGCGGAGATGCGACCCTCCGCGTACGTCACCCACCACGAGACCGTCCCCGGACCGCCCGTCGTCGAGGCGACACCGCGGATCCCACTCAAGCGCGGGATCGATCACCCCGACGCCCAAGCAGGGGCACAGGCAGCGGCGGCGGCGGCACGCGCAGCGGCGCAGGCGGCACAAGCTGCCGCTCGGGCCGCGCAGACGACCGGCCCGCCACCACCGGGCGAGGTCGAACCCCGGCTGGTCGGCTATCTCGTCGAACTCGATGTCGACGTCCCGGACACGGAGGTGGGCGCATGACGCTGCGGACCCTCTGGCTCTCCCGCTGGGAGTGGCGCTGCTGCGGCGGCCCCTTGGCGACCGGGCAGCAGGCGACCCTGTCCGTCTGGCCCGTCGACGACGGACAGCGGACCTGGCTGATCGATGAGATCGGGGCCGATCTCGCGGCGCGGATCGACGGTGTCGAGAGGCACCACGAGGAGGACCCCGCTCCGGAGTGCTTGACGGGCACGCTATCGAGGCTGTCGACGGTGTCCGTGCTCTCGCGCCTCGTCTACACCGAACGCCCTCCGTTGCCACTCGGAGCCCTGCCTGCGGCGAGGCGACTGATCGGTCCCCCAGGCAGCGGCGTGTACATCGGCGTACCGCACTCCCCGTTCGTGACGCACCATGAAACTGTGCCAGGGCCGCCCATCGTGGAGGAGACGCCTCGGATTCCGCCCCGGCGCGGGGTCGAGGGCGCCGACGCCCGGTCGGCAGCACGAGCTCGGTCAGCAGCGCGAGCAGCGGAACAGGCGGCCGCGGACGCGGAAGCCGAAGCACATGCAGCGCGCGGGACCATCCCACCACCGGGCGAGGTCGAACCACGACTTGTCGGCTACCTTGTCGAGCTCGAACTGGACGTCGACTGAGCCGGACCGGCGTGGCTCAGTCCGCGCGGCGCAGGCCCAGCAGCGTCGCGTCGATCAGGCGTTCGGCGCGCTCCGGGGTCATCCGGTCCGACTGCTCCGCTGCTCGCGCGACCGCGATGCCGTCGAGCACCGCCAGCAGGAGTGCCGCATCGTCCGCGGCCAGGCCGTCTTCCGGGAACGCGGCGACGAGCAGCCGCAGGAGGACCTCCTCGGTGCGGGCCCAGTCAGCAGCGTGGATCGCGCGCACCTCGGTCTCGGTGCTCGCCCGAGCGGCGAAGGCGACCCAGACGATCCCGTCGGTCAGGTCGTCACCCTCGACACAGGCGATCTCACGACAGAAGATCCGAAGTCGCTCCCCCTCGGAGTTCATCGCCTCGAGCCGTGCTGCCACACGCCGACGGAACCGCTCGTTGACCTCGGTCATCGCCGCGACGACCAGTCGGTCCTTCGTCGGGAAGTGATGCTGGACCGCGCCGACGGAGACACCGGCCTCGCTCGCGACCGTGCGGATGGTCAGCGCATCGGCACCGCGCGACGCCATGATCCGCAGCAGTGCATCGAGGATCCGATCCCTGTTCGTGTCCTGCTCGGTCATCGCCTCCGCTTTCGCCATCGCCCACTCGACAGGGTACGGTCTTCACATGACCAATACGAGCGTATTGCCGCCATCACCGCCGACCTCCCGACGCATCGCCGCACTCGACGTGGTCCGCGGACTCGCGATCCTCGGCACGCTCGGCACGAACATCTGGGTGTTCTCGCACCCCTGGGGTCTGCTCGGGATGCTCTCGGCCCCGGTGACGCCGGAGACCGGCCCCGCGGCGGGCACGATCCAGCTCGCCCTCATGGCGCTCACGCAGGGTAAGTTCCTCGCCCTCCTGACCCTGATGTTCGGCGCGGGACTCGCGATCCAGCACGCCACTGCACGCCGACGCGAGCAGCGCTGGCCGGGCCGGTACCTGTGGCGCGCCACCCTGCTCCTCATCGACGGTGCGGTGAACTACGTCCTCATCGCGGAGTTCGACGTCCTCATGGGCTATGCGGTCACCGGCGCCATCGTCGCCTGGCTCCTGCTCACGAGGCCCCGCGCCCAGCGCGCCATGATCGCCGTCTTCGGCGCACTGCACGTCCTCCTCATCAGCGCGATCGTCGCGTTCATCGCCACGACGCCGGCGGTGTCGGGCGACCTCCCGCTCCCCGCCGGACCGAGCCCCTACGCCACTGATTCGTTCCTCGGCCTGGCGGTCTTCCGGCTCGACAACATGGGGGTCTTCCGCGCGGAGCCCGCGCTGATCGGATTCCTCACGCTCGCGATGTTCCTCGCCGGCGCACACCTCTTCCACGCCGGCGTCTTCGGTGAGACCGGGGGGCGACTCCGACGCCGCCTGATGATCATCGGGGCGTGCGCACTGCCGGTCGACCTGCTGCTGGGCATCGCCGGAGGCACCGCGGGGCTCCTCGCCGAACGCTACCTGGCCGCACCCCTCGTGGCGCTCGGGATCCTCGGCGCCACCGTCGAGCTCTGTCGTCGCTTCGGCACCGACGGCTGGATCGTCTCACGCCTCCGCGAACTCGGGAAGGTCGCCTTGAGCGCGTACCTGCTCCAGAACCTCCTCGGCGGCGCGATCTTCTACGGCTGGGGCTTCGGCCTCGCCGAACTCGCCGCCCCGTGGCGCGTCCCGGTCACCGTCGCCGCGTTCGTCGTCATCGCCGCGCTCGTGACCGGCTTCGCCCACCTCTGGCTCCGGCGGTTCGCACTCGGCCCCGTCGAATGGCTCTGGAAACGCGGTGCGGAGCTCGGGACGAAGCAGCCGGAGGGCCGACCCTCGCTACGGTGAGACCATGACCACCGTGCACCTGACCGGCCAGTTGATCTGCGCGACACCGACCGACGTGGCGATCGTCGAGACCCATCTGCCGGAGCATGTCGCGCTCACCCGCGCCGAACCGGGGTGCGTGTCGTTCGAGGTGACGCCGACGGACGACCCGCTCGTCTGGGACGTCGCCGAGGTCTTCGAGGACGACGAGTCGTTCGCAGCACACCAGGCGCGCGTCGCGTCAAGCGAGTGGGGGCGCGCGACCGCGGCCATCGAGCGCCGCTACCTGGTGACCCGGTCGCCAGCGGGCCAGACCGTCATGGACGTCAGCGACGACGACCTCGCCGACCTCCGCCGCAGACTCCACGACACCCGCTGGCCTGACCGGTGGCCGACCGCCGGTTGGGAGGCCGGCACCGACCAGGACGAGCTGCGGCGACTCGTCACCTACTGGGCGGACGACTTCGACTGGGAGGCACAGCAGCGGGACATCAACGCCCTGCCGTGGCACCAGGCGGAGATCGGCGGGGCCGCCATCACCTATCTCCGGTTCGACGCCGAGGCCCCGGGCGGCATCCCCATCATCCTCACGAACGGGTGGCCGAGCACCGCCCTCGAACTGGTCGGACTCGCCAGGCGCCTCGCGACGCCGTCCCACTACGGCGGAGACCCGGCGAGCGCCGTCACTGTCATCGTGCCAGCGCTGCCCGGCCTGCCGTTCTCGCCGCAACGGCCGACCTTCGGTGATCAGACGCACGAGCTGTGGCACACGCTGATGCACGATCACCTCGGCTTCGCCCGGTACGCCGCCCATGGAGGCGACCTCGGGGCCGGCATCACCTCTCGGCTCGCGCAGGCGCATCCCGAGGCGGTCGCCGGCATCCACCTCCTCGCGGTCGCTGCGCCGCTCGAGGTCGACGCCGAGACGCTCACCGAGGAGGAGCAGGCGCATCTCGCGCGGGTCGAGGCCTGGGACGCCGAGGAGGGTGCGTATGAGCATCAGCACCACACGCGTCCACTCACGCTCGCTCCCGCGCTGTCCGACTCCCCCGTCGGCATGCTCTCGTGGATCCTCGAGAAGCATCGGGCCTGGAGCGATTGCGACGGCGACGTCTCGTCCCGCTTCAGCGACGACTACCTCGCGACGCTCGCCTCCGTCTACTGGTTCACGAACGCGATCGGCACCTCGCTCCGCCCGTACTACGAGTCCGCGACCGGGATCACGACGCGTGTCGACCGGGTCGAGGTGCCGACCGCCGTCGCGCTCTTCCCGCACGACCTCGCGAGCCCACCGCGCAGCTGGGCCGAGCGGAGCTACGACGTGCGACGGTTCACGACCATGCCCCGAGGCGGCCACTTCGCCCCGCACGAGGAGCCCGAGCTCCTCGCGGACGACATCCGGGCGTTCCTGACGACGCTGTAGCGGACGACAGCACGGCGCTCGTCGTTGCCGATAGGCTGCCCCACATGTCTCCAGTTCGTGATTGATCGGCCCGTGCGTCGTCCCCGACGCTCATCGTCCCGATCCTGATCACCCCGCGCGCCGTCGAGCGCGCCCGTTTCACTGGAGTTCTTCCCATGTCGTCCATCCGGACAGCGCGTTATCTCGACGTGCTCGCACTTCCCCATGTCCCGCTGACCTTCGGGTCCGCTCTCGTCGGCAGATCCGCCTACGCGCTGGTGCTGCTTCCCCTGCTCTACGCGGTCTCCGAGGCGACGGGTTCGATCGCCCTCGCCGGTGTCGCGGTGGCCGTCTACGGCGCCACGGCGAGCCTCCTCGCACCGCTTCGGGCCTGGTTCATCGACCGCCACGGCGCGCGTCGCGTCCTGGCCATCCTGGTCCTCGTCTTCGGTGGCGCCATCGCGGGCCTGGCCGTCGCGTCGCTCACCGCCGCTCCCGGGGCGCTGTTGATCACGCTCGCGGGACTGGCGGGCGCGTTCGCTCCCCCACTCGGGCCGACGATGCGAGTCGCCTGGGGTCGACTCACGCCAGACGGCGAACTCCTGCGCAAGGCACTCAGCCTGGATGCGGTCATCGAGGAACTCCTCTACCTCGCGGGACCCGCGGCGGCCGGGTTGGCCCTCGCCGTCATCGCCCCGGGGACGGCGCTCCTCGTGCCCGCCGGGTTCGTCCTCATCGGCGGACTCCTCTTCGTGAGCACCTCGACCGTCGGCAGCATGGCGCCGCAGGATCGCAGCGTCCCCCGGCAGGACCGTGGGCGGTCACTCCTGCTCGACGCCCGCTTCATCGCCATACTCCTGCCGGTGCTGGTCGCCGGGGCGGTCTCGGGCACGATCAGTGTCGCCGTACCGGTCGTGCTCGCGGAACACGGTGGTGCGGCCGCCGCGGGCATCGCCCTCGGACTCTTCGCCGGCGGGAGCGCCCTCGGCGGGCTGCTGTACGGGGCGCTCTCGGTCCCGGGGTCGGCCGTCCGCCAGTTGGTCGCGCTCGCGGGGGCGCTCCTCGTCTCGGCCTCGCTCATCGCCGCGGTGACCGGCTTCCTCGCCGTCAGCGTCGTCCTCGCGGTCGCCGGGCTGTTCTTCTCGCCGATCATGATCGTCTCCTACGTCGCCGCGCACACAGCCGGTGGGCGCTACCAGCAGAACGCCGCGACGACCTGGGTGAACACGGGACACAACATCGGTGCGGCAGCGGGCAGTGCGATCGCCGGCGTCCTCATCCAGGCGACCGGTGCACCCACCGCGGTCGTCGGCATCTGTGCGGCGGCAGCCGTCGTCGTCCTCGTCGCGGCGGCGCTCGCCCGGCTCACGCCGGGTGAGGCGTCCACCGGGGACGACTCACCGCAGGCGTGACCCGGCGCCGCTCAGAGTTCGCGCTTGCGGTACAGCGGCACGGCGACGAGGACGCCGACGACAATCCCGACGGCACCGAGCGTGAGCCCGAGGCCGACCGCGAGCGGGAGCGGAACACCGGTGGCGGCCTCCTGCGCGCCGTCCAGCACGCCGATCGCCTGCGCGAGCCAGGCGAGGCCGGCGATCAGCAGCGCCGGGGCGTAGCTGATCAGCCGGCCGCGCGTGTATCCGATCCGGAACAGGACGGGCAACTGGATGCCGGCCGACAGCCCGACGAAGGCGACCGCGACGGCCTGGATCACGAGCAGCAGGCCCCAATCGAGCGAACCACCACGCACACTGGCCATGAGCACGGTCACGGCGAACGCGATCGCCGAAGCGAGGAGGGCGAAGACGACGATCGAACCGGCCCGCCCCACCACGACGGAGGACCGCGAGACGGGGAGGATGCCGTAGAGGGTGTCGAGACGACCGCGCTCATCCCCGAGGAACGGTGTGGCGATCATGAGCGAGGTGACGATGGCCGCGCCGGTGATCGCCATGCCCGGCACGGGGAGCAGGATCCCGATCACGGCGACGAAACCGAGGAGGAGGAGCGTCTGCCGCCGGGGCAGCCAGGACGTCAGGTCGAAGCGGATGAATGAGCCGATCATGCGGAAGCCTTTCCGTGTGCTGCTGCCAAGTGGATGACGATGTCATCGACGCTGGCGGCGTCGATCACGGTCTCCGGTCCGAAGTCCGCCATCTGCGTCGTGCGGATGAGCGCGGACCACTGCTCCCCGCGCCGCTCGAGCCCGAGCACCTCGCCGGTCGGCGGCGCTCCCGCGCCACGCACCATGGCGAACTCGTCGACGGTGTCCGCGAACCGTCCGTCGTAGGCGACCCGGCCGTTCACGAGCACGAGCAGGTCGTCGGCGAGCTCGTCGAGATCCGTCGTGATGTGCGTCGAGAAGAGCACCGCGTGCTCGGGGTCGACCATGAACTCGCGGATCAGGTCCCCGATCTCGCGACGGGAGGCCAGGTCGAGGCCGCTGGACGGCTCATCGAGGATGAGGAGTTCCGGCCGCTGCGCGAGCGCCGTCGACAGCGACAGCTTCACACCCTGCCCGCGGGACAGCTCACTGACCCGCTGTTCGCGCGGCACCCCGAGGCGGTCGAGCAACGCTTCGAAGCGTTGCTGATCCCACGCCGGGTAGAACGGGCTGAGTCGTCGACCGATCGTTGCGACCCGCCACTCCGGAGCCGCGGTCGGCTGGTCGAGGACCACGCCGATGCGTGCGAGCGCATCCGGGGAGCCGGCCGGCCGGCCGAGGACCTCGATGTCACCGGCGTCGGGCGTCAGCAGGCCCAGCAGGGCCCGGATGGTGGTGGTCTTGCCAGCCCCGTTGGGTCCGACGAGACCCGTGACGGTGCCGCGTTCGACCGCGAAGGAGACGTCGTCGACGGCGAATGATCGCCGCTGGACGCGCAATCCGTCGATGCGAAGGATGCTGTCAGTCATCGGTACTCCAAGTCTGATCGAGTCGTGTCTGGATGTCGGTCCTGCTGAGGCGCGCGTGCCGAGCCGCGATGACGAGCTCGGTGATGACCTCGTCGACCCGCGACTGCAGGAGGGTGCTCGCCGTCTCGGGATCGACATCGAGGACGACGAACCCACGTCCGTGCTCACTCCGCACCAGGCCCTCGGCGACGAGATCGTTGTAGGCCCGGGTGACAGTGATGACGCTCACCCGGAGATCTGCCGCGAACTGCCGCAGGGACGGGAGCGTCTGCCCGACGGGGATCTCCCCGGCGAGGATCGACGCACGCAACTGGGTCTCGATCTGTTCGTAGATCGGTGTTCCCGAACTGTTCGAGATCACGACGCCCATGGCACCTCCATCTGTTTATAAACACCATAACAGTTGAGGTGTGAAACCGCGAGGGCTGCCATTCCCTTCCGTCGACGAACGGTGCCACGTGCTCGGTACGGTGAGAGCATGAGCACCGTTCGTGACGCCTACGCCCGACGGTCCACCGAGTACGCGAAACTGCTGGGCACGATGGCCTCGGTGCACCCGTCGGACCGGCAACTCGTGACCTCCTGGGCCGACCGGATCGCCGGTCCCGCGCTGGACGCCGGCTGCGGCCCGGGGCACTGGACGGCCTACCTCGCCTCGCGCGGGCTCGACATCCGTGGCGTCGATCTGGTCCCCGAGTTCATCGCGCATGCCCGCGCCGAGCACCCGGAGACGCGGTTCGACCTGGGCAGCCTCGACACCCTCGACGCGGAGACCGGCTCGATGGGCGGCGTCCTCGCCTGGTACTCGCTGATCCACCACCGTCCCGACACGATCAACGCCTCACTCGAGGAGTTCGTTCGCGTGCTCCGGCCGGGTGGCGAGTTGCTGATCGGCTGCTTCGAGGGTCCGGCGGTCGAGGCGTTCGACCACGCCGTGGTGACGGCATACCGCTGGCCGGTCATGGAGTTGGCCGAGCACGTGCGCCGGGCGGGCTTCGAGGTCGTCGAGACGCACACCAGGACGAGCCTCGATCAGCGACCGCACGGGGCGATCCTGGCCCGGCGAGCCGACGCGGTGAGGTGAGGTGGTTCGTCGCCCGGCCCGAGGCTGAGCGACGATCCGCCGCATCTCACTGCCGCTGCATTTCCAGAGTATGCCGGGCACCGGGGCTTGCCGCAAGACCCCCTCCGGCCTCCAGAATGGGTGGCCGCGGTCGCCTCCGACCGCGAGAACGGGGTCCTCATGCATGACGTCATCATCAGCGGTGGCGGCCCGACCGGCATGATGCTGGCCGCCGAACTCCGGCTCCACGGCGTCGAGGTCCTCGTCCTCGAGCGGGACGCCGAGCCGAGCCCTGCCGTGCGGTCGTTGGGCCTCCACCCGCGGAGCATCGAGATCCTCGACCAGCGCGGCATCCTCGACCGGTTCCTCGCCGAGGGCACGCGGTACCCGGGCGCCGCCGGTCACTTCGCCGGGATCGTCCCGCCGCGACCCGTACCGCTCGACACCGCGCACGACTACATCCTCGGTCTCCCGCAGCCGGTCACCGATCGGCTGTTGACCGAACGCGCGCTCGAGCTCGGTGCCGAGTTGCGTCGGGGGAACGGACTCGTCGGCCTCGAACAGGACGATGACGGCGTCACCGTCGAGCTGGACGACGGTGAGCGCCTGGGGGCACGGTGGCTCGTCGGATGCGACGGCGGGCGGAGCACCGTCCGGAAGAGCCTCGGCATCGGCTTCCCAGGCGAGCCCGCGCAGACCGAGTGGATCCTCGGGGAGATCCAGGTCACCCTCCCGGCCGACGAGGTCGCCGCCATCGCCGACGAGGTCCGGAAGACGCACCGTGGCTTCGGCATCGGACCGGTGTCCGACGGGTTCTTCCGCGCGGTGGCGCCCGCCGACGCCCCCGCCGACGAACGCCTGGCGACTCCGACGATCCAGGAGTTCCGGGCCCGGCTCGAGCGCTTCGCCGGGACCGACTTCGGCGCACACTCCCCGCGCTGGCTGTCGCGCTTCACCGATGCGACGAGACTCGCCGAGCGCTACCGGGTCGGCCGCGTGCTGATCGCCGGCGACGCCGCCCACGTGCACCCGCCCCTCGGCGGGCAGGGCCTCAACCTCGGAGTCCAGGACGCGTTCAACCTCGGATGGAAGCTGGCCGCCGAGCTCGCCGGGTGGGCACCGGCCGACCTCCTCGACACCTACGCGACCGAGCGCCGCCCGGTCGCCGACGACGTCCTCACGCTCACCCGAGCACAGAGCGTCCTCCTGTCCCCCGACCCCGGCCCGCAGGCGGTGCGTCGGCTGTTCTCGGACCTGATGCGGTTCGACGACGTGGCCCGTTTCCTGGGCGAGCGGATCGCGTCCACCAGCATCCGATACGACGTCGGAGATCCCGGCGCAGCGGTGGACAGCGGCTCGGACGACAGGTCGCTGCTCGGTCGACGGCTCCACGACCTCCCCCTGGCCGACGGCGGACGCTTGTTCACCTTGCTCCACGAGGGTCGCGGATTCCTGCTCGACCAGACCGGGACCCACAACGTCACCGGCTGGGCGGACCGCGTCGACCGGGTCGCCACCACGACCCCGGAGCTCGCGGCCACGGCGGTGCTCCTGCGCCCGGATGGCCACGTGGTCTGGCTGGCCGACGGGCGGGAACCACTCGAACCGGCCCTCCGGCGCTGGTTCGGCGAGCCGACACGGTGAGGTGAGGCGGTTCGTCGCCCGGCCCGAGGCGAAGCGACGATCCGCCTCAACTCAGCGAGCGCTCAGTCGTGGTCGATGGAGGCGACCGCGTCGGCCACCTGCGACTTCCCCTCGGCCACGCGGTCGTCGTCGTCGGTGACGATCCCGATCGTCTCCTCGATCCGACCTCCGACGGCCTGGATGATGGCCGCGGGCTGCGGTGCCTCCGGTTCCTTGTCGTCGCTCCCGTCCGAGTCCTCGGGGTAGACCTGGAGTCGGTCATCGTCGCCGTCCGCCACCGTGCGCCTGGCGTGGTCGACGCAGAGCTTCGCGACCTCCTCGGCGTGCGCGTACATGACGGAGTGCGCAGCACCTGGGATCTCCCAGAGGCGCGAGGAGGGCAGGAGTTCTCCGACCCGCTCCACCCACTCGCGCGGTGCGACGGCGTCGTACTCGCCACGGATGACGAGCGTGTGCGCCTGCACCTTCGGCAGGGCCTCCTCGATCGGGTAGGTCAGCATCTCCGGCAGGACCCGCGAGAACCATTTGAACCCGCAGAAGACGTAGGCGCTGACGGCGAGCACCTTCACCGTGAGCGGTTCGTGCCAACTCGACTGCAGGAACCGGACCGCCTGGGTGAGCACCCGCCGCTGACCGGGCACGACGACTGGCCCGATGAGGATGAGGGTCGACAACTCGGGGCGACGGGAGACGAGGTCGCTGACCACCTGACTGCCCATCGAGTGGCCGACGATGATCGGGTCCTTGAGATCGAGTTCGTCGATGACCCGACCGACGAGGTCCGCATACTCGCGGATCGTGAGCGTCGACGAGGGGTGCGGCACTCCGCCGAAGCCGGGGAGGTCGAGCGCGTGCACCGGCCCGAACTCGTTGAGGTGCGGCGCGAGGCGCTCGAAGTACGTGGACGAGACACCGATGCCGGGGATGAGGATGAAGGAGCGATCCCCGCTGGACCCCACGGAGTTGACCCGGACGTAGACGTCGCCGTCGTAGACGCGATCGACCCGCACACTCCGCTTGCGACGCTTGCGTTCGATCCTCGACATGCCCCCAGCGTACAAGCGGGCGACGCCTGCACCGCCGGAGCTGTCAACCATGCGGGATTCGGATCGGCGAGCGCGATGATGGAGGCGACCGGAGCGGCAATCCCACGCTCCCTGAGAGGTGGCACCACGATGACCGTTCCCCGCGTCCTGATCTCCGGAGCCAGCATCGCCGGCCCCGGCCTGGCGTTCTGGCTGAACCGCTACGGCTGGGAGACGACGGTCGTCGAGCGCGCGCCGGCGTTCCGCGGCGGCGGCCAGAACATCGACGTGCGGGGCGCTGCTCGCGAGGTCCTGCGACGCGCGGGCCTCGAGGACGCGGCACGCGAGGCGACCACCGGCGAGCGCGGAACCCGGTTCGTCGGTGACGCCGGTGAGACGATCGCCGAGTTCCCGGTCTCGGACTCCGAGACCGACGGCGCGACCGCCGAGGTCGAGATCCTCCGTGGCGACCTGGCCCGCATCTTCATCGAGGCGACGGACGGCACCACCAGCTATCGGTACGGCGACCACATCACCGGGCTCGACGACGACGGTGAACGGGTCCTCGTGTCCTTCGCACATGGCGAGGATGAGGCGTTCGACCTCGTGATCGCGGCGGACGGCATCCGATCGTCGACGCGTGAGCTGGCCTTCCCCGGCGAGGCGGTGACCCGGTCCCTCGGGCTCGAGATGACGTACCTCACCATTCCGCGCGACGACGCCGACGTGCCGTGGTGGCAGTGGTATTCGGGCGTCGGCGGCCGCAGCGTCACACTCCGACCCGACCGGCACGGCACCACCCGGGCCGTCCTCACGGAGGTCACGTCCGACCGCGGCGACGGCGTCGTCCCCGCGCGCCGCGACCTCGACGCGCAGCGACGGCATCTCAGGAACCGGTTCGTCGGACTCCCCTGGCAGGCGAACCGGATCCTCGAGCACCTCGACGACAGCGACGACGTCTACTACGAGTCCATCGGCCAGGTCAGGACGCCCCGCTGGGCATCCGGACGGGTCGCATTGCTCGGTGACGCGGCCTGGTGCGCGTCGCCCGTCAGCGGTATGGGGACGAGCCTGTCGATCGTCGGCGCCTACGTGCTGGCCGGTGAGCTGGCGGCGCACGTGCACCACCGGGACGCCTTCCGCGGGTACGAACGGATCATGCGCCCCTACGTCGAGCAGGCCCAGTCACTGCCGCCGGGTACGCCGCAGCTCGCCAACCCGACCTCGAAAGCCGGCGTCGCGGCGTTCCGCACCGCACTCCGCGTGGCCGGGTCGAAGCCGGCGAAGCTCGTCGGTGCGCAGTTGTTCTCCCCGCCGGCCGACAAGATCGACCTGCCCGAGTACGAGCACCTGGCATGACCGGCGAGCCCCGGCCGATCGCCTCGAGCGCACCGGCACTGTCCGGACCGGTGGTCGCCGCTCAGGAATGGCGGGACCTGGCATTCGTCCACTGGCGCGTCCCGGCGAGCGCCGTCGCGCCACTGCTCCCGCGCGGGGTGGTCCCCGACGTCTTCGACGGTTCCACCTGGGTCGGGCTGATCGCCTTCCAGTTGGGCGACGCCCGCATCGGTCCGCTGCCGCCGTCGCCCATCGGCGGCTCCTTCACGGAGGTGAACGTCCGGTTGTACGGGGTCGACAGCGAGGGGCGTCGCGGCGTCGTGTTCCGGTCGCTTGAGGCGTCCAGCCTGCCGGCGGTCCTCGCGGCTCGCGTGATGTTCGGCCTGCCCTACCAGTGGGCGCGGACCGCGCAGCGACCGACGGACGACGGCTGGGAGTACGCGTCGCGGCGGATCACGACGTCGCCGACGACACGAGGTCCGGGCTTCCAGCTCGGCGTCGATGTCGACCGCGCGACGACCGTCGACGACGAGCTGTCGCAGTTCCTGACGGCGCGGTGGGGGCTCTTCCAGAGCCGCTTCGGTCGGACGCAGTGGTTGCCGAACGAGCACGAACCCTGGGTGCTCCACCCGGCGCACGTCACCTCGTTGCGCGACCAGCTCTGCGCGGCGGCGGGCCTCCCGGGTGTCGTCGAGCACGAGCCCGACTCGGTGCTCTTCAGCCCCGGCGTGACCGCCCGATTCGGCATCGGCTCGTTCCTCGCCCGCTGAGTGGCGGCTCAGTCAGCTGCAACGACCGCGGCGAGCACGGCGGGATCCTCACAGCCGCGCGCGAAGCCTCGGATGCGGCGGTCGATGTCGCGCTGCAGGACGATTGCACCGATGCGCTCGGCGATCGGCGCCAGCCACCGCGGCTTGCACGTGAAGTTGTAGCGCCAGACGGCGAGGGTGCGCTGGTCGTCGCCCTCCACCGGGCTGAAACGCCAGCCGCCGGCGAGCCGCTCGAAGAACCATGAGCCCTTCGTCATCTTCATACCGACGTTGGTCGGCGGGTGGTACGAGACGTACTCGCTGACCATCCGGAACCCGAACCGCTGAACGGTGAAGGTGCGGACGCCCTTGGCGGCTTCCTTCGCACCGTCGAGGAAGTACTGCCGCCGGATGAACGGATCCCAGCGCATCCTGGTCTCGCCGGTGGTCTGGGAGATCGCGAACGCGACGTCGGGCGGGACAGGCACGGTGCAGCGGGATTCGACGACGGGCATGCCCCATCCTGACACGAGTGCTTGACGAGCATCGGTTGTTCGTGTTCAATCAGTCACATGAGCCGATCGACCGCCGAGGACCAACGCGTCCGCACCATCGCGAGTGCGGTGGAGGTCTTCTCGATCGCCGGTTACCGCGCCACCCCCGTCGCGGACGTCGCTGCTGCGGCCAAGATCTCCCCCGCCTACGTCTTCCGCCTGTTCGACGGCAAACTCGGCCTCTTCGTCGCCGCGGTCGAGCACTGCTACGAGCAGGTCGCGAACGCGATGTCCGCAGCCGTCGAGGACCACCCGGAGTGGAGCCCGGACGACAAGCTCGACGCGATGACCCAGGCGTACATCGAGCTCATCCGCGACCGCAGCCTCATCGCCCTCCAGGTGCACGCACAGAGCGCCTGCGACGTCCCCGAGATCCAAAAGGCGGTCCGCTCCGGGCTCGCACTCGTGGTGCGCGTCATGTCCCGTGACTCCGGGGCGGACGCCAGCGCCGTCCAGCGCAGTCTCGCCTACGGGCAGCTCTGTCACCTCGTCGTGCAGGCGGGCCTCGGCGACGTCGACGCCGACTGGGCGCGTGTCGTCGACCACGGCATCCGGCACGACTGATCGACTCAGAGCCACCGACCGCACCTGCTGTTTGTCGTACCCACAGATGTGACTGTTCAGTCACACACAACCATCACGAGATCGGAACACATCATGCACACCACACCATCCGCGACCACCACCCAGGTCGTCCTGCCGGGCCTCGTCGAGCCGGCCGGCCTCGAACTGGCCACCGTGCCGACGCCGACTCCCGACGCCGGCCAGCTTCTGGTCGAGATGGAGGCCACCGGGGTCTCCTTCGCCGAGCAGTCGATGCGCAAGGGCCGGTACTTCGGCCAACCGGCGTTCCCGTTCGTCCCGGGATACGACCTCGTCGGACGGGTGCTGGAGGTCGGCACCGGAGGTGACCCGACCCTCATCGGCAAACGGGTCGCGACCCTGACCAAGACGGGTGCCTGGGCGACCCATGCCGTCGTGCCCGCGCGCGACAGCATCCTCGTGCCGGACGGGGTGAGCTCCGAAGACGCCGAGTCGGTCGTCGTGAACGGCGTCACCGCGTGGCAGATGCTGCATCGCGCTGCGCGGGTCCAGCCGGGCCAGACCATCCTGTTGTTCGGTGCGAACGGGGGCGTCGGCGGAATCCTCATCCAGCTGGCGCGACTCCACGGCGTCCGGGTCATCGGTGCGGCGTCGCCCCGGCATCACGAGGCACTCCGCGCGGCGGGCGTCATCCCCGTCGACTACGCGGATCCCGAGCTCGCGACACGCGTTCGCGAACTGGCGCCGAACGGGGTCGATGCCGTCTTCGACAACGTCGGCGGCGAGACGACCCGCACGGCCTTCGGGCTCCTCGCGCGCGGCGGTACGCTCGTGACCTACTCGATCATCTCAACGGTCGGCGGTACGGGACCGCTGATGGCGCCGTTCCTGCTGGCGATCGGTCAGGCGCTGCTCTGGACGGCCCTCCCGAACGGCCGCAGCTCGACCTTCTACGACTTGTGGGCAGGCCACCGCTTCCGTCCCGCCCGCTTCCGCCGCCACCTGGAGGCCGACCTCCGTGAGGTCTTCCGACTCCTCGAGCACGGCGACATCACCGCCAACATCGCCGCGCGATTCCCTCTCACCGAGATCGTCGCCGCCATGGAGCTCGCCGAATCGCGGACGCTCAACGGGAAGGTGGTCCTGCACCCGTGAGCCGGGCCGCAGGCTGAGGTGAGGCATTCGGTCGCCCGGAACACCGCCGGGCGACCAGGTGCCTCACCTCAGCGGCGGAGCGCGGCGGGCAGCACCCGGTCGATGAGCTTGAGCAGCACGGCGAAGACGATCGCGACCACGAGCACCATGAGCGCGTTCCGGACGGCACCGTCGAAGCCGAGCCGCGTCGCATCGAGGAAGGGGTAGGGGTACCAGCCGGTGATGCCGCCACGGATGAAGGTGAAGACCACCCAGGCGAGCGGCCAGAGGAACGCCCAGGCGACGGTGCTCCAGGTGAAGCGCGGACGCGGACCGAACACGAGCCAGGCGCCGAGCGTGAGCCACGGGGACAGGTAGTGGAACCCGATCGTGATGACGAGCGCCCACCCCGTGAGGTTCACCTGCGGCGCGAGCACCACGGCGTAGACGATGCCGGTGATGACGATGCTGAGCAGGGCGTCGAGCCGTGCCACCCGCCAGAGCCGGCCGTCACGCAGGGGGTCGATCGCCAGCAGGACGGACACCGCGAACACGATGAGGTTGCTGAGGATCGTGAACGCACTGAAGATACGTGCGAAGCGGGTCGCGAGGCCGACGGACATGTCCACGCCACCCGAGCGGGCGTCGGCGCCGCCGGTGATGACGAGGACGATCTGGATGACGAGCGAGATCGCGATGATCACGGCGATCAGGAGGTAGACCACACGGCTGGCGGTGACGACGACCGCGGACGGCGCGACCTGCGTGGGATGGACGGTGGTGCTCACCCGCCAACCCTAGCCAGCCCGCCGCACCCCACCTCCCCCAAGCCCTGACGCATGCGCTTTCAGGCCAACAGCGGCAGTCGCCCGACGATCCGGTCCACCCGGTTGCGCGGCCCGACCAGGGCGACGGCCAGCGGGGCGAGGGCCTCCGACGCGGTCGCCGCCACCGCCTCGAGGTACTCGTCGTAGACCCGGGTGAGCTGGGCCGCCTCCGGCATGTCGACGACGAGCACACCGTCCGAGCCCGCCGCCTTGGTCCGGATCGCCGCCAGTTGCTCGGCCGGAGCGGTCAACACGCTGCACCCGGCCCACGGCAGTCCGGGATGAGCCGAGCCGTCGGCGTCGACGGCGTCCGGTCCGAGAAGTCCCTGCACCCGTGCTCCGATCGCCGCCGCGATGCAGGCCGCCGCATTCACGGCTCGACCGGCCGGGAGGTCCTGCTGCACGACGACGACCCACTTCAGCCGGGCGGACCGCGTGGGCGCCGCCGTGTCGATCTCCTCCGGCGCGAAGCCGACGAGCTGTTCTTCCGTCATGTCTCTCCCTGATGTCGTACGCGGATCGACTCTCAGGCTATGTCGAGCGAACTCGTGGTCGTTCTGAGCCCGTACATCGTCCGGCCGAACTGGCACAATCGACCGCATGGACGAACTTGATACGGCGATCCTGCGCGAACTCCAGCGCGACGCCCGGCGCACCAACCGGGACATCGCTGCCGCGGTCGGCGTCTCACCCACCACCGCGCTCGACCGCACCCGCGGCCTGTACCGCCGCGGCGTCGTCCGCGGCGCGCGACTCGACGTCGATCTGCCGTCGCTCGGTCGCTCGGTCCAGGCGCTCATCGCGATCCGGATCCGACCGCCGTCGCGCGTCAACATCGACGCGTTCCGCAGCTGGGCGATCACCCTCCCGGAGACCATCGGCGTGTTCGTCGTCTCCGGGAACGAGGACTTCCTGCTCCAGGTCGCCGTCACCGACAACGACGCGCTCTACGCCTTCGTCATCGACAAGCTCACGGAGCGCGAGGAGGTCGCCGACGTCCGGACGAGCGTCGTCTACGAGCACGTGCGACCGCAGGTGGTGATGCCTGCGGAGGCGACGAGCTGAGCGACTGTTGGTGACAGCTCAGCCGACGTGCTCGCCGAGGAACCCACGGACATCGTCGATCTCGGCCTGGTGGATCCCGTGGGCGAGCCCCGGGTAGGTGCGCTCGGTGAGGGTCGTGTGCAGCGGCAACCAGGCGTGGGTCCGCGCGACGGCCGGCGCGGCGATGACGCGGTCCTCGAGACCCCGTCCCCAGAACACCGCGGGTTTCGTCGCCGCCAGCACCTCGTCGCCGGGCTGCGGCGCACTCAGCACGAACCCGGCGAGGATGACCGGCGCCACGACCCGCTCGGGTCGCGTGCGCAGCAGCTGCGAGGCCATGAAGCCGCCCTGCGAGAAGCCGATGGGCACGACGCGCGCCTCGGCCGACACGTGCTCGTCGATCCAGCCCCAGACGGCGTCCGTGGCGCGGGCGATCGGCTCCGGGTCCGGGTTGCCCGGCGTCGTGATCTCGAACCAGGCCGCGCCACCGTGGCCCATCTCGAGCGGCGCGCGCAGCGACACCCAGGGCATGCCGAGCGCGAGCGGCCCGACGAGACCGGTGAGGTCGTGCTCGTTGGAGCCGTAGCCGTGGAGGAGCACCGCGACGACGGGAGCGGACGACGCGGCGTCGGCCCAGTCGGCGGAACGGACGTCGCGCAGTGCGGTGGTCATCGGGACAGCAGCTCCTCGGTCGACAGGTCGGGCAGGGCCACGGTCACGCGGGTCCCCCACGGGTCGGAGACGGTCACGGAACGACCGTCCGCGTCGAAGGGGATCGCGCGGGCGCGCAGCCTCGCGGCCAGCGTATCGAGGTTCGCGAGGTCGGGGACGGTGATCGACACGTCGCCGAGGCCGAGGGCGGCCGCGCGAGGACCGGCGCCCTGGCTGTTCCAGACGTTCATCGCGATGTGGTGGTGGTACCCGCCGGCGGAGGCGAAGATCGCGCCGGGGTACTCGGTCTGCGTCGTCTCGAATCCGAGGGCGTCGACGTAGAAGGCTCGGGCGGTCTGGAGGTCTCCGACCTGCAGGTGCACGTGCCCGACGGCACCGGCCAACGAGGGCCCGGCGCCGAGGGCGTCCTCCGTGAGGTGCCGCTGCAGGTAGGCGTTCGGGTCGAGGTAGGTGGTGGTCATGGCGATCTGGTCGCCCGAGCGCACCCAGCTGCTGCGCGGGCGGTCCGTGTACAGCTCGACGCCGTTCCCCTCCGGGTCGGTGAAGTAGAACGCCTCGCTCACGAAGTGGTCGCTCGACCCGACGAACTGTCCGCGGGGGTCCTGCGCGGCCCGATAGACCGTCGCCGAGAGGCTCGACTCGTCCTCGAACAGGAACGCCGTGTGGAACAGGCCGGCCTGCCGCCGGTCGACGGCCGGCAGGTCTGGCGTGTGCACGAGCCGCACGAGCGGGGTGTCGCCACGACCGAGCACCCGGTGCACCTCGCGGTCGCGGCTGCGCTCCTCGAGCGGCTCCATCGCGAAGGCGTTGGCGTAGTAGCCGGACATGAGGTCGAGGTCGCCGACGCGGAGCGTGACCGCGCCCATCGACGTCTCCGGGGCGAGCAGACGCTCGTCGAGCACAGCGGACATTCGGTCTCCGATCGGGTGATGGGGTCGGTACAGGCTACCCCGTTTACTTGTAGATGTAACCAATTGAGTGTCGCCGTATTCCGCGATCGGCCGACACGCCTGTCAAGCCCTTGTCTCGCGCGCGAGAGGGGTGTGGGCTGGAGGACCACAACGAGAAGAGTGCTCACATGACCGATGCCAGCAGCGCGGCCGACCGCAGACGGAGTCGCCGCGGACTTCCTCCCATGAAGACCCTCCTCACCGACCTCCGCGAGGACGTCGTCCGCCTCGTCACGGGCGAGATCGCCCTGTTCAAGGCGGAGATGACGAAGAAGGCCAAGGACCTCGGGATCGGCGCGGGAATGCTCGTCGTCGCCCTGGTGCTCGTGCTCTTCGGCTTCGGGACGCTCATCGCGGCAGCCGTCCTCGGACTCGCCACCGTGCTCCCCGCCTGGCTCGCCGCCCTCATCGTCGGCGTCGTCCTCATCCTCGTCGCCGGGATCCTGGGTCTCGTCGGCGTCAAGAAGCTCAAGGCCGGCGCGAAGCCCGTTCCCGAGCGCAGTGTCGAAGCCCTCACCGGCGACCACCTCGCGGAGCACCAGCAGCACGACTCGAAGCACGACACCAAGGAGGCCGCAGCATGAGCGACCAGGATCTCGCCCGCCCCACTCCCCCCGAGGGCGCCGGTCTGAACACCCTGCAGCTCGACGTCGAGCAGACGCGTGAGCACCTCGCGCAGACGCTCGACCTCCTCTTCCAGAAGTTCGACGTCCGCACCGCCGTGGCGTACCACCTGCGCACCACCGCCATCGTCGTCGCCTCGGTCGCGGTCGTCGGTGCCGGTGTCCTGCTGTGGCGTGCGAACCGAGGGCACCGTGTCTGAACCAACCAAGGAGGACCGTCTCGAGCGCAGCACGCCGGACGATCCGCGGAACCGCGATGCGGACCACGCGGAAGAGACGATGAACCCCCAGCGCGTCCCCGTCCCCTGGGGCTACGTCCTGAAGCGGACGCTGCACTCCTTCACCTCGAACCAGTGCACCGACCTCGCCGCGGGGCTCACCTACTTCGCGATCCTGTCGCTCTTCCCGGCCGTCCTGGCGCTCGTCTCGATCCTCGGCCTCTTCGGACAGAGCCGCAACGGCACCGACGCCCTCCTCGAGATCGTCGGCAACCTCGCCCCGGGCGACAGCCTCGGTTTCCTGACCGACGCGGTGAACCAGTTCGTCGAGTCACCGGCGATCGGCTTCGCGCTCATCGCCGGTATCGCCGGTGCCGTGTGGTCGGCATCCGGCTACGTGGGCGGCTTCGGTCGCGCGCTCAACCGTATGTACGGGGTCGAGGAGGGTCGCAAGATCTGGTCGCTGCGTCCGACGCAGCTCGGCGTGACCCTCGTCGTCCTGCTCGTCATCTCGGTGATCGCCCTCGCGCTCATCGTGTCCGGGCCGGTCGCCCAGGCCATCGGACAGGCGGTCGGTCTCGGTGAGACGGGCCTCACGGTCTGGTCGATCGCGAAGTGGCCGGTCATGGCCGTCGCGCTCGTCTTCGTCATCGCCGTGCTGTACTCCGCGACGCCGAACATCAAGCCGGAGAAGTTCCGTTGGATCAGCATCGGTGCGCTCGCCGCGCTCCTGATCCTGCTCATCGCCTCGCTCGGGTTCGGCTTCTACATCGCCAACTTCAGCAACTACGACGCCACCTACGGCTCGCTCGCCGGCATCATCATCTTCCTGCTGTGGATCTGGATCGCGAACCTCGCACTGCTGTTCGGTGCCCAGCTCGACATCGAGATCCAGCGTGGCCGCCAGCTCGCCTCGGGTGTCGCCGCCGAGCAGGAGCTGCAGCTGCCCCTGCGCTCGGACGCCGCGATCAAGGCGCTCGCCGACCGCGACGCGAAGGACGCCCTCGAGGGCCGTCGCGTCCGACGTGCAGCGGACCGCACGGACTGACCCAAACAGCCCGCGAACTGTCAGAAACGGCTAGTCGGACGGCGTCTGACTAGCCGGAACTGACAGTTCGCGGGCTGCTGTGGGATGGGACGGGGTTACGGCGTGGGCATACCGCCGTTGACGTTCAGGGTCTCACCGAGCACGTAGCTCGACTCCGCCGACGCGAGGAACACGTAGGCGGGCGCGAGCTCGGCCGGCTGGCCCATGCGGCCGAGCGGGGTGTCCTCGCCGAACTCGGCGATCTTGTCCTGCGGCTGACCGTCCGACACCTGGAGCGGCGTCCAGATGGGGCCGGGCGCGACCGCGTTGACGCGGATGCCCTTGGGCGCGAGCTGCTGCGCCAGCGCCTTCGTGAAGGCGTTGATGGTCGCCTTGGTCGACGCGTAGTCCACGAGGATGTCGGAGGGCGAGTACGCCTGGATCGACGTCGTGTTGATGATCGACGACCCTGCCGGGAGGTGCGGGAGGGCGGCCTTCGAGAGCCAGAACATCGCGTAGACGTTGGTCTTGAAGGTGTCGTCGAACTGCTCGTCCGTGAGGGTCGTGAGGTCCTCGTTGAACATCTGCTTGCCGCCGTTGTTCACGAGGATGTCGAGTCCTCCGAGGCCCTCGACCGTCTGCGCGACGAGGTCGCGGCAGTAGGACGGGTCGCGCAGGTCGCCCGGCAGCGTGAGGACGGTGACGCCGGCCTCGCGGACGATGCCGGCGATGCGCTGTGCGTCCTCTTCCTCCTCCGGGAGGTAGGACAGAGCGACCGAGGCGCCCTCGCGGGCGAAGGCGATCGCGGTGGCGGCACCGATACCGGAGTCGCCGCCGGTGATGAGCGCCTTGCGGCCGGTGAGGCGACCCGAGCCGCGGTAGCTCTCCTCGCCGAGGTCGGCCTTCGGGTCGAGCTTCGCGTCGAGACCCGGCTCGGGCTGGTGCTGCTTCTCGGCGGTGATGTGGGCGTAGAGCTTCGCCGGGTCGGTGAAGGTGTACTGGTCGTTGGCCATGGTGATGGTCCTCTCGTTCAGTGTTCGGTCGTGGTCGGACAGGTCGGAATGGTTCAGGTCAGGTGCGGTCGGTCGCCGGGTCGGGCACCGAGGTCGATCGGCGTCCGTAGGAATTGACGGGTCGGCCGGTCGCGAGCCCGTCGAATCGGAAGATGCTGCCGCTGAGTGGCGCGTCCACCAGATCCGCCTCGGTGAGGTTCTCGCGGGCCGTCCCGACGAAGAGCGTCGTGAGCTCGGGCCCGCCGAAGGCCACCGAGGTGACGCCCGGGGCCGGCACGCTCAGCTCGTCCTCGACGGTGCCGTCCGGGCTCCACCGGAGCACGCGACCACCGCCGTTGACGCCGTTCCAGAATCGACCGTCGGTGTCGAGCGCGAGGCCGTCGGAGTCGTAGCCGACGAGGAAGGGCTCCAGCGGCCCGAGTCGGCCGTCTTCTCCCGTGCTCGCCCGGTAGACCGTCTTCACGGTGGTGTCGGTCACGTACACGGTGCGACCGTCGTCGGACCACTCGAAGCCGTTGGTGACGCCGAAGCCGCCGAGCAGCGTGCGGAGTCCGGTGTCGTCGAGCAGGTACAGGGCGGCATTCGGTTCGCCGGTGGTGACGTTCATGGAGCCGACGAGGAACCGGCCGAACGGGTCGTTCTTCGCCTCGTTGCTGCGCAGGCCGGCGTGGACGTGGTCGACCTTCGCCAGGGTCTCGGCGATGAGTCCGTCGTCGTCGAGGGTGACGATGCGGTCACCGAGTGCGGCGATGTAGCCGCCGGCGGCACGCGGCTGCACGGCGCTCAGCGGCGGTGGGAGCTCGGTGACGCGGTCGTCACTGCCGTCCACGGCGCCGTCCATCCGTCCACGGTGCAGCGTGCCCGCGGTGATGTCGACCCAGACGACCTCGTCGGTGCGGGCGTCCCACCAGATGCTCTCGACGAGGATCGCGGGGGTGTCTCGGAAGACCTGTGGGTGAACATCCATTGCCTCCACGGTACGGACCCGGACGGGTGTCCCCGCGGGGCTTGCTTTCCCAGCATGGGGCGGGTACCCGCGTGCGTGCCCTTCGACACTTCGACAGGCTCAGTGCGGCGCAGCTCAGGGACCGGGGACGTCAATCCTGCTCGGTGAGCTCCTTGATCGTGAGGGCCGCGTTGATGAGCGCGAGGTGGCTCAGCGCCTGCGGCAGGTTGCCCCAGTGCGCGCCGTCGGCCGGGTCGATCATCTCGGCGAGGATCCCGACGTCGTTGGTCATGCCGACGAGCTCGTCCATGGCCGCGATCGCCTCGTCGTGACGGCCGACGCAGGCGAGCGCGGAGGCCCGCCAGAACGCACAGGCGACGAAGGTGTACTCCTCCTGCTGCACGCCCGAGTACCGGTACAGCAGCGCCCCCTCGCCGAGTTCGGCCGTCAGCGCGTCGATGGTCGAGGACATCCGGTCACCGCGGTCGAACCCGCTCATGGCGTGCAGCAGCACGGAGGCGTCGAGGTCGTCGCTCCCGGGGAACATGACGTACGCGCCGCGCTCCTCGTTCCACCCGTGCTCGTCGATCCATTCCCGGATGCGGGCCTGCTCGGTGCGCCAGCGGTCGGCACTGCCGGCGACCTGCCCGAGCTCCGCCAGGTGCACCGCGTCGCCGAGCGCCTGCCAGCACCCCATCTTCGACGACACGTAGTGCTCCTCCTGGGGCAGCTCCCACATGCCGGCGTCGCGGTTCCGCCACAGGTCGCAGGTGCGGTCGGCGACCTCGGCGAGGAGACGGCCGGTCTCCACGTCGAGGACGTTGCCGGCGTCGACGTAGGTGCGGCAGATCGCGAAGAGATCGCCGTAGACGCCGAGCTGCAGCTGCCCCTGCGCCGGGTTCCCACTGACAACCGGACCGATGCCGCGCCAGCCGGCGACGTCGTGCTCGACGACCCCGTCGGGCACACCGCCCTCGAGTCCGTAGAAGATGTGCAGCTCCGGCCCGTTCTCGCGGATGGTGCGCAGCAGCCACGAAACAGCGGCGTGCGTCTCCTCGCGGAGGCCGAAGCGGACGAGCGCGTGCGCGGTGTACGCGAGGTCGCGCACCCAGGCGAAGCGGTAGTCCCAGTTCTTGGCCCCGCGCGGGTTCTCCGGGAGCGAGGTGGTCGCCGCGGCCGCGATGGCACCGGTGGGGCTGAAGATCAGGAGCTTGAGCGCGAGCGCACTGCGCTGCACCTGATCCGCCCAGGGGCCTTCGTAGGAGAAGGCCCGGGACCAGGCGCGCCAGTTGTCGATCGTCCGATCGATGCCCACGTCGACGTTCGCGGGGACCGGCAGATGGATCGGCTCACCGTGGGTGGCGACGATGATCAGCAGGTGACGGGACTTCTCGGTCGTCGTGAACCGACCGGAGAGCTCCGTCGGCATGGCCCCGTCGACCTCGACCGCCTCAGGCCCGTACTCGTCGCCGACGACCGCGATCGTCGTCGCACCGGAGCGGATGATGGGGCCGCGCGTGCTGTCCTCGATCCAGGGCGAGGCCGTCCCCAGCGCCGTCCCGGGCCGGACACGCCAGGTGAACTCGACGCTGCCGGACACCCCGTCGATCCGGCGCGCGAGTTCGGCCCAGGGCAGGCGACCCGCGATGCCCGTGACGAGTGCGTCCGTGATCGTCGCACGCCCGTGCTCGGTCGTGAAGGTGGTGCGCAACACGTTGGTGCCGGACACGTAGCGCCGCGTGACGGTGTACTGGCCGACCGGCTCGAGCTCGATGCACCCGCCGGAGTCGTCGTCGAGCAGCCGGGCGAACACGGGCATCGAACCGAGGTCGGGGATCGGCAGCCAGTCGACCTGGCCACGGAGTCCGATGAGGGCGACGGTGCGGCCGTCCCCGATCGGTGCGTACGAACGGAGATCCTCGCCAGCTGCGGTCATGCGCTTCACCCTACGAGCCGCACCTCCGAATCGCCGGGGCTGGCGGCCCCGCCACGCGGCTGCTAGCGCGGGACGCCCGGTGCCGGGCAGGCGTCAACCCCTGGAGGCGGATCGCTCGGATCGGCTTGGGTGGACGGACCGCAACCACAGCATGCTGGCACGCACAGCAGCACAGGGAGGAACACCATGAACCAGCCCGCTCAGCAGCAGCAGCCGCCCGGGACCGAGGGAGCGCTCACGCCGCAGGCCGACCACGGCGAGACCAGCTACCGGGGTTCGGGCAAACTCGAGGGCAAGGTCGCCATCATCACCGGCGGCGACAGCGGTATCGGCAAGGCGGTTGCCATCGCCTACGCCCGCGAAGGGGCGGACGTCGTCGTCAGCTACCTCGACGAGGACGAGGACGCGGCCGACACGGTCCGCTGGGTCGAGGAGGCCGGCCGGACCGCCCTCAGCATCGGTGGGGACCTCACGAGCCCCGAGCACTGCCGTGAGATCGTCCGCACGACGGTCGAACGCTTCGGCAAGGTCGACATCCTCGTGAGCAACGCCGCGTACCAGATGACCCGGGAGAGCCTCGCCGAGATCCCGGACGAGGAGTGGGACCACACGCTCGCCACGAACCTGAGTGCGTTCTTCCACTTGAGCAAGGCGGCCGTCCCGCACATGGCTCCGGGTTCCTCGATCATCGCGACGAGCTCGGTGCAGGCCGACTCGCCGTCGCCGCAGCTCATGCCCTACGCCATGACGAAGGCGGGTCTCGCGAGCATGACCGCTTCGCTCGCCCAGATGCTCGGCGGCGACGGGATCCGCGTGAACGCGGTGGCCCCCGGCCCGATCTGGACGCCCCTGATCCCGTCGACGATGCCGCCCGAGACGGTCGAGTCCTTCGGGACGGACACCCCGCTCGGTCGTCCGGGGCAGCCCGCCGAGGTCGCTCCGCCCTACGTGCTGCTCGCCTCGGACGAGGGGAGTTACATCTCGGGCGCCGTCATCGCGGTGACCGGCGGCAAGCCGATCCTCTGAGGACCGGCGCGCCGGGCGCCGCTCAGGCGTCGGGCGACCGCTCCGAGCGCTCGATCTCGGCGTGGATGCGGCGCAGCGCGAACAGCAGGTTCTCGCCGCCCGCATCCTCCGCCGGGTCGTCGTCGTCGGGCTCCCGACCGGCCGCACCGTTCGCGCCCGCGTGGGCCGAGCGCACCGCCCGACGCAGCATCGTCAGCGCCCGGTCGGAGGCACGCAGCGCCTCGGAGAGACGCTCGTCGTCGATCGCCGCCTCGACGAGGTCGGCCGAGGCGTCGATCGCATCGGCGAGTGCACTCCGGACGCCCTCGTCGAGGTCGACCGGCACCGGGATCCCCCAGAGCGCCGCACGCAGGGCGTCACCGATCTCCACGACCACCGGCGCGATCCGCTCGAGGGCGGCGAGCGCCCCCTCATCCCCGCGGAAGTCGTGCCGGTTCCACCGCGTGCGCGGATTGGCCCGGCGGCTCTCCGCGGCGTCCTTCATCAGCCCGCGGGCTGCGTCGACGTCGTGCCGGATGGCGAGCAGCGAGCTGTCCCAGGACGGCGGGTCGTCCGGGGTCGGTGCCGACTCGGATCGGAGGGTGTCCGACATGCTCCGGAGCGCACCGACCATCCGCGACCTCGCGGCCGAGATCCCCGCTGCCGACTCGCGGACGAACAACGGCGGCATGATGAGCAGGTTCACGAGGAGCCCGACGAGCACGCCGAGGGCCATCTGCACGAGGTAGCCGACCGAGAAGTCGTTGGCGTTCGCTCCGCCGATGATGATGACGAACAGCGCCGCGATCGGGACGTAGTCACGGCCCTGTCCGAGTCCCGGCAGGCCCGCGAGCAGTGTGCCGAGCCCCACCGACAGCGAGACGGACACCCAGCCGGGCGCGGGAGAGATGATGAGCAGCCAAGCGAGTCCGATGCCGAGGCCCAGACCGATCAGGGTCTGCAGGCTCGAGCGCACCGAGTCCATGAGCGTCGGCGTGAGGCTCACGAGGGCGCCGAGCGGTGCGTAGTAGGAGAAGTCGCCGAGCTCGCCCGGGAGCAGGCTGCCGAGGAACCAGGCGGCGGTGGCCGCGATGGCCACCTTGAGCGCGAGCATGAGGCGCCACGGACGCAGCGCGGGCATGATCCACGCGCCGACCCGTTGCTTCGGTGTGCGGATGCTCCCCGTCGGGGTCTCGCGCCCGGTCACCTCATCGCCGCTCATCACAGCCGCCATGGTGGTCTGGCCCTGTCGAAGCGTCAACCCCCACGCGCCGATCAGCTCCGCGGCCTAGCGTTGGTCTGGTCATCTCCGATGGCGACAACCAGGAAGGAAGCGAACATGACGAACGCATCTGCATCATCCTCACGTCCCGACGCGGAAGAGATCCCCGACGGTTCGGGCTCCGACGGTTCCGAGCCGAACGACGGCGAGGACACGGCGTCGGGTGGCGGCGCCGACGACAAGTAGTCGTCGCCGGCCCTTGGTCGTCGACGAACGACCGGGCGGCGCTGCCGACGACGCGTGGTCGTCGGGCGCCGCCCAGGGTCACCGACTGCAGGTCAACGACTGCGGGTCGCCGTCCGGTTCTCCGCGCTGATCATCCACGCGAACTGCTCCAGCTGCTGGATGATCGCGTGGAGGATGTCCGCGCTCGTGGGGTCCTCGTCGTCGACGTCGTCGTGGACCCGACGCATCGTGCCGACGACCGCCTCGAGTCGGACGGTGATCAGGTCGATCGTCTCCGAGGTGTCGATCTCGCCCTGCGGGTACTCGGGCAGCGTCGTGGTCTCGGCGACGATGTCGCTGCGGCCGTCCGGCACGGCGTGCAGGGCACGCATGCGCTCCGCGACGGTGTCACTGAACTCGCGAGCGGCGTCGATGATCTCGTCGAGCTGCAGGTGCGTGTCGCGGAAGTTGCGTCCGATGACGTTCCAGTGCGCCTGCTTGCCCTGGATCGACAGCTCGATGAGGTCGACGAGGACGGCCTGCATGTTGGCGTCGAGTTCCTTCGACGCGACGAAGCCCTTCTCGGCGTTCTGCCGACGGGTGGGCTTCGGCCCGGATCCTCCGGGAGCCGATCGGGTCGTGCTCTCGGTCTTGCTGGTCTTCTCTGCTGTTGCCATGGTTGGCACCTCCTGCACGGCAGGTTACGCACCGTACCTGTCGATCCCGGGGCCCTTGACATCGACGCCGAAGCGTCCCATCCGCGCCCGCGCGGCCGCCAGCTGGGTTTTCGGAGCCGAGAGTCTTAAGGTGAAGCGACACCGCGATAGACACCGCGTGACGCACAACGAGGAGAGCACGGCCCGCCATGGGAAAACTGATCTACGGTTCTGAGGTCTCGATCACCTTCGAGGACCGGCTGCTTGCGCACCTGCAGTTCGTGATCGGTGCGAAGCTCCGCCGGAACGAGGCCTTCTACTTCGGTTGGAAGGACGACCCGCGCGCCGGCGACGGACGCAGCGTCATCTGGATCCACCCCTCGGTGCCGTTGCGCTTCAAGTACTCGGGAAGCGTCCCGATCGACCTCAACCGCGCGTGGATCGACGCGCTCAACGTCACGGCGAACTCCGCCCACGGCCTCTCGGTCATCGCGGAGCCCGCTCCGAGCCGGACAGGACAAGTCGCATGAGCCGCATGGAGATCGTCTACCAGGGACTTCCGTACTCGATCGCCGTCGAGGATCCGGACGAGTTCCGCGCCGAGGTGCTCGACAGCATCTCCGCCGGACAGTTCCGGTGGCTGCAGGTCGACCGCGGTGAGGGTCAGCTGGAGCCCATCACCATCTTGATCGGCCCCGGGATCGGCATCGCGATGGGCACACCGGACGGTCCTTCCCAGGACACCCCGTCCTCGGCACTCCCCCAGGGACAGGACCCCGACCTGCTGTCCTGACCGCCTCACCAGCGGAAGCCGGCATAGCGCAGCCGACACCTGGAAATCAACAGTTCAGAGCGACGATTTCAAGTTTCCTACACTTGTTCGGCGGACATTGAAGTGGGTCTCCAGGCTGGCCGCTCGACACCGGCGCATCTCGCCGTGTCGATCGTCGGAGGCCCGGAGAAGGGCACAGCACATGGGCGCGATCGTATACGGCACGGGCGAGAACCGGTTCCACCTCGAAGACCGGATGCTGGCTCACGTCAAGACCATCACCCTCATGAAGCTCCGCCGGAACGAGTCGTTCTCGGTGACCCTGCGCGACACCTCGACGGAGCGCGGCCGCGTCACGCTCTGGCTGCACCCGTCGATCCCGCTGCAGTTCAGCTTCGATTCGGATGAGACGTTCGAGATGGACCGCCCCCTGCTCGAGGACCTGATGCACGGCGCCAACGGTGGCGAGGTCACCGTCCGCGCTGACGTGGACGAACTGGCGTAGTCCTCGGGACCGCTCACGGGTGCCGCACCAAACAGGAGGGACTTCGTGCGGCCCCGTGAGGGTTCCGGCGGCCGACGGCTCAGTCGGCGATCGTGAAGCGGACCGCGCGCAGCGCATCGGCCCGTGATGAACCGCCGACCCGCAGCTCGAACTCGCCCGCTTCGACGACCCGTCGCCCCCTCGCGTCGACGATGGAGCAGTCGGCGACGGGCAGCTCGATCGTGACCGTCGCCGTGTCGCCCGGTTCGATCGCGACCTGACGGAAGGTCTTCAGCTCCTGGTCGGCCCAGCTCACCGAGGTGACGAGGTCGCTGACGTACGCCTGCACCGTCTCGAGGACGGGACGCGAACCGCTGTTGTGCACCTCGACCTCGGCGCGCAGGGTGTCGCCACGTCCGTAGACGGCCTGGTCGAGGCGCGGCTCCCCGTACTCGACGCTCGAGTAGGACAGTCCGTCGCCGAACGCGAACGCGGGCTCCTGGGTGAGGTCGGCGTAGCGGTCGCCGTGCTGGCCGCGGATCTGGTTGTAGTACGTCGGCTGCTGGCCGGCGTGCCGCGCGAAAGAGATCGGCAGGCGACCGGTCGGCTCGATGAGACCGAGCAGGAGTTCCGCGATCGCGCGCCCACCCTGCATGCCCGGGCTCGCCGCCCACACGATCGCGTCGGCGTGCAGCGCGGACGGCGGCAGGACGAGCGGCTTCGAGGCGAGCAGGACCACGACGAGCGGCTTCCCGGTGGCCGCCAGGGCGTCGAGCAGTGCCACCTGTCCGCCGATGAGTTCGAGCGTCGCGGTGGAGCGGCCCTCCCCCACGAGCTCGATGCGGTCACCCACGACGGCGACGACCACGTCGGCGTCCTCGGCCAGCGCGACGGCTTCCGCGATGAGCGCCTCGTCGGGTCGCGCGGGCGTGACGAGCGGCGGGCGCGGCTGGCCGTCGGGGAAGGTCGCGCCCGCTGGATCGGGCGAGAGCGTGAGGATGTCGGCTCCGAACGCGGTCGTGACCGTGCTCCCGGCGGGTGCGACCGCACGCAGGCCGTCGACCACGGTGGTGATCATCTCGCGGGGCTGGCCGTCGGGCAGCCAACCGGCCTGGCCGGAGTTGCCCGCCCAATCGCCGAGCTGCATCTGCGCGTCGTCCGCGAGCGGACCCACGACGGCGATGCGCTGCGGCCCGGCCTCAGGCGTCACGATCGCCCTGCCAGCCTCGTCCGCCCGGTAGCCGCCGGCGAGCGGCAGCACGCCCTCGTTGCGGAGCAGGACGAGGGAACGCCGCGCGGTCTCGAGGTTGAGCTCGGTGTGCTCCGGCGAGCCGATCACCGCGAGCTGCTCGGCGGCGTCCGGGTGCCGCGGGTGCTCGAACAGGCCGAGCGCGAACTTCAGAGTGAGGATGCGACGGACCGCCCGATCGAGGTCGGCCTCCTCGAGCAGCCCGCGCTCGAGCGCCTCCAGAGCGCCCGCGAAGAAGCCGGGCGTGGTCATCACCATGTCGTTGCCGGCACGGATCGCGGCAGCCGAGGCGTGCACGTAGTCGGGGCTGACGTGCTGTTCCCACACCATACGGCCCACGTTGTCCCAGTCGGTGATGAGCGTCCCCTCGTACCCCCACTCACCGCGCAGGACGTCGTTGAGCAGCCACTCGTTGACCGTGATCGGCACCCCGTCGATCGACTGGTAGCCGAGCATGAAGCTGGCGCAGCCCTCGCGGGCGACCCGCTCGAACGGCGGGAGGAACCATGACCGCAGTTTGCGCGGGGAGATGTCGGCCTCGCTCGCGTCGCGGCCACCCTGCGTCTCGGAGTAGCCCGCGAAGTGCTTGGCCGTCGCGAGGATGGCGGTCGGGTCGGACAGGCCGTCGCCCTGGTAGCCGCGCACCATCGCGGAGGCCAGCTCACCGATGAGGAACGGGTCCTCGCCGAAGGTCTCACCGACGCGGCCCCAGCGGAGGTCACGGGCGATGCAGAGCACCGGCGAGAACGTCCAGTGGACACCCGTCGCGGCGACCTCGACGGCCGTGGCCCTGGCGACCCGTTCGAGCAGCCCCGCGTCCCAGCTCGCGGCCATGGCCAGCTGCGTGGGGAAGATCGTCGCGCCGAGGTGGAAGGAGTGACCGTGGATGCAGTCCTCCCCCACGATCAGCGGGATCCGCAGTCGCGTCCGCCCGACGAGTTCATGGGCGACCGCGAGACGCTCCGGCGAGGCGTGCAGGATCGAGCCGACGTGCGTCTCGAGGACGTGGGCGTCGATGTCGTCGCGCGCGTCGAGTTGCATCATCTGCCCGACCTTCTCGCGGACGGTCATCCGCTCGACGAGGTCGTCGACGCGGGCCGCGATCGGCAGCGCGGGGTCGAGGTAGCGGGCGTCCTCGAGGTGGCGGACGGTGTCGGTCTTCATCGTTCGGTGGCTCCAGCGCGTTCGGTGTGGGTCGTGTCGGTGATCGTGGACGGGCCGGTCGTCTCGGTGCGGACGGCGGTGACACTCGCCCCGGGCTTGATGCCTCGCTTGCGGAGGGCTCTGGCGCGTTCACCCGCCGAGCGGAGTCTCGGGTTCACGTACTCGTCGATCCCGAAGTTGATGAGCGACAGCGCGACACCGAGCAGGGCGATGCAGACACCGGCGGGCACGTACCACCACCAGAAGTCGGGGAACGCACCGTTCTGCTGCGCCCAGAACAGGATGGTGCCCCAGTTGAGGTTCGTGATGGGGATGACGCCGATGAACGCGAGCGTGGTGAGCCCGAGCACTGCAGCGGTCACCGTGCCGACGAAGCTCGAGGCGATGATGGCGGTCAGGTTCGGCAGCATCTCGACGGTGATGATCCGGAAGAGGGACTCCCCGTTCGCCTTCGCCGCCTGGATGAAGTCACGGTTCCGCAGCGACATCGTCTGCGCGCGGAGCACCCGGCCGCCCCACGCCCACCCGGTGAGCGCCAGGACACCGGCGATGAGGAACAGGCTCGGGTTGTCGTACTGGGACGCCACGATGATCATCAGCGGGAGCCCCGGGATGACGAGGAAGACGTTCGTCAGCGCGGACAGCGACTCGCTCGTGAACCCCGAGACGTACCCGGCGGTGACCCCGATGGCGACGGCGATGATCGTCGCGAAGATCCCGGCCAGGAAGCCGACGAGGAGCACGCCCCTGGTGCCGTAGATCAGCTGGCTCAGGACGTCCTCACCCATGTGCGTCGTGCCGAGCAGGTGCGCGGCCGACGGAGCCTGGCGCAGCGCGGTGAAGTCCTTCTCGAGCGGACCGTACGGCGCGATGAGGTCGCCGAAGACCGCGACGAGGACGAAGAACCCGAGGATGCAGAGCCCCGCGATCGACTTGCCGTTCCGGAACATCGCGAACGACGACGCGAACCGGGCGGCGAACGAGCGACCAGCGGGCGTCAGCTTGGGCGCCTCGGCGGTGGCGAGGGCCTCGGTGGTGGGGATGGTCATGTCAGGACTCCATCTGGCGGGTGCGGGGGTCGAGCACCGCGTAGGCGACGTCGGCCAGGATGTTCGCGACGAGGACGGTGAGCGTGATGACGAGGAAGAGCCCCTGCATGAGCGGGTAGTCCTTCGCCGTCGTGGCGTCGAGCAGCAGTTTGCCGACGCCCGGGTAGGAGAAGACCATCTCCATGACGATCGTGCCGCCGACGATGAAGCCGAGCGACAGGGCGAAGCTCGACAGCTGCGGCAGCATCGCGTTGCGTGCGGCGTAGTCGACGAGCACCCGGCGGGTCGGCAGCCCCTTCGCCTGGGCGACGGTCACGTAGTCCTCGTCGAGGACGGTGACCATCATGTTGCGCATGCCGAGGATCCAGCCGCCGAGCGAGGCGAGCACGATCGTCGCCGCCGGGAGGAAGCCGTGCGCGATCACCTGCCCGAAGAAGTCGAGCGAGAACTCGGGCCTCGATCCCTTGCCGTAGGCGTGGGAGGCGGGGAACCAGCCGAGCAGGGTGGAGAACACCGCGATCGCGATGAGGCCCATCCAGAAGTACGGCACCGTCGAGAAGAAGGTGGACAGCGGGACGATGAAGTCCGCCTTGCTGCCGCGTCGCCAGCCGATGAGGGCGCCGATGGACGTCCCGAGGACGAACGACAGGATCGTCGCGATCCCGACGAGTCCCACGGTCCAGGGCAGAGCGGCGGCGATCACGTCGGTGACGGGCGCGAGGCCCTTCGAGAAGGACCGTCCGAGGTCGCCCGAGAAGAGGAGCCGCCAGTAGTCGAGGTACTGCTCGAGCATCGACTTGTCGGCGTCGAGTCCGAACAGGGTGCGCAGTGAGTCCGCTGCCTCCGGGCTGATGCGGCCCTGGTTCTTCGCGATGTACGCCGAGACGGGGTCGCCCTTGAGCATCCGCGGCAGGAAGAAGTTGATCGTGATCGCGGCCCACGCGGTGAACGCGTAGAAGGCGGCGCGACGGAGGAAGAAGGTCATGCGATGGTCTCCGTTCCCGCGAAGTGGCGGTCGGGGTCGGGCGACGCGTTGCGGAGGGCGAGCGTGTAGGGGTGCTGCGGGCGGAGGATCACGTCGTCGGCCGGGCCTCGCTCGACAACCTCGCCGTGATGCAGGACCATGATCTCGTCGCTGAAGTGCCGCGCGGTCGCGAGGTCGTGCGTGATGTAGAGCACACCGAGTTGCGACTCGCGCTGCAGCTCGGCCAGGAGGTTGAGGACACCCAGCCGGATGGAGACGTCGAGCATCGAAACGGGCTCGTCGGCGATGAGGAGGGACGGACGCGACGCGAGTGCGCGGGCGATGGCGACCCGCTGGCGCTGACCGCCGGACAGTTCGTGGGGCCGGCGGTCGATCGTGCCGGCCGGGTCGAGCTGCACGCGCTCGAGGAGGCGGTGCACCTCGTCCTCGACCTCGGCTTCCGGGACGACGTGGTCGAGGCGCAGCGGTCGCTCCAGGTGGTGACGGATCGTGTGCGACGGGTTCAGCGAGGCGAACGGGTCCTGGAAGACCATCCGGACCTGCTGGCGGTAGCGGCGGAGTGCACGACCACGACGCGGGATCGCCTTGCCGTCGAGCAGGATGTCGCCGCTCGTCGCCCGTTCCAACTGGGTGAGGATCTTCGCGATGGTCGACTTGCCACTGCCGGACTGACCGACGAGGGCGAGCGTCTGGCCGGACCGCAGGGTGAAACTGACGTCGTCGAGCGCGAGCATGTGACCGGAGCCACGGACCCGGTAGCGCTTCGAGACGTGTGAGAACTCGAGGGTGGTCATGCGGTCACTCCTGCCTGGGTGGCCGACGCGGCGCCACCGGTCCCACGGACGAAGTCGCCGCGCTCGCCGGTGAGGCTCGGGAAGGACGCGAGCAGCTTCCGCGTGTACGGGTCCTTCGCCTGTCGGTAGATGCGTTCCGCCGTGTCGATCTCGACGAGCCGGCCGGCACGCATGACGGCGATGCGGTCGGAGATCTCGAGGAGCAGCGGGAGGTCGTGGGTGATGAAGATGACCGAGAACCCGAACTCGGTGCGGAGCTCGGAGATCTGTTGGAGGATCTCGCGCTGCACGAGTACGTCGAGCGCGGTGGTCGGCTCGTCCATGATCATCAGCTGCGGTTTCAGGGCGAGCGCCATCGCGATCATGACCCGCTGGCGCATGCCGCCGGAGAGCTCGTGCGGGTAGGACTTCAGGCGGTCGCGGCCTACCCCGACGATGTCGAGCAGCTTGCCCGCCTCCTCGCGGCGTTCGGCGCGTGACATGCCCCGGCGGTGCGTGGTGAAGACGTCGTCGAGCTGCCGCCCGATCGAGGTGACCGGGTTGAGGGCGTTCATCGCACCCTGGAACACCATGGACGCCTTGTCCCAGCGGAACGCGCGCATCTCCTCCTCGCCCAGCCGGCCGAGGTCGATGTCCTCGCCGGACTCGTCGTGGAAGACGGCGGTCCCACCCGTGATGACCGCCGGTGGTTTGAGAAGCCGTTGCAGGCCGTAGGCGAGGGTGGTCTTGCCGCAGCCGGACTCGCCGGCGAGGCCGAGGATCTCGCCGCGGCGGAGGGTGAGCGAGACGTCGCGCACGGCTTCGACGGGAGGTTCCACGTCGTAGGTGACGCTGAAGGAGGACGCCGTCAGCAGGTCGTCGTTGGTCACTGCATGAGTCCGTTCTGTGCTGATCGCGGTGCATGCCGTTGCGCATGCGGGAGGTGACGGGCGGGACGGATGAGCGCCCCGCCCGTCGGTGTGGTGCCCGTGCTTACTTCGCGGCCTTGAGCTGCGTGAGGATGTAGACCGCGGTCGGCTGCGTCGGGTCGGCGGGCGCGTAGGGGTCGTCCTCGCTCGGCCATCCGGTGTAGTTCCGCGTGTTGTACGAGCCGATGAACGGACGCGTACCGATCGGCATCGCCGGGACGTCCGAGACGAACAGCTTCTGGACGGTCTCGAGGGCGGCTGCGCGCGTCGCGTCGTCCGTCGCGTTGGCGTAGGCCGCGAGCGCCGCGGTGGCCTCCGGGCTGTCGTAGCGACCGAAGTTGAAGTCGGCCGCCTCGCCCTCGGCGACGAGCCAGCGGCCGTCCATGATGTCGGAGTACAGGTCGTACGGCGTCGCACCGGTGTCGGTCCAGTGCAGGATGGCCTGGAAGTCGCCGTCCGACTTCGCCGCCCACCAGGTGTCCTGGTCGGGGGTGTCGACCGTGGCGGTGACGCCCAGCGTCTTGACCGAGTCGGCGATGAGGCTGATGCCGGTCACGTAGTCGTTCCAACCCTGCGGCACCGACAGCGTGAAGGTGACGGCCTCGCCGGACGGGTCGGTGAGGACGTCGTCCTCCCAGGTGTAGCCGGCGTCGGTCAGGACCTGCTTCGCGGCCTTCGCGTCGACGGTGTAGTCCTCGCCCTCGAACTCGGAGGCGATGAACGCGTCACCCGCCGGGGTCGGGAGGCCGGTCACCGAGCTGAGCTCGGGGACGCCGCCCTCACGGGCGATCTGCTGGTGCTGCTCGCGGTCGATGACGAGGTTCACCGCCTGGCGGAACGCGGGGTCGTTGAACGGCTTCGTCTGCGTGTTCACGAACATCGCGTCGACGGCGAGACCGGCGGCCGCCCAGTAGACGTTGTGCTCCTTGTCCTTGTCGAGGTACGCGGACTGAACGTTCGGGATGAAGGCCTGCGCCCAGTCGGCGTCGCCGTTGGCGAGGGCGGTGGTGAGGGCCGTGTTGTCGTTGTACGACACGTAGTAGAGCGTCGGCACGGCAGGCTGCTCACCCCAGTAGTCGTCGCGGGCGGAGAGTTCGACGCTCTCGGTGCTGAAGCTCGTGAGCGTGTACGGGCCGGTGCCGACGGGCTCCGGGTTCTCAAAGGTGGCGGGGTCGTCGACGGACTCCCACACGTGCTTCGGGACGATCTGCTTGAGGAGCACCTTGTCCTGCTTCACGAACATCGGGTTCGTGAACGACAGGGTGACGGTGTCGCCTTCGGTTGCCACCGTGGTGAGGCCGAGGGCCGAGTTGTCGAGTTCGGGGTGGTCGATGAACTGCTGGAAGGTGAACGCGATGTCGTCGGCGCTGAACGCCTCGCCGTCGTTCCAGGTGACACCGTCGCGGGCGGTCAGGGCGACGGAGGTGTAGTCGTCGGACCAGGCGATCTCGGACGCGAGCCAGGGCTTCACCTCCGCGCTCGGGTCGACGAGGTTGACGATCGCGAGCGGCTCCAGGATCGCGTTGATGTAGCCGAGCTTCATGGCGGACGAGTCGCCGACGTAGGGGTTGTTGGACTCGGTGGCGATCGAGCCGTCCGGCTTCGCGATCGTCAGGGCGGCGCCGCTCTCTGGGCCGTCGCTCGACCCGCCGCCACCGGTGCATCCGGTGAGCAGCAGGGCTGTGGCCGCGAACGCGGCCAGCAGTGGGGTTCTCAGCTTCATCGCTTTCTCCTCTTGGGTGTGCGCTGCGGCAGTGCGGCGCAAGTCGGGATTCGGTGATAACTTACTGACCATTCAGTAAGTTGGCAAGCGCGGTAGTGTCGGGCGCATCGAGGCCCCCGCGGAACGGACACCATGAGCACGGTGAAACGACAGAACACGGCGAAACGACCAGCCCAGCCACGCCCGGCGACTGTGGCGAGACGAGCCGAGGTCGTCCGCTCCGCGCTCGACGTCTTCGGCGCCAAGGGGTACGCGAACGGCACCCTCATCGACATCGCCGAGCTCGTCGACATGACGCCGGCGGGCATCCTGCACCACTTCGGATCGAAGGACCAGCTCCTCCTCGAGGTGCTCAGCTACCGCGACGCGACGGACGTCCAGGACCTCGACAACCAGCACATCCCCGGCGGTATCGACCTGTTCAAGCACCTGATCCGCACCGCAGCCGCGAACGCGCAGCGCGCCGGGATCGTGCAGGCGTTCGTCGTCCTGTCGGCGGAGTCGGTGACCGAGGACCACCCGGCCAGGCACTACTTCGACGACCGCTACCGGACCCTCCGGCGCGAGATCGCGGAGGCGTTCGAGGTGGTGTGCGCCGAGCGGGGCGTGGATGCGCCCGAGACGATCCACCGTGCGGCGGCGTCCATCCTGGCGGTCATGGACGGTCTGCAGGTCCAGTGGCTCATCGACCCTGCGGACGTCGACCTCGCCGAGACGAGCGAGTACGCGATCCGGGTCATCGTCGAGTCGGTGCTCGGGCCGGGCGCACTGGACGGCTAAGTCGCCCGAATCGGTCGGTTTTCGGGCTGATTTCGAGCGCTTTTGGGCGGCTCAGTGGGCCGAGCAGGATTCGAGAAGCGCCGTGGGGCTCGCGGGTCTACCGTGAGAGGCGGACCACAGCCCCGAACGGAAGGACGCCGACATGGCCGAGAAGCAGTCGAGCACGAAGAGCGGATTCAGCGCCGAGGAGCGCGCGGCGATGAAGGAGCGCGCCAAGGAGCTGAAGGCGGCCGCGAGTCGCGAGGAGGCTCTGCAGGCCGTCGTCGACGCGATCGCGGACATGGAGGACGCCGACCGCGCGATCGCCGAGCCGTTGCATGAGCTGATCATGGGCGGCGACTCCGGCCTCGCGGCCAAGACCTGGTACGGCATGCCCGCCTACGTCGGTGCCGACGGTAAGGCGGTCGTGTTCTTCCAGGCGGCGGCGAAGTTCAAGGCGCGCTACGCGACCATCGGGTTCAACGACTCCGCGAAGCTCGACGACGGCGACCTGTGGCCGACCGCCTTCGGGGTCACCGCCTGGAACGACGCCGTCGCGAAGCGCGTCGCGGACCTGCTCGCCCGGGCCGTCTGACCCCGTCCGGCCAATGGGCCGGGCGCCGGTCGAGCGCCGGCCCCTGAGCCCGCAGAAGGGCACATGGACCCGCGAATCGCGCGCCCTTCCCCCGTTCCCTGAGCCCATCGAAGGGCCCACGAGCGACTCCACGGACCCCGCACCCTTCCCCCGTTCCCTGAGCCTGTCGAAGGGCACACGGGGGACCTCCCGCTCCGGTGGTCTTCTCCCGGTCCCTGAGCTTGTCGAAGGGCCCACGAGGGACCTCCTGCTCCGGTGATCTTCTCCCGGTCCCTGAGCCTGCCGAAGGGCCCACGGAAGACTCCCCTAATCCGGGTGCCCTTCCTCCGGCCCCTGACCCAGTCGAAGGGCCCACGACCTCGACAATCCGGCGGACCCCTTCCGGCCCCTGAGCCTGTCGAAGGGCACACGAGGAACCCCAGGAATCCGGCGCCCTTCCACCGGTCCCTGACCCTGTCGAAGGGCCCACGGAATACCCCGCCAATCCGGCCAACCTCCCCCGGTCCCTGAGCTTGTCGAAGGGTCCACGAGCACCTTCCACAACTATGCCAACTCAGCATCTGGAATGTCAGTGGTCCATGGTGGACTTGTTCCATGACCGAGACCACCGCCTCCGCAGTTCGAGCTGGTGACGAGTACGCCGCGCAGTTGGCGGAGTTCTCGGATGCCTTCGCGGACATCCACCGCCGCCGCGCGGCTCTGGACGCCGAGGAGGCCCGGCTCCTCGCCCGCTCTGCCGCCTACGCGGACGCCTTCGCCGACGCCACGGTCCCGGCGATCTTCCCGCCGGCCGAGCGCCTTGCGCTCTCCCGCCGCTCCACCTGCGCGGCCCTCGCCATGGCGACCCGAACGCCTGAGCAGACGGTCCAGCGGGCGACGAACGACGCGGAACGCCTCGTCAATGAAGCCCCAGCAGTGCTCGAGTCGCTCGAGGCCGGGCGCATCTCGGCCCGGCACGCGCAGACGATCATCGACCAACTCAGTGACGTGCCGATCGCTGGGCGGGCAGCGTTCCTCGCGGAAGTCCTGCCGGTCGCCGAGCAGACGACCAACGCGAACCTCCGCAAGCGCGCCCGCACGCTCCGCGAGCGACTCCACCCCGAGTCCATCACCGCACGCGCCCGGCGGTCGGAGGCCGACCGCCGGGTCGAGTTCGAGCCCGCAGCCGATGGCATGGCGTGGGTGCACCTCTTCACCACCGCCCCGATCGCCCAGGGGCTCGTCGAGCGGGTCGAAGCAGCGGCGGCGAAGTCGCGAGCAGCAGGAGATACGCGCACCTGCGCACAACTGCAGGCCGACGCCCTAGCGGCGCTCGCGCTCACCGGCGTCACCCCGGAAGACGTCATGTCGAGCCCGGTCCTCCCGCACCCCATCGAGGTGCAGGAGCACATCAAGCCGACCGTGCAGATCACCGTCCCGGCGCTCACCATGGCCGGCGTCTCCGACGCACCCGGCATGCTCGACGGCTACGGTCCGATCGACCCCGAGACCGCCGCCCGTATCGCGGTGAACGCCCCCAGCTTCACCCGGATCCTCGTCCAACCGGAAACGGGTGCGGTCCTCTCCGTCGGGCGGAACCAGTACCGGGTCCCGGCCGACCTCCAGCGGGCGGTCCGGCTGCGGGACGGCACTTGTCGGGCACCGGGCTGCGGCAGACGGGCCAGAGCGTGTGATCTCGATCATTCGGTCGCGTGGGAGGACGGCGGGACGACAGGTGTCGGCAATCTTGCCTGCCTGTGTCGACATCACCACCGCATGAAACACCTGCCCGGGTGGAACCTCGAACACAAACCCGGCGGGGTCCTCGACTGGACGACACCCGATGGGAAGCAGTATCGGACCGAACCCGATCCCGCGCCCTTCTGACCAGTTTCGGTCCCTGAGCCTGTCGAAGGGGGTGGGTCCTCGTGGGCACTTCGACAGGCTCAGTGAGCGGGAGAGGTGTGCCCGGAACGATGAGGCATCCTCGTGGGCACTTCGACAAGCTCAGTGACCGGAAGAGGTTCACCGGCAACACCTCGGTCCCTCAGCCTGTCGAAGGGCAGCCGAGCCGCGCCACCTCGGTCAACCGAAGAGGTTCACCCGGATGAACCCGGTCCCTGAGCCTGTCGAAGGGGTTCCTCGTGGGCACTTCGACAAGCTCAGTGACCGGGAGAAGTGTGCCCGAACCGTTTCGGTCCCTGAGCCTGTCGAAGGGCAGCCGAGCCCAGGCACGTCGGTCAACGGGGAAGGTGCACGCGGGAGACTTCCAGCTTCCTCCTCACCTACCGGGCAACGCCAGCCCGGTCGGTCGCCCTGACACCGCGAGCAAGAGGTCGAGCGCCGATCCCCGGACCTCGTCGCCCGCACCCCAGCTCACCCCGGCGTCCTCGGCGACGAGCCGGACCCCCTGGGCGCGTTCCTTGCCACCGCTCATCGAGACGCCGGTCCGGAGCTGGTACTCCAACGCCACCAGGACAGCGGCTATCGGGTAGTCCGCGCTGATGCCGAGCGGCCGGCGGACGTCCTCAGCGTGCACGATGGCCTCGACGAGCCTGGTCGCGAGGTTCGCCGGCGGGGTGCGCCTCAGCTCGGTGGCGTCCGCCAGGGCGCGGAGCGTCTCCTGCGGATCGTTCCGCCGCTCCCGCTCGACCCCGCGTTCATTGTCGAGGTCGAAATCGAACCGCGCGGCGATGAGTCGTCGGGCGAATCCCAGCCGCGTCGTCTTCGCCGAATCGACGAGATGGGCGACGACGTCATGCACATCCCATCCGGTGCAGAGCGACGGCCTCCCCCACTGCTCGTCGCTCAGCACCGACAGGTTTGCGACGAGCCGCCGACGCTCCTCGTGGACGACCGGCCAGACGGTCCCTGGCGAGACCCTCATCCGCGCCGATCCACCCACCATCAGCGGTAGTGCTGCTCGCCCCGGGCGGCCTTCTCGACTACGTCCGCGATGCGCGCGGCCCTGATCGCGGGCGTCTTGATGTTGCTCAGGCGGAAGAACACGCGGAAGCGGTCCGTGCGGCCGAGGGTCGCGAAGTAGGCCGCCGCCTCGGGGTTCGCTTCGAGCGCCGCCTGCAGATCATCCGGTGCGACGGCGTCCTTCTGCCGGTACGCCACGTCCCACCGCCCGTCGGCCTTGGCGCGTTCGATCTCCGCGAGCCCGCCGGGACGCATCCGCCCCTCCTCGATGAGGCGGGCGACGTGCTCCCGGTTGATCTGCGACCACGGGCTGCTCTTCCGCCGCGGCGTGAACGCCTGCAGCGTGTAGTCGTCGTCGAACCGTTTGCTCTGTCCGTCGATCCATCCGTAACAGAGGGCGACGTCCAGCGCCTCCAACCAGGTGATCCCCGACGCCTTCGACGTCTTCTTCCGCAGCTTCAACCGCACGCCCGCGTCGCTCGGCGCGCCGGCGAGGTAGGCCTCCCACTCATCGAGCGTGAGGTCCAGGATCGGTTTCTCCTCGAAGCTCGCCACGTGAGCGAGCGTAGCGCGCACGGGCGACGCGGCCCAGACCCCGGTGCAGCCCAGACCCCGGTGCCGTCCGGACCGCCACCCAGGACTGGATAGGGTCGAAGCATGCTGATGAACGACGAGACGCTGTCGCGCGCCGCCGACACCCTGCGAGCCTGGGCCCTCGACGAGGACCTCAAAGCGCGAGTCCTCGCCCACCCGGAGGCTGCCGCCGTCGCCAAGCGGGCCGCCCTGCGATACATCGCCGGCGAAGACGCGGCCTCGGCCTTGCGGCTCCTCGAAGCGAACACCGATCGTGGACACCGCTGGAGCATCGAGCTCGTCGGCGAGTCGGTCCGCGACGCACGTGTCGCCGACGAACAGACCGCGGAGTTCATCGACCTCGCCCGCCGGATCAGCGAATCCGACCAGACCGCGACGATCTCGCTCGACCTCTCCCACATCGGTTCCGTCGTCTCCCGCGAGCTCGGCCTGCGCAACGGCCTGGCGCTCGCACAGGCGGCCCGGGACGCCGACACCTCGCTCATGATCTCCGCTGAAGGCTCCGACCGCACGGACCTGGTGCTGTCGCTCTTCGAGCAGATCGCCGACCGGTTCCCGGAGACCGGCATCACCCTGCAGGCGAGACTGCACCGCACCCCCGCGGACCTCGACCGCGTGCTGCATCGTCCCGGGCCGATCCGTGTCGTCAAGGGCGCCTTCCTCGAATCGACCGAGGTGGCCTACCCCCGCGACTCCGCACCGATGACCGCCGCCTACATCAGCATGGTCACACGACTCGTTGGGTCGGGTCACCGGGTCAACATCGCTACCCACGACGCAAACCTCGTCGCCGCACTCGAGGGCGCGCTCGGCGACGACCTCCGCCAGCCGCACGTGGAGTTCGAGATGCTGCAGGGACTCGGCACCGAACTGCTCGACGACCTCCACCGCCGCGGGTTCGCGACGCGCGAATACCTCGTCTACGGACCCGAATGGTGGCTCTACGTCCTCAACCGGATCGCCGAGCACCCCGAGCGGGTCATCGAGGCGATCGCGGACATCGGCCCGATCGCGCTCCTCGCCTGATCAGCCGAGCGGGTCGGACTCCAGGCGGTGGAAGTTGCGGTTCTGGTAGACGAGCGCCGGCGCGTCGGTGCCGGGCGGGATGACCTCCAGCACCTCGGCGATGACGAGCATCGAGCTGCCGGCCGGGACCGTCTGCACGATCCGGCAGCGCAGTGCCGCACGGGCACTCGGCAGGTAGGGCTCGCCGGTCGCGAGTCGCTCCCAGTGCTGTTCCGGGGTGAAGCGCGGCTCCCCCGTCTTGGCGAACGCCTTCGCGACCTCCAGGTGGTGGTCCGCCAGGAGGTGGACGACGACCGTCCCCGCACTGAGCAGTCCGCCCGCGGACCCCGTGGCCCGCGTGACCGAGAAGGACAGCATCGGCGGGTCGACGGCCACCGACGCGACCGATGACGCCGTCAGCCCGACGTCTCCACGATCGGTCGAGGCACTGATCAGCGCGACGCCCGCCGGGTGGTCACGGAACGCCGTCTTGAACCCGTCGACGGTCGCGGCGCGGGCGAGGGCATCGGGATCAGCGGACGGCGTGGTGGGAATGGTCATGCTTCAACCGTAGAACCTCAATCGGTCTTGAGGTCAACTCAAGGAGCGGCGATCTCCGACTACTCGAACATCTCCGCCAGAAGCGCATGCGGGTCGCCGTCGACCCGGTGCTTCGAGCGGCCCTCGGGCCAGAACGTGACCCCGTCGTCATCCCAGCACGGGACGACGTGGAGATGGAGGTGGGGGACGCTCTGCCCGGCGTCGGCACCGGACGCACTCAGCACGACGACGCCGGTCGCACCGAGCGCCGCCCGCATCGCGCGTCCCACCCGCTGAGCGAGGGCGGTCGTCGCCTGCAGGGCTCGCGGATCGGCGTCGAGCAGGCCGACGCTGTGCGCCCGCGGCACCACGAGAGTGTGTCCGGGCGCGAGCTCCGACTCGGGCAACGGCCGGAAGGCGACCGCTTCGTCCTCGCGTTCCACCCAGGTGACGTCGTCGGGCTCGTCACGCAGGATGCGGCAGAAGGTGCAGGTTTCGGGCATCGTCCCATTCTCGGGGCTCACCGCGGGCGCGTCGATCACCTCAGGACACGCGGTCGCGCGCACCCCGGATCAGGCGCGGGCCGACGATCCACACCAGCCCGATGACGACGACCACGACCCCACCCGCCCACAAGCCGACCGCGGGCGACACGACGAAGTCGAAGACGAACAGGACGATCCCCGCGAACAGCAGCGACGCCGCCCCGAGACACACCATGAGGATGCTGCTGGACAGCCGCACCAGCTGTGGCTTCGCCAGCTGCCGGAATACCAACCGGTGCATGATCACCGGGGCGAGCGCGAGGAGCGTGACCGTCACGGCCAGGACCACGAGGACGAGGTACAGCACATGGTCGAATCCACTGAGCTCGCTGAACCGTGGCTGGAACGGCAGCGTCAGCAGGAAACCCGCGAGGATCTGCGTGCCTGTCTGCAGGACACGGAACTCCTGCAGCAGCTCCGACCAGTTGCGGTCGGATCGCTCGTTCAGCGTCTCGTCGCGACCGTCCCCGGGCATGGCGTCGGCCGGGTCACTTGCGGCGGGCATCAGCCGACCTCGTCATCCGTCATGCCTCGTCCAGATCGCATGGAGGGATGGTACCGCCGTCAGACGCTCCTCACGCCGCTTCCGGCGCCTTCCGCCGTCGGGCCACACGCGTGATCGCGTAGAGCACGACGCCGACCGCGACGATGATGCCGCCACGCAGCCAGACCTCGGCGCTCTGCTGCGTGAGGAGGACCAGGCACGACAGGACCGCGAGGACCGGCAGGACCGTCCACGCACGGAAATGGGCGTGCTCGACATGCTCGCGCCGCAGGACGAGCACCGCGATGTTCGTGCTGAGGAAGACGATGAGCAGGAGCAGGACGACCGTCTCGGCGAGCGTCGCGATACTGCCGGTGGCCGTGAGTACCATCGCGACACCGGTGGTCACGATGATCGCGACCCACGGCGTACCGCGCTTCGGCAGCACCTTCGTGAAGACGCTCGGCAGCAGACCCTGCGAGCCCATGCCGTAGGCGAGCCGGCTCGACATGATCATCGTGAGCAGCGCACCGTTCGCGACCGCCACGAGCGCGATGATGCTGAACAACCACGCGGGGATGCCGACGCCGGTCGCCTGGATCACGGTCAGGAGCGGACCGGTCGATTCGCCGAGCTCGTCGGAGGGCACGGCGATCGAGGCCGCGGTGCCGACGAGGACGTACAGCACGCCGGCGGTCGCGAGGGCACCGAAGAGCGCCTTCGGGTAGACCCGCGACGGGTCCTTGACCTCTTCGATGACGTTCGCACTCGTCTCGAACCCGACGAAGGAGTAATAGGCGAGCAGTGCAGCACCGAAGACGGCGATGACGGGGCTGCCACCCTCAGCGAACTGCGTGGCACGACCGAGGTCGCCCCTGCCTCCACCGAGCATCATCGCGACCGCCACCACGACGAGGACAAGGCCGGTGGTCTCGATCATCGTCATGACGAGGTTCGCCCGGACGGACTCCTTGATGCCGCGGGCGTTGATCAGCGCGATCACCAGGAGGAACAGCACGGCGCCGAGGACCGGCGGCAGGTCGATGAAGGTCGCGAGGTAGTCACCGGCGAACGCCAGCGCCAACCCGGACGCACTCACGACACCCGCCGCGAGCATGCAGTACCCGACGAGGAAGGAGACGATCGGTCGCTTGTAGGCGCGCTCGGCGAACACGGCCGAACCACCCGCCTTCGGATACTTCGTGACGAGCTCTGCGTACGACGCCGCGGTGAGCAGCGCCAGCAGCAACGCGACGATCATCGGGACCCAGGTGACCCCGCCGACCTCCCCGGCGATCTGGCCGATGAGCGCGTAGATGCCCGCGCCCAGCACGTCTCCGAGGATGAACAGGTAGAGCATCTTGCCGGAGATGTCGCGCTTGAGCTGGGCGGGTGAATCGGCCTTGGCGGCGTCGGTTGCAGTCACTCGCGCAACCGTACGGGAGCGACCGGACCCCGTTCCGTGCTTGCGAATCCGACGAGGATGTGCGTCAGCGACGGGCGAGCGTGCGCGCCACCGCGACCACCGGCACGGCGACGACGAGGACCGACGCCACCCGCGCGAACAACGACCGCTTCGGGAACTCGGCGTTCTTCCGGTCTTCTGCCGTCGGCTCGGCCGCCTCCACGAGGTGGGTCCCACCGGCACCGCCCTCAGCGAGGTGGGCGAGTCGGCGCAGCGTCTCGATGTTGCGGAGGTGCAGCCCGATGTCGAGGAGCCAGACCGGGATCAGCGCACCAGGGCCCGTCACGGCGTGCTCATGCAGGTGGACGATGCACCCGCGCTCGTGCGGCTCGACCTCGACCGCGACGCGGGCCTCACCGAGCGGCCACCCCTTCGGCTGGATGACGAACCGGTGCGGAGCATCCCACTGGAGCACCGTCGTCTCGTCGTTCAGCACCGCCGGCCAGACACCGAAGGAGTGGTGCAGCTTCCCGCCCACGTGCGGCCACCGGTCACCGACGTCGCGCATGCGGGACGCGCCGACCACCCACGCCGGGAAGAGCCAGCCGTCGGCGAGGACGGCGAAGACACGGTCGGGTGGGCAGTCGAGGATCCGAGTGGTGTGGGACACGGTGGTGTTCCTTTCGCTGGAGCAGGGACGAGGTCAGGAGGTCGGACGCGGGCGGTCGGGCGCGAGCGACGGCATGCGGTCGCGGCCGAAGACCGAGCGGAGGGCGCTGCGGGCGGCGTGCCAGCCGGCGAGACCGTGGACGCCCGGGCCGGGCGGGGTCGACGAGGAGCAGAGGAAGATCCCCGGCGTCGGCGTCCGCCACGGGTCGTTCGAGAGCACGGGACGCGCGACGAGCTGCGCGAAGCTCGCAGCGCCGGCCGCGATGTCGCCGAGCACGTAGTTCGGGTTGTACCGCGCCATGTCGCGGGCGGTCATCGACGCCGACGTCAGGATCACGTCGCGGAAGCCGGGGGCGAAGCGCTCGATCTGCCGGGTGATCGCCTCGGTCTGGTCGAGACCGGACCCGCTCGGCACGTGCGTGTAGGCCCAGAGGACCTGGGCGTCACCGGGAGCGCGACCAGGATCGCCGACGTCGGGCTGCGAGACGAGGACGTAGGGCGACTCGCTGTGCCGACCGCGGGCGACGTCGCGCTCGGCGGCGGCGATCTCCGGGCGGGTGCCGCCGAGGTGGAGCGTGCCGGCCCGGGCCAGTTCAGGGTTCGTCCACGGGACGGGACCTGAGAGCGCGAAGTCGACCTTGGCCACGCCGTCGCCGTACCGGAACCGGGAGAGACGACGGAGGTAGGCGTCGGGCAGTCGGCTGCCCGCGATCTCGGCGAGCGCCTTCGGCGTCGTGTCGAACAGGACGGCGCGGGCGGACGGCAGCTCGTCGATGGAACGCACCTCGGTTCCGGTGACGATCTCACCGCCGTGGGCCAGCAGGTCGGCGGCGAGCGCGTCGATGATCGCTTGGCTGCCGCCGACGGGGATGGGCCAACCGCGGGCGTGCGCATACGCGCCGAGCGACAGGGCGGCGGCCGAGGTGGACAGGCTCGGCATCGGGCGGATGGAGTGGGCGGCGACGCCGCTGAGCATCGCCGGAGCGGTCTCCTCACGGAACCGGAGGTTCCAGGCGGGACTGCCCTGCTCGAGCGCGCGGAGGCCGAAGCGCGCGACCGTGACCGGGTGGCGCGGCACCTGCAGGAGCTTGCCACCGGTGAACTGCGAGACGCGGTCGGCGTCGGCGGCGAGCGGTCCCATGAGCGAGCGCCAGGCCTCGCCGTCGCGTCCGAGGGCCTCGGCGGTGCGGTCGATGTCGCGGTAGGCGATCCCGGCCCGTCCACCGTCGAGCGGGTGGGCGTAGGAGATCTCCGGCACGACGAGGTCGATGCGGCGCTCGAGGCCGAAGGATCGGAAGAACCCGGAGGCGAGCGCCATCGGGTGGACCGCTGAGCAGATGTCGTGGTGGAAGCCGGGCAGCGTCAGCTCGGCGGTCCTGGCACCACCACCGATCGTGTCGCCCCGCTCGACCACCTGCACGTGCAGGCCGGCCCTGGCGAGGGTCACCGCGGCAGCGAGCCCGTTGGGGCCCGCGCCGACGACCACCGCGTCGAACTGCTCGCGCCGCGCCATCGTGCTCAGCGCCGCTTCGCCGCGCCGGCCACCAGGGCGACACCCGCTGCGAGGGTGCCGGCGGCGGTCGCGTACACGGCCCGCCGGTGGCGGATCGCCCAGGTCTGCGGACTCCACGAGTGGGCCTTGTCGCTGAACACGCCACGGGCGCCGTGGTCGCCGGGGGCCGGCGTGTAGACGTTGTCGGGCATGCGCGGGTCGTGCTTGTCCGGTGCGAGCTGCCCGGAGTACCCGGTCCTGGCGAGGAACCAGTCGAGGAATCCGCCGGCGAAGCGGTCGCCGAGGATCGTGCCGACGGTGGACTCCCCCACCCAGGTGCGTCGCCTCGGTCGGTCTGCGACGTCGGCGATGGCGGTCGCACCGACCTCGGGCTGATAGATCGGCGGCACCGGCTGCGGGTGCTCGGGCAGCTGCGACTTCACCCAGCTGAACTGGATGGTGTTGAGCGCCGGCATGTCCACGGTCGAGAGCTTGACGTTGCTGCCGTCGTGGAGGAGCTCGGCGGTGACCGACTCCGTGAAGCCTCGGGCACCGAACTTCGAGCCGCAGTAGGCGGCCTGCAGCGGGATGCCGCGGTGGGCGAGGGCGGAACCGACCTGGATCACGTGCCCACGGTCGCGCGGCGTCATTCGCGAGAGTGCGGCCCTGGTGCCGTTGACGAAGCCGAAGAAGTTGACGGCGACGGCGCGTTCGAAGTCCGCCGGCTCGGTCGTGAGGAAGTCCCCGAAGACGCCGACCATGGCGCAGTTCACCCACAGCTCGATCGGTCCGAGTTCCGCCTCGACCCGGTCCGCCGCCTGTTCGACGGCCTCCCGGTCGGCGACGTCCGTCGGCACCGCGAGAGCACGACGGCCGGCCTGCTCGACCTCGGCGATGGTCGCCTCGAGTCCGTCCTCGCCGCGCGCGAGCACCGCGACGTCCCAGCCGCGCTTCGCGAGTTCACGGACGGTCGCACGACCGAGCCCTGCGGTTCCGCCGGTGACGACGGCGACCCCGCGGCTCATCGCGCCGACCGATCGGTTGCTGCGGACCGGTGGGCGGAGGGGCGCGGAGAGGTTGTCGTCGTCAGAGGCATGACGCCACGTTAGGCGAATCCACCCCGCCAAGGCGGCCCCTTGCTTTCCCAGGCAGGACGGATCGCCGCCCGGCGATCGCAGCGGGATAGCCGTACGATGAGCGGAGACCACTCTTGAGCCCGGAAGGAATGCGGACATGAGCGACACCTTCGCCATCGTGTACAGCGCACTCGACCGGGTCGACGAGGACGACCAGCTGGTGGAGCCGATCCTGCGGCTCATGCCCCTCAGCGGCGTCTCGATCGCGACACTCGGCGACACCCTGAGCCCCGAGACGATCGCCGCGAGCGACGAGCAGATCGCGTTGATCGACGAACTCCAGTTCGACCTCTCCGAAGGCCCCTGCTGGGACGCCGTCGGCAGCGGCCGCCCGGTGCTCGAGGAGGCCGTCAAGCGGAACGGCTACGACTCCTGGCCGTCGTTCACCGAGGCGATCCGCGACCATGCGGTCGGCTCCATCTTCGCCTTCCCCCTCCGCGTCGGGCCGCTCCAGGTGGGCGCGGTCGAGCTGTACGACACCGAGGAGCGTACGCTGGACACGCAGGCGGTCGAGGACATGATGTCCCTCACCCGCCCGCTCAGCCGGTACGTGCTCCGACGCACCCTCGAACTCGCGAGCCTCCCCGACACGACGCAGCTCAAACCCCACGCCCGACGCCGGATCCATCAGGCGACCGGGTTCGTGATCGCGCAACTCGGCCTCACCCCCGACGACGCCCACCTGCTGATCCAGGCTCAGGCCTTCGCCCAGAACCGCTCGATGTCGGACGTCGCCGAGGACATCCTCGAACGTCGCACCGGTTACGTGCTGCACGACGACACGATCGAAGACGAGCGATGAGCGAGCGCGGCGACGACGGGACCGGCTCCGAGCTCCGTCACTCGACCGCCCTGCTCGACGTGTTCGCGACGCTCGCCGACACCCTGGTGGACGACTATGACGTCGTCGACCTGCTCCAGGCCCTGGTCGACGCCACCGTCGACCTCCTGGACGTCCAGGCCTCGGGCATCCTCCTGGCGGACCCGCACGGCGACCTCGAACTGATCGCGTCGACCAGCGAGTCCGGGAAGCTCGTCGAACTCATCCAACTGAGCGCGGACGAAGGCCCCTGCATCGACAGCTTCCGTGATGCGACGCCGGTGTCGATCCCCGAGATCGCCGCGGTCGCAGCCGACTGGCCGAGATTCGCCGAGGTCGCGGCGACCGCGGGATTCCGGTCGGCTCATGCCTTCCCGCTGCGACTCCGCCGGACCACCATCGGCACCCTCAACCTGTTCCGCACGACTCCGGAAGCCCTCGACCGGTTCGAGTCCCAGGCCGCACAGGCCATGGCCGACGTCGCGACCATCGGGATCCTGCACGAGCGGACCCTCCGCGAGAGTGACGCGACCCGCGAGCAGCTGGAGTCCGCACTGCAGTCCAGGGTCGTCATCGAGCAGGCGAAGGGCGTCGTCGCCTACACCGCCGCGATCTCGGTCGAAGAGGCCTTCGAGCGCATCCGGAAGCACGCTCGCGGCGGACGTCGTGCCCTGGCCGACGTCGCCCGCGACATCGTGGAGCGACGTCTCGAGCTCTGACGGTGCACCTCACTCCGGCCGCGTAGCAGCTCGACGACGGAAAGGCAAGAGCGCGCCGAACGGCCGAACGGGAACGACACTCGAAGGAGGGCACGGCGGTCTGACGACCGGTCGACGCAGCCGGCCCGCCTGACATCGGGTGCCACGACGCGCCCAGAGAGGAGATGCTCGTGTTCACCGAGCTCGACGAATTCCTACGCGGCATGGAGTACCCCTGCCGCCCCAGCGACCTGACGCGTGAGGCCCGCCGCGACCTGCTCCCGACCCACCTGGTGGAAGCGCTCCGCTCACTCCCCGAGCGCAGCTACACCAGCCGTTGGGACGTCCTGCACCGCACCTCGATCGCGGAGGCGCTCCCGATCAGCGTCTGAGCGATCGCGCACCACCGCTGAGCGGCACCGGCATCGCGCCGGTGCCGCTTCGGCGTGTCAGGTCCGGCGACTCGCGCCAGTTCGCAACCCCCTCGGGGAACGTGGTGCTTCCACAGGACCGGGCCTACGGTGGAGACCGGAGAGCGGAGCAGGAGAACCCATGGGCAAGATGATCTACGACGCAGACGTGTCGGTGACGTTCGACGACCGGGTCCTCGCCCACCTGCAACAGGTCATCGGTGCGAAGTTGCGTCGCGGCGAAGCGTTCTACTTCGGGTGGAAGGACGATCCGCGGTCGGGCGACGGCCGGACGACGATCTGGCTGCACCCGGCGATGTCCCTCCGCTTCAAGTACGCGGGCAGCGTGCCGGTCGAACTCAACCGTGCCTGGCTCGATGCGCTCGCGGTCAGCGCCGACTCGAACCAGGGCCTCGTCCTCGTGCCGGAGCCGGGTCCGCGCATCTGAACCTCGCCGACAGGGTCTCCGGTCCCGCTCACCTCGAACGTTCGTCGAACTCCAGGTCGTCGATGTCCGTGAGTTCCGTCGCCCACTCCGGTCGCGCCGGTTGCAGCTCGGCGGTCCGTTGTTCGAGTTCGACGATGGTCTGTTCGTCGAACGGTTCCTCCGAGGCGTTCTCGACGGGCGTCGAGAACAGTTGGCTTGCCGGTCCGATGAGGAGGTGGGCGTATCCCAGGCTGCCGCCTTCCGAGATGGTCGGGACCATCACGATGTCGGACTCACCGCTCTGGGAGAGGGCCCGCGCATACCGGAGCAGCGCCTTGCAGGTCTGGTCAGCCATCAACAGATAGCCGCTGGCGTAGTGCAACTTCCTCATACGACCATTCTGGGAACCGAAGCGGCCGGACCGGCAGACCTTGCATCCGCAACCCGGAAGGTATACCGGAGGCACCACGCGCCCGTGCGCTATCGTCTGGGCATGACCGACAGCGACCAGACTCCCACCACGCACGACGAGAACCGCCACGACCAGCTGACGACCGCACCGAACGCGACCGAAGCGGACGCGGCTCCCCGCATCGACGTCACCGACCAGGGCGACGGCGTGACCCGGATCGACATCCGCGACGACGCGGCCGTGCGGCCGGGCGCGGACCCCGAGGAGACCGAGCAGGGCTGAGCCACGCCCGCTGCACGACGAAGCGCCGCCGACCCGAGGGCCGGCGGCGCTTCCGCGTGTGACGGACTCAGCGAGCGTCCGTGTCCGGCTGCTCGAGCACGTCCGGCTCGTCCGCCGTGTCCTCATCCGTCGACTCGTCCGGGATCTCGGTGGGCGGCGTGCCGACCACCATGTCCGGGTCGGTACCCAATGCGTCTGCTCCGGTGAAGTCGCTCATGTCGCTCCTGCTTCCTGTGGTGGTGGTTTCGATGTGGTGCTGGTGTCGGTCTGCCGCTGGTCAGGCGACGACGACGTGCAATCCGCCCGTGATCTCGATCTCCTCGAGCATCTCGGCGGCCATGCGCTCGTCGATCGGCGGCTCGAACTCGGCGTCGAACGCGAAGACGATCGGCTGCTCGGGCGACACGGTGACCGGCTCAGACGATTGGAAGCGCCCGCGGTGGAGCTGCAGTCGGAACGACCGTTCGCCGAGCATGCGCGTGAGGATCACCCGTTCCAGTTGGGCGAGCGTCTGATCGTCGACCTGAGATCGGAGCGCACCGAGGCGGAGGAATCCCATCGTCAGCCCCTTTCGCAGGTGTGCCACGCTAGCGCGGGGAGATCGGGTCGTCGGGGCCATTGCGCGGATGGCCCGGGCAGCGGACAATGCGCGTGCGCGTCGGGAAGCAGCCACCGCATTGTGGATAATCGGGCGCGCGCCAAGAATGTCTCGTATCCTGAGAGAGCGCTTCACCGACCCGGACCCCGTCGGGAGGCGCACAGCCGTCGGCCACTCGAGTCGACGGCCATCTCCGGGGTTGGAAGTCGAGGGTTCCCATGGGACAACTGGTCTACGGCACTGGCGACGCGCGTGTGCGTCTCGACGACCGCACGCTCGCTCACGTCAAGACGATCGCACTCATGAAGCTCCGACGGAACGAGTCGTTCGCGCTCACGATCCGGCAGGACTCCACCACCGACGGACGCACGACGCTCTGGCTGCACCCGGCGATCGCCCTGCAGTTCTCCTTCGACTCCGACGAGGTCGGCGAGATGGACCGCGCTCTGCTCGAAGGCTTCATGCACGAGGCGAACACCGGCGAGGTCGTCGTGCACGCGACGGTCGGCGACGACGCGACCGCCCAGGCGAAGTAGCCCGGGCGGCAGCGCCGCCTGCTCAGCTGTCGCGGAGCATCGCGATGAGTTCGCTCTTCCGCTTGCCGGAGTAGCCGGTCAGGCCGATCTCCTTCGCGCGCTCGCGGAGCTGCGCGACCGTCCAGTCGTCGTACGACCCGGCCTCGCCGCCCTTCTCCCCGATCGTCGAGCGTCCCTGCTTCGCGGCGGCGTTCGAGATCCGAGCGGCCTTGCCCTTCGACGCGCCGTCGTCGCGGAGCTTCTCGTAGAGCTCGGGGTCCTTCAGTGACGGATTCTGCTTCCCGGGCATGTCGTCCTCCCTCATCGTCCGGTGGTCGGCCGATCGGCCTGCCACCAGCCTCTCGCTGCCCGACGGATCGGTGGAGGGGCTGGTGTCAGGGACACGGACGCGCTAGTTCAGGAACCAGTCCCGTGGGTGCTGATCCGCGGTCGGCGGCGTGCGCTCGATCGTCGGGCGCGCCCACTTGGCCGCGTTCGCCAGCACTCGGCGGATGTCGGGGTGGTGGTAGACCGGGTACTCCTGGTCGCCGGGTGAGAAGTAGAACACGCGCCCGCGACCGCGGTGGTACGCGACACCGGACCGGAAGACCTCGCCGCCGGCGAAGGTGGAGAGGAACACCTCCTCGTCGGGACGCGGGATGTCGAACTGCTCGCCGTACATCTCCTGGCGGTCGATGACGATGGGGTGCGGGACACCCTGCGCGATCGGGTGGTCCGGGAGCACCGTCCAGACGAGCTCTCGCTCGCCGTCGTTCCGCCACTTGAGGGCGCAGCTCGTGCCCATCAGTCGTTGGAAGACCCGCGAGTAGTGGCCGGAGTGCAGCACGACGATGCCCATGCCGGCGTGGACGTGGCGCACGACCCGCTCGACGACCTCGTCGGAGACCTGGTCGTGGGCGATGTGCCCCCACCAGAAGAGGACGTCGGTGTTCGCGAGGACCTCCTCGGTGAGACCGTGCTCGGGATCCTGGAGGGTCGCGGTCGAGACGGACGCGGCGTCGCCGAGCGACTCCTCGAGGCCCGCCGCGATCACGGCGTGGATGCCGTCGGGGTAGTGGCCGAGCACCACGGCGTCGCCGCGGGACTCGTGGACGAACTCGTTCCAGACGCGGATGCGGATCGGTGTCGTGGTGCTCATGCGGGGACCTCCAGTTCGTGCCCGGCGGCGGCCGAGGCGTAGGCGGCGTCGATGACGCGGCTGCGGTGCAGCGCGTACTCGCCGTGGTGACCGGCGAACCGGAGCTCACCGCCGGCGGTCTCACCCGCGCGGATGGTGTCGAGGAACTCCGCGATGACCGACTGGTGGTGGCCGGCCGGGACCTGGACCGCGGGTCGTTCAATCGTCGGCGCACCGGCGACGTCGCGGTAGATCGTGACGGTCCCCTCGGTGTTGTAGTTGTCGACGTGGAGGCGGACGCCGCCCTCCGAGCCGAGGAGCTCGACCGAGATGTCCTCGTGGGCCTTCGAGTAGGACGCCCACGACGCCTCGAGGTGCAGGCTTCCGCCGTCCTCGAACCGCAGGAGGGCGGACGCGAAGTCCTCGACGTCGAAGGCGTGCGCGGACCGGCTCGAGACCGGACCGCCGCCGGAGGAGCCACCGCGACCGGCGCGGCCGAGCTCGTTGTACGCGACGGCCGACACGTGCGTCACGCGCGGCTCGCCGAGGAGCGACAGTGCGATGTCGAGCACATGGGAGCCGAGGTCGATGAGCGGCCCGCCACCGGCCGCGGCCTTGTTCGTGAACCAGGAGTCGATGCCGGGCACGCCCTGACGACGCAGCCAGGAGGCGCGCGAGTGGTAGACGCGACCGATCGGCTCCTCGGCGAGGTAGCGCGCGAGGTAGGCGACGTCGGCACGACGGCGATGGTTGTACGCGACCTCCAGGACGCGGTCGGCGGCGGTCGCGGCCTCCACCATCTCGGCGGCGAGGTCGGCGGTCGTGGCGAGCGGCTTCTCGCAGAAGACGTGCTTGCCGCTGCGGAGCGCGGCCACGGCGATCGGGTGGTGCAGGGCGTTCGGCACACCGATCGAGACGATGTCGAGGTCGTCGCGGGCGACGAGGTCCTCCCAGTCGGCGTAGGTCTCGGGGACCCCGCGGCTCTCGGCCAGCTCGGCAAGGCGCGCCGGTTCCTGGCCGGACAGGGCGACGACGGTGGCACCGGGGAGCGCGGTGAAGGCGTCCAGGTGCGTGGTCCCGGCGAAGCCGAGGCCGATGACGCCGACCCGGAGGTCCGGAGCGTCTGCTGATGTCGGGGCGGTACTGGTGCTCATGCTCGGACGGTTCCTTTCGGGGTGCGGAGCCGAGCACTGTCGTGACCGGCGGTGGTCGACCTTCGCCACTAAATATAGCGGCCATATCTAGTAATGCAACCCTGCTACAGTCACCCCATGGCGGAACCGGGGATCGAGACGGGCAGGGCGAGCGTCGAACTCGTCGCCGCCTACGCCTTCGACCACGGTGCGTTCACGGCGAGCGACGTCATGGACGAGACCGGCCTGACCCGCGCGACCGTGCTGAACGCCTGCGACGCCCTCGCCGACCGCGGCTGGATCCGGGAGCTCGACGACGCCCGGGCCGCCGGCGACTACCGGCGGGGACGACCCGCCAGGCGCTACGAACTCGCCGCGGACACCGCGTTCGTGGTCGGACTCGACGTGGGGCAGCACCGGGTCGCGGCACTCGTCGCGACGCTCCGTGGTGAGGTCGTCGGCCGGGCCGAACGCCCCATCGTGGGTGGGGACGAGGACCCAGACCTCCGCCTCGCGACCGCACGGACGGTCGTCGAGGAGGCGACCGCGCAGGCCGGCGCGACCCCGGGACAGGTGCTCGTGACCGCCGTCGGCGTCCCGGCTCCGGTGGACGCGCACGGCCGCTCCCCGCGCGGCGATCACGACTACTGGGCCCGGATGAACCCCGATTTCGCGAGCCGCCTCGGCCCCTGGGGCGACGTCGTGCTCGAGAACGACGCCAACCTCGCAGCAACGGCCGAGCGCGCCCTCGGGGAGGTGGCACGCGAGTCCATCGCCGTCCTCCTGGCCGAGGCGAGCTTCGGCGCGGGACTCATCGTCGACGGCGTGCTGCTGCACGGCGGGGCCGGCGGTGCAGGCGAACTCCGCGTGCTCGGCATGGTCGAGGGTGTCGGTTCGCCGGAGGGCCTCGACGGTGCGGCACGGTCGTGGCTGGAGGAGGATCAGCGATCCGGTGCGGTGCCGGCGACCTCCCCACTCGCCGGGATGCCGATCGGCACCCTCGACGTCGGCCGCGTCATCGACGCCGCAGCCTCGGGCGACGTCTATGCCGGCCGACTCGTCGAACGTCTCGGGGAGCGCCTCGGGCGGGTGTGCGTCCTGCTCGGCAGCCTGCTCGACGTGGACGAGGTCGTCGTCGCCGGAGGCGTGGCCCGCGTCGCCTCCCCCGTCATCGCCGCGGCTCAGACCTGGCTCGACGAGGGGACCTACGCCCCAACGCCGATCGTGCGGGCCTCGCGACTCGGCGCGGACGTCGTCGCCCTCGGGGCGATCACCCGGGCCGTCGCGACGATCCGCTCCCAGCCGTGGCGCTTCGCCGCCGCGATCCCGCGCTGAGACCACACCCGGCGCAGGGCGGCCCGGACACGGCGCAGGGCCCCACCTTCCGCCAAGATCGGTGGGGCCCTGTGAGCGGTGTCACCGCAGTGCGAACGATCGTTCCGGCCGTACTCGTTCAGACCGTTCGCAGGGGACGGGCGACGCAGAGCGGCCCGTGTGCTTCAAGATTCGCAGCAGAAACGCGTTCATCCGGCCCCGAACGGTCGTTAAGAAACGCCGTTCTTACCGATTGCTGAAGTTCTGCACGTCGGCGGCTACTGCACCGACCATCCGCCGTCGGACGGCAGGACGACGCCGTTGACGTTCACGCCGTCGTCGCTCAGCAGGAAGGTGATGGACGCCGCGAGCTGCTCCGCGGTCGCGATCGTCGGGATCGCCGCCTGGAACGGTCCGAGCCGCGCCGAACCCGCCTCGGAGACGTTCGGCGGGAAGGGGATGCCCGTCGCGACGCCGCCCGGAGCGACCGCGTTGACCCGGACACCGTGCGGGCCGTACATGAAGGCGGCGCTCTTGGTCATGCCGACGACCGCGTGCTTCGAGGTCGTGTAGGCGTTCCCCGAGGCGTTGCCGCGAAGCCCGGCCTCGGACGCGATGTTGACGACCGAACCGGATCCGGCCGCGACCATCGACGGCAGGACCGCGCGGGTCAGCTTGAAGGCGCCGGTGACGTTCACGCCCATCACCCGCTCCCAGGTCGCGTCGGAGGTCTCGTGAAGCGGGGAGAAGTCGTCGTTGATGCCGGCGACGTTGGCGAGCGCGTCGATCCGCTCCCCGGCCGCGGCGACGATCGCGTCGATGTCCTCCTGCTTCGTGATGTCGCCCGCGACCGTGACGAGGTCGGCGTCCGGGAGGCTCGAGGCGAGGTCGGCGAGCTTGTCCTCGAACAGGTCGACGGCGATGACCCGACCCCCTTCGCGGGCGACGCGCGACGCCGTGGCACGGCCGATACCGGATGCGGCGCCGGTGACGATCACGGTCTTGCCGGCGAACCGACCGACGGTGATGCGCTCCTGCCACCCCTGGGGCGCGTCGTCGACGGGTGCGACGCCGTCGTTCGCGGCGAGGACGAGCTCGTCGATGAGCGACTGGGGCAGCTTGCCCTGGCTCAGGGCGACGAGCTGCTGGAGCGGGAGGCCCGAGATCGGGGCGAGCTGCGATTCCTCGGTGCCCAGCTGGGTGAGGAGGCCGCGGATGAGCGGTCCACCGGTGGGGTCGGTGAGCCACGCGGCGATCGGAGTGTTGGCGGTGAGGGCGCTCATGGGGTTCCTTCGTTCTCGGGAGGACGATGAGCGGCGGATCGGATGGGCTTCGATCCATACCGGACATCATTGTCCGGTACACGTTACGCCGTCCATGGCGCGGCCGCCAGCCCTCACGGTCGGCTCCCAGCCGGGTCCACCGGACCGGTCGCGCGGCGTTACGCTACCGGGATGTCGTCCACGCCCCCGAAGCCGAACCGAGGCCCGAGCGCGGGACCCGAGAACCGCCGAGCGCTCGTCGCCGCAGCGCGTCAGGTGTTCGCCGCGGACGGCTTCAGCGCTCCCCTCAGTGCGGTCGCGAAGCGGGCGGGCGTCGGACAGGGCAGCCTGTACCGACACTTCCCCGACCGACTCTCCCTCGCGCTCGCAGTGCTCGACGAGAACGTCGGTAAGTTGGAGGAGCACACCGGGCGACCCGATGCCACCCTCGACACCCTGCTCGACGTCGTGATCGACCAGGCCCTCGTCACCTCGCCCTTCGTCGAGGCGATCCTCGGCGAGGGCGACGACCCGCGCGTCATCGAGCTCGGCACCCGCCTCGACCGCCTCGCGCACGCCCTGCATGCGAAGGAACTGGCTGCGCACCGCATCGCCGACCACGTCGAGCCCGACGACATCCTCATGGCGATCTCGATGGTGGGAGCGACCCTCACCCGCATCCCCGATTCCCATCGAGCCGACACCGCAGCACGCGCGAAGGCGATGTTCCGCCGCTCGTTCGGCCGATGAACCGGGGCGGGACGATCGACGCGGCTGGGTCGGTGGCACAGGACACCCGCGAACCGTGTGCCGACAGCCCATTGAGGCGCGCGAGGGACGACCGTAGGGTCGGAGGGACAGAGAAGGGGTCCGCCATGCAGGCCAGCGCGTTCGCGTCGATCGACGTCGACACCATCCGTCGGTCCCTCGGCGAACCGGATCCCGCGGCGACGGCCAAGATCATGGACGAGCTCGACGAGAACTGCCTCGCCTTCCTCGCCCACTCGCCGTTCTGCACCATCGCGACGTCCGACGCCGACGGCCGGTGCGACAACTCCCCGCGCGGGGACTACCCGGGGTTCGTCCGGGCGCTCGACACCCGCACGCTCGTGATCCCGGAGCGCCTCGGCAACCGGCTGGCCGACTCCCTCCAGAACATCGTCCAGAACGGCCACATCGGCATGCTGTGCTTCGTCCCCGGCATGAGCGAGACCCTCCGGATCAACGGCACGGCCACCGTCACCGACGACCCGGCACTCATGGCCATGCTCGAGCAGGACCACGTGACGCCGCAGCTCGCGATCGTCGTGCGTACCGAGGAGGTCTACCTGCACTGCGGGCGGGCGCTCCTCCGCGGCGGGCTGTGGGACGCCGAGATGCAGGAGCTCGCGGCCGAGGTGCCGAGTGCGGGTCGGATCTGGGCGAGCATGTCGGGCCTCAGCACCGAGGTCGGCGACGCCATCGACGAGGCGGTCGCCGTCGGGAACCAGAGCCTGTACTGATGGCTGGAAGCAAGAGGAACTCCTGATGCGCAACCGCGCGGGCATGACCCCGCTGATCGTCCAGGAGATCGTGCGCGAGACACCGACGATCGTCAGCGTCGTGCTCGCCGATCCGGAAGGTCGCCGGCTCCCGCCGTGGGACCCCGGAGCGCACATCGACCTGCAGCTCATCACCCGCCATGAACGGCAGTACTCCCTCTGCGGTGATCCGGCGGACGAGTTCCGGTATCGGATCGCCGTCCTGCGGGAGGATCACTCGCGGGGTGCTTCGCACTACATCCACAACTTCCTCAAGGTCGGTCGGAAGGTGTTCATCCGGCCGCCGCGGAACCTGTTCCCGCTCTCGGACGCGAAGCGGCACCTGCTCCTCGCTGCCGGCATCGGGATCACGCCGCTGCTCTCGATGGCGCGGCGGTTGGCGGCGGGCGACGCCGACTGGACCCTCGTCTACGCAGTGCGCACGCGGGAGGACATCGCGTTCGCGCCGGAACTCGAAGCCCTGGGCGACCATGTGCGGATCCACGTCAGCGCGGAGAGCGGCCGACTCGACCTCGCCGGCCTCCTCGCGGGACTCGAGCCGGGCACCGACGTGTCGGCCTGCGGGCCGCGCGGCTTCACCGACACCCTCACGAACCTGGCCGAGACGCTGCCCGAGGACTGCCGGTTGCACCTCGAGCGGTTCGAGCCCAAGCCCCGCTCCTACCTGCCGAACACGGCGTTCACCGTCGAGTGCGCGAGGTCGGAGCGGACCGTCGAGGTTCCCGCCGGGCAGACGATGCTGCAGGCGATGCAGGCCGCGCGGGTCGGTGTCGCCGGGTCGTGCATGCGCGGCGTCTGCGGCTCCTGTGCCGTGCAGGTGGTGGACGGGACGCCGGAGCATCGCGACTCCCTGACGACCGACGACGCGTCGATGATCATGTACCCGTGTGTGTCGCGGTCGCTGACGCCGACGCTCGTGATCGACGCCTAGGCGGCGCGGCGCACCCCCGGCCCCCGAGCACCCCATCCCGGTCCCTGAGCACCCCATCCCGGTCCCTGAGCACCCCATCCCGGTCCCTGAGCACCCCATCCCGGTCCCTGAGCACCCCATCCCGGTCCCTGAGCCTGTCGAAGGGCAGTGCACCCCGTGAGCACTTCGACAAGCTCAGTGACCGATGGAAGAGGGCTCAGTGACCGGAGGACGGCACCCCGGTAGTCAGGGGCGCCAGGTGGCGTCTGCCGAGGCCAGGACCGTACCGTCGGCGGCACGCACGACGACCGAGGTACCCTCGGGGCCGTCCGTCCCCGCGATGCGGAACGCCGTGTCGACGAGCACCGGCGCCTTCGCCCGGAAACGGACCGACGCGAGCCGACGACCACCGGCGTTCGCGGTGAGGGCGTCGAGGACCAGGATGCGGGTGAGCGGGCCGTGCACGAGGAGGTCGTCGAGCCCCTCGACCTCACGCGCCCACTGCCGGTCGTAGTGGATGCGGTGCGTGTTGCCCGTCACGGCCGAGAAGCGGAACAACTGGCGGGAGTCGAGTGACCGGGTCACGGTCCAGTCGGCTCCGGCGTCGGGATCGACCGCGTCCTCGGCGGCCACCTCGGGCGCCGCCGTCCTCGGGGAAGGCACCGCGGGCTGCGCCTCGAGGAACACGTCGTGCCAGGTGCTGCGGACGGCGACCTCGCCGTCGACGAGGTACTCGCGCACGAGGTCGGCGAAGACGAGCCGTCCGGCCCGCCCCTGCTTCTCGACGAGCGATCCGAGGCTCGTGCGCTGCGCCACCATGTCGCCGTAGCGGAGGGGCGACAGGAACTCGGTGTCCTCTCCCGCGTACATGCGGCGCGGCAGGTCGATGACCGGCAGCACGCCGTCCTCCGCGGGTGAGCCGTCCTCGCGGAGCTGCGCGAACGGCGTCTCGAACGGGAAGTGGACGCCCTCCCAGCCGACGGGGAGCTCCTCGCCCAGGACCGGTTCCGGTGCCGCGGTCGCGAAGGTGCTGCGGTACCAGGAGGCGGGGCGCAGATCGAGCTGCTCTGTCCGCTCCACGGCTCCCACTCAGATCACCCCGTCGGAACGCAACGCGGCGATGCGGTCGGCAGGCTGCTCTGTCCGGTCCACGGCTCCCACTCAGATCACCCCGTCGGAACGCAACGCCGCGATGCGGTCGGCGTCATACCCGGCGAGCGCCGTGAGCACGTCGTCCGCGTGTTCGCCCATGTGGTTCGCGGGACGGTCGGTGGTCGCGGGGGTCGCGCTCAGTTTGATCGGCTGGCCGAAGGAGCGGAGGGTGCCGAAGGAGCCGTAGTCGGTCTCGACGACCATCTCGCGTTCGGCGGTCCCGGGGTCGTCGACGACCTCGCCGATCGTCTTGACGGCGGTGAGCGGGACGACGTCGCCGGCCAGTTCCTCGAGCTCGGCGCGGGTGCGGTCCGCGAACCAGGAGACGACGAGCGGCTTGACGCGTCGGGCGTAGACCTCCTCGTCGAAGCGCTTGCGCATGGTGTCGATCTCGGGGTCGGCGATCGCCTCGGGCGTGCCGAACAGCTCGCAGCTCGCCTTCCAGAGCTTGTCGGTGTACGCGCCGAAGAACACCTGTCCGTCGGCACAGGGGAACAGCTCGTAGGGCCGGACCCAGGCGTGTTCATTGCCGGACGGCGAGGCGACCGTCCCGTCGACGGTGTAGTCGACGACGGCGGTCTCGGTCATCGCGATGATGCTGTCGACCTGGGCGACGTCGACGAGCTGCCCGACGCCGGTGCGCTCGGCGTGCCGGAGGGCGGCGAGGGTGCCGATGACGCCGAACATCGTGGCGGAGAGGTCCCCGATCGTGACGCCGACGCGCACGGGCGGCTGGTCCGCGTAGCCGTTCATCGACCAGAGCCCGCCGGCGGCCTGCGCCGTGTTGTCGAACGCGGGGCGGCGGCTCCGGGAACCCGTCTGCCCGTAGCCGGAGATGGCGGTGTACACGAGCTTCGGGTTGATGGCGGCGAGCGCCTCGTACGGCAGGCCGAGCTTCGCCATCGTCCCTGGTCGGAAGTTCTCGACGAGGATGTCGGCGCTCGCGACGAGGTCGCGTAGCACCTCCTTGCCGGCGTCGCTCGCGAGGTCGAGCGCGAGGCCGAACTTGCCGCGGTTGTACTGGCCGTAGTAGCCGCTGAACTCCTCGTCGCCGTCACGCAGGTAGGGCGGGAAGCCCCGGGAGACGTCGGGGTCGTTCGGGTTCTCGATCTTGATGACGGTCGCGCCGAGGTCGGCGAGCATCGACGCTGCGTAGGGGCCGGCGAGGACGCGGGAGAGGTCGAGGACCACCACGCCCTCGAGCGAGCCCGGCGGGACGGCGAGTCGTTCCGTGGCGGCGAGGACCGCTTCGGTGTCGGCTCCGGTCGACGGCTGCTCGGCCATGCGTGTCCTCCTGATCGCTGTACTCCGTACCGGTCAACGGTATCGGGCGATGGAGGCCCCACCCATGGGTGAACCCCACACCTCCGGTGCCGATCCATGGACCGCCCGTCCGTCACCGACGACGTCGGGTGTGCATCGCGACCGGGATAGGTGAGGCTAGGCTAACTCCATGCGCAGCGCGACCCTCCTCCGATCGAGACGCGCGCTCGCCGTCGGCACACTGGCCGCCGCGCTCCTCGTCGTCGCCCTCGCGAGTCTGATGCTCGGCAGCAACCTCATCAGCCCCGTGGCCGTCCTCACCGCACTGTTCGACCCCACCCAGGACACCGGCGCCGTCGTGTGGGGGTCGCGGGTGCCGCGCACGGTGCTCGGCGTCCTCGTCGGCGTCTGCCTCGGGATCGCCGGTGCCGTCATGCAGGGGCAGACCCGCAACCCGCTCGCCGACCCCGGCCTGTTCGGCGTCTCCGCCGGCGCGAGTCTCGCGGTCGTCGTCGGGGTCTACGTGCTCGGCACGAGCTCGGTGGTCACGACGCTCTGGCTCGCTCTGCTCGGCGCCACCGTCGCCAGCGTCATCGTGTTCTCCGTCGCCGCACTCGGCCGCGGACTCTCGAGTCCCGTCCCGCTCGCGATCGCCGGCACCGCCGTCTCGGCCCTCCTCGTCGCCCTGACCTCGTACCTCGTGCTGTCCGACGAGACGACCCTCGCCGCCTACCGCATCTGGGTGGTCGGTTCGCTGTCCGGACGATCGCTCACCGGCGTCGACGCGGCGCTCGTCTTCGCCGGGCTCGGCCTCGTGTTCGCGGTGGCCAACATCCGCTCGTTGAACGCCCTGGCGCTCGGGACCGAGCTGGCGAACGGGCTCGGCGAGAACCTCATCCGCGCGCGACTCGTGGGGCTCGCCGCGATCACCCTGCTCACGGCCGCCGCCGTCGCCTTGACCGGCCCGATCGCCTTCGTCGGACTCACCGCGCCGCACATCGCCCGCACGCTCGTGGGCGGGCATCACGGCTGGCTGCTCCCCGCCTCGGGACTCGTCGGCGGGAGCGTGCTGCTCGCGTGCGACGTGATCGGTCGCCTCATCGGTGGCACCGCCGAGGTGCCCGTGGGTGTCGTCCTCACCGTCGTGGGTGGGGTCGCCTTCATCGCCATCGTGCGCCGCGGACGGATGGCGGAGCTGTGAGCGCCGTGCGGGAGGGCAGCCGCTTCTTCGGCCGTCTGTGGCGAGGTCGGGTCGTCGGCGTCACGATCGCCTGCCTCGTCGTGGCCCTGGCGTTCGCCCTGCTCGGGATCGTCGCCGGCTCGTCATCCCTGACGATCCCCGACGTCATCACCACCCTGCTCGGCGGCGGGACCGGCGGTCAGGAACTCATCGTGTTCGAGCTCCGCCTCCCCCGGGTCGTCGGCGGTCTCCTCGTCGGTGCGTCCCTCGGACTCGCCGGGGCCCTCACCCAGACGTTCGCCCGCAACCCACTCGCGACCCCGGACATCCTCGGCGTGACCTCGGGTGCCGCGCTCGGGGCCGTGGCCGCGATCGTGCTCGTCGGCGGCAGCTACTCCGTCGGCGCCGGCGCACTCAGTCTCGGCCTGCCCGCCATGGCGGCGATCGGCGCGCTCGTCACCTCGGCCGCCGTCTACGCGTTGTCCTGGCGCGGCGGGGTCGACAGCTTCCGACTCATCCTCATCGGCATCGGTGCCACCGCGACCCTCGGCGGCATCACGAGCTACCTCATCGCCCGGGCGCAGATCACCGAGGCGGCAGCGGCTGCGCAGTGGCTCGTCGGCAGCCTCTCGGGCATCTCCTGGTCGAGCGTGTGGCCGGTGCTCGTCGCGCTGGTGATCCTGACGCCGATCGCGGTCCTGCAGACGAGCAGCCTCGACATCAGCCAGCTCGGTGACGAGCTGTCGACCGGCCTCGGCGTCGCGGTCCAGCGGCATCGGATCGTCGTCATCGCGTGCGCGGTCCTGCTCGTCGCCGCAGCCGTGTCCGCCGCGGGGCCGATCGAGTTCGTCGCCTTCGTCGCACCGCAGATCGCCCGCCGCCTCGCCCGCACCGGTCGCCCGCCGCTGCTCGCCTCCGCGCTGCTCGGCGCCGTCATCGTGACGGGCGGCGATGCACTCGTCCGTGGCGTCCTGCCGGGCGAGATCCCGGTGGGCATCATCACCGCGATCGTCGGCGCGCCCTATCTCATCTGGTTGCTGACGCGCCGCAAGGAACGGGAGACCTCCGCATGACCGACCCCGCCACGACCCCCTCGCTCGTGAAGGAACGCCCGACGCCCGCCCTCGAGGCGCGGGGCGTCTCCCTGGCCTACGACCAGACGGTGGTCTTCGAGGGACTGGACCTCCGCATCGAGACGGGCGAGGTCACGACGCTCATCGGCGCCAACGGTTGCGGCAAGTCGACGCTGCTGAAGGCGTTCGGTCGCCTGCTCACCCCGACCGCCGGCACGGTCGAACTCGACGGTCGCGGTGTGCGCTCGATCCCGACCCGCGAGGTCGCGCGCCGCCTGGCTATCCTGCCGCAGAAGCCACTGACGCCGTCGGCGACGACCGTCCGCGACCTCGTCTCGCGAGGGCGGCACCCGCACCAGAGCCTCCTCAAGCCCTGGACGCCCGCCGACACGATCGCCGTCGACGAGGCCCTCGCCGCCACCGGTCTCGAGACGCTCGCCGACCGCGACACGGCCTCCCTGTCGGGCGGGCAGCTGCAGCGCGCTTGGATCGCCCTGGTGCTCGCGCAGCGTGCCCCCACGATCCTGCTCGACGAGCCGACGACCTTCCTCGACCTCAGCCACCAGCTCGACGTCCTCCGACTCGTGCGGTCGATCAACCGCGAGCGCGGAGCGACGGTCGTCATGGTCCTGCACGACCTCACCCTCGCCGGCCGGTACTCCGACCGGCTCGTCGTCGTGGGCGGCGGCCGGGTCATCGCCGACGGGACACCCTGGGAGGTCCTCACCCCGGCCGTGCTCCGGGAGGCGTTCGACCTCGACGCCATCGTCATCCCCGACCCGAGCAGTGGCTCGCCGCTCATCGTGCCCGTCGACCCCGACGACGCGATCGCCCTCGACGCGGAGTGATCCGGGCGATCGGGCATTCCGATATCGTTTCGTGACTTAGGTTCGGCTACCCTAAGTACCATGACGATCTCTTCACGCCTCCGCCGCGCCGCACTCGTTCTCGTGCCGGCGCTCGCCCTGGTCGGCCTCGCCGGCTGCTCCCCCACCGCCGCATCCGACGCCGACAGCAGCGGTGCCTGGAGCTACACCGACGACACCGGCACCACGGTCAAGCTCGACCAGCAGCCGAAGCGCGTCGCGAGCTTCGCCGACTACGCGCTCGGCCTGCACGGCAACGGCATCGACCCCGTCGCGGTCTTCGGTCGCGTCGACGTCGCCACCGACAAGCGCTTCGCGGACTACGACCTCGGCGACACGGCCATCGTCGGCAACAGCTACGGCGAGATCGACCTCGAGGCACTCGCCGAGGCGGCACCCGACCTCATCGTGACCGGGATCTACCCGACCGACCGCGACGGCACGCTCGACCTCAAGGGTCCCTACTACGGCGTCGCCGACGTCGAGCAGCAGGAGCAGCTGGAGAAGATCGCTCCGGTCGTCGCCATCAAGGTCGGCGGCAAGGGTGCCGACGTCATCGCCTCGCTCAACAAGCTGTCCAAGGCGCTCGGAGCCGACGACGACACCATCGCCGCGGCGAAGGAGAAGTACGACGCCGCAGCAGCAGACCTGACCGCCGCAGCGAAGGAGACCGACCTCGAGGTCACGCAGATGTATGCGGACGCGAGCGGCATCTACGTCGTCAAGCCGCAGGACGAGCCGGAGACCGAGCTGTACAGCGAACTCGGCGTGAAGTACACGAACGCGAACCCGGACGGCTACTACTACTGGGACATCTACAGCTGGGAGAACGCTGGCCAGGCGATGACCGGTGACGTCCTACTCGTGAACGTCGAGGGCTTCCAGCAGAGCGACCTCGAGGCTCAAGCGACCTTCGCCTCGCACCCGGCACTCGTCGCCGGTCAGATCCACTCCTGGAACACCGCCGCCCTCGACTACACGTCGCAGGCGAAGCAGATGGAGACGCTCGCCGGGATCCTCCGCGAGTCGAAGGCGCTGTAGCGAGCACCCCCGGTCCCGCCCTTCGACAGGCTCAGGAACCGCCTGTCGAAGGGCCACGTCACCCGTGTGCACTTCGACAAGCTCAGTGACCGGAGATGGCTCAGTGACCGGAGATGGCTCAGTGACCGGAGATGGCACAGCGACCCGAGATGGGCACAGCCACCGGTCCGGGGTGGGGCGCGCCGCTCGTGCGCACCCACCCCGTGTGCTCCCGACGCACCGGATCGGCTCCGGAGTGTGCCGACCGCACATGGGCTGAGCCTCCAGACGGCCGGTAGCCTCGTCAGGCGTCCCGGCCGTCCGGGTGCGCCCAACACGAAGGAGTGCCATGGCCATCCAGAGCGCGCGCGAGAGCGACCCACGCGGATCCGACACCACCGCCGTCGGCCAGAGCGACATCGATCGCGACGGCCTCGACTCCCGGGTGCAGCGCCGCCGCGCCATCCTCGCCAGCTCGGTCGGCACCGTCATCGAGTGGTACGACTTCACCCTCTATGGGCTGGCCTCCGCGCTCGTGTTCGCACCGCTGTTCTTCCCCGGCGCAGGTGACCTCGCCGGCCTGCTCGGCGCGTTCGCCGGCTTCGCGGTCGGCTTCGGCGCGCGCCCGATCGGCGGCCTGATCTTCGCCCATTACGGCGACAAGCTCGGGCGCAAACCGACGTTGCTCATCACGCTCCTCTTCATGGGTGTCGCGACCACCTTCATCGGCCTCCTCCCCACCGCCGAGACCATCGGCATCTGGGCTCCGATCCTGCTCATCGTGCTGCGGATCTTCCAGGGCATGGGCTCGGGTGCCGAATTCGCCGGCGCGATCACGATGGCGAGCGAGTCCGCCGACGTGAAGCACCGTGCGTTCGCCGCGTCGTTCCCCGGCGCCTCCGTGTACGTGGGCATGGCGCTCGCGACCACCGTCTTCGCCGTGGTGAGCACCCTGCCGATCGAGCAGTTCCAAAGCTGGGGTTGGCGGATCCCGTTCCTCGCGAGCGTCGTCATCGTCGCGTTCGCGCTGTACTTCCGGCTGCGGGTCAAGGAGACGAAGGCGTTCGAGAGCGCGGAGGAGCGCGGCGCGGTCACCTCGGCACCACTGGTCGGCGCCATCCGCTCGCACTGGCGGGTGATCCTCTGCGGCATGGGGCTCTTCGCGTTCGCACTGCCGTGGGTCTACGTCGTGCAGGTGTTCTCGCTGTCGTACGTGACGGGCACGCTGAGCGTGAACCCGACGGAGGCGCTCATCGGCCTCATCGTCGCGGAGGTCCTGACCATCCCGACGGCGCTGCTGTTCGGTCGCCTCGCCGACCGCATCGGTCGGAAGCCCGTCCTCATGGGCGCCGCGATCTTCGGCGTGGTCTACGCGTTCCCGATGTTCCTGCTCTACGACACGGAGCAGTCGGCCCTCGTCGCCCTGGGCCTCATCCTGGGCCTCGCCGTCATCCAGGGGGCCACCATCGGCACCTCGGGAGCGCTGCTCGCCGAGATCTTCCCGACCTCGATGCGCTGGAGCGGCATCGCGCTCTCGCGTGAGATCCCGGCCGCCCTCGTCGGCGGGACGGTCCCGCTCGTCGCGACCGCGCTCGTCGCCGCGAGCGGTGGCGCACCGTGGTTGGTGGCGGCGTACCTGCTGGTGCTCAGCGCGATCGGCATCGTCGGGATCGCGTTCCTCCCGGAGACCCTGCCGCGCAAGCAGCGCGGCTGACCTGCCCCCCCCGGTCCCTGAGCCTGTCGAAGGGCCACGTCACCCGCGTGCACTTCGACAAGCTCAGTGACCGGCGGAGGTGAGCTCAGTGACCGGCGGAGGTGAGCTCAGTGACCGGAACCAGGCCAACCCGGCAGACGCGGTCCCTGAGCCTGTCGAAGGGCGGCGTCACCCGTGGGCACTTCGACAAGCTCAGTGACCGGGAGAGGTGCGCTCAGTAATTGGGAGGGCTCTGGCCCGCAGACCCGGTCCCTGAGCCTGTCGAAGGGCGACGTCACCCGTGGGCACTTCGACAAGCTCAGTGACCGGAAGAGGTGCGCTCAGTAATTGGGAGGGCTCTGGCCCGCAGACCCGGTCCCTGAGCCTGTCGAAGGGCGACGTCACCCGTGGGCACTTCGACAAGCTCAGTGACCGGAAGAGGCCGACCCGGTGACCCCCCGGTCCCTGGCTAGTCCTCGTCCCAGGTCATGCGACGGCCCATCACGGGCACGGAGGCCAGGAGCTCACGGGTGTAGGCGTCCTCGGGAGCAGCGAGGACGGTGGCCGTGGGGCCCGCCTCGACGACCCGGCCGGCCTGCATGACGCTCACCGTGTCGCACATGTAGTTCACGACGGCGAGGTTGTGGGAGATGAACAGCACCGTGAGTTCGAGCTCGCGCTGCAGCTCGCGCAGCAGGTTGAGGACGACGCCCTGCACCGACACGTCGAGCGCCGAGGTGATCTCGTCGGCGATGAGGACCTCCGGTTCGGCCGCGAGCGCCCGGGCGATCGTGATGCGCTGCCGCTGACCACCCGAGAACGCCGACGGCAGGTCGTTCGCGCGGTCCGGGTCGATGTGCACGCGCTCGAGCAGCTCGCCCACCCGGGGCCGCTGCTCCGAGCGACTCCAGGAGCGCCCGGTCGCCCGGGACCCCTCGGCGATCGACAGCCCGATCGGCATGCGCGGGTCGAGCGCGGAGTACGGGTCCTGGAAGACGAGTTGCGCGCGTCGACGCGCACGACGGGCAGCGGACGAGCGCCCGACGATGTCGGCGCCGTTCAGTCGGATGCCGCCGGCGCTCGGGATGACGAGACCGACGGCGGCCGCGGCGACCGTCGACTTGCCTGAGCCGGACTCCCCCACGAGCCCGTGGGACGTGCCCGGGCGGACCGTGAGGTCGAAGCCGTCGACCGCGGTGTGCGCGGACGCGCCGTGGCCGTAACGGACCGTGAGGCCGGAGAACTCGAGACCGGTCATGCGCGCTGTCCTTCGGTGGTGATGGGCTGGTCCCGATCGGCCAGGTCCTCCTCATCGATCGCACCGATGACCGGGAGCGGCATGGTGCGGTCGGAGGTCATGTCGGGCACGCAGGCGATGAGCCCACGGGTGTACGGGTGTCGCGCCTCGTGGAGGCGGTCGGCGTCGAGCGATTCGACGATGCGGCCGTCCTTCATGACGAGGATGCGGTCGCAGAACCCGCTGACGAGCGCGATGTCGTGCGAGATGAGCAGGATCGCGGCGCCCGTCTGCTCCTGCGCCTCGTGGAGCACGCGGAGGACCTGGCGCTGCACCGTCACGTCGAGCGCCGTCGTGGGCTCGTCGGCGATGAGCAGCTTCGGGCGTCCCATGAGCCCCATGCCGATCATGGCCCGTTGCCGCATGCCGCCGGACAGCTCGTGCGGGAACTGCTTCAGGCGCTTCGCCGGAAGCGGGATCCGCACCGACTCGAGCGCGGCCTCGGCCCGCTTGGTCGACTCGGCCGCCGACAGCCCCTCGTGGACCTCGACGGTCTCGCGGAGCTGCTTGCCGATCGTGAGCGATGGGTTCAGCGAGGTGAGCGGGTCCTGGAAGACCATCGCGAGCTCGAGGCCGAGGCGGCTGCGCTCGGCCTTCGTCAGCGGTGCGGTCATGTCGATCCCGCGGAAGCTCAGCTCCGAGGCCTGCACCGAGGAGTCCGGCCCGAGGAGGGCGGCGATCGCCATCGCGCTCACCGACTTGCCCGATCCGGACTCGCCGACGACACCGACGACCTCGCCGGGCATGATCGTGAGGCTGATGCCGTGGACGCGCTCGACGAGACGGCCGTCGCGGTCCGGGAAGGCGACGCGGAGATCGCGCACCTGCACGACGGGCTCCTGGTCGGCGGGCGTCGCAGCCGCAGCCGAGGCGGTCGCGGGAGCCGCGGTGCGACGACGCGCGGGCGCGGGCAGGCCGAGGAGCCGCTTCGACGACTCGTTCCAGAGCTCGCCGAGCTGCGTGAAGATGACGCCGCACACGACGAGCGCGATGCCGGGACCGATCGCCGCCATCGGATTGCCGTAGATGCGGGCGATCCCGAGGCCGAGGAGGCGACCCCAGTCGTACTCGGGCGCCTGCACGCCGAGACCGAGGAAGGACAGGCCGGCGAAGGCGAGCAGCGTGCCGGAGGCGGAGACCGCCGCGTTCACGAGCATCGGCGGGAGCATGTTCGGCATGACGTGCCGGACGAGCACCTCCGCCTGCCCGACGCCGGCGATCCGCGCGGCCTTCACGTAGTCGCGACCGATGAGCGACGACGCGAGCGTGTAGGTGAGGCGGGCGAAGGTCGGCACGCCGGCGAACCCGACGGCGAGCATCGCGCCGGTGGCGCTCGCGCCCCAGATCACCGAGAAGAACAGCGCCATGAGGAGCCAGGGGAACGACAACAGGATGTCGATGAGCGCGGTGACGAGTCGACGCAGCGGGCGAGGCAGGACCGTCGCGACGGCCCCGAGCAGGACGCCGCCGACGACGGAGATCGCGGTGGCGCCGAGGGTCAGCAGGACGGACACCCGCGTGGCGACCATGACCCGGGCGAAGACGTCGCGTCCGAGCTCGTCGGTGCCGAAGGGGTGGGCGAGGCTCGCACCGGCGAGGCGGTCGGCCACGGACGTCGTGTCGGCGGCGGCCCCCCAGACGGTCGGGCCGACGACCGCGACCACGATGATGAGGAGCGCTCCGATCGCGCCGGTCAGGCCGCGCGGGGTGCGGAGACGGTCGAGCACCGGGGACCGGCGTGAGGGGGTGGGACTGGAGGTGGTCGGACGGGTGCTCATGAGCTCAGCCCTCCGTGATCGAGGAGCGCGGATCGATCGTCGCGAGCGCGATGTCGATGAGGAGGTTGAGGCCGAGGACGAGGATCGCGTACACGAGCACGATGCCCTGGATCATCGGGTAGTCCTTCGAGGTGATCGACGACACGATGCTCGTGCCGAGACCGGGGATGGCGAAGACCGTCTCGATGAGCACGGTGCCGGCGACCATGCCCGTGAGGATGATGCCGCCGATCGTGAGCGTCGAGGTCACCATGTTCGGCAGCGCGTGACGGAGGTAGACGAGGTGTGTCGGGAGGCGCTTGCTCCGTGCTGTGGTCATGTACGGCATCTCGAGGACGGCCAGCATCTCCACGTGCACGATGCGGGCCAGGTACGCCATCGGACCGACCGCGAGGGCCACCACCGGCAGGATCGCCTGGTCGAAGCCTCCCCAGCCGGCGGCCGGGAGCACCTTGAGCCCGATGCTGAACACGGCGATGAGACCGACGGCGAGCAACAGGCTCGGGATGGCGATCAGCACGCCGAGCAGACCCGAGACGCCGAGGTCGGCGAGGCGGCGGCGGCCGGTGCGCGAGGACACCGCGGTCGCGACGCCGATGGGGAAGGCGCCGATCGCGGCCAGGAGGAAGGACGCGACCGCGAGGGTGAGCGTCACCGGGAAGCGCTGCGCGATCGTGTCGGCGACCGGCCGCTGCGACCCGATCGCCGTCCCGAAGTCGCCGCGGAACAGCCCGCTGACGTAGTTGACGAACTGCTCCGGCACCGGCACGTTCAGGCCGAGGTCGGCGCGCGTCCGCTCGACGAGTTCCGGGGTCGCACTGTTCCCGAGCGCAGCCCGCACCGGGTCGCCCGGCACGAGCTGCACGATCAGGAACGTCGCGACGATGACGATGGCGAGGGAGACGAGCACCCTGCCCAGTCGTCGGAGGATGAACGAGGTCCGCGGGGAGAGTCCGCCGAGGACGCCGCGACCCCCTCGACGCGCGACCGCCGGGCCGCCGGGGCCCGTGGCCGGGTCGGTGGCCTGCTCGGTGGTCACGGTCGAGGGGATCGTCATGATCAGCCGACCATCCGGATGCTCGTCGGGCGGATGAAGTTCGGACGCTCGACCTCGGCGCCGTTCAGGTACAGGAAGTCCTGCGCGTCGGCGATCGGGAACACGTCCGTCCGCTCGATGAGCTTCGCTTCGGCCTGCTGCCAGAGGTCGCAGGTCTCCTCCGGGCTGGCCGTCTTGGCCTGCTCGGCGAGCGCGTCGTACTCCGGGTTGTCGACGAACATGAAGTTGTTGCCGCCCTTGTCCGGGGTCTCGCCACCGAAGAAGGTGTTCACGATGACCGGTCCGCCCGGAGCGATCTGCACGAAGCCGGTGTCCCAGTCGAAGGTCGAGAACAGCTGCTCGGACCAGGCGTTCGCGTCGTTGCCCGAGAGCTCCGTCGTGACGCCCAGCTCGTCCCAGGTCTGCTGCACGAGCTCGGCCGCGGCCGCGTGGCTCGGGGTGGCCGCGTCGTAGATGAACTTGATCGTCAGCGGCTCGCCGTCCTTCGAGCGCTTGCCGTCGGAACCGAGCGTCCAGCCCGCCTCGTCGAGGAGCTCGCCGGACTTCTCGACGTCCGTCTCGGGGAGCGTCCACTGCGGGCCGTCGGCGACGCAGAGGTACGGGCTCTTCACGACGAGCGACTTGGACTCCTCGGCGGTGCCGTCGGTGACGACCTCACCGACCTGCTCGCGGTCGATCGCGGTGACGAGCGCTTCGCGGACGAGCGGGTCGGAGGTGGGGCGCTCCGGGCGCTCGTTGAAGAGCATCTCGCCGATCGGGTTGCGCACGCCCTCGCTGCCGAGACCGGCGGCCTCGACGCGGTCCTGGTCGGCGCCGCCGATGCTCGCGGCGTTCACGTCACCGGAGAGCAGCAGGTTCGCGGCGGTCCCGGGGTCGGTGACGACGCGGACCTCGAAGGTGTCCGGCAGGCCCTTGGTGTCGCTCGTGACGTCCTCCGGGCCCCAGGTGTAGTCGTCGCGCTTGGTGAAGGTGTAGCTGGAGCCCGGGGTCGCCTTGTCGAGGGCGAAGAGGCCGGTGCCGTTCATCGTCTCGACGAGGGAGTCGGGGTCGTCGAGCCCGGCCTGGCAGACCATCTCGACGGTGCCCGTGTTGGCGAGGATGAACGGGTCGGGCGTCGTGCTCGTGACGGTGAGCTGATTGCCGTCGGCGGTCGCGGTCATCCGCTCGGAGACCTGCGCGCCGTAGTAGAAGGTCGCGTTGGCCGGGTCGGCGTTGTAGGTGATGTTCGCCGCGGCGGTCTCCGCGGTGAACGGCGTGCCGTCGGCGCAGGTGATGCCGTCCTTGAGCGTGTAGGTGATGGAGGTGGAGCTCGCGTCCTCCTCCCAGCTCTCGGCCAGCCAGGGCAGGAGCTCGCCGTCGGCGTTGACGTACACGAGCGACTCGTAGTGGAAGCTGATGATCTCGCGGGCCTCGAGGCTGATGCCCGTCATGGGGACGAGGCTGCCGGGGTCGCCGCTCATCGCGGTGACGAAGGTGCCGCCGGAGACGTACTCGCCGGAGGAATCGGAGGATTGCGAGGAGGTGCACGCGGTGAGGGCCACCGCGGTGAGGGCCGCGGTGGCGAGTGCCGCCGCGGCTTTCCGCTTGCTGTTCATGCTGGATCCTTCGTACTCGGGTGGCCGTGGTGCGCGGGTGGCCGGATCAGATGGGGTGAAGTGCCGTGCTGGTGCTGGTGCTGGTGCTGGTGCTGGTGCTGGTGGAGAGCTGTGCTGGTGCTGTGGTGCGTCAGATGCGCTGTCGAGTCGCCGTGCCGATGCGGGCGAGGGGACCCGCCGCCTTCACGGAGACCTTCAGGGTGGGGCGGGTCGCGTACGAGACGGGGGTCTCGAGCACGTCGACGATCTCGACCGAGCGCGGGTCTGCGCCGGCCTGGATCGCCTTCTCGATCGCGGAGCGTCCTGCCTCCTCGATGGCGGCTGCGCGGTCGGCGAAGTCGCAGAGCTGATCGGAGCGCCCACCGGCGAGCGCGATGGCCGCGCCCACGGCGTTGGCGACGTTGCCGCGCGCCGGGCGCAGGACCTCGCTCGCGCCGAGGACGGCGTCCGGGACGAGGAATCCTCCGCCGCCGACGACGACGAGTGGGAGGCCGGTGCGGCCGAGCGACATGCGCTCGACGGCGGACTCGATGCGTTCGTGGGCGACGCCGAGCGCGTGCTCGAGTGCTTGGCGGGTCACGCGGTCGAGGGGCGGCAGCTCGCGGTCGGCGATGCCGAACTGGAGCGAGGCCGCGTCGGTGAGGGTCGGGGTGGTGCCGCCGAACAGCAGCGCCTCCTCGGTGAGGCGGTAACCGACCGAGTCGTGGCGCGGGACACCGGTCGCGGTGTCGACGATCGTTCCGCCGCCGAGGCCGACGCTCAGGATGTCGGGCATGCGGAAGTTCGTCCGCACGCCACCGACCTCGCGGGGCAGGGTCGACTCGCGGGGGAACCGGTCGACGAGCACGCCGAGGTCGCTCGTCGTGCCGCCGACGTCGATGATGATCGCGTTGTCGGCACCGGAGAGGAAGGCGGCGCCGCGGATGGAGTTCGCCGGCCCGGAACCGATCGTGAGCACCGGGTAACGCGCCGCGTACTCGACGGCCATGAGCGTGCCGTCGTTCTGGGCGAAGTAGGTGGTCGCGTCGAGTCGCTCCTCGGCGACGACGGTCGTGAGCGCGTTCGTGACGTCGCGGGCGACGGCGTAGAGCGACGCGTTCAGGACGGTCGCGTTCTCGCGCTCCAACAACCCGAGCGCGCCGATCTCGTGGCTCAGCGACACCGGGATGTCGACCCCGACGTGGTCCTGGACGAGCGCCTCGACCTCGAGCTCCTGCTCGGGGAACGACGGGCTGAAGATCCCGCAGACGGCGACCGCGTCGAAGGTGCCGGCCAGGGCGTCGAGCTCCCGGCGGATGAGGTCGCGGTCGAGCGGGGCGATCGGGTAGCCGTCGACGAGGTGGCCACCGCCCGCGAGGATGCTCCCCGCGAGGACGACGTCGCGCAGTTCCCGCGGCCAGCCGGCGAGCGGCGGGAGCGAGGTGGCGGCAGGCGAGCCCAGCCGGATGACGACGACGCGTCCGAGGTCGCGGCGGTTGACGATCGCGTTGGTCGCGTGGGTGGTGCCGAGCATGACGCGGGTGACCAGGCCCCGGTCGTCGCCCAGCTGGTCGAGGACCTCGGCGAGCGCGGCCCGGATGCCGCCGGTGACGTCGCGGGTCGTGGGCTGCTTCGTCCACGAGACGACCTCGCCCGTTCCCGAGAGCGCGACGGCGTCGGTGTTGGTCCCGCCGACGTCGATACCGATCGCGAGTTCGCCCGAGGTGTCGGTGACGGTGCTGGTGCCGGCGCTCATCGGGTCGCTCCAATGGTCTCGTCGGCGCTCACGCCGAAGGGCTCGTAGTCGAGGTCGTAGCCGAACGCGCGCGGGCCGGCGAGTTCGAGGCCGCGCTCGGTGCGCCACAGTGGATCGCACGCCCAGGCGAGGACGCTCACCCGCTGCCCGAAGCGCAGCATCTCGGTGGAGATCGCGTCGCCCGTCTCGGAGTCGACGATCGTGACGAGGTCGGGGACGCTGACGATCACCGCTCCGTCCTCCATGACGACGAGGTTCTCGTTCTGGATCTCCACGCGGGTGAGGCGACCGCGGTGCTCGCCGATCCCCTCGACCGTGACGGAACCGCGGGTGAACCCGCCCTCGGTGCGGCGCTCGATGTCGACGACCTTGCCGCCCGTGATGAGGGACGCGCCGAGTTCGTCCGTGAGCGCGCCGACGGGGTCGGTGGCGGTGAGGAGCCGGCGCCCGACCTGCACGGCGCGGCTGACGCTGCCCTCGATGACGGCTCCGCGGACGGTGTCGCGGTCCATGACGTAGTTGGCGCCGATCGAGATCGCACCGCTCGCCACGGTGAGGGCGCGGGCGTGGCGCTCGAGCCAGGCGAGGCTGACGGGACGCAGGATCGAGACGTTGCCGATCACATCGCTCAGGACCGCGTATCCGGGCGGGAGGTTCGCGACGTTCATCGCGGTCATCGGCGCTTCCGGGAAGGCGCGTCCCATGCCGTCGGCGTCGAGGATGCTGAGGCCGAGGCTCGCGGCCCAGCCGACGGGGCCGACGCCGTTGCTGCCGCCGATCTCCGTCGCCATGATCGTGGTGATGCGCTTGCCCGTGAGGCGCTCGATCTCCTCGACGATGATCTCGGCCTGGCCGCTCGCGCCGAGCATCTCGAAGCCCACCGACGGGGCGCCGATGCCGGACATGGCGACCACCACGTCGTCCGCGTCGAGGTCGGCGACCTGTTTGACAGGGACCGGACCGAATTGCTCCAGGGCGACCTCGACGCCGAGCTGCGGGGTCTGCACCGCGCCGCCGCCGCCGGTACCGAAGATGGCGCATCCTGCGGCGAGCGCCGGCACGTCGGCCAGGGTGATGCTGGTGATCGGCGTGGCCGACGCTGCGGAGCGTGCAGCGGGGTGGTTCGTTGACATGTACCGAGCGTAGGCAGGGTCGGGAAGCACGACAATGTTCCCGCGGCCCACACAATCGGGGCAGAATGTGCTCATGGCCCAAGTCACCGTTGCGGACGTGATCCTCCAAGCCGAGCATCTCGGCGCCCGCTGCGTCGCCGGCGCCCCTGCAGGCGTCCCGGTCACCGGCGTCGAGATCCTCGCGCTCGACGAGCTGAACGACGCGACCGAGCACTCCATCGCCATCGTGACGACCCCCGACGGCGCCGTCCCGAGGCCATACCAGGTCGACATCGCCATCCGCCGGGCCATCGCCGCGGGCTGTGCCGGCCTCGTGTTCGTCGGTGCGTTCCCCGTCGCCGAGACCTCGCGGGCCCTCGCGGACCGCGGTGGCCTGCCGGTCATCATGAGCGAGGGCATCGCCTCCGACCTCGCCGTGCTCATGGACCGCACGATCCGCGGTGGAGCGGAAGAGGCGATGTCGCGCGCCGAGTTCGCGATCCAACGGGTGATCAGCGCGTCCGCGGCCGAAGCGGAGCAGGCGTCGGGTGTCGGCGTGCGGGAGGCGATCCTCGAGGTCGCCAGCACGACCCTGGGGGTGCCGGTCACCCTCGTCGAGGACGCGAGCGCGAGCTGGCTCGAACCGGACGCGGTGTGCATCGGTGAGATCCCGATCGGCCGGGTCCATGCCGAGCGCGACGACCCGGCCGCGGCGATCGCCCTCCCGGTCATCGCCTCCGTCCTCTCGCGCGCCCTGCAACGGGAACTGCACGGACGCTTCGGTTCGGTGCGCTCGCGGGCGGAGCTCATCATCGAGCTGATCTTCGCCGAGTCGTCCCGTATCGACGGCTTCGCGATGGACGCGGTCCGCGCCGGCCTGCCGCTGCAGCTGTCGCACGCGGTGGCGTGGCTGACCCCGAAGCACGCGAGTGATCCCGACCGCCGCGCACCCACCGTCCTCGCGCCCTCCGTCGAGCTCTTCGCGCTGCAACTCGTCGACCAGCGCGAGGAGCAGTGGCACCTCGCGATGCGGCGCGACGAGATCGTCGTCATCTCCTCGGAGGAGCTCGGCGCACCCGACCACCAGCGACGCCTGCGCGACGTGATGGAGCGGATCGTCGCGCACGCCTCGACGATCGCGGGGCCGGAATGGACATTTACCGTCGGGCTCGGGACACCGCAGAGCGGAGCGGCAGGGCTCCGGCAGTCGGCGACCGAGGCGCGGGTCGCGGCTGAAGCCGCCATTGCGGGTGGTCGTTTCGGCACCATGGAGGCGACGGACGTCACCGGGCTGCGGCGGGTGCTCCTCGACTTCTACGCCTCACCACTCAGTCGGACGCTCCTCGACGACATCCTCTCGCCACTCGACGCCCTCGGGCTGGAGCGGGCCACGATCTCGGTGCGGACGCTCCTCTCCTACCTCAGCCATCGGAACTCACTGGCGCGTGCCGGGGCCGAGCTGAACCTGCATCCGAACGCGGTGAACTACCGGATCCGGCGCATCGAGCAGTCGCTCGAACTCGACCTCGCCGACCCGGACGTCCGCTTCGCCGCGGAGCTCGCCTGCCGGGTGCGGCTCATCGGGATGCCGTAGGCCCGCCCCGCTCCGGTCCCTGAGCCTGTCGAAGGGCCACGCGGTGCCTTCCCGTCGGCTACACGCCCTCCGTGCCGCATTTCGACAAGCTCAATGACCGGACGAAGGTGCCCCGGTCCCTGAGCCTGTCGAAGGACAGCCCCTCGACGACCTCACCGACCGGACGCGAGCGTCTCCGCGTGCCTCGCCGTCCGCACGACGCCCGCGACGAGCGTCGGCCACAGCTGCGCCGGGATGAGGTGCCCCATGTCGGGCAGGACGTGGAGCTCGGCCGCCGGCATCGCCTGGGCGATGTCCACGGCGGAGGACCAGTGCAGGACGTCGTCCTCACGACCGTGGAGCACGAGGGTCGGCACGGTCACGTCGCGCAGCCGCTCGAGTCGCTCGGGCGCACGCAGCAGCGCCGCCCACTGCCGGCTGAACCCTTCCGGCGCGTACCCGCGGTCGTAGGCCTCGCCGGTCGCCCACACCTCCCACTCGGTGTCCGGCTGGTAGCGGGCGCCGGGGACGGGCGCGGCGAGGACGGCCATCGCGGCGACCGACTCCTCCCGGCTGTACCGCTCGGGCTCGACCTGCAATTCGGCGCGGTCTCCGTGCAGGATGTAGCGCGGGTCCTGGCCGGGGATCGTCGACAGTAGGCCGAGACTCAGCACCCGCTCGGGGTGTTCGAGCGCGACCATCTGCGCCATCATCCCGCCCATGGAGTGACCGACGAGGTGCGCTGCCTCGACCCCGAGGTGGTCGAGCACCCGCAGGACGTCATCACCCATGTCGGCGAGCGAGTACCCGCCGTCGAGGTCGGTCTCGCCACCGAACCGCTGCGAGAAACCGACGTCGCGGTTGTCGAACCGCACGACGCGGAAACCCTCGTCCACGAGCATGGCCCGGAACGGATCACGCCAGGTGAGCAGCTGCGCGCCGCCGCCCGCGATGAGGACGATCACCGGATCGGCGGGGTCGCCCTCCACCTCGTAGTAGATCGAGACGTCGTCGGTGTCCGTGTACGGCATGCGGTGCTCACTCTCTCGGTGGTGCGCCCTGGCGGGCGTTTCGAGGCTAGCCCGCACCACGAGCGATCACCATGTGCCCCGGACCCAGGATTCCCGGCCGAGCTGTGCCGAGCGCCCAATCCTCTGAGGTGAGGCAGCTCGTCGCCCCACAGCCTGCCGGGCGACGAGATGCCTCACCTCAGCGCACGGGTAGGCTCGCGACATGAGCGCCGAACCCCTCTCCGGAGACGACACCCTGCAGCTGCCCGAGTTCGAGACCCCGCCCGCCGAGCCCATGCTGCTCGCTCAGCAGTGGCTCGCCGCAGCGATCGAGCGGGACGTCAGCGAACCCCGATCGATGACCCTCGCGACCGCCACCTCGGTCGGTGTCGTCAGCGCGCGCACCGTTGACGTGAAGACCCTCGACGATCGCGGCCTGATCTTCGGCTCCTCGACCGAGAGCCGCAAGGGCGGGCAGCTCGCCGAGAACCCGAGCGCCGCCCTCCAGGTGTACTGGCGCGAGACGATGCAGCAGCTCCGCTTCGAGGGCCGCGTCGAGCAGTTGAGCGACGAGGAGTCCGACGCGCTGTTCGCCGACCGCTCGCCCAAGTCACGAGCGGCGACGGCGGTCGCCCACCAGTCGACGCCGTTCCGCGACGGCCCGGAGGAGACCCTCGACGCCCTCATCGCGCAGGCGAACGCGTTGCTCGAGCGCGAGGGCGACGACGTCCCGCGGCCGGCCACGTGGGTCGGGTTCCGGCTCGTCCCCGACATGGTCGAGTTCTGGCACGCCAGTCGCGACCGCATGCACCGGCGCCTCCGCTACCTGGCGGCCGACGGCGGCTGGATCGTGGACCGCCTGCAGCCGTAACGGAGGGGCGACCACCGGCCGCCGCCCCACCCCGGTCATTGAGCCCTGACCCCGGTCATTGAGCCTGTCGAAATGCAACCGGACGAACCGCGCCCTTCGACAAGCTCAGGGACCGAGTAGTCCCGGTCATTGAGCCTGTCGAAATGCACCCGGACGAACCCCGCCCTTCGACAGGCTCAGGGACCGAAAGGCCCAACCCCGCCCTTCGACACTTCGACAGGCTCAGTGCGGCGCAGCTCTGGGACCGGGCAGACCGCGCTACCTCGGCGCGCGGACGACCACGACGCCACCGACGGGCGGCTCGACGACCGCGGTGCCGTTGTCGGCGTCGACCGCGATGACGTAGGCACCGACGGCCACGCGCTGCACACCGGCGGTCGCCGGGTGCACGATGACGTCGAGCCCGGGCTCCACCCGGGAGACCTGCTGGTCGGCCGGGTCGGGGTCGGTCGTGAGCACGTGCGCCGGGTGCGTCCGCTCGGCGGCCGCCGCCTCCCGGCGGGTCAGCTCACTCGACGGTGCGGCCACGTGTGCCGCCGTCCCCGCGGTCACGCCGGCACCGAGGGCCGCCGTCTCCGCGCCGTCGACCGCGTTCCGCGGCTCGCCGCTCGACGGGGCGGTCGCGACCGAACCCGTGTCACCGGCCTCGACGTGATGCGCCGGGTGGCTGCGCTCGAGCGCAGCACCCTCGACGTCGACGTTCGGCAGGATGCGGTCGAGCCACTTCGGGATCCACCAGGCGCTCTTCCCGAGCAGGTGCATGACCGCCGGGATGAGGAGCATACGGACGACGAACGCGTCGACGAGCACACCGAACGCCAGACCGAACCCGATCGACCGGATCATCGCCGAGTGGGAGAAGATGAACCCGCCGAAGACGGAGATCATGATGATCGCCGCCGCCACGACGACCGTCCGGCCGGCGTGCAGCCCGCGCTGGACCGCCAGGCGCGCCGGGGCACCGTGGGCGAACGCCTCACGCATGCCGGACACGAGGAACAGCTGGTAGTCCATCGCGAGCCCGAAGAGGATGCCGATGAGGATCGTCGGCAGGAAGCTCAGGATGGGCCCCGGGTCGTGCACGCCGAACACCGGTCCGAGCCAGCCCCACTGGAAGATCGCCGTGATGCCCCCGAAGGTCGCCGCGAGGGACAGCATGAAGCCGAGCGTCGCGGTGAGCGGCACGAGGATCGAGCGGAACACGAGGATCATGATGATCAGCGACAAGCCGACCACGAGCGCCAGGTAGAGCGGAAGGGCGTCGGAGAGCTGCTTCGAGACGTCGATGTTGCCGCTCGCGCTGCCGGCCACGCCGAGCTCGACATCGCCCGACAGCGGCGAGAGGTCGCGCAGGTCGCGGACGAGCTGTTCCGTGGAGACGGCGTTCGGCCCCTCCTTCGGGATCACCTGGAAGGCGAGGACGGAGTTGTCGTCCGATGCGCCCACCGGCGCGACGGCCTTGACGTCGTCCTGGTCGGCGATCTCCTGGCCGATCCGCACCTGCTCCTCGAGGACTTCCTCGTCGGTGGCGGCGTCGGGCAGCGTCGCGACGACGAGCAGCGGACCGTTGACGCCGGCACCGAACTTGTCCTCGATGAGCGCGTAGGACTGGTACTGCGTCGAGTCGACGGCCTCCGAGCTGCCGTCCGGCAGGCCGAGACGCATGTCGAGCGCGGGGATCGCGACGACGCCGAGCACGACGAGTCCGGCGACGAGCGTGCCGACGGCGCGCAGGGTACCCATGGGCTTGGTCGGGACGGCGTCCGGGCGCGGCGTGCCGATGGTGCCGCGTGCCTTCCGGCTGAGGATACGGAGACCGAGCAGCGACAGCAGGGCGGGCGTCAAGGTGACCGCGAGCAGGATCGCGACGGCGACGCAGATCGCGCCGACGGTGCCCATCAGGCCGAGGAACGGGATCCCCGTGACGTTGAGCGCCAGCAGCGCGACGAGGACGGTCGATCCGGCGAAGACGACCGCGTTGCCCGAGGTGCCGTTCGCCAGGCCGATGGACTCGTGCAGCTCCACGCCCGCGAGCAGCTGCTTGCGGTGCCGGTTGAGGATGAACAGCGAGTAGTCGATGCCGACCGCGAGCCCGAGCATGACGCCGAGCACCGGCGTGATCGAGAGCATGTCGACGACGCCCGAAAGGGAGAGCGACGCGGTGACGCCGACACCGACGCCGACGATCGCCGAGACGAGCGGGAGCGATGCGGCGATGACCGTGCCGAGCATGACGAGCAACGTGATCGCCGCGATGATGAGGCCGATCGCCTCACCCACGCCGAACAGCTGCGGCAGGCTCTGCGCGAGCTCGTTCGAGAACTCGACCTCGACGCCCGACGGGACGTCCTCCTTCACCTGGTCGATGACCGACTGCTTCGTCTCCGGCGTGACCTCCTGCTGGCGCTTGTCGAAGACGACGTTCGCGACCGCGGTGGTGTCGTCGGTCGAGACGGTGCGGATACCCGAGGAGAGGTCGAGGAGCTGCGAGGAGAGCTCGAGCTTCGTGCTCTGCTCGTCGAGCTTCGCGAGGTTCTCGGTGATGGTGGCCTGCTGGGCGTCGAGCGCCGTCTGCTGCTGCGTGATCGCGGTCTGCTGCGCGTCGAACTGGGCCTGTGCGGCGGCCGGGAGTGTGCCGCCCGCGGCCTGCTGCGCCTGGGCGAGCGCGGCACTCAGCTGGGTCTGCGCGTCGGTCAGCTGCTGCTGTCCGGCGTCGAGCTGCGTCTGGCCGTCGGTCAGCTGGGTGCGGCCGTCGTCGATCTGCGTCTTGCCGTCGGAGATCTGCTTCGCCTGGTCGGCGATCGTCTCCTGCGTCTCGAAGGGGTTGACCGTGGAGTCGACGCCCTTGAGGTCGGCCGTCTCATCGAGCAGCTCACCGATCGCGGTCTTCTGGCTGTCGGTGAAGGCGTCACCGTCCTTCGTGTGGAACACCATCGCCCCGGTGCCACCGGAGGCGCTCGGGAACGATTCCTCGAGCTGGTCGGTGACCTTCGCGGTCGGTGTGCCCGGGATGGTGACGGCGCTCGAGAGGGTGCCACCGAAAGCGAGGAACGCACCCACCGAGATGCCGAGGATCACGATCCAGGAGATGAGGACGGCCCACGCGCGACGCGCGGAGAAGCGTCCGAGGCGATACAGCAGTTCAGCCAAGGGAGTCTCGATTCTTCGGGAGGTGGTGCTGGTGACGTGTGCGGGGACGGAGCGGGAAGCGGATCAGTGCGTGGACGCGTAGCCGGTGCGGACGCTCGCGATGAGCCGTTCCAGCAGGTCGGTCCAGAGGGCACGGGCTTCATCGTCCGTGGTGGCGCCGGTACTCGCGATCCAGTGATGGGCGAGCACTTCGACACCGTGCATGAGGGAGGACACCAGGAAGCCGGCCTCGAGTTCGTCGACGTCGCTGTTGCGCTCGGCCAGTTCGTGGGCGAGCTCCTGGGTGGTGCGGGAGAAGGTGGCCTGGAACAGCTGCTGCGGGCGCGAGTCGTCGGGTGCGAAGCCGCCGAGCGCGTTCCAGAGGAAGGCGATGACGCGGGGGATGTCGGTCGTGCGGAGCGCTGCGGCGACGTCCTCGAACATCGAGACGCGCGACCCCGGGCCCGCCGGTCGTGCGTTGACGGCGGACCGGAAGCTCTCGATCACGACGGCCAGCTCCTCGGTGCATGAGGTGGTGACGAGGTCGTCGATCGAGGAGAAGTGGTTGAACACCGTGCGGCGGGAGACGTCGGCGCGCTCGGCGATGACGTCGACGTTGAACCCGGCGATGCCCTGCTCCGCGATCATGACGCGGGCGGCGTCGAGGATCGCCCGATGGTGGCGCGCGCGGAGGGCGGCGCGTCGATCCTCGGCGGGGGCGGTGGTGGACACGTGGGTACACTACGTGCACCGATGCACTCAGTGCAACTTGTTGACGCGGTGTTCACCGATCTGCCAGGAAGGGGCGCTGACTCGCCCGAATCTGCACCAATATCCGCGACTGTCGTGCAGGAACGGGCGACTCAGCGACGCCGGGACGGGTGCCGGGGTGGACGGACGGTCGGGTCGGGTGGACTGGGCGTCGGGTGGAGGGGTCACGGCTCCGGCAAGCTGAGAGCATGACGACAGACGAGAAGCTCGACGCACCACGAACGGGCTCGGTCCCCACGACGAACGCAGCCGCGTCCGATGCCCCGCGCACGCGGACCGCCTGGGCGGCCGTCGCCGTCATGATGGCGACGAGCTTCGTGCTCGTGCTCGCCGAGTTCCTGCCGCCGAGCCTGCTGCCGTCGATGGCATCGTCGCTCGGGATCACCGAGGGCCAGGCCGGCCAGGCCGTCACCGCGACGGCGTTCATCGGCTTCCTCACCGCACCGACGATCGGGATCCTCGTCCCGCGACTCGACCGTCGCCTCCTGCTCGTCCTGCTCGCGGCCGCCGCCGCGGTGTCGAGCGCGCTCGTCGCGATCTCCGCCGACTTCGTGATGCTGCTCATCGCCCGACTCCTGCTCGGCGCGGCCCTCGGCGCGTTCTGGGCGATGTCGATCGCGATCGCCGCCAGACTGTCCGCGCCGCACCACCTCGGCCGGGCGATCATGCTCGTGAACACCGGCACCACCGTCGCGACGGTCGCCGGCGTCCCGGTCGGCACCTACCTCGGTTCGGTCATGGACTGGCGCCTCATCTTCGCCGGTGTAGCGGTCATCACCGCGGTGGTGGCCGTCGCACTGCGGCTCGTCCTCCCACCCGTCGCGCCGGCTCCGTCCAGCGGTGGTCTGCGGTCGCTCGTCGACACGCTCCGGGTCCCCGGCATCCGCGTCGGCCTCACGGGGCACATCCTGACCGTCCTCGGCCACTTCATCGCCTTCACCTACATCCGACTCGCGATCGAGCGGGTGCCCGACCTCGACGCGGCCGGTGTGGCCGTCCTCCTCGCGGCATTCGGCCTCGGCGGCGTGGTCGGCAACTTCGTCATCGGGCTCCTCGTCGACCGCCACCTCGCAGCCCTGCGCTACGTCGTCCCGGCCTTCATCGGCATCTCGATCGCCCTCGTGACCCTGTTCCCGGGGCAGCCCTGGATCGTGACCATCGCGATCACCACCTGGGGCATGGGCTTCGGCGCCTGGCTGACGACCCTGAGCACCTGGATGGGTCGCCTCGTCCCGGACCGCATGGAGTCCGGTGGCGGACTCGTCGTCGCAGGGTTCCAGCTCGCCATCACCGTCGGTGCCGGAGCGGGTGGACTGCTCGTCGACGCGGTCGGCATCGTCCCGGCGCTCACGGTCGCGGCGATCTCCGCGATCGTCGGTGGCATCGTCTTCGGGTCGGCGCGCACCGCGCGGTGAGGCCGAAGGTTGCCCGGCCGACCGCCTACGCGGCGAGCGCCGCCTCGGCACGCCAGCGGGCCGGCGTCAGGCCCGTGTACCGCTGGAAGGCGCGCGCGAAGCCGTCTTCCGACACGTAGCCGAGCGCGCCGGCGAGCTCGGCCACGGACGCGTCGCCCGTGAGGATGAGCCCCTTGGCCGTCTCCATGCGAACGGTCGTGAGGTAGGCGCGCGGGGTGTGCCCGACGACCTCGCGGAACCGCTCGGCGAACGCCGACCGCGACATCATGGCGATGCGGGCGAGCGTCTCGAAGGTCCACGGGCGCCCCGGTTCGGCGTGCAGGGCGTCGAGGACCGCGCCGATGTGCGGGTCGCCGATGCGTTGCAGCCAGCGATCCGGCGCGCAGCCGGCCTCGTTCCACGTGCGGAGCGCGGCCGACACGATCGTGGTCGCGATGCGGCTGCAGATGACGGTGTCGCCCGGCCGCGGACGGCCAGTCGCCTGCGGGCAGCCCATGCCCTCGATGAGCGCCACCATCGAGGGCTCCTGCCCGGCGAAGTCGGCGACGTACAGGTGCTCGGGCAGCGTCTCCGCCACCTGTTGGCGCTGACCCGGCCGGGTGAAGGCGACGTCGAGGAGCTCGGCGTCCTCGAGCGCGACCACCGTCGTGGCGTGGGCGCGGGGGAAGAAGACGAGGTCGCCGGCGTCGAGGTCGCGGGTGCCGTCGGCGGCGGTGAGGCGGACGCGTCCGCTGGAGAGGTAGACGAAACCGGACGCCGTGTGCGGTCGCCGCAGCGGTGTGCCCGCGGCGAGGCGGTCGCGGTCGGTGCCGTGGATCGTCCACTCGAGGCTCGCGAGTGCGCGATCGAAGGTGTCGATCGTCGACGCTGGAGGGGTCGCGGTGAGGGTCACACCGATGCGAACGCGAAGGCGCCGCCGGATGTTCCACGACCTGCCCGCTGAGTCGCCCGGATCTGTCCGATTTCGGCGTGGATCCGAGCAGAATCGGGCGACTCAGTCGCGGCTAGCGCCCGTCCACCACGGACATGAACCCCGCGAAGGCGAAGGCGGCGGGGATGAAGTAGAGCAGCGTGCGGGTGACGAGCCAACTGACCGCACCGACGGCCACCCAGATCGCATGGAAGCGCGCCCGCACCGTGAGGCGACGGCCCTCCTCGCCGACGACCGTCTCCTTCCGGGTCCAGACCTGCTCAGCCTCCATGGCGTCTCGCGCCGCCTCGAGGACGCTCTCGGCGTCCTGTCCCGCCACCCGTTCGTCGCGGTACCGTTCGGCCCTCGTGATGAGACGCGGCACCAGGTCGGTGAGGATCGCATCGATGGCGACCCAGGGGGCGGCGTAGGCGAAGTCGGCGGCCGGCTTACTGAAGAAGACGACCCGATCGTCGACCATCTCCACGTTGTAGTAGGCCGCGGTGCTGACGAGCGACGACATCACGTCGGGGGTCAGCACGTATCGCGCGTCCGCTCCGTACCCGGACGGCGCGTATACGCGGAACCACCGGTCGAAGTCGCCCTCGAGGGAGATCTGCAGACCCCGGTCGACGCCCGGCGGCAGATCGCTGCGCACGGTGTCGTTCGTCGTCGCATCGAGCAGCAGATGCGGGAGGGGTGCCGGCAGCCGCACCACGAGGTAATGCCAGTCCCTCGACCGCTTCACGTCGTCGACCAGGTTGCCGAACTCGATGTTCCCGCGGACGAATCGCGGATACGACTGCACCTGTGGTCCCGGCACGGTGATGAAGGCGTTGTTGTACTTCCCCGTCGTGGTGATGAGCGAGGAGAACATCGCCCGTCCTTTCGACTCCTCCTCGAGGCCGTTGGCCACCGCCGTCAGGTGGGTCCGCCATCCGGCGAGACGCGCCTTCGGCGACGGCGGGCGTCGCGACCAGTGGTACAGGAACCAGGCACCGACGAGCAGCCCGACGAGGACGAGCGCGGCGACGACCAGGCCGATGACGTCATCAGGCTCGACGCGACGGTCGTGGTATTCGTCGACGCTGACCCCGACCGAGACGAGCGCGATCGCCAGGTACCAGAGGACGAGGCTGAAGTAGAGATGGAAGAGCACTCTCCGCCCGGTGGGCACCCGTTTGGGCCGGCCGGAGCGACGCTCGTCCGCCATCGCCGCGGCGACCTCGTGTTCGGGCGCCGTCAGCCACCGCAGTTCCACTGATCCAGATCCCCTCGACGCCCTCAGCCTCCCAGCGTAGGGCAGGGCGACTACCGGCTCGCAGCGTTGACGACGGCGCGGACCGACGCCTCCAGCACGGAGCGATGGCGCCCGGCTGCCCACACCGTCTCCGCCCCGCGGCGGATCTCCAGGAGCGTCAGGGCCTCGGCGCCACTCCCGGCACTGAGCGAGGTCTGATGCAGGGAGACGATCTCGACGTGGACGCCGTGGTCGGCGAGGAGACGGGTCGCCGCCTCGACCGGACCGACGTCGGCGAAGGTGGCCTCATGGCGGTCCCCGTCGATCCGCAGACTGATCGTCGTCCGCGAGGTCTCGCCGGTCGTCGCCACATCGACCTCGAGCAGCTCGACCCGAGACGGCGTCGCCGACAGGTAGCTGCGCTCGAACGCCGCGAGCAACGCCTCGGCGTCCAGTTCGCGACCGGTCTCGTCCGCCTGCTGCTGGACGCGACGCGAGAAGTCCACCTGGAGACGACGGGGCATCTCGATGCCGTAGTCGCGTTCGAGCAGGTAGGCGATGCCGCCCTTGCCGGACTGCGAGTTCACGCGGATGACCGCCTCGTAGCTCCGACCGAGGTCCGCGGGGTCGACCGGCAGGTACGGCACCCGCCACGGGAGGTCCTCCGGGCGGCTGCCGGTGGCCTCAGCCCGCGCTCGGTGTTCCGCGAAGCCCTTCTTGATCGCATCCTGATGCGTCCCCGAGAACGCGGTGTGGACGAGCTCGCCGACGTACGGGTGGCGCGGGTGGATCTCGATGCGGTTGCTGTGCTCCACGACCCGACGGATGTGGTCGATGTCGGAGAAGTCGATCATCGGGTCGACCCCCTGCGCGTGCAGGTTGAGCGCCAGGGTCGCGAGGTCGACGTTGCCGGTCCGCTCGCCGTTGCCGAAGATGCATCCTTCGACGCGTTGGGCGCCAGCGAGGACCGCGAGCTCAGCGCACGCGATCCCTGTGCCGCGGTCGTTGTGCGGGTGGACCGACAGGATGACGGCGTCGCGGCGGTCGAGGTTCCGGTGCATGTACTCGATCTGGTCCGCGTAGACGTTCGGGCTCGCCGCTTCGACGGTGGCGGGCAGGTTGAGGATCACCGGGCGGTCAGGCGAGGCGTCCCAGAGCGTCGTCATGGCGTCGCAGAGTTCGAGGGCGTAGTCCGGCTCCGTCAGGTTGAAGACCTCCGGGGAGAACTCGAACCGCACCCCGTCGAGATCGCCGGCGAACTCGAGGACGTCGGCGCCGCCGGCGAGGATGAGCGCGCGGAGCGAGTCGCGGTCGTGTCCGAGGACGACCTCCCGCCAGAGCGGCGCCGTCGCGGTGTACAGGTGGATGACGACCGGGTTCCGGATCCCACGGATCGACTCGACGGTGCGCTCGATCAGGTCGCGGCGGGCCGGCGTGAAGACCACAATCGTGACGTCCTCGGGAGCGATGTCGGTCTCGGCGATCAGGCGGACGAAGTCGTAGTCGGTCTGCGAGGCGGAGGGGTAACCGACCTCGATCTCCTTGTACCCCATCGTGACCATCAGCTCGAAGAAGGCCCGTTTCCGCTCGGGGTCCATGGGTTCGGCAAGCGCCTGGTTCCCGTCGCGCAGGTCCACCGGCACCCAGAGCGGCGCCTCGGTCAGTCGTCTCGATGGCCAGGTGCGGTCGAGGAGGGGGACGTCCACCCGCGAGTACAGGTCCTGGTAGCGATGGGACGGCATCTGGGAGTGCCGCTGTCGGTTCCAGCTCGGCGCGGAGGACGGAACGGGGCCGGCGGGGGTGGAGAGTCGGGAGTCTGCGGGGATCACGCGGCAACGCTAACACAACTTGTCAGACAAGCTGAGGACTATGATCGAGTCATGGACACGGTGCACCGCGAATCGCTCTCCGACCAGGTCGCACGCTTGCTCCTGCAGCGCATCCAGGCCGGCGAGTGGGAGATCGGCCAGAAGTTGCCCGGGGAGACGACCCTGGCACCGCAGCTCGGCGTCGGCCGCTCGACGATGCGCGAGGCGATCCGCCAGCTGGCCGGCCAGGGCGTGCTGTCGACCCGGCAGGGATCGGGGAACTTCCTCCAGGCGCGCACGCCGGTCCAGGATTGGGATGCGCTCGTCCTGCGGACCGCGATCGGCTCGGTCGTCGAGGCACGCATCGCCATCGAGTGCGAGGCGGCTGCCCTCGCCGCGCAACGCCACACGGCGTCCGACCTGGCCGCCATCCGCGGGGCGCTGGCACATCGGAACGCCGATCGCGCGACCATCGAGGGGCGGGTCGACGCCGACACGGCACTCCATCGGAGCATCGTCGCCGCGAGCGGGAACGAGATCTTGACCGAACTGTTCGACACCTTCGCCGAGCGCAGCCGCGAGGCGATGATCCAGATGCTCCGCCTCAGCGGCGAGCCGGGAACGGACCACGACCAGCTCGTCCACGAGCACATCGTGCAGGCGGTCGCCGATCGCGATGCCACCGCGGCGTTCGACCGCAGCCGCACCCACCTCGTCGCCCTCCGCGACGGGATGGCCCGCCACCGGAGTGACGGCCCGTCGTGACCGACGCAGCGGGATGAGCCCATGGGCGCCGGGTCATCCGGCGCGAGAACCCCCCTGCCGCGCACGGTGGGCGCGGACCCGACCCCGACTGGCACAGGCCGGCGACGGGCACCAGTGACGCCGACCCGAGGTGTCGAGGAACACCCAGCGGCAGTCGACCTCGGCACACTGACGCAACAGCTCCCGGTCCGGCCCCTGCAGCATGACCAGCGCCTGGATGGCGATCGCGGCGAGCGCCGCGTCGAGCGGGACGCCATCCGGAGCGGGACCGCTCCACAGCGCTCCGGCCGACCTCGACGCGTGCCCACGCACCTGCGCGAGATCATCCGGGGCCGGTTCGCGCCCGGCGACCGACGCCATCGCCAGCTCGCGGAGTGACTCCCGCAGCCGCACGAGGCGGTCGAGGTCGTCGGCGCTCAGCTCGCCATCCACACCGAACCCGACCAGGCCGAGCCACCGATGCGCCGCCTCGGGCGTCCCGATCCGCTCCACCGGCCGCGTTCCGAAGCTCTGTCCCTGCGTGGCGAGCAGGTTCAGCCAGGTGGCTCCGCCGTCGAAGCGGAAGTCGGTCTCGGTCGTCATGGTTCGAGTGTAACGTGTCAACCGTTACACCAGGGACGAGCGAGGGAGCGACGATGCGGGGAGAGACGATGCACGAGGTGTTCGATGTGGCGGCCGGCCGCGAACGACTGGCGGAGCTGCAGGACGAGACGACGACCGCCGCCTGGCGCGCGACGGTCGATGCGGCTGCGCCGGGCTTCGACGAGTGGATCGTCGGCGCCGTGTTCGGTGGGACGTACCAGCGCGAGGGCCTGACGCCGCGCGACCGACAACTGCTCATCATCGGCGCGCTGACGGCGCTCGGTGGCGTCGACCCGCAACTCAGCGGTCACCTCACGACGTCGCTCCGGATCGGGATGACCCGGACGGAGCTCGCCGAGGCGCTCGTCCACCTCGTGCCGTATGTCGGGCTGCCCCGGGTGATGGCGGCCCTGCGACTCCTCCGCGAGCCGGCGGCCGAACCACCGGCGACCGACCTCGACGCCGACGCCCGATGACCCGGGTGCGACTCGAGACCCGGGTGATCCGCACGGTGCGCGGCGACATCGACCCGGCCACGGCGGGCGTGGTCGACTCCCACGACCACCTCTTCCTGCGGACACCGGTCCTGGCCGGTGAGGACCTCGTCGAGGAGCCTGACGCCACGACCGCGGTCGAGCGGTTCGCGGCGGCGGGCGGCAGGACCGTCGTCCAGTGGACGCCTCGAGGTCTCGGACGCGGCCTCCCGGCACTCCGGCGGATCAGTGCGTCGACAGGGGTCCACGTCGTGGCGGCGACCGGACGACATCTGCGACGCGTCTACCCCGCCGGCGCTGCGGAACCCACGCGCTCGGCCGACGAGCTCGCAGCGGCGTTCATCGACGACGTCGACCGGCACGGGTGCGGACTGATCAAGATCGGTGTCGGCCCCGACCGCCTCGCCGAGGACGAGCGGGACGCGTTGCGGGCCGCCGCTATGGCGCATCACGCCACCGGTGTACCGATCGCGGTACACCTCGAGCAGGGAGCGGCGGCCGACCTCGTCCTGGCGGCGCTGGATGCCGACGAGGTGGACCCGAGGTCCATCGTCCTCGGACATCTCGGCCGGAACCCTCACCTCGAGCAGATCCTCGAGGCGGCCCGCTCCGGCGCGTGGGTGTGCCTCGACACGCCATCGCCGGCTCATCCGATGGACCCCGCTCGACTGGCGCGGATCCTCGAAGCCCTCATCGACGACGGGCATCTGCCCGCACTGCTCCTCGGCGCCGACACGACCACGTCCACCTCCCGCGCTCGGCCGGAGGAGGACGGTCCGGCGGCGCTCCTGACGACCGTCGTACCGCAGCTGGGGCGGGCCCTCGGCGCCGAAACGGTGTCGACGATCACCCGCGACAATCCCGCCCGCGCGTGGGCGTTCGAGCCCCGGGTTCGACGCCCGAACAGAAAATCAGCCCGCGCCTTTCGGCAACGGGCTGATCATGATGACTCCAGCGTAACGGACGGAGACGTGCCGAGGAGCCTGGCGGCATTCGGCCTGTGGACAACACCACCCCGTAGGGAGGTCGTGAGGATCCACGCGGAAGGCGTATGGAAACCGTGAGGACCGCCGTCGGAGGTCGCTGACGGGTGTTGGCTCTGAGCTGTCCCGAACGGGACGCAGTACCACGCACCCGCACCACGCACCCACTGGAGTCCTCTTGCTCGACCTCGTCTACGTGCTCGGCGTCATCGCCGTGTTCGCTCTGGTCGGCCTCGTCGCCCGGGGAGTGGAGAGACTGTGATCGTCTTCGAACTCCTCGCCGCCGTCCTGGCCGTCGCCGCCGTCGTGTACCTCGTGTACGCGCTCGTGAAACCCGAGAGGTTCTGATGCAGACCCTCTTCGCGATCCTCCAGGTCTCGACCCTCGTCCTGGTCCTCGTGCTGCTCTACCGTCCGCTCGGTGAGTACCTCGCCCGGGTCTACACCTCGAGCAAGGACTTCGTCGTCGAACGCGGCTTCTACCGCGTGATCGGTGTCGACGCCCGCTCCGAGCAGACCTGGCAGGCCTACCTCCGCGGGGTGCTCGCCTTCTCGCTCGTCGGCGTCCTGTTCGTCTACGCCCTCCAGCGTGCGCAGGCCGTCCTCCCCTTCGCACTCGGCCTCCCCGCCGTCCCCGAGGGCCTGTCGTTCAACACGGCAGCGTCGTTCGTCGCCAACACGAACTGGCAGTCGTACTCCCCCGAAGTCACGATGGGGTACACCGTGCAGCTCACTGGCCTCGCGGTGCAGAACTTCGTCTCCGCCGCCGTCGGCATCGCCGTCGCCATCGCCCTCGTCCGCGGGTTCGCGAGTCGCCGCAGCGGCACCATCGGCAACTTCTGGGTCGACCTCACCCGCGGCACCCTCCGCGTGCTGCTGCCGCTCTCCGTCGTCATGGCGGTCGTGCTCATCGCGGGCGGGACCATCCAGAACCTCAACGGCTTCACCGACGTGACGACCATCACGGGTGCGACGCAGACCATCCCCGGCGGACCGGTCGCCTCGCAGGAGGCCATCAAGCTCCTCGGCACGAACGGCGGCGGGTTCTTCAACGCGAACTCCGCGCACCCCTTCGAGAACCCGACCGCGTGGACGAGTCTCGTCCAGAACATCCTCATGCTCGCGATCCCGTTCTCCCTGCCGCGCACCTTCGGCCGCATGGTCGGCGACCACAAGCAGGGCTACACGATCCTCGCGGTCATGGGCGTCATCTTCCTCGCCTCGTTCTCGATCCTCACGGCGCTCGAAGCCCGCGGCCTCGGTGCAGCACCGATGGCGGCCGGCGGCGCGATGGAGGGCAAGGAGCAGCGCTTCGGTGTCTTCGCCTCGACGCTGTTCGGCTCGACCTCGACGCTCACCTCGACGGGTGCCGTCAACTCGATGCACGACTCCTACACGGCACTCGGCGGCATGATGCCGATGATCAACATGATGCTCGGCGAGATCGCCCCCGGCGGCGTCGGCTCAGGCCTGTACGGCATGCTCGTGCTCGCCGTCATTGCCGTGTTCATCGGTGGGCTGCTCGTCGGCCGGACCCCGGAGTACCTCGGCAAGAAGATCGGCCCACGGGAGATCAAGCTCGCGAGCCTGTACATCCTCGTGACGCCGACCCTCGTGCTCGCCGGCACCGCACTGAGCTTCGCCATCCCCGGCGTCCGCTCGGACGTGGAGACGACGTCGATCTGGAACCCGGGCCTCCACGGCCTGTCCGAGGTCCTCTACGCCTTCACCTCCGCCGCGAACAACAACGGTTCCGCGTTCGCGGGCCTCACGGCGAACACCCCGTGGTTCAACACGGCCCTCGGTGTCGCGATGCTCCTCGGCCGCTTCATCCCGATCGTGCTCGTCCTCGCGCTCGCCGGTTCGCTGGCCGCACAGGACCGGGTGCCGTCGACCGCCGGAACGCTCCCGACCAACCGGCCGCAGTTCGTCGGCCTCCTCACCGGTGTCGCCGTGATCATCACCGCACTCACCTACTTCCCCGTACTCGCGCTGGGTCCCCTGGCGGAAGGGCTGTCATGAGCCACGTCCACGACGCACACCGCGTGATCATCACCGCACTCACCTCCTTCCCCGTACTCGCGCCAGGTCCCCTGGCGGAAGGGCTGTCATGAGCCACGTCCACGACGCACACCGCGTGATCATCACCGCACTCACCTCCTTCCCCGTACTCGCGCCAGGTCCCCTGGCGGAAGGGCTGTCATAAACCATGTCCACCACGCACACGCTTCCCGCCCCGGCGGAACCCGAGCAGGAGCAGGACCACCACCACGAGCCCGCGAAGGCCGCGTTCGGTCCGGCACAGCTGCTCGCCGCGACCCCGGGCGCCTTCCGCAAACTCGACCCGCGGCTCATGGTCAAGAACCCGGTCATGTTCATCGTCGAGGTCGGCGCGGCACTGACCACCGTCCTCGCGATCGCCGAACCGTTCCTCGGTGGTGCGCAGGAGTCCGGCGGCTCGGCCGTGCCGGCGTCGTTCACCTGGGGCATCGCGATCTGGCTGTGGCTCACGGTCGTCTTCGCGAACCTCGCTGAGTCCGTCGCCGAGGGACGCGGCAAGGCGCAGGCCGACAGCCTCCGCAAGACGCGCACCTCGACCATGGCGAACCAGGTCACGGACTACGACGGCTCGGCGGATCCGTCCGCGGAGCACGCCGCCATCGGCCAGGTCTCCTCGGCCGACCTCACCCTCGGCGACGTCGTCGTGGTGACCGCCGGCGAGCTCGTCCCGGGCGACGGCGACATCGTCTGGGGCATCGCCTCGGTCGACGAGTCGGCGATCACGGGCGAGTCGGCCCCGGTCGTCCGCGAGTCCGGCGGCGACCGCAGTGCCGTCACCGGCGGCACCCGCGTGCTGTCCGACCGCATCGTCGTCCGCATCACCTCGAAGCCCGGCGAGACCTTCGTCGACCGCATGATCGGCCTCGTCGAGGGTGCGGCGCGGCAGAAGACGCCGAACGAGATCGCGCTCAACATCCTGCTCGCGAGCCTGTCGATCGTCTTCGTGGTCGTCGCGCTGACGCTCAACCCGATCGCTTCGTATGCGGCGGCTCCCGTCAGCGTCCCGGTCCTCATCGCCCTGCTCGTCTGCCTCATCCCGACGACCATTGGCGCCCTACTCTCGGCCATCGGCATCGCCGGCATGGACCGACTCGTGCAGCGCAACGTGCTCGCGATGTCCGGCCGCGCGGTCGAGGCCGCCGGCGACGTCACGACCCTGCTGCTCGACAAGACCGGCACCATCACCTACGGCAACCGCCAGGCGGTCGAGTTCATCGCCCTCCGCGGTGTCACGCCGGAGGAACTCGCGCAGGCCGCAGCCCGGTCCTCGCTCAGCGACCCGACGCCCGAGGGCAAGTCGATCGTCGACCTCGCGGCCGAGCGGGGCATCCACCTGGACGGGTCCGTGGCAGGCGAGATCGTCCCGTTCACGGCGCAGACCCGCATGAGCGGCCTCGACCAGCCGGACGGCGCACAGATCCGCAAGGGCGCAGGCTCGGCCGTGCTGGCCTGGGTGGAGTCGTTCGGCCCCCTCGCCGAGGCGACCCGCGCCGAGCTCCAGGAGCACGTCGAGGCGGTGTCCGCCGGCGGCGGCACCCCGCTCGTCGTCGCGCAGACCGACACCAGCGGCACCGCGCGGGTGCTCGGCGTCGTCCGCCTCAAGGACGTCGTCAAGGCCGGCATCGCGGAGCGGTTCGCCGAGCTGCGCGCCATGGGCATCCGCACGGTCATGATCACGGGTGACAACCCGCTCACCGCGAAGGCGATCGCCGCCGAGGCCGGAGTCGACGACTTCCTGGCCGAGGCGACGCCCGAGCAGAAGCTCGAACTCATCCGCAAGGAGCAGGAGGGTGGCAACCTCGTCGCGATGACCGGTGACGGCACGAACGACGCTCCGGCGCTCGCACAGGCCGACGTCGGTGTCGCGATGAACACGGGCACCTCCGCTGCGAAGGAGGCCGGCAACATGGTCGACCTCGACTCCGACCCGACCAAGCTCATCGACATCGTCCGGATCGGCAAGCAGCTGCTCATCACGCGAGGCGCGCTCACGACGTTCTCGATCGCGAACGACGTCGCCAAGTACTTCGCGATCATCCCGGCCATGTTCGCCGGGGTGTTCCCGGGGCTCGCACTGCTCAACATCATGCAGCTGCACTCCCCCGCGTCGGCGATCCTCTCGGCGATCATCTTCAACGCGATCATCATCGTGATCCTGATCCCGCTGGCCCTCCGCGGCGTGAAGTACCGACCGCTCAGCGCCTCGAAGGTCCTCAGCCGCAACCTGTTGGTCTATGGACTCGGCGGCGTGATCGCGCCGTTCATCGGCATCAAGCTGATCGACCTCGTCGTCACCCTGATCCCCGGCTTCTAGCCGGACCCCGTCCCCTCACCCCAGCACCGCACCCCCAGCACACGAAAGCAGACAGAACATCATGAGTGCATCCCGCAGCGGCATCGCCCAGTACTGGGTCGCCATCAGGGCCATGCTCGCCCTCACCGTCGTCCTCGGCGTCGGATACCCCCTCATCGTCACCGGCATCGGGCAGGCGACGATGTCCTGGCAGGCGAACGGATCCGCCGTCACCGAGGGTGGCACGACGGTCGGCTCAGCGCTCATCGGGCAGTCGTTCACCGACGCCGACGGCAAGCCGCTGCCGCAGTGGTTCCAGTCGCGTCCGTCGGCGGCCGGCGACGGCTACGACGGTGGCGCGTCGAGCGGCAGCAACCTCGGGCCGGAGAACACCGACCTCGTCGCCTCGATCGAGGAGCGCCGCGCGGCCATCGCCGCCTTCGAGGACGTCGATCCGTCGAGCATCCCCGCCGACGCGCTGACGGCCTCCGCGTCCGGTCTCGATCCGCACATCAGCCCGGCCTACGCGCTGCTGCAGGTGCCCCGTGTCGCCGCCGAGCGCGGCCTCGACGAGGGCCAGGTCCGTGCCCTCGTCGAGCGCCTGACGCAGGGCCCCGACCTCGGCTACCTTGGGGAGTCCACGGTCAACGTCCTGCAGCTCAACCTCGCCGTGGCAGGACTGGACGGATAACCATGCAGCGCGGACGACACAGCGCGGCCCCCGGGGTCGGCAGGCGGAGCGCCATGCTCCAGGAGAACTGAACACCATGCAGCGCGGACGACTCCGGGTGCTCCTCGGCGCGGCCCCCGGGGTCGGCAAGACCTACGCCATGCTCGAGGAGGGGCACCGCCTCGCCGGGGAGGGCGTCGACGTGGTCGTCGCGGTCGTCGAGACCCACGGTCGGGCCGCGACCGCCGCCCTGACGGAGGGGCTCGAGACGCTGCCGCGTCGGGGCGTCGAGCACCGGGGCGTGACGCTCGACGAGATGGACCTCGAGGCCGTCCTCGCACGCCGCCCCGGACTCGCGCTCGTCGACGAACTGGCCCACACGAACGCCCCCGGCTCCACGAACGACAAGCGCTGGCAGGACGTCGAGGCCCTGCTCGCCGCCGGCGTCTCCGTGCTCTCGACGGTCAACATCCAGCACATCGAGTCGCTGAACGACGTCGTCCGGCAGATCACCGGGGCGCCGCAGCGGGAGACGATCCCCGACGCCGTGCTGCGGGCGGCCGACCAGATCGAACTCATCGACCTCGCTCCACAGGCCCTCCGCGACCGGCTCGCCGGCGGCCGGGTCTACCCGGCCGAGCGGATCGACGCCGCACTGTCCAACTACTTCCGCCTCGGCAACCTCACGGCACTGCGCGAGTTGGCGCTGCTGTGGCTGGCGGACGAGGTCGACTCCGCCCTGCGCGACTACCGCGCCGAGCACGGCATCGACAGCACCTGGGAGGCGCGTGAGCGGGTCGTCGTGGCCCTCACCGGCGGCCCGGAGGGCGAGACCCTGCTCCGACGCGGCGCCCGGATCGCCGCCCGTTCCTCCGGTGGCGAGCTCATCGCGGTGCACGTGACGACGCAGGACGGCCTCCGCACCGCGAACCCCGGCGCGCTCGCGCAGCAGCGGGCGCTCGTCGACACCCTCGGCGGCACCTTCCACCAGGTCGTCGGCGACGACGTGCCGCGTGCGCTCGTGGACTTCGCGAAGGCGGCGAACGCGACGCAGCTCGTCATCGGTGTCAGCCGGCGCAGTCGCCTGTCCGCCGCGGTCACGGGGCCCGGCATCGGCAACACGGTCATCCGCGAGTCGGGCAACATCGACGTCCACATCGTGAACCACGAAGCGGCCGGCGGACGGTTCCGGCTGCCGAAGCTCGGTGGCGCCCTGAGCGCACGGCGCCACATCGCGGGCTTCGCGCTCGCGCTCATCGGCGGGCCGCTCGTCACCTGGCTCCTCCACCTCGCCCGCACGGAGGAGTCGATCACGAGCGAGGTGCTGTCGTACCAGCTGCTCGTCGTGCTCGTCGCGCTCGTGGGCGGGTTCTGGCCGGCGGTCTTCGCTGCCGTCCTGTCGGGCGTCACGCTCGACTTCGTCTTCGTCCAACCGCTCTACACCGTGACGATCGACGATCCGGCGCACCTCGTGGCGCTCGTGCTGTACGTCGTCATCGCCGTGATCGTGAGCGGGGTCGTCGACCTCTCGGCGCGACGGGCTCGCACGGCGAGGCGCGCGGCCGCGGAGTCCGAGCTGCTCGCGACGGTCGCGGGCAGCGTGCTCCGCGGCGAGGGCGCCCTGCAGGCGCTCGTCAGCCGGACCCGCGAGTCCTTCTCGCTCGCCGGGGTGCGCCTCGTCGCGGGTGAGCAGGTCCTCGCGGTCGACGGCGAACCGACCCGCGGCGGCGACTTCACGAGCATCCCGATCGGCACCCGCGCGGTACTCGAACTGCACGGCGGGGTGCTCGCCGCGTCCGACCGCCGCCTGCTCGCCGTCATCGCAGCGCAGCTCGACGCCTCGCTCGAACACACCGATCTGCGCGCCACCGCCCGGGAGGTCGGCCCGCTGGCTGCCACAGACCGGGTGCGGAGCGCGCTGCTCTCGGCGGTCAGTCACGACCTCCGGCGCCCCCTCGCCGCCGCGACCGCCGCCGTCACCGGTCTGCGCGCGACCGACGTCGAACTCACCACGGCTGACCGCCAGGACCTCCTCGAGACCGCGGACGACAGCCTGCGCACCCTCGCGGCCCTCGTCACGAACCTGCTCGACGTGAGTCGTCTCCAGGCAGGTGTCCTCGCCGTGACCGTCGCGCCGATCGACGTCGAGGACGCGATCCTGCCGGCCTTCGACGAGCTCGGTATCGGGCCGCACGACGCCGAGCTCGACCTCGCGCCCGATCTTCCACCCGTCCTCGCGGACGCCGGCCTCCTGCAGCGCGTCATCGTGAACCTCCTGACGAACGCGCAGCGCTTCAGCCCAGACGACACCCCGGTCCGGATCGCGACGAGCGGGTTCCGCGACGCCGTCGAGATCCGCATCGTCGACCACGGCCCGGGCATCGCACCCGACCGGCGGGAGGACGTGTTCGTCCCCTTCCAGCGGCTCGGCGACACCGACAACCTCACGGGTCTCGGCCTGGGACTCGCGCTGTCGAAGGGCTTCGTCGAGGGGATGGGTGGCACACTCGAACCGGAGGACACGCCGGGTGGGGGCCTCACCATGGTGGTGTCACTGCCGGCGGCACGTGATCAGGAGGGGACCGCTCGATGAAGATCCTGATCGCCGACGACGACCCGCAGATCCTCCGGGCCCTGCGCATCACGCTCACCGCCCGCGGCTACGAGATCATCACGGCCGAGGACGGGACCGCTGCGCTCAACGCGGCGACGACGCACCGGCCCGACCTGTACCTGCTCGACCTCGGCATGCCGGGGCTCGACGGGCGGCAGGTGATCGAGGGCCTCCGCGGCTGGACCGACGCGCCCATCCTCGTGGTGTCCGGTCGTGCCGGCTCGACCGACAAGGTCGAGGCGCTCGACGCCGGAGCCGACGACTACGTGACCAAGCCGTTCGCGATCGACGAACTGCTCGCCAGGATCCGTGCGCTCACCCGGCGGGTCCCTGGCGCCGAGGCCGAACCCACCGTGCGGTTCGGCGACATCGTGGTCGACCTCGCCGCGAAGCAGGTCACCAGGCAGACTCCTGGTGCGTCCCCGGCCACCGTCCGCCTGACGCCGACGGAGTGGCAGGTGCTCGAGCTGCTCATCCGGAACGCCGGCAAGCTCGTGACCCGACAGATGCTGCTTACGGAGATCTGGGGTCCGACGCACGTGACCGACACCGGCTACCTGCGCCTCTACATCGCGCAGCTGCGGAAGAAGCTCGAGCCGGAGCCCGCCACCCCCCGCCACCTGCTCACCGAGGCCGGCATGGGGTACCGCTTCCAGCTCTGAGCGAGCGCTCGCGTCGAGCGGGGCAGGGTAACAGGTTGCAGCGCCCGAGGCCATGCCCCCGGAATCGCAGCTTGCACGCGTACCGTCGCAGTCGCGTCCGGGCTTTCCGGACGAGACCCATGCAGGTACCGCAGAACCAGAGAGGATGGCGCCCATGACCCAGGTCATCGAAACCATCGACGTCGACGTTCCCGTCTCCGTCGCCTACAACCAGTGGACCCGCTTCGAGGACTTCCCCAAGTTCCTCGACGAGGTCGACTCCATTACGCAGGTCACCGACACCCTCACGGAGTGGACGGTCAGCGTCGCCGGACAGACTCGCACCTTCGAGGCGGAGATCACCGAGCAGCACCCCGACGAGCGCGTCGCCTGGAACAGCACCGGCGGCGAGGCGGACCACGCCGGCGTCGTCACCTTCCACCGCCTCGAGGACGCCAAGACGCGTGTCACCGTGCAGCTGGACTGGGAGCCCAAGGGCCTCCTCGAGCACCTCGGCTCAGCTGTCGGAGTGGCCGGCCATGCAGTCAAGAAGGACCTCGGCAACTTCAAGCAGCTCGTCGAGACCGAGGGCCAGACCGGACAGGGATGGCGTGGCGATGTCAAGTGACGGCCCCCGCCCCGGTCCCCCGCACACGCACGACGACGACGTGAAGCACGACGTGCCGAAGCCCGAGGAGGTCGACCCCGAGACGGGGACCGACGCCGAGGGCGACCCCGTCGAGAACCCGTCGGGCTAGCAACACGCCCGTCACACCGCATCACCGCCTCTAGGCTCGGAGCATGAGTGCTCGCGCCGGTCAGGCGAACCCCCGCCCCGCGCTGTCCGCCCCTCTTCGGCGGCGGCGCGGGGCGATCTTCGTCTTCATGCTCACCGTCGGCGTGGGCCTGTCGTCCTTCATCGTCCGGACGCCCGCCGTCCGCGACCTCGTCCACGCGAGCACCGCCGAGATGGGACTCATCCTCTTCGGCATCTCCGTCGGGTCGATGACGGGCATCCTGTCGTCCGCGGCGCTCGTCCGTCGGTTCGGTGCGCGTCGTCCGATCATCATCGGCGGGGCGGCGTTCGTCATCGGGCTCGCCCTGCTCGCCCTCATGGCGGGTGCCGGGCAGGGCGTCGGCGTCTTCTTCGGGCTGATCGGCATCGGTCTGGGCTTCGGCCTCGCCGAGATCGCGATCAACATCGAGGGCGCGATGATCGAGCAGCTGTCCGGGCGGTCCATCCTGCCCGTGCTCCACGGCTGCTACAGCCTCGGGTCCGTCATCGGCTCCGTGGCCGGCATCGCGCTCACGGCGATCGCCTTCCCGGTGATGATCCATCTGCTGATCGTCGCGACCGTCGCCCTGGTGGCGCTGCTGTGGGCGATCCCGAAGATCCCCGCCGAGACGGGACGACAGTCGGACACGGGTGCCGGCTCCCCCGGGATCCGTGCGCAGCTCGCGGTGTGGCGGCAGCAGCGCGTGATCTTCCTCGGGCTCATCGTGCTCGCCCTCGCGCTGGCCGAGGGCGCCGCCGGCGACTGGTTGCCGCTCATCATGGTCGACGGGCACGGCACCACAGCGGCCGTCGGATCGATCGTCTTCGCCGGGTTCGCGCTCGCCATGACGATCGGTCGCTTCGCCGGCGAACCACTCCTCACCCGCTTCGGCAAGGCCAACGTGTTGCGGGTGAGCGCGCTGGTGTCGGCGGTCGGGATCGCGCTCGTCGTGTTCTCCGACAGTGTGCTCGTCGCGGGGCTTGCGGTCCTGCTGTGGGGGCTCGGCGCGGCGCTCGGCTTCCCGGTGACCCTCTCGGCCGCGGGTGAGAGCGACGATCCGACGACGACCGTCGGCGCCGTCGCTTCGGCCGGCTACGTCGCGTTCCTCGTCGGGCCGCCGTTGCTCGGGTTCCTCGGGGAGCACTTCGGTCTGCGCGGCGCGATGATCGTCGTGCTCGCCGTCGTCGTGCTGGCGTCGTTCCTGACGTCCGCGGCGAAGCCGCAGGAGCGGCAGCGGACGGCCTCGCCTACCGGTCCCTGAGTCGTTCCGCTCAGCGCGGGTGGCGCTTGGAGCGCCGGATGTACCCGGGCAGCAGCACGCGGCCGGAGACGCCCGTGCGGCGCGCGAGGATCTCGCCGAGCGTGACGCCGGCGGCGAGCGCGAGGCCGGTGAGGCCCGCCTGCAGCAGCTGTTCGACCCCCTCGGAACCCTGCTCGCCGTTCACGAGCGCGAGCATGCCGCGGTAGATCGCGAGCCCGGGCAGCAGCGGCACGATCCCACAGATGGTGAGGATGATCGCCGGGATGCGCAGCCGCGGGCCGAGCGCCTCCGCGGCGAAGCCGATGATGAGCGCGGCGAGCGCACTGGCTGCGGCGGGCGCGACGCCACTGCCGGACACGAACACGAAGACGGAGAACGCGATCGCGCCGGTGACCCCGGCGAAGAACGCTGCACGGAGGGCCGCCTGCGACGCCATCGCCCAGGCGGCGGAGGCCACGGCCGCGCCGACGATCTGCACGGCGACGGGCCACGGGCTCACCGGGAGGTCGAAGAGGACGAGGGAGATACCGAGGCGCCGGGCGAGGTCGAGGACGCCACCGATGCCGACCACGATCCCGATGGTGAGGAGCATCACCTCGACGAGCCGTCCGCTCGCGGTGACGGGGAACCCGTTGATCGCGTCGTCGGCAGCTCCCACCAAGGATGCCCCGGCGAGGAGGACGACGATGCCCGACGCGACGATGAGGGCCGGCGGCAGGGCGGAGAGGTCGTCCGGGACGTAGGGGCTGAGGATCGAGATGAGGACGGCGACGGTCGTGGCGATGGCCGCCCCGGTGAGTTGGAGGAAGAAGACCGGCAGCTTCCAGACGTTCAGTGCGCGGAAGGCGCTGTCGATGAGCGCGGTGGTGGCGGCGGCGAGCAGCATCGAGACGACGCCACCCCCGAGGAGGACGGCGACGGCCGCCGCCATGGTCGACAGCAGCACGGTGACGAAGCCGCGGCGGTAGGTCCGTCTTGCGGTGAGGATGCGGTCGAGGTCGCGGTGGGCGGCGCCGAGGCGGGCGTGCAGTTCGTCGCGGAGGTCGGCCTCGTCGTCGCGGGCGACGTCGGTGACCGTCATGATCGGTTCGGATCGGTTGGTGATGCCCTCGGCGACCACGACGACCTTAGCGAGGCGGTCGAAGTCGGCGGAGGGCGAGCGGACCACGCGGAGCACGGTGACGCCCGGCGACAGCTCGGACCCGTCGTGCGCGATGAGAATGGAGGTGAAGGTGAGGTCGACCTGGCATTCGAGGTCGAACGCGCGGCACACCCGGCGGATGGCGTCGGTGACCTCGGCCGCTGCTGCTCCGAGTGCCAGCATCGACTCGCCGATCCGGCCGGCCAGCTCGAGCACCTCGCGCACGGGCCGTTCCGCATTGAGGCGGACGACCGCCTGCTCGTCGACGCCCTCCGGCGCCGCTCCTCGGACTCCCCCGGCCAGCTGACTCAGCAGCGAACGCATACCCACCCGCTCATCGTACGAGCCACGGGCGACGGCGGGCTCGCCCTGGTGTTCGGCGGTCGTCTGTGCGAGGCGATGGGCGGGTCCGAGCGGCCCGGATCCTCGTGATCATCTCGAATGTCAGTGGTCCATGTTGGACTGGAGTCATGACCGAGACCGCCACGTTCGAGGGCCCCGAGGTGCACGAGCGCTCGGGGTATCCGGAGCACCCGGAACACCCGAGCGATGCCTTCGCGGCTCGGATGGTGTCGTTCACCGACCGCTTCGTCGATCTCGCCCGCCGACGCTCGGCGCTCGACGCCGAGGAGGCGCGGCTCCTCGCCGAGGCTTTCGCGTATGCCGACGCCACCGCGTCCGCACTCGTCTCCGCGAGCACCACCTCGACCGACGCCCGTGACCTCGCGAGGCGCTCGATGTGCGCGTCGCTCGCGATCGCCACGAGGATGTCCGAGCCGACGCTCCAGGCGCGGGTCGGCGACGCAGAGGCGCTCGTCCACCACGCACCCAGCGTGCTCGAGGCGCTCGCGCAGGGTTCCATCAGCGGCGGTCACGCCCGCGCGATCACCGACCAGATGCGCGACGTCCCGGTGGAGGGCCGCGCGGTGTTCCTGGAGCAGGTGCTGCCGGTGGCCCGCCGCTCGACGACCGCACGCCTGCGTCAGCGCGCGAGGGTCGTGCGGGAGCGGCTGCACCCCGAATCGATCACCGCCCGACGCACGCGCTCGATCACCGACCGCCGTGTCGAGCTCGAAGCCGCTGCCGACGGCATGGCCTGGGTGCACCTGTTCACCACGGCCCCGCTGGCGCACGCGATCAGGAACCGCCTCGACGCCGTCGCGGTCCCGGCGCGGATCGCCGGCGACACCCGCACACTCGCCCAGCTGCGTGCCGACGCCCTCGCGTCGCTCGCCGTCGCCGGCACGGTGCACGACGACGTCGGTCCCATCCCGGTCGACCCGGAGACGACCGGGACGTTCACGTGGCTCCCCGGTTCCGCGCCGCTCGACGACGCAGCGAAGATCGCCGAGGAGGCGGTCACCGCCGGGGCCGACCCCCTGCTCGCCGAGCCCGTCGGCATCGAGGCCCGCATCCGGGCCACCGTCCAGATGACCGTCCCGGCACTGTCCACCCTCGGCGTCACCGACGAACCCGGCGTGCTCGACGGTTACGGCCCGATCGACCCCGACACCGCCGCCCGACTCGCCGTCACGGCCCCCTCCATGACCCGCATCCTCACCCAACCGGAAACGGGAGCCGTCGTGTCCGTCGGCCGCGAGCAGTACCGGGTACCGGCAGATCTCGCGCGTGCCGTCCGCCTGCGAGACACCACGTGTCGGGCTCCGGGCTGCGGTCGAGCAGCCCGGAACTGCGACCTCGACCACTCGATCGCTTGGCAGGACGGCGGCACCACAGCTGTCGACAACCTGGCCTGTCTCTGCCGACATCATCACCGGCTGAAACACTTGCCGGGTTGGAACCTCGAACACCGTCCCGGCGGCATCCTCACCTGGACCACACCCGACGGCCGACGACACGAGACCAGACCCGAGCTCGCCGAGACGGGGTGAGTGCGAGCGCGCCCGACGCTCCTCGCACCCACGGTTACCATGGGTACCCGTGACCAACCGCCGACTCCCGCTCCTCGCGCAGCTGCGCCGGCGCATGCCGCTCGTCCGACTCGGGACGGATCCCGCCGACTCGGGGACGTCGCTCCGCCGATCGCTCGGGGTCTGGCAGCTCACGATGATCAGCGTCGGCGCGACGCTCGGCACCGGCATCTTCGTCGTGCTCGGCACCGCCGTCCCGCTCGCCGGACCCGCCGTGTGGATCGCGTTCGCGGTAGCCGGGCTCGCTGCACTCCTGTCGGCCCTGTCCTACGCCGAGATGGCCGGTTCGGTGCCGGTCTCCGGATCCAGCTACTCCTACGCCTACGCGACCATGGGTGAGGGCGTCGCCTGGGTGTGCGGGTGGTGCCTCGTGCTCGAGTACGGGGTCTCCGTCGCGGCGGTCGCCGTCGGTGCCGGGCAGTACGTGAACGAGGCGCTCGCGGTCTTCGGTCTGGGACTGCCGCCGGCACTCGCGAACCCGATCGGCGTCGCCGACGGCCTGATCAACCTCCCGGCCGCGGCCCTCGTCCTGCTCGCGATGCTCCTGCTCGTCCGCGGCGCGAAGGACAGCGCCTGGGCGAACACGATCATGGTGTTCGTGAAGCTCGCCGTGCTCCTCGTCTTCGTCGTCATCGCGTTCTCGGCGTTCTCCCTCGGCAACTTCGAACCGCTCGCACCCATGGGCGTCGCCGGTGTCGCGGCAGCCTCCAGCCGGCTGTTCTTCTCCTACATCGGCTTCGACGCGGCGTCGACCGCTGGCGACGAAGCGACGAACCCACGTCGCGACCTGCCGCGCGCGATCATCCTGTCGATGGTGATCGTCACCGCCGTCTACATCCTCGTCGCCATCGCCGCGATCGGTGCCCGGCCGTGGACCGCCTTCGCGGACGACGAGTCCGCGTTCGTCGGCATCCTCACCGAGATCACCGGACAGCCGATCGTCGCCCTGTTCTTCTCCATCGGCGCGGTCATCGCCATCGCGAGCGTGGTGCTCACCGTCTACTACGGGCAGACGCGCATCCTGTACCGGATGGCGCAGGACGGCATGGTGCCGCGGGTGTTCTCGCGCGTCGGTCGCCGCAGCGGGACACCCGTCGCCGGGACCGTCATCGTCGGAGCGGTCGTCGCCGTGGTCGCCGCCCTCATCCCGCTCGGCGAGCTCGCCGACGCCACGAGCATCGGCACGCTGTTCGCGTTCGCCCTCGTGAACCTCTCCGTCATCCTGCTGCGTCGCCTGCGTCCCGATCTCGACCGCAGCTACTCCGTCCCGCTGTTCCCGGTGGTCCCGGCGCTCGGCATCGTCATGTGCCTCGGGCTGATGGTGTCGCTCGGCGGGACGACCTGGATCGTGTTCCTCATCTGGATGCTCGTCGGCGCGGCGCTCTACCTCGGGTACGGGCGTCGGCACTCGACGGTCGGTGCCCTCAGCGACGCGGAGTACGCCGAGGCGATCGCCGCGGAGGACACCTCGCGCAGGTAGTGCGCTGCGCCCAGATGACGCACTGTTACGGGCGAGGCCGATTGCCAGGCGACGTCCGGGACTCGTGATGCAGGATCGTGCGTATGACCCGACAGATCCGCTTCAACGCCTTCGACATGAACTGCGTCGCCCACCAGGCGTCGGGCATGTGGCGTCACCCCGACGACCGCTCGAGCACCTACAAGGACCTCTCCTACTGGACGGACCTGGCGCAGCTGCTCGAGCGCGGCAACTTCGACGGCATCTTCATCGCCGACGTCCTCGGCACCTACGACGTCTACGGCGACAGCAACGAGGCGGCGATCCGCAACGGCGCGCAGGTGCCGGTGAACGACCCGATCCTGCTCGTTTCGGCGATGGCCGCGGTGACGAAGCACCTCGGCTTCGGCGTCACGGCCGGCACCGCCTACGAGCACCCGTACCCGTTCGCGCGGCGTATGTCGACGCTCGACCACCTGACGAAGGGGCGGGTCGGCTGGAACGTCGTCACCGGCTACCTGCCGAGTGCGGCGCGCAACATGGGGCACGACGACCAGCTCGAGCACGACGAGCGGTACGACGTCGCCGACGAGTACCTCGAGGTCCTGTACAAGCTGTGGGAGGGCTCGTGGGAGGACGACGCCGTCGTGCGAGACCGCGAGACGGGCGTGTTCACCGACCCGACGAAGGTCCACGAGATCGGCCACTTCGGCAAGCACTACACGGTGCCCGGCATCCACCTGTCCGAGCCGTCCACGCAGCGGACGCCGGTCATCTACCAGGCCGGTGCGTCGCCGCGCGGCATCCAGTTCGCCGCTGGCAACGCGGAGGCGATCTTCGTCGGTGCGTCGACGAAGGCCGGGTTGAAGGCGACGGTCGGCCGCATCCGAGACGCCCTCGAGGCCGCCGGTCGCGACCGCTACTCGGCGAAGATCTACACGCTGCTCACGATCATCACCGACGAGACGAGCGAAAAGGCCCAGGCGAAGCACGAGGACTACCTGCAGTACGCGTCGCAGGAGGGTGCGCTCGTGTTCATGTCGGGCTGGATGGGCATCGACCTGTCGCAATACGACCCGGAGGAGCCGATCGGCAACGTCAAGAGCAACGCCATCCAGTCGGCGGTCGCCAACTACCAGGCGGCCAACGAGGAGGGTGGCGAGTTCAAGGTGAAGGACATCGCGCGCATGGGCGCGATCGGTGGGCTCGGTCCGCGGATCGTCGGCAGTGCGTCGGAGATCGCCGACACCCTGCAGGAGTGGGTGGAGGAGACCGACGTCGACGGCTTCAACCTCGCCTACGCGATCACGCCGGGCACCTTCGAGGACATCGTCGAGTTCGTCATCCCCGAGCTGCGTCGGCGCGGTGCCTACCCCGAGGAGTACGTCGAGGGCAGTCTCCGCCACAAGCTCCACGGCCGTGGCGACCGTCTCCCCGAAGAGCACACCGGGGCCCGCTACCGCTATACGAGGTAGGTCCGGCCCCGCCGGTCCCTGAGCCTGTCGAAGGGCACCACGCACCCAACCGCCAGCGCCCCGCTCCCCCAACCACCCCGGTCCCTGAGCCTGTCGAAGGGCACCACGCACCCAACCGACAGCGACCCGCTCCCCCAACCATCCCGGTCCCTGAGCCAGTCGAAGGGCACCACGCAACCAACCCGCTCCGTACGCCGTCCCGCTCCCCCAACCACCCCGGTCCCTGAGCCTGTCGAAGGGCGCCTGGACTCACCCCGCCCCTCGACGAGCTCAGGCACCGAGGAGCACTCCGATCAGCGCGCCCCGAGCCACTCCCGCACGGCCGCTTCGAACGCCTCCGGCGCGACGTTCCACTCCAGCCCGTGCGGTGCCGCGTCCACCTCGACGAGCTCGAACGACGGTGAGCGCCGAGCGACGGCCCGCGTGAGCTCCACGGGGATCGTCGTGTCGCCGGGCGAGTGGATAGCGAGCGTCGGCAAACCGTCGATCGGCCCGGCGGACAGCGCGCGGACCGGAACCGCGCCGCGCACCCCGGCGGATCGCGCCAGCACCGGCGTCGAGAGTACGGCGAGCGCCGAACGCACCAGCACCCGCGGCACCCCGGCGACCTCGGCCGCGTGCAGCACCGTCTCGCTGAGGCCGAGCATCGGCGAGATGAGGATCGCGCCCTGCACCACATCGGGTCGCTCGCGTGCCGCTGCGAGGCTCAGGGCAGCACCGTAGGACCACCCGCAGACGATGACCCGTCGCGCACCGAGCGCCACGGCGTCGTCGATGGCCGCGATGACGCGGTCGACGTCCGTGGCGTCAGCCCCGGAGCGACGCTCGGCGAACGCGGACCCGAGGCAGGTGACGAGCGACGGTATTCCCGCGCGCTGCACGGCCTGCACGGAGCGAAGCGTGGCCAGTGGCGATGCCCCGAGTCCGTGGGTGTGCACGACCCAGGTGCCGTCGCGGGCCTCGCTGTCATCGCCGTCGAATCGCCACGCCCCCGACCGTGTCCTCGGCACTCGCGCCTCGTCCTCCCCCAGGTCCGCAGGTGTCACGGCCGCGCCGGTGAACCGCGCTCGGTTCGCCGCTGCGGGAACGCGGCCGCTGACCACAGCTCGCATCACGGAGCCATCCGCCGTCTCGCGACCGATCACGGGCCCGACGATGACCCGCGAGCCGTCGTCGAACTCGAGCCCGTATCGTCCCGGCAGCACCGTGGCCGCGTTCCGTTCGAGCCGTACGGTCTTCGGCGACGAGGTCGGCAACACCTCGCTGTAGTGCACTCGTCCGGCCCCGATGACGCGCCGGGCGACCATGGCGCTCGCGATCCCGAACCCGGCGACGGCAACGGCGGCGAGGCCGGCCACGACGACACCTGCACTGCGCTTCACGTCACACCCTCGATCCCGTCCCGCTCGGGGAACGGTGAACCAGCCTAGCCGCGGGCGCCCCGGAGGTCCCTGGCACCCCCGACCCGACCCCGACGACCTCACCAGTCCTGGTCCCTGGTCCAGCACCAACCCCCGGTCCCTGAGCCAGCACCAATCCCCGGTCCCTGAGCTTGTCGAAGGGCATACGACGACACCCCGCCCTTCGACAAGCTCAGGGACCGAGGGTGAGACTCACGGGCCGAACGGTGCCCGCACGCAGGGACCGGACGAAGGCCACCTCTTCATGTACGATTACTCAGGACGCTCCGGCGCCACGCGGATGTAGTTCAATGGTAGAACTTCAGCTTCCCAAGCTGATAGCGCGGGTTCGATTCCCGTCATCCGCTCCAAATCCTCGGTCAGAGTGAAAGTTTGATGCACTAGCCGACATCGGACTGCTTGCCCACCTCACTGTTTACTCACCAGTTTGATTGCGTTGCGAGTGCGAGCGATCTTCACCGATAGCCCAGGCAGCCGGCCTCGACATGCGTTCAGGCTCGTCTGCCTCACGATGCGTTAGCGTTTGCCGCTGGTCATCGAGCTGGCTGGCCAGGACTCATCGTGCATCGCTAGAACAACGTCTGGCGCGTCGAGATGTAAGCGATCAACGAGGCGGGCAGTTTCCAGTTCATTGACGATTTCTGGATGCCACAAACTCCGGAAAATCGACCGGCCCTATCCCGCCTGGGGCATAGAAGTGGTGGACAAAAGCTGTGACTTTCGCCTCCAGCTCTTCCGTCGAGAACTCACTGGATGAAGACGTCGACCCGATAGAGAAACCGTAAGGAGGCTCACTCGGTCCGTTGATCCATGAGAAGTCATAGACTCGACGTCCGTCTGGGCCTAGGCGCACCTCCACAGAGAAGCGGTCGCCCTCAACGTCAATCAACATCGATCACCACGGTACGCCCTCACTGCGAGCGAACAACTCCGGCACGACGAGGTTCGCGTTCGAGTGGACAGCACGTTCGGCGTTACCGAAGTAGTTCGCCCGTGTCAGCAACCAAGCAACGCTCGTACACAGTTTGGACACCGCGAAGAACGAGGCATTCCATCGCGCGATCGGGGGCGGCATCGAGTTCGGCGAAACCGCGGAAGCCGCCGTGAGCCGGGCCATGAGATCGCCCACATCTTCGGCGTCGAGTCCGCCGAGATCGATGCCATACCGCTCGACGCCCGCCTCCACGTCCTGGACGAGGGAAGTCCGGTTCGGTGGGTGTCGATCAGCGAGACCGATCACCCCTTCTACCCGGCAGGTGTCACACGCCTCCTCCGTTACCCGGCGCTCATCACCTCATCGCACCAGGCCGTTCGCCACATCGACTCGCCGTGACAACACCTGGCCCGGCCATGCGTCAGCCCCGTCGCCGACCATGAACGTCACGTCACGCTCGTAGCCAGCGGCCTCATAGAAGCGGACGAGATCCCCCGAGCCACCCGCGTAGCAGTCGACCCGCATGCGACCGACCCCGGCGGTCTGCGCGCGCTCCTCGGCGAATGCCAGCAAGCGGCGACCGGTGCCTTTCACGCGTGGATCGCGCGAGCCGATCAACACGCGGACGTAGACCTCCGGCTCGGTGGCGGCCGGCACGTACTCGAGCGCCTCGCCCAGCACGAGCGCTCCGCAAACCCCGACCGTGGGATGCTCGGCGACCCAGGCATCGGATGAGGCACACCACTGCTCGACACGCGTGATCCAGCGCTCCTGCCCAGATGCAGGTTCGGTACCCCACTGCCGCGTGTTGCCGATCCGCACGAACCATGCGATTGCTGCATCGAAGAGCGCCAGCACTGCGCCTGCGTCCGCCGGAACGGCCCGACGGATCTTCAGCTGCACCCGATCGCCCATGCTCGACGCAGGCTCCAACCCACCCGTCATCGAGCTTTCCCAAAACGCTTCGACATGTCGCCTGCTCTCTCCATCCGATGCCAGGTTGGCATGAGTCTCCCACGGGACGCCAACACCGCCGGGGTTTGAGCCGGCTCATCGCCGTGCGCCGGAGGTCGCCGGCACACCGAGCGGACTCGACGAGCTCGGGTCAGTCTGTCGAGCGTCGAAGGATGACCCACCAGATGAGCCCGGCGAGGCCGATCACAAAGAACACCGCACTGAGAATGTAGCCTTCAGCGCTACCTCCCCCCATGGCCGTGGTGACTGAAACGAGGAACGCTGGCAGCAGTCCGAGGACAGTGATCCAAGCGGCGATCCGACGCTGCAGCATGCGCCTGCGCGTGGTGGTCATGAGTGGCCCCTCCGGTGTTCGTTCGAGCATCCGTGTCAGACGTCTCCGCTGGACGATCCTCTCATCAACGCGCTCAGCTGTGCGTCGTGTTCGCGCGCATCTCCTCGACGGTCATCTCGGGCGCGCCGCCGGCGGCCGCCTCCGGGTCCATCCAGACGAGGTCCCAGTGGTGGCCGTCGAGGTCGTCGAAGCTCTTCGAGTACATGAAGCCATGGTCCTGTTCGCCGGCAGGCGTAGCCCCGCTCGCGATGGCCTTCTCGACAATCGAATCGACGTCGGCTCTGCTCTCGGCGCTGAGAGCGAGCTGCACCTCGGTGGACGTGGTGGCGTCGATGATCGACTTGCTCGTGAACTCCGCGAAGAACTCCCGCGTGAGCAGCATCGCCGTGATCGTGTCACTGATGACCACGCTGATCGCGTTCTCGTCGCTGAACCCCTCGTTGATCGAGTACCCGAGCGCCTCGAAGAACACCCGTGACCGGTGCAGGTCGCTGACGGGAAGGTTGACGAAGATCGTGGTGGACATCGGGGCCGTCTCTCTCGAGGGTGCCGGCGGCCCGTTGCCGTCGATCGTTTTCGAATCATGACGAGGATGGTCGACGACGTCAAGAGTCATCCGACGCGAAGCGGCTTGAGCAGCGCACGCCTGTGGTCACGACGAACCGTCCGCGCATGGATTCACGCCCCCATGTGGCGGACAGCAGCCACCGACAGTGTCGGCCGGTCAGCCGGTGGCGACGAAGGCCCGACCGTCCGTGGACACCGTCACCGGCTCCGGGCCCGGAGAGACGAACACCGCTGTCCCGCGCTCGAGCACGACGGTGTCCGCACCCTGTTCCACCCGCGCCGTACCACCGGTCACGAGGATCACCGCCGCCTGGCCGCGAGCAAGGTCGGTCGCCGTCCCGGGATCGATCCGGACGAGCCGGAAATCGTCGACCGGCACCGGGTACATGACCCCACCGCCGGTTCGCACGATCGGCTCGACGAACGGGACCGGCGACGGTTCGAAATCGAGAACCGCGAGAAGCTCCGGGACGTCGACGTGTTTCGGCGTCAGTCCGCCGCGAAGCACGTTGTCACTCGAGGCCATGACCTCGACCCCGAAGCCGGAGAGGTAGGCGTGGATGTTGCCCGCGGGCAGGAACAACGCCTCACCCTCCCGCAGCGTCACGAGGTTGAGGAGCGCCGCGACGACGATGCCGGGGTCCCCCGGGTACTCTTCGGCGAGCTGCAGGATGAGCTCGCGCTCGGCCAACCAGCGCGATCGACGGTCGGCGTCCGGGACCGCTCCGCTGCCGGTGCCGACACCGGCGGCCGTCACCAGGGCGGCGACCACGCCGGGCGTCCGTCGTTCGAGCACCGCTCGCACCGTCGGTTCCAGACCGGCGTCACGGAGCTCCGCATCGAACGCCTCGAGCACCATCCGGTCACGCCCCTCGACGTAGGCGGACAGGTGCAGGAGGATTGCGCGCGACTCCTCGACCGCCCGGAATCCGCAGAGGGCGCGGAAGCCGTCCTGCAGGGCGACGATGATCTCCGGCTTGTGCCAGGCGTCCTTGTAGTTCCGATGCGGTGCATCCAGCGGCACGCCGCGGCGGTCCTCGTCCGCGAACCCCGCCCTGGCCCGGTCGGGCGTGGGGTGGACCTGGAGGGAGAGCGGCCTCGCGGCGGCCAACAGCTTCACCAGGAACGGCATCCTGGAGCGCCCACCGAGAGCCGCGTCGGGGTCCGACGCGATCCAGTCGTTGAGGCTGTCGGGACGACCGTGACCCGGCTCGACGAACTCGGTCACGCTGCCAGGGTGTGCCCCGAGCCAGAGCTCCGCCTGGGGCGAACCGTCGGCGGGCACCCCCAGCAGCTCCGGGATGGCCGTCGTCGACCCCCAGGCGTACCGCTTGGGGTCGCTGGTGATGCGGTGCAGCGCCATCAGAGAGCCCGCCGTCGACCGCGGACCAGCAGCAGACCACCCGTCGCGAGCAGCGCGAACGCGCCGACGATCCAGGGCGTGGCGTCCAGGCCGGTGCGGGCGAGGTCGTCCGTCGGCGCCACCGGGTCAGCGCCGTCAGACCCACCCGGCTGTCCCGTGCCCGGTTCCGGCTCCACCGCCGCGACCGTCGTGACGACGTCGTCGACCAGCAGGGTGCCTGCCCCCTCACCACCGAGGTAGAACCCGATCTGGGTGACGGAGGTCGGGTCGAACGCCGCCTCGCCGGCCCAGGCCGGTGGGGCGAAGGCCGAGAACGGGATCTCGATCAGCTGCCAACCCTCGCCCTCGATGGGCGCGACCGTCTCCCAGTACGTCCCACGCGTCACGAACTGGACGGTGACGTCGTCGCCCGGTGTCCCCTGCACCCAGAGCTGGAGCCCGGTGTAGCCCCACCAGTCCTGCGGTGTCTGGAAGGTGCGGACGACGCCGGCATAGCCGGGACCGGCGAGGTCGTACGCGGCCGACATCGCGTTCGTGCCGGTGTCGGGGTTCGGCGTGAGCGTCGGTGTCACGGCGCCGCCCCCGGTGTTCCGCACGTAGGCAGCCTGCAAGGCGGCGTCATCGGCGTACGACTCGAAGTCCTCGACGACGAGCGGTTCGCTCGGCAGCGCCTTCATGAGGAAGTCCGCCGCTCCCGTGCTCGAGGCGGTCGTCCCGGCTCCGTTGACCGCGGTGACCGACCACCAGTACCGCTGTCCCGGCGTGAGGGAGACCGTCGGGGTGACCGAGGGGGTTCCGACACCGTCGACGACGACGACCGGGTTTCCGAGGTCGGCCTGCGCGGCGAGCGTGAAGCGGTAGTAGGCCGCACCGGCCGCCGACTCCCAGGTGAAGGTCGGCGTCGCGGTCACATCGACGGTGCCGGGCGCCGGTGAGACGGATGCGAACGCCGCCGGCGGCCCGCTCGGAGCGTCCACCGCCGACCAGATGGTGGCCCGCGACACGGTCGCGTCGGCGGCGAGGGTCACCCGGAGGTACGGCCCCGCCAGATCGCGAGCGATCACCGTGCCGCCGGGTCCGACCTCGGCCGCGGCGGTCACCCAGGCTGAACCGTCAGCGCTGGACTCGACCACGACCGATCCGGAGACGATGAACGACGCCGCCGAGAGTCGGTCCTGTTTCCAGGTGACGCTGGCTCCATCGGAGGCGGCGACCACGCTCGTCCCATCTGCGCGTGGAACGATCGTCGCACCGTCGTGCGCCTCGGTGAGCAGCCAGGACTCGAGCGGGTCGACGAGCACGCGGGTGTCGGTCTCGGTCATGACCGGGTCCGACAGCGCCGCGTCGGCCCCGGCCCCGTCGATCGCGACGACGCGGTAGACCGCTCCCGTCGGCGAGGCGAAGTCCGTCGCGGACCCGGCATCGGCCCGGAGCGCGCCGGTGTCGACCGCGGTCCACGAGATCCCGTCGAGCGAGCGTTCGAGCCGGTACGAGACCGCGCCGCCGGCCCCGCGCCATCGGACGGTGTTGATGCCGTCCGCGCGGTCGACCGCTGTGATGAGCGGTGTCCCGACGGCGGGAGCAGCCGGCACGGCACCGATCGCAGCGGCATAGGCGGTGATCGCGGAGACCCGGGCGCGCTCGGCATCGGTCGCACCGGGTGCATGGATCGTGAACCCGTCGTCGTGCGGGACGAGCCCACCACGGTCGCTGTTGCCGAACAGCGACCAGAACAGCATGCCGGTCACGTTCGGGTCGGCGACGAGCGGTTCGAGCAACGCCGGGCTCGCAGCAGTGGAGGCGTACTCGCCGGCCAGGTAGACCTTGCCCGCGGCGGTGACCGTGGCCGCGTCCGCGGACACGCGTGCGGCGGTGGGCGGGTAGTAGTGCACATCGACGATGTCGAGCCCCGGCGCCGAGAGCGTGTCCGGGTCGATGTCGAATCGACGACCGGCCGCGACGAGCTGCTGCGGGGCGCGTTCCTTGATGAACGCGACCTGCCGGTCGATCCACGGCGCGGTCATCCCCTCCAACTCGTTCCCGAGCTCCCACGCCATGATCGTCGGGTCCTCGGTGTACCGGACGCCGGTGAGCGCGTTCGTCCGCTGCAGGATCGCGTCGACGTAGGCCTGGTACGCGGCGATCGGCCGCTCGTCGGTGTAGAAGTCGGCCGACGTCAGCCCGTACGGGGTCGTGAAGTCGCGATGCCCGCCGTGGTAGTACTCCCACTCGTCGGTGAGCGGGAGCACCAGCCGGATGCCGAGCTTGCCGGCGTACGCGACGGCGAAGTCGATCGTCGCGAACGCCTCGTCGTTCATCTGCCCGAGGGCCGGCATGATCGCCAGGGGGTTCGCACCGTCCTGGCCCGTCGAGGTCATCATGTGCGTCCGCACGACGGTCGAACCCATCCTGGCCGCCGCATCGAGGGTGTCAGCGATGCGGAACGCAGTCGGGTAGTCGACCCCGCCCACGTTCTCGTCCAGACCGAGCCAGTAGATGTTCGGACCGCTGAAGCGGAAGGTTTCGCCGTCGAGCACGAGGCGGGAGCCGTCACGCTCGACGAACGAGGTGTTGAGCGAGGTCCAGTCGGCCGGGGCGGCAGCTGCCGGCGCCGCGAGCGCCGGGAGCAGTGCGGCGGTGACGGCCGCCGCGAGCATGCCGGCGGCGAGGCGGCCGCTCGTGTCGCGGTGCGATGGGCGGGGGTCGGGGGTGCGATTCATCGTGCCAGGCTCCTTCGTCTGGGATGGTGCATCGGGTCGAGCGGTGGGAGGCCGAGTGCCTCCGGTCGGTGGATGAGTGCTGCGGCGCCGAGGATCGGACCCGCGCCGTCGAGAGCGGAACCGGTCACGACGAGGCCGGCCGCGTAGTCGAGGACGATGGCGTCCTGCACCGCGGCACGGACGAGGTCGAGATAGTCGGTGCTGACGGCGGTGAACCCGCCGCCGACGGCGACCGCCTCCAGGTCGAGCAGGGTCGCGGCACTCGCGATCGCCTGTCCGACCGCGGTGGCCGAACGGACGACGGCGGACCGCGCGACGGGATCCCCCGCCGAGGCGTCGACGGCGAGCTCCTCGCCGGTGCGGCCGTCCCAGCCGTGGGCCCGCGCCCAGGCGACGCTCCGTGGTCCGGAGGCGATGCGCTCGAGCGTCGCGTCGTCGGCGGACTCTCCAGGTACGCGCGAGGCGATCTGCACCTGACCGATGTGGCCGGCGTTGCCGCTCCGGCCGGCGATCAACCGCCCGTGCAGGATGATCCCGCCGCCGACACCGGTCGAGACGATCATCGCCATCGAGTTCTCGGTGCCGCGGGTCGCTCCGAGCCAGTGCTCCGCGAGCGCGATGCAGGTCCCGTCGAGACGGACCACCACCGGGGCGTCCGGTAACAGCCGCGCGACGTGTGTCCGGAGGTCGAAGCCGTGCAGTCGCGGGAGGTTCTTCGGGCTCACGGTGCCGCGGCCGAGGTCGACGGGACCCGCCGAACCGATGCCGACGCCGACGAGCGCGGAACCGTCCGGCAGGTGCGCGATCGAGGCGAGGACCACTCGGTCGACGGCGTCTTCCAGTGCACGGCGCCCTGCATCGGGCCCCGTCGGCGCCCGATGCGCGCTGCCGTCGACCACGACGCCCTCGGCCGTGACGAGCGCGGCCTCCACTTTGGTGCCGCCGAGGTCGACCGCGAGCGCGACCGACCCCGACGGATCCCGCTCGGCGGTCATGTCCGCCAGGGTCACCGTGCCCAGTCCTCGACCAGCTGGTTCGCGGTGCGCACGACCCGGGTCGACAGGAGCTCGTCCTCGCCGAGTTCCACCTCGGTCCGCACGTGGAACGTCACGCGCTCTCCCGGCAGGAGGGTCACGAGCTGGTCGTCGACGACGGCGGCCGGGTCCAGCTTGTCGACGAGCAGCGTGAGGTCGCGAAGGAACGACTCGGCCGTGATGGTCACGGCGTAACCGTCCTCCTGGCGGGCGACCTCGGCGCTGAACCGAGGGGCGGGGATCGTTGAATCACGTGCCTCGGCGAAGGACCAGAAGCCGCGTTCCGCCCCGACTGTGGCGACGAGCACTTCATCGGGTGCCGAGCCCGCGACCGCGACCGCTTCGGGGATCTCGACGAGCGTCGAGGAGCGTCGGTCCAGGTCGACCGGGACGCGCACCGAGGCGAGTTCGGTCCCGTCGAACCGGAGGCGCCGGATGACGAGGTCGTCCGCCCAGGCGTCCGGGCCGTCGTTGAGCACGGCGACCACGAGGGACTCCCCTCGCGGCTGCACGGTCACGAGCCGGTCGGCGTAGACGTGTCGCAAGGCGTAGAGCAGCGGCTTCGCGCGCTCGTCGCCGTCGACGGCCGCCCAGGACGTGACGGGCCAGCAGTCGTTCAGCTGCCAGACGATCGACCCCATGCAGCGTGGGCTCCACGACCGGAAGTGCTCGATCGCGACGGTCACGGCGTTGGCCTGGTTGAGCGACATCGCCCAGTGCCAGTCCTCGGTGTCGTCCGGCAGCGGCAGGTGCGCGACGAGTCCGTCGGTCAGTTTGTCGTTCCCGTCCGTCGCCTTCTGGTGGTGGATCATGCCGGGCGACTCCGGCGTGAGCGGGGAGTCCGAGATGGCTCGATCGATCGTCGACCACGTCGCCGGCCCCTGCCAACCGAACTCGGCCACGAAGCGCGGCGAGACGTCGCGGTAGGCGGGGTAGTCGACGCGGTTCCACAGCTCCCAGAGGTGCACTGATCCGTGGTCCGGATCGTTGGCCGGGATGTCCGGCGTTCCCGACCATGGGCTGCCCGCGGTGTAGTTGCCGGCCGGGTCGAGCTCGGCGACGAGCCGTGGCAGCAGATCGAGGTAGTAGCCCATGCCCCACGTGCGGCCCTGGACACGCTTCTCCCAGCCCCACTCCTCGAAGCCCCAGATGTTCTCGTTGTTGCCGTTCCACAGCACGAGGCTCGCGTGCGGCATGATGCGCGTGATGTTGTCGCGCGCCTCCGCCTCGACCTCGCTCCACAGCGGCTCCTCCTCGGCATAGGCCGCGCAGGCGAAGAGGAAGTCCTGCCAGACCATGATCCCGCGCTCGTCGCAGAGCTCGTAGAAGTCGTCGGACTCGTAGTAGCCGCCGCCCCAGATACGGAGCAGGTTGAGGTTCGCAAACTCGGCCTGGTCCATCCGGCGCGCGAGCCGTGCGCGATCCACGCGGGTCACGAAGGCGTCATCGGGGATCCAGTTGGCGCCTCGCACCCAGACGGCCTCGCCGTTCACGACGAAGCGGAACGAGGTGCCCTCCGCGTCGGGTTCGAGTTCGACGGCGACGGTCCGGAACCCGATCCGCTTCGACCACTCGCCGAGGCGTGCCTCGTCCTGCCTGAGCACGACGTCGAGGTCGTACAGTGGCTGCTCGCCGTACCCGCGCGGCCACCACAGTTCGGCATCCGCGACGGTGAGCTCGACCACGGCGGTGTCGGCACCGGCCGCGAGGACGACATCAGTGCTCGCATCGGCGACCGTCGCTGTGAGCGCGAGGGGCGCGTCACCGTCGCCGGCGCGTTCCACGTCGACGTGCATGGCGACCCGGCCCTCGCCGCCGTCGACGGTCACGACCGGACGCACCGAGGCGAGCCGGGCCGTCGACCACGACTGCAGGCTCACGGGCTTCCAGAGCCCTGACGAAGCGGCGTCCAGTCCCCAGTCCCAGCCGAAGTTGCACGCGGCCTTGCGGATGGCGTTGAACGGGTGGGAGTAGGTGTGGGGGCGGTAGCCGATCTCGAGGCTGGCCAGGTCGGCAGCCGCGACGGGCGAGGCGAAGTGCACGACCAGCTCGTTCTCACCCTCGCGCAGGACGGCACCGACGTCGATGCGGTAGGTGCGGTGCTGGTTCCGCGTGGTCGCGACGACCGAGCCGTTCACGGTCACCGTCGCCACGGTGTCGAGTCCCTCGAACACGAGGTCGTGCCGCTCGTGGCCGTCCGGCTCCCACGTGAAGGTGGTGCGGTACTCCCAGTCCGTCGATCCGATCCACGTCACGAGGTGCTCGTTGCGGTCGAGGAAGGGGTCGGGGATGAGCCCGGCGTCGAGGAGGTCCGTGTGCACGAGGCCGGGCACCGTCGCGGGCACGCTCGTCCCGACGAATGCCTCGGGGATCGCGCCACCGACCGCACGCAGACTCCACCCCTCGTGCAGGAGGCGGGTGGTCAGGGGACGGACGGTGGCGGTGTCGATGATGCTCACTTGGTTGCTCCAGAGGTCAGGCCGTTGTAGATGTATCGCTGCAGGAAGAGGAAGGCGACGAGCGTCGGGATGATCACGAGGATCGTCCCGGCCGCGATGATCTGCCACTGGGCGCCGAACGGTCCCATGAACCGGAACAGCGAGGTGGAGATCACCCCCAGGTCCTGCGACGGCATGTACAGGAAGGGGATGTAGAACTCGTTGTAGATGGCGATGCCCTTGATGATGACCACCGTCGCGACAGCGGGCTTCAGCAGCGGGAGGATGATGCGCCAGTAGATCGTGAAGCGGTTCGCGCCGTCGAGCATCGCGGCCTCGTCGAGGGAGACGGGAATCGACTGCATGAACTGCAGGAAGATGTAGATCGCGACGATGTCGGTCCCCATGAAGAGCAGGATCGCGGCGCCACGGGTGTTGAACAGCTCGAGTGCGGACACCACCTGGAACGTGGCCACCTGGGTCGTGACCGACGGCACGAGCGTCGCCAGGAGGAACAGGCCCATGACGAGCTTCCGTCCGCGGAAGCGGAACCGGTCGAGTGCGTAGGCCGACATGGTGCCGATCAGGATGGTCCCGGCGACGGACACGAGCAGGATGATCGCGGTGTTGAGGAAGCCGGTGACCATGCCGCCCTGGTCGAAGGCGACGACGAAGTTGTCGAAGTTGAACCAGTTCGACGGCGGGGTGAGGGGACCGGTCGTCCGCTGTTCGCGGTCGGTCTTGAACGCGAGCATGAAGATCGTGGCCAGGGGGACCACCGCGAAGAGGCTCGCGATGATGAGCGAGGCGTACTTGATCGTCGTCGCGGTGAGGGCGGCGGCACCCTGTGGGCGCTTCGGCCCGCGCCGCGTCCGTCGCAGTGCGCGTCGGGGCTCGGGTGTGGCAGCGGAGACCGGTCGGTCGGCGGTGGCGGTCACGATTCGCCTCCCTTCTCGTCGGGGAAGACCCGGCGTTGGACGAAGGTGATGATCAGGACGATCAGCAGCAGGACGACGGCCATCGCGGACGCCAAACCCACCTTCGAGAACTTGAAGGCCGTGTTCACCGTCTGGATCACGAAGGTCTCGGAGCCGTTGGCACCGCCGGTCATGACGTACGGCATCTCGAAGGCGGACAGTGCTCCGGCGATGGCCAGGATGAACGAGAGGCCGAGGATGCGCCGGATGCTCGGCAGGATGATGAAGCGGAACTTGTGCCACGAGTTGGCGCCGTCGAGGTCCGCGGCCTCGTACTGCTCGGACGGGACCGACTGGATCGCACCGAGGAACAGGACGAAGTTGAGGCCCATGTACCGCCAGACGGACGTGGCGGCGAGGGAGGCGTTCACGAACGAGGGGTCGCCGAGCCACTGCGGGGTGTCCTGCATGCCGACCGCCGCGAGGAGGGCGTCGAGGGTGCCGCCTGGGCGGAGGAAGTAGAGGAAGACCAGCCCGATCGCGACCCCGTTGATGAGGTAGGGGAAGAAGATGACGCCCTTGAAGAGGTTCTTGAAGCGGGTGCGGAAGCTCAACAGCGTGGCGAGGTACAGCGCCAGGACGAGCTGGGCGACGGCCCCGACGAGGTAGTACAGGCTCACGAAGAAGACCTGGAAGATCTCCGGCTTCGTGAAGATCTGCACGAAGTTGTCGATGCCGACGAACTCCTGCTCGGGTTCGAGTCCGTCCCACGAGGTGAGGCTGTACCAGAACATGTTCGCGACCGGCACGTAGGTGAGCACGATCAGGAAGGCGAGCGGCACCACGAGGAAGAGCCAGGGGGTGACACGCGACCCGGTGGCCTTCGGGGGTCTGCCCGGGCGCAGGGTGCGCGGCGGGCGTGGATGGTTCGTCACCACCGCTCGGGTGGCGGGTGACGCTCCCTGGACTGTGACCATGCTGGTTGCCTTCTTCGCTGCGCGGGGTGGAGGACACCCGGGCCCGCCGTGGGGACGGGCCCGGGTGTCGATCGGATGGGTGCTACTCGGCGACGTCCGCGCGGGCGGCCGCCCAGCGATCGTTGAGGTCGGCGAAGGCGCTCTCCTTGTCGCCGTCGGCTGCGCCGCGGGCGATGTCGATGAGCTTCTGGCGGTAGGTGTTGCCGAAGAGGTCGATCTCGGCGGCGTTGGCGATGTCGTTGATCACGGCCTCCTTGCCCACCGGGTCCGGAGCGAGCTCCAGGTAGGTGACGCCGAGATCGGAGAAGTCGGCCAGCGTGTCGGGTGCCGGGTCGCTGATGACGGGGCTGATGGCACCCTGGCTCGCGGCGAATCCGGACTCGTTCGTGAACCAGTCGATCCAGGCCTTCGCGGTCGCCTTGTTCTTCGAGTACTTGCTGACCGCCAGGAACTTGTCGGAGGCGGTGACGGAGGTGAAGCCGTCGTCGGTCTTCCACGGCATCGGCCAGAAGCCGATCACGTCGCGGGGCTCGCCGGCCTTCTCGGCCGCGTCCTGCATCTGCGAGACGGCCCAGGAGCCGAGCACCATCGAGCTGATCTCACCGGAGGCGAGGAGGTTCTTCGACTCCTCCCAGTTGGTGGTGGTGGGGTCCGGCTCGCTCAGGCCGGCGGCGACGGTGTCGAAGAGGAGACCGTCGATGTTGTACTGGTCGTTGCCCTCGGTCCAGGGGCTGTCGGTCGCGATCATCTCGGTGCGGACCTTCGGGCCCTGCACGGCTCCGAGGTTGCCCTCGAGCGTCGCGAGCGGCCAGCCGTCCTTGTAGTTCGTGTAGTACGGGATCGAGCCGGTCGCCTTGATCTTCTCGAGTGCGGCGAGGTACTCCTCCTCAGTGGCCGGAGGCTCGGTGATCCCGGCCTTGGTCCACACGTCGCGGTTGAAGACGTAGCCCATGGCGGAACCGAAGGTCGAGACGCCGTAGGCCGTGCCGTCGAAGGAGGCCTCGTTCGCGAAGCGGTAGGTCTTGGACTGCTCGTCGGTGCTGCCGAGCGGCTCGAAGAAGTTCGCGTACTGGTCCTTGGTGACGTTCGACGAGGGGATGAGGAGCACGTCGCCGTAGTCCTTCGAGTTGAGCCGGATCTTGGCATCGCCCTCGTAGTCGGTCAGAGCCTCGAACTTGACGGTGGTGCCGGGGTACTGCTTCTCGAACTCGGTCGCGTAGTCCTTGAAGGTGGTGTCGACGAGGTCGGTGCGGTTCGTGAGGACGGTGATCTCGCCGCTCGGGTCGCCGTCGTCGTTGGCGGCGCCACCGGAGCAGCCGCTGAGGACGAGTGCCGCGGCCGCAGCCGTTGCGGCGAGGCCGATGATCGGTCTCCGGGACATGGGAACTCCTTCGTTCATGGGGGCGAAGGGCCGGGTCGCCTCGTCGCTCGCTGTCCAGCATCGTCTGCCGTCTCACGCCCGTCAAGACTAAACATTATTAATTTATATAACAAATCGATCACAGGGAATCCACCTCACTCGCGCCCTCGAAACTTCAAGCGACGGGGACGGGACCCGAGGTGGAGCGCTCGATGACCACGGCGTGCGGCGCTTCCCGTGTGGTACCTGGGCGACCCGCCAACAGCTCGAGCAGCTCCTCGCCCGCCATCTCGCCGATGCGTTGCACGTCGTGGCTGAGCGCCGACATCGGCGGGTCCGACAGCTGGCATTGCGCCGAATCGTCCCACGCCACGATCGACAGGTCGTCGGGCACCCGCAACCCGGCCTCCTGCACCGCCTGCAGCCCGCCGAGCGCCATCACGTCGCTGTCGAAGACGACCGCCGTCGGTCTGGGCTCTCGGGCGAGCAGCGTCTGCATGGCCTGGTAGCCGGACGTCCGCGAGTAATCGCCGCCGATCGAGACCGTGTCCACGTCGGGCAGGTCGGAGGCGAGGGTGAACGCCTCCATCCGGGACAGCGTGTGGGTGAGCTCGCGCGGACCCGTGACGTGCGCGAGACGCCGGTGCCCGAGCGAGACGAGGTGGTCGACGGCCTCGTGCATCGTGACCGCGTCGTTGGTCCAGACCGCCGGGAGCCCCTGAGCCGTCGTCGGAGCGCCGATCACGATCGCCGGGATCGCGGACCGCTCGACGAAGGCCACCCGCTCGTCGTCGTCGATGAGGTCCACGAGGATGACGGCGCTCACCGTTCCGTCCTGCTGCCAGCGCCCGAGCTGCAGCAGCTCCTCCTCCCGCGTCGGCAGCACGCGGAGCAACACGGACAGGCCGTGCGGGCGGACGACGCGATCGATGCCGGCGATGAGCTCGTGGTAGAACGGCTCCGCGCCGTAGATCTCCGAGGCCCGGAACAGCGTGAGGCCGATCGGCCGGGGCTGCGCGATAGTCTGTTCGGCATCGAGACCCATCGGGACGCGGCCTTTCGTGAGGAGTGGTCGTGTGGCCCTCACACTACGCGCTCGAAGATCGCCGGGAGGGACAGTTGGCCAGACGTGAGTCCGTGCAGTCGGGTCCCGGCAGCCAGGCGCTCATCGTCGACCTCATCCGCTCGGCCGGCACCATCAGCCGCACCGAGCTCACCGAGGCGACGGGTCTGACCCAGCCGTCGATCTCCAACATCGTCCGCCGCCTCATCGAGGACGGACTCGTCCGCGAGACCGGTCGGGCCGCGCCCCGCGGAGGCAAGCCGCGGACCCTCCTCGAGATCAACGCGAGCGCCAAGTACGCCGTCGGGGTCCAGCTCGGATTCGAGTCGATCACGCTCGTCGCCACCGACGTCCGCGGCGGCGTCGTCGGCCGACAGCTCGTCGACGGCGCAGGCTCGGCCACGCCGGAGCAGGTGACCGACCGACTCGTCACGCTCTACCGCGACTTCGTCGCCGGCGTCGGGCTCGCGGCCCCGTCGATCGCGGGCGTCGCCGTCGTCGCTCCCGGTCCGATCGCCCAACTCGGCGGTGTCCTCCTCGGTCCGCCCACGCTCGTACGCTGGGACGACTTCCCCCTGCAGCAGGCGTTGCAGGAGAGCCTCGACGTTCCGGTGGTCGTCGACAACGACGCTGCCGCAGCGGCGGTCGGCGAGTTCTGGAGTCGCCAGGTGTCGCGCACGGAGTCCTTCGCGTGCGTCTACATGGGCACCGGGATCGGCGCAGGAATGGTGCTGGGCGGTGCGCTCTATCGTGGTTCGAGCTCCAACGCCGGTGAGCTGGGTCACATCAGCATCGAGGTCGACGGCGTCCCCTGCCACTGCGGGAACCGCGGATGCCTGGAGCGCTACGCGGCACCGGCAGCCGTGATGGCGGCGGCTGAGGCCTCGCGGGATCGCCTCGACGGACTCGGGCTCGGCTTCGCACCGGAGACGCTCAGCCGCGACTTCGACCAGCTCGCCCGAGCCGCCGTCAGCGGCCATGACGTGGCGCTCGACCTGATCCAGAACTCGGCCGACCGGGTCGCCGCGGCCACGGTGACACTCGCGAACCTGCTCGACCTCGATCGGCTCGTCCTCGCCGGCCCTGGCATGGCGGTGGCCGGTTCGCTCTACGCCCGCGCGATCCGCGAACGTCTCGAGCAGCGGTTCTTCGCCCGGCGGGCCCACCCGATCGTGGTCGAGCTCTCCGCCAACCCGCGCGACGCGGCAGCGATCGGCGCCGCGTCGCTGGTCCTACAAGGCACGATCGCCCCGGGACACGGGCCGGCGCTCACACGCTGAGTCGCCGGTTCGACGACGGCCCGGCCTCCCAGCTCGTTCAGGAGGTCGCCCCGACGGCCGCGCCATCGTAGCGGGCGCGGACCGACGAGGTCACGGCATCCCGCCTACGGCAGGACCACTTCGCCCTGATTGAACACCCGCGGATGGAAGTACGCGTTCTGGATCTCGGCGTTGGAGTTGTTGCCACGCAGTTGCTCCGACCAGATCATGAAGTACGACCAACGCGTCTGCGACTGCAGGAGGTTCGCATCCGGCGCCTTCCCCAACTCCGCGATCGCGATCGGCTTCGTACCGGCGATCGTCTGCATCTGCTGGTAGTCGGCCGCGCTCGGATAGTTCTTGTACCAGACGTCGAGTGAGACCACGTCGACGTAGGAGTTCCCCGGGTAGTAGTTCGCCCACCCTCCCGCCGGGTTGTCCTGCACGTTCCACACCCAGATGAGGTTGTCGAGCCCCTGTGAGTCGAAGTAGTCACGCATCTGCTGGAAGATCTTCGCCCCGCCGTTCGCTCCCGATCGGCCGCCCCACCAGTTCCAGGTCTCGTTCATCTCATGGAAGGGCCGGAAGAGGACCGGGACTCCGGCGTCCTTGAGCTGCCGCAGATATGGGACGACCTCGGCCATCCGCTGCCGCCAGGTGGTGTTGAGAGCGGTGCCGCCCGTGACGATCTGCGTGAACTGCGCGTTGGTGATCTGCGTCTTGACACCGCCGTCGAACTCACAGGTCGAGGGGCCGGTCGGTGAGCATGCATGCCACGTCAACGCGACGAGCGAACCGTTCGCCCACTCGGTCTTCGCCTGATCGATCACTCGCTGACGGTTGGCCGCGTCCTGCGCTCGGAACATCAGGTCACCGCCCCAGAGACCGGGATACTGACCGGTGATGTCCTTCATTTGCTGGGTGTACTGGCCCGGCGCACTCGCGGGCTCCTTGTTGTGCTGGCCCGACACGACGTTCGAGCCGGTGATCGAACGGAGGTACTGGATCACCGACGCTTTCGTCTTGGCCGGGAACGCCTCAGCGGGTGCCGGTTGCCCGACCGCCGCTCCTGCCAAGCCGAGCACGAGCGCGGTGGCGAGCGCCAGTCGTCCGGCACGAACATGTGATTTCATCATCGTCTCCTCCCCGCGCTTCCTCGTTGAAGCGGCGGTCCCAACAGGCTCCCCTGTCTTCCTTCAGAGGTCAAGAACTTTCATGACTAATTAATCAAAGTCGTCATCAGGTCAGCACAACGATGACGAGGTCCACGAGCGCCCGCAGGCGGAGGTCGAGAGCTGAGGCCGCCACCCCGGCGCCCAGCTGCAGCCGCACGGACCCGTGAACGTCGCGCTGGTGACGGCGACCGTCAGCCGCCGGATCTACTCGATCCAGGCGGCAGCGACACCACGCTCGACGAGTCGTCGCCATCCGGAAGGCGCTCTCGGGTCGTGACTCGCCGTGCCCGCCATCCACAACACCGCCATGAGGTCTTCGGTCGTGAAGTCCTGGGAGAGGACACCGGCGGCGTGCGCATCCTCGATGAGTTCCGCCCCCAAGGCCGTTGACCGATCGCAGGCGTTGATGAGCGCCGTTGCGTCGGGGAACCGCCGGAGCATCGCGTCGTTGAGGGCCGGATCGCTGAGCTGCAGGTCGATCATGCAGGTGACGAACCTCTCCAGCCGCGCTCGCGGAGTCGGCTCCGCCATGGTCCATTCTTTGACCGCAAGGAGCTTCTCCCCCACGACCGCGGGGATGACGGCATCGATCAACTGATCGCGCGACCCCACTCGGTTGTAGAGCGTGCCGATGCTCACCCCGGCTGCTTTCGCGATGTCCTCCAACGGAGCGGACAGACCTCGATCCGAGAACACCGCCAGCGCCGCAGCGTGCAGTTTCTCGACGTTCGACTGAGCATCGCGACGCAGACTCCGTTCCGCGGTCATGCCGGCTCCTATGGATATTGAGGGTGGTCTCAAGTTATGCTCGAGCTTGTTTGAGGACACCCTCAACTTAGCTCAACGACGCAACGCCCCACGAACCCGTGGGATTCGAAAGGACACATCATGCCGCTCATCACCATCATCGGAGCCGGCCCAGGCCTCGGCCTCGAGATCGCCCGCGCCTTCGGACGCAGGGGCTTCGACGTCGCGCTGGTCGCACGTACGCAGTCCAAGCTCGACTCGCTCGCCCAGACCCTCGCGGGCGAAGGCATCACCGCTCACGGGTTCGCTGCCGATGTGAGCCGACCGGACACCGTCACCGCCGCCCTGCGTTCGATCACGGACACGCTCGGCCCGATCGACGTGCTCGAGTTCTCGCCCGCAGACCCGTCCCACACGCCCGTCGACGTCCTCGAGGTGACGACGGAGAACCTGCAACCACAGATCGACTTCTATCTCGGGGGCGCGCTCGCCGCCGTCGGGGCAGTGCTGCCGGACATGATCGCAGCAGGCAAGGGGACCGTCCTCATCACGACCGGCGGCGGATCCATCAGCCCCATGCCCTTCCTCGGCAACGTGAACATCGCCGCAGCGGGACTTCGCAACTGGGCCCTCAACCTGCACAACGCACTGCAACCGAAGGGCGTCTACGTCGCACACCTGGGCATCACCGCACTCATCGGAGGCGGCCACCCCGACGCCGAGCCCGAGGTCATCGCGGAGGCCCTGGCGCAGTTGCACGACGAGCGTCAGCAGGCCGAGCTGCACTACGTCGCCTACAACGGCTGACCCGCAGGCTTCGCAAGGGAGACGTCATGAAGCTGATCATCTTCGGTGCCACCGGGCGCACCGGTATCCACCTGGTCGAACAGGCACTCGCCGCCGGGCATGACGTGGTGGCGTTCATCCGCAATCCGGCGAAGCTCGACCTGCGCCACGACCGACTACGGGTCGTGCAGGGCGAGCTGACCGACGCGGTCGCCGTTGAGGACGTCGTCCGCGGTGCCGAAGCCGTCCTGGCCACCCTGACTCCACAGATCGTCGGCGGGTCCAAGGACATGCCCGTCGCAGCCGGAACGCGCAACATCGTGGCCGCGATGCGCACGCACGGGGTCCGCCGACTCGTCTTCAGTTGGGGGCCGAGCATTCTGATCCCCCGCAGCCCGCTGATGCGGGCATTGAGCAGAGCGAGCTACAGCCTGCTCAGGTTGGGGCCCGAGTCCACCGAGGTGGGCGAGGCCATTCGCGGCTCTGATCGCGACTGGACGACCGTGGTCGTCACGATGCCTCACGACAAGCCCGGAACGGGAACGGTCAGGGTGCGCACCGCGAGCGGATCCGGCGACCGGGTCCGTTTGCGCATCGCTCGCACCGACCTCGCCCGGTTCATGCTCGCCCAGGCCGATGACCTGCGATACGCCCAGCAGGAGCTCCGGATCAGCAACTGACAACGCTGCTCCATGCCCCGCCGTCGGCGATCCCGACATCGGGCCGTGGTGGCCCGGAGCGTGCGGGCCACCACGCCGCTCAGCGAGGCAGTGGTCGCAGCTGGTCCTCGGTCACGGGGAAGGACACCTCGTAGTAGAGCTGCGTGGCGGTCATGTCGCCCCAGTCATCCTTCTTCACCCGAATCCCGGCGGTCGAGACCTCGGCGATACGAACCCGCAACCAGGAGCCGTCCTCCAGACGAAGCTCGTGCGGGTCGGCGAGATAGCCCATGCCGATCTCGTCGAGCACCTCCTCGGCATGGAACCAGTCCAGCGCATCGGTTCGCTGACGGCCCAGGAGATCGATGACGACGAACCCCTCACCGACAGGCTTCATCCACCCCAGCCGCTCTCGGTCCTCCGAGCGCCGATGTTCGATCCAGTCCGGTTCCATGCAGCGAGCGTAACGGCCATCCAGGAACAACGCCTGACGGATGACTGACCGAACGCCAGCCCACCAACAGCACGAGGGGGCCGACTCGAAAGCCGACCCCCTCGTGCGTCGTACGACGACGAGCGATCAGTGCTCGTCGTAGTGCTCGCCGTGCGCCGCGTGCTGGTGGCCGTCGTGAACGTAGTCGACGTGACCGTCGTGGTCGACGGCGTCGTGACCGCACGCCGCACCGTGCTCGTGGTCGGCGACGGTGTGCTCGGCGACGCTCTCGTGCTCGTCGTAGTGACCGTCGTGCAGAGCGTGGTGGTGCGTGCCGTGCACGTAGTCGGTGTGGTCGTCGTGCTGGACGGCTTCGTGGCCGCAGTCCGTTCCGTGCTCGTGCTCGGTGACGGAGTGCTCGGCGTGGATGTCAGTCGTGCTCATGATTGCCTTTCGAAGGAAGAGATCGGGTGTCGCGACGGGCGGCGACGCGTCATCAGTACATCTCATTCATAAGCGAATTGCAATACATGCAGCTAATCGATAGTGGTTCTCGCTATCCCTCGAGGGCGTGCTGCACGGCATCGTCGACGATGTGCGAGACGTGCACGTCAGCGACGTCGTAGTGCGCCTCTCGGCCGATCCGCTGCACCGAGACCAGGCCGGCTGATCGCAGCGTCCGCAGGTGCTGCGAGACCAACGGCTGCGACAACTGACTCTGTTCCGCGAGCTGACCGACCGTGGACGTGCCGGCGGCCAGGATGCGCAGCAACCGCAACCGCGAGGAGGAGGACAGGGCCTTGAACAACTCGGCAGCGGGTTCGAGATCCTCGTTCATCTGTATATATAAGCAGATGTGAATGCATCAGGATCGCCTGAATCCTCGAAGACCCCGTTCGACGTCCACCCGATGGATCATCACTCTGACGATTAGGCTGGGCGACTGTGCTCGATGGACCGCTGATCGCCGAATGGCTCCCCGTCTCGGTGGCCGCGCTCGTCCTCCTCCTCGTCGCGGCGGGAGTCGCCGGCTGGGTCGACGCGGTCGTCGGTGGCGGCGGACTGATCCAACTGCCCGCGCTCGTCATCGCCGTACCGAGCGATGTCGCGACCCCCTTCATCCTGGGTACGAACAAGCTGTCGTCGTTCTTCGGCACCCTGTCGGCGAGCTGGGTGTACCTGCGCAAGATCAGGGTGCAGTTCGTGCTCCTGGTGCCCCTCGTCGCCGGTGCATACGCCGGGTCGACCGTCGGTGCAGCCTTGTCGCGGTACGTCCCTCGCGACGTGTTGACGCCCATCGTGCTCGTGGCCGTGATCGCTGTGGCGCTGTACACCCTCTTCAAGCCGACCATGGGCCTGCACCACGAACCCCGCCATGACCGCGCCACCGCCGTCGCCTGGCGGGCGGCGTTGATCGGGCTGCTGGTGGGCTTCTACGACGGCATCCTCGGACCGGGAACGGGTTCGTTCTTCGTCATCCTCATCGTCGGTGTGCTCGGGTACGGCTTCCTGCAGGCCAGCGTGAACGCGAAGATCGCCAACCTCACCACGAACCTCGCCGCTCTCGTCGTGTACGGGGTGCATGGCGAGGTCCTGCTCGCGCTCGGTCTCGCCATGGCCGTGATGAACATCACCGGCGGGTTCATCGGCGCCCGTATGGCGACGAAACGCGGAAGCGGCTTCGTGCGGATCGTGTTCCTGGTGACCCTGTCCATCCTCATCGTGAAGCTCGCCTGGGACACCGTGGTGCAGTTCACCGGTTCATGATGCACCCGGCAGAGCGACCTCGCCGGCGGGTGTTCCGAGCAGTCGCCTCGTCCAGTCGGCCAGGGCCGCGATGGCGGCCCGCGAGATGGCGGCACTCGGAACCATGATCGTGAAGCCGTGGAACGCCCCCGGCCAGACGTGCAGTTCCGCGTCGCCACCCGCAGCCCACATCGCACTGGCATAGGCGACCGTCTCGTCGCGGAACACCTCGGCGCTGCCACAGTCGAGGTAGGTGCGCGGAAGGCCGGTGAGGTCGGTCGCCCGCGCCGGTGCGGCGGAGATCGACACGTCTTCACCGGCACGTCGGGGTCCGAGGTAGGCGTCCCAGCCGAACCTGGTCAGCTGCCGGTCCGCGACCCCGACCCCGTCGATCTGCTTCGTCGACACGGTGGCATCGCGGTCGTCGAGCATGGGCGAGACGAGGATCTGCCCGAAGAGGGCCGGCCCACGCCGGTCTCGAGCGAGCAGGGCGGTCCCCGCCGCGAGCCCGCCGCCCGCGCTCTGCCCGGCGATCACGATGCGCTCCGGGTCGACACCGAGTTCGTCCGCGTGCTCCGCGACCCAGACGAGTCCGGCGTAGCAGTCCTCGACCGGGTACGGGTCAGGGTACTCGGGGGCGAGGCGGTAGTCGACGCTGATGAGCACCACGTCGTGGTCGTTCAGGAGCCAGTCGTCGTAGGACTCGAGGTTGCCGAGGTGATGGCCGAACATCATCCCGCCACCGTGGATCGTGTAGACCGCCGTCGTCGCGCCCGAGCGCCCGATCCGCTGGATGACGGCGAGCGTGATCAAATCCCCGAGATGGCCGGGCACCGTGAGGGAGCGCCGCTCGTAGCCGCGGGACCGCAGTCGCTCGTCGAGCACCTCCTCGGTGACGTCGAGGCCACGCATTAGCGGCAGCATCTCGGTGGTCAACATGAACGGCCCGCGCGCGGCCATGGCATCGAGGAACGGGGTGAATTCGGCGTCGAACGGGGGACGAGGCATGAGGTCAGACATGGGAAGGCTCCTGGGTTGCGGGCTGAGATGGGAGGTGATGTGAACGGAGGACACCGACAGCCACCAGGGCTGCAGCGAGGACGGAGATGGTCGATCCCGCAATGAGGATCGCTTGCTGGAACGACGCGACGAGGGCCGGGGTGAAGTACTCGGTCGTGATGCCGCCGCCGACGACCGCAGCGAGGATCGTCCCGGTCGCGGCGATCCCGACAGCGGTGGCGATCTCGCTCGCGGTGTCGACCAGGGCCGCACCGATGGACGTGCGGTCCGCCGGGAGCCCGCGGAGGACGTTGTTGCCGGCGACGACTCCGACCACCCGCATCCCGGCGGCGACGAGGACGAGTGCGACGAGGACCCAGGGGTAGCCGAACCGGCTCAGGAGCGCGAACACGGCGAGCCCCGAGACGACCGCGGCGGCGCTCATCCATGCCGCACGATCGAGTCCCACGCGGTGCACGAACGGACCGACGAAGCGACCGCTCGCCAACAACACCACGACCTGCGGGAGCATCGCGACAGCGGCCAGGGCGGGCGGCCACCCCCAGGCGAACTGCAGCTGCAGGGTCGCCAGGTACGACAGCCCGGCCATCGCCAGCCCGGCGGCGGCCTTGTACGCCAGTCCTGAGGCCACGAGCGGCTGAGCCACGAGACGGAGATCCAGCAACGGGTGGCGAGCGGTGCGCTCCCTGACCACGAAGCCGATCGCGGCGGTCACCGTTGCCGCCGCCGCACCCCAGGCCGCATCGACGTCGGTGCCGGCGACGAACAGGGTCGGGGTGAGGAGGACGCCGACGACGGTCGCGGTCCCGAGCACAGCGCCGAGCACGTCGATCCGGTCCCGGTGCAGATGCGACCGCTCGTCGGCTCCGATTCCGGCGCGGATCCCGATCCAGGCGATCACCGCGATCGGGGCGTTGGCGACGAGGAGCACCTGCCACGGCGCCACGGCGAGCACGAAGCCGCCGATCGTCGGCCCAGCGGCGAGGCCGACCAGCCCGGCGGTCGAGATGACCGTCAGCGCGCGGACACGCAGGTCGTCCCGGTCGAACAGGCGGAACGCCAGAGCCATCGATCCCGGAGTCGTCATCGCCGCGGCGACACCCATCAGGGCGCGCACGGCGATCAACTGCTCCACCGAGACGACGAACACGGTGAGCACGCTGACGACGGCGAGCAGCGTCAAGCCGATCAGCATGACCCGACGCCGGCCGAACCGGTCCGCGACCGCACCGAAGAGCAGCATCAGTCCACCGAACGCGACCGAGTACGCGCTCGACACCCACTGCAGTGATGCGGTGGACGCAGTGAGGTCACGGCCGATGGTCGGGAGTGCGACGTTCAGGACGGAGTTGTCGAGCATCTCGAACAGGAACACGGCCGAGAGGCCGGCAAGCGCGACCCACGCGTCGCGGAGGCGCGGCGGCGAGTCTTCGACAGCCGCGGAGGTTGAGGGTCCGAGCATGGGCGCACTCCTTCGATGAAGAAGTGGCGACTCCCACGAGACGCTTGTGCGTTTCCGCCGGCCGAAGCACGACGGGATTTTTCCCTCTGCGACGAGGGTAGCGCATCATCGCCGCTCCCGCGAGAGTGCACAAAACGCTCCCAAACGGTGCTCATGGGAGCGTTTCGCGCACTCTCGTCCTGCCGATGGACTCAGCGCAGGTACGCGTCGACCAGGAACGGGCCCCGGATGGCCCTGAGCGTGTCGATCAACCGGTCGAGTGCGCGTCGGTTCCACGAGGAGAGCTGGAGATCGAAGGGGCCGAGCGGCTCGAGCTTGCCGGTGCGGAGGCGGACGACCTCCCAGCCGGCGGACCGCAGCGCGCGGTCCTTCCGTCGGTCCACTTCCTCGCGTCGTCCGACGTGCTCGAGACCGTGCCGGCCGATGCTGTCGTACTCGACGGCGATGCGCAGTTCCGGGTAGACCAGGTCGGGCCACACCTCCAGGTGTTGGAAGAACGGACGCTGCACCCGCACCGCGTTCAGTCCTTCGGTCAGCGCGAGTCGCTCGTGGACGTCTGCGCGCAGCTGAGCCTCGACAGCGGACGCCGGTTTCGGCGCGCACACGGACGTGAACGCCTCCCCCACCGGCAGGTCAGGGGTCTTCTCACACAGCGACGGCTTCGGGCGCGCACGACGCTCCCGGATGATCCCGGCCATCGCGGGCACCGGATCGGTCACCGACTCCCGCATCGGCAACGCGACGACCCTCGACGGATCGGCCGCATCGGAACATTCGGGACACCAGGCGCTGCGGCGACGCTCGCGTCCGGGCCGCGAGCGCTGTTCGGCCGGCGTCGCGACGAAGCGGTGTCCCCGGTCGCACTGCCACTGCAGCAGGACGTCGGCGGCCGGCGGCACCTGACTGAGGACGATGCCGGCGTTGAGATCGGCGTGGTACTGACGCCAGAGCGCTGGGAACGACGCCCAGGCCTGCCGGTAGGCGCCCACCGGGTACGGCGTCTCGAGACCCTTCGACCACTGACGGCGGGCCCACCACGCTTCCACACGTTCCGGCACGAGCCGAACCTACGACGGGCCCCCGACATCGGGGGCCGCGAAGGGCGACCACCTCGGCGACCCCGTCGTCAGCGCGTCGCGTGCACGGTGTCACCCCACCGGGACCTGGAAGTCCTCGCTGCAGGGGACGTTGTCCTGCCCGGTCTCGAAGTGCCCCGTCGGCGCCTTGCGCTTGACGTCGTCGATGTAGTGGGTCTCGGTGCTCTGCGAGTAGCCGTCTCCACCCTGGAATTCGTACACGGTGATGTCGACGCGGATCCGGCCGGTCTGCTCGACGTACTGGGTTCCCGCCGTCACCGCGTTCTTGTAGCCCGGAACCGCCGTCACCTCGGCCCGGCGTTCGTTGGTCGTGGTCTTGGTCTCCGTGTAACCACCGCTGGCCTCGATGCTCACGACGTCCTTGATGTTGAGGGAGACGCCCCCGCCGGTGGTCCACGACTGGGCGAAGGACTTCACGTCACCCAGCGTGAGCTTGAGGTCGCTGACCGCGCCGTCGTTGCAGTTGGACAGCGGCTCGCCGTAGCGCACCCATTCGAGCGGGAGCGGGGTCTCGCCCTGCACCTCGAAGGTGCACGACCCCTCCATGGCACCCGTCGACGCCGGCTCCCCGTTGCAGGTCTTCATCAGCATGTCGTCGTTGTAGGGGTCCTCGTCGGCGGATGCGGGACCTCCGGCGATCAGCGCCCCGGTGAGCGCGAGCAGTGACCCGGCGGCCAGGAGGTTCCGCTTCCGACCTCCGCTGAATCGAGTGGCGTTCACGTGTGTGGTCGTGGTCTCGGTGTTCATGGTTCCGTCCTTTCGCCGTACGTTCCTGTCGCTGTTCCCCGCCGGTCGTTCCGACGTGTCGTCAGCATGACGCGACCGACTCGGGCTCGACAACGGAAGCGGCGGATGCTGAGGCGATCGCCTAAAGAGCCGCAGGGGTCGACGAATGCGTGATAGAGGCGCGGGCCACCGTGGTCGTCACGCGAGCTGGTCGTCGTCCTCGCGCTCGCTGGGCTTCGCCAGGGCGACTGCTGGATGACGGTGCGCCGCTTCGAGCTGCGCCGGAGTCGACGGACGGCGGCGGAATCTGGCGGCGAGCACACCGCGGACGAACGCCACCGCCACGAGCGCGGTCCGATTCTGCACGTTCCAGGCCTTCATGAGCTTGCCGAGGTGCCAGCTGACCGCCTGTCGGCTGTAGTTCGTCTGTTTGGCGATGTCATCGTTCGAGAGCCCGTAGGCGGTGAGCGTCAGCATGTGCTGCTCGGTCTCGTCGAGCTCCGGACCGGTGGCGATCAGTTCGACCGGCGCTTCGTCCACACCCTCGGCGCCGACCTCTCCGACCGGCACCAGCGATCCCTGAGCCCGATCGAGCCGCGCCCGCTCCTGGTCCCAACTCTCGACCCAGCAGGATCCGAGTTCGTGAGCCACCCAGGTCGCGCGCGTCATGGCGAGCACGACCTGCGAGGGTCGGGCGTGCTGGAGTTCGAACATGACCGCTGAGAACACCGCCAACGCCGGATACGACCCCCGCAGGGCCGTGGAGAAGGTCGCCCCCGGCTCGTTCGCCGAACGGATCGCCACACCTCTCAGCTCGGCGAGACACCTGGGCGAGATGGGTCCGCCGCGCTCCACGGCGCGCAATGCGGCCGGGAGGACGACGGGAACGATCTCGGCGTACCGGGCCCGGAGCCACGCTCGCGTCTCGGGTTCGATGTCGTCGAACGGTGGGTCCTGGAGGAGGAGGCTGAATTCGTGGACGCGGTGGTCGAGGTGCAGTCCGAGATGTCGCCGTTCGCCCATGAGCCCCCGCCAGCCGTCAGTTCGCCTTCGGTCCACAGTGGTCGGAGGCGCCGCCTCACACTGTATCGACACGCGATCACCTCGACGGCGTTCGAACGGGTCGGGCTCGCCAAGGTGGACTGAGGGCCCGCGCTCGCCCCCTCTCACCCCTCCCCACGTGAACAACGGGTGAATCCGCCCGCTCACCCGTTGTCGATCCCCCTATCGAGGAGCAAGCTCGTCGCCGTGGACCCCATCATCCTGCTCTCGCTCGTCGTGATCACGGCGCTCGCCTTCGACTTCACCAACGGCTTCCACGACACGGCGAATGCGATGGCCACCTCGATCGCCACCGGTGCGCTGCCGCCGAAGGTCGCGGTCACCCTCTCGGCGGTGCTGAACCTCGTGGGGGCGTTCCTGAGCATCGAAGTCGCGCTCACCGTCACGAACGCGGTGGTGAAGATCCAGGACTCGTCGGGAGCTCCCGATCCGGCGCTGCTGGAGGGCGGCGGCTCGGCGCTCCTGCTGATCGTGCTCGCCGGGCTCATCGGCGGCATCATCTGGAACCTGCTCACCTGGCTGCTCGGTCTTCCGTCGAGCTCGTCGCACGCGCTCTTCGGGGGTCTCATCGGCTCGACGCTCGCGGGCCTGGGCCTGAACGGCGTGAACTGGGCCGGTGACGGCTCGAAGCTCGACGGCGTCGTCGGCAAGGTCATCCTCCCGGCGCTCATGTCGCCGTTGCTCGCCGGCGCGGTGGCGGCGATCGGCACCTGGCTCGTCTTCCGCGTCATCGGCAACCTCGCCCAGGGGCGTCTCCATCGCGGCTTCCGGATCGGGCAGATCGGCAGCGCGTCGCTCGTGTCGCTCGCCCACGGCACGAACGACGCACAGAAGACGATGGGCGTCATCACCCTCGCGCTCATCGCGGCCGGCGGCTGGGACGACACCGAATCGGTCCCGCTCTGGGTGAAGCTCGCCTGTGCCCTCGCGATCTCGCTCGGCACGTACATCGGCGGGTGGCGGATCATCCGCACCGTCGGCAAGGGCATCGTGGAGTTGAACACGCCGCAGGGCATGGCCGCCGAGAGCTCCTCCGCCGCCGTCATCCTCGCCTCGAGCCACCTCGGCTTCGCCCTCAGCACCACGCACGTCGCGACCGGATCGATCCTCGGTTCCGGGGTCGGACGACCGGGCGCGCAGGTGCGCTGGCGGGTGGCGCTCCGGATGGTCGTCGCCTGGGTCATCACCCTCCCGGCTGCCGCCCTCATGGGCGCGGTGATGTGGTGGGTCGGTCACCTCGCGGGTGGGGCGATCGGCGGGATCCTCATGGTCGCGATCCTCGCCGGCGTCGCGCTCACCATCTACCTCCGCTCGCGCCGCGACAGCATCGGATCCCACAACGTGAACGACGACTGGCAGGACGCCCCCGCCCGCTCGTCGCAGAAGACCGCAGCGTAAGGACGTCGGACATGTTCATGCTCTTCCTCGAAGCCGCCGCCCAGGTGGCCGTCATCGCGCTCGTGCTCGGTGCGGGTCTTCCCGCGCTTTTCGCGCTGGGTGTCCGCTCGTTCGCGGTCGCCGGAGGCGCCGGGTCCGACGACCGGAGCGGGTCGACCGCGCCGACGCTCCCGTCGGGGCTCCTCCGGGCCATCGGGGTGCTGTGCTTCGCCGTCGTCGTCGCCGCAGTGCTGGTCGGACTCACGATCATCGTGGCCACCGGCCTGGGGCAGGAGGTCAGCTTCGACCACGTGTTCCCGACCTTCACCCCGAAGGACTGAGGATGTCGGACGAGAACGGCGCCGGCGGGACCGGAGCCGACGCGATCCGCGAACCGGCCACCGGCAGTGGGTCCGGCGTGGTGGCGCGCGTCGTCGGTTGGCTCCGCGCCGGATACCCGTCGGGCGTGCCCGAGCACGACTATGTGCCGTTGCTCGGCATCCTCCGCCGGAGCCTCACCCCCGAGGAGCTGGACGAGGTCGTCGGCGGACTACTCATCGATGCGGAGCAGGCGGAGGCGTCCGGCGAGCTGATCGGTCAGGATCGTCTGCGGGCGCGCGTCGAACAGCTCCTCCTCGGTCCGGCGCTCCCGGAGGACCTCGTCCGCGTCTCCGCCCGGCTCGCGAGCGCGGGGTGGCCGCTCGGCAGCCCGGACGACGTCCGCGCGGCGGCGACTGACCATGACGGTGGTCGGGCTGCGCGCGCGACCCTCCTCGAGGAACGCGGAGGGCTGGTCGCCCGCATCGTGCGCTGGCTCCGAGCCGGGTATCCCGCAGGATTCCCCGACCAGGACTTCGTCCCGCTCGTGGCGCTCCTCCGCCGTCGGCTGAGTGACGCCGAGGTGGCCGAGGTGGGCGCACGCCTCGCGGCCGAGGGCGACACGTCGCTCAGTCGGGTCGACGTCGCCACCGCGATCGCGCGGGTCACCGCAGAACTGCCGAGTGACGAGGACGTGGAGCGTGTCCGCCGGTCGCTCGCCGACCACGGGTGGCCGAGCGACTTCGCGGTCTGAAACCCGCCCGCAGTCCGCGCTGCGGGTCACCTACAGGACGGTTCCCGGCTCAGCTCGGAAGGATCACCCGCACCTGCGCTTCGATCTCGGCGACGATCTCGTCGATGGTGTTCCCGGCGTTGATCGTCGCCGCCATGCTGACGAACATGATCGCGGACACGATGTGCGCCGTCGTCGCTGCGCGCTCGGCGGTCATGAGGTCGTCTCGTCGCAACACCGCGGCGATCGCCTCCTCGGTCTGCACGGTGAGGGCGAGCGCGGCGCGATGATACGGCTCCTCGGGATCGCCGAAGACGATCTCCCGCAGGTAGGTGCGGCCGTTGTCGACCTGCTTCCGATTGCATTCCACGACCGGACGGATGATCGCCATGACCGCATCGAGCGGGTCGGCTGCGGTTTGGGCGTCGGCCACCCCGCGGACGAGTGCATCCGCATAGGTGGAGTTCTGCACGAGCAGCAGGAGCTCACCCTTCGTCTTCGCGTAGAGGAAGAGCGTGCCCGTACCGATGTCGGCCCGGTCGGCGATCTGCTGCGTGGTCACGTCGTCGACCCCGTGCTCGGCGAACAGCTCGCCGGCGGCTGCAGTGATGCGTTCGAGTTTGTCGAGCTTGTTGCGCTCGCGGCGTCCGAGCGGTCGGGAATCGACGGTCATGGGTGTCCTTCGGGAATAGAAGATGATTGCGCTCAGTTGTGAGCATAGTCACTGGATCGCGGCATCGCTGGATGTCGCTCATTGTTCCACGACCACTTCGGAACCACTCACTCGAACAGAACGGTCAGCCACATGCCCTCACTCAACGGAGCAGTCGTCCTCGTCACCGGCGCGAACGGCGGCATCGGGACCAACTTCGTCCGCGACGCCCTCGAACGCGGCGCCAGCAAGGTCTACGCCACGGCTCGGAACCCGCGCACCTGGGACGACGAGCGTGTCGTCCCACTCGCGCTCGACGTCACCGACCCCGCTTCGATCGCCGCCGTCGTCGTCGCGGCCCCCGACGTCACGATCCTCATCAACAACGCCGGCACGAACGCGTCGACGCCCGGCATCCTGTCGCACACCGACGAGGAGATCCGCACCAACGTGGAGACCAACTTCCTCGGCCCACTCTTCCTCGCTCGCGCGTTCGCACCGATCCTCGCCGCCAACACTGGATCCGCGATCATCGACATCCACTCCGCCCTCAGCTGGTACGCCGTCGCAGGCATCTACAGCGCCACGAAGGCCGCGCTCTGGTCGGCGACCAACTCGCTGCGCCTCGAGCTCGCCCCCGCGGGCGTGCACGTCGTCGGCGTGCATGTCGGCTACGTGGACACGGCAATGGCCGCCGGTGCGACCGACCCGAAGCTCGACCCCGCCGTCCTCGTGACGAAGGCACTCGACGCGACGGAGGCCGGCGAGTACGAAGTCCTCGCTGACGACACCTCGGTGCAGCTCAAGGCCGGGCTCAGCGCCCCACTCGAGGCGGTCTACCCGCAGCTCGCCTGACCCTTCCCGAGAGTGCACAAAACGCTCCCAAACGTCGTGTTTGGGAGCGTTTTGTGCACTCTCGCTGTCATCACTGACTAGTCCGCGATGACCGCTTTGCCACGGATGCCGCCACCGGCGAGCGAGCCGAGTGCCTCCACCGCGTCGTCGAAGGGGAACACCCGTCCGACGACGGGACGGATCGCGCCGCTGTCGATGAGGGCGGTGATCTCGCGCAGCTGGTCACCACTCGCCTGCATGAGGAGGAACCGGTAGCTCACGCCGAGCCGCTTGGCCTGCCTGCGGATCTTGCCGCTCAGTGCGGAGATCGCGAGCCGGAGCACCGCGCTGAGACCGACGGACCGGGCGAAGTCCGGGGTGGGCGGTCCGGCGATGCCGACGGCCGTTCCACCGCGTTTGAGGATGCGGAGCGACTTCTCGAGGTTCTCGCCGCCGAGGCTGTCGAGCACGAAGTCGTTTCCCCGGAGGAACTGCTCGAAATCCTCGGTGCGGTAGTCGATCACGGTGTCCGCGCCGAGTTCGCGCACGAAGTCCGCGTTGGAGGCACTGGCCGTCGTCGCGACCTCCGCACCGAGCTGCTTGGCGAGTTGGATCGCGATCGATCCAACCCCGCCCGCACCGGCGTGGATGAGGACCTTCTGACCGGGCTGCACGTCGCCGAGCTCGACGAGGGCCTGCCAGGCGGTCAGTGCGACGAGCGGCAGCGATCCTGCCTCCACCATGCTGATCGACGCCGGCTTGAGCGCGACATCCGCCTCTGCGAGAGCGATGCGCTCGGCGAAGGTCCCGATCCGGTGATCACGAGGACGCGCGTAGACCTCGTCACCGGGCTTGAAGCTGCGGACATCCGCGCCGACGCGGATCACGGTGCCGGCGACGTCGTGGCCGAGGATGATCGGCAACCGGTACGGGAGGATCTGCTTGAACTCGCCGAGACGGATCTTCTCGTCGAGTTGGTTGAGGCCGGCGGCCTGCACCTGCACCAGGACGTCGCCGGCGCCGACGACGGGCTCGGGCACCTCGGTCTCGTGCAGTGGGGACGCGTAGCTCGAGATGGTGAACGCCCTCATGGGTGGGGCTCCTTCCGGGTCGATTCCCCGGATTGACCCGAGTTAGCTCAATTATGAGCAGACTCAGTTATTTTGTCAAGGAGCCCCCACAGCCACCCCGACGCCCAACTCCCCCAACCACTTCACGCCCCGACTGGGCACCACAAGACCATCGGGCCGCTGGTCGAGCGGCAGCCGTCAGACCCTCGACGACGAGGATGCTCGCCGATCAGGGGGTCGCGTACGCGGGGATCGACGAGTCGATCATCCAGTACGTGTCTTCGACCCGCTGCGCCGAGTCGGTGAAGCCCGAGTCGGGGATCATGAGGTAGGCCGAGGGATCGCCGCCGTCGTTCCAGGTGGCGTCGACGGCGAGCCACTGCCCGTCCACGAACACCTTGTTCCATGCGTGCGGCCCACCGGAGAGGACATCCCCGGTCACGACCACCGTCTGCACACCCGCGGCGTTCGCGAGCGCGTTGAAGGCGTAGGAGTAGCTCGCGCACACGCCGAGTCCCTGCAGCAGCGTCCCGGTGGCGTTCCAGGCGTACTCGTAGCCGGCCGGGACCCCGTCGAACGCGTCGCCCTGCAGGGTCGCGAAGGCGGTGTCGTCGTACTCAGCATTCGAGACGAGCCACTCGTTGAGCGCGGTGACCTTCTCCCGATCACTCAGCCCCTCGGGTGCCACTGCCGCCACGACCTCGTCGACGCGTTGCTTGAGTTGCGCCTGCAGCGCCGCCACCTCGTCGTTCGGCAGCGAATACGTCACGAGCAGGGTGTCTCCCCCGTCGCGGAGTCCGACGTAGCTGACGTTGAAGACGTAGGGGTTCTGGGCCCGCGCCTCGTACACGGCGTCGTACGGGTCGGGCGCTCCCGGAGTGTCGACGAACTCGGAGATGTCGATCGACTTCGTCTGGGCGATCAGGTGCCCGGCGAGGAACCGGGTGAACTCGGTGCTGCCGTAGACCGGGTAGTCGGTGGGTGGCACCTCGGACACCGGTTCGGCGTCGGTGTTCTCGGGTGCCACGAAGGCGTCGAACCGCGGCATGCCGGTCGGCGGGGCAGCCTCCTGCGCTGCGGCGTTGAACTGGGCGATGGCTGCGACCGGGTCGGGGGTCGACCGCTTCGTGATCGGGATCCACTCCCCCAGCTGCGTGTTGCGCCCACGGAGCGGGACGACCCATCGATCGCCGTAGTCGAGCACGGCGCTGTCATCGAGGTACGCGACGGTCGAGCGGGTGCGCCCGTCGACGGAGACGAACGGCAGCACCTTCTGCACGTTCTCGATGCCCTCGATGTAGCCGCTGGCACCCCAGTTCTTCAGCGCCCGCGTGGAGTTCGACGCGACCTCGAGCGGAAGGAATCCGGCGGAGCGGGTGAAGTCGTACGGCTTGTACGGGGAGAAGGCTGTTCCGTCGGTGGCGATCACGCCGAGGTCGAACCCGATCGTCTCGGCGGCGATCTCCTCCTCGCCGGCGTCCTGCTCCTCGCCGCCGGTCACGTCGTCCTCGGTCTGCGAACGGTAGTTGTAGGCCTGCAGCCCGATGTTCTGACGACTGACGAAGGGGGCTTCCTTCGCCTCGAAGCTCTCGGTGTCGCCAGCGGAGGACCACTCGGTCCCGTCGACCTCGGCCACCAGCTTGAAGACGCCGTCACCCCGCTTGGTGACCTCGTGGTGCACGATCAGGTAGGTGTCGGCGCCTTCCACCGACTCCCAGGACAGCGTGACACCGCCGCTGTCGTCGGCCGCCCCGAAGGTCACCTCGGGTGCCTCGTACTCCGACTCGACGGTGAACTTGGTCACGAGCGGCTTGTCCCGCTCGGTGCCGTCCTTCTCGAGCCGACTTACGAGGAAGTACTCGTCGTGCAGGCCCCAGCGGCCGCGGGACGCTCCGGCTTCGTCGAGGATGTCCGCCTCGGTCTTCCCGAACGTCTTCCCGAGTTCGGTTCCGGAGATCGTGACGCCGCCACCGGAGTCGGACTGGTACACCGAGTACTCGGCCTGCTTCGTCAGAGCCGCGTCGTAGAAGACCTGGAACGCCCACGGGGGTGCGTTGCCGCCGCGGTCGAGGTCGTCGGCGTCCGCCCGCTTCTTGTTCTCTGCCTTCACGTCGTAGTCGACGTCGATCTCGAACTCGTGGTCGCGTTCGAGGCCCGCCTGTGGGGCGGTGAAGTCGTAGAGTGCGGACTGGTCGGTGGTGATACGGCCCTCGTCGCCGCCGGTCACGGCAGGGACCACGACGAACGCCGCCACGACGGCGAGCGCAGCCGCGATCGCGACACTCCCGGTGACGATGCCGATCGTGCGGCCCCGCCGTTTGCCGGGATGCTTCGACTGGTGTGGCTGCTGTGGCTGACGCTGAGCCTGCTGTGGGGCTGGTGGCTGCTGCACGGGTCGTGGCTGCGGCGGCTGCTGCGGCTGCTGCGAAACTCCGCTGTGCACCTGCGGGGTCCACTCCGAGCCGTTCCAGTACCGCTGCCCGGTCGGGTTCCACGGGTCCGCATACCAACCGGCCGGCGTACCCCCATGCGATTCCGTCACCCGACATCCCCCTTCAATCCGAACGCATCACTGCGATGACCCCATCAAAGCAACGCAACATACGATATTCGATTCACGGGAATCGGGAAGCGAATCGGCCCGCCGTCACCGCACGACCTCGAGCGGTCAGATCGTCGCGCCGACGTCCCGGAACCCCTGGGGGGACGTGCCGGCGAGGCGCTGATCGACGGACGAGCCGGCGCTCACAGGGCGAAGATCACAGCGCCTGGACGATGAGGGCGACACCGAATGCGACGATCAAGCCGTTGCCGACGATGGCCGTCCACCTCCGAAAGGACGCGCCCGTCCTCCGCCGGAGTCCGGCTCCGAGCGCGACCAGCAGCGCCTGCCAGCCGAAGGATGCGAGCCCGACACCCGCGATGAAGGCGACCGCCGTCGACCCTGATTCCGTGAACTCGGCCAGCCCGGTCAGGATCGCCGCGAAGTACACCAGGGTGGCCGGGTTGAGCGCCGTCAGGCCGAGGAAGAGCAGGTAGCGCTGACGCGAGGAGCCCGTGCGCCCCGCCGGCCGGTCCCCCGCTGGCGGCTTTGCGCGCAAACCTTGCAGGAGTCCGTGCGCTCCGAGCGCGATGACGGCGACACCACCGAGGAGCTGCGGCCAGGGAGACCAGCCGCTCACGATGGGACCGGCGAGCGCACCGGCAGCGACGGCGGCCGCGCAGTACGACACGTCCACCGTCGCCACGGCGGCGGCGGCAGGCAGTCCACTGCGCAACCCGCGCGTGATGCCCTCCTGCAGGAGCAGGATCCCGATCGCACCGAGCGGAGCAGCCAGCGCGAGGCCGGCGACGGAACCGGCGAAGAGAGCGAGGAGGACATCCATGCCGACGACTCTGGCGCAGCGCGACGGTAGCGACGGTGCGTTCCGGCAGTGAGACGGCATACTGTGTCGCATGGACGATCTCGACAGTGAAATCATCGACGTGCTCCAGGTGAACGCGAGGATTTCGTTCAGTGAGCTCGGTCGCCAGATCGGCTTGAGCACGAATGCGACGGCGGCCCGTGTGCGTCGCCTGGAGCACAGCGGCGTCATCACCGGGTACCGCGCGATCCTCGGCTCCGATGCCCCGGTCGCCGAGGACGGCCTGGAGGCGTTCATCGACGTCCGACTCGACCCCGCGCGCAAGTCGGAGGAGTTCCTGGAGTGGACCCGTCGGATCCCCGAGATCAGAGACGCGGTGCACGTCACCGGCGCCTACGACTACCTCGTCCACATCCGTGTCGCCGGCACCGCCGCCCTCGACCGCCTCCTCCGCAGCATGAAGAACGATGGCGGCGCGACCCACACGCAGACGCGGCTGGCACTCCGCTAGGCATCGAAGCCGTGTTCCGATGCGACACTCGGACGGGACATCGATGGATCACCACCACATACGCCCGGCTCATCCCGAGCAGGCAGACTGACGCGACGGCTTCGGAGGCGCGAGACAGAACGCCGTCATCGAAGCGGTATCCGATCGACGCGCCCACAGACAGGAGCATCGATGCACCCGCAGCCCCATGGCACCGAGCTCGCGACCAATGACCTCGACCGACTGATCCTGCTCCGTCGACAGCTGCACCGTCACCCCGAGCTGTCCGGCAGCGAACACCGCACCGCGGCCGCGGTCGCCGAGTTCCTCGCCGCCACCAGGCCCGACGAGATCGTGACCGGGCTGGGCGGCCACGGGGTGGCGGTGGCCTACTCCGGTGCCGACACCGGCCCGACACTCCTGCTCCGCGCGGAACTCGACGCGCTCCCCATCACGGAGGTGACGGAGGTCTCGTACCGCTCCGAGCACGACGGCGTCGGTCACCAGTGCGGACACGATGGCCACATGACCGTCCTCGCCGGCGTGGGCCTCCTGCTCGGCCGTCGTCGACCGACACGGGGTCGCGTGGTGCTGTTGTTCCAGCCGTCCGAGGAGAACGCGGTCGGTGCGGCGGCCGTGCTCGCCGATCCCGCCTTCGAACGGTTGCACCCCGATCTGGCACTCGCGCTCCACAACCTGACGTCACTGCCGTTGGGTCAGGTGGTGCTCGATGAGGGCGTCGTGAACTGTGCGTCGCGCGGCGTCCGCGTGATCCTGGACGGCGAACCCACCCACGCGTCGGCGCCGGAAGGCGGCGTCTCCCCCGCCACGGCGATCGCCAGGCTACTCACGTCGCTTCCTGCACTCGGACGCGGAACCGAGATCGACTCGGACTACCGGCTCGTGACGGTAACCCACGCCGCCCTCGGCGAGCGGGCATTCGGCGTGGCACCCGGGCACGGTGAGATCTGGGCGACCCTGCGCACCATGACCGACGACGGCATGGACGCGCTCCGCGCCGATGCCGGACACCTGGCCGTCGACGTGGCCGAGCAGGAAGGTCTCCGTGTCACCGTCGAGGAGGCGGACGTCTTCCACCACTGCGAGAACCACCCTGCAGCCGTCACCCTCCTCCGTCGGGCGCTCGATCACGAAGGCGTGCCCCACACGACCGGTGTCGTCGAGCGAGGGTCGGAGGACTTCGGTCGCTTCCGAGCCGTCGCCCCCTCGGCCATGTTCTTCATCGGGTCCCGACGCAGCGCTGATGGCCCCGACTTGCACCACCCGGACTTCGACTTCCCCGACCAACTCATCGACACCGGCACACGGGTGTTCGCGCGTGCGGTCCGCGAATTCCTCGACTGAACGCTCAGTTGCGTTCATCGCAACCCACGACATAGAGTTGCGATCATGGAAAGCGACTTTGACGGCCGGATGGAGGACGCGCAATCGGCGTCAGACCGGGCAGCCCGGGCTCAGGCGGAGACCGCGCTCGCCGAGCTGGCGCGCGACCACGAGCGACTCGCCACGCGGATCATCACGCCGTGGTGGTACCACCCGGCACTCGGCCTCATCACAGCGGTCTTCGCCGGCGCCCACGCCCTTCCCGGCGTGTGGCCGATCGCCGCGATCACCCTGGGAATCGTCGCGCTACCCATCCTGACCACGACGTATGCCCGGGTGTCCGGGGTCGTCGTCACGAAGCCGGCTGGCCCTCGCAGCAGGCGCCTGCTGATCGCGACACTCGTCATGCTCGTCGCGGCCATGTCGTGCAGCCTGGCGTTCAAGTTCCTCGACGTCTCGCCGTGGTGGGCACTCGTCCCGGCAGGTGTGACGTTCGTGGCGACCGTCGTGCTGGGACGGCGATACGACGAGGCGCTCCGCCAGGAGATCGCGGCCCCGAGAACCTCGCCTGCCTGATGAGCAGTCCCGCACCCGCCTTCAACGAATTGATCCACGCGCCCCTGCGACTGAGGATCTGCGGACTCCTCCGGAGCGTCGACGAACTGGAGTTCTCCGTCGTGCGTGATGCACTCGCCATCGACGATGCGAAGCTCTCGAAGCACCTCAAAGTGTTGGCCGACGCCGGGTTGATCTCACTTCACAAAGAACGATCGTCAGCCCGCACCGACTCGCGGCGGCTCACTTGGGTGAAGCTCACGCCCGCCGGTTCGACCGCACTCGAGGCGCACCTTGCAGCGCTGGCGAGCATCGCCGCAGGAGTACCGGTCGAGTGATTTCGGGGTCACCATCTCAGCACCGTCTACACCGGCGCGAGCGGTTCGAGGACTCCGTCCGGCAGTTCCACGGTGATCGGGTCACCGGGCTGCACGACGCCGCCGACGAGCACCACACCCATGACTCCCGTCTTGCGGACGGTGCGGCCCTCGGCATCCGTACCGACGACCTGCTTGAGCAGGCCCGGTTCGAAGCGGTCGATCTGGACACACGGGTTCCGTAGCCCAGTCACCTCGACGACGGCGTCCGTTCCGAGTCGGAGCACTGCACCCGCGGGGAGGTCGAGAAGGTCCAGTCCCTCGGTGGTGATGTTCTCGCCCAGCTCACCCGGGGTGAGGTCGGCGTCCACCTCCGCGAACAGCTCCCGGTGGATGAGGTGGACCTGCCGGAGGTTGGGCTGCGTGGGGTCTCGTCTCACCCGGGATCGATGCTGCACCGTCGCACCGAAATGCGCGTCCCCTTCGACGCCCAGCCCGGCGACGAGCGTGATCGCGTCCCGTCGCGGCTTGGAGAAACGGTGCTCATCGTCGCTGCTGACCGAGACGACACGGGCGTTTGTCATCTCCCCAGTGTGCACGGGGGAAGCGAGGAACTCCACAGGCCTCGGCGCTGTGCGCCATGACGTCCGTGGACGACGAGGAGCACTTCGGGCTGGCCTCAGCGACCGACGGGCTCGTCGCCTGCATGGGCTCCGTAGAACTCGGACTGACGCCGCATGAGCTCGCGCATCGACACCTCGGGTCCGACGCCGTACACGGTCCCGCCGAAATCGAGCTGTCGCTGGATCGCCCAGATCTCATCGTGACGTTCGGGCGGGAGGATCGATGCCGGTGTTCCGACCGCGACCCATCCGATGGGAACCACGGCACCCGGTTCCAGCACGGTGTTGACCTGGACGACACCGTTGATCCGGACTTCGGCACCGTGCCCGACTCGGCTGCCGGGGAACAGCGAGGCACCCGTGGCGATGAACGCCTCGTCGGCCACCACGCTGCCGTTCACGTGCGTGTGCGGCCCGATCATGACGGCGGCTCCGATGAGCGCTGGGTGACCGGACCGTCCGCGGATCAGGGCATGCTCCATGACGACGGTGTCCTCGCCGATGACCACCTCGCCGTCTTCGGCGGACACCACCGCACCGTGCAGGATCCGCGCACCCGCCTCGATCCTGACATCGCCCACGATCATGGCGGACGACGCGACGGTCGCGGTCGCGTGGATCGACGGTTCGCGGTCCCGGTGTCTGATCAGCATGCGCTCACGATAGCGAAGGCGTCCGGTACAGGACGGTCAGCGGTGCAGGATCACCTGGTACAGGTTGTGGTCCTGCCAGGTCCCGGCGATCCGCAGGTACGACGGAGCCATGCCGATGTGCTCGAACCCGGCTTTGCGAAGCACCCGTTGCGAACCATGGTTGTGCAGCAGGGTGCTCGCCTCGACCCGATGCAGGCCGAGGTCGTCGCGCGCCACCCGGACGATCGCCTGCACGGCGGCCGTCGCGAGGCCCTTACCCGCGTACTCCGCATCCACCCAGTAGCCCAGACCGGCGTTCTGAAACGGCCCGCGGACGATCCCCGACAGGTTGAACCGGCCGACGATGCTCGTGCCGTCGAACAGACCGAGCGAGTATCCGCTCCCGGCGGCACTCGACGCGAGCTTGCTGGCGAGGTCCGCCGATTGCCCGGCCTCGGTGAAGAACTCGTCGGATCGAGCCGGCTCCCATGGGGCCAGATGGTCGCGGTTCCGCGAGTACGCCGCAGCGAGCGCCTTCGCATCGCCGAGCTCCAAGGGCCGCATGTCGACGCCGTCGGCGAGGTTGATCACGGTGAACACCCGTCAACGGTAGTCGCCGCCGGGCGCACTCGACCACCCCGATGCGACGTGGGTACCGCCGACTGAGACTCAGCGGCTGGCGATGGGGTGGGCCGGGTACTCGCGCAGCACCAGGGCCGTGCTGACGGGACCGAACCGGCCGATGGCGTCGATGATCTGCTCGAGGCGTTCCGGCGAGGGGGCGTGCACGTCGAGGACGAAACAGTCCTCGCCGGTCACTCGGTAGATCCGGTGGATCTCCGGCAGCTCGTCGAACTGGGTCAGTGACGCCTGGATCTGCGCGTGGGTCGTCCGCAGTCGGACGACGGCGTGCGTCGTGAGCCCGAGCTTCCGCGGCGAGACCCGCGCCCCGTAGCCGGTGATGTACCCGGCGAGCTCGAGCTTGCGGACCCTCGCCGACACTGCCGGCTGGGACAGGTGCACGAGCCGGGCGAGGTCGGTCATCGTGGTTCGCCCGTCGACCTGGAGCACGTCGAGGATCGTCTGATCCGTTCGATCGAAGGAAAGCGAAGCATCGTCCGTCATCTGCTTAGTAAACAACGGATGATGACGCTCCAGCTGCTGACACCGAGGGTCCGACTGGCACGCTGAGGGCAGATCACCCAGCCACGACGAAGGAATCCCATGTCGATCATCACCATGCCCGGGATCGGTGGATCCGACGACGCCCACTGGCAGTCCCACTGGGAGCGCGCGACGCCTGCGATCCGACGGTTCGCACCGGCTTCCTGGGACGAGCCGGATCTCGACGACTGGTCCGCTGCGCTCGACCGGGCGGTGGCGGACGAACCGGCGATCCTGGTGGCCCACAGCCTCTCGTGTCTGCTGGCCGTCCGCTGGGCGGCGGCGAACCCTGCACGAGTCGCCGGGCTGTTCCTCGTCGCTGCACCCGATCCCGACGGGCCGCGGTTCCCGAGGGTCGCCGCTGCGTTCGCCGAGGATCTCGATGTCCGGCCATCCGCACCCGCACTGCTCGTGGCCAGTGACGACGACCCGTACTGTTCGGAGGCACGCGCAGCCGGGTTCGCCGCAACGTGGGGCGTGCCTCGGATCAGCGTCGGGCGGCAGGGCCACGTGAACTCCGCCAGTGGACTCGGCGCCTGGCCGGAGGGCCGGCGACTGCTGACCGCGTTCAGCGCGGGGGTCGGGAGTCGCGAGCGGTCAGCAGCGGCGTGAGGGCCGCGATCGCCGGTTCGAACCGCGCTCGCGACGGCGTGGCGAACCCGACGACGAGGGCCTCCGGGCGGTCGTGGCTCCGGGTGTAGCGCGCGAGGCGATGGACGCCGACGTAATCGGGTTGGGACTCGAGCCGGGACAGCACCGTCGGGGCGGCATCGCCGAGCGGAATGAGGCCGTGCAGCCCGGCAGCGAGACCGGGGACCTCGAGACCGACGCTGCGCAGCGCCTGCTGGAGATGGGTGCGACGGCGGGCGTACTCGCGGCGCTGACGGCGGATGTGGCGCTCGTACTCGCCGGTCCTGATGAGGTCGGCGAGAGCCAGTTGGTTCAGCATCGGCGCGCCGCCCGTGAGCGCTTCGGACGCCTCGACGACCGGACGCACGAGGTCGCGCGGCAACACGAGCCACCCGAGCCGGAGGTCTGGAGCGAGGGTCTTGCTCACGCTGCCGGCGTAGACCACGCGCTCCGGTGCCGACCGTTGCAACGCGGCGACCGGGCGGCGGTCGAAGCGGAACTCGCCGTCGTAGTCGTCTTCGACGATGAACCCTCTGTCGTTCGCCATCGCCCAATCCACGACGAGTCGACGTCGCGCCGGAGCCAACGCCCCACCCAGTGGGAACTGGTGCGACGGCGTCAGCACGACGGCGTCCGTGCGGGCATCGAGCCGACCGATGTCCGCGCCGTCCTCGTCCACGACGAGGTCGGACACGGTGAACCCCGACGTCGACCATGGGCGTTCGATGCCGAACAGCGACGGGTCCTCGATCGCGACAGACGACGCTCCGCCTGCCGCGAGCGCTGCTGCGAGGAGCGTGCTGGCAGTCCGGTAGCCGGCGCAGATCACGATGGCGTCAGCGGTCGTCTCCACCCCGCGAGCGCGGGCGAGGTAGGAGGCGAGTTCGGAGCGCAGCGCCATGCTGCCGGCACCGTCGGAGTCGACGTCGGCAGGTGCGGCGCCGGCACGCCGGATGGCGGTGAGCCAACGCGCGGTCGGAAAGGACCCCGCCTCAGGTCGCCCCGGCCTGAGGTCGAACTCCGGTCCGGCACTCGCTGCCGTCCGGCTTGCGCTGTGGATTGGCGCGACGCTGCGCGCGACGAACATGCCCTCGCGGGCTCTGGCCTCGAGAACACCTTCGGCGACGAGGTCGTCGGTGACGGCCACGATCGTGTTGCGAGCCACCCCGAGCTCGAGCGCGAGTTCCCGGGACGACGGCAATCGCATCCCGGGTAGGGCCCGGCCATCGGCGATCGCGGCCCGGATGGCGTGTTCGACGGCACGGGTCTTCGGCAACGTCGGGTCCAGCTGGAGCATCAGGTCCACTGGACCAGGATATGCGGCTCGTTCTGGACCTCATCATCGGTCCACCGGCGGAATAGGGTCGAACCGCATCTTCTGGAAGGACGTGCTCATGCGGGTGTTCATCGCGGGCGGATCAGGCGTGCTCGGGCGCGCGCTCATCCCGATGCTCAGGGCAGCAGGTCACGAGGTGATCGCGACGACCCGGTCACTCTCGAAGTTCGCGCGCGTCGCGGACACCGGGGCGACACCGTTCCTGCTGGACGCCCTCGACCGGACCGCGACGGTGCGGGCGGTGGTCGAGACCCGGCCGGACGCGATCGTGCACCTCCTGACCGATCTGACCGCGGGAGACTCAGGGAGCAACGCACGATTGCGCACCGCGGGCACCCGTCACCTCGTCGACGCGGCCCACGAGGTCGGAACGTCGCGGATGGTCGCGGAGAGCATCTCCTGGATCCACTCCCCCGGTCGTGAGCTCGCGACGGAGTCCGATCCGCTCGATCTGGACGCACCGGAGCCTCGGCAGACGACGATCTCCGCGGTGCGTGCCCTCGAGGGCACCGTGCGGGAGCTCGATGACGGCGGGGTCCTCCGCTTCGGCCAGCTCTACGGGCCCGGAACCTGGTACTCGACCGCCGGACGCTTCGGCGATGCCGCCCGTGCGGGCGAGCTCCCAGCCACGGAGACCGTCACCTCGTTCGTGCACACCTCCGACGCCGCCGCGGCGCTCCTGCTCGCACTCGGATGGGGTCGCGGGACGTGGAACGTCGTCGACGACGAACCCGCCAGTGGCCACGAGTGGGTGCCGCGGTTCGCCGCTGCAGTCGGCGCGCCGCCGCCGACATCATCGACCTCCGGTGACATCGGCCGCCCGGTGTCGAACGCCGCCGCCAGAGCGGCAGGTCTCACGTTGCGTTACCCGAGCTGGCGCGACGGGTTCTTCGCGTGAATCGGCGGCGATTCCGTCGCGGATCCTGGCGGCAGGCCGTCGTCACCCTCGCCGGGGTCCTGCCGATGAGCGTCGCGTTGAACATCGGCCTCGACCCGCTCACCAGCGACTGGCCCCGCCTGGCCACGGTCGTCGCAAACGCGACCGTCCTCGTCGCGTCGCTCACGTGGATCCTCCTACCGGCGCTCCATTGGGCGACGGGCGGGTGGGCCGCGCCGCGCCCGAATCCGTCAGCCGAGCTCGCGGAGCCTGGACGCGACGTCGCAGACGTTCCGTCGCCGTGATCAGCGGACGCTGCAGGGCCCCGAGGCGGACAACACGATGACCGGGCCTACTTCGGGCGCGTCGGCGAACTCCCCGAGACGCAGGTAGAACCCGTCGTCAGACGTGAACGCCACGGCCCGGGTGGCGTCTGACGATCCATCCGCGGCGACCTTCTTCTCCACCTTCCATCCCGCGCGTCCGGCGTACATCGCGGCCGCATCGTCCAACCAGGCGGCACGGTCGAAGTCCGCTGCGACGCTGACCGTCAGGATCCCGTTGAACTGCGCGGCGCCACCGGTGCACTGGATGTCGACGTCGTCCTCGACCCCCGTCGACGCGCTGTCGGCAGGCAGCGTCGCCTCGAACTCGGCACGGAGCGAGAGCGCCTCCGACTTCGTGGTGTCGTAGTCCGGCCTGATCTGCAATGATCCACAGCCTGCGAGCGCGCAGGCGAGGACGATGCCGATGAGGCCGAGCATTGTCCGACGCATGATGCGATCCCTCCCCAAATGGACCAAGGTCTTCAGCGTAGGTGCCGAGGACGCCCGTCGGGCAGACTGGACCGGTGACCCGACCCGATCCGATCCGAGCCGACACCACCCGAGCAGCCCTCCTCCGCGACCGCATCGTCCAGCAGGTCGCCGAGCGGGGCTTCGGCGCACACGGCCTGCACGTGCTCGCCGGTGATGACGAAGCCGAGCATCGCTGGACCGAGGACGTCCGTGAGGACATCCACTCCGCAGCGAAGGGCGTCTGCGTGCTCGCCGCCGGTCTCGCCATCGACGACGGCCTGATCACGATGGACACCACGCTGGGCACCGTGTTCCCGGAAGCCGACTTCGGCGAGGGCACCGCCGACGTCACCCTCCGGCACCTCCTGAACATGACGAGCGGCGTCGACCTCCCCTGGTCGCCGACCCTCCTGTCCGACTGGCCGGACCTGGCCCTCGAGTTCCTGAGCAGGCCGTCCCGCGGTCGCGTCTTCCAGTACTCGAACGCCAGCACCTACACCGCGATGCGCGCGCTCGAGACTCGGGTCGGCGACGTCGGCGACTACCTCGAGCAGCGACTCCTCGCACCGCTCGGCATCCACGACGCGCCCTGGGAGCGGTGCCCCCGCGGATTCATCGCATCCGGCGGAGGGCTGCAGCTCCGCACCACGGAACTCGCGCGCATCGGCCGCCTCATCCGCGACCGCGGCCGGTGGGCGGGCGAGCAGCTCCTGTCGCCGGAGTGGATCGACGCCATGCACACCGACTGGGTGCCCTCCGGAACCGGCGCCGGGTACGAGCGGTATGCGCTCGCCGGATGGGACGGTCCGGGCGCGGCCTGGCGACTCCACGGTGCCTACGGGCAGCTCGTCATCTTCACCGGCGACGCCGTGGTCACCATCACCGCCGAGGACCACGAGGGGGCCGACCGCATCGCGGCCTCCGTGTCCTCGCTCCTCACCGACACCGCGGGCTGATCGCGGCTGCGGGCGCGGGTCAGCTTCCGGCGCGGAGCACTCCCGCCGCCGCTTCGACGGTCGAGACGAATGTGGCGCCGACGCTCCGGTGCCCCGACCGGATCTCCTGCTGCGGAGCGTCGGAGAGCACGACCACGTCGATGTCGAGGATGCGGCAGACACGCGCCTTGTACGCGATGTCGACGCGGTCACCCGCTCGCGGGCACAACACGACGGCGCTCGGTGGGAACCGGTCGTCCGTGAGCATCTCGCCCCAGGATGACGCCGCGATCGTCACCTGCAGATCAGGTGCGTGGGAGCCGAGCCACGACACGGCAGACGTGCGGGCGCGATCGTCGCTGTCCAGTACGCCGACTGTTCGCATCGATACCTCGTCACCCGCCGTCGCACCCGGAGTCACACCCCGGTGGTGTCGGCGCCATCCGTAAGATACCAGCGCCGGGACCGCCCGCGGAGCACGGAAAACCGAACCCCACCGCACCACCCACCCACCCACGCCCGACGCGGACCGTCCACCACGGACGGCTCGCGGCGCTTGCGCCCCACAGGCCTGGCGGGCACGATGGACGGGTACCGCGGTGTCGTGGTGATCGTCGAAGCCCAGGCCGACTTGTCTGCCGACCGATCCCCCGCTCCGCCTCGGAGGCATCGTCCATGACGACTGCTCGCTCATTCCCACCTTCCATCCCCGGCCCCGTCCGCTCAGCCGCCAGCCGGTACCGCGGTGTCCTCGGCCGGGCCGGGGCGCCGCAGTTCTTCCTCGCTGCGGCCCTCGCCCGGCTCGGCGTCGCCATGACCGGACTCGGATTGCTGTTCTCGATCCAGCACGCGACGGGATCGTTCGCGGTCGCAGGTGCGGCGACGGGGGCGTTCGCCCTCGCCGAGGCGGTGTTCGGTCCGCAGATCGCACGACTCATCGACCGGTGGGGCCAGACGGCGACCCTTCCGGTGGCCGTGCTCGTGCACGTCAGTGCAGTCGTCGTCGCGATCACCACTGCAGGACATGCGCCGATCGGCATCACCCTGGCGACCGTCGTCATCGCGGGCGCCGCGATCCCGCAGCCCGGCGCCCTGTCGGCGGCACGCTGGTCACGTCTGATTCCGGAGCCCGAGGCGCTCCGGACCGCCTTCTCCCTCGAGGCGAACGTGAACGACGTCGTGTTCCTGTCGGGACCGATCCTCGTGACGCTCCTGAGTTCCTTGCTCGCGCCGTGGGCGGGATCCGCATCCGCGGGGATCCTCGTGGTCACGGGCTGCGTCGCACTCTCCCTCCAACGCTCCACCGCACCGATACCGCGACGTCGACCCGACCGCGGGGCGGACACCCACCGATCCACCCTCCTCGCCCCGCCGTTCCTCGCGGCGCTCGGGGTGAACCTCGGGCTGGGGTGCTTCTTCGGTGCGGTACCGCTCCTCGTCACGGCGGCGGCGACCGCGGAGGGACGGCAACCGTTCATCGGACTCGTCCTCGCGCTCTCCAGTGCCGCGAGCATCGTCGCCGGTGCGCTGTACGGGGCGCTGCGATCAACTCCACAGCCTCCGACCGTGCAGCTGATCGCGTCCGTCGTCCTCACGCTCGCCGTGCTCGTCGGCACCGTCTGGCCGACCCTGCCCGGGCTGGCGATCATGCTCCTCGTCGGCGGGACCGCGATCGCACCGCTGCTCGCCTCGTCCTCGCATATCGTGCAGGCGACGGTCGTCCCACAGGAACTGACGCAGGGGTTCACCTGGATCAACTCCGCTTCCGCTGCAGGTATCGCGGCGAGCGCCGCGCTCACCGGTTGGCTCGTCGCACAGGGAGGCGTCGAGGCCGCGATGCCGACGCTCATGGTCCTCGTCCTGATCGCGGTCGCGTCAGCAGGGTTGGCGCACGCGCGAACGAAGGCGGGCCGACGTCGCGAAGATGTCTCGCTCAAGCCTCACCGGTGAGGCCCGAGGACTGTCAGCTGGGGATGCGACGTCGACCGGATCCCACGCTAGAACGAGCCACCGACACCGTTCAGCTGGGATGGTGTTGCAGAGCCCGTCGCACTCGTCAAGCGGGCTCGCGAGGTCGGTGGGCGGAGGTACCGTCACGGACATGGGTTCCTCTCGCACATCCCCCGGTTCCGTCGATCGCATCGCCCGCGATGAGTTCGGATGGGAGACGTTCCTGCCAGGACAGCGGGAGGCGATCCAGTCGGCGGTCGCGGGGCGTGACACCCTGTTGGTCCTCGCCACGGGCGGCGGGAAGTCGGCGGTGTACCAGGTCGCCGGTGCTCAGCGCGGCGGCGTGACCCTGGTGATCTCGCCGCTGGTCGCGCTGCAGGCCGATCAGCTCGCCTCGATCGAAGCCGCGCCGGACGCGCCCCCGGCCGTCGCCCTCAACGCCTCCCTCGGGCAGGCGGCGGTCGCGAGCGCGTGGGAGCTCGTCGACCAGGGTGGCCCCGTGTACGTGCTGCTGGCTCCTGAGCAGCTCGCGAACGAGGAGACCGTGGACCGGCTCCGGACGGCCGGTGTCTCGCTGCTGGTCGTCGACGAGGCGCACTGTGTCTCCTCGTGGGGGACCGACTTCCGCCCCGACTACCTGCGCCTGGCCGACGTCCGCCGCGAACTCGGCGATCCACCCGTCCTCGCGATGACCGCGACCGCGTCCGGCCCTGTCCGCGCGGAGATCATCGACCGGCTGCGCATGCACGACCCGGACGTGCAGGTGCACGGCGTCGACCGGCCGGAGATCCGGCTCGTCGTCCACCGCCACGAGAGCGAAGCGGAGAAACGGGCCGCGGTCGTCGACGAAGCCCGCGCCTGGACGGCGCCCGGGCTGGTCTACGTCGCGACGCGGCGCGAGACGGAGCAGTACGCCGACGAGATCGCGGCCGAGGGCCGCCGGGTGGCCGCTTACCACGCGGGTCTGAAGAGCACCGAACGTCGTGCCGTCCACGATCGCTGGCGCGCCGGCGAACTCGACGTCGTGGTCGCGACCTCCGCGTTCGGCATGGGCATCGACCGCGCCGATGTGCGTTTCGTCCTGCACGCCACGACCACCGAGTCGCTCGACGCCTACTACCAGGAGGTGGGCCGCGCGGGACGGGACGGTGAGCCGGCGACCACCGCGCTGCACTACCGGGCGGAGGATCTCGGACTCCGCCGCTTCTTCACCAAGCGGTCGGTGTCGGAGTCGGCGTTGCGCGCCGTGTGGCGGGCAATCCGCGCGACCCCGGGCGTGACCGTCGGCGATCTCGCGGAGCAGCTCGATCGGCCGCGGCGCACGGTCGCCCGCCTCGTCAACGACCTCGCGGACGCCGGGCTCATCGACACCGCCGACGGCGTCCGCGCCATCGACCAGGTCGGCCCGAAGCGCGCCATCGGTGCCGTGCGGGAGACGCTCGAGTCACGCGAGCGGATCGCGGAGTCGCGGCTGGCCATGATGCGCGCCTACGCCGAGACGTCGCACTGCCGCCGGCGGGTCTTGCTGGAATACTTCGGTGTCGAGGCCCCGGAGTGGTGTGGGAACTGCGACGGCTGCGAACGGCACGAAGCGCACCAGGAGCAGGAGCGGGCACAGCAGCACGCCGGGACGGCCAGCGCCAGCCACGCGTCGCCGTTGCACGTCGACCAGGCGGTGCAACACGAAGAGTTCGGTCCGGGCACCGTCATGGGCGTCGAACCCGACCGCGTCACCATCTTCTTCGACGCCGAGGGATACAAGGTTGTGGCGCTCTCAGCGCTCGAGACCGGCGTCCTCTCCGCCCGCGAGCTCGCCTCGGCCTGAGCGCTCGGGCGCCTGCGCACCGCGAACCGGCACCCCCGCGTCGCGCAGGCGACCCCGAAGGGCTTCGACCGTCGTGAACCGGTGTGTGGACATCGAGAGCTGTTCTGCTCCCGCGAGTTTCGCAGGCGAGTCGTCGCTGAAGAACACGTCTTCTCCTCGTACCTGCAGAGCATCGAGCACGTGCTGGAACGCACGGACGTCGGGTTTCGCGAAGCCGATGTCCGCCGAGTTGAAGATCGCGTCGAAGTGGTCGGCGATGCCCGAGGCTGCGAGTTCAGCAGCGATGGTGTCCGTGCCGTTCGTGAGCACCGCCGTCGTCAAGCCCGCGGTTCGGATCTCGTCGGACAGCTCCAGCAGCGCGTCGTCGACCGACCACGTCTGAGCACCCCATTCCTCCGCCGCTGCCCGGTCACCGACGAGACCGCCGATCCGGCCGACCCATTCGGCTCTCGTGATCCGGCCGGTGGTGACCTCGTCGATGAGCGGCGCCGCGAAGGCGATCCCGGCGAGCACCCCAGGCTGGAGTCCGTACCTGGCCTCGATGTCGGACGCCTGCGCCGGATCGAAGTGTCGGATCACGCCGTCGAGGTCGAACAGGACGACGCGGATCACGACTCGACCCGTTCCTCGCTGCCCGCCGACTCATGCCCAGGAGCGTCGGCGATGACGCGATCGATCCAGTCACGTCGCGGCAGCGTCAGGATCTCGTCCCGAGCGAACCAGCCGAGTTCGAGGAGCTCCTCGGGATCCGCGGTCGCTTCGCTGAGCAGCTCGCAGTCGTAAGCGGTGGTCACGTACCCGACGTGGTCGCCGTTCGGATAGCGCACCATCATCGGTTCGCCGCCGTACACCCCGACGATCCCGCGGATGCGGACCCGGGCGCCGGTCTCCTCGAGGACCTCGCGCAGGAGGGCGTCGGCGGGTTCCTCACCCGGCTCGACGCCGCCGCCGATCAGGCTCCAGAGGCCGGAGTGGTGATGGCGACCGAGGAGGAACCGGTCCCCGTCCCTGATCACCGCGGTAACCCCGGGGAGCATGAGGAACCCGGTCCCGATGTGGGCGCGGATCGAGGCGACGTAGTCGGACATCGGCATGCGGGGAGTCTACGGAACCGGTCTGACCGGAACGTGTCAGTCGGCGTGCTCCGGCGGCCACACCACGGCGAAGTGTTCGAAGACGATCTCCTCGGACTCCGACCACTCCGCGCCCCGGGCCGCACTGGTCCGTTCCCAGTAGCGTCGGTGTTCGCGCTGCCAACTCTCGAGCGTGCGGTCGTCCTCACCTTCGGCGAACGCGAACGCGGCGTCTCCGCTCGCGAACGGACCGATGCGCAGGGCGACGCTGCGGATGATGATCTGCGGAGCACCGGTGCTGTCGCACGCGATCCAGTGCGACCCGATCCGAGGAAGCGGGTCGCCGCGGTGTGCGAACTCCGACACGAGTTCGGCGGTGGCCCGCTTCCGTCCGCTCAGGACGATGTCCAACAGCTCGTCGGCCAGCCCGGCTGTGTCGCCGAAGTGCTCGACGGTGTAGTCGGCGTCGTCCAGTCCCGCGCCGCCGCGATGCTCGGCGTACGCCTGCCACATCGCGATCGCAGCGTCATGGTCGGGCGACGCGACCGGTGCTGCGTCGTTCGGGGAGTTCATACCTTCGATCGTGCCAGACCATCCGACAGACCTCTGCAGCTCAGCGCAGGCGACCGCCGGTGAACGCGCTCGCAGCCGCGGACACGGTGTCGAGCGGTGTATCGATCGCGACCTCGCCGATCTGGAACCCGAGCTTGCCGAGCGCGGCGAACGACCGCGGCGGGAGGGTCGTCGAGACGCCCGGCGACTGCGCGGTGAGACCGGGCAGGAGGTGGAAGGTCAGGATCCGCCACTTGCCGCGTGAGCGGACCGAGACGCGCTCGATCGCACCCCACGGGAGGAAGACCTCGCCCTGCGGGATGACGCCACGAAGGCCATTCGCATCGAGCGTCAGCACCGTGCGAGCCACCGACTGCGCACCGCGGACCGTCGCGAACTGCACCACAGCGAACAGCATGAACCAGGAGACGACACTGAAGGACAGTCCGGACAGCATGCCGAGGGCGAACCCGCCGCTGGACGTGGTCAGTGCGGCGAGGACCATCCCGAACACGGGGATCAGCGCCGCTGCGATCAGCATGAACACGAACGCCGGACGGGTCGCCCGCTCCGTCCGCACCGGGTCGGAGCCGACGACGAGTGGCGGGAAGGACTGCGGTGCACCGTTCATGAGGACAGTATGCCGCTCACCGCGCGGTGAGGCCCGAGCCGTCCGCATCGGCGACGAACGAGGTGGAACCGTAGTCGTCCCCGACACTGAAGGTGATCTGCGGCGGTCCGGCCGAACGGGCGAACGTGGGGCTGTCGACGTCGGTGTCGGTCGACCGGACGACGTATGCGAGCGCGTCACCCACGGGCAGGCCGACCTGCTCTGCGCCGTCCTGCATCAACGCCCAGACGCGGTCGAGCGCGACGTCCGACCAGGAGAACTGCTCGGCCGCCGATTCGGGTTGGATGCTCGCCGCGCCGTCGTTGGTGACCTGGCCATACCGGTACTCCCACCGGTCGGTCTTCGTGTCCCCCACGGTGAGCGGCGCCTGGACGATGACGAAATCGGCGGCGACCGTGATCGACACCACACGGTCATGACCGATCGCTTCCTGGAGCGCGCGCTGCGCCTCCGCGAGCGCCCCCGGGCGACGGAGGTCGGGTCGGAGGCGTCCGTCCTCGAGGGCAGCGATCGCCTGCGCGACGGACTGGTGGTACGGCACGACCACGATGGCCGCTGCCGCGATGGCGACGATCGCGAACAGGGCGAAGCGGCCGGGACGACCGGCCCGGCCGACGCCGAGCAACGGTCCGCGTCGCCGTCCGTCGACGATGCGCCGGTGCGGCTCGACGGGGAGGAACGGGACGGACGCGCGAGCCGGCACGCGCAACCGTGAACGCTCCGCCGGAGCGAGCTCGCCGGCGTCGATGAAGGCGACCTCGGGGCCGCCGTCGAGCAGGATCGCGACATCGCGCTCGGTGCCCGGCTGGAACATCGGGATGGCGGTCAGCGGTACGACGGTGCGCATCGTGCTCGCGAACGCCGCTCCGTGAAGCGGCTGGACGGTCAGGTCGAGTTCGCACAGCGGCTGGTCGTTGATCTGGGTGCCGGTCTGACGGAGCGCATCGACGCGGGCGACCCCGAGCCGACGAGCGTCCTTGGCCTGCTGGACGGCCTGAGGCGAAGCACCGACGGCGTTACCCACCGACCGGGCCACGAGCGTGAGCACCGAGGTCATGATGAAGACGGGGAGTGCGACACCGGCGACTGCGTACCCGACGTCGGGCGGACCGACGGTGATCACGATGACGCCGCCGAGCAGAGCACCGAGAGCCGCGAAGGCGATCAGACGAAGCATGCTTTCGACCTTATCGAAGCGCTCGATCCCACCACCGCCGGCGGTTCAGCCGGGTCCATCGCTCGTCGCGGCGAGCAGGGGCACGATGACGTCGCTGATCGGCGTAGGGATGCCGTGCACGCTCCCCCGCCGCTGGATCACCGCATTGCGGACGTCCCACTCGAGCGGCTGTCCCTGTTCGCGGTCGGCGAGGATCGATGTCCCGCGGTCGACTGGGGCGCTTCGGAACTGGTCGAGGAGCCGTCGGGGTTCGTCGTCAGCCAACCGAGCACCCTCCGCTCGGGCGACGACCGCGCACTCCTCGAGGTAACCGAGCATCAAGCGGCCGATGTCGTCGCGCCGGTACATGCCGGATCGACGTCCCGTCAACGCCATGAGTCCGGCGGCGGCGTTCTGCAGGAGCTTGCGCCAGGCGAGGGTCGTGAAGTCGGTCGAGACCTCGACGGTGCAGCGGGAGCCGCGCAACGCGTCCTCGACGACGACGGCACCAGGTGCCTCCGGCACGGACAGGCGCGGCGGGCTCAGCAGCGTGACCGGGCCGCCGGGCTCACGGGTGGCCGGGAACCACACGACCGCGGGGACGACCGTTCCGGCCCGGACGAGTGGGTCCACCATCTCGCGTTGCTCGACCCCGTTCTGCAGGACGCACACGACCGTGTCCGGGCCGCACAACGCGGCGAGCCAGTCCGCAGCGGCAGCCGTCTGGGTCGCCTTGACCGCCAGGAAGACGAGGTCCGCGGCACCCGGAGACTCCGCCGGATCGGTGTGGACCGGCCCGGGGACCGTCACCGTCTCGTCATCGACCTGGAGCTGGAGTTCTGGCCGCTTCGACCGCCCAGCAATGAACGGCGTCCGTCCCTGCTCGTGGAGCGCGGCGGCGACCACGGTTCCGATCGCGCCAGGCCCGATCACCGCGATGCGGTCGGGCCCACCGGGCGTCACGCCTCGCTCGATCCGGACAGGGCGTCGCGGGTCGCGGCGATGACCGCCTGCGGGAACCGCCGGAGCTGGTCGAGGTCGACCCATTCCTCCGCCGCGTGCAGTCCGCCGCCGGCGGGGCCGCACACGACGGTCGGGATCCCCGCCGCCTGCCAGAGCGCCGACTCCATCCAATACGGCGCTCCGACCGCCGCCGGTGCGGCCTCGGCGTCCCGGGAGAGCTCGGCGGCGAGGACGTCGGCGAACCGCGCAGCCGCCCCGTGCTCGTCGGCCTCCCAAGCCTCACGCTGATGGGTCAGCCGAGCGCTCGTGCGCAGACCAGGCATCTTCGCGGCGACCGCATCGAGCATCGACTGGACCTCGACGAGGGCGTCCTCAGCGCGTTCACCCGGCAGGGTGCGTCGCTCGATGACGAGGGTCGCGTCGGCGGCGATCGTGAACGGGGCGCTCCCTGCCCTGGCGACCGTCGCGGTGAACGAACCGTACTCGAGCAGCGGGTGCGCCGGCCGTCTGCGGAGCTCGTCGTCGGCCCGCACCACCTCCTGCAGCAGCGCGCCGAGGGCACGGATCGCATCGACGGCCAGGCCGGGCTGAGAGGAGTGCGCGGCCGTCCCGTGTAGCGTGACCTCGACGACCGCGTACCCCCGGTGCGCCGCTATGCGATCCAGCCAGGTGGGCTCGGCGATGAGGCACACGTCCGCCGTCACACCACGATCGGCGAGGTGTCGGAGGACGGCTGCGGCCCCCACGCTCGCGTCTTCTTCGTCGGCGACGCCCGTGAAGACGACGGTGCCGGGGTGGTCGGCCGCGGCAAGTCGCTCCGCGGCGACGATCAACCCCGCCAGGCCGGACTTCATGTCGCTGGCGCCGCGTCCGAAGAGCTTGCCGTCCGCGATCCGCGGGTTGAAGGGGTCGACCATGCCCTCGACCCCGACGGTGTCCAGATGGCCGTTGAACACGACCGTCGGACCCGGCCGCGATCCCGCGTGCACGGCCACGACGCTGACGCGCTGCGCATCCTCCGGCGCGGGAACGAGGTCGACCACGAAGCCGGCTCCCTCGAGTCGCTGCGCGATCACCGCCGCGATCCGCCCTTCACCTGGAGCCCCTGGGACGAGGCTCGGACTGACGGAGTCGATCGAGATGAGCAGGCGAGCGAGCTCGAGCGCGTCGTCGCCGGGGCTGAGGTCGGACATGCCACGACGATAGCGGGATGCCCGCCCGCGCGTGATCCGTCAGTGCCTCGGCGTCACTCCGCCTTCGGCGCGCGCCACGTGCCCGCTCCACCGAAGGACTCCGACTCGAGCGTGGCACCCTCCGGCACCATGATGAGCTGGCACCCTTCCGCCTTACCGTCGGACACCTCGCCGAGACCGGTGCAGTCGAAATCCCCGCCGAAGTCGAGGACGTTGATGGGCGACGCCTCACCGTTCGACGCCTTGGCCTTCCAGAAGTTCTCGTTGAGGTCGCTCTTGCCGTCGTTGAACACCACCTCGTAGGACACGAAGTAGGGCGTCTGGCCGGCGAGTTCGTCGAGTTCGAGGTCGCCGAGGTCGTCAGCGGTGCGCTCCTCGATCGCCGTGACCGTCATGGTGCCGTCGGTGATCCGGACCTCGTCGCCGATCTCACCGCCCGAGCTGCCACAGGCGCTCAGGAGCAGCAGTGCCGGAACGGCCAAGGCTGCTGCCGAGGTGCGGATGATGCGCTGCCGGAATGTGTGCCCCATGGTGATGCTCCCCCTGATCGACGGTTGTTGTTCTCAGGGTCCAGCTTGGGGCACGCCACGACGACCGCTCAATGGGGACTGCTCCCCACCCCAGGCCCGTGGACGTCGACACCTGGGTGGATCGCGGCGCTGACGCCGAGGACCAGAACAGGCGCCCGTCTCCGTGAGGGGACAGACGCCTGAGCGCATCACCGGCCGCGACGGGCCGCTGATCAGGACTAGCGGTTCTTGACCCGCGTGACTGCGTCGGTGTTCTCCGAACGCGCATTGCCGGCCTTCTTGTCGGCCTTGGCGGTGCGCTTCTCCTTCAGCGTCTTCGCCGGTGCGGTCTTGCCGCCTTCTTTCCGTGCGGACTTCTCGCCCATGATGGTGCTCCTTTGCGAGTCACGGTGACCCGGTACCGCTGAGGGTACAGCCACATCCTGTCCCCGGGTCCAGCCGCCGCATCCTTGTTAGCATTCGGGGATGACGAACCCGACACAGATCACCGACGTCCCGATCGGCGACGAGGGCATCCGACTCGGGCAGTTCCTGAAGTTCGCCGGTCTGCTCGACTCCGGCGGAGACGTGAAAGCGGCGATCGCCGACGGCGCGGTGCGGGTCAACGGCGAGATCGATCGCCGACGCGGCCGGCAGTTGCAGCTCGACGACGTCGTCTCCCTCGAGGGGCGCAGCGTCCGCGTCCGCCCCTGAGCCCGATGAGAGGAACCCTGTGAGCCCGAGCACACCCCGACCCATTGCCGTCACCGGATCGACCGGCGTCCTCGGCGGCCTGGTGGCGCACGACCTCGCCGCCCGCGGGATCCCACAACGCCTGCTGGTGCGCACGCCCTCGAACGCACCGCAGCACCCACTCAGCACCGTGCACCGGTTCAGCTACACCGACCAGGCGGCGGCCCGCGCGGCACTCGAGGGCGTCGACACCCTGTTCATGGTGTCGGGGGCCGAGAGCGCCGACCGGGTCGACCAGCACCGGTCGTTCATCGATGCGGCCTCCGCCGCCGGCGTGCAGCACCTGGTGTACACCTCGTTCGCTGCGGCGGCACCGGATGCCGTGTTCACCCTGGCGCGCGACCACCATGCGACCGAAGAGCACATCCGAGCGTCGGGCATGCGTTGGACGTTCCTCCGCGACGGCTTCTACCTCGACTTCATGGAGGCCCTCGTGGGTGAGGACGGCGTCATCCGCGGGCCGGCCGGGGACGGTCGCGCCTCCTTCGTCGCCCGCGCCGACATCGCACGGACCGCTGCGACGATCCTCGTCGACCCGGCGTCCCACGCCGGTCGCACCTACGACCTCACCGGACCGGAGGCGCTCTCGATGGCCGAGGTCGCCGCCACGATCGGTCGCGTCCGCCATCGCGAGGTCACCTTCCACGACGAGACCATCGAGGAGGCCTACGCATCGCGAGCCTCCTACGGCGCACCCGACTGGGAGGTCGACGCCTGGGTGAGCACGTACACGGCCATCGGCAGCGGTGTGATGGCCGAGGTGAGCCCGTCGATCGAGGACGTCACCGGTGTCCCACCGATGGACCTCGAGACCTACTTGCGGGCGAACGCCGACTGAGGACTCCCCCGTCCGACGATCGACCGGGCACGACCACCCCGCTGGATCACAGGCCGTAGAACCCCAGTTCCCAGTCGACCGCTTCCGTGGGGCTGAGGTCGACGTGCGTCAACTCGGACACGTCGTTGGTCGTGAAGTAGATCGACGTCCCAGGGCTCACGAAGACGCTCGCGAAGTCCTCGCCGACGACGTCGAGGTCGACGAAACCGCCTCCGGACAGCGCGGTGCGCTCCATCGTGTCCTTCAGGGTGGTGATGATCGTGCTCGGGTCGAGGTCGTAGACGAGCCCGCCGAGCGTGAGAGTGCTGCTTTCCATCGTGATGTCCTCAATGAGGTCATGGTGCGCGAAGGGCAACCGTACGCCATCGAGCGGTGCGAACCCGTCCTACGGCTCCACAGCGACGCGCTTCCGGCGGAACTAGGGCAGATGCCCGAGGTAGGCATCGGGCCTCAGCGAGGAACGTGAGTGGTCGAGCACGGACACCAGCACCGTGCGGCAGCGGAGGAATCATGTTGATCACGAGCGCCAGTTACAGCCCGTTCACGTCCGTCGAGACGAGACGCTTCATCGAGCAGGAACTCCAGCGGGATCTCGAGCGGGAGCGTCGCCGCCAAGAACGACCACTCGAGGAGCAGCGACAACTCGCGGAGGCCGCGGCCGATTCCGACGAGGGTGGGACCATGGAGTGGTGAGCCTGCCCACCACCAGCCCGACGATGATCGGGCGTGCCTCCGACCTCAGAGCGCTGCAGGCCGTGTTCGACGCCGTCACCGCGGGCGAGTCACGAAGTGTGGTCCTGAGCGGCGAGGCCGGCATCGGCAAGACGCGCCTGCTCACCGAGTTCACGCGGTCGGTCCGGTCGTCGGCGCTCGTCATCACGGGCCAGTGCGTGGACCTCGGTGACGTCGCCGCGCCCTACGCACCGGTCCTCGGCCTCATGAAGGACCTCGTCGCGCAGCGCGGGCGCGACGCGGTGCTTGAAGCTGCGGGCCCGGGCAAGGCCTCCCTCGCGACGCTGCTGCCGACACTCGGTCCCGACGCGGAGGATCAGCGGGAGGGCGGCGTCGGGCGGCTCCACGAGACCGTCGCCGTGCTGTTCGAAGCGCTCTCTCGCGACCAGCCCGTCGTGGTCACCGTCGAGGACGTCCACTGGGCAGACGGCGCGACGCTCAGCCTGCTCGCGTTCCTCGTCCGCGCGCTCACCTGCGATCGCGTGATGATCGTGCTCACCTTCCGGAGCGAGGACGTCTCCCGCGGACACCCGTTGCGCGGGTTCCTCGCCGAGCTCGACCGCACGAGACGCGTCGAGCGGCACAGCCTCGAACGGTTGAGCCGCAGCGACGTGCTCCGCCAGGCGATCGCCATCCGAGGCACGTCGCTCGACACGGTCTCGATCGACAGCGTGTACGCGCGGAGCGAGGGCGTCCCGTTCTTCGTCGAGGAGCTGCTCGGTCTCGACCAGGACCGCGACGGCGAGGGCGACGAGCTCCCGGACACGCTCCGCGAACTCCTGCTCGCGCGCTACGAGCGCCTCGCGCCCACGACCCAACAGCTGTTGCGCGTGATCTCGGCCGGGGGCGTCTGCGTCGAGCACGCACTCCTGGAACGGGTGTTCATGGGCGGCCCTGACGCTCTCGACACCGGTGTGCGGGAGGCGATCGGGTCGAACGTCCTCGTCGCGGACGCGACCACGTACGAGTTCCGTCACGCACTGGTCCGGGAGGCGATCCACGACGACCTGCTGCCCGGCGAACGGAGCCGGTTCCATGCGGGGTTCGCCGAGGCGCTGGAGGCAGGCGTCGGTGGTGAGCCGGTCGCTGCGGCGGTGTCGCACCACTGGATGCTCGCCCGCGACTTCGGACGGGCCTTCCCCGCGACCGTCCGCGCCATGGAGCAGGCCCACGCAGCATACGCGTACAGCACGGAGGCGCAGCTCGGCGAGCGTCTCCTGGAGATCTGGGATCAGGTCCCGGACGCGGAAGCGCTCGTCGGCCGCTCGCGTTCGGAACTCATGCGACGGACGGCGAGCGCGTTGCGGAACGCCGGCTGGACGGACCGGGCGATCGCCATGGTCGACGAGGTGCTCGCGACGCCGGAGGACCGCGACGACCTCGACCAGGCCAAGCTCCTCCGTGACAAGGCCTTCTACCTCGCCAACCTCGGTCGACCGGGCTCGGTGGACCTCCTCGAACAGGCGCTCGACCGGGTTCCACCGGGCACCCCTGGCGATCTGCGTGGTGTCCTGCTGACGAGCCTCGGCGCGCGACACATGATCGTCGGGCGGCTGGAGCGGGCGATCGAGTACGCGGACGAGGCCGCCCGGGAGGCCGTCCGCACCGGTTCGGCACGGAACGCCTCGGTCGCCGCGAACATCGGTGGGATCGCGCGCATCCACCACGGCGAACTGGAGAGCGGCAGCAGCATGCTCGCGAGCGCTGAGCCGCTGGCGGACGGCGACGGCAGCGCCCTGCTCCGGTACCGGGTGAACGCGTCCGACATGGCGAACCTGCTCGGCTCATACGAGGACGCGCTCGCCTCGGCGCTGGAAGGTGTCGCGCGAGCGAAAGAGCTGGGTGTCGAGCGCAGCTCGGGGCTCATCCTGTCGTCGAACGCGGTCGACCCGCTGGTGGCGCTCGGGCGCTGGGACGAGGCGGAGGAGCGTGTGCATCGGGCACTGGCACTGCAGCCGCCGCTCGCGTTCTCGGTGTACCTCCGCCAGTCCCTGATCCTGCTCACCCTCTGGCGAGGCGACACCGAGAGTGCGGCGACCATGTACCGCCGGTGGCGGAAGGGGATGCTCTCCCTGTCCGGCCTGGAGGTGCAGACGAGGTTCGGTGTCGCCCGCGTCGTGATGCAGGTCGGGCTGGCGGCCGGCGACCTCGCCGGGGCCTGGTCGCCGGCGGGGGTCGGCGTGTTCGACGCACCGGACCACCGCCCGATGCCGGCGTACGACCTGCCTGCGCTGGCGGACGCGGCGCGCGTCCTGGCTCGGGTCCGTGTCGCGCTGGCCACCGGCACCCTCCACGTGGAATCCGGGCCATTCGCGGATGTCGACGACGATCAACTCCGGCAGCTGGAGGAACGCTGGCGGGCACTGCTCGCCGAGGAGCGGTTCTGGCCGACCGCACCGCTGTGGAGCGCGCTGGTCGACGCAGAACTCGGCGGACCGGACGGCACCGGTGACGACGTCGGTGCGTGGGAGGCGGCTCGCGCGATGGCCGAGCGTCCGTTCGCACCGGCCGCGCTCGCGCCCTACACAGCGCTCCGACTGGCTGAGGCGCGCGTGGCCGCCGGTGATCGCTCCGGCGCACACGACACGCTCGTCGTCGCGGTCGCCGAGGCGACGACGCTCGGTGCCGGCCTCGTGCTCGACGGTGCGCGGGCGTTGGCGGAGCGAGCGTCGCTGAACGTCGACGGCCGCCCCCGAGCGCGCGGCACGAGCGGCTCCATCGAGTTGACCGCCCGGGAGCGCCAGGTGCTGCAGCTCATCGCGGAAGGCCTGAGCAACCGTCAGATCGGCGAGCGCCTGTTCATCAGCGCGAAGACGGCGAGCGTCCACGTCTCGGCCATCCTGCGGAAGCTCGGTGTGGCGACCCGGACCGAGGCCGCGATGGTCGCCGGAGCGAGCGGGTTGCTCGCGGCGAGCGCCGAACTCGCCGACTGACCGGACGCCCACCTGGCGGTGAAGTGGGTCCCGGCCGGAATCGAGGGGAAGCCGGCCGGGAACCCCGACAGGGCGAAAGGGTCCTGTCGCGCATCAGCGTAATCACGAGGCCGGACGGCGCGTGGCCCGTTGCGTTCTTTGGACAGCAGCATCCGTGTACACTCAATAAACCGACACTTGTGTCGAATTATGCACACGGATCAGCAACGGAGAGCACATGCGCATCGTCATCATGGGTCGAGGCGTCATCGGGGTGACCTACGGTTGCGTCCTGCGTGAAGCCGGCCACGAGGTCCAGCACCTCCTTCGTGACGCCGACCCGCGGGCCCGGCCGGCGACCACCACGGTCGACCTCCTCGACGGACGCGAGCAGCCACCGGTCGACCGCTCGTTCCGGTATCCGCTCACCCCGGTGACGTTCGATCCGGAGACGGTCGACCTCGTCCTCGTCTCCGTTCCGGCCGAGGCACTCGCCGGTGCGATCGAGTCGCTCCGTCGCCGCGGACTCGATCGACGCCTCCTGCTCATGGGCGGGTTCTGGGGGTCCCGCGAGGAGCTGCAAGCGCTCGTGGGCCACGACGACCACCTCCTCGGCTACCCGATCGCCGGCGGCCGACGCGACGCGGAACTCGTCGAGAGCGTCCTCTTCGACAGCGTCCGGTTGGCGCCGGCGTCCGCTCACACCACCGCACTTCATGCAGCGGTCTCGCAGGCGTTCCATGACGCCGGACTGACGGCGGAGCGGTCGCCTCGCATGCTCGAGTGGCTCTGGGTGCACCAGGCGGTCAACGCCGGGATCATCTCCGCGATCGCCTCCGAGTTCCGCCCGGGCGACGAGATCGGCGACGTCGTCTCACGAGCGTTGGCGAGCCCGCGAACCCTCGCTCGGGGCATCGGCAACATCCGTGAATGCCTCCGGGTCGTGCAGGCCCGCGGGGTCCGGCTCCGCCACCACCTGCGGGACATCGCGCCGTTCACGCTCCTGCCGAAGGCGCTCGCCGCGCGCGTCATGGTCCTCATGTTCCGGAAGGACGTCCTCAGTCGGCGCATCATGGAGCTGCACCACAACACGGACGATATCCTGGCGCTCATGTCGGAAGTCCACGTGTCGGCCACCGAATCGGCTGTCCCCGTCCCCGGGTTCACCCGCGACCTCGGTCGCGCACGGGACGCCCTCGCCTCGTGAACGCGCTCAGCCCGACGTCGTCACGCGCCCGCGAACACCTGCGGCAGGCCGCTGTCGCCGAGTTCCGGGAACGCGGCTTCTGGCGGACGACGATGGATCACGTCCGACTGGCGGCGGACGTCTCGCGCGGAGGCCTGTACTACCAATACGCCAACACCGAGGAGATCCTGCTCGACGCGCTTGCGCACGAGCGCTCAGGAGACGAGGCGAACGACCTCGAGGGCTTCCTCACCGAACAGGCGACCGCGCTCCACGACATCGACGCGACCCTCCGCCCGATCGTCTACGAATACGTCCTCGGTCTGCCTGCCGACCATCGTCGCGCTCTCCTCGCGGAGCAGTTCCGGCAGGCCGAAGGGGTGGTGGTCGGGATGCTCGGCGAGGTCTCCGGCGTCGACGATCGGGCGTTCCTCGCCCGGCAGATCGTCAGGCGCCTCGAAGGACTGTCGATCGCAGCCATGGCGGGAGCACTCGACGACGTGGACCTGGAACGCGAGCTCGCCGACCTCCGCACCCTGGCTGCGGGATGAGCCGGCGTGTCCTGCGACGATGCGCCGCGTTGCGATACTGAAGGGATGCCAGCGTTGACCCTCCGCCCCGTCGAACGTCCACGGGACGACGACGCGTTCGTCGAGTTCCTGAGCGCACACGAGTTCCCGTTCCACATGCAGCCGCGACCGACCACGGAGGAGGCTCGCAAACGCCTGACCTCCGGCATCGTCGACGGGCCCGGCGCCTTCGGATGTTGGGTACTCGCAGACGGTGAGGTGGTGGGAATCGTCACCTTCGAGGACCTCGAGGACGACACGGCGTTGATCGACCTGCGGCTCGCCGAAGACGCGCGAGGGCGCGGGATCGGCACGGCGGTCCTGCCGGTCATCGTCACCGAGGTGTTCGGCCGGTTCCCGTCGGTTCGCAAGCTCGAGGGGCAGACCCGCGAGGACAACGTCGCCATGCGTCGTGCCTTCCGTCGGGCTGGCTGGGTGAAGGAGGCCCACTACCGCGAGGGCTGGCCCGTGGCCGGCGGACAGCCGCTCGCATCGGTCGCCTACGCGATCCTCCGCAGCGACGTGCAGTCGGGCACGACGACGCCGGTCCCTTGGGACGACGAGCCGTAAGGCGCCATCGACGAAGGCTCGCAAGCTGATCGCGCGGACATCACAGCAGGAGCTGACGCACCCTCTGTCGAGATGCCTCGGCGAAGCCCAAGGTGTCGAAGACCCCGTCCGCATCGGCGACGAACGCTCGCACGTGCGGCGTCACCTCGTCGAGGAAGGCGTCGACCTGCTCCGAGGTCCAGGAGGCCTGGCGGTCGTGGGTCGGGCCGCCGTGGGGCGCTGTTCCGGCCATGGCACGCACCGATGCCGCGTAGTCGTCGACGATGGCCTCATCGGTGACGCCGGCGTTGGCGAGGAGGAGCGCGCTGATCATGCCGGTGCGGTCCCTGCCGGCTGCGCAGTGCACCAGGATCCCGGGTTCGGATGATGCGACCGCTTCGAGCGCACCGCGGACGAGCTCCGGCAGGATACGCACATTGTGCGGCCAGTACTCCGGGGAGTCGAGGATCGGCAGGCACACCTCGCGGAACTCCGGATGGGTCTGATCCTCGGTCGGCGCGAGCGTCATCACCAGCTCGGCTGGTGGCCGGACACCAGAGTCGGTTTCGCGCGCCCCGGTCTCACCGACGCTGCGGAGATCGATCACGGACCGCAGCCCCCATCGCATCGCGGCGTCCCACCCTGCAGCGGTGAGCAGCTCTCGTCGGGGACCCCGCGCGATCCGCCCGCGCGCTGTCAGGCCGGTGGACGACAGCGGTGTCGGCAGGCCACCGAGATCCCTGAGGTTGCGCAGGCCGTCCCAGTCCAGATTCCGCATCCGGCAGAGCGTACCCGAACCGACCGTGCGGCTTCCGACTGCGAGTTAGCGCTTGCTGGCGGCGCGCCGGATGGCGCCGAAGACGATCGTGCCGATGAGGAGGACGATGCCGATGATCCCGAGCCACAGCAGGCCCTTCAGCGCGAAGCCGACGATGGAGAGGATCGCCCAGATGACGAGGAGCACGATGATGATCTGCATGGCTTGGGTTCCTGATTCCGTGGGGTGATGGTGGTCGGTGAGGTGGCTCAGTGTATGCGGAGCTCCGCGACGAGCGGGCACGCGAACGGATCGCGAGCTCCGAGGCCGACGCGGTTGAGGTAGCGGATGACGATGCCGTACGAGCGCAGCAGCGTGGTCTCGGTGTACGGGACGTCGAGTGCGGCGCAGTGGTCGCGAACGAGTCGTCGAGCCTCTTTGAGTGCGGGACGCGGCATCGAGGGGAACAGATGGTGCTCGACCTGGTAGTTCAGGCCGCCCATGAGGAAAGACACCCACCATCCGCCGACGACGTTCCGCGACGTCAGGACCTGACGGGAGAAGAAGTCGACGTCCGCGTCATGGGCGATCGTCGGCATCCCCTTGTGGTTCGGGGCGAACGAGGCACCCATCATGACGCCGAACACCGCGAGCTGGACGCCGAGGAACGCGCACGCCATGCCGAACGGCAGGAACCAGAACACGACCGTGAGGATGATCCCGAAACGTGCGACGAGCATCACGCCCTCGATCACCCGGTCGCGCACGTCGGCCCGCGTCCCGACACCGCTGACGACGGAGCGGATCGCGAGCCAGTGCAGGTTGACGCCTTCGAGGGTGAGGAGAGGGAAGAACAGCCAACCCTGGTGGCGGTAGAAGATCTTCGCCGCCCGGTTCCGCACGGTGTCGACGTCCTCCGGCAGGAAGCGGATCGTGTCGGGCTGGATGTCGGGGTCCTTGCCCACCGTGTTCGGGTTGCCGTGGTGACGGGTGTGCTTGTTCATCCACCACGAGTAGCTCAGTCCGACCAGGAAGGTCCCGAGGAAGCGACCCGCCCAGTCGTTCCAGGCGCGGGACTCGAACACCTGCCGGTGCGCGGCCTCGTGGGACAGGAAGGCGAACTGGGTGAACAGCACGCCCAGAGCCGCCGCCACCACCAGCTGCAGCCAGGAGTCACCGAGGAACGCGAAGGCGACCCAACAGCCGGCCGTGGCCAGCACGAGGACGGCGAACAGCGTCCAGTAGAAGCCGTAGCGCCGTCGGAGCAGACCGGCCGACTTCACCTCGGCGAGGATCGCGGAGTAGCTCGAGGTGCCGCCAGCCCGCGTTCTCCCGCTGGGTCCGGTCTTCCGGAACCCGCTGCTGCGTTCGACCGTCATCGGACGCCCTGCGCCGGTGGGACGGGCGGTCTCGTCGACCACGAAGGTCGCCGACGGCGCGCGAGAAGAAGGCCGACGGGGTGCGTGCTCATGAGGCTCCTGGGCATCATCAGAAAGGACGAACAATCCGGCAACCGGGGTCTGGGGCAGCGCTCGTTCAGCGTAGAACGGCCCCGCGACCCGACGCAAATCCGCGTCAGCGCGTCTCGACAGCGGCGGTCATGGACGGCCTCCGGCCTCGGTTACGGTTGATCCGCTGATCAACAGATGAGGACTGACACCGCCATGGACGACACCCGCGAAGCACGGCTCATCGAGACGTTCGTGACCCTCACCGACAGCCTCGTCGCCGACTACGACGTCGTCGACGTGCTGCAGACACTGGTCGACCGGGCGGTCGAATTGTTCGACGCTGCCGCCGGGGCCATCCATCTGGCCGACCGCGACGACGTCCTCCAGGTCGTCGCGTCCACGAGCGAGCGGAGCGAGTTCATCGGCCTCATGCAGCTCAACGCAGGCGAGGGACCCTGTATCGCTGCGGTGACGAGCGGTGTCCTGGTGACCGCGGAGAGTGCCGAGGAGCTCCAGGAGCACTGGCCGAGGTTCGCCGAGGCGTCACAAGAACGCGGATACGCGGGCGTCCACGCGATCCCCATGCGGCTCCGCGACACGACCGTCGGGTCACTGAACCTGTTCCGCGAGACCGAGGGCGCCCTCAACGGTGCCGACGCCCGAGCCGCCCAGGCGCTGGCCGATGTCGCGACGATCAGCCTCCTCCAGCAGCGGACGATCGAGAACGCGACGCTCGCCACCGAGCAACTCCAACGTGCACTCGACAGCCGGGTCGCCATCGAACAGGCGAAGGGGTATCTGGCCCGCGCGGCCGGGGTCGACATGGACACGGCCTTCGGGATGATCCGGCAGTATGCACGCACCCGCCAGCGGCGGCTCGGTGACGTCGCGGCAGCGGTCGCCCGCGAGGAACTGCCGCTCGACGAGGTCACGGCGGCCGGCTCCCCCGAGTCGGACGGCGCCTGACCACCGCTGCGGCCGTGGGGTGGCTGGTCGATCCTCCACAACCCACTCCAAACTCAGCCGGAACAGGGCAGGATGGAGGTTCGAACATCACCGAGCACTCTCGAAGGAACACACCCATGGCAGGCCTCAGCCTCTCCAAAGGCAACAACCTCTCGCTCACGAAGACCAGCCCAGGGCTGACCATCGCCACGGTCGGTCTCGGGTGGGACCCGCGCACCACCGTCGGCGTCGCGTTCGACCTCGACGCCTCCGCCATCCTCGTCGCCGAGAACGGCAAGATCCGAACCCCCGCGGACTTCATCTTCTACAACCAGATGTCGACGCCCGACGGCTCGGTCGTGCACCAGGGCGACAACCGCACCGGTGAGGGTGACGGCGACGACGAGCAGATCACGATCGACCTCCGCGCCGTGGAGCCCGACGTCTCGCGCATCGTCATCGCGGTCTCGATCCACGACGCCGACAACCGCCGCCAGAACTTCGGTCAGGTCCGCGACGCCTTCTGCCGGGTGATGGACCAGGACCAGCAGGAGATCGTCCGCTACGACCTCACCGAGGACGCCTCGCAGGAGACGGCGATGCTGTTCGCCGAGATCTACCGGTACAACTCGGAGTGGAAGTTCCGAGCCGTCGGCCAGGGCTACACCACCGGCTTGGCAGGCATCGCGGGCGACTTCGGCGTCCCACTCGACTGAGCCTGACGCAGGCGCCGGCATGACCGGCGGTCAGTGACCGCCGGTCAACTTGCCGGCCAGCCTGGCGTGGATCCACGTACTCGCGTCGTTCATCCCCTCGATGACGACCCGCTTCCCGCGACGCTCGTACTTCGTGGTGATCGCGTCGAGGGCGGCGACGGTCGACGCGTCCCAGACGTGCGACTGCGAAAGGTCGATGACGACCTGCTCCGGGTCGTCCGCGTAGGCGAACTGCGTCGTCAGGTCGTTGCTCGAGGCGAAGAACAGCTCTCCGGTGACGGCATAGCGGGCGGTGGGCGTCGCGGCGGACCGGTCGACCGTGCGTTCGACGGTGGCGAGGTGGGCGACCCGCCTCGCGAACACGACCATCGCGGTGATCACACCGACCACGACACCGATCGCGAGGTTGTGCGTCAGGACCACCACGACGACCGTGGCAACCATGACGACGGTCTCGCCGAGGGGCATGGCGCGCAGGGTCCTCGGGTTGATGCTGTGCCAGTCGAAGGTCGCGACGGACACCATGATCATCACCGCGACGAGGGCGGCCATGGGGATCACCGCGACCACGTCGCCCAGCGCGACGACCAGGACCAGCAGGAACACCCCGGCGAGGAAGGTCGAGATCCGCGTCCGCGCGCCAGAGGCCTTCACGTTGATCATGGTCTGGCCGATCATCGCGCAGCCACCCATGCCGCCGAAGCACCCGGAGAGCACGTTCGCGATCCCCTGACCCAGCGACTCGCGGGTCTTGCCCGACGGGGTGTCGGTGACGTCGTCGACGAGCTTCGCCGTCATGAGCGATTCGAGGAGCCCGACCAACGCCATCGCGGCCGCATACGGGGCGATGATCGTGAACGTCTCCAGTGTGAACGGCACGTTCGGGATGAACAGGGTCGGCAGGCTGCGCGGCAGTTCGCCCTGGTCGCCGACTGTCGGCACGTTCAGTCCGGTGACCACGGTCGCCGCGGTGATGAGCACGATCGCGACGAGCGGCGCCGGCACGACACTCGTGAGGCGGGGCATGACGACCATGACCACGATGCCGACCGCGACGAGCGGGTACACGAGCCACGGCACGCCGATGAGGTTCGGGAGCTGGGCGGTGAAGATCAGGATCGCCAGGGAGTTGACGAACCCGACCATGACGCTGCGTGGGATGAAGCGCATGAGCTTCGCGACGCCGAGGAGGCCGAGGACCACCTGGAAGACACCGCCGAGGATGACCGTGGCGATGAAGTAGTCGAGGCCGTGTTCGCGGGCGACCGGGGCGATGACCAGGGCGATCGCTCCCGTGGCCGCCGTGATCATCGCCGGGCGGCCGCCGAGGAAGGCGATCGCCACGGCCATGACGAACGAGGAGAACAGCCCCACCTGCGGGTCGACGCCCGCGATGATCGAGAAGGAGATCGCCTCCGGGATGAGCGCCATGGCGACGACGAGGCCCGCCAGCACCTCCCTGGTGAGGATGCGGGGGCTGCGGAGGGCGGAGAGGACGGTGGCGTCCGGTGCGGCGGGTTTGAGGCCAGTGGCCATGAGTGCTCCTGTCGGAGTCGGGGTCCTCAGCGCGAGGACCGGATGGGAATGTCTGGGTCCGGCGCTGCGGTGCGCACGCCACCGACCGCGCGGGGACGTCACGCGCGGGAGAATGGTGGGGAGATGCGGCCCGATCGGCCGCCATCGATAACTCTACCCTAACGTAAGGGTTGATTTGAAGTGAGGCGACCGTGACGAGCGAACCGACCACCATGCACATCGGCGAACTCGCCGAGCGCACCGGACTCTCGCTCCGCACGCTGCGGCACTACGACGACGTCGGTCTAGTCTCGGCCTCCGCGCGCACCGAGGGCGGATTCCGCTTGTACACGCAGGACGACTACGACCGCCTCATCCTCATCCGGCGCATGAAACCGCTCGGCTTCTCGCTTGAGGAGATGGCCGAGCTCCTCCGGGTGATCGACGCCATGGACACGGCACCCGACGACGACACCCGCGCGATCCTCGACGGCTTCATCACCGACGCGGCCGAGCGCCGCGCCAAGCTACAACAGCAGCTCGCGATGGCGGACGAGTTCGTGTCACTCCTCGAAGCCCGCCGCTGATCAGCAACGATCCCGCCCGAGGTGACGATGGTCACCCCGGACGGGATCGATGCCGTGTCGGCGCGGGCTAGGCGGCGACGCGTCGGCGACGGACGACCAGCCACGCGCCGGCTGCGAGGAGCAGCCCGGCCAGGCCGACGAATCCGACGACCGAGACACCGGTGGTCGACAGCGCCCCAGGACCGGAGCCCGCAGCGCCGGGAGCCGCGGCATCCGCGGCCAGGACGGTCAGCGCCGCCTCGGCCGTGATGCCGGAGTCCGCGCCCAGCGCCTGCAAGGTGTGTGCACCCGGCACCACCGAAGCGGGCACCGTGAGCGTCGCCACGAACGCACCCGAAGCGTCCGCGACGACGGTCCCGAGGTCGGTCGGGGTGGAGAACAGCGTGAACCGAACCTGCTCCCCCGCGGCGAAGCCGGACCCGGACACCGAGATCGACTCACCCACCCGCACCGACGGCTGGTCGATCGTCAGCGTGCCCTCGGCACCGGGCACCGCGATCCGCTGCGGGCCGACGCTCTCGAGGGTCGGGACGACCGGGTTCATGAGGCCCGTCTCCGGGTCGAACGTCAGCCGGTCGATCGTCGTCTCGCGGTGCTGGCCGTCACCACCCGGGATGGCGAACCGGTGGTAGACGATGTACCAGTCGTCGGTGCCCGGCACGTTGAGGATCGAGCTGTGACCGGTGGCGAGGATGCCGAGTTCGGGCTGCTTCTGCAGGATCACACCGCGGTACGTCCACGGGCCGTCCACACTCGTCGCCGTCGCGTACCCGACCCGGTAGTTCTCCGAACCAGTGTCGTCGATCGAGTACGTCAGGTGGTAGATCCCGTCCCGGTAGTTGACGAAGGCCCCCTCGCGGAAGTCGGTCAGGCCGTCGATGCGCTTGAGCGTGTCGGCCTTGATCGACAGCATGTCGTCCGACAGCTCGGCGTACACCGGCGAGCCGTTGCCCCAGAACAGGTAGCTCTTCCCCGTCACCGGGTCGGTGAACGTGGCCGGGTCGATCGCCTGTCCCGAGGTCACCGCTTCGTCGTTGAGGATCATCGCGTTCGGCTGAGCCGCGAACGGACCGGCCGGGCTGTCCGCGACGGCGACACCGATGGTCTTCCGGTCGACCGAAGGGTTGTGGCCGCTGAAGTAGAAGAAGAACTTCCCGTCCTTCTCGGCGATCGTCGGCGCCCAGGCGTTGCCGGTCGCCCACGGCACGTTCCCGTTCGCGCCGTCGAGCGTGAGGATCGGCTCCGCCGAACGCTCCCAGTCGACGAGGTCCTTCGACGACCAGACGAAGAACTCCTTGCCACCCCAACCGGCGAAGCCGTCGGTGGTCGCATAGATGTAGTAGGTGTCGCCCCAGACGAAGACGTTCGGGTCGGCGTAGAGACCGGGGATGACCGGGCTCTTCATCTCGACCGCCCGCATCGTCCACGTCACGGCCTCACCCGAGGTCGGCGTCAACGTCACGGTCACCGGGCTGCTGAGGTCGACGGTGGTCCCCGAGGCGGGGCTCGCCGTGACACCGGCCGCGGTCGTGAAGGTCGGGCTCAAGGCGGTGCGGTCCGTCCCGGGCTGTACCGGGAGGACGACCTCGTGGCGGTCGTTGTCCACGATCGGAGCGGTCTTGAGCACGTCCTCCTCGAGGCCGATGTCGGTCAGCGCCGCGGTGTTCCCGGAGCCGGCGAGCACCTCGTCCGCCGAGAGCGCGCGGTTGTAGATCGCGAACTCACGGAACGCGCCCTTCAGGCGGTTGTCGGCGTCGTAGTTCGAACGGCCCAGGTAGTTGGCGCTCGTCCACCCGCCGCCGATGTCACCCGGATCGGACGCGACGGTCCCGGTCCCGACGGCGATGCCGTCGAGGTAGATCGTCGCCGTCGTGCCCTGCAACGTGTACGTCAGCTTCGCCCAGCGACCGCGCGTCAGGTCCTTGCCCTGCGACACCGTCTGCTCCGTGCTCCAGTTGCCGGTCGCGAGGCTCGTCCGATACGCGTTGCCGGTGCTGAACAGGTAGCCGTCGCCGGCGCCACCGGTGGTGTTGCCGAGCCCGTAGATGAAGTACGGGTTGGCCTGCGTCGGGTCGATCCAGACCTCCGCCTCCACCGTGACGTCCTTCACGCCGGCGAGCAGGTTGTCGGGCAGCTTGACGTAGTCGTCGCCGCCGTCCAGCTGCAGCGCGCCGTCGGAGAAGCTCGCACCGCCCTCGACCGCAGCGTCGAGGCCGTTGCCTGACACGTCGTTGAGCGTCGAGCCTGCGGACCCGGCGAAGTCGTACCGGACGATCTCGCCGTCCTCGTTCGCGGGCACCGGCTCGGGTGCTCCGCCGAGGCTGTCCTCGAGCAGCTGCAGCTCTGCGGCCGTGACCGGGAGCACGGTGCCGTGGCGCGGGCTCGCGGGCAGGTCGTAGTCCTTCGCGACCTGCCAGTCCGGGTTCGCGATGTCCTCGGTCTCGAGCGGGATGTAGCCGCGTCCGCCGTACTCGTCGACGAAGAGGTAGAACTTGTCACCGTTGACGTCGCCCGGGTTGGCGGCGAACGCCGTCGGCCCCTCGACCGCGCTGGTGCCGGCGTCGCGACCGATGCAGGTGTCGAGCACCGTCCAGGACTCGAGCGTGGCCCGCAGGTCCGTCGAGGACTCCTGGATGATGTCGGCGCACCCGGTGCCACCGGCGCCCTCGTCCTTGGTGAAGCGGTAGTAAGTGTCGCTCGACTTGATCACCGTGGAGTCGATCCGCGAGACGCCCTGGTCCTGCCAGACCTGCGGCTCGCTGAACGTCGTGAAGTCGCGGGTGGTCGCGTACATCATGCGGTGGTAGCTGTTCCCGGTGTGGTCCGGGTCGTCGGCGCCGTAGAGCGACGACGCCCAGAAGACCACGTACGCGCCGATGGTGTCGTCGTAGTACGCCTCGGGTGCCCAGGTGTTGCCGGCGTTCTCCGGTGCGACCTCGATGTGCCGCTGGTCGGACCAGGTCACCAGGTCGTGGGACTCCCACACCTCGAGGTAATGGCTGCCCGTGCGGACGGAGTCTCCCCAGGACGTGCCGCTGCCGATCGAGAGGTCGGTGGCGATGAGGTAGAAGGTGTCGCCCTCGGGAGAGCGGATGAGGAACGGGTCGCGCAGCCCCTTCGTGCCCTCGTCCGAGGTGAGGACCGGGCGTCCGGCGTTGAGTTCGTTCCAGTCGAGCGCGTTGTTGCCCTCACTGGCGGCGAAGTAGATGTTCTCGCCGGCGAGCGAGTTGCCGGTGAAGTAGGCGAAGGCGTAGCCCTCGTAGTCGGGGGTTGCGATCGCGGCGCGGACGGTCGCCGTGAACTCGCGCGTCGCGGTCGCCTCGCCCTGGCTCAGCGTCGCGGTCAGGGTGACGGTGGCGTCCGTGGCGGGCCGCGTCACGACACCGTCGGTGGTGATCACGGTGGGGTTCGACGACGCCCAGGCGATGTCGATCCCCTCGGGGGCTCCCGGCAGGGTCAGATTGCCGCGCACGTCGTCGACGTTCGCGATCGAGAGCGCCGCCGCGGCGGCGTCCAGATCCTCCTGCGCCGTGGGGGCGGCTCGGAGGCTGGAATGGGATGTCGCTGTCGAGGTGACCCCCGACGGCACCGCTGCGGCGGCGCCGGAGGCACCGACGAGCGGGAGGATCAGGGCCGCGATGGAGGTCGCGACGACCGTTTTGAGGCGCAGTTGTCTCATGGGGGTTGGTTCTCCTGGTTCGGCGTCGTTGTCGAGCGGGATGGAACGGGTGGTGCTGCGGGGGGGCGTCAGGTCTTGCGTTTGCGCGAGACCACGAGTCGCTGGAGGAGGACGAAGACGAGCAGGATGCCGCCGGTGATGATGGTCGTCGCCTCCGGCGGGATGCTGCCGTCGCGGGTGATGAGCACGTTCATGAGGCCGAGGACGAGCGCGCCGACGACTGAGCCGAGGACGAAGCCTGCGCCTCCGGTCAACAAGGTGCCGCCGATGATGACCGCTGCGATGGCGTCGAGCTCCCAGCCGACGCCCGTGATGTTCTGGGCGATGCCGAGCTTCGAGGTGTAGACGACGGCCGCGAGGCCGGCCAGCGTGCCGCTGATCACGTAGACCATGAGCTTCGTGCGGACGACGGGCAGCCCCATGAGCAGCGCCGACTGCTCCGAGCCGCCGATCGCGTAGACGGTCCGGCCGAGGCGGGTCTTGTGGAGCACCACGAACGCCGCGGCGACGACGAGCAGGGCGATCAGGACATTCGGGGTGGTGATGAGGTCGTTGATCTTCGGGCCGTCGATCACCTTCCACTCGGTGGAGAGCGAACGGATCGGCGAGTCGTCGGCGAGACGCTCCGGGGTGGTGCTGAGCATCGACGCGAGACCGCGCCCGAGGAACATCATCGCGAGGGTGGCGATGAACGGTTGCACGTTGAAGTACTGCACGAGCACGCCCGAGAACACGCCGAACGCGGAGCCGATGAGGATCATGATCACCATGACCGCGATCGGGTTCCAGCCCGAGTTCGCGAGCATCACCCCGACGAGACTGCTGATGGCGATGATCGCACCGACGGAGAGGTCCACGCCCCCCGTGAGGATCACGAAGGTGAGCCCGACGGCGAGGATGATCAGGTAGGCGTTGTTGATGAGCAGGTTCGAGATCGTGCTGGCCTGGACGATGCGTCCGTAGGCGATCTCGCCGTAGACGACCATGCCGATGAAGATGACGACGGCCGCCAGGGTGGGCAGGGTCTCGAGGTTGGGCGTCAGCCGGGACAGCAGCGAGCGCCGCGGGAGCACCGGAGCGTCGGGCGCCGGTCGGTCGGTGAGGGTGCTCATGCTGACACCGTTTCCTTTCGCGTGGGGACCGACGCCGTGGGCGTCGTCCGGGACTTCCGCCGGGCGAACAGGGCTCTCACGCGCTGTGACTGGAGGAGGCAGATGATCACGATCACGACGGCCTTGAACGCCGGCGTCGCCGAGGAGGGGATGGAGAGGAACACGATCGTCTTGTCGAGCGTCGCGATGAGGAGCGCGCCGATCACGCTGCCGGTGAGGGAGAACTTGCCGCCGGCGAGCGAGGTGCCGCCGATGACGACCGCGAGGATGGCGTCCATCTCCGCGTTCAGGCCGGTCTTCGCGACCTCGACCGTCATGACGCTGGCGGTGCTGAAGATCCCGGCGACGCCCGCGAGGACGGCGCTCACGATGTAGACGGCGATGAGGATGCCGATGGGGCGGATACCCGCCATCCGGGCGGCGCGCGGGTTGATACCGATGGACTCGATCATCAGGCCGAGCGCGGTGCGCCGGACGAGGAAGGCGACGATCGCGACGATGACACCGGCGATGATGAAGACGACGGGGAATCCGAACACGGTGCCGTTGGCGAGCCAGCGGAAGGGCTCGTTCGTGGCGGAGGTGTTCTGCCCCGAGGTGATGACCTTCGCGAGGCCGCGGCCGGCGAGCATCGTGATCAGCGTGGTGATGAACGGCTGTAGGCCGACGATCGAGACGAGCACTCCGTTGACGGTGCCGAGGAAGGCGCTCACGGCGAGCGCGAGCAGCGCTGCGACGATGGCCGAACCGGCGTCGCCGCCGCTCTGGTTGCTCATGAACTCCATCGACACGGCGCCGGAGACGGCCATGACGGAACCGACCGAGAGGTCGATGCCGCGGGTGGCGATCACGAGCGTCATCCCGACCGCGATCATCATGATCGGGGCGCTCGCACGCAGGATGTCGATGGGGTTGCCCGACAGGTTGCCGGTCGTGCCGTTGACGGAGACGCCGAGGTAGCCGGGGTCCTTGACGAGGTTGATGATGAGGAGGAGCAGCAACGTCACGATCGCCCAGATGTAGGGCTGGTGGACGATGGTGCTGACGACGCCGCGGGCTGAGCCCTGGCCGCCGCGTGCGGAGGAACCGGAACGGGCCGGCCCCTGACTGGTGGCGCTCACGTGGCGCTCCCTTCGGTGGCGATCAGGTCGACGATGGTGTCTGCGGTGACTTCGGGTCCGTTGACGATCTCGCCGATCTTACGGTGGTCCTTCAGCACGACGATCCGCTCGCTCAAACGCACGACCTCCTCGAGCTCGGAGGAGATGAACACGACGGACATCCCGTCCTCGGCGAGCGCGGCGATCGCCTCCTGGATCTCGGCCTTGGCGCCGACGTCGATGCCGCGGGTCGGCTCGTCGAGCACGATGAGCTGCGGCTTCGTCGCCAACCATCGGCCGAGGAGCACCTTCTGCTGGTTACCACCGGAGAGGTTCTTGATGGGTCGTTCCGGGTCGGAGGGGCGGACGTTGAGTTCGAGCAGGTACTTGTCGCAGAGCTCGTTCTGCTCGCGGCGGGAGAGCGGGCGCGCCCAGCCCCTGCGGGCCTGGACGGCGAGGATGAGGTTCTCCCGCACGGTCAGGTCGCCGATGATGCCTTCGTCGCGTCGGTTCTCCGTGGAGAAGGCGATCTGCTTCGACAGGCCGGCCATGGGCGTGTGGACCTCGGCGGTCGCGCCGTCGATCGTGACCGTGCCGGAATCGGGACGGTCGGCACCGTAGATGAGCCGACCCAGCTCGGTGCGGCCCGACCCGAGGAGCCCCGCGAGACCGACGACCTCGCCGGCGTGGACCTCGATGTCGACGGGGTCGATCGAGCCCTTCCGACCGAGGTCCTTGGCGCGGTAGAACGCCGGGGTGTCGGCTGTGGCGGTCCGGCCGCGGTTGGAACCCAGGGCGGCGAGTGCGCCGTAGTCCTTGCCGATCATCTTGGAGATGAGCTCGGTGCGGTTGAGGTCGGCGGTGCGGTACTCCCCGACGAACTCACCGTTGCGGAGCACCGTGAGTCGGTCGCTGATCGCGTAGACCTGGTCGAGGAAGTGGGAGACGAAGAGGATCGCGACGCCCTGGTCGCGCAGTCGGCGCATGACCTGGAAGAGGCCCTCCACTTCGTTGGCGTCGAGGCTGGAGGTCGGCTCGTCGAGGATGAGCACCTTCGACTTGGTGACCATGGCCCGGCTGATCGCGACGAGCTGTTGCAGCGCGAGCGAGATGCTCGAGAGCGGCTGCTTGGGGTCGATGTGCCCGAGGCCGAGCCCGACGAGCGCTTCGTGTGCGGCTTCGTGGGTGCGGCGCCAGTTGATGCCGAAGGGACCGCGGACCTCGTGGCCGAGCATCACGTTCTCGCCGACGGTGAGGTTGTCGCAGAGGTTCACTTCTTGATAGACGGTCGAGATGCCGGCGCTCTGCGCGTCCGCCGTTCCGGAGAAGGAACGGGGGCCTCCGGCGACCAGGATCGTGCCGGAGTCGATCTTGTACACCCCGGTGAGCGCCTTGATGAGTGTCGACTTGCCGGCGCCGTTCTCGCCCATGAGCGTGTGGACCTCGCCGGGGAAGAGACGGAAGTCCACGTCTTGCAGGGCTTTGACGCCCGGGAACTCGATGGAGATGTGCTGCATCTCGACGATCGGCTCGGTGATTGCCATGTCTGCCTGGTCGTTCTGCCGGTCGATCCGGCGTCGTCGCCGGGGAGTCTGGTCCCCGGGAAGCGGGTGGGCGGTCGCCCGGCAGCCTGGGGTGGCTGCCGGGCGACCGGGTCGGATCAGTAGGCGCGTTCGGGCAGTGCTGCCGTCGCGGCGTCCGGGGAGTCGAACGTGACGCTCGGCACCACGATGTCCGATTCGACCTTGTCGCCGGCGAGTGCCTTCTTGACGATGTCGATCGCGGTCTCACCGAACAGCGGGTTGTACTCGGCGACGAAGCTCAGGCGTCCGGCGGCGAGTGCTTCGAGCGCCGCCTTGGTGCCGTCGATCGTGATGATCTTGACGTCGGTTCCGGGCTTCAGGCCGGCCTCCTCGACGGCGAGTGCAGCGCCGAGGCCCATCTCGTCGTTCTGTGCGAAGACGAGCTGGACGTCGTTGTTGTTCGCCTTGAGGATGGTCTCGAAGACGCTCTTCGCCTCTTCGGTGGACCAGTTGGCCGACTGCGACTCGAGCTTGGTGAAGTTCGGGTCGATGGTGTCGTCCCAGCCCTTGTTGCGGTCGTTGACGACGGAGAGGCCGGGAGGGCCCTCGAGGACGACGTACTTGGCGCCGTCGGGGAACTGACCATTCGCCCACTCGGCGGCCGAGGCGCTGATGCCGACGTTGTCGGGGGCGATGCGGCTCGTGTAGAGCTCGGTGTCGTTCGGCTCGATGCCGCGGTCCAGCAGGACCACGGGGATCTCGGCCTCCTTCGCGCGCTTCAGGACGCTCTCCCAGCCGGTCGCCTCGGTGGCGGACAGCAGGATGGCGTCGACGCCCTCGTCGATGAACGAGGTGAAGGCGGTGATCTGCGAGTTCTGGTCGCCGTTCGTCGCCGGTGCGTACTTGAGGTCGAAGCCGTTCTCCTTCGAGAACGAGTCCTGGATGTTCTTCTCGTTCGCGGTGCGCCATCCGCCTTCGGGACCGACGGCCACGAAGCCGATGGTGGTGAGTTCGCCGTCGGAACCGGCGTCGCCGTCGGAGCTTCCGGAACCGCTCGAGCAGGCGGTCGCGCTGAACGCGAGAGCGCCGACCAGGGCGAGGCCCGCGAGTGCGCGGACACGTGTTGTCTTGAACATTGTTCTCCTCTTTGAGACCCGCGGTCCCGACGATGGGTGCGGCGTGAATGTGACGTGCGTGGTGCTGCGGTCACGCAGGTGGTCGGTGATTGTTAGCGATCACATCTGCGTTGTGCTGAACATTAGCCACGGCTCGAAGTGGTTGTCAACAGGCAATGTTAGCCCTCACAATTCTCCTGGAGCGGCCTCCCGGCGGCGCCGCCGCGCGCGCTAGAGTCAGGTGATCAGCGGACACCCCGGCCGCGACCACCTCGATGGAGAGTTGCAGATGACCTCGCCCACGCCACTCGTGCAGTTGCGCGGTGTCTCCGTGAGCTTCCCCGGCGTCAAAGCGCTCGACGACGTCGACCTCCGGTTGTTCCCCGGTGAGGTCCACTCCCTCATGGGCGAGAACGGAGCGGGGAAGTCGACCCTGATCAAGTCGCTCACCGGGGTCCATCGGATCGACAGCGGAAGCATCCTCCTCGAGGGACGAGAGGTGTCGTTCTCGAGCGTCGCCGACGCCCAGGCGCACGGGATCAGCACCGTCTACCAGGAGGTCAACCTCCTCCCCAACCTGACCGTCGCCGAGAACATCCTCCTCGGCCGCGAACCACGCCATGCCTGGGGAGGGATCTCGGGGAGGCGCATGCGCGAGCGCGCCTGCGAACTGCTCGCCGTCGTCGGACTCGACATCGACCCGGCCTCGCAGCTCTCCGCCCACCCGCCGGCGATCCAGCAGCTCGTCGCGATCGTCCGGGCGATCGCCGTGCGCACCAAGGTGCTCGTCCTCGACGAACCGACCTCGAGCCTCGACAACGACGAGGTCACCGAACTCTTCCGGGTCATCTCGATCCTCAAGGCCGAGGGCGTCGCGATCCTCTTCATCTCGCACTTCCTCGACCAGGTCTACGAGATCTCCGACCGACTCACCGTGCTGCGGGAGGGGCGTCTCGTCGGCGAATACCTCCCGCACGAACTGCTCCGGATCGACCTCGTCCACAAGATGATCGGCAAGGAGCTCGCGACCTTCGACGAGATCCGACGCGGGCTCGACACCTCCGACGAGGGCGACGCCCTGGACGGTGAGGACCCGTTCGTCGCGGCGATCGGGCTCGGGCGCCAGGGTGCGATCGAACCGATCGACCTGAAGGTCTACGAGGGCGAGATCGTCGGCATCGCCGGCCTGCTCGGCTCAGGACGGACGGAGCTCGCCAGACTCCTGACCGGCGTCGACCGGGCCGACACCGGCTCGGTGGAGGTGGCCGGGAGGGCCACCCGCCTCGGATCCCCGCGTCGCGCCCTCAAGCAACGGATCGTCTACGCGTCGGAGAACCGTCGCACCGAGGGGATCATCGGCGACCTCAGCCTGCGCGACAACATCGCGCTGGCCCTCCAGGCGGACCTCGGGTGGTTCAGACGGATCCCGCTGCGTCGGCAGAACGAACTGGCCGAGAGCTACATCCAGGCGATGGGCATCAAACCGGCGAATCCCGATGCCCTCATGAAGGAGCTCTCAGGCGGGAATCAACAGAAGGTACTCTTGGCGAGGTGGCTCGCGCTCGCTCCTCGGCTGCTCGTGCTCGATGAACCGACCCGAGGCATCGACATCGGCGCCAAGGCCGAGATCCAGAAGCTCGTGACCCGGCTCGCCGAGAACGGTCTGTCGGTCGTGTTCATCTCAGCCGAACTCGAGGAGGTCCTGCGCATCAGCCACCGGATCGCCGTGCTGCGCGACCGACGGAAGGTCGCCGACCTCCCGAACTACGACCTCACCGTCTCGAAGCTGCTGGCCGCGATCTCGGAGGGGCCGGACGAGGCCCCGCCGGAACCGATCACGACCGCCGACGACGAGAGGGGACCGCGTGGCTGAGCCGTCCCGTCATGCGACGATCTTCGACGTCGCGCGGCTCGCGGGGGTCTCGCACCAGACCGTGTCACGGGTGCTCAACGACCTCCCGAACGTGCGCCCGGCGACGAAGGCGCGGGTCGACGAAGCGATCAAGCAGCTGCGCTACGTCCCCTCCCCCGCCGCCCGGACGCTCGTCACGAAGCGATCCCGGACCATCGGCCTCATCGCCACCGGCGGTACCGAGTTCGGGCCGTCGTCCTCGGTCCTGCACTTCAACGCCGCGGCCCGCGACGCACGCTGGTCGGTCTTCACCGCGAACATGGTGGACAGCGACCCGGGTTCCGCGCGTGCAGCGGTCGAGGGGTTCCTGCGCCAGAACGTCGAGGGCATCGCCGTCATCAGCGCACGCGAGGGGGTCACCGACATCGTGGCGGCGATGGAACTCAGTGTGCCGCTCGTGGCCCTGCACGCCACGCCACGTGCAGGTATGGTCACCGTCGGCGTCGACCAGTACGTCGGCGCGCGCGCCGCGACCGCCCACCTCATCGGGCTCGGCCACCGGCGCATCGGGCACCTCGCCGGACCACCGGACGCGATCGACGCCCGCGAGCGTGAGCGCGGCTGGCGAGACGAACTCGCCACCGCGGGTCTCGTCGCGCAGGTCGTCGGGACCGGCGACTGGACGCCGACCTCCGGATACGCTCTCGGCCGTCAGCTGGACGACGAGGTCACCGCGGTGTTCGCCGCCAACGACCAGATGGCCCTCGGGCTCATGCACTCCCTCACCGAGCGCGGACTCCGGGTCCCGCTCGACTTCAGCGTCGTGGGGTTCGACGACATCCCCGAGGCGGAGCACCTCTCACCGCCGCTCACCACCGTGCGGCAGGACTTCGAACAGGTCGGCCGGACGCTGCTCGCGACCCTGCTCGACCACGTCAACGGGGAACCCCCGGGAGCGGTGCCACCCTCGGTACCGGAGCTGATCCTGCGTGACTCCACGGCGATGGCGAACGCCGAGCGCTTGGCGAGGCGCCGGGTCGACGTCCCCTGAGCACCTCCGGTCCCTGAGCGCCTCCGGTCCCTGAGCCTCACCCGGTCCCTGAGCCTCACCCGGCCCCTGCCCCACACCGGTCACTGAGCCGCCCCTCACCCGGTCCCTGAGCCGCCCCTCACCCGGTCCCTGAGCCTGTCGAAGGGCGAATTCCCAGGTGCCCCGTCCACCCCCTGACCTACACTTGTCGGAGCAGGGGGAGTACTCCTTCGCGACATGCTCGTCAGTACGGATCCGCCATCGGGTCCCGGGGTGTCGGCTCTCATCGAGAGTGGAGAAGACCGTGTTCCGACCATCGCGTCGGAGTCCCGTCCTCGAGCCCCTGGAGCCACCATGGCCGTCACCCCGCTGATCTGGATCATCACCATCGGTGTCACGATCCTCTTCTTCGTCTACGAGTTCTTCGCGCACGTGCGGAAGCCCCACGAACCGACGATCGCCGAGTCGGCACGCTGGTCGATCTTCTACGTCAGCCTCGCCCTGCTGTTCGGCGTCGGCATCGGCCTCGTCTCCGGCTGGACGTACGGCGGCGAGTACTTCGCCGGGTACCTGACCGAGAAGGCGCTGTCGATCGACAACCTGTTCGTCTTCCTCATCGTCATGGCCGGGTTCGCCGTCCCGAAGGCGTACCAGCAGAAGGTGCTGATGATCGGCATCATCATCGCGCTCATCATGCGCGGCGCGTTCATCGCCGTCGGCGCCGCACTCATCGAGAACTACTCCTGGATCTTCTACCTGATGGGCGCGCTGCTGCTGTTCCTCGCGTACCGCCAGGCGTTCGGCAGCCACGAGAGCGACCCGGCCAACGGCAAGGTCGTGGGATTCGCCCGCCGCATCCTCCCGATCACCGACACCTATCACGGTGACCGACTCTCGGTGAGGATCGACGGCAAGCGCTTCTTCACGCCGATGCTGCTGACGATCGTCGCGATCGGGTTCGTCGACCTCGTGTTCGCGGTCGACTCGATCCCCGCGATCTACGGCCTCACCGAGCAGGCGTACATCGTGTTCACCGCGAACGCCTTCGCCCTGATGGGCCTCCGCCAGCTGTTCTTCCTGATCGGCGGCCTGCTGGAACGTCTCGTCTACCTCGCCCAGGGTCTCGCGGTCATCCTCGCCTTCATCGGTGTGAAGCTCGTGTTCCACGCCCTCCACGTGAACGAGCTGCCGTTCATCAACGGCGGTCAGCACATCGACTGGATCCCCGACATCCCGATCTGGTTCTCGCTGCTCTTCATCGCCGCGACCATCACCGTGGCGACGGTCGCCTCGCTCGCGAAGACCCGCCGTGACGCGCGGGCGGGCCTCGAGCGGTAGGGGTCGACCGACCGCACATGCGCTCCTATGCTGAGCGCATGTGCGGTCGCTTCGTCGTCACCGATTCCACGTCCACCCTCCTCGCGGACCTCGTGGCCGAGTTCGAGGCGCCTGCGCCCGACTACAACGTCGCGCCCACCACCGAGGTGACGGTGGTCCGCACCCGGCACGAGGAACGGACCGCGACCAGCGCCCGTTGGGGCTTCGTCCCCGGCTGGGCCAAGGACTTCGCCAAGCAACGGCCACAACCCATCAACGCGCGTATGGAGACAGTCGCGACCGCCTCCATGTTCCGCAAGGCCTTCACGTCAGCACGGTGCATCGTGCCGGCGACCGGTTACTACGAGTGGGTCGTCACCGAGACCGGCAAACAGCCGCATTTCATCCACGACCCCGAGGCCGAGCTCGCGATGGCAGGCATCATCAGCGCCTGGCCCGACCCGGGCAAGCCCGAGGGCGACCCGGACAAGTGGCGTCTGTCGATGGCGATCATCACGCGGGACGCGCACGTCTCGCCGGGCGAGGTCCACGACCGCATGCCGGCCTGCCTCACCCCCGACGGCTACGACGACTGGCTCGGCGACCACCTCGACACCGACCAGCTGTTGCAGCTGCTCGACCGGGAGTCCTTCGCGGTCGCCCACGACCTGACCCACTACGAGGTCACGCGCGACGTGAACAACGTCCGCAACACGGGCCCGCACCTCATCGAACCGCTCCCGGCCTGAGTGGTCGGTGGGGGTGGTCGTCGCATCCCCCAGCTTCCTCACAGACGCTCGTCTAAGCTAGACGAACGTCTGACTCAGACGATCGTCTAGCGGCCCGAGCCCCGGGCCCTCCACCTCGAAGGAGCGCTCGTGAGCGGTCTGCGCCAGTACGCGATGAACCAGGTCCGCGACGAGATCATCGACGCCGCCGGGCTCGAGTTCGGCCGGAACGGGTACGCCGGGACGTCGTTCTCCGGCATCGCGTCCGTCATGGGCAAGCCGAAATCGGTCATCGGGTACCACCTGTTCCCCTCGAAGCGGAGCCTCGCGCACGCGGTGATCGCGGAGCAGGACGAACGATGGCAGGCGGCGGACGCACGGATCGGGGTGCCCTACGGCGCGCTCCGCTGGGTGACGATGATCCTCGCCTCCGCGCAGGAAGCGCAGCGGTCCCCCATCGCGATGGGCGCCATCCGGCTCCTGCACGAACTGCCACGGATGGACGACCCGGTCTACACGGTGTTCGACTGGCGGGCGTACACCCGCACGAACCTCCGCATGGAGGCCGCAGCGCACGATCTCGACCTCCCGGACCTCGACGGCGTCGCAGACGTCCTGCTCGACGCCTGCTTCGGACTCGTCACCACGACGGTCGGCGACGACGATGCGGCTGAGCTCAGCGAGCGACTGATCACCCTGATCCGGCCGATCCTCGCGACCGTCGATCCCGCCGGCGCTGCAGCCACGACGACCGCCGCAGCGGCCGCTCATGAGCTCGTCGCCGGACCGGCCGAACACTGACCCTCTCCCGAGCACCGACCCCTCCCCCGAACCCCGTCTCCGCAATCGGAAGGACTCCCATGTCCCAGATCGACGCCGTGCCGAACGGCACCACCCGCAGCACCACGGTCGCGGATCGGGTACACCTCGTGCAGGGTCCGTCCGTCAACTGGATCATCGTCGAGGGCGACCTCGGGCCGGTCCTCATCGACACCGGCTACCCCGGCGACGGCGCGGCCGTCACCGCGACCCTCGGCGCGCTCGGCTACGCGGTCGAGGACGTGCAGGCGATCCTCCTCACTCACGGACACAGCGACCACATCGGCAACGCGACGTTCATCGCCGGGTTGGCGGAGTGTGACATCCTCGCGTCCCGCGACGAGATCCCCAACGTCCGCCGGGAGGTGCTCGAGCAGGTCGGACTCGCCGACGTGCAGCCACATCTGGAACGTCCCGGGGTCGCCGCCTGGGTCAGCCACGCCGTCGAGGCCGGCGGACTCGAGGTCGTACCGCCGACGTCGGTCACCGCCATCGAGGACGTGCCGGAGCTCCGGGCGACCCTCGGTGTCGCGGTCCGCCCGCTCCCCCTCCCCGGCCACACGCGGGGGCACCTCGGATTCCTCCTCGTCGAGCACGGCGTCCTCGTCGCGGGCGACGCACTCGTCACCGCCCACCCCACCAGCCCGCACGGCGGCCCGCAGTTGCTCCCCGAGATGTTCCACGGCGATCTCCAGCGCGCCCGCCAGTCGTTGACCACGCTGGCCGGACTCCCGGCCTCCGTCGTGCTGCCGGGACACGGCCCGGCGTTCTTCGGCTCGCCGGCGCAGGCAGCGGCCGAAGCCCTCGCCTTCGGGAGTGCATTCTGAACCTCCGGCTCCCCGTCGGACCCCTGCGATAGCGTTGGCCACGTCCCCGAACCCGGATCCCGAGACACGAGGAAGTGACCATGAAGAACCCGTTCCGCCGCGACGGCAGCCCGAACGACGACAGCCCGGTCGATGACAGCCCGGTCGATGAGCAGATCGACGCCCCGGAGCAGCCGAACCAGGGCCGCACCCTCGAGCCCGCTCCCGAGGTGCTGGCCGAGCTCGACGCACTGAACGAGGCCTGCCGGGCGGCGCCGGACGACATCGACGCTCAGATCCGGCTCTGGCGGGCGGTCGCCGCACTCGACCGGTGGGTCTTCATCAACCGTGGTCCGGAGGACAACCCGCGGCCGTACGCGCTCGCAGCGCAACCCGGGAACCTGATCGGCATCTACAGCAGCGGGACGCGAGCGCAGGAGGCCGCGTACGCGAACGGGCTGGTCCCGCCGGACGCCACGGTGTCGCTGCTCGCGGTCCCGATGCCTGCGGCGATCGACTGGGTCCGGTCCTTCGGCGAGCACGGGGTCGTCGGCGTGACCATCGACTACCCGCGCCTCGGCACCTGGTGCCCGCTGCAGAACCTGGCGGGGCTCAAACCCACGGACAGCCAGGGCTGACGCCGACTCCGAGGAGGACCACGATGCACGGCTCGGAGCTGCAGGACCGGGCGGCACGCCGCGCCGACGAACTCCCCGGTGCGGAGCTGACGCACCCGTTCGGCGAGGAGTGGGACGTCTACAAGGTCCGCGGCAAGGTCTTCATGCTGCAGACGGGGGCGACGGGCGAACCCATCGTCACCCTCAAGGCGAGACCCGAGGACAGCCACAGTCTGCGCGAGGCCTTCCCCGACATCATCCCCGGCTATCACATGAACAAGCGGCACTGGATCTCGCTCAAGCCGGATGGCGAGCTCGAACCGGCGTTCGTCGACGACCTCGTCACGGAGTCGTACCTGCTCGTCGTCGAGGGACTGCCGAAACGGCTGCGGCCGGTCGATCCCGCGACGTTCGGACAACGCCGCGACGGCTGAACACCGGGCAGACAGTGCACTCAGACCGGGATGCGCCTCGCGCCGGTGCCGGTGTCGCCGAGCTCGTCGTCGGGGTTGAGGAGCGTGCACGCCTTCATCGAGAGGCAACCGCAGCCGATGCAGCCGGTGAGCTCGCGTTCGAGTTGTTCGATCCCGCGACGGCGCTGTTCGAGGACCTTCTGCCAGCGGCGGGAGGCACGCTGCCAGTCCTCGTGACTCGGGGTGCTGGAGAGCGGCACGTCGGCGAACGCCTCCGCCACGTCCTCGAGCGGGATACCGAGGCGCTTCGCGACCGAGATGAGCGCGACGCGACGCAGCATGTGCCGGGGGTATCGCCGCTGGTTGCCGGCGGTCCGCTCGGAACCGATGAGGCCGAGCCGCTCGTAGTAGTGCAGCGCCGACACCGCGACGCCGGTGCGACGACTCATCTCGCCGACACTGAGCAACTCGTCCGGACTGTGCACGGTGTCCCACCCTCGTTCCTCGCATCGACCTCAAGCCGCCTTCAGGTCCGACGCTCGTCTCGACGGTACACGAGCGGGTCAGGGCGGATGGGGTGCGCTCCCCCTCCGCCCGCTCAATGCCGGCGGACACCTGTCGCCGATCAGTGTGCCGCTGGCAGGATGGTCGGAATCGCACATCGACCGGGGGGACGACATGACGCAGGACGAGGACTTCCTCGAGGTGATCGCGGCGGAGGTCGCGCAGGATCCGCAGAACGCCGCGCTCCGCGAGGACTTCGTCACCCTGCTGCTGCAGCACGACGTCGACCGCGCGGCGCAGGAGGTGACGACCTTCGAGCGACTCGGGGGCGACCCGGCGCGGGTCCGGCTGCTGCGCGCCCGCGTGATGGCGGCGCGACTCCGGGGAACAGCGACCGACACCTCGATCGAGCCCGAGCGCTCGGCGATCCCCGCCCCGTCGGCAGCCGAAACCGCCACCATGCCGATCGACCAGCCCAGCCTCTGGGACGCGGAACGACCAGCCGTCACGCTCGCGGACGTGGCGGGACTCGCCGACGTGAAGCAGCACCTCGACTCGACGTTCCTCGCGCCACTCCGCAACCCGGAGCTCGCCGCAGCGTTCGGGCAGAAGCCCGGCGGTTCACTGCTCATGTACGGTCCGCCCGGCTGCGGCAAGACGTTCATCGCCAAGGCGATCGCCGGTGACCTCGGGGCGTCCTTCATCCACGTCACCCTCGCCGACCTGCTGAGCAAGTGGCTGGGTGACAGCGAGAAGGCGATCCAGAGTGTCTTCCACGATGCTCGGGCCGCCGCTCCATGCGTCATCTTCTTCGACGAGTTCGACGCTCTCGGTGGCCGCCGCACGTCCGGGGGCGGATCGCAGTCGATGCGTACGATCGTGACGCAGCTGCTCGAGGAGCTCGACGGAGTGGCGGACGAGAACGACGGCGTCTACTTCCTCGCCGCGACCAACCGCCCGTGGGACATCGATCCGGCGTTGCGGCGCCCAGGCCGCATCGACAAGACGGTCCTCGTCCTGCCGCCGGACGCGGTCGCGCGCGCTGCGATCCTGCAAGGTGACCTCGCAGGCAAGCCGGCCGACGGTGTCGACGTCATCGCCGTGGCCGCAGCGACCGAGGGCTTCTCCGGGGCCGACATCGCGCAGGTGTCGCGGGTCGCACTGCAGCAGTCGCTCACGGCGTCGATGCAGGCGGGGGCGATCGTGCCGGTCACGACGCAGGCCTTGCTCGATGCCGCCGCCGGGCTCATCCCCTCGACGGCATCATGGTTCGACCAGGTCGCACCGGTGCTCGAATACGGTGTCGACGACGGCACCTTCGCCCAGCTCCGGGCGTACCGCGTGCAGCACGGGCTCCGATGAGCGACCCCGTCGGCGTCGAACGCGAGGCCATCGAACACGACCGCGACCTCGCCTGGGAGCTCTACGACTTCCAGCCCGAACACCCGCGGATCCCCGAGCTGGCGATGAGCGTCCTCGCCCGGGCGCCGCAGTTCACCGGGATGATCATCCTGCTCTCCATGCACCGGCAGGCCTGCGGCGACGTCGATGAGGCCAGACGCCTCCTCCGGGAGTTGCTCGGCCGACGCGACCGACAGTTCCTCGGTGCACTGCGTCGCCTGCGCGATCTCGAAGGGTCCGAGGGCGACTTCGCGGAGGCCATGCGACTCGGTGAACTCGTCCTCCGCGAGGACCCGGAGGCGGACTGGTTCGACCACATGGACCACGCGGCCGCCGTCGCGATGGCAGCCGATCCCCAGCGCGGGTGGTCACTCATGGACGACGCGGTCGAGCTCGCCGGCCGGACCGCCCCGGAGGCCCACGCCGGCGCGCTCGGACTCCGAGCCGTGCACTTCCTGTCGACGGGCACCCCACCCGGTCGATTCCTCGTCGCCGCGCAGCAGGCGATCGAGGCGGATCCGAGCGAGACGACGCTCTCGACGGCACTGGCCTTCGCCTATCTCTACGATTACCGTCCGCAGGAGGCCCTGGAACTCCTCGCCCGGGTCCTGCGTGAGGACCCGATGGACGAGGTCGCCCAGGGCGGGATGACCGTCGCGCGGGCGTTCCTCGATCCCATCGAGCGTGGCGTCGGGACGATGGACGACCTGCGCCGGGCCGGCATGGGCGAGATCGCCTGGCGGATCCTGCGCGACAAGCTCTTCGAGGCCGGGCTCGCCGACGCATTGGCCGCTCTGGACCCACTGCTCCCGGAGGAGCTGGCGGCCTCGCTGCGCCCGTCGCTCGACCTCGACGCCGCGGGCGCGAGCGGCGGTGACGACAAGGTGCTCGCCTGGCACAACGGGCAGCTCCCCGGTACCGGCGGGCGCTGGGGCGACGGCAGCCCGTTCCGTCTCATGAGCGGCGCCGAGATCGGCGAGATGGACGAGGCGATCGAACGGGACCCGGAAGCGTGGCCGCAGTGGGATGCCGAGCGCGACTACTACACGCAGCTTTTCACCGACGATGCGGGCGCCTACCTCATCGAGGGTTCCGGCGGACGGCTCGTTCGTCGTGCCGCCGGACGTGACGACGAAGAGGTGGCCGCGAGCCTCACCGACTGGTTGTGGGACCGCGTCGTCGCCTTCGGCGGCGACGACCCGCGCCCGGGACACTCTCCGAGTGGATCGACCCCCTCGGACGAATCTGGCGGGCCCTCCGTCCAGCGAACCTGAGCCAGGTCGGCCGCAGGCCAGGACCAGACGACGGGACGCTTCGCGCTTCGTCGTGGGTGTCGGAGGCCGGTGCCCATGAGCCTCGTCGTTCCGGGGACACCTTTCGCGGTCACTGAGCTTGTCGAAGTGCCCACGAGGAACCCTTCGACAGGCTCAGGGACCGAAACGTTCACGGTAAACCTCTTCCGGTCACTGAGCTTGTCGAAGTGCCCACGAGGAACCCTTCGATCCGAGTACGCCGAGGCAGGTCAGAACGGCGCGGGGTCTGGTTCGGTCCGGTGGCGCTTCCCATCAGGTGTCGTCCACTCGAGTACCCCGCCGGGCCCGTGGTCGAGGTTCCATCCGGGAAGGTGCTTCATCCGGTGATGATGTCGACAGAGACAGGCAAGGTTCCCGACATCCGTCGTCCCGCCGTCTTCCCACGCGACCGAGTGATCGAGGTCGCAGGCTCTGGCTCGTCGCCCGCAGCCCGGTGCGCGACAGGTGCCGTCTCGCAAACGCACCGCCCGCTGGAGATCAGCCGGGACCCGGTACTGGTTCCGCCCCACGGAGAGGATCGCGCCGGTCTCGGGTTGGACGAGGATCCGGGTGAAGCTGGGTGCGTTCACCGCGATGCGTGTGGCGGTCTCCGGGTCGATGGGTCCGTACCCGTCGAGCATGCCCGGCGCATCAGAGACGCCGGCCATGGTGAGGGCCGGGACGGTGATCTGGACGGTCGGCTTGATGTGCTCTTGGACCTCGATCGGGTGGGGAAGGACTGGACTCGACATGACGTCTTCCGGGGTCACGCCGGTGAGCGCGAGTGCTGCCAGGGCGTCCGCCTGCAGTTGTGCGCAGGTGCGGGTGTCACCGGCCTTGCGTGACTCCGCCGCCGCTGCTTCGACGCGCTCGACGATGCCCTGCGCGATCGGCGCGGTGGTGAAGAGGTGCACCCAGGCCATGCCGTCGGCGGCCGGTTCGAACTCGACCCGGCGTTCGGCCTCGGAACGCTTGGCGCGTGCGGTGATCGATTCCGGGTGGAGCCGTTCGCGCAGGACGCGGGCGCGCCGCCGGAGTTCTGCGTCGGTGGTCTGCTCGGCAACCGGGAGCACCTTCGCCAGGAACACCGCGCGACCTTCGGTGGGGACGTCGCGGAGGTGGTCGGTGATCGTCTTCGCATGCCGAGCCGAGATACGACCCGCCTCGAGCGATGCGAGGACGGATGGGGCGTGATTGACGAGCGCCTCGGCGTCGTTCGTCGCGCGCTGAACCGACTGTTCGGTCGTGTGGATCGCCATCGCGAGGGCCGCGCAGGTGGAGCGGCGGGAGAGTGCCTGACGCTCGGCCGGCGGGAAGATCGCTGGGACCGTCGCGTCCGCGAGCGCGTCGGCGTAGGCGGCGGAGCGGGCGAGGAGGCGCGCCTTCCGTGCGTCCAACGTGGCCTGCTGCCGGTGGAGCTCCGCCCACTCGTCCGAGAACTCCGCGAGCTGCGCGGCGTACTCGTCGCCCGCGCGGACTGCGGCGGAGGTGCTCTCGGTCATGGAACCAGTCCACCATGGACCACTGACATTCCAGATGCCGAGTCGAAGCGGTTGTGAAAGCTGCTCGTGGGCCCTTCGACAAGCTCAGGGACCGGGAGAAGATCACCGGAGCAGGAGATCCGTCGTGTGCCCTTCGACAGGCTCAGGGACCGGGAGAAGACCACCGGAACGGGAAGTTGCTCGTGGGCCCTTCGACAGGCTCAGGGACCGGGAGAAGATCACCGGAGCAGGAGGTCCCTCGTGGGCCCTTCGACAAGCTCAGGGACCGGGAGAAGATCACCGGAGCAGGAGGTCCCTCGTGGGCCCTTCGACAAGCTCAGGGACCGGGAGACGTTGCTCGGGGATCGGCGGGGGTGCGGCGGATTCACGACGTTCCGTAGGCTGGACGGGTGAAGCTCATCGCCACCGTCCGCGACCGCGCGACCATCACCACCGAAGCCTCCGCACCCGATGTCGCCGCTCTGCGTGCCGCCGTCCTCGCCTCCACCCCGCCCGGTCACGCCCTCGCCGGGCTGCACGGCGGCGGCCGGGTGAACGGCGACCTCGTCGGCACCGCGGTCTTCCGACCGACGGCAACCCGCACCATCGAGGCAGAGGGCCGCGACTACCCGAGCGCTCGCAAGGCTCTCGAGGCGCTCGTGCCGGAGGAGCAGGTCGTCCTCTCCGTCCACGCGGTGGACCAGTAGGACGCGACGGAACGAGCGCCCCGCGCGTTCAGCAGCAGCGCGAGCCGGGCGTCCGATCCTGCTCCGCGAAGCGCTCCCGCCAGAACGTGCGCTCGTCGGGGACCGGTGCGTCGGGATGGACGCGACGCTGATGGTCCACGAACGTTGCGTAGGCGGTGTCACCCATGAGCGAGGTGACGAACCATCGCAGCGCGGCCCAGCCCCGCCGCAAGCCGGCCATCAGTGCCCCGACCGCGCGGGTCGCTTGTCGGCGTCCACGGTCGACCACTCGCGCTCGAGCACCTTCTCCGCCTTCGTGGCGATGAGCCCCGACGGCGCGTACCGTCGCGACGGCAGCGCCGGATCCTCCGAACTCGGCCCGCCACCCGAGCGGAACGACCGCACGGTGTGGAGGATCGCGAAGAAGATGACGATGATCGCGAGGGTCACGAACAGGATCGAGAGCACCCCCTGCACGGTGGTGTTCCGCACGACCGCCTCCATCGCCGCCCGCGTCGGTGCATTTCCGAAGCTGTCCTCGCCCGCCGCGAGCGCCTCACGGAACGCCGCGTTCTGCGCCCAGTAGCCGACGGCCGGAACCGGCGAGAAGATCTTGAACATCGACGCGGTGATCGTCACCACGGCGGTGAACGCCAGCGGGACGGCGACGATCCACAGCCAGCGGAAGTTCCCGCGTTTCGCCACGATCGCCATGCACACGGCGAGCGCGATGGCGGCGAGTAGCTGGTTCGCGATGCCGAACAGCGGGAAGAGGGTGTTGATGCCGCCGAGTGGATCGGTGACGCCCATGATGAGGATCGCTCCCCACGCCGCCACCATGACCGCGGTGCAGATCCACGCTCCGACCCGCCAGTCCGGGTCGCGGAACTTCGGGATGATGTTGCCGAAGGTGTCCTGCAGCATGAAGCGTGCCACGCGCGTCCCGGCGTCGACCGCGGTGAGGATGAACAGCGCCTCGAACATGATCGCGAAGTGGTACCAGAACGACATGAGCGACGTGCCGCCGATGAGTTGCTGCATGATGTGCGCGAGGCCGAGGGCGAGCGTCGGCGCACCGCCGGTGCGGGAGACGATCGACTCCTCCCCCACGTTCGCCGCCGTCTGCGTGAGCACGTCGGGCGTGAGGTTCACCCCGGCGAGGCCGAGCGAGTTCACGAAGGCGACCGCGCCCTCGACGGTGCCGCCAGTGGCCGCTGCGGAGGAGTTCATCGCGAAGTAGATGCCGCGGTCGATCGACAGTGCCGCGACGAGGGCCATGATCGCGACGAACGACTCCATGAGCATGCCGCCGTATCCGATGAAGCGGGTCTGGCGCTCCTTCTCGATCAGTTTCGGCGTGGTGCCCGAGGCGATGAGTGCGTGGAAACCGGAGAGGGCGCCGCACGCGATCGTGACGAAGAGGAACGGGAAGAGCGAGCCGCTCACGACCGGGCCGGCGTCGCCACCGGCGAACTCGCTGAACGCCGGCACCGTGATCTCCGGGCGGACGAGGACGATCGCGCCCGCGAGCATGACGATCGTGCCGATCTTCATGAACGTGGAGAGGTAGTCGCGTGGTGCGAGGAGCAGCCACACCGGCAGGATCGCGGCGACGAAGCCGTAGACGATGATCCCGACGGCGATGACCGTACGGTCGAGGGTGAACGCCGCGGCGCCCCACTCGGTCTCGGCGACCCAGCCGCCGGCGACGATCGCGAACATCAGGAGGACGAAGCCGATGATCGAGATCTCGGTGATCTTGCCCGGCCGGATGAAGCGCAGGTACACGCCCATGAAGAGTGCGATCGGGATCGTCATGGAGACGCTGAAGACACCCCACGGGCTCTCGCCGAGCGCGTTGACGACCACGAGGGCGAGGATCGCGACGATGATGACCATGATCGCGAGCGTCGCGATGATCGCCGCAGTGCCGCCGATCACGCCGAGTTCGTCGCGCGCCATCTGGCCGAGGGAGCGGCCGCCGCGGCGCATCGAGAAGAAGAGGACGAGGTAGTCCTGCACGGCACCCGCCAGGATCACGCCGATGATGATCCAGATGGTGCCGGGCAGGTAGCCCATCTGTGCCGCGAGCACCGGGCCGACGAGTGGACCGGCTCCGGCGATCGCCGCGAAGTGGTGGCCGTACAGCACCCGGCGGTCGGTGGGGACGAAGTCCTTGCCGTTGGCGAGGTACTCGGCCGGGGTGGCTCGTCGGTCGTCGGGGCGCAGCAGCTTGCGTTCGATGAGCTTCGAGTAGAAGCGGTAGGCGATGAGGTAGGTGCAGACCGCCGCGAAGACGAACCAGATCGCGTTGACCGTCTCACCCCGGACGAGGGCGAGCATCGTCCAGGCGAGACCGCCGAGCAAGGCGATGGCGACCCACAGGATCACCTTCGCCGGGGTCCATCTCGGGGCGAGGTCGGCTTCGTCGACCGCCGTGGGCGGCAGCTCCGGATCCTGGACCAGGACGGGTTCCGCCTCCCCGCCACCCGCGGGCTGCAGCGCTCCGTCCCGCTTCGATCCTGCGCGTGCTCGGTCCTGTCGTCCGGCGTCGTTGCCCATGACGATTCCTCCCTCAACGGTGGTGTTCGTGCGTCGAGGCTAACAGCGTCGCGGCGGCGGGCGCTCGCGAGGTCGGGTCAGACGCGGAAGGTGGTGCCTCGGACGACCAGGTCGGGCGCGAGCTGGACCGATGAGACGCGGGCGTGCTCACCCGAGAGCCGACCGAGCAGGAGATCGAGCGCCGCGTACCCGGACTCCTCGAACGGCTGGCGGACCGTCGTGAGGTCGAGCGCGGAAGCCAGCGGTCCGTCGTCGTAGCCGACGAGCGAGCGTCCCACGGGCAGGTGCGCGCCGGTGACGCGGAACGCCCGGTGCGCGGCGGCGGCCAGCTCGTCGTGGTTGGCGACCACGGCGGTCGCTTCCGGATCGACCCGGAACGCCCGCTCGAGCGCGGCACCGACGGCTTCGACGAGGTCTGTCGCGGCGACGTCGGCCACGGCCTCGGAGACGGAGAGCAGGTGACCGAGGCCGCGCGCCCGCAGCATGCCGGCCGACACGTACTCCTCGGAGCGTTGCGGCTCGTGGAGGAACACCACGCGTTTGTGACCGAGCTCCGCGAGATGTCGCGCGATGAGTTCACCACCCCGTTCGTCGTCGATGAGGACGGAGGGCAGCCCGAGCCGCCGCTGCGCGCCGTCCGGGACGTCGACGAGGACGACGGGCGGGCCGGGGAGCGCCTTCGACTCCAACGCGGCCGGTGACAGCGGCACGCCCATCACCACGATGCCGTCGATCCCCGCTCGCATGGGCAGCGCGTCGAGGACGGGACTGTCGCTCCCCGCCGCCGAGGGGAGGTCGTGCACGACGATCTCGACCGAGTCCATCGCGGCGCGCTCCATGATCCCCGAGAGTCGCCGGTAGTAGGAGGCGTAACTCGAGAACGGCGCAGCGACGGCGATCCGCTGAGCACCGCTCGCGGCGGCACCACCGCGGTAACCGAGCTCCGTCGCTGCGGCGATGACCGATCGTCGCGTCGCCTCGTTCACCCGCTGCGGGTGGTTGATGGCCAGGGAGACGGTCGAGATGCTCACGCCGGCACGCTTGGCCACCGCGTAGATCGTCGCCTTCTGCGGTCGCTCGTCCATGGCGCACCTCCTCCGACGATCCTAGCTCGTAAAAAGTTCTTTGATCGAAGTTCTTCGATAGCGGATACTCGAACCGGACACGGCATCGATGCCGGGATCGGAGGAACACCATGGCTCGGAGCAAGCCCACCGTCGACGCGTTCGTCACGGCGATCACCGGGCGTCTGGCAGCGCTGCAGACGCCCGAGCCGAAGGATCCCGCCGGGCGGCGTGCACACGCGGCCGCCTTCGACCGGGTGTCCTCCGAAGCGCTCGGCACCGAGACCCTCGTGGCAGCGACCGAGGACCACACCGTCCAGGTGCCCGGCCACCCGGACGCACGGCTCCGCGTCTACTGGCCAGACCAGCAGCGACTCCCCGCCCTGGCCGACGGCGCGTCCGGTGGTCGGCCCGTCCTCGTGTACTTCTTCGGCGGTGGCTTCACGATCGCCGGGATCGACTGGATCGGTTGGGACGCCGGGTTCCGTCGCCGCGCCAGGGAGGCCGGTGTCATCATCGTCGCCGGCGAGTACTCCTTGGCCCCGGAGGTCCGGTACCCCGCACAGCCGGAGCAGTGCTGGTCCGTGTTCGAGTGGGCGGCCGAGCACGCGCGTTCACTCGGCGGTGACCCCGACCGACTCGCGATCGGCGGTGCATCATCGGGCGGGAACCTCGCCGCCGCCGTAACCCTCATGAACCGGGACCGCGCCAAGCGGCCGATCCGGCTGCAGCTGCTCGAGGCTCCGGCGCTCGACCTGACGCGCGGACACCTCGACGCCCGCGGGATCACGCAGGTGCCGGGTGCCATCCTGCGTCGCCTCGCGCGCCAGCTCGTGCTCCAGTACCTGGGGCCGGACCGGGCGACGCAGCACGAACCGTACGCGTCGCCACTCCTCGCGACCGACCACCGGGATCTGCCACCGGCCGTCATCTACACGGCGGAGATGGACCCGCTCCGCGGAGACGGCGAGGCCTACGCCCGCGTGCTGAGCGAGGCCGACGTGCCGGTGAGCTGCGTCCGGTACATCGGGCAGACGCACACCTCCGGCGGGCTGACCGGTCACGTCCCGGCCGCAGACCACCTGCACCGCGACGTCATCACGACCCTGCGGACGCTGCACGAGGAGCCGGTGAGCTACGGCGCGCCGCTCCGCGAGCCGGCGGAAGCCTCGCGGTGACGTCCGTGGAGGAGCTGCGGCTGGACCCGGGCATCCTCGCCTGGGCTGCGCGGATCGAGCAGCACGCGGAGCAGCTGCCGGCACTCCGCTCCTCGGACCTCGCCCTCCGTCGGCAGGCGGCGCGGCGGCTCTCCGACCTCCTGGCGGAGGAGTTCACCGAACCCGTGCCACCGTCGGTCGAGATCACCTCGAGCTGGATCGACGGACCGGCCGGGCCGCTCGAGCTCCGCCGGTACCGCCCGGAGGGGCTCCCGTCTCCGGCGCCGACCCAACTCGCGCTGCACGGCGGCGGCTTCACGTCCGGCACCGTCCACGAGCTCCTGAACGACCGACTGCTCGCAGCCAGGGCCTTCGCCGCCGGGATCCAGGTCGTCGCGCTCGGATACCGGCTCGCACCCGAGCACCCCTATCCGGCCGCCGTTGACGACACCATCCACGCCCTGCGGGTCCTGACCTCCGAAGCAGGCCCGAGCCGTTTCGACGTCGACCCGGGCCGCCTGGGCATCGCCGGCAATTCGGCGGGTGGCGGGATCGCGGCGAGCGCCGTCCTCCACCTGCGTGACTCGGGTGACGTCCCCCTCGTCCATCAGGCGCTCGAGGTCCCCGCGGTGTCGCTGACCCCGTCGGGCGACTCCGCCACACGGTACGCGCGCGGGTTCGGACTGGACGACGCGGAGGCACTCGTGCCGCTCTACCTCGGCGGTCCGCGTGCGGCGGACGCCTATGCCTCCCCGCTCGAGGCCGACGACCTCTCGGACCTGCCGCCCACACTGATCCAGGTCGCCGAGCACGACCCGCTCCGCGACGCGGGTCTGGCGTACGGACGCCGACTCGTGGAGGCGGGGATCCCGTCGGTGACGTGGATCGGGCGCGGCCACGTCCATGCGTCGGGTGGTCTCACGGCCGTCATGGCGGGCGCGAGGGAGTGGCAGGCGGTCCAGGCCACCGCGCTCCGTGAGGCCTATGGGACGAACCCGCTCGTACCCGAACCGATCCAGCCGAGGAGACGATGATGTCAGCTCTCACCCCACCCACCGGTCCGTCCACGGGGCCAGTCGAGCCGGAGCCGCGCATCGGTGACGCCGTCCCCGTCGCGGCGGTCGATCCGGACGCCGTCCCCGGGTCCCCGCAGGCGCGCGGCTTCCTGCCGCTGTTCGTCCTGGCCTGGTTCGGGGTCACGCTGGCGCTCGGCACCATCAGCGGGGCGTCGATCCCCAAGGCCCTCGCGTTCCTCGACGACGCGACGAAGGGGACGAACCTCTCGATCGTCGCGGCGGTCGGCGGCATCGTCATCATGATCATCACGCCGCTGTTCGGCCGGCTGTCCGACCGTTCGCGTTCGCGCTTCGGGATGCGGCGGCCGTGGATGCTCGGCGGAGCGGTCGTGGCGCTCGGCGGGGTCGCGATCCTGGCGACGGGTGACAGTCTCGCGGTGACGATCCTGGGGTGGAGCATCGTGCAGCTCGGCTTCGGTGCGACGAACATGGCGGTGCACGCGCTGCTCGCCGATCAGATCCCGGCGCGGATCCGGGCGCGTGTCGCAGCCGCCGCCAGCGTCTCGGGCGGGCTCGCCCTGATCGTCGGTGCGCAGATCGTCGCCGCCCTCCCCAATGACGCGCGGTGGACCTGGTTCGTCGTGCCGGGCCTGATCGGCGGCGTCCTGAGCACCGCGCTCGTGTTCGGGCTCCGGGACATCGTGCGGACGGTACCTGCTCCGCCGTTGCGCGTGGCCGACATCCTGTCCACGTACTGGCTGAACCCCGTGCGCTATCGCGACTTCTTCTGGGCGTGGGCCTGCCGCCTGCTCGTGACGATGTCGATCGTCTCGGTGTCGATCTACCTGTTGTTCTTCATCATCGACCAGTTGGGCATCCCGAAGGAGCAGGCGTCGGGTGTCCAGGCGAACGCGCTCATCATCTTCACGGTCGGGAACATCGTCATGACGGTCCTGTTCGGTTGGATCTCCGACCGGACCGGGCGACGCAAGCCGATCGTGCTCGTCTCCAGCCTCCTGAGCGCGGTCGGACTCGGGGTCGCGATCATCTCCCCCGACGTCACCGTGTTCCTCGTCGGCATCTTCATCGTCGGAGCGGCGCAGGGGGCCTACGTGTCCGTCGACATCGCCCTCATGACGGAGGTGTTGCCGTCGTTCGACGAGGCCGGCAAGGACCTCGGCATCGTCTCCCTCTCCTATCAGCTCCCACAGCTGCTCGTCCCGATCGTCGCCGTCCCCCTGCTCGCGCTCGGTGGCGGGGAGAACTATCACGCGCTGTATGTCGCGGCGATCGTGTTCGCCGTCCTGGGCGGACTCGCCGTCCTGCCGATCAGGTCCGTGCGATGAGACCGGCGCCTGCACGGTCAACGGATTGCAGGGGTTGGTTCCGGGGTGGTTTCCAGGTGAAGTCCACCCGGGGCGCAGGACCCGGAGTGACACTGGACCATACCCGACCTCTGACCACCGGATCCCCATGACCCTGCCGTTCCCAGCTTCGCCCGACGACACCCTGCAGCGGCGACCGCTCCGCGAGGCGCTCGCCGATGCCGTGCTGCAGGACTTCATCGACGACCTCCCGATCCCACTGCGACCGACCGACCTCGCGACCCGGCTCCTCTACCCGCGCTGGCAGGTGTACTCCGACATCCACGAGGGCAGACTCGTCGCCGAACGGGTCCGGAACAACAAACGGTTGTTGAAGATCGATGTCGAGCGGAACCGGGCGTGGATCGCTCGCGGGCTCACCACCCGTCGGGCTCGCGCCGGGTCCGCCGTGGGCGAGGCTGGGCCCGAGTCGCCCGTCTCGGTCGTCATCGTGGATCCCGAGGCCCTCGCGCAGCTGAACACCCTCACGGCGACCGGCTTGAGCGTGCGGGAGGCGGTCGAGCTTGCACTCACCGTCCTCGGCTCGCGCGAAGCGGCCACCACCGCCACGGTGCCCGACATCGACTCGCGGGGCCGACAGGTGCGGGCGGGCTGACCGGTGCAGGCTGGCTGACGCTGCGGAGGGTCGTCAGATCGACGTGCGCATCGCGCGTTCGAACTGCGCCACGAACTGCGCGCCCGGGTCGGACCAGTCCGCGGCGGTGATGGACGCCGAGATCCGCTTCGCGTGCTCGACCGCGTCGGGCCGTTCGACGATGTCGACGAGGCGACGGGCGATGGCCGCAGGCGACAACGGGACGTACTCGATGTGCTCGCTGTCGAGTACCCCGGTCGTGTTCGGGCTGTCGTTGACGACGGGCACGACGCCGGAGGACATGATCTCCAGCGGCAGCAACGACATGTCGGTCAGCGAGAGGACGAGACCCGCGGCACACCGGTTGTAGACCGCGTTGAGCTCCGAGATGTCCATCGCCGACCGGTTGACGAACGGGAACCCGGTCTCGTAGCCCGACATGTCCCAGCCGACGAGGTTGATCGTGATGTCGGGGCGCAGCCGGTGGAACTCGGTCAGGGCGAGTTCGCCGATCTCCCAACCGCGTCGGGGTGTCGGCGGGCGGGCGTAGAACAGGATCTCGGTGCGGGGCGCGTCGTTCACGTGCGAGTAGTGCTGCTTGTCGACCGAGTAGTCGAAGTGGTCACAGCTCATCCCGTACTCGTCCGCGACCTTCCGCGCGAGCCACGGCCCAGCGGAGAAGCCGTGGAATCCGAACCGGTAGGTGTTCTCCGCGAGCACGTACTCGCTGCTGGCCGGGTAGAACCACGGTTCGAAGTCCTGCACGAAGGAGAACCGTTTGGCCGGTCCCTCGTAGCGGAACGCGGGGTAGGCCGTCTGCCAGTCTGAGGACACGACGACGTCCGCGCCCGGCGCGATGCCGGTCGTCGGGTCGTACCGGACGAGGTCGGCCTGCAGCTCCGGGTACGCGCTGCTCGCGGCCATCATCGCCCGGATCCCGGGGATGTCGACCGCGGGCTGGGCCGACGCCTGGTACAGGTAGATCGTGAGCCGGTGCCCGGCGCGCTCGAGGAACTCCATGAACCGGAAGGCGTTCTGGTGCCCGCCCGAGGTCCGGCTCGGCGGCGAGATCAACCACGCCACCTCGTAGGGGCCCTCCGGGAACTCGGCGGCGTTGAAGTTCCGCGGCACCGTCCAGTCCGCGGCGATGGCGTCGCTCGGGTACAGGTCCGTCGGCTTGCGCCGCATCGGGTTGAACCGTCCGTCGGCGAAGTGCGCGGCGCGCCAGAGCGTCGATCGGACGCCCTCGCCGCGGATGGCTCGGAGCCCCTGCCCGATCATGCCCATATGGAGTCCTGTCCCGTCGATGCCGTCGCTGCGAGTGCCGCAGGTGCTGCTGGTGCCGCTGGTGTCACGGGTCCGAACGCGCGGACCGCCGTGATGACCCGGTCCACCTCGTCGTCCGTCATGGCCGGCCACAACGGGAGCCGGACGAGCCGCTCGGCGAACCGGACCGCGTGCTGCGGCTCGGTGACCACTCTGCCGTAGCGCCGGCCCGCCGCGCTCGAGTGCAGCGGCACGTAGTGGAAGGCCGCTCCGACACCGAGCGCCTGGAGGTGCCGCAGGAACTCCTGCTGCACCCCCGCATCCGGCAGCAGGAGGAAGAACAGGTGCGCGGCATGCACACCACCGGGCGGGTCCATGAGCGTCGCGCCGCGATCGTGAGCCCACTCGGCGAGCTCGGCCGCATAGCGGTCCCAGATGCGATGCCGATGCCCCTGGATGAGGTCGAAGTCGCGGAGCTGGGCGTCGAGGACGGCGGCGTTGAGCTCGCTCGGCAGGTAGCTCGACCCGAGGTCCGCCCAGCTGTACTTGTCGACCTGCCCGCGGAGGAACTGGGCCCGATCGGTCCCCTTCTCGCGCATGATCTCGGCGCGGAGCAGGACGGTCTCGTCGGAGATGAGCAGGGCGCCGCCCTCGCCGCAGTGCACGTTCTTCGTGTCGTGGAAGCTCTGGGCCGCCATCGCTCCGACCGTGCCGAGGCGGACACCGTCGCCGGCGACCCCGAGGCCGTGCGCGTTGTCCTCGAGCAGGTGCAGCCCGTGCTCGCCCGTGAGCTGCTGGAACGCCTGCACGTCCACGGGGACACCGCCGTAGTGCATGACCGACACCGCCCGCGTGCGTGGGCCGATGGCGTCGGCGACGTGCTGCGGGTCCAGGTTGCCCGTCACCGGGTCGCTGTCGACGAAGACCGGCGTCGCTCCGGCGAGGACGACCGCGTTCGCCGCCGACGGGAAGGTGAAGGTCGGCAGGATGACCTCGTCGCCGGGACCGACGCCGATCAGGCGGGTCATCATCTCGAGCGCGTGGGTCCCCGAGGTGGTCAGGAGCACGTGCGGCGCGCCCGTGAGGTCCCTGAGGCGCTCGGATGCCGACGCGGTGAAGGCACCGTCGCCGTGGACGTGGTCTCCGGCGAGGACGCGTTCGAGCTGTTCGAGTTCACCGGCGGCGTGGAAGGGCTTCGACAGCGGGATCCGCTGCTCCACGCGCACTCGTATCATGACTGTTCTCGCATCGTGCTTCCCCCGGACGTTCGATCGACACCCTCGATGTCGATGCTCCGAGTGGCGCGCACGTCACCGGGGCGCTTCAGTATCCGCCCGGGTCGGCGCGACGCGCATCCTGCTGCGGGCTATTCCACCCCCGCCACCTGGCGGGTTCAGCCTCCCGGCCGTCGCCGCCCGGTTCCCGGGACTCGTAGGGTGAGAGTCGAGCTGAGGAGGACACCGTGATCGGAGTGGCCATCGTCGACGACGAGGCGTTGGTGCGGTCCGGATTCGAACTCATCCTGGGTGCCGTCGAGGACATCGAGGTCGTCGCCTCGGTCGACGGGATCGGCGCCGTGGAGGCGATCCGCTCGAGCCGTCCCGACGTGGTCCTCCTGGACGTCCGCATGCCCGGGCGCAACGGGCTCGACATCCTCGACGAGCTGCAGACCTGGGACGACCCGCCCGTCGTCGCGATCCTCACCACCTTCGACTCCGACGACTACATCGCCCGAGCTCTGCGCAGCGGCGCCGCGGGGTTCCTCGTGAAGGACACGGACCCGGAGCAGCTCCCCATGCTGCTCCGATCCCTCTCCGCGGGCGGCATCGTGCTCTCCCCGCAGGTGTCCCGGACCCTCGTCGGCGGATTCGCCCGCACCGCCGACCGCGAGGCGGCGAAGCGACTGTCCGGGCTGACCGGCCGCGAACAGGACGTGCTCGCGGCGCTCCGGACGGGCGCGTCCAACACCGAGATCGGCGAGGCACTGCACCTCAGCCGCGCGACCGTGAAGGACCACGTGAGTGCCATCCTCGGCAAACTCGAGGTGACGACCCGACTCGAAGCCGCCATCATCGCCGAGCGTGCCGGGGTCCGCGGCGACGAGGCGGACCCCCGGTGAAGCGGCGCTCCCGGCTCTGGTCGGTCCTCCTCGAACTCGCCCTCATCGCGGCGGCGGCCGTCGAGAGCCTGACGACGCTCGAGTGGGCGACGCCCTGGGAGTCCGGCCTGGCCATCGCCGCTGCCGTCGGTCTGATCTTCCGGCGACGCTGGCCGTGGCTGTCGCTCCTCCTCGCCGTGCCGGCCTTCACCCTCAACCTCGCCACCCTGGCCGGGTTGGCGTCGCTCTTCTCCGTCGCGGTGCGGGAACGGCGACGCTGGCGGCTCGTCACGACGGGCGCGGTGGTCTTCGTCCTCGCCGCGGTGCCGTGGTGGGGGTGGACGTCGCCCAACTACACGATCCTGTCCATCGTGTACGCCGCGCTCTACGCAGCGGCACCGATCGCCTTCGGCCTGCTCGTCCGCACCCGCCGCGAACTGTTCGACCGCATACACGACCTCGAACAGGTCCGACGCAGCGAGCGGGCGCGCATCGCCTCCGACGTCCTCGTCGAGGAGCGCACGCGCATCGCCCGGGAGATGCACGACGTCGTCTCCCACCAGGTCAGTCTGATCGCTGTCCAGGCCGGCGCGATCCAGGTGCAGACCGAGGAACCCGGGACGAAGCGGATGGCGGTGACGATCCGTTCGCTCGCGTCGCGCACGCTCGACGAGCTGCGGGACATGGTGACGCTGCTGCGCGCGGAGACCGGTCATGCGCCGCTGGCCCCGCAACCGACGGTCGACGACCTCGACCGGTTGATCGCGGACAGCGGCATCGCCGTCACCTCCGCCATCGAGCTGCCGGACGGCCTCCCCGCACCCGTGCAGCGGGCGATCTACCGGACCGTGCAGGAGGGACTGACGAACGCGCGGAAGCATGCGCCGGGCGCCGCGGTCGACGTGCGCGCCGAAGCCTCCGCAGACGAGGTCACCGTGGTCATCCGGAACGCCCGACCCGCACGCACGTCGGACAGCTCGTGGTCGTCCGCGGGCCACGGCCTCGTCGGCTTGAGCGAACGCGCCGAACTCCTGAACGGGTCCCTCCTCACCGAGGACGCGCCGACCCGGTTCACCCTGACGTTCCGCGCGCCCTACTGACGCTCACCGTGGCTCAGGGCCACCGAGGCTCAGGGTCACTGAGGCTCAGGGTCACCGAGGCTCAGGGTCGGAGGTCCGCCTCGTCGCCGAAGAGCGGTGTCTGGAAACGACGCTCGAAGCGCACGATGCAGCCGGTGCCCCGTACGAGCTCGTAGGCCTCGATGCACTCCGGATCCGTCGTCGCGGCGATGCGGTACTGCTCGTACGCGGCGAGCGAGGGGAAGCTGAACAGCGCGAACGCCTCGTCGTTGTCGCCCTCCGCTGGGAGGAAGTAGCCGTGGTGGTCGCCACCGAACCGGTTCACGAGGCGGATCCAGCGCCGCCCGTACTCGGTGAAGGTGTCGAGCTGCTCGGGGTCGATCTGGTAGCGGAGGTGGATGGTGATCATGGGTCCAGTCTGGCTGTCCGCACGACGAGCGCCGTCATAGGGGGCCGTCGGCGTCACCGGACACCTACGCTGGAAACCCGTCCCCACACCCCGGAAGGTGGTCGAGATGTCCTCGGAATACGACGACGCCGCCGCGAACGGGCTCGCCCGCGCCCTCCGCGTGCCGGCCTCTTCAGACCGGCTCCAGGCTGCACTCGCTGCGGGCACCACCCCGAGGACAGCCTACATCGAGGTCCTCGTCGACCGCTGCGCCGTGGAGCCCGACTTCTTCGTGCGCGACATGCTCACCTGGGCACTCGTGCGGCACGACCCCGAGGTGACCGTTCCTCGGCTGATGGAGGAACTCGGGTCGGTCTTCCCACAGGCACGCAGTCAGGCGCTCCACACCCTCTCGAAGACCGGAGACCCCCGCACCTGGTCGGCCATCACCCTCGCACTGCTGGAGGACGAGGAGGATCAGGTCGCCCGAGCCGCCTGGCGCACCGCCGCAGGGGTCGTCCCGGAGCGGGAGGCGTCGGCACTCGCCGAGCTGCTGGCGAGGCAGTTCGGCCGGGGCGACCGCGAGGTGCAGCTCAGCCTCACGCGTGCGTTCGCCACGATCGGTGAGCCCTCGATCGAACCCGTCGAGCAGACAGCCGCATCCGAGGCGGTCGAGCGTGAGGCCCGTGCGCACGCTCGCGCGACCGCCCGGGTCCTCCACGAGCCCGAACTGGACTTCGACGAGGCGATGCAGGAGGCCCAGCACGCGCTGCGCCAGGGTGACTGACCGAGCGGGTGCGCGCCGACCGCCTCAGTGCCGACCGCCTCAGCTGAGCCGGGCCGTGCGAAGCGTCGCCGTCGCGCTGTGCGCCGCCATCCCCTCCGAATCGGAGATGACCTGCACCGCGTCGGCGAGCTCGGGTGTCGCCGCCTCGGCGATCCGCTGGTAGGTGAGCGGCTTCAGGAACCGCGACACCGAGAGCCCGGCACTGTGCTTGGCGCCGCCGGCGGTCGGGAGCACGTGGTTCGTGCCGGCCATGCCTTTGTCCGAGTACGCCACGGTGCTCCACGCACCGAGGAAGATCGACCCGTAGTTGAGCAACCGCTCGTGGTACCAGGCGTCGTCCGCCGTGATGACCTCGAGGTGCTCCGGGGCGAGGTCGTCCATGAGCGACGCGGCGGTCTCGCGGTCGTCGGCCACGGTCACCGAGCCGTAGTCGCGCCAGGCGGGCCCGCAGATCGACTCGGTCGAGAGCGTCGGGAGCTGGCGTTCGACCTCGGCGATGACCGCGCGGCCGAGCTCCTCCGACGTCGTCACGAGGGCGGCCGGCGAGTTCGGACCGTGCTCGGCCTGCCCGAGCAGGTCGGCGGCCACCAGGATCGGGTCCGCGGTCTCGTCCGCGAGGACGGCCACCTCGGACGGACCGGCGAGGAGGTCGATCGCGACCGTGCCGAACAGCTGCCGCTTGGCCTCGGCGACGAAGGCGTTGCCCGCACCGACGAGCATGTCGATCGGCAGTTCGCCGAGCAGACCGTAGGCCATCGCGGCGAGCGCCTGCACACCGCCGAGGACGAAGACGCGGTCGACGCCGGACACGTGCGCGGCGTAGACGACGGCGTCGTTCGCGCCGCCGTCGGGCTGCGGCGGGGTGCAGGCGATGACCGTCGGCACGCCAGCCTGCTTGGCGACGCCGACCGTCATGAACGCGCTCGCGGTGAGCGGGAAGCGACCGGCCGGGAGGTAGGCGCCCACGCGGGAGACGGGCACGTACTTCACGCCCGTGACGAGCCCGGGGACGAGCTCGGTCTCGAAGTCCTGCAGGTGGGAGCGCTGCTCCTGGGCGAAGGCCCGGGTGCGCTCGCCGCCGAGGTCGATGGCGGCGCGGAGGTCGGCGGGGAGGCGGTCGCCGCTGGTCGCGATCTGCTCGGCCGTCAGCTCGACGTCGCCGCCCTCATACCGGTCGAGCCGTCGCGCGGCGTCGAGCACGGCGTCCATGCCGCGCCGCTCGATGTCGAGGAGCATCGCGGAGACGGTCTCGATGACGGCCGGGTCGCGCTGGGCCGGTGGGGCGTCGACGAGCGGGGTCTTGAGGTGACGGAAGGAGCCGTCGAGGGACTGGAGCACAGGAGGACTGAAACGCATGGTGCGAGCGTACGAACGCGGCGTGAGGGCGACAACGGGGGACGTGCCTGCGCGAGCCATCGGGTCATCCGATACGCCGGTTCGCAAGCGACGCTCAGCGCCTCGGGGTGGTCGCGATCACCTGGTCGGGCTCGGCCGCCGCGAGCAGCGTGTGCTCGGCGAGCTCCGCGATCCGCGCGGTGGCCGGCGACAGATAGGCGCCCTCGCGCTGGACGAGCGCGATCGTGTCGTAGAGCGGTTCGGCGAAGGGGGTGAGCGTGAGCTGCTCCGGGAACCCGCCGGTGCGGGCGACCGTGCCGGAGACGATCGTGTCCGCGGCCCCGGTCGCCGCGAGGCTCAGGGCGGTCTCCACGTGCTCGACCTCGACGGCCGGTTCGATCGACCGTCCCTGCAGGCGAGCGCGCTCCAGCAATTGCAGCCGAGTGGGATCCCGCCACCCGGCGTAGGCGTCGTAGAGCACGAGCTTGGCGTCCGCGAACTCGTCGATCCCGACCGGGCCCGCGGCGGGATCCCTGGTGGTGGAGGCGTAGAACACCTCGTCGCGGAAGAGGGGCCGGATCGCGAGGCCGGCCACGGCCACCGGGAGGACGACGAGCCCTGCCTCGATCTCGCCGCTCGCCACGGAGTCCGCGACGAGCGCCGAGTTCAGCCCCACGAGTCGCACCCGCACGTTGGGGTAGCGCTGGTGGAAGCGCTGCACCAGGTCGGACAGCTCGTAGTAGGCGGCGTTGCGGAGAACGCCGAAAGTGCACACGCCGCCGTCGAGGGAGGTGATCGCCGAGAGTGCGTCGAGTCCGCCGTCGATCGCGGCGACCGCGCGTCTGGCGTGCTCGCGCAGCTCCTCTGCGGCCGCCGTCGGGACGAGCCGACGCGCACCACGGGCGAACAACTGCAGGCCGATCTCGCGCTCGAGGCGGCTGACGAGCTCGGACACGGAGGCCTGGCTGCTGTCGAGCTCGGCGGCCGCGGCGGTGAAGGAACCGCTCTCGTAGGCGGCGAGGAAGGCGCGGAGTTGCGCGAGGGTCATGCGGTCAGCCTAGCGAGGAGCGCTCTCCCGTCACGGCGCCGTACAGCTCGGGCCGCCGGTCGGCGAGCACGTCGTTGCGTGGTCCGATTCTGGTCGCGCCCCGGTCGATCCGGACGGTCGCGTCCACCCGTCCCCGCGCGTCCTTCCCACCGACGGGCCACCCGTCGGCCGGGATGATCGTGGTTCCCTCGGTCCAGGGGTTGCCGGCCTCGGTGCCGGAGCGGTCGCAGCACACGATCGGGATCGCGGACGCTCGTGCCGCCGCCATCGCCTGGACGACCTCGGGTGCCCGCTCGCCCTCCGGGCGCTCGACCAGGGGCCAGTTCGTCGGGACGACGAGGAGGTCCGCGCCCCTGAGCGCCAGGCCCCGCGGCACCTCGGGGAACTCGAGGTCGTAGCAGACGAGGATGCCGAGCCGGCCGAGCGGCGTCTCGACCACCGGCTGGGTCTCGCGACCCGCCACGAAGACGGACTGCTCCTCGTCCCACAGGTGCACCTTCCGGTAGACCCCGAGCACACCCGAGGCGCCGAGCACCAGGGCGCTGTTGCGGATCTCCTCGCCGTCGAGCTCGCAGAACCCGACGACCACCACGGCGTCCTCGGGGAGCAGCAACGCCCACTCGGTGAACACCGACGCGTCGCTCGGGAGCGCGACGGCGCGAGCCGCCTCCGGGCTGCCCAGGTAATAGCCGCTCGTCGCGAGTTCAGGCAGCACGAGGAGCTGCACCCCGTCCGTGACAGCGTCCCGGACGGCCGTTTCGATCGTGCGCAGGTTACCGTCGAGGTCGCCGAGGACGGGGGCGAGTTCCTGAGCGCGGACCCGGATGCTGTGCGCGTCGGGGTCGCTGTGGTCGGTGGACCCCGTGGGGTCGGTGCTGGTCATCCAGCGATCATACGAAGCCCTCGCGGACGGGACCATCGTGTTCCCCGATGGCTGGGATCGGGGCATGGCCGATTGTGCCGGTCCGTGGGCTGCGGATACCGTCGTCGGCACGAGCGAGTCCCCGACCTGAGGCAGACCCCCGGCTGCCCGTCGCACTCCTCGACCGCCCGAGCCCTGGAGGCCAGCCATGGCGACACCCGCCGCCCCCACTCCCCCGTCCGGTTCCGCCGCCGGAGCGGGTGACGCCCAGCCGTCCCTCGTCGAATCCCGCTCCATCGACTGGGTCCCGCTCAATGAGCGTCACGGTCGCCCGCGCTCGCTGTTCTCGCTCTGGTTCATGTCGAACGCGCAGGTCACGACCCTGGCGACCGGCATGCTCGGTGCGGCGCTCGGCGCGAACCTCGCGACGTCCCTCCTCGCGATCGTCCTCGGCGTCGCCGTCGGCACCGTGTTCACGGCCTTCCACTCCGCACAGGGGCCGCAGCTGGGACTCCCGCAGATGATCCAGTCGCGTGCGCAGTTCGGCTACCGCGGCGTCGTCCTCATCTGCGCGATCGTCGTCTTCAGCCTCGTCGGCTTCAACATGTTCAACCAGATGCTCGGCGCGGACGTCCTCACCATGACGACCGGAGTCGACGCCGGTGCGGGCTGGTATGTGCTCATCAGCGGCGTCGCCGTCCTCCTCGCGATCTTCGGGTACTCCTGGATCCACCGGACGCAGTCGTGGCTCACCGCGCTGTTCCTCATCACCTTCGGGCTGTTCACGGTCGTCGTCCCCTTCGTCGTGCCGCTGCCGGCCGACGCGCTGTCGCTCGCGAACTTCAGCTGGGTCGCGTTCCTCGTTCAGTTCGGTGGTGCCGCAGCGTACGCGCTCGGTTGGGCACCGTACGTCTCCGACTACTCGCGATACCTCCCGCCGCAGACGAACCCCGGGCGGGCCCTCTTCTACACCTACGGCGGTGTGTTCGTGGGCGCGGTCTGGCTGATGGGGCTCGGTGCGTTCGTCGCCAGCGCGTTCCAGGGCGCCGACCCGCTCGAAGGGGTGCGTGACGCCGCCGACGCCATCCTGCCGGGTTCCGGGACCTGGCTGCTCGTGGCCGCGCTGCCCGGGTTGATCAGCGTCATCACGGTCAACATCTACGCGGCGTCGATCGAGACCATCACGATCATCGATTCCATCCGACCGGTCCGGCCGACGCGCACCCTGCGGGTCGTCACGTGTCTCGCGATCGCTTCGGCCGCCGTCATCGGCTCGTTGCTGAGCACCGGCGAGTTCCTCGCGAACTTCAGCAGCTTCCTCGTCGTCCTGCTCTACGTCCTCGTGCCGTGGACGTCGATCAACCTCGTCGACTACTACCTCGTGCGGAAGGGTCACTACGTCGTCCGCGACATCTTCACCCCGAACGGCGTCTACGGCGCCTGGGGCTGGCGGGGCCTCGTCGCCTACGCGATCGGGATCGTCGCGATGATCCCGTTCGTCGTGACGGTGTGGTTCACCGGCCCGATCGCGCAGGCGCTCGGCGGGGCCGACCTCGCCCTGTTCATCGGCCTCGCCGCGTCCGCGATCGCCTATGTGCTCCTCTCCCGGTCGCTCGACCTCGGGCGCGAGCGTGCGGCGGCCGAGCGCGACGTCACCGAGACCGGTCACCAGGCGGTCGCCTTCAGCTCTCGGCGTCGCTGAGCTCCCGGCGTCGCCGAGCGACGGCTGGCGTCCGGGCGCGCGACGCCACGGGATTACACTCGACGACGTGACGGAACCGGACGGCGTGGGCGAACCCGACAGCCGCATCCCGGATCCCGCGCCCCGGCACACGCCACTGTGGACCCTCCTCTCCGCCTGGCTCCTGCGGGTCGAGCGATGGTTGCAGTCTCGTGGCGGCTCCCGCCTCCGCGGCGGGCTGTGGCAGCTCTGGGGGCTCGTCGCCGTCGGCGGGATCCTCCTCCTCGTCGGCCCGGTCATCAACCCGCCCCTCACTCTCGACGACCTCACCGACGAGGCATCCGACGTCACCGACACCTGGATCGCCCGCTCCTTCAGCGCCGACTACCGCGTGACGACAGACGAGGACGGCCGACTCGTCACCGACGTCGAGGAGCGCATCGACGCGTTCTTCCCGAAGGACCTCGACGACCGCACGATCGAACGCGTGCTCGCGACCGAGTACCAGGGGCACGCCCTCGACCCGTCAGCGATCACGGTGACGTTGGACGGCGTGAAACAGGACGTGACCCGGGAGCGGGCAGCAGTCTTCCTCCGGCTCGTCGTCGACCCCGGTGAGCAACTCACGGGCGACCACGAGCTCGTCATCCGGTACCAGCTCTCCGATCTCGCCTACGTCGCTCCGGACCCCGCCACCGGGCAGCCCGTCGACCTGCTCCGGTGGGACGTGTTCGGCCCCGACCTGCAGCAGGCCGTGGCGAAACTCGACGTGCGGGTGACCATCCCACAGGAGCTCGACGACCGTCTCGTCCGGCAACCGCGCGGCTCCCTCGCATGGACCCTCGTGGGTGCCGGGCAGTGGCTGACCCCGGAGCCGGACGCCCCACCCGGCGAGGTGGCCTACGCGTTCACGAGCGAAGACGCGGCCCCACCGCACGCGCAGGCGCGGTTCACCATGCCGTTCGAGGCCGGCTCGATCACGATGCCCCCGCAGTCCTGGATCTTCTGGGTGCAGACCTTCGGCCCCGTCCTGCCGATGCTCGTCCTCGCTGCGACGCTCCTGCTGTCGTTCGCGGCCCGTGCGGTCGCGTGGGGTGATACCCGCGGACGTCCGTGGTACCTCGCCCAGTCGGAACCGCCGGAGGGCATCTCGCCGCGCATCGCCGCGCACCTCCTCCGGTCGCCCGCGACGATGGAGCTCGCCGAACGACTCAAGGACGCCGCGGTGAGCGGCACGAAGCAGCAGGCCAAACGACAGGCGCGCCTCGTCGCGGCGGCCGGTGCCGCCAAGCGGGCCGGCCGCTTGGGCGACCGACCCCGTGCCCTGCGCCGGTACCTGACCGGGCCGGAACGCGCCGGGCAGATCCAGGCGGGTCTCCGCCGGGTGCCGAAGGGCTTCGTGCGTGACTGGTTCATCGCCGCACCGATCGCGCTGACCCTCCTCCAGTGGGGCATCGTCCGGCAGCTCTCCCATCAGACCGTGCTCGCGGTGGTGTGGTGGCCGCTCGCCTTCGTCGCCCTCTCGACCGTCTTCGCCGCCATCGTGCTCGCGATCGCCCTGACCGCCCGGCCGCTGACCCGCAGGGGTGCGCTCGTGAAGCAGCACCTCCTCGGGATTCGGGTCTACGCCGAGCGGACGCAGCTGCTCGATCGCGCGACCCTGCGCGACCGCCTCCTGCCCTACGCCGTGCTCGGCGCTCCGCCTCGGGTGACGGGCAGACGGGTCGCCGCGCTGATCGCCCCGGAGATCACGATGCCGGCGGCCGCGGCCGATCGCGCCTCGCGCGCCGACGGGTCGAGAGCGGGCTTCCTGACCGGACCGCGCATCGCCGTCCGGGTGCTCGCCGTGCTGCTCGTCGTCGGCGCGATCGTCGCCGTGAACGTCCTCCCGGCGCCGTCGCTGGAGTCCGAGACACCCCGTTCCTACACGGGCGACATCCCCGGATCGACCCTCACGACGATCGCGACAGCCGACCTCGACGCGGAGCTCACGCGGACCGACGGCGACGGTGCGCGACTACGCGTCACCGAACGCCTCGGTGTGGACTTCTCCGACGAGGGCTCGGTGCCCGCACAGGTGGTGCGCGAATGGCCGGCCATGGTCGACGGCCAAGACCTGGGCCTCACGGTCGACCGGGTGACGGTCGACGGCGATGATGCGCCCTTCACGACGGAACGCGCGGAGGGTCGGCTGCTGCTCCGCACGACCTTCGCCGACGTGCGCACCGGCCTGCACGACGTCGTGATCCAGACGACCGCCACGAGGCCGGCCGTCTCCGCGACTGTCGATGGACGGGACGTCGACCGGGTCAGCTGGGTCGGGTTCCTCGACGGCTGGACGAGCGGTGTCGCCTGGGACGAGGACGTCGCGCAGGGGCCGTTCCGGCTCAGCTTCACCGCCGACGACGAACTCCTCGACGACGCCGTCGATGCCGGGTGGACCCCCACCGAGGCAGGGACTTGGCGACCGACGGCGTCCGAGGGCGGTTCCGGCCGCGAGACGGCGACCATCGAGCTCACGCCGGACGACGACGGCGGATGGCCGCTCGACGTCCGAGGCGACGACCTCGGCGTCGTCCTCGACCTCCCCGCCGGGACGGTCGCCGGTACCGACGCCGGCGCCGCTGGCTGGGCTCGGACGGCTGCCCTGGCACCGGGGCTCCTCACGGTGGTCTTCGCCGGCGTCGCGGTCCTCGGTTCCACGATCGGCGCCCTCGGGTCGGCCCGGCGCCGGGCCCCGAAGCCGGGTCTGCTCCGCGACGCGGTGCGCTGGCTGACCCCGTCGGCCCTCGCCGCCGCAGTGATCCTGGGCATCTGGACCCTGAACGGCGTCGCGGGCGACGACCCGTTCGGCGACCTCGTGCTCGGCGGGCTGATCGCCGGTGTCGTGGCGGTCATCGCCTGGTACGGCGTCGTCATGTGGGCCAGGCCCCGCGCCTGACCGCCGGCCGCCGTCAGGACAGCTTCTCGAGCTGCTCCTGGTACTCCGCACGGACCTTGTCGTTCGTCGACTTCTTCCACGAGGCGATGCCCGACTTCACGGCGTCGAAACCGGTCCGGCCGAGGACGTACTCGTTCATCGTCGACGACAGGGCGTTCGTCGCCGACGACGTCTTGCCGGCGGTCTCCGAGTACAGCCCGGTGATCGGGCTCTTCTGCAGCATCGGGGAGGCCTGCTCCTGCCACGCGTGCGAGCGACGCAGCCGTTCCTCCATCGGCACCGCGCTCGCGAGGATCTGCGGTGCTGCGGCGAGTCGGTTCAACGAGGTGGGGCCGATCTGTGCGGATCCCGCCTCGGTCAGGACGACGCGACCGTCCGCTTCACGCGTGTGGTGCTCGCCGGCCCGGCCGTACTGGAGGAAGAACCCTTCGGTGCTGCCGTAGGGCGCCGCGAGGTGGTTGAGCAGCGTCAGCAGTTCCTTCACGCGAGCGTCGTCCGCCTGCTTGATGGCGGTGAAGGAGAACATCGACGAGCCCTGGTAGACGATGCCGTCGCCGCCGTCCGCCGCGAACGGGAGGATCGCGTCGTAGACCACGCCCTCGGGGGCACTGGGGTCGATGATCGCCGAGATGCCGTCCTGGTGCATGAGCACTGTGCCGTTGGCCATGTAGGTCTTCGCCTGGGAGCCGGAGATGCTCGGGGTGTCCGGGTGGTAGTACCCGGCGTCCTTCAACTCCTTGATGTACGACAGCGTCTCGAGCCAGCGGTCCGACTCCCACTTGTGGACGAGCTTCGAGCCCTGCAGCTCCCAACCGTTCGGCACCCCGAACATCGCGCCCATGAAGTCGTACCCCCAGTCGACGCTGTCGCCGTTGCTCTGCCCGCTGATCGCGTACCGGTTGCGCTTGGCGTCGGTGACCGCCTTGCAGAGCTCGGTGAACTCGTCCTTCGTCTTCGGAGCGGGTTCCGCTCCCGTGAGGTCCTTGATGACGTCCGGTCGGGAGATGAGCATGTTGCCGAACGGCGGGCGGTTCACCGGGACGCCGTAGATCCGACCGTTGATCCGGCAGCCCTCCCAGGACGGGGTGGGCAGGTTCGCGAGGTTGGGGTACGCCTTCACCTTGTCGCCGGAGAGGTGGTCGGACAGGTCCGCGAACTGGGCCTTCAGCAGCTGCGGGTAGGACGGCGGCAGCTGGAACGCGAGGAACTCGACGAGGTCCGGCACACTGCCGCCGGCCACGACCGTCGCGAACTTGGGCGCGAACGAGTCGGCCGGGACCACCTGCAGGTCGAGCTTGCAGCCGAGTTCCTGCTCGGCCGCCTGGAGGTAGCTGTTCGACGCGGGTGCCGGCGGGCTGTACGAGATGACGAACCCGGACACCGTGCCGCTCACGGCGGCCTTCCCGGACACCGAGGTGAAGAGCTCGGCCTCCTTCGGTGCCGAGAGGTAGACGGGCTGGACCGTGGCCGAGCCGGCGAGGTCCGGGGTCGGTCCCTTCGTGATCGGCACGTACGTGGGCAGCGGGACGAGGGCTCCGGAACCCGCGGCACCGGACGTCGCGCCGCCTGGCGTGCAGCCGGCGAGCGCGGAACCGAGGCCGAGGACGGCGAGGCCGACGCCGGCCGCGGTGAGGAAGGTGCGGCGTGACAGGCCAGAGGTGGTGTCGTTCATCGTGGTCTCCTTCGAGGTGGGGCTGGCGCCAGGGGCGCGGGTGAGGTCCCGGCGACGGTGCCGGGTGGAGGTGTGCGGACCGGTCAGCCCTTGACGGCGCCGGTCAGCACACCCTTCGTGAGGTGGCGTTGCACGAGTGGGTAGGCGATGAGGATCGGGACGATGGCGATGAGCACGACGGCCATCTGCAGGGACTCGGCCGGTGGCAGCACCGAGGCGTCCGAAGCTCCACCGACGAGCGAGGACCCTTGCAGCACGTAGGTGCGCAGGACGAGCTGGAGCGTCCACTTGGAGGTGTCGTTGATGTACAGCAGCGCGTTGAAGAACGCGTTCCAGTACCCGACCGCGTAGAAGAGGGCGACGACGGCGATCACCGCGCGGGACAGCGGCAGGACGATCGTGCCGAGGATGCGGAACTCCCCGGCGCCGTCGATCTTCGCGCTGTCGATGAGCTCCTGCGGGATGCCCATCATGAAGCCGCGGACGACCACCATGTTGAACACGCTGAACGCACCGGGCAGGATGAGCGCCCAGACGTTGTCGAGCAGACCGAGCTGCTTCACCATCAGGTACAGCGGGATGAGCCCCGGGGTGAAGAGGAACGTGGCGAGCACGATCATCAGTACGGGGCGCTGGAAGAACGAACGCCGGCTGAGGGCCCACGCTGCCGACACGGTGCAGACGAGGCTGATGAGCGTGCCGACCACGGTCACGAACAGCGTCACCAGGATCGCGCGGGTGACCACGCCCCCGGCGAGGATCTGCTGGTACGCGTCGAGCGTGAAGGACTTTGGCCACACGACGTAGCCACCGGCGGCCGTGACGTCCTCGGCGGTCGACACACTCGTGGAGACCACGATGAGGAACGGGAACAGGATGACGGCGAGGATCATGACGATCGCGAGCGCCTTGAGCGCGAGGACGACGGGCTTCGGTTTCCCCGCCCAGACCGGTCGGACGATGGTGCTCATGATTTGGAATACACTCCCTGCTCGCCGAGCATGTGCGCCGCCTTGTTGGCGACGAGGATGAGGACGAGACCGACGAGACCCTTGATGAGGCCGGCGGCGATGCCGGTACTCCAGTTCCCGTCGATGACGCCGTGGTAGTAGACGTAGGTGTCGAGCACTTCGGCGGCTCCGGGGCCGACGGCGTTGCGTTGCAGGATGATCTGCTCGAAGCCGACGGACAGCGCCTCGCCGAGCCGCAGGATGAGCAGCAGCACGATGATGGGCCGGATCCCGGGCAGGGTGATGTGCCAGAACCGGCTCCAGGCGCCCGCTCCGTCGATGGCGGCGGCCTCGTAGAGCGAGTCGTCGATGGCCGCGAGCGCCGCGAGGAAGATGATGGTGCCCCAGCCCGCGTCCTTCCAGATCACCTGCGAGGACAGCAGGAGCTTGAAGGTGGCCGGGTCGGACATGACGGAGACGGTCCCGAGGTCGAGTTGCCGCAGCCAGGTGTTGAGCACCCCTCCCGAGCCGAGGCTCTGCTGGAAGAAGCCGACGACGATGACCCAGGACAGGAAGTGCGGCAGGTAGAGCACCGACTGCACGATGGAGCGGAGCCAGGGCCAGGTCAGCGAGTGGATGAAGATGGCCAGCGCGATGGGGACCGGGAAGAAGAGGACCAGCTGGATGAACGTGATCTGGAGGGTGTTGGAGACCGCGTTCCAGAACGCCGGATCGCCGAAGAGCGCCGAGAAGTTGGCGAAACCCACCCACGGGCTGTCCGGGATCGGGATGTACGGCTGGTAGTCCATGAACGCGATGACGTTCCCGAGCAGCGGGATGTAGACGAACAGCAGCAGCAGTACGACCGCCGGCGTCACCATGATGAGCAGTGGCGAGTCGCGACGGAACTGCATCCCGAACGGCACCTTGCGCTTCGTCGGCCGGCCGCCGGACCCTGCGGGTGCGATCGGTGGTCGGATGGTCTCCGGCCGATCGGTCGTCGTCGCGCTCACAGCAGCTCCTTCGCTCGCAGCGGAGGCCCGTCGGGTGCTTCCGCGTCGTTCTCTCGAACGTTGGCAATCTTTCGCGGGGCCGTTGAGTAAAGTCAAGATCATCTAATCATCCGAACAGATATCGAACATCGGAGTCGATCATGGAGCTCTCGCAACGACACGACCGGATCCTCGCCGAACTGCGGATCCACGGCAGTCTCTCCGCGGCCGACTTCGCCGAGCGCATGGGCATCTCCGCGATGACCGTCCGGCGGGACCTGCGCGAACTCGGGGAGCAGGGCCGCCTCCGTCGGGTGCACGGCGGTGCCGTCTCGATCGACACGCAGCCGACCACGGGCATCCCGCACCGGCCGGGCGCCCGCCCCACGCCGGCCCCCGGTGCGGCCGACACCCTGTTCACCTTCGGGTTCGTCGTGCCCGATCCGAGCTACTACTTCCCGACGATCGTGGCCGGTGCCGTGGAGCGGGCGCAGTCGCTCGGCGGTCGGATCGTCCTCGGCGTCTCGCGCTACGACCCCGCCCGGGAGCGCGACCAGATCGAGCGACTGCTGGCCGGCGGGGTGGACGGCCTCCTCGTGACCACCTCGGTCCTCGACGCCTTCGCGACGCTCGAGCTCCTCGAGCGCGCACCGGTCCCCGTCGTCCTCGTGGAGCGCTCGGTCGCGGAGTCGCCGGTGGGCGACGGACTCGAGTTCGTGCGCACCGACCATGCCGCCGGCGCCGCCATCGCGCTCCGGCACCTCGCCGCCCTCGGTCACGAGCGGGTCGGGATGGCGGCCTTCGACACCCCGACGACGCCCTCGTTGCGGCTCGGCTACGAGCGCGCCCGACGCCAGCTCGGCCTGCGCGAGGACGCCAGCACGGCGATCATCGACGACCGGCACGGCGTCGGCGAGCAGACGAGGCGGTACCTCGAGGCGTGCGTGGCGTCCGGCACGACCGCGGTGTTCATGCACTCGGACCACTACGCCGTCGAGTTCGCGGACGCGGCGCTCGACTTCGGGCTCTCGATCCCCGACGACCTGTCGATCGTGGCGTACGACGACGAGGTGGCCGGGCTCGCCCGGGTGCCGCTCACGGCGGTCGCACCGCCCAAACGCGACATCGGCCGGTTCGCGGCGACGATGTGCTTCGAGCGCATCTCGGCCGCGGCCCAGCAGGGCTTCTCCGCACGCCACATGAGCCTGCGGCCGAGTCTGAGCCTCCGCGAGTCGACCGCGCCACCGCGATAGCACGGCGCTGTTCGATTCCTGTTCGTTTGAACGGGCGTGCTTGACACGATCGGGCGGCTCCGATTGGGATTGAGCCTGCTGCCGAGACGACCAGGAGGCGACGATGCCGCAGAGCGAGAGCGCCCGCACGGGCACGATCGGCTTCCTCATGCCGGACGGCACCTTCGACCGGGTGTTCTCCGAGCCGGACCTCGCCCGGCTGCGGTCGGAGTCGCACGCTCGACTGCCGTGGGACCGCCCGCTCCGGCTCGAGCGCGCGGCGGACCGCGCCCGGCTGGCCGCGGTCGAGGTGCTCGTGACGGGCTGGGGCTCCCCCGTGCTCGACGAGACGCTCCTGCGATCCCTGCCGTCACTCCGGGCCGTGGCGCACTCGGCCGGCAGCGTGCGCGGCATCGTCACCGACGCCCTCCTCGAACGCCGGGTCGCCCTCACCTCCAGTGCGACGGCCAACGCGGTCCCGGTCGCCGAGTTCACGATGGCGATGGTGATCCTCGCCGCGAAGCGCACGTTCTGGGCCGCCGAGACGCTGCGGGCCTCTCGAGCCCCCGTCGATGCGGAGCGGGCGTGGCCGACGGTCGGCAGCCACGGGATCACGGTGGGCGTCGTCGGCGCCTCCCGGATCGGCCGCCTCGTCGTCGAGCGCCTCGCCTCCCTGGACGTGCGGGTCGTCGTCGCCGATCCGACCCTCGACCACGAGGAGCAGGCGGCCCTCGGGGTACCCTGCGTCACGCTCGACGAGCTGGCCGCGCACAGCGACATCGTCACGCTCCACGCCCCGGCACTCCCCTCCACCAGACACCTCGTCGACCGGTCCCTCCTCCAGCTGATGCGGCCCGGGACCACGGTCATCAACACCGCCCGAGGCGACCTCATCGACCACGACGCGCTCGCCGACCGACTCGACCGCGGCGACCTGGTCGCGATCCTCGACGTCACCTCGCCGGAGATCCTGCCGCCCTCCTCCCGACTGTGGTCGACCCCCAACACGGTCATCACGCCGCACATCGCCGGCTCGGCCGGGAACGAGCTCGCACGTCTCGCAGCCAACACGGTCGACGAGGCCCTGCACTTCGTCCGGTTCGGCACCTTCCATCGACCGATCACCCTCGCCGCCCTCGCGCTGCAGGCGTGAACCGACCACCGAACACCAGAGGCCAGACCGTGACCCTCGAGACAGACCGCACCGCGCCGACGACCACGAGCTTCGCCGGACGGTTCGACGACCGGGCCCGCCGCTCACTGCGGGTCGGGGACTGGAGCGCCGCACCGTCGGTCGACGACCGCGAGGCCTGGGGCCGCGTCGCCGAGCGCGACCGGGTGGCCCTCGTCGACGCGGCCCACCGCTGGTGCGCGGAGGCGGACCACAACCCGCCGACGCTGTCGCTCTGGGCCACGTACAGCGCGGAAGGCGACCGGACCCCGTACGAGACGGCGCAGCAGGCCCTCCTCGGGTCCGTCGCCGCCTCGGCCCTCGCGCTCGGTGCCACCGGGGCCGACGCCTGGGTCGGCGAGCTCGGCGACCGCGTCTGGCGGCTCTGCGAACTGACCGCCTGGTGTCTGCCCTCGCACTACGCGCTGCCCGAGTCCGGCGAGCGCCCCTTCCTCCCGATCCCCGGTCGTGACGTGCTCGACCTCTCGGACGCCTACATCGGCGGGATGCTCGCCGCGATCGACACGATCGCCGGGGACCGTCTGGAGCGCGCCTTCCCGGGACTGCGGGCACGGGTGCACGCCGAGATCCGTCGTCGGGTCCTGGATCCGTGGCGCGACGAGGTGGACTTCTGGCACGGGCTCGACGGACCGCCGAACAACTGGGCCCCGTGGATCGTCTCGAACGTGCTCGTTTGCTCGGCCGTGGTCGAGACCGATCGGTCCGAGCTGGCGGCGTCGGTGGACCGGGCGGTCGCCGTCCTCGACCGCTTCCGAGCTGGGTACGCCGAGGACGGGAGCTGCGACGAGGGTGCGACGTACTGGTGGTGGGCGGGCGCGACCCTGTTCGAGGCCCTCGACCTGCTCGGCGACCTGACGGGCGGCGCCTTCGACGGCTTCGCGGTCCCACCGGTCGCGGCGATGGCCCGGTTCCCGATGGTCATGCAGCTGTCGGCCACATCGCAGGTCAACTTCTCGGACGGGTCCGCGAGCCTGCCGGCGAACGCGACGTGGAACCTGCTCGCCCGCTTCGGCGAGCGCGTGGGCGACGACGAGGTGGCAGCGCATGCCCGCTGGGTGGGGCGCTCGCATCCGCTCGGGTTCTCGGGGCAGTTGGCACCGTTGTTCCGCCGGACGCTCGCGGAGCTGCTCGACCCGGCGTGGACCACGGCCGGCGACGCCACGGCGGGGATGCCCTCCTCCTGGTATGCACCGGGAACGGAGGTGGCGGTGTTCCGCGAGCACGCCGGTCGGGTGGACGGCTGGGCGGTCGCCGCGAAGGGCGGTCACAACGACGTCAGCCACAACCACAACGACGTCGGCGGGGTCATCGTCTCGCTCGACGGTGAGCCCGTCCTCATCGACGTGGGTGTCGGCGTGTACCACCGCGACACCTTCATGCCGGACACCCGCTACGGCATCTGGACCATGCGGAGCGCCTTCCACAACGTCCCCCTCCCTGCCGGGGTCGAGCAACCGTATGGTCGGGCCTTCACGGCGAGCGGGACACGGTTCTCCGACGAGGGCGACCGCTCCGTCCTCGCCACGTCCCTCCTGGGTGCGTATCCGCCCGAGGCCCGCCTCACGGCCCTGGACCGCGCGGTGACGCTCGACCGTGCGGCCGGTGCCGTCCTCGTCGACGACCACTGGGCGTTCGCCGAACCGTCGCAGATGACGCTGACGTTCCTGACAGCCGCCGAGCCGGTCGCCGACGATCACGGTGTCCTGGTCGGCGACGCCCGCCTGGACACCGACCCCGCGTTCGATGTGGCGGTGGACCGGATCGACATCGACGACCCGAAGCTCCACGAGGTCTGGGGGTCGGCCGTCTTCCGCATCCGGCTCGTGCAGCGCGCCGCCGCGACGAGCGGGTCACACACGCTGCGGGTGCGCCGCGCGGAACAGTGCCCGGAACCGGGAGCACCGATGGAGGCCCGACGATGACGCCCGACCCGCTCCCGCCGTTCCGTCTACCGGCCGCGGATGCCGTCGCCGCACCCTTCACCGGGTGGACGCGGGCGCAATGGGAGGCCACGGCCGACCGGTGGCTGGCGGAGGTCCGCCGGTTCGAGAGCCCGCTCGGCGGCATTCCTCGGCTGCCCGGTCGGGTCACCCGCGACGGTGTCGCACGCGAGGGCATGGAGGCGGTCGGTCGTTCCTTCCTCCTCGCCGCACCACGGATCGCCGGCGGTGGCGACGGCCCTGGTGCCGGCGATGGTGACGGGGTCGAGGACCTCGTCGCCTGGTACAGCCGGGCACTCCTCGCCGGTACGGCCCCGGACGGTCAGGAGTCCTGGCCGCTGGGCGTGACGTGTCGGGCCCCCGGCACGGGCGTCACCAACTCGATCGTGGAGGCGGCGAACATCGCGTTCGGCCTGTACGTCAGTCGCGACCGACTGTGGGCGGGGCTCACCCGGAAGGAGCAGGTGCAGATCGCCGACTGGCTGCGCCACCATGCGCGCCTCGAGGTCTGGCACAACAACTGGCAGCTCTTCCCGGCGATGGCGGAGGCGTTCCTCCGCTCGGTCGACGAGGACGTCACCGGGCTGAACGGCACGAGGAACGTCGCCCGCGTGGAGTCGTGGCACCTGGAGCAGGGCTGGTACACCGACGGTCCGGAACACGCGATCGACTACTACAACGCGTGGGCGATCCACCCCTACCTCTGGGCCTGGTACCGCATGACCGACCGCACGGGCACGGCCGACGGCTCACGGCATCTGGAACGGCTGCACGACTTCACCGGCTCCTTCGCGCGCATGGTCGCGCCGGACGGGTCGATGGTGCACGTCGGCCGCTCGCTGAGCTATCGGACGGCCGCCCTCGCCGGGCTCTGGTGCGCCGAGCTCTCGGGGGTGAACCCGTTGAGTCCCGGCGCGACGCGACGCCTGGCCTCCGGGGTGGTCTCGGGTTTCGTCCGGCACGGCGTCGGCGTCGACGGCCCGCTGAGTCTCGGTTGGTACGGGCCGTGGGAGCCCACCGCGCAGAGCTACAGCGGCTTCGGCTCGCCCTACCTCGCGGGCATCGGGTTCCTCGGGCTCGCCATCGACCGCGACGACCCGGTGTGGACCGCTCCGGAACACCCGCAACCGACCGACGGGCCGCCGGAGACCACCGTGCTGCCGGCGGTCGGATGGATCCTGCGTTCGCAGCGGGACGGTGTCGTGACGCTCGCCAACCACGGCAGCGACCACTGCGAGATCCCCGTGGAGCCCGCTCGCGCCGACGCGGACGATCCGCACTACGCCAAGTTCGGGTACTCCTCGCACACCGCCCCGGGGACGGGCGCGGCGTGGGACGAGAACGTCGACGGCCATCTCGCGCTGCTCGACGAGGACGGGCGGGCGAGTCGACGGGCCGCGATCCGCGGGATGCGGACCGTCGGCGAGGTCTCCGGCTCGGTGCACCTCCCACAGCTCGACGGCCGGGTGTGGCCGGGCTGCGCCGTCACCACGGTCAGCATCGTCCACGGTGATCAGGAGCTCCGCGCGCACCTCGTCGAGTCGACTCGCGCGTGGGCCGTCCGCGAGGGCGGTGCGGCCGTCGCCGACGACGCGGTACTGCGCACCGTGGTCGATCCCGCCGGGGCCACGCCGCGGGCCACGGTGGTCGGTCGTGACGGGCTCGCAGCGACCATCGTCGGGCTGCACGGCTGGGACCGCGCGGAGGCCGTCGCCTACCGTGACGCCAACGCGTTTGGCCCGCACTCGGCGGTTCCGGCGCTGTACGCCGCCAGCACTCCGGGGCACACCGTCCTGGCCGCGCTCCACACCCTCCGCTTCGACGACGGCGAGACACCCGACCTCCCGGTCGCGGTGGACGTGACCGGGACCCGACTGGTCGCACGGTGGACCGACGGAACCGTGCACGACGTCGACCTCGCCACCTTCGTCCCCTGGGACGGCCAGCTCGCACGCCCGTCCGCGGACTGACCACCGCACCCCATCCGAAAGGACCCCATGTCCACCGACACCCGACAGTCCGTCGTCCACCTGCGATCGCGCGCCGTGAGCGTCGTGATCGACCTGCGCGACGGACATCTGCCGTCGATCGCGCACTGGGGAGCCGACCTCGGTGCGCTCGACGCTACGGAGCTCGCCGATGTCGTGCGCGGCGCGGAGCGGTTCGTCACGGAGAACGCCCCCGACCGCCCGACCCGCCTCGCGGTGCTGCCGGAGCAGAGCGAGGCCTGGCTCGGTCGGCCGGGCATCACCGGCAGCCGGGACGGACGCGACTGGTCGCCGCTGTTCACGATGGGGCCGGCGCAGGTGACCCCGCGCACGGTGACCGTCGACGGCGAGGACGCCGAGGCGGGCCTGGCGATCCGGATCGAGTTCGAGCTGAGCGAGGCCGGTCTCCTGCGTGTCCGCGCGACGCTCCGCAACGTCGCCGACGGCGTCTACCGGCTCGACGACCTGCATCTCGCGCTCCCGATCCCGGCTCGCGCCCGGGAGGTCCTCGACCTCGCCGGCCGGTGGGGCAAGGAGCGGACGCCGCAGCCCTCGCCGCTCCGGGTCGGCGCCTGGGTGCGCGAGGACCGCCGCGGGCGGACCGGGCCGGACGCGCCGCTCGTCCTGAACGTGGGCGTCCCCGGGTTCGGCTTCGCCACGGGCGAGGTCTGGGGCGTCCACGTGGGGTGGAGCGGCAACCAGCGACACCTCGCGGAACGGCTCTCGACCGGCGACCAGGTGATCGGGGGCGGCGAACTGCTGCTGCCCGACGAGATCCGCCTCGCCAGGGGTGACGCCTACACGAGCCCCTGGGTGTACGGCGCCCACGGGGACGGGCTCGACGCCCAGGCCGCGATGTTCCACGAGCACCTGCGCGCGCAATCCGGCCATCCGGCACGGGACCGACCGCTCACGCTCAACGTGTGGGAGGCGGTCTACTTCGATCACGACGCCGAGGCTCTGATGCAGTTGGCCGAGGTCGCGTCCTCGCTCGGGATCGAGCGGTTCGTCCTCGACGACGGCTGGTTCCGTGGGCGACGACACGACCGCGCGGGGCTCGGCGACTGGTTCGTCGACGAGGAGGTGTGGCCCGACGGGCTGCAGCCGCTCGCCGACCGGGTCCGGAGCCTGGGGATGGAGTTCGGTCTGTGGTTCGAGCCGGAGATGGTGAACCTCGACTCCGATCTGGCCCGGGAGCACCCGGACTGGATCATGCAGACGGGCGGACGATTGCCGATCCCCGCCAGGAACCAGCAGGTCCTCGATCTCGGCCGACCAGAGGCCTTCGCCGCCGTCCTGGAACGGATGACCGCGATCCTGACCGAGGTCGACATCGCGTACATCAAGTGGGATCAGAACCGCGACCTCGTCGACGCCGGGTCGGCACCCGACGGTCGGGCCGGCGTGCATCGTCAGACGGCGGCCGTGTACCGGTTGATGGACGAACTCACGCGTCGGTTCCCGGAGCTGGAGATCGAGTCCTGCTCCTCCGGCGGCTCACGCGTCGACCTCGGCGTCCTCGAGCGCACGCACCGCGTGTGGGCCTCGGACTGCAGCGACCCGCTCGAGCGGCAGCAGATCAACCGCTGGACCGCCCAGCTGGTCCCCCTGGAGCGGCTCGGCGCCCACATCGCCTCCGGGCGCTCGCACACCACGGGCCGCTCGCACGAGCTGTCCTTCCGTGCGGCGACCGCGCTCTTCGGTCATCTCGGGGTCGAGTGGGACCTGCGGCAGGCGTCCCCGGCCGAACTGGAGGAACTGCGCGGATGGTTCGGGCTCTACCGCCGGACGCGTGACCTGTTGCACACGGGGAGGCTCGTGCGCGAGGACGTCTTCGACGACACACTCCAGATCACGGGTGTGGTGGCCGAGGACCGGTCGCGTGCCCTGTTCTCGCTCGCGTTCCTCAGCCGCTCGGACGTCGCGAGGATCGGGCGGTTCACCCTGCGCGGACTCGACCCGGAGCGTCGCTACCGGGTTCGGCCGTTGCGCATCGGTGAGCCGACCGGCGGTCGCGCCGTGCCCGCCTGGTTCGGCGAGGAGGACGAGGTGGACGGCCCGCTCGCCGGGTGGACCGGAGTGGTCGCCTCCGGGGCGGTGCTGTCGCACTCGGGCCTCCAGACCCCGTCGTCCGCACCGGAACGGGCCTGGATCGTGGAGGTCTCAGCAGTCGGCGAGGACGGCGACGCGGGTTAGCATCGTCGGATGTCGACCACGCGACCTCCCGAGCTCCTCCGCCTCACGGCCTTCGCCGCCGAACCCGGCGGCGGTAATCCCGCAGGTGTCGTGCTCGACGCCTCGGCACTGTCGGACGCCGAGATGCAGGCGATCGCCACCGAGGTCGCGTATCCGGAGACGGCGTTCGTCGTCGACCCGGGTGTCGACGGCGACGACCGCCACGTGCGCATGCGCTACTTCTCCCCCGGTGCCGAGGTGCCGTTCTGTGGGCACGCGACCATCGCCACCGCCGTCGCCCTGGCTGAGCGCCGTGGCGTCGGACGCTTCACGCTGGAGACGAACGTCGGACCCCTCGTCGTCGAGACCGCATCCGACGCCGACACGAACGGCGACACGAACGGCGGCACCGGATCGATCACCGCGTCGTTCACCAGCGTCGAACCCACCGTGCGCGGTCTCGACGCCGAGGTCGCCGATCGCCTGCTGTCGCTGCTCGGGCTCGAGCGTTCCGACCTCGACGAGCGGTGGCCGCTCCGCGAGTCGTTCGCCGGCAACCGGCACCCGGTCGTCGCGATCCGCGAGCAGCAGGTCTTCGACGGCTTCACCTTCGACCCGACCGCGCTGCGCGCGCTGATGGACGTGCAGGGCTGGGCCGGGACGGTGACGGTCGTGCACGACCACGGGATCGACGACGCCGGCCACCTGCTCGTCGAGGCCCGCAACCTCTTCCCCGTCGGCGACATCACCGAGGATCCGGCGACCGGCTCCGCAGCCGCCTCCCTCGGGGGCTACCTGCGGGTGCTCGGTCTCCTCATTCCTCCGGCTCGGATCCTCGTCCGGCAGGGCCACCACGTCGGCGCCCCCAGTCTGCTGACGGTCGACGTCCCGGCCACCGGCGGCATCACCGTGACGGGGACGGCCCAGCCGATCTCGTGAACGTGACCACCGGATACCCGCGCTCGACGTCCAGCGTCACCTCGGCCGCCACGCCGTAGACGTCCGCGATCAGCGCCGCGGTCAGCACCTCGCCCGGTGCCCCGGCAGCCACCACCCGACCGGCGCGCAGTACGACGACCGTGTCGCAGTACATCGCGGCCAGGTTGAGGTCGTGGATGGCGATCACGGTGGTGACCGGGAGCGCGCAGACGAGGTCGAGCAGTTCCAACTGGTGTCGGATGTCGAGGTGGTTGGTCGGTTCGTCGAGGAGGAGCTCACGTGGCTCCTGGGCGAGCGCCCGCGCGATCTGTGCCCGCTGGCGTTCGCCTCCGGACAGGGTGTGCCAGAGGCGGCCGGCCTGGTCGAGCAGGCCGACGTGGGCGAGCGCGCGGACGACGGCGGCCTCGTCGGCTGCGCTGTCACCGCCGAGTCCCGAGCGGTGCGGGATCCGGCCGAGCCGCACGATGTCGCGCACCGTGATGTCGACGTCGGTGTCGGCATGCTGCGTCACCGAGGCGACCGAACGCGCGATGCGCCGTCGACCGACCGACGCCAGGTCGACACCGTCGAGCGTCACGAGGCCCGCGGTCGGCTTCACGAGTCCGTGGAGCACCCGCAGGAGCGATGACTTGCCCGACCCGTTCGGCCCGAGGAGGCCGACGGTCTGTCCCGGCTCGGGGTGCAGCGTCACGCCGTCGACGACGAGCGCACCGCCGCGGTTCCAGGACACGTGCTCAGCGTGGAGTGTCATACCCGCGTCCTCCTCCGCGCCAGCAGGGCGATGAAGACCGGCACCCCGACGAGCGCTGTCCCGACGCCGACGGGCAGCGGTGTCGGCGAGAACGCGACGCGCGAGCCGGCATCCACCCAGACCATGAAGATCGCACCGATGATCGCTGTGGCCGGGATGAGCCGACCGTGACGGGGCCCGACGAGCAAGCGGGCGGCGTGGGGCAGGACGAGCCCGACGAAGCCGATCGCCCCCGCGACGCTCACCAGCGTCGCCGTGATGAGCGCCGTCGCGATGAGCAGGATCGCCCGCGTCCTCGCGACGTGGATGCCGAGTGACGCCGCGACGTCCTCACCGAAGGCGAACGCGTCGAGTGCATGGGCGTACCGCAGGCACAGGAGCGACCCGGCGACGACGACGATTGCGCAGAGTGCCACGTCGTCCCAGCGCACGCCCTCGAGCGAGCCGAGCAGCCAGAACATCACGCCGCGCGTCTCGTCCGAGTCGGCGAACGCGAAGATGATCAGCGAGGTCAGTGCGGAGAAGAGTTGCGTGCTGGCGACGCCCGCCAGCACGACCCGGTCGGCCCCACCGCCCGACAGGCGGGAGAGCAGGAGCACGAGTCCGAAGGCGACGAGCGCGCCGATGAACGCGCCGCCGGAGAGCCCGATCGATGCCCCGCCGAGTCCGAGGATCCCGATCGCGACCGCACCGGTCGACGCACCGGAGGAGATGCCGAGGATGAACGGGTCGGCCAGCGGGTTGCGGAGGAGCGACTGCATGATGACGCCACAGAGCCCGAGCCCGGCTCCGCAGGCTGCCGCGACGAAGGCCCGCGGCAGGCGCTCCTCCCACACGATCGCGTCCTTCGACAGCTTCACGGGGATGTCGGTGACACCGAGGTGGTTCGCGACGATGTCCCGCACGTTCACGAGCAGGATGTCCGCCGGTCCGAGTGTGATCGCCACGCCGACCGAGACGAGGAGGAGGACCACGCCGGCGAGGACGAGCAGGCCGGTGATCGTCGCGAGGCGTGCGCGTGAGGCGGGTCGCCGCGCCGTGTCGCTGGCCGTCACCGTGTCGCCACTCGTCACCGTCTCCGGGTTCAGAGCTCGTCCTCGTGCTCGACCCACCACGCCTTGATCTTCTCGAGGCCGTCGACGAAGCGGATGGAGGGGTTCAGCTCGGCGCCGTGGAGAGCGATGTACCGCTGGTTGCGCACCGCGTCCATGGTCTTCGTGAGCGGGTCGGACTCCAGGAACGCGACCTTGTCGTCGAGGCGGTCGCCGGGGAACCGGTCGCGCTGCAGGTCGCCGAGGACGAGGACCTGCGGGTCGCGGTCGACGAGGTCTTCCCACGTGGTGGCCGGCCAGTCGTCCTCGAGCTCACCGAAGACGTTGTCGAGCCCGGTGGTCGAGGCGAGCAGCGCGGCGGATCCGAGCCCGCCGCCGACGTACGGGGTCTTCGTGTCGGCGAACCAGAACGCGACCGTCGTGCCGTCGAAGTCGACACCCTCGGTCGCCTTCGCGGCACGGGCCTGCAGGTCGGCGACGAGCGCGGCAGCACGGTCGGAGACGTCGAAGACCTCTCCCATCTCGGTGATCTCCTGGTAGAGCGCGTCGATGGTGAGCGGCGTCGTGCGCGTCCCGCCGCCGTTGATGCTCGTCCCGTTGTCGCAGTCGGTGGGCGAGAGGTAGCTGGCGACACCGGTCTCGGCGAACCGCTCGCGTGGTGCGACGCCGCCCTCGTTGTAGTGGCGCCCGAAAGAGGCGGTGACGAAGTCCGGGTCGGCTCCGAGGACGACCTCGTAGGTGGGAGCGTTGTCGGCCAGGCGCGGGACGTCGGCGTTCGCGTCGGCGAGTGAGTCGAGGACGGGGTCTGTCCAGGAGGCGGTGCCGACGATGCGGTCTTGGAGCCCGAGGGACAGCAGGATCTCGGTCGAGTTCTGGTCGAGGGAGACGACCCGTTGAGGTGCGGCGTCGATCGTGACCTCGGTGCCGCAGTTGTCGAGCGTGAGCGGGTAGTCGGTCGCGCCCTGCCCCGCGGCGGCGGTCGATTCGGGCTCGACCGCTTCGGACGCTCCGCAGGCGGACAGTCCGACGGCGAGCGCCGCGGCGAGGACGAGGCTGATGGCGGCGCGCTGGTGCACGTCGTCTCCTTCATTCGAGGGATGGGGCCTAGGAAGGATAGCCTTACCTGAGTATCGGAGGCGAATCGGCCCCGCGCTGCCCCCGGTCGCCCCTCAGCTCGGTTCGACAAGCCCGTGGCATGCCTGGCAGCCAGCGCCGCTGTGGAGGTTGTCTCCCACAAGCCGCGCGGGCCACGAGCATCAGTCCACGGGTGAGACGCGAATGAGATTCCCGTCGGGGTCTGCAATCACGAACGTTCGACCGAAGACGTCATCGTGTGGCTCCTCCACGACGGTGACGCCCTTGGCCTTCCACTCCTCGAACACCTGGTCGACGGCGGCCTCCGAACCGGGAACCATGAGCCCGACCTCGAACGTGCGCGGGGTGCTGGGCACCGCGTGTTCGTTGCGTCCTGTCCAGAGGGCGAAGAGCACGCCGGGAGCAACCGGGAAAGCGACGTACCTCGGGCTGGTGAAATCGGGTTCGATCGTGAAGAGGTCGCTGTAGAACGCGGTGGCAGCCTCAGCGTCCTGGACCTGGATCAGAAAGAGGTTGGGTGCGGGCATGGGTGGCTCCTGTCGAGTGGTGCTTGCGGTGTCACACAAGCCAACCTCCCAATCACGCCACCTGTTGTCAGGTTTTACGAGAAACTTGTCCAATGAAAGCCGCCCGGCTGCTGAGCCTGCTTCTCGTCCTCCAAACCCGCCAACGGGTGACGAGCGTGGAGCTGGCGGAGCGCTTGGAGGTGTCGGTGCGGACGATCCTGCGCGACGTGGAAGCCCTCTCGGCGGCTGGCGTACCCGTCTATGCCGAGCGAGGGAGACACGGTGGCATCGTCCTCCTCCCCGGCGCGCGCCTGAATGCGTCCCATCTCGAACCAGCCGAGATGGACTCGCTCTCGCTCGCCGGCCTCGACAGCGCGCAGCGTGCACAACTGGGGATCACCGCCGCTCACGACATGGCCATTCGGAAGATCGCGGCCCGCCGTGCTGCGAACGCAGCCGGGGACACGAACCTTGCCGAACTCGTCATCGTCGACAACTCAGGGTGGCTCGCCGCCGAAACCCGCGACACGGACGTCGCAGATCTGGCGTTGACGTTGCGCTCTCGCCCACGGCTGCGAATCCACTACCGCCGAAGCGGTGCCGAGCACGCGACCAGTCGGGACGTCGACCCGTATGGGCTCGTTTCGAAGTCCGGGCGGTGGTATCTCGTGGCCGATGACGATGGAACGGCGAAGCTCTTCAACCTCGAACGGCTTGAACACTATGAAGCCCTCCTCGAGGCCGCGGCGACACGGCCTGATCAAGACTTGCGATCGGTCTGGGCCGAACTGAAGCACCGCTCCGAGGGCCCTGGGGAAGTCGAGGTGACGGTCAGGTTGCGAGGAACGCGCGTCGACCTCGCCCGACGCATCTTGGGCAGCCGTCTGAAAGCGACCGGATCAGGTGAAGACGGGTGGCACCTGTTCACGGTCAGCTACTCCGAAGTCGAATCCGTGCGCCAGCTCCTGCAGTTCGGCGATCACATCGAAGTGCTCGCCCCCGCAAGCGCCCGCCAACGCATCGTCGAACTCGCGACAGATCTCATCAACCGACACAACTCACCGCCCGCCTGACGGTTCGCGTAGCGGCCGTAAACGTCAACGAGGGCTATCTACCGAGTGGAGGTTCCGACGACTCCCACATTCGCTGGAGCGCGGCGATCGCGGCATCGAACGCATCAGGTGGAAGATACGTCGGGCCGTCTGCGATGTTCACATTCCTGAGGGGGTCGTCGGTCGCGTGCTGAGGGAGCAGGTGACAGTGCAGGTGGGGCATCCGGTGGCCCATGACGAGGTAGTCGATCTTCTTCGATCGGAAGACACCATCGATGACACGTGCCGCACGCTGCACATCTGCCCAAAACCTCGCGAGTTGTTCTGGCGGGAGTTCCGACATGTCGACGACATGTTCTCGAAGGATCACGAGGCTGTATCCGGCGTGGTGTTGATTTCGAGCGAGCCGTACGTGACTCGTGCTGGTTGTCGCGATGAGGGCACTGTGCTCGTTCGCCGGTACGTGTGCGTCTGCGCACATACCGCACTGCTCGGCCGCCGTGAGCGCTTCCCATTCGTCATCCGACCACCACATGGCTCCCACCGTAAATGACCGATTGCAGCCGTCGCTGGAGACCGCTCGCTCTCAACCCGTCCCGGTGAGGGCTCCTCCTCCAGATACGCTCGCCGCATGACCCAGGCACGTTGGCAGAAGCTCACTGAATGGCCCCTCGCGATCGCTGCGGTCGTCTTCCTCGCGGCGTACTCCTACGAGGTGATCGCCGAACCCAGGGGAAGCAGCGCCGAGGTCATCATCGCGGCGACGTGGGTGGTCTTCGTGGCCGACTACGTCGTCAACCTGGTGCTCGCGAAACCGCGATGGCGATGGTTCTACACACACCTTCTCGACCTCGCGATCGTCGTCCTCCCGATGCTCCGGCCGTTGCGCCTGCTCCGGCTCGTCACGCTCCTGGCGATCCTGAACCGGACCGCCGGCGCCGCCTTCCGGGGACGGGTCATCATCTATGCCGCCGGCGCATCCACGCTCCTGGTGTTCGTCGCAGGTCTTGCGGTCCTCGATGCTGAACGCGGCGGCGACGGCTCGATCCAGACACTTGGCCAAGCCCTCTGGTGGGCATTCGTCACCATCACCACCGTCGGCTACGGCGACTACTTCCCAGTGACGTACACCGGACAGTTGGTTGCCGTCGGAGTCATGATCGGCGGGATCGCCCTCATCGGTGTCGTCACTGCCACCCTTGCCTCATGGATCGTCGAACGCGTCGAGCAAAGGGAGGCCGTATCCGAAGCGATCACCAGTGCGCACATCGAAGCACTCACGACCGAGATCGCGTCGCTTCGGCAGCTCATGGAAGGGAAAGTGGGCGAGACACTTCCGGACGGCGCATCATCGAAGTAATTGCAGACCCAGTACGTTCCTTCTGAGAGCGCGAAGTATGACTAACCCAGAGCAACTTGAAGAGTGGCGCCGCCAAGCGCGCGACCCAGACCCCAGCGTCCGCTGGAACCTGACATCTCGCGAGCCCCCCCCCAGAAGAGATCTTCGCCATGCTCGCCGCGGACGATGACTTCATGGTTGCGTCGGGTGCTCGACGAGTTGTCCGTACGTAAAGGTCTCCACGAGATCGCTGCTACGAACCCGAACGCTCGGCCCGAACTCAACGACCGAGCCCCATCGGCTCGTTCAGTCGAAACTCGATCGACCGCTACCTCGAGCAACGCAACGCCTCGCTCGCTGGGCGACCTGAACAAAGCTGGAGGGACGCCGCGGAGATTCCACGACGCCCCTCTGAGAAGCTCAGTTACGGCAGAGACAACATTTCCAGTCCGGTGATATCTACCGCATCCCGCCACCATTGCCCAGAGAACCAGCTTCACAGCCGGCAAACGAGCCATTTGCGAATGTCACCTTGACAGTCGTCGTGAAATTGTTCGAGCAGGAAGCGAGCCCGTTCCCGACGAAGAAATCAGAGACAGACTTGACGCCGAAGAGTCCGGAGGCCGTCTTCGCAGGGATCCCCGGAATCCATGAAGTGATGAGCCCCACGACTCCCGTGTAGCCGCTGCTCGCCCCGTACTCATCGGAGAGGATTCGAGCCGAGCATGCGTTGAGCGTGACAGCATCGTACGCGGCATCAGGAGTCGCCCAGATGTCGTGTCGGGCGCCAGGATCACAGTCTTCTGCCGAGGCAGATGAAGCCACGGCGACGGGTGCAGCTACGCCAAGAGCAGCAACGAGCGCGAATCCCGCGAGCTTGCCTTTCAGAGTTGTGAACACAACATTCTCCTTTGAGTGTGAACTATTCTGACCGCTGGGACTTTTTCGTCGACCGGTACCTAAAGATCAGCTGTAGCACCAATCCCAGCAGCACCCCTATCGGAAGCCCCGGAAGCCAGCTAGAGACGAGAAGGAACGATATCCCCACGCAGACAATCACAGAAGCCGAAACAATCAAGATGTCTCGCAAAATTTGCTTCTTCTGCCAACCCATATCAGTCCATCCCGATTTTCGTCATTACTACAAAATTCATCTGCGGGGACACTTTAGGCTTAGTCCCCAAGTCACATTCTCGCAACCGCTCAACCTCCTCGATCATTCAACACCGGCCCCAAAGATCGGCGACCTGGCGCGAAAGATAGCAATATCCTGAGAGTTTGCCAATAAAGGCAATATTATGCTTTTGGATGAACCTGCAGTGATGTCCTGCTCGTTCCACAGGACAGCAAGTGGTCAGCCATGGAGCCTGGCCAGTCGTTGGAGAGCACTCAACACGAACCAACATCGGCGCTCCCTAGGCTCAGACCGGTCCGCGACCCGTCACCGCACTCTATCGGCGACGTCGACGCGTGCGGCGTCACGATGTGTCGACCGGTGTCCGTGTGCGGCCAACGCACCTTGTGGAGCAAGACGATCGGTGTCGCCACCGATAGAGCGCGGCGCCCGAGCACGTCCCGACGACCACCCTTGCGACGAGATCAGCCGGGCATCAGCACGACGAGACAGTCCCCCGCGTGCCCGATGGCCCCCAGGGCTTCCGGCGCTTCGAGCCCGCAGGCAGCGCAGTCTGCCCAGGTCGGCCCACCCACGTCCGCTCTTCGCTCCACGAGCTCCAGCAAGGAACACGTGTAACGACACGTCCGCTGGGTAGCGACAGCCATCCGGTCCCTTCGCGTCCAACATCGCATGCCGTGTGGCGCTCAAAAACACACGTAGAAGAAGAGCCAATAATGCATATTATTTCGTTTGCACTCCGATTAGCGCGGGTCGACGAGCCCCGCGCGGATGCCCCAGAGCACGGCCTGCAGGCGGTCGCGCGCTCCCGTCTTCTGCAAAAGACCGGCGAGGTGGTACTTCACCGTGGTGGGTTCGACGAAGAGCCGGTCGGCGATCTCCGCGTTGGAGAGTCCCTGCGCGAGGAGGTCGAGCACCTCGAACTCGCGGTCGGTGAGCGGCGACTCCGCCGGTGCCATCGTGGCCGCGGGCGTCTCCCGCCTGCGCTCCGAGAACTCACGCAGGATACGACGGGTGAGGCGTTGGTCGAGCGTCCCCTCCCCTGCTGCAACGGAACGGATCGCCGCGAGCAGCGTCGCCTCGTCCGCGCCCTTCAGCAGGAAGCCGGCCGCACCGGCCTCGAGCGCGGCGAACACGTCCGCATCGACGTCGAAGGTCGTCAGGATGAGGACGTCGGCGTCGAGGTCCGGGTCCGCCGTTATCGTGCGGGTCGCCGCAATCCCGTCCGTGCCCGGCATCCGGATGTCCATGCAGATCAGGTCCGGACGCAGTTCCTTCGCCAACCGCACCGCGTCGGCACCGTCGATCGCCTCACCGACGACCTCGATGTCGGGCTCGGCCCCGAGGATCACCGAGAGGCCGGCGCGGACGACCGCCTGGTCGTCGGCGATGAGAAGGCGGATCATGCGTCACTCCGGTGCTGGTCGGGACCCTGCTGGTCGGGACGGTGCTCGTCGGGAATGGTGAGGCGGTTGCACCAACCGCCGTCGTCCGTCGGCGCCGCGGTCAATCGTGCTCCGATGAGTTCGGCACGCTCCCGCATGCCCCAGAGGCCGTACCCGTCGCGCGCCGGTGAAGCGGGCCGCTGTGACGACGCCGCGTTCGTCACGATGAGCTCGATCGCGTCCACCTCGAACCGCACCGCCACGCGGCAGACGGCTCCGGGCGCGTGCCGGGCGGCGTTCGCCAGCGACTCCTGGACGGTCCGATACGCGGCCGTCTCCGCGAGCGGCCCCAGCACACGAGGCTCGCCGGTCACGGTGTAGGCGACGTGCTGCCCCCGCGACCGCGCCGCCTCGACGAGTTCCGGGATCGCCGCGATCGTCGGAATGGTCGCCGGCCCGAGCGTCGATCCGTCTCCGCCTCCCTGGGCGTCCGCATCGTCGCTGCGCAGCAGGCCGACCGTCCGCCGCAGGTCCACGAGCGTCGTGCGGGCATCGGACTGCACCGTCTGGAGCATCTCCCGAGCACGTTCCGGGTCGCGCTCCACCAGGGCGCTGGCCGCCTGCGCACTGACGATGATCCCTGACAGGTGATGTCCGGCGATGTCGTGCAGCTCCCGCGCGAGGGCGGTGCGCTCAGCGCGGAGGTCGTTCTGCACGCTGATGCGACGCTCGTTCTCGGCCATGCGTGCCTGGTCCTCGATCGCCGACAGCAGGCGCTCGCGACCCCTGGCGTACTCGGCGACACCGGCCGGGAGCACGTACTGCAACACGATTCGCGCAACGGCCGCGAACACGAGGATGAGCGGCTCCTCGGACGACCCGAAGATCATCGCGATGCCGCCGACCACCGTCGTCGCGACCGCACCGGCCACCAGCGCGCGGATGACCGTCCGCCGCTCCGCGCGACGAGCGAGCGCGTAGGTGGCGAGGATCACGCCGAACGAGCCGATCCCGAGTTCGCCACCACTGGACCCGAGGACCAGGAGGTCGAGGAGGACCGCCACGCCGAACACCGCGACAGGGTGCCGACGCCGGAAGAGCAGGGCGATGGCCTGGAGCACGACCAGCCCCGCTTGCGCCCACGGCGACACCTGACCCGGCACGGCGTGCAGCTCGTCGACCCACGGGACGACCCCGAGGTACCCCACCGCACCGGCGAGGACCAGGACCGGCGGGAGCGCCGAGCGCAGACGGACCGCGAGCGGGGCGGGCCGTGCGGGAGAGGTCATGGGTCGAGTCAACCACGCCGAGCGCCACCCCGGTTGGGGCCGGCGCTCGGCGTCCGGTGGGAAGTGATCATCGCTCGCAGAGGGTCGCGTCGAGGGCGTCGACGACGATCCGGTACTGCTTCATCAACCGCTCGTTGTCGTCGGGCGAGACGACCGCCCACGGCAGGGAGGTGACGGCGATGGTGACGGCCGTGCCGTCGGGACCGACCGCGTTGCGCGTCTGGGTTCCGGGGATGTCGCCGCCATGGCCCCAGGCCACACCGCCGCAGCTCAGCGGGTAGCTCTGCAGGCCGAGCCCGTAACCCGCTCCCGGCCACAGCTCGTCACCCGCCGGAACCGTGGTCTGCATCTCGGCGAGGGTCTCCTCGTTCAGGAGTTCACCGTCGAGCAGGGCCTTCATGAAGACGTTGAGCTCGTGCGGCGTCGAGACGAGCGCACCGGCGGACCAGGCGAACGAGGTGTCGAGGGCCGTGATGTCCAGGAGGTCGCCGACGGTCTTCGCGTGGTACCCGTGCGGGTGTTCACCGCGCAGCTCGCGTTCGCCCGGCGCCGGGAAGTACGTGTGCTCGAGGTCGAGCGGCTTGACGATGCGCTCGTCGATCTGCTGGGCGAGCGCCCGATCGGTGACGCTCTCGACCATGAGCCCCAGCACGAGATAGTTCGTGTTGCTGTACGCCCACCGCTCCCCCGGCGCGAACACGGCCGGCTTGGCGAGGGCGATGTCGAGCATGTCCCGGGGCGAGGTGTAGCGCTCCTGTGCCGCGAACGCGTCGGCGGCGATCTGGTCGGCGTACTCGGGGAGTCCCGCCGTGTGCTGGAGCAGCTGACGGACCGTGATGTGGGTGCCGTCGATGCCGTCGCCGGTGATGAGCCCAGGGAGGTAGGTGTCGATCGGGGTGTCGAGCGCGACCTTCCCCTCCTGGACGAGCTGCAGGACGACGGTCGAGACGAACATCTTCGTGTTGCTCGCGATCCGCACCTCGCCGTCGACCGGGGCCGGCTCATCTGTCGCGAGGTCGCCGATGCCGGCCGCGACGTCGATCGCCTCGCCGTCCGGTCCGATCACCGAGGCGAGCGCCGCGGGGTAGCCGGCGTCGACGAGCGACTGCATCCGGTCCTGCAGCGGCCCGGATGCGGAGCCGGAGCCGGCGGCCTGCTCCGTGGCGCTGGAGCAGGCGCTCAGGGAGACGGTTCCGGCGAGCAGCGCGGCGGCGGCCGAGACGGCGATGATCGTGCGGTGACGGGTCTGGTGCTGCGTCTTGGTCTGAGTGTGGGTCTGGGTCTGGGTCTGGTCGTTCATGTGGGTGATTCCTTTCAGATGTCGCGGCGCGCGAGCGCAGCGGATGCGGCCGCAGTGAGGGCGGCGGTGAGGGCCACGAGGGCGAGGATGACGACGGACGGTCCGAGCCCGTCCGTTCCGCCGTGGATGACGCCCTGGGCGAGGGCGACGGGCAGGAACTGGGTCCAGACCGGCACGATGCCGCCGGTGATCAGCTGGATCGAGGAGACGGCGATCGGTTCGAGGATGAGGATCCCGATCATCGTCAGGACGCCGGCGAGCTGGGTGCGGACGATGAGTCCGACCGCGAGGCCGATGACCGACAGGGCGGTGACGGCGAGGACGCCGAGCCCGAACCGTGCTGCGAGGTCCGGGAGTCCGAGGACGAACGGCGTCCCGGTGGCTGCCAAGGTGATCACGAGCGTGACCAGGCTGACGAGGGCGAGCACGACACCGAGGGCGGCGCCGACGAGTGCGACTGCGCCCGCCTTCGCTGCGACGATGCGGAACCGCTTCGGCGAGGCGAGGACAGCGCCGACGATGCCGCCGTACCGGTCGTCACTCGTGCCGGCGAGCACACCGAGCAGGGTGATGGCCAGGAGTGCGACACCGATGGAGCCGCTGCCCATCGACGCGCCGAGCGGGTTGAGCGCGTCGAGTTGGACGGCACGGGCGGCGAGGTCCAGGACGGGGAAGTCGCTCCCGAGGGCGTCGAGCCCCGGCCCGATGTCGCCGTCGGCGAGGGCGGGCATGAGGGTGACGAAGGCGAGTTGCGTGACGATGAGTCCCACGACGGCGACCGCCGCGGTGACCTTCGTCGCGGTCGTGGTGACGAGCCCGGTGAGTTCAGCGCGGAGCATCAGCGCACCTGCCCGTTCTCGGTGAGCTGGGCCGTTCCGGTGACCTGGAGGTAGTACGCCTCGAGGTCACCGCCCGATGCGGCGAGGATGTCGACCATCGACGACTGCGCCAGCACGCGACCGTCGGTGATGACGATCACGTCGTCCGCGATGTCCTGGACATCGGACAGGAGGTGGGACGACAGCAGCACCGTCCCACCCGCGTCGGCGAACGCACGCAGCCGGAGTCGCAGCCACTGCATGCCTGCCGGGTCCAGGCCGTTCGACGGCTCGTCGAGGATGAGCACGGCCGGCTCGCCGAGGAGAGCTGCGGCGATCGCGATGCGCTGACGCATCCCGAGCGAGTACCCGCCGGCGGGGCGGTCGGCGTCGCGTGCCATCCCGACCTCGGTGAGGACCGCGTCGATGCGGGCAGCGTCGACCCCGATCCGCGCGGCGGCGATGCGGAGGTGCTGCCGCCCGGTGCGAGCCGGGAGGAGTCCGCCCGCGTCGAGGACGGCGCCGACGGTGCGCGCCGGCTGATCGAGCTCGCGGTACGGGCGGCCGAGGATGAGGCCGTCCCCTGCGTCGGGACGGGCGAGTCCCAGCAGCAGGCGGATGGTGGTGGTCTTCCCGGCGCCGTTGGGGCCGAGGAGTCCGACGACCCGGCCAGGGGCGACGGTGAAGGACACGTCATCGACGCGCGGGCGACCGTGGAAGGTCTTGCGGAGCCCGCGAGCCTCGACGGGATGGGCGGTGGAGAGGTTCATGGCTCCAGCCTCGGCGCAAGCCGCTCCGGGCACCCCCGCCTGCCGCACAGTCCCGGGCTGGCCGAACGGACAGTGATCGACGACCTCTAGGCTGCTGGCATGGACACGACTGCTCGGATGCATGATCGACGTCACCGTCTCGCGCCGCGCGCGACCGTCGTGGCCACGGTGGTCGTCGTGGTCGCCGGTCTGCTCGCCGGCTGCGCGTCGTCACCGTCGCCGGACCGGACGACGGCGGCATCCGCATCGGCATCGGACTCCGCCACCCGCTCGGGCACCGGTGAGATCCGGCACGAGCTCGGGCCGCTCACCGACCGCTTCCCGCAACTCGCCACCGCGCTCTCGGCGACCTGGATGTCGGGGACCATGGGCGACGAGCGGGTTCCGGGCCCGAGCACGTACTGGATCGATGCGGTCGTCGTCCTGGACGAGGCCGGGTACGCGGAACTGCGCGCGCTCGCACCCGGTGAGGCGGGCTCGGACGCGAAGGCGGAGCTCCCGGACCTCGACGCCGGACTCGACGACGCACTGCCGCCGGGACCGTTCGTGCGTTCGTCCGCTCTCGACGACGCCTTCTCGCAGGACGGCCGCTCGACGCAGGTGCTCCTCGACGATGCGACCAGCTCCGTGATCCTCACGAGTCGGTTCCAGTAGCGGCCGCGCTGCCGCGTCCGCGGGCTCGCACGTTCGGCGGCGAATGACCACCGCTTCACAATCGCGGGCTCGCGGGCTTGACTGGACGCATGTCCGAACCAGCTGACACCACCGTCCCCGAGAACTCCGACGACCGCATCGCGGTGCTCTTCGACATCGACGGGACGCTCGTCGACTCGAACTACCTGCACGTCGACGCCTGGGATCGCGCGTTCGCCGATGCCGGCAGGCCGGTCGACGCGTGGCGGATCCATCGCTCGATCGGCAAGGACGGCGGCGAGTTGCTCGAATCGCTGCTCGACGGGTCCGACGAGGTCGAGCAGTACGGCGAGCGGGCGAAGGAGCTGCACAGCGAGTACTACCTCCAGAACACCTCCCGGCTGCGGGTGATCGGTGGTGCGCGCGAGCTGCTCGGCGAGTTGGCAGGCCGCGGGATCGCGGTCGTGCTGGCGACCTCGGCTCCGGAGAACGAGCTCGAGATCCTGCGGGAGCTGCTCGACGTCGACGATGCGATCTTCGCGGCGACCTCGTCCGGTGACGTGGAGACCGCCAAGCCGGAGCCCGACATCGTCGAGGTCGCCCTCGATCGTGCGGGCGTGCCGGCGTCGCGAGCGGTCATGGTCGGCGATGCCGTCTGGGACATCGAGGCGGCTGCGCGGGCCGGTGTGGAGTGCATCGGGGTGCGCAGCGGTGGGTTCGGCGAGCAGGAGCTCCGTGACGCGGGTGCTGTCGCGGTCTACGGCGACGTCGCCGAGCTGCTCGCGAACCTCGACGACAGCCCGATCGGCAAGCTCGCAGGCTGACTGCGGGTGTGAGCGCGGGCTTGAGCGTGGCTCAGCTCCGCGTGGCGCGGCTGCGGAACCAGCGGGCGAGTTCCTGCAGGGCGCGCATGGTGGCGGTCGGGTCGTCGCGGTCGAGGTCGTCGAAGGTGTCGCGGTAGCCGTCGAGGTCTGCGGCGGAGCCGGTGTCGGCGCGTTCGAAGCCCATGGTCCAGGCGGCGAACTGGCGTTCTCGGATGGGCTCCTCGAACATCACGCGGATGCCGGTGTGACGGGGATCGGCGGCGAGGGTGACCATCAGTTTGCGGACAGCGGCCTCGGGGCCCTCGAGGACCTGGAGGAACCGGCCGTCACGGTAGACGAGCATGCCGGTGAGCTGTGCGCGGGCGTTGTTCTCGCGGCAGACGGCGAGCAGGGCGGTGAGGTCGTCGTCGGTGAACGGCTGTGTCGCCGTGCTCGCGTACACGAGTGACAGCATCTGGTCTTCGTCGGTGCCCACGTTTGGAGCCTACCCGGCGGGGTGCGGAGGTGGTCCCGGAAGCACGCCGGGGCTGCCTGCCCTTCGACAAGCTCAGGGACCGAAACGTTCCGGACACACCCCTCCCGATCACTGAGCTTGTCGAAGTGCACACGAGCACGCCTCAACGTTCCGGGCACACCTCTCCCCGGTCACTGAGGCAGCGCAACCCGAGTGCCCTTCGACAAGCTCAGGGACCGAACCGGTTTCGGGCACACCTCTCCCGATCACTGAGCTTGTCGAAGTGCGCACGAGCACGCCTCAACGTTCCGGGCACACCTCTCCCCGGTCACTGAGGCAGCGCAACCCGAGTGCCCTTCGACAAGCTCAGGGACCGAACCGGTTCCGGGCACACCCCTCCCGGTCACTGAGCCTGTCGAAGTGCCCACGAGGAACCCTTCGACAGGCTCAGGGACCGGCGGGAGTCAGAATGGGGCGGGGTCCGGTTTCGTTCGATGGTGTTTGCCGTCGGGTGTCGTCCACTCGAGGACCCCGCCGGGCCCGTGGTCGAGGTTCCATCCGGGCAGATGCTTCATCCGGTGATGATGTCGGCAGAGACACGCGAGGTTACCGACATCCGTCGTCCCGCCGTCCTCCCAAGCGACCGAATGATCGAGGTCGCAGGCTCTGGCTCGTCTCCCGCAGCCCGGTGCCCGACAGGTGCCGTCTCGGAGGCGCACCGCGCGTTGCAGGTCGGCCGGGACCCGGTATTGATTCCGGCCGACGGAGAGGACCGCGCCGGTTTCCGGCTGGACGAGGATCCGGGTGAAGCTGGGCGCGTTCACCGCGATGCGCGCGGCGGTCTCCGGGTCGATCGGGCCGTACCCGTCGAGGGTAGCCGGGGCGTCGCTGACGCCGACCATGCTCAGCGCCGGCACGGTGATCTGCACAGTCGGCTTGATGTGGCCCTGGACCTCAATGGGGTGCGGGAGCACCGGGCTCGACATCAGGTCGTCCGGGGTCACTCCGGTGAGCGCGAGCGCCGCGAGGGCGTCGGCCTGCAGCTGCGCGCACGTGCGGGTGTCCCCGGCCTGGCGCGATTCGGCGGCGGCTGCTTCGACGCGCTCGATGATGCCCTGGGCGATCGGTGCGGTGGTGAAGAGGTGCACCCACGCCATGCCGTCGGCGGCCGGTTCAAACTCGACGCGGCGGTCGGCCTCTGAGCGGACCGCTCGGGCCGTGATCGATTCGGGGTGGAGACGTTCGCGCAGGACGCGGGCTCGCCTGCGGAGGTTCGCGTTGGTGGACTCTTCCGCGACCTGTAGTACCTCAGCGAGGAACGCCGCCCGTCCTGCGGTCGGCACGTCGCTGAGTTGGTCGATGATCGTCTGCGCGTGCCGGGCCGAGATGCGCCCGGCCTCGAGGGACGCGAGCACGGCGGGCGCGTCGTTCACGAGGCGCTCGGCGTCGTTCGTCGCCCGCTGCACGGTCCGCTCGGGCATGCGGGTTGCCATCGCGAGGGCCGCGCACGTGGAGCGGCGCGACAGGGCCAGTCGCTCGGCCGGCGGGTAGATCGCCGGGACGACCGAGTCGGCGAGGGCGTCGGCATATGCGGCGGAGCGAGCCAGCAAGCGTGCCTCCCGTGCGTCGAGCGCCGCTCGCAGCCGTTGGATCTCCGCGTACTCGTCCGAGAACTCCGCGAGCTGCGCGGCGTAGTCATCGCCAGCTCGAACTGCGGAGGTGGTGGTCTCGGTCATGACTTCAGTCCACCATGGACCACTGACATTCCAGATGCTGAGTCGAAGCGGTTGTGGAAGTTGATCGTGGGCCCTTCGGCAGGCTCAGGGACCGGAGGAGGCATACCGGATTCGCAGGGTTCACCCGCAGGCACTTCGACAGGCTCAGGGACCGGCGAGGGTCGCTCAGGGACCGGAGGGGGTTGCTCGGAGACCGGAGTGAATACGGGTGCACCTCTTCCGGTCACTGAGCTTGTCGAAGTGCCTACGAGTGCCCTTCGACAGACTCAGGGACCGGAGGGGGTTGCTCAGGGACCGGAGTGGGTTGCTCACGGACCGGCGAGGGTTGGCCAGGGACGGGCGAGGGTTCTCAGGGACCGGCGAGGGTTGCTCAGGGATCGGAGGGGGTCCGCAGCTCCCGGGCCGCTTACCGGCCCATGAGCGCCTTCACGACCTCGACCGCGGCCGGTCCGTCGAGCGACGGATGGCCCGCCCACTGCCCGCCGGTGACGGATATCTCCGTCTCCGGCAGCACCACCGTCGTGACGATCACCGCGGCGACACCGGTCTCGACCGTCGCACTGTAAGCGGTCCCGCCAGCAGCCTCGATGGTCGCATCCGGGATCGGCGTGAGCCCGGCGGCGGCGAGCTCATCGGCCGACAGTGCCTCGCTCGACTCGGGCGAGACGACGATCTCCACCGAGCGGATGTCCGCCGCATCGATCGTCCCCTCCGGTGCCTCCCAGCCACAGACGGTCCCGTACTCGTCCGCTCCGTTGTCCTCCCGCGCGACGAGCCCCTCGATGTACGGCGCGACGGCCGCTTCCACCGCCGCGCAGTCGACCTGCAGGGACGATCCGTCTCCCGAGCCCCCGCTCGAGGAATCCGCCGGCACCGACGCAGCGGGCGACGCACTGCCGGCGGAGCCGCCACCGGGCCCACCGCCACCAGTGCACGCCGACAGCGCAAGCACGATCGTTCCGGACACGAGAAGCGGCAGTCCCGCCCGCTGCAACACACGCATGATGTCGACGATATGGGTTCCGGAGTAGTGTCCGGAAGAGACCGACGGGAGCAGCGCGATGAAACCGACGACCCCCACCGACAGCGATCACGGCGACCACACTGCCGACCACACCACGGACCGCGACTGCGTCATCGCGGGTGGCGGCCCGGCCGGCATGGTGCTCGGCTACCTCCTCGCCCGGTCCGGCCTCCGCGTGACCGTGCTCGAGAAACACGCCGACTTCTTCCGCGACTTCCGCGGCGACACGATCCACCCGTCGACCATCACCCTGCTCGGCGAGCTCGGCCTGCGCGAGCGGTTCCTGCGGCTGCCGCTCAACCGACTGCAGACGATGGACGCCGTGATCGACGGCCTGCGGATGACCATGGTCGACTTCCGCACCCTGCCAGCACCCGACCGCTTCCTCGTCCTCGCGCCGCAGTGGGACTTCCTGAACTTCCTCGCCGAGGAAGCGGCCGCACTGCCGAACTTCGAGCTCCGCCTCCGCACGGAGGCGACCGGCCTGATCGTGGAGCAGGGCCAGGTCCGTGGCCTGCGCGCGACCACGACGACCGCCCACACCCCGGCGACCGAAACCGACCCGGCGACCAGCACCTCCACCGACATCGACATCGAGATCCGAGCCACCCTCACGGTCGCGGCGGACGGACGCACCTCGGCACTCCGCGACGCGGCCGGACTCATCCCCGACGAGAGCGGCGTGCCGATCGACGTCCTGTGGTTCAGCCTGCCGAAGCCGGCCGACCCGCCGCCCCCGACCCTCGCCTACCTCTCGCCGCGCGGCATGGTGCTCACGATCGACCGGGGTGACCGGTACCAGTCCGGCATGGTCATCCGGAAGGGCGGCGCGGAGCTGCTCCGAGCCGAGGGCCTGCCGGCGCTCCGCCGCCGGATCGTCGATGCCGCGCCCGTCCTGCGTCAGGTGGTCGACACCCTGACCGACTGGGACCAGGTCAAGCTCCTCTCAGTCCAGCTCAACCGCCTCGACCGCTGGCACCGCCCGGGCTTCATCGCCATCGGCGACGCCGCGCACGCGATGTCACCGATGTTCGGCGTCGGGGTCAACTACGCGATCCAGGATGCGGTCGCCCTGTCCAACGCGATCGCCGACCACCTCGCCGCAGGGGACGCACCGTCCGGGGTCCTCGCGGCCGTCCAGCGTCGACGCGAGCGGCCGGTGAGGATCATGCAGCGCATCCAGCGAGCGGGGCATCGGGTGATCTCCCGCACGACCACGGGCGACCGCATCGCGCCGCGGTCGGTGATCCGGCTGATGCGGCTCGCCGGACCCGTCGTCCGACCGCTTGCGGCGAGGTTCATCGGGATCGGTCTCAGACCCGAGCACGTCACCACCCCGAAGCGCGAAGCGGAGAAGAAGCGGGCGCGGAGCCTCAACCTCCGACGACGGGACGGCCGCTTGTCGTAACGTGGACGCCGCAGACGCGACCTGAGCGTCTGCGCCGGCGCTGCTCCTCAACCTGGCGCCGGCGCGGCTGTGGGGCGTCGCTTCCGCCACGCCCCACAGCCGCCACCCGGCATTCCCGACCACTGCACCTCACTCGTAGCGGAGCGACTCCACCGGATCGGCCTTGGCGGCACGGGCGGCGGGCAGGGTGCCGGCGAGGAACGCGATCACCATGACGACCAGGACGATGATCCCGAGCGACACCGGGTCGAACGCGATGAGGTCGAGGCCCGGCAGGTCGGCGAGGAGCGATCCGGACAGCGCGGCACTGATGCCGGTGCCGGCGAGCACCGCGATACCGACGCCGATCGCACTGCCGAGGAAGCCGATGAACGCGGCCTCGAGGCTGAACAACCCGAAGACCTTCCCGCTCCCCATCCCCATGGCCTTCATCAGCCCGATCTCGCGGGTGCGCTCCTGCACGGACATGAGCAGCGTGTTCACGATTCCGAAGCTGGCCGCGAGGAGGGCGATGATCGCGAAGGCGTTGAGGACGAGGACGATACCGTCGATCACCGTCTTGATGGTGCCGAGCTGGTCCGCGACGGTCGTGCCGGTGTAGCCCGCGTCGGCGAGTCGGTCCTTCAACGCCGTGACCTGCTCGTCGGTGGCGTCCGCGCTGAACCGGATGGACGCCTGCGCGTACCGGTCGACTTGGTCGGACGGGACGCCGATGTTCTGCGTCTCGTAGAGGAGGTCGGTGAGCGCGGCGTTCGGCACGATCGAGGCGCCGGTGGGCGAAGCGAGACTCTCCTCGGCGACTCCGACGACGGTCGCGTCCACGGTGTGCTGCGTGCGCTGCGCATCCGTGATCGCGACCGTGACCGTCTGCCCGACCGCGTCGGCGTCGCTTCCGAAGCCGAGCGGTTCCACGTAGGACGTGGGGAGCACGAGCTGGAGCGTGTCGGTGTCGTCGTCGGGCTGTGCACCGTCCACCAGCGTGACGCTCTGCCCGGAGATGAGCCCACCGACACCGACGACGTACTTCGTGCCGCCGCCCGCCTCGATGTAGTCGGTCGAGATCGACTTCACGGCCTGGACGTCGAGGACGCCGTCGATCCTGCCGAGCTCGTCGAGGTCGGTCGGTGTCAGGGCGACGACGGTCGATCCCGGCGCGCCGGCACCGGTGGCGGCGACCGCGTCCGGGTCGTACTCCTTCGGCCCGCTCGTCGCCGCACCCAACCCGCCTGCGGTCTCGGACGTCTTGGTGACGGTCATCGTGTCGGACGCGCCGACGCTCGACACCGTGTCGTCGATGTAGGCGTTGATGCCCGTGCCGAGCCCGTTGGTGAGCGTGAGCGTGAACGCCCCGACGAAGATCGCCAGGATGGTCAGGATGGTGCGGGTCTTGGACCGGAACGTGTTCGCGACGGCGGTCCCGATGAGGTCGACGGTTCTCATGCGGCCACCGCCTCGTCCTCGACGAGCAGTCCGTCGCGGATGAGGATCCGCCGATCGCAGCGTGCCGCCAGCTCCTCGTCGTGCGTGACGACGATGAGGGTGATGCCGCTCTCCCGATTGAGGGAGAAGAGGATGTCCTCCACGACGGCGCCGGTCGCCGTGTCGAGGTTGCCGGTCGGCTCGTCGGCGAAGATGATCCGCGGGTTGTTGACGAGCGCGCGGGCGATCACCGTCCGCTGTTTCTGCCCGCCGGAGAGGTTCACCGCACGGTTCCGCGCCTTGTCCTCGAGCTGGAGCTGCGCGAGTGCGGCGAGCGCCCGGCGACGTCGGTCACCGCGGCGGACGCCGGCGATCTTCATCGGGAGCAGGACGTTCTCGAGCACCGTCGCGTTGGCGGTGAGGAAGAACTGCTGGAACACGAACCCGAAGGTCTTGTTCCTGGTCGTGTTGAGGCGGCGACCGCGGAGGGTGCTCGTGTCGACCCCTTCGAGCTCGACGGTGCCGGAACTCGGTGCGTCGAGGAGCGCGAGCACGTGCATGAGCGTGGACTTGCCGGAGCCGCTCTTCCCGACGATCGCGACGCTCTCGCCGGCGTGGATGTCGAAGCTCACCCCCTTCAGCGCGTCGAACCGGTTCTGACCGCGACCGTAGGAACGCCGGACGTCCCGGACCGAGATGATCGGCGGCGCTGTGGTGCTCTGCATGGTGTCTCCTCGTCTGGGGCCGGGTGCTCCGGCTCCACTCCAGACTCGCGGCGTCGTCCGTCCGACGCGTCCCCCACCGGCGGACACCCGTGTACCGCGTCCGTGGTACCGCGGAATGCCACGTGCGGAGGAGTCGCCGGGCGCCGGTTCCCGGCAGACTGGGCCCATGACCTCCGCGACGCAGGATCACCGGGTGCGCGATCCGCGTCGGAGACCTCCGGCGTGGGTGCACGACGTGGTCGCCGCGGTCCTCATCATCGCCTCGGCGTTCATCCCGTTCCCCAATGCGGAGTTCCGGCCGGGCAGCCCGCTCGTCGTCGCCCTGGTCGTCGCGCCCGCGCTCCTGCTCCCGCTCCGCCGACGTTGGCCGATCCCGGTGCTCGCTGCCGTCATCGCCTGTTACGGTGCGGCGGCGATCACGGGGACCCTCGCTCCCGGTGTCGTGATCGCGGCCGCGATCGCGATGTTCGGGGTGGCCGTGCGCTCTGCACGTCGGACGACCCTGATCACGGCCGTCGCGACGATGGTCGCCGTCGCCCTCCTCAGCCTGCTGGCATCGATCGGCAGCTTCGATCCGCGGACGGTCCAGTTCGCGGTGATGATCGCGTTCGCTGCCGCAGCCGGCGACGGGACGCGATCACGCCGCGCGTACATCCTGGCGATCACCGAACGCGCGGAGCGGGCCGAACAGACCCGCGAGGCCGAGGCGAGGCGTCGGGTGACCGAGGAGCGTCTCCGGATCGCACGCGACCTCCACGACACCGTCGCCCATCAGATCTCGGTGATCAGCCTGAACGCCGGGGTGGCGTCGAGCTCCCTGGAGTCGCGGCCGGAGAAGGCGAAGGAGGCGCTCGTCTCGATCCGCCGGGCGTCACGGACGGTGCTCGGCGAGATCGGTGACCTGCTCGAGGTCCTGCGCAGCGACAGCGACGACGCTGGCGCGGCCTCCCGTGGAACGCTGCCGCAGCCGGGGCTCGACCGACTCGACGCATTGATCGCCGAGTTCACCACCGCAGGCCTCGACATCACGACACGGATCGACCCCGACGCACCAGAGCTGTCGACCGCCACGGACACGGTCGCGTACCGCGTCGTCCAGGAGGGGCTGACGAACGCACTGAAGCACGGTCCGGAGCGTCGTGCACACGTGCTCGTGGAGGGCGGCGACGGAAGGATCGTCGTCAGCGTGAGCAATCCGACGGCCCCCGGCGTCCCGCGTGAGCAGGCCGACGCGGCGCCGACCACCGGGCACGGACTCCTCGGCATCCGCGAGCGCGTCGCCGCCGTCCGCGGGGCCGTCGACGTCGGCGCGACCCCGGGCGGCTGGCGGTTGTCCGCGAGCCTCCCGACCGGCGAACCGATGCACGGAGACACGCCACACCCCGAGGAGTCCCCCGCATGACCACCGTGCTCGTCGTCGACGACCAGTCGCTCATCCGCCAGGCGGTCGCCGACATCCTCTCCTCCGAGGCCGACCTCGAGGTCGTGGGCGAAGCCGTGGACGGCGCGCAGGCGGTGTCACTCGCGCGCGAGTTGCGACCGGACGTCGTGCTCATCGACATCCGCATGCCCGTGCTGGACGGCATCGGTGCAACCTCGGCGATCTGCGCCGACCCCGAGCTCGCGGACACCCGGGTCCTCATCCTCACCACGTTCGAGGAGGACGAGAACCTCATCGCGACCCTGCGCGCCGGTGCGAGCGGGTTCATCGGCAAGGGCTCGGAGCCCGAGGAGATCGTCCGCGCCGTGCGCGCGGTGCACGCCGGAGACGCACTCCTGTCCCCCGCGGCGACCCGGAGTCTCATCACCAGGTACGTCGTCGCTGCGGACGAACCGACGAGCCCGCGCCAGGTCCCCACCGAGCTGGCGCTCCTCACCGAGCGGGAGCTGGAAGTGTTGCTCCTCGTGGCCCGCGGACGCTCCAACCAGCAGATCGCCGACGACCTCGTCATCTCACCGCACACCTCGAAGACCCATGTGAACCGCATCATGACGAAGGTCGCCGCCCATGACCGCGCCCAGCTCGTCATCCTCGCGTACGAGAGCGGCCTGCTGCGGCCGGGCACCGACGACTGAACCGGTCGCTCAGGGAGCAGAGGAACTCCGAGCGCAGAGGATACGACAGCCGACGGACATCCTCAAGCGCGAACGGCGGATCGCTCTCGACCGTACCCTCGTCCGGGTAGACGAGACCCGAACCGTCTGTACCGATGCAGCTCCCTCAGCCTGGCGTCGGTGTGGTTGCGGGGCGAGGCCACGGCCCGCCCCGCAACCGCGCGGAGCCGGTACTGTCGTCGTGTCCACGTCGCCGCTCGGCACCGGGACCCAGCAGACGAGGAAGCACGATGGCCGGATCCCCCACAGCCCGACAGTCGGCGAGCACGCTGCCGGCCCTCACGCCCGGGCCGCACCGCCGCCACCTCGGCCTGATCTCCATCGTCGCCTGTTTCGGCGGCCTGCTCTTCGGGTACGACACCGGCGTCATCAACGGCGCACTGCGACCGATGACCGCGGAGCTCGGCCTCACCCCGCTCACCGAGGGTGTCGTGACGAGTTCACTCGTCTTCGCGGCCGCCGTCGGTGCGCTGCTCGGCGGGCGGGTGTCGGACGCCTGGGGCCGACGTCGGAGCATCATCGTGCTGGCCGTCCTCTTCTTCGTCGGCACGCTGGTCGTCGTCTGCTCACCGAACGTCGAGCTCCTCGTCGCCGGTCGCATCCTTCTCGGTCTCGCCGTCGGCGGTGCCTCCGCCGTCGTCCCGGTCTACCTGGCGGAGCTCGCCCCGTACGAGATCCGTGGGTCGATCACCGGCCGGAACGAGGTCGCGATCGTCCTCGGACAGTTGTCGGCCTTCGTGATCAACGCGGTCATCGGCACCGTGTTCAGCGAGCACACGAGCGTCTGGCGCATCATGTTCGCCGTCTGCGCCCTCCCGGCGGTCGCGCTGTTCGTCGGCATGCTGCGGATGCCCGAGTCACCGCGGTGGCTCGTCGACCACGGTCGCCGCGAGGACGCCCTGGACGTCCTGCGGACCGTCCGCTCCGACGACCGCGCCATCGCCGAACTCGCGGAGGTGGAGGCGTCCATCACCGCGCAGCGCGACCAACACCGGATCGGGCTCGGGGCCGTCCTCCGCAACCCGTGGCTCGTGCGCATCCTGCTCGTCGGTGTCGGCGTCGGGATCGCCCAGCAGCTCACGGGGATCAACTCGATCATGTATTACGGGCAGACCGTGCTCGTGGAGTCGGGCTTCGACGAGAGCGCCGCACTCATCGCCAACATCGCGCCCGGTGTCATCGCCGTCGTCGGCGGCTTCATCGCCCTCACCTACATGGACCGACTCGACCGACGGAAGACGTTCGTCATCGGCTTCTCGCTCACGACCGCGTGCCATCTACTCATCGGCTTCTCCTCGATGGTGCTCGAGCCGGGCGACCCGATGCGTCCCTGGGTCATCCTGTTCCTCGTGGTCGTGTTCGTCGGCTCCATGCAGACGTTCCTCAACGTGGCGGTCTGGGTGTACCTCGCCGAGGTCTTCCCGCTCCAGATGCGCGGCCTCGGCATGGGTGTCTCGATCTTCATGCTCTGGGTCGCAAACGGGTTCCTGGCGCTGTACTTCCCGTCCCTGGTCGACGGCCTCGGCATCACCGGGACCTTCTTCCTGTTCGCGGGTGTCGGCGCACTCGCGCTCCTCTTCGTCGCCACCCAGGTACCCGAGACGCGTGGGCGGAGCCTCGAGGCGCTCGGTGAGGACGCGTCGACCGGCGCGATCTTCACCCGGAAGCGGTGACCTCCGACTAGCCGGTGAGGTGGTCGATGAGGATCTTGACACCGATGAGGATCAGGATGACTCCACCGGCGATCTCCGCCGGCTTACCGAAGCGCTGACCGACGCGACGGCCGATGAAGACGCCCAGGAAGGCGAGCACGAACGTCGTCAGTCCGATGAGGACGACGGCTTCGAGGATCGAACCGGGCAGGAACGCGAGCGTGATGCCGATGGCGAGCGCGTCGATGCTCGTGGCGAGCGCGAGGATGAGGAGTCGCCAGACGTCGATGCGGTCGGAGTCGACCTCGGTGTCCTCGTGGCTCGAGAACGCCTCCCAGAGCATCTTGCCGCCCACGAGGGCGAGCAGGCCGAAGGCGACCCAGTGGTCGACCTCGGTGATGTACCGCGCGAACTGCGTGCCGAGGAACCAGCCGACGAGCGGCATGACCGCTTGGAACAGGCCGAAGGTGCCGGCGATCACGAGCGCGTGGCGCACGTTGAACCGCCGCATGTGCAGGCCCTTGGTGAGGGCGACGGCGAAGGCGTCGGCGGAGACACCGAGCGCGATGAGGAGCAGCGGCCAGAACGTCATGTCGCGAGGTCTTCCTGTGATGCGTCCTGGACGCGGAGATGCGTTCGGGCGCCATGCCGCGAGGACCCGTCAACGTTGCCAGCGCGGTGCGGCGGCGGCAAGCCGAGACGCCCGATTGCCAGCGTTTCGCCTCGCCTAACGCGGCTGTTCGGGCGACCGCGAGGCTTGCTCGATACAGCGTTTCGTGTACTGTCGTTCGCGTGACCGACACCATGACACCGACCGCGACCCTGACGCACACCGCCGCACTCGCGAGGCTGGGGCACGCCCTGTCCGACGAGACCCGGGCACGCATCCTCCTGACCCTCCGCGAGGCACCGGCCTTCCCCTCCGACCTCGCGGACGCACTCGGCGTCTCCCGACAGGTCATGTCGAACCAGCTCGCCTGTCTCCGCGGCTGCGGCCTCGTCGAAGGCGTCAAGGAAGGACGCAACACCTGGTACCGCCTGGCGGACAGCCACCTGGCGCCGGCGCTCGACGACCTCCTCCGGCTCGTCCTGGTCGTCGATCCCGCCTGCTGCTCGGGTGAGAGCTGCACCTGCGCGTGAGCACCGTCGGCCTGCCGAGCCCCCGTCTCCGCGCCCAGCTGAGCCCCGCCAGACGCGCGACGCTGCAGCGCCGGATCCGCTGGATCGTCGCGGCGACCATCGCCTACAACGTCGTCGAGGCCGTCATCGCCCTGTCGGCCGGGACCGTCGCCTCATCGGCAGCCCTCGTCGGCTTCGGTCTCGACTCGATCGTCGAGGTCCTGTCCGCCGCCGCGGTCGCCTGGCAGTTCTCGAGCCCCGATCCCCATCGTCGGGAGCGGGTCGCCCTCCGGGTGATCGCCCTGTCGTTCTTCGGCCTCGCCGCGTTCGTGAGCGTCGACGCCGCCCGCTCGCTGCTCGGGTTCGCCGAGGTCCAGCACTCGACCGTCGGCATCGTCCTCGCGGCGGTCAGCGTCGTGATCATGCCGGCGTTCTCGCTGTTCGAGCGCCGGACCGGCAAGGAACTCGGCTCCGCCTCCGCCGTCGCCGACTCGAAGCAGACGCTCATCTGCTCCTACCTGTCGGCCGCGGTCCTCATCGGGCTGGTCCTCAACAGCACCCTCGGCTGGGCCTGGGCGGACGGCGTCGCCGCCCTCGTCATCGCCGGCTTCGCGGTCCGTGAGGGCGTCGAAGCCTGGCGTGGAGACGCGTGCAAGCGGCCGGTCTCATCGCTCACCTCGGAGAACGCGGACACCTGCGACTGCTGCTGAGCACGCGCACCTTCCCACACGGCCGGGATACGCTGCTGGCATGCCTGCCGCCGACGACGCACCCGACGCTCCCGACATCGAAGCCCTCCTCGCCGCAGCCGCGGACGACCGCTCGAACGCCCCCGCGTTCCTGACGGCGCTCCTCGAGAGCACCGTGATCGTGGCGGGGACCGTGACCGACGACGGCATGGCGACCCTGGCGGACCTCCTCGACTCGGACGGCAGCTCGGTGCAGCCGTTCTACACCTCGAAGGCGCGCTTCCAGGAGACCCTCCAGGTCGTCCCGTCGTTCGAACAGCACCTCCTCGCCCTCCCTTGCCGCGTCCTGTGGCAGATGACCCGAGGCGCGAGGCTGGTCCTGAACCCGCATTCCACGCACGGCAAGGAGTTCCTCCCGGGCGAAGTCGCCCAGCTGCTCGACGGCGAGGCGGTGCTCACACCACGCGTCGTCGAGCGCGAGACCGAGGTCATGGTGGGACAGCCGGCTCGCATCCCGCCAGGGATGACCGAGACGCTGACCGCGGTCCTCGCCGAGTACGGCGAGGTCGACGAAGCGGTGCTGGGCTGGAAGGTCACCCCGCAGGAGGGCGGCACGTTCGACGAGTGCTACCTCCTCGTCATCGTCGGCGCCCCGACCGCCCGTGAGACGATCAGCGGTCCGCTCGCACGCGCCCTCGCGACGTACTCGGCGAGCGTGCCGATCGACGTCATGTACGTGGCGCCTGGCGCGAAGCATCTCCTGACCAGTGTCCCGCCGTTCCATCGCCGCAAGCGAGGGCTGTTCCGGCGACGATGAGCAGTGGGCTGAGTCGAACGGTGCCCGCGATCGCACGTGGCGCACGCGTCCTCACGATCGCCGCGCTGCTGGGCGTCCTCACAGCGTGTAGCGCGCCACTGTCGGGGGTGCCCACCGGGACTCCGACCGGATCCGCACCGAATGCATCAGCGGCTCTCCCGCCCCCGCCGACGTCCGCCTTCCCGGGGCTCGCCTGCGACGCGCTCGTCCCGGACGCGGAGGTCGCATCCTTCCTGGGCGCCGCAGCCGCGCCGCAACCGCTCACCGTCGACGACGCCCCGGTCCTGCAGGACGGCGGGACCGTCTGCGCCTGGGCCGACGAAGCGGCCGACACCTCATTGACCGTCCGAATCGTCGGAGACGGCGTCGACCACTGGGCCACCTTCAACCACTGGTACGAGCACACCGACTGGAGCGCGAGCGTCGGCGAGATCAACGGGACGATGTGCTCGGACGGCGCCTGCTCCGTCCACGCCCTCGACGGCGAGCGGTTCATCGAGGTCGATGCGACGGGGGTCGACGATCCGGCAGGGACGCGCACAGAGGAACTGGCTCGCGCAGCGCTCGCGGCAGCCCCGGTTCCGGCGCCCGCCGCACCCCCGTCGTCGGCGCCCACCTCGCGCTCCTGCGCCACGGCGCTGCCGGTGGACACCGCGGCGGCACACCTCGGCACAGCCGCCACCGGCGCGAGCTACGTGAGCACCGCGACACCGAGCTACCACCTCGTGCAGGACTCGCTCCAGCGGATCGGCGGGCTCGACTGCCGACTGCTGTCCGCGGACTCCCGCGAGCTCGTCCGGTTCACGGTGCTCCCCGGAGGCGCGTGGGTGCTTCGCGAGGACAGTCCGGTCGGCGCCGTGGATGCGGCCGGGAGCGAGCACTCGTCGCACGCTCGACGTGGGGACGACTGGGTGCGTCTGCAGGCCCCCGGGGCGAGCGAGGAGACGACTCGGGCCCTGCTGGCCGAGCTGCTCGGCTGAGCTCGACGTGCGCTAGAACACCGGCCGGTCCGCGATGGACACGAGGACCGCGGCGATCACGGTCACGGCGGTCAGCGCGATGGCGACGACCCACTGCATCCGAGGCACCGCGCGTCGGATCACGAGGACCAGGTGCGCCAGGAGCGCCAGCACCGCCACCGCGGCGACCACAGTGCCGACCACCGCCGGCTCGAACACCGCGACCTGTTCCGTCGCGATGCCGTCGGCACCCGGCGCCTGGTACCAGATCATCGTGGTCTGCGTCGCCGCGACCAACAGGCCGAGTGCGGCCATCACGAGCAGGGCTGACGCTACGAGGATCCGTTGGACGCGGGACATGCCCCCAGTATGCCGACCGCCGGTCGCACACGGGCGAACGCCCCACCCACGGATCGTGGGCGGGGCGTTCGGTTCGTTCGATCCGGACGGGTGTCGATCCCGGCTCAGTGTCGATCCCGGCTCAGGGTCGATCCCGGCTCAGGCGTTGATCCCGGCTCAGGCGTTGATCGGCTGCGGGTGGTCGGTCGTGGAGTCGACGGTGATCTTCCGCGGCTTCGCACGCTCGCTCACCGGGATGATCACGGAGAGCACACCGCTGTCGTAGGACGCGGTGATGCCGTCGAGGTCGACTCCCTCGCCGAGGGTGAACTGCCGCAGGAAGTGGCCGCCACCGCGCTCGCGTGCGAGCCAGCGGACACCCTCGCGGCTGTCGGCCGTGCGCTGGGCACGGATGGTCAGCTGACCTCCGTCGACGTCGACGTCGATGGATCCGGGGTCGATGCCGGGGAGGTCGGCGACCATCATGTACCGGTCGCCGTCACGGAAGAGGTCCACCGGCATGGGCCGGGGTGCGCGCACGGAGTCCAGTACGGAGGCCGCGAAGCGGTCGAGCTGGCTGATGGGATCGAGGGTCATTGCCATGGGTGTTCTCCTTCCCTGTCGCCCGATGACGGATCGGGCTCATCGATTGTCAGTGCCCGGAAGTCACAGACCCGGTGGTTCGGATCTGCACTTCGTGGTGTAGATTTTTTATACATCCGAAACCTGATCCATTGCAACCCGTTCAAAGGAAACCTCAAGCATGGCCGATCGTGACGGCGCGACACCCGTGTACGGCATCGCCGTCGCAGCCCAGCTCGCCGGCGTCCCGGAGGCGTCCCTGCGGCTCTTCGAGAGCAAAGGCCTCCTCACCCCGTCCCGGACCGAGGGCGGCACCCGTCGCTACAGCGAGGACGACATCAAGCGACTCAAGCGCGTCACTGACCTCCGCGACGACGGCGTCAACCTCGCCGGCATCGCTCGCGTGCTCGATCTCGAGGACATCAACCAGGGACTCCGAGACCAGCTCGACACCGACCAGGACTGAGCGTCGGGTCGATCCCACCGCCGGCAGGTGGCAGCATGGAGGGATGAGCCTGCAGCGAAGCACTCCGTCCGCCCAGCACGTCGACGCCGCCGGGATCGAGGCGTTCATCACGGCCCTCGAGCACACGCCGAACGTCGAACCGCACAGCCTGATGCTCCTGCGCGGCGGGAACGTCGTCGCCGAGGGCTGGTGGGCGCCGTACTCGGCTGATCGGGTGCACCTGCTGTACTCGCTGAGCAAGAGCTTCACCTCGACCGCCGTCGGCCTCGCCGTCGAGGAGGGCCTGCTCGGACTCGACGACACGATCATCAGCCACTTCCCGGAGCTCGACACCGAGATCACCGACCCCCGCAGCCGCGCCATGCGCGTGCGACACGTGCTCGCGATGGCGAGCGGCCACCGCGAGGAGACGATCATGCGGGCCGCTGCGATCGACCCGACGAACCTCGTCCGCGGCTTCCTGCTCCTCCCGCCCGACGAGGACCCGGGAACCGTCTTCGCGTACAACCAGCCCTGCACGTACACGGCCGCGGCGATCGTCCAGCGCGTCACAGGCGGGACGCTCACCGACTACCTGCGACCGCGGTTGCTCGAGCCACTGGGTATCGGCGAGTTCGACTGGCAGCAGGACGACGAGGGCTTCGAGCTCGGGTACAGCGGCCTGCACGCGACGACGGAGGCGATCGCCGCACTCGGTCAGCTCTATCTGCAGGGCGGCGCCTGGGATGATCGGCAGCTGCTGCCGGCCGCTTGGGTCGCCGAGGCGACACGATCCCACATCGCGAACGGCGACGACCCTGAGTCGGACTGGGCGCAGGGGTACGGGTTCCAGTTCTGGATGGCCCGTCACGGGTTCCGCGGCGACGGCGCCTACGGCCAGTACTGCGTCGTCCTGCCGGAGCACGACGTGGTCCTGGCGATCACCGGGCAGAGTCTCGACATGCAGGCCGTGCTGAACGCCGCGTGGGAGCACCTGCTGCCGGCGTTCAGCACCGGCGAGGCCTCCGACGCGGAGCGCGGTGCGAGCACAACCGCCGATCAGGCGTTGCTCGAACGCCTGGCGGGGCTCGCCCTGCCGCCGCTCGACGTGTCGGACGAGACCGGCGCGGCTTCGTCACTGCGCGAACTCGTCGGACGGACGTTCGCGGCCGCCGCCGGCACCGGCCTGGCGCAGCTGACGGCGCTCGAGGTGACGGCGGGCGAGGGTGACGACACCGTGCTGGTCGTGCACGAGGGCGACGACCGGGTGGAGCTCGTCCCCGGTGTCGGCGCGTGGCGGACGCATGGACCGATCACGGCGAGTGCCGCCTGGGGCACGGGCGGCGAGGACGGAGCGCGGGTCCTCCGCGTCGACGCGATCTTCATCGAGACACCCCACCGCATGCACCTCGAGATCGACCCGGCGTCCGGCACCTTCGACGCCTGGTGGGAGACGACGCCGCTCCGGACCTCCCGTCTCGCCGAGGTGCAGCGGCCCAGCGCGGTCATCGCAGGCGGAGGCAAGTCGTCCTGGTGAGCTGACGCGCGCTCACGCCCGTCGACAAGCTCAGGGACCGGAGTTGTTCTGGACAGACCTCCCCCGGTCACTGAGCAGACCTCCCCCGGTCACTGAGCAGACCTCTCCCGGTCACTGAGCCTGTCGAAGTGCCCACGAGGACACCTCGTCCTTCCGCATGCGGGTCGACGGGGACTGTTGCACTGCAACCCGGACGCGCCTCCCACTACGCTCTGACCAGCGCCGTCACGACGAGGAGACCGCATGCGAGCCGTACGCATCACCGCACCGAACGAGGCCACCGTCCTCGAGCGACCGGATCCACCGCCTGGACCGGGTGAGGTCCTCATCCGGATCGAGCGCGCCGGACTCTGCGGCACCGACGTGGCACTCTTCCGCGGCACCATGCCGTACCTCGCCGACGGACGGACGACCCTGCCGCTCCAGCCCGGCCACGAGTGGGCCGGCCGAGTGGTCACCGTGGGCGACGGCGTCAGCCGTGTGGGGCCGGGCGACCTCGTCACCGGCGACACGTTCATCGGGTGCGGCGCATGCGCTCGCTGCGCCGCCGGACACCACCACCGCTGCCCCGACCACCTCGAACTCGGCGTCCTCGGCCAGCTGGACGGCGCACTCGCGGAACTCCTCGTGCTCCCCGAGCGGGCCGTACACCGCCTCCCACCCGGTGTCGATGCGGACCTGGGCGCGATGGTCGAGCCGGCGTCGTGCTCGCTTCGCGGCATCCGACTCACCGAGACCGGCCCGGGCGACCGCGTGCTCGTCTGGGGCGCCGGGACCCTCGGCATGTTCGCCGCCCTGTTCGCCGCGGACGCCGGCGCCGAGGTGGCCGTCGCCGCGCGCCGCGAATCCGACCGGGACTTCGCCACGGGGTTCGGCCTCGAGACCCGCGACCCCGCGACGCTCGGCGACGAGCGCTTCGACGTGATCATCGAAGCGACCGGCTCAGCCGAGGTCACGCGTCGGCTGCTCGACAACGCCACCGTCGGCGTCCGCATCGCGCTGCTCGGGGTCCCCGACGGTGACGTCGGACTCCCGTCGGGCAGACTCATCGCCCTCGATGCCGCCGTCCACGCGGTGCTCGGCGGCTCGGCCGAGATCGACGAGGCGGCACGACGGTTTGCGCTCATGGGTGACCGGATCCGCCGACTCATCGGCACCGTCATCACCCTGGACGAGGTGCCGCGGGTCCTCGCCGAGGGACTCCCCCGCGCGAGCTCCGGCGGACCGAAGACGCAGATCCATCTCTGAGCACCTCGCCGAAGCGATGCCCTCAGGCGATGGAGGCCCGGGCGGCACGTGCCATCACGACGACGATCACGAGCTGAACGGCGAAGAGGACGGCGGTCAGCACCGCTGCGGTCATCGCCGTGGGTCCGCCTTCGAGCGGCGAGACGCCGGGGATGAAGCCGATGCCGAACACGATCAGCGCGTCGAGCAGGAACGTGGCGGACACGAGAGCTGCGAGCATGCGCGAATCTTCGGTGCGGCGCGTGGTTTCGTAGATCGTGGTCATGAAAAGTAATATATCAAACAACCAACTGAAATAAAGGTGTGAAATTCTAGTAAGTGCAGTCAGGTGCGGCGACTCCCGCCTACGAGCCCTGGCGGGGATCAGACCGAGGAGCGCTCCACGAGGTCGATCGGGATCGTGGTCATCTCCGGCACTTCCTCTCCTGCGATGAGGCGGTGCAGGGTCTCGACGAGCAGCGCACCCTTGTCCGCCGTGTGCAGGTCCACGGTCGTCAACGCCGGGTAGGCGTCCACGGCGAACACGTTGTTGTCGACCGCGGTCATGGCGATCTGCGCCGGCACCGGGATCCCCCGGTCTCGAAGCACCCCGAGCGCTCCGGTCGCCATCTGCGCCGACGCCGCGAACACTGCATCGACCTGCCGGCCGTCCGCGAGGAGCCGTTCCATCGCGCGCGCGCCGCTCGTTGGCGTGAAGTCACCCTCCTCCTCGGGTCCCGGCTTGAGTCCCGCCTCGAGGAGGGCGCGCCGCCACCCGGCACGGCGGTCGATACCGGCCGCGGTGTCGAGCGGGCCGGTGATCGTGGCGATGCGGGACCGACCGGCCTCCACCAGACGCCGGGTCGCCAGGGCGCCCGCCTCCACGTTGTCGACGTCGACGACATGTCCAGGTGGCGTCGTCTCCTCGAGCGCCCGCACCCCGAACACGACCGGGAGGGACGTCGACAGCTTCGCGTACGCCTGCATGCTCGTGTGATGCGAGAGGACGAGCGCGCCGTCCACGTTGCCGCCGGTGAGGAACCGACGGGTCTTGTCCGGGTCGACGTCGGATTCGATGAGCAGGGTCAGCGTGTAGTCGGTCGACGACGCGTACATCGCAGCACCCTGGATGACCTCGGCGAAGTAGGGGTCGGCGAAGAACTCGGCGGTGCGTTGCGGGATGACCATCGCGATCGTCTGCGCACGCCGACGCACGAGGCTGCGTGCCGCGCGGTTCGGGACGTAGTGCAACTGCTCGACGGCGGCGGTCACCGACGCGACCGCCTCCGGTGTCACCTGGGAGGACCCGTTGATGACGCGGGAGGCGGTGGACTTGGAGACGCCCGCGAGCGCTGCCACCGCGATGAGCGTGGGGACGGTGGAGTCCGTCTCGGTGTCGATGGTGTGTCTCCTCAGTCGTGCCGGTGTGAAGACACTGTATGCGGCGCAGGCGTCATCCCTTGACCGCGCCCTGCATGATGCCCGCCACGAGCTGCTTCCCGGCGAGGACGAAGAGGATCAGCAGCGGGATCACCGAGAGCACCGCGCCGGCGAGCACGAGCGAGTGGTCCGGGGTCTGCCCGCCGCTCGCACTCAGGGCCGCGAGCGCCGTCTGCACACTCGGGTTCCGCGGACCGAGGACGAGGAGTGGCCAGAGGAAGTCGGTCCACGCGGCCATGAAGGTGAAGAGCGCGAGGACGGCCATCGCCGGCCGGGCGGCCGGCAGCGCGACATGCCAGAAGGTGCCCCACATCGACGCGCCGTCGACGCGCGCGGCCTCGATGAGCTCGTCGGGGATGACGTCGACGAGGTACTGGCGCATGAAGAACACACCGAACGCGGTCACGAGCCCCGGCAGGATCACCGCCTGGAGCGTCCCAACCCACTCCCACTCGGCCATGAGCATGAACAACGGGATGATGCCGAGTTGGGTGGGGATCGCCATCGTGGCGATCACCGCGAGGAGCAGCCCGTTGCTGGCCCGGAACTTCAGCTTCGCGAAGGAGTAGCCGGCGAGGGTCGAGAAGAACACCACCGAGACCGTGATCGCGCCCGAGATGATGACGCTGTTCGCGAGCGCCTGCAGGAACGGGGCGGTCTCGAACACCTTCGCCGCGTTGCCGAGGAAGTTCGGGCCGGGGAGGACGGCGGGCGGCACGAGGTTCGTGTCGGAGGACTGCCGACTCGAGATGACGAACGACCACCACAACGGGAACGCCGAGATGGCGAAGAACCCGATGAGGATGGCGTAGGTGAGGATGCCCGGCCGCTCGTGGTCCTTGCCCTTGCGGTACCGCGGGGCCTCCGTGGTCGCGGTCGGTTCGGTCCGCGTGCGTTCCATCAGGGTGCTCATGCTCGTCCGCCTCGCTGGTCGGTGGTGCTCGTGGTCGTCGAACGCGAGCGGGCCGGGCTGGTGCTGACGGACCGCGTCGTGATGAGGGTGTCGCGCACCTTCGGGATCCGCACCGGACGTGCGTCGTTCGTCCGGATGGCCCTGGTGATGGCGAAGTTGATCAGGCCCGCGAGGATGATCACGAGGAACAGGATCCAGGCGGTGGCGGATGCTCGACCGAAGTCCCGCCTCGGGAAGGCGAGCTCGTACAGATACAGGACGATCGTCTGGAACTGCCGGTCGGATCCGCCGTTGCTCCGGGGATCGAACAGCTTCGGTTCCGTGAAGATCTGCAGCCCGCCGATCGTCGAGGTGATGACGACGAAGATGAGCGTCGGGCGGATCATCGGGATCGTGATCGACCAGAACCGTCGGAGCTTGTTCGCGCCGTCCAGCGCGGCGGACTCGTAGACGTCCCGTGGGATCGCCTGCATCGCAGCGAGGAGGATGAGGGCGTTGTAGCCGGTCCACCGCCAGTTCACCATGCTCGCGATGGCGACGTGCGAGGGGAAGACGTCGAACGCCCACCGGATCGGGTCGAGCCCGAAGAGTTCGAGGAGGCCGGCGACCGGTCCGTGGTACTGGTTGAAGATCTGCAGGAAGATGACCGCGACGGCGACCGGCGCCACGATGTACGGCAGCAGGATGCTCATCCGCCAGAACGTGCGTCCGCGGAGCGTCTGGTCGAGGAGGGCGGCGATCAGCGTCGCGATGACGAGCTGCGGCACCGCCGAGAGCAGGAAGATGCTGATGGTGTTGCCGAACGCGTTCCAGAAGAACGGGTCCGAGAGGACGGAGACGTAGTTGTCGAGTCCGACGAAGTCGCCCTGGCCCTTCAACAGATGCCACTCGTACAGCGACACGTTGAAGGTGTAGACGATCGGGAAGATGCCGATGAGGGCGAAGAGGATGAAGAACGGCGCGATGTACAGGTACGGCGAGGCGCGGTAGTCGAAGCGGTTCAGCTTCTGTCTGAACGTCAACGCGGCAGGTGGCCGGCGGACGGTTGCGGTGCTGGTCATGTCTCTGCCAATCCGGGAGAGGGAGCGGGAGGGGTGCCGGGGCGTCCGCGTGCGAACGGACGCCCCGGCGAGCTGCGTCGGAGAGGAGGTCAGCCGACGAGCTGGTCGAGCAGCTTGAGCGCCTCGTTCCAGGCGGTGTCACCATCGGTGATCTCGCCCTGGCTCACCCGGTCGAGGATCGGACCGAACACGTTGTCCTGGATGTTGGAGTCCTCAGGACCCTTCACCTGCGCCACGACCCCCTCCGACCGCGCGGCGAAGATCTCGCCCACCGGCGCGTCGTTGAAGAACGGGTTGGTGGAGTCCTTCACGAGCTCCTGGCCGTCGAGCGTGCTCGGGAACGGACCGGCGAGTTCGAACGATGCGGCCTGCGCCTCAGGGGATGCGAGCCAGAGGGCGAGCTCGGCCGCCTCCTCCTTGTGCTCGGAATTCTCGGCGACGCCGAGGAACGCACCGCCCCAGTTGGCAGCGCCGCCGGGCATCACGTCGGCGAAGTCCCAACCGCTGTCGGTCGTGCCCTCGTCGTAATAGCCCTGCACGATGCCGAGCATCCAGCTCGGGCACATGTAGGTCGCGAACTTGCCCTCCTTGGCCTCCGGGCCGACGTCCCAGCCCGGAAGACCGGCACCGAGCCCGGCCTGTTCCGCCTCGACGATCTTCGCGAACTGCGCCTTCAGCACGTCGTTGCCCTCGATGTTCAGGGTCTCGCCGTCGGCCTTGTAGTAGCCCTCCTCCTGCTGGTTCACGAAGGAGTTCCAGAAGAACCGGGGGCTGTGATAGAACGCCTTCCCGGTGGCACCGACGTACTCCTCACCGACCTCGAAGAAACGGTCCCAGGTCGCGTCCTCGCCGCCGAAGTACGCAGCGACCTCGCTGCGCTCGCTCGGCAGACCGGCTGCCGCGAACAGGTCACCGCGGTAGCAGATGCCCTGCGGTCCGATGTCGAGACCGGCGCCGATCACGCGCCCGTCGGCGTCCGTGCCCTGCTCGTACTTCCAGTCCAGCCAGGTGTCCTTGACGTCCTCGATGCCGTAGTCGCGAAGGTCGACGAAGGAGTCGCTGACCTCGGAGATGGTTCCGAGCCAGCCCTCCTCGATGGCCACGACGTCGCTGAGGCCGGTTCCGGCGGCGATCTTGGCGTAGGCGTCGTCGCGCGCTGCTCCACCACCCTCCAGGTTGGTGGCCTCGATGGTGATGTTGGGGTGCTCCTCCATGTACTGCTCGTAGTTGGCGTCGACGCCCATGGTGCCGAACGTGGTGACCGAGAGGGTGATCTTCTCGTCTCCGCCACTGCCGACGGGGGAACTGCACCCCGAGGCCAGGACGGCGAGGATCGATGCCCCCGCGATGGATGCGGCGGTGATGCCGCGGCGTTTGCTGTTCACAGTCACTCCTTTGTGTGTGCGCTTCGGTGTCGGCCGGCCACCCATCCGGGATCCGCGGCGCGACGCCGTGGGAACGTTCCCACGGGCATGCAGGACACACTAAGCGCTGGGTTGGACGAGGTCAAGAGAGCGCTCTCATTTGTTGCGGAACGGGTGCATGATCGTGAACGGTCGGTGACGTCGTGGCCATCGGGCGGGTCCCCCGTTCCGATTCGATCGGATTCATGATCGACTCATTGCCATGACCGGCTTCGATTCAGGCTTCCTCGACCTCGCCGACCAGCTGCAGCTCCCGGCACCCACCGATCCCGCCGAACTGTCGCGCCTCCGCCGTCTCGACTACACGCACTTCACCGTGCTCCTCGACCCCGACCGCCGCCTGGCAGCCGCGACCGGGGTCGACATCGACGGCGCAGCCCTCCTCGACCTCGGGCGCGGCGACGACTGGCACCTCGACGACCGCGTCCCGGTCGAGGAGCAGGCCGGCCCGGAGCTCTACGCCCGCAACGACCTCGACCGCGGCCACCTCGTGCGGCGGAGGGACCCGGTCTGGGGCCCGTCGAGATCGCCCGGCAGGCCAACGTCGACACCTTCTGCTACACGAACGCCGCCCCGCAGGCTGCGGACTTCAACCAGTCACTCGAGCTCTGGAACGGCCTGGAGGATCTCGTCCTCGAGTACGCCTCGGCCGGGCGCCGGCGGCTGTCGGTCTTCACCGGGCCGGTGTTCGCCGACACGGACCCGCTCTACCGAGGCGTGCAGATCCCGCGGCGGTTCTGGAAGGTGGCGGCGTGGTCGAACGACGGAGCGCTCGCGGCGAGCGGCTACCTCCTCGACCAGTCGGCGCAGCTCGACGACCTCGACCTCGACCGGTCCAGTGCGATCGACGACACGCACGAGGCCGCCGCCGTGCCCTCACTCGGCCCGTTCCGGACCTTCCAGCTGCCGATCCTCGACCTCGCGAACCTCACCGGTCTCGACTTCGGTGCCCTCGCCTCCGCCGACGTCCTCGAGCCGGCTCCCGCGACAGTGCGCCCGGACACCGACACCTGGATCGAGCTGAGCGACCCGTCCGACCTGCGGTTCTGAGGCAGGTCCGGTCCTGGGCCTGTAGTTCGGCTCCTCGACCCCTACCGACGCTCGAGGGCCGCGCCGATGACCCGGAGGCTCTCGATGAGCACGGCCACCTGCTCATGGCTGAGCCCGGCGAGCATCGCGTTCTCGTCGTCCACCAGCCGCCGCATCGCCTCGTCGACCCGCTGCTGACCGAGGGTTGTCAGGACGACGATCTTGCTCCGGCCGTCGGCCTCGTTCTTCTGCCGGGCGACGAGCGAGCGAGCGGCCAGACGATCGAGCTGGCTCGCGAGGTTGCCGCTCGTGATGCCCAGTCGGGTGGCGAGTATGGACGGCGTCAGCCCGTCCGCTCCGTGCTGGCGGAGGATGGAGAGGAACTCGAACTCCCACGGCCGCAGGTTGCTCGCGGCGAACGACAGGCGTCGGACCTCCTGCAGGTGCGGCACGAGCCGGCGGAGGCGGGACACCACGTCGAGCGGTGCGAAGTCCACGTCGGGCAACGCGTTCGCCCAGGCGTCGATGACGATGTCGACGTCGTCGTCATCACCCTTCGCCATCGCCTGCCTCCCTCGCGTCCTGCCTGCACCAACGCTACCGTGGGCCGCCGCCGATCCAGACGGTGGGCGGTTCCATCCACCCTGTGCTATCGCGCACGACGAGCCGTCAGCGGACGGAGAGCGCCGCCAGGCCGTCGACGAGGAGACCGACCCCGAAGGCGAACGCCTGTGCCTGGTCCTCCTGGCCGAGCGGATCCGTCGCAGCGTCAGCCAGCACGCCGACGCTGTCGTACTGCATCCGTTGCTGCTCGTGCGACACGTGCCCGAGGATGAAGTGGAGCAGCACCGTGCCCGCACGTCGACTCGTCGCCTCGTCGAACCCGGCCACCGACACCGCGTCCGTCAGCCGGGTGAGCGCCCGCCCGGAACCGAGCCCGAGCGCGTAGGTGCTCGACACCACCTCGGCGCCGTCGCGATAGGCGAGGAGAGCGTCGCGCAGCGCCTCCGCCTCCACGCGCGTCCGCTCGCGCCAGTCGGAACCGGCCTCGGACACCGCGTCACCCGGTGCCGGGTGCGCATCGACGATCCGGTCGGCGAGCTCGGCGATGAGGGTCTGCTTGTTCTCGAAGTGCCAGTACAGCGCGCTCGGCTGGACGTCGAGCGACGCGGCGAGGCGGCGCATCGTGAGGTCGGCCAGGCCGTGATCGTCGAGGATGCGGAGGGCCACCTGAGCCACATCGTCGCGCCGATGGCGACGCACTGTTTCGGGACCGGACATGAGCACCACTATAGTGAACGCTGTTCAGGTGAACACCGTTCAGGTGCGATCCACCCGCCCCAGGCGAACCGACCATCCCGACGAAGGACCCAGCATGAGCAGACTCCGGATCGACGCGACCGACATCGCACGCATCGCCGTGTTCGCCGCCATCGTGGCCGCCCTCGGCCTGCCCGGCGCGTTCTCGGTGCTCGGCGCGGTGCCCATCACGGCGCAGACCCTCGGCGTCATGCTCGCCGGCGCGGTCCTCGGCCCGTGGCGCGGCATGCTCTCCATGCTGGTGCTGCTGGCCCTCGTCACCATCGGCCTGCCCCTCCTGTCCGGCGGTCGCGGCGGGATCGGCGTCTTCGTCGGACCGAGCGCGGGGTACCTCATCGGCTGGATCGTCGGCGTCTTCGTGATCGGGCTCATCGTGCACGCCGGCGGGCGTCGGCTGCGCTGGTGGCGCACCGCGCTCGGCGTCTTCGTCGGCGGCATCGGCGTCATCTACGCGTTCGGCATCCCGGTGCAGTCGCTCGTCACCCGCCTGCCACTCGGCGAGACCGCCCTGCAGAGCCTCGTCTTCGTGCCCGGCGACCTCGTGAAGGTCGTGCTCGCGACGGTCATCACGATGACGCTCGCCCGCGCCTACCCGCGCGCGTTCCGCAACGCGGCCGGCGCCGGCTCCACGCGTCCCGGCGAGCCCGCCCGGATCGGATGACCGTGCGTCCAGGGCACCTCGTCCCGCTGCGCGGCGGGGCGCCGACCGACCTCGTCCGTCGGGCGCTCGAGGTGCGGGCGGCCGGCGGCGTGCCGTTGATCGGCGACGACCGGTGGAGCGAGTCGTACTGGCGTTCCGTACGCGACCGCAGCACCGCGTCCGGTCCACAGCCTGGCCAGGGGTGGGCGACGCTGACCTCCGGCACCACGGGCGAGCCGCGCATCGTGCTCAGGACCGCCGCGTCGTGGGCGGACTCCTTCCCGGCCGTCGGCGCGCTGCTCGACCTCGGGCCGGACGACGTCCTGGCGCTGTCGTCGCCGCCCGCGTCGTCGCTGTCGCTGTTCTCGGTCGCCCATGCGGCCGCCGTCGGTTGCTCGCTCGCCCTCCCGACCACCCACGCGCTCACCCCCGACGACGCTCGTGACGCGACCCGGTTCCACGGGACCCCGAACGGCCTCCGGGCACTGCTCGACGGCGAGGTGCCGCCCCACCTGCGGGTGGCGTTGATCGGAGGCGCCTCACTCGACCCCGGACTCCGCGCCAGGGCGGAGGACCTCGGCATCCGCGTCGTGTCCTACTACGGAGCCGCCGAGCTCTCCTTCGTGGCGGTCGATGACGGTGTCGATCCGGATCGACCGGGCCTCCGCGCGTTCCCCGGCGTCGAGCTCGAGGTCCGCGACGACGACGTCCTCTGGGTCCGATCGCCGTTCGTCGCGACCGGGTACCTTGGGGGCTCGGGCCCGCTCCGACGCGACGGCGACTGGTCCACCGTCGGCGACCGCGCACGGATCGACGACGGGATCGTCACGCTCCTCGGACGATCCGACGATGCGATCCTCACGGCCGCGGCGACCGTCATCCCCGCCGATGTCGAGGAGGCTCTGCGCCGACTCGACGAGGTGGACGACGCCGTCGTGCTCGGTCTGCCGAACGCCGGGGTCGGATCGCTCGTGACGGCCGTGTTGGAACTGCACCCGGGCGCGCGTCCGACCCGCGCGATGCTCCGCGACGCCCTCGCACCGTTGCTGCCGCCGACCCATCGGCCCCGACGGTGGTTCGTCGTCGACGAGCTGCCCCGCACCGTCACCGGCAAGGCCGCCCGCGCGGAGCTCGCCGGTCGTCTCGCGGCAGGGACGGTGGCGTCCCTTGACTGAGTCGCACGCCCTCCCGCGCATCGTCGCGGCCCGACGGACGCCGATCGCGACGCGCGGGCGCGCCCTCGCCGCACTCACGGTCGAGCAGCTGGCGGTCCCCGTCGTCCGCGCCGTGCACGACGACGCGACGCACGTCCTGGGCCTGCCGCCGGTGGTGGCGGACGTCGTCTTCGGGAACTGCATGGGCCCCGGCGGCAACCCGGCCCGCGTCGCCGCGCTCGGGGCCGGCCTCGGCTTCGACGTTCCAGGGCTCTCCGTCGACCGGCAGTGCGGCAGCGGCCTCGCGGCGATCATCGAGGCGTCCACGGCGATCAGCGCCGGCGACCATCGGCCACGGATCGCCGGCGGTGTCGAGAGCGCGTCGACCGCGCCGACCCGCTCCGTCGACGGCATCGCCTACGCACGCGCACCGTTCGCACCGGCGGGTTGGCACGACCCCGACATGACCCGCGCCGCGGAGGACCTCGCCGAGCACGACGGGATCTCCCGCGAACGCCAGGACGCCTACGCGACGCGGAGCGCGCATCGTGCGGCGAGCGCCGTCGCCGCCGGGCGGTTCACCGACGAGCTCGTCGCGCTGGTCGGGGCGGCGGAGCACGATGAGGCGCCGCGCAGCGGGATCGAGCGGCTCCTCCCCCGGTTCACCCCGCTCTTCTCCGAAGGCTCCCTCACCGCAGGCAACACCTGCCGGGTGAGCGACGGTGCGGCCGCCGTGCTCGTCATGCCCGGCGGGCCCGCCCACGGGAGCACGACGCCCGGTCTCGCCGTCCGGGCGCACGCCGTCGTCGGCTGCGACCCGGCACTGCCGGGGATCGGGGCCGCGCCGGCGATCCTCGACGCCCTCGATCGGGCCGGCGTGGACCTCGCGCAGGTCGCCGCGTTCGAGATCGTGGAGGCGTTCGCGGCCCAGGCGCTCGCCGTGCTCGACCGACTCGGTGTCGCCGAGGACGACGAGCGTCTCTGCGCCGACGGTGGCGCCCTCGCGCTCGGTCATCCGTGGGGCGCGAGCGGTGCGGTCGCCGTGGTCCGCCTGTTCTCGCGGCTCGTCCGTGGCGGGGCTCCGGCGGGCACGATCGGGGTGGCGGCGGCCTCGGTCGGCGGCGGTCTCGGCGTCGCCGCGGTGTTCGAGGTCGTGCGATGATCGGGGACATCGACCAGTCATCCGCCATCCGTCTCGACGGCGTCACCGCTCGTCTCGGCGACACCGTCGCACTCGACGACGTGACGCTCCACCTCGACGATGCGCGCATCGCGGTCATCGGGGCGAACGGCTCGGGGAAGTCCACCTTCGCGCGGCTCGTCGGCGGCCTCACCCGGGCGACCCTCGGCAGCGTCCAGGTCCACGGGGTCGACGCAGCCAAGGACACGGCGACCCTCCGACGACTCGTCAGCATCGTGTTCAGCAACCCGGACGCGCAGATCGTCATGCCGACGGTGGCGGAGGACGTCGCGTTCTCCCTCCGCGGCACGAAGGCGTCGAAGGCCGACATCGCCGCGCAGGTCGCCGATGCGCTCGACGAGTTCGGCCTGACTGCCCTCGCCGACCGGTCCGCCTACGAACTCTCCGGCGGCCAGAAGCAGTTGCTGGCGCTCTGCGGGGCCGTGATCCGCCGGCCGGCGCTGCTCATCGCCGATGAACCCACCGCTTACCTCGATGCCCGCAACAGCGCCGCCGTCGCCGATCACCTCCTCCACCCCGAGGCAGGCCATCAGCTCCTCCTCGTCACCCATGACCTGGAGCTCGCCGCCCGCTGCGACACCGCGCTGCTCTTCGACGGTGGGCGGGTCGTCGCGCAGGGAGCACCGGACGACGTGATCGCGGCCTACCGCGCGAGTCTGCGGGCGTGACCGCGTGATCACTCTCTACCGTCCCGGCTCCGGCTGGCTCCACCGCGCGCCGGCCGGCCCGAAGGCGCTCGGCATCCTCGTCGTGGTGCTCGCGATCTCGCTCCTGCCGACGAGTTGGTGGACCGCGGGCATCGCCACCACGGTGACCGTCCTCGCCTACCTCGTCTCGGGCCTCGGCCTCGGCGAGCTCGGACGGCAGCTCCTGCTCATCCGCTGGATCATCACGATCACGGTGGCCGGCCAACTGCTGTTCCTCGACGTCGAGTCCGCCGTGTCGAACACCTCCCGGATCGTCGCCGCCATCCTGCTCGCGGCGCTCCTGGTGCTGAGCACGCGGGTCGCCGACCTGCTCGACGCCTTCGAGCGCGTCCTCCAGCCCCTGGGTCGCTTCGGTGTCGACCCCTCGCGCATCGCCCTGATGCTCGCCGTCGCCATCAACACGGTGCCCGTCCTCGCCCGCTTGGCCACGAGCGTCCGGGAAGCGCAGCGGGCGCGCGGGGCCGGGTCGAACCTCGTGACCTTCGTCGTGCCGTTCCTCGTGGTGTCGCTGAAGCACGCAGACGAGCTCGGTGAGGCCCTCACCGCCCGGGGCGTCCGATGAGCGGCGACGACACCGTGCGCGTCCACGGCAAAACGGTCGACGACGAGACGCGCTGCGTCCACTACGCGACCGCGCTCGACGTCATCGCGATCCGCTTCGCCTGCTGCGGCGAGTACTACCCGTGCCACCTGTGCCACGCGGAGTGCGCCGACCACCCGGCCGAGCAGTGGCCGCGCGAGCAGCGCGACCGCGAGGCGATCCTGTGCGGCGTGTGCTCGACGGAACTGACGATCGAGCGCTACCTGGAAGTCGACGGCTGCCCGAACTGCGACGCCCGGTTCAATCCGGGCTGCCGCCTGCACTCGGCGTACTACTTCCAGCCGTGACCGCCCGCCGGTAGACGCGGTTGCGGGCGGCGAGGATGGCGGCACCGATGGTGGCGGCGATGAGCGAGCCGGCGAGCACACCGACCTTGACGTGGTCGTCGGACTCGCTGCCGACACCGAAGGACAGTTCACCGACGAGCAGCGACACCGTGAATCCGATGCCCGCGACGAACGCCATGCCGACGAGGTCGACCCAACGGATCGACGGGTCGAGGCCGAGGCCGGGCAGGCGGGTGACGAGGAACGTCGTCACCAGGATGCCGATGGGCTTGCCGAGGACGAGCCCGGCGATGATCCCGAGCGCGATGGTGTCCTGGAAGGACTCGACGAGCCCGGAGAGCCCGCCGATGACCACGCCCGCGGAGAAGAACGCGAAGATCGGGACGGCGACCGCCGTGGAGACGACGCTCCAGCGATCGGCGAAGTGCGCCGCGAGGCCTTCGTAGACCGGGCGTCCCTCCGCGGTGGTCCCCACCTGGACGCGGGCACGCTTGGTCGAGAAGACGGGCACCATGAAGCCGAGCAGCACGCCGGCGACGGTCGCATGGATACCGGACGCGTGGATGAGCGCCCAGGTGCACAGGCCGAGCGGGATGAGGACCCACCATGCGCGGACGCCGCGCTGGACGAGCACGGCGAAGATGGCGAGCGGCACCGCGGCGAGCGCCAGCGGCAGGAACTCGATGTGGTCGGTGTAGAAGATCGCGATGATGCTGATGGCGATGAGGTCGTCCACCACGGCGAGCGTGAGCAGGAAGGTGCGCAGTGCCGGCGGCAGGAACTTGCCGACCACCGCGATCACCGCGACCGCGAACGCGATGTCCGTGGCGGCCGGGATCGCCCAGCCCTGCAGTGCGTCGGGCCCGGCGCTCAGGTTCACGAGGACGTAGATGACGGCGGGCACGGCCACACCACCGACCGCAGCGGCGATGGGGAGCGCGGCGGTCTTGGGGTTCCGGAGCTTGCCGGCGACGAACTCCTCCTTGAGCTCCAGGCCGACGACGAAGAAGAAGATCGCGAGGAGTCCGTCGGCCGCCCAGGCGCCGACGGAGAGGTTCAGATGGAGCGCCTCCGGACCGAAGGTGAAGTCGCGGACGCTCAGGTAGAACTCGGAAGCGCCGGTGTTGGCGAGCACGAGCGCGATTGCGGTGGCGACGACGAGGAGGGCGCCACCGACGGTGTCCTGTTGGAGCGTCTGGTGGATGCCACGCCAGATCGAGTGCGGGGCCTGGTCGGCCGGCAGGTCGTGGGAGCGGTGAGCGTCGGGCATACGGATCCTTCGGGGGAGGGTTCGGTCGAGCAGCAGAGCGATCCCGATCGATCGCCCGCCGACCAGACTTCCCGGCGCACCAGCCTCCAGTCTAGGCGATCGGGTCCGGGATCGGCCGGGAACCCTGCGCGGGCGGCCCGCGCGGTGCTTGGATGCATCCATGAGCTCATCACCACCACCCGGCGCCCACCAGGACGAACCGCACCGCGGTGACCTCGCGGGCCGCTTGAACTGGCTCCGTGCTGGTGTACTCGGCGCGAACGACGGCATCGTCTCCGTCGCGTCCCTCGTCGTCGGTGTCGCCGGTGCCACGACCGACAGCGCCCCGCTCCTCGCAGCAGGTGTCGCGGGGCTCGTCGGTGGTGCGATCTCCATGGCCCTCGGCGAGTACGTGTCGGTGAGCAGCCAGCGGGACAGTCAGCGGGCCCTCATCGCGAAGGAGCGGCGGGAGCTCTCCGACGACCCCGAGGCGGAGCTCGCGGAACTCGCCGGGATCTACGAGGCGAAGGGGCTCCAGCCGACGACCGCGAGGCGGGTCGCCGAGGAGCTGACCGCACACGACCCGCTCACGGCGCACCTCGAGGCCGAACTCGGCATCACCGAGGACGCGGTCGTCAGCCCGTGGGCGGCCGCCGGCGCCTCGGCGCTCGCCTTCACGGTCGGGGCGTTGCTCCCCCTGCTCGCGATCCTGCTGCCGCCGCCCGAGGTGCGCGTCCCGATCACCTTCGTCGTCGTGCTCATCGCGCTGGCACTCACCGGCTTCACGAGCGCGAGGATCGGCGGCAACCCGGCGATCCGCCCGACTGTCCGGGTCGTGGTCGGCGGAGCGCTCGCCCTCGCAGCCACCTTCGCGATCGGCACCCTGCTCGGCACGAGCGGCGTGGTCTGATGGCCGGGGTCCTGGCAGTCGAGGACGAACCGACGACGGGTGCACTGGTGCTGTGTGGTCCGGGGAGTTCTCTGGGAGTCTGCTGGAGCCCCGCCCGGACGTGGAGCTCCCGGGTGTAGAAGTGAAGGGCGTCCACCAGGTCGCCCTGTCGGATTCGATCAGTGCGGATCGACAGCCCGAAGAACATGTGAGGAGCACCATATGAGCGCAGGAGACAAGATCAAGAACGCCGCCGAAGACCTCGCGGGCAAGGCCAAAGAGGCCGTCGGCAAGGCGACAGACAACGACAAGCTCGTCGCGGAGGGCAAGGCCGACCAGGCCAAGTCCGACGTGAAGCAGGCCGGTGAGAACGTGAAGGACGCGTTCAAGAACTGACCTCCCGATCACACGAACGCCGGTGCCCCGCTCGGGTCACCGGCGTTCGTCTGTCTGCGGGGACGCCGACTCGGCTCACCCCCGGTCCCTGAGCTTGTCGAAGGGCCCACGAGGGACCTCCTGCTACGGTGATCTTCTTCCGGTCCCTGAGCTTGTCGAAGGGCACACGAGCAACTTCCACAGTCCCCCAACTCAGCAGCTGGTGGAGTTCTCGGATGAATACGCGGAGATCCACCGGCTGCGAGCAGCGCTCGACGCACGAGAGGCGCGCTTGCTGGCTCGCTCAGCCGCATATGCGGACGCGCTCGCCGACTCGGTCGTTCCGGCCGTGTTCCCGCCGGAAGGGTTCCTCGTGGGCACTTCGACAAGCTCAGTGACCGGGAGAAGTGTGCCCGGAACGATGAGGGGTCCTCGCGGGCACTTCGACAGGCTCAGTGACCGGGAGATGTTCGCCGGGAATGATCCGGTCCCTGAGCCTGTCGAAGGGCACTCAGGCACTTCGACAAGCTCAGTGACCGGGAGAGGTGTGCCCGGAACGATGCGGGTTCCTCGCGGGCACTTCGACAGGCTCAGTGAGCGGGAGAGGTTCACCCGCGACGCTCCGGTCCCTGAGCCTGTCGAAGGGCACTCAGGCCTGCAGCACAGCTAGTCCTTGATGAGCAGGATCGGGTCGCCGTCGAAGGAGTCGTACGGGTTCGGGTCGGTGAAGCCGCCGTCGTACATGAGGCCGGCCGGAGCCTTGCCCCCGGCGGGAGCCGCTGCGACGTAGCACTGCGTGATCGGCGCGCCAGCGTCGAACTCCTCGGTGAACGACTCGGATCCGCACTCGTCCCACCCGATGAGCGTGGCCTCCTGGACCTTCTCGCCATCGGCGTCGACGGGCGAGAAGGAGGTCGCGTCGCTGTTGAACGCCACCGGGTCGCCCGACACCTTGGTCATCTCGAGCCGGATGAGCGTGATGTCGTAGCCGTCGAGTTCCCCGCCGTCGAACTGCGTCTTGAGGAACGCGACCTGGTCGGCCGTCGCGGGGGTGACCTCGGTCAGCTTCGCGCTGATGAGCGCGGTGACGCCGTCGGTGCCCTGCGACTCGTAGACGATCGGTTCATCGATCCCGACCTGCGCTCCAGGCTCGGTGACCTCACCGTTCGCCGATCCGGTCGAGGTCGGCTTCGACGTCGCAGACGACGAAGCCTTCTCCGTCGGCTTCGCGTCGGGGGCCGACGGCGTGGAGCATCCGGCCAGCACGAGCATGGCTGCGACGGGGAGGGTGATCAGGGCGGTGACGCGGGAGAGCTGCATCGGGATTCCTTTCGGCGGCGGACTCCAGCAGTCTGTCCCGCGCGCCGTTGCCGCGCGATGGGGACAACTCCCCACCGGGGCGGCCGGGCTCCTGCCGTGGGGTCCCGGCAGGATCCCCCGCGGCCTCTCAGGAATCTCTCTGCTGGCGTTCATCCGAGCGGCGGACGATGAGACGACGCGCCAGGTTGTCGCGTCCGAGGGGAACCCATGACTGCGACGATCACCGTCCCGACCGCGCCCTCGCGCCGTCGGTGGGACGCCCTCCACGCCCTCCTCGGCGGCCGCGTCGCACCCTGGGTCGTCGGCCTGTTCGCCACCCTCGTCTCGCTCATCGGCATCGGCACGCCGTCGTACTGGGGTGACGAGGCGGCGAGTGTCCTCGCCGCCGAACGCCCCCTCCCCGTCATGTTCGGGATGATCGGCCACATCGACGCCGTCCACGGCCTGTACTACGCGTTCCTGCACGTCTGGACCGGTGCCTTCGGCACCGCCGAGGCCGTCACGCGGTTCCCGAGCGCGATCGGCGTCGGCTTGGCCGCGGCCGGCACGGTCGTGCTCGCGCGGTCCATCTTCACCCCGGCGATCGGCATCACGGCGGGCCTTGTGTTCGCCGTCATCCCCCAGGTCACACGGATGGGCGCCGAGACGCGCTCCTATGCGCTGGGCATGGCCGCGGTCGTGTGGCTGACGGTCTGGTTCGTGTCGCTCGTGCGCCGCCGGTCCACGTCACGCCGCAGCTGGGCGCTCTTCGCCATCGCGAGCGCCGCCTCGATGTACCTGTTCCTGTACCTCGCGATGCTCCTCCTCGTGCACGCCACGTGGATGGTGCTCCAACGCCCCGGGCGGCGGGTGATGCGAGCGTGGGGCTGGTCCCTGGTCGGTGCACTGGTCCTCGGCGCTCCGATCGTGATCGCGGGCATCGCGCAGCGCGAGCAGATCGCGTTCCTCGGCAGGCGGGACTACGCGACGCCGGAATCGGTGCTCGTCGGCCAGTGGTTCCAGACGCCGGCGTTCGCCGTGCTCGCGTGGCTGCTCATCGCGCTCGCTCCCATCGGGGTCCTCGTGGTGCGCCGATCGTCCCGGCAGCGTCGCGCCCTGGCGATGATCGCCGTCTGGGCGCTCGCACCGACCGCGCTGCTCATCATCGGCAACACCCTCGTGACGCCGATGTACAACCTGCGCTACGTCACCTTCTGCGTCCCGGCCGTCGCGATCATGATGGCGCTCGGACTCCGGACGCTCGTCGACCTCCTGCCGAAGCGGGTGGACCGCGCGGTGGCGACCGCGGTCGGTGTCGCGCTCGTGCTGGCGCTCGCGATCCCTGTCCTCGCGGAACAGCGCGGCCCGTTCGCGAAGGACGACGGCAGCGACCTCCGGCAGACCGCGGAGGTCGTCCAGGCCCATGCCTCGCCGGGCGACGCGGTCGTCTTCGACCAGTCGGTGAAGCCCTCGCGCAAGTCGCGGCTCGCGATCGACCTCTACCCGCAGGCCTTCGCCGGTCTCGACGACGTGGCGCTCGAGACGAGCTACCGCGACCGCCCCGAGCTCTGGGATCTCGCCGCGCCGCTGTCCGAGATCCACGACCGGCTCATCGGCCACGACACCGTCTGGGTCGTCGAGGGCTCAAGCACCTCTCCGAACGTGGCGGATCTGGAGGCGCTCGGCTACCACGTCGAGCAGCGGATCCCCGTCCACCGCAGCATCGTCTTCGAGCTGGTCAGGTCGTGACGCGATGGTGATCCGAGCCCTTCCCGATCCGCGCGCACTGCTCCGGCGACCGATCGTCCGCGAGGTCGCCACCTTCGGCCTCGTCGGCGGCGCCGGCTTCCTCGTCGACGTCGGGGTCTTCAACCTCCTCGCGTACACCGTGTTCCTCCACACCGGCACCTCCGGGCTGCTCGTGGCGAAGGGCATCTCGACGACCCTCGCCATCGTGGCCAACTGGGTGGGCAACCGGCTCCTCACCTTCCGCGCGCATCGGCGCTCGGACGTCGCCCGCGAAGCGCTCGAATTCGGTCTGGTGAGTCTCGCGGGCGGCGCGATCGCCCTGGCCTGCCTCTGGGTCTCCCACGACGCGATGCACCTGACGACGCCGCTGGCGGACAACGTGTCGGCGAACATCGTCGGGCTGGCCCTCGGTTCCGCGTTCCGCTTCGTGCTCTACCGCTTCTGGGTGTACGGACCGCGGGCGGAGCGGACGGGGCCGATCCCCGTGCGCGTCGACCCGTGAGGCCGTCCGGTCAGCGACTCGCGTTGTGCTGCGAGACGGCGTCGCTGACCCAGGAGAACTCGTCGACGAACCGCGAGAGCAACCGGGCGAGTTCCGCTCGATCGCGCTCGCTCCACTTGCCGACGAGGGTGTTGTAGACCTGCTGCGCCGCCTGCCGGTGTCGTTCGAGGGCGGTCCGTCCCTCCTCCGTCGCGCTCACGAGCACTGCGCGGCGATCACTCGGATCCGTCGCCCGGACGACGAGACCGCCCTCCTCGAGGCGACGCACCTCGGCCGTCGCGGTCGACTTGTCGACGTCCATCCAGCCCGCGACCGTGGACATGCGGATCGGCCCGGCGGTGATGACGTATTCGAGGAGCCACGCGTCCGTGGCGGTGAGGGCGGCACCCTCGGCGTCGTGCAGTGAACGCCGGTTGTCGGCCCTGGTGGACCACCGGAGCACCGTCGCGAGGGACGCCTGGATGACGGCTCCCGCCTCGGCGGGGTCGACGTCATCGCTCATAGCTGAATTCTTTCTGAATACGTGCGTTCGGGTGTTGGTTCGACCATACCAACTATATAGTGGGACGGCACCAACTAAACATCACCCGTCCCCCACCTCGAGCGCTGCGGAGAACACAGCCCATGGAAATCCCCGGATACGTCTGGCTGCTGACGATCGTCGGCATTCTGGCCCTCCTCGCCTTCGACTTCATCTTCCACGTGCGCAAGGCCCACGAGCCGACGCTGCCGGAAGCCGCGAAGTGGTCGGCCCTCTACGTCGGTATCGCCATCGTCTTCGGCCTCGGCGTCCTCTTCTTCGGCGGTGGCACACTCGGATCCGAGTACTTCGCCGGCTACATCACGGAGAAGGCCCTGTCGGTCGACAACCTCTTCGTCTTCCTCATCATCATGTCGAGCTTCCGCGTGCCGCGGGCCGACCAGCAGAAGGTGCTCCTCTTCGGCATCGTCTTCGCCCTCATCGCCCGCACCGGTTTCATCTTCCTCGGTGCCGCCGCGGTGAACGCCTGGTCCTGGCTGTTCTACATCTTCGGCGCGTTCCTCATCTTCACGGCGATCAAGCTCCTCCGCCCGGAGGAGGAGAGCGACGACGCGAACAACTTCGTCATCCGTCTCGCCAAGCGTCTCTTCAAGACGACCGACCGCTACGACGGCGACAAGCTCGTCACCATCGAGAACGGCAAGAAGGTCCTCACGCCGATGCTGCTCGTCATGGTCGCCATCGGCGGCACCGACCTGCTCTTCGCGCTCGACTCGATCCCCGCGATCTTCGGCCTCACGCAGAACCCGTACATCGTCTTCACCGCGACGGCGTTCTCGCTGCTCGGCCTCCGTCAGCTCTACTTCCTCATCGACGGCCTGCTCGACCGCCTCATCTTCCTGAGCTACGGCCTGGCGGCGATCCTCGGATTCATCGGTGTGAAGCTCGTCCTGCACGCGCTCCACGAGAACACCCTGCCGTTCCTCAACGGTGGCGAGCACATCCCGGTGTTCGAGATCAGCACTGGCCTGTCGCTCATCGTCATCATCGGCATCCTGACCGTCACGGTCCTCGCCTCTCTCCTCAGCCCGGCCGGTCGTGCACACACGATCATCAGCGACGCCCGCACCCAGGCGAAGAAGATCGTCGACCACGCCGACTCCCCGGAGGACATCCCGGACGGTCACCACGTGGACGAGGTCGAACTCGAGACGAGCTACACCCGCATGGTCGAGCGCCAGAAGTCGTTCGCGAACCTGAAGCCCAAGCACCAGGCGAAGGCGGCCGACGACGAAGAGCTCCAGCGGCTGCTCGCCCGGGCCCACGAGCTGCAGGCGAAGAGCTCCGACTCACGCGGCCTGCTCTGAACGGACCGGGAATCCGGGCGCTCGCCCGGCTGAACCGATAACGTGGACGTGCGCTTCCAGCTTCGGCCGGGGGCGCACGTCCCACACCTCACCACCAGCAACACGATGAAGCATCTAGGAGACGGAACCATGGGTCTGAGTCTGGAAAAGGGTCAGTCGCTCTCACTGACGAAGCAGGACGGCGGTTCGCTCACGCGGATCCGCCTCGGTCTCGGCTGGGACGGCGTCGCACCGGTGAAGCGCGGCTTCTTCGGCCGCTCGTCCGCACCCGACATCGACCTGGACGCCTCAGCGATCTTCTTCGACGCCACCGGCAAGGTGCTCGACACCATCTGGTTCCAGCAGCTCGCGAGCAAGGACGGCTCGGCCAGCCACACCGGCGACAACCTCACGGGTGCCGGCGACGGCGACGACGAGACGATCCTCGTCGACCTCTCGAGGGTCGCCCCGTCCGTCCAGCAGATCGTGTTCGTGATCAGCAGCTACAGCCGCCAGACCTTCGACACCGTGCAGAACGCCTTCAGCCGGATCATCGACGACTCGACCCCCGGCTCGCCCGAGGTCGCCCGCTACCAGCTCACCGACTCCGGTCCGCACACCGCGATGATCATGTCGAAGGTCTCGCGCGAGGGCAACGGCTGGACCTTCAAGGCGATCGGCGAGCGCGCCAACGGGCGTTCCGTCATGGACCTCCTCGGCCCGGCCGCCCAGGCCCTCTGAGCACCACCCGCAGCAGTCCCCCGCGCGCCAGCGCAGTTCCGAAGGAGAAGCGATCACCATGGCAGGACTCACCCTCGAAAAGGGCAACAACCTCTCGCTCACCAAGACCAGCCCCGGCCTGACGGTCGCGACGGTCGGTCTCGGGTGGGACCCGCGCACCACGAGCGGTGAGGCCTTCGACCTCGACGCCTCCGCGCTGCTCGTCGGCGCGAACGGCAAGGTGCGCTCCTCCGCCGACTTCATCTTCTACAACCAGCCCGCCTCGGCGGACGGCTCCGTCAAGCACCTCGGCGACAACCGCACCGGCGACGGCGAGGGCGACGACGAGCAGATCTCGGTCGACCTGAACGCGGTCGGGGCAGACGTCGAGCGCGTGATCATCGCCGTGTCGATCGACAAGGCCGACGAGCGACGCCAGAACTTCGGCCAGGTCCGCGGAGCGTACTGCCGCATCGTCGACCAGGACGGCACCGAGATCGTCCGCTTCGACCTCAGCGAGGACGCCGCCCCCGAGACCGCCATGCTGTTCTCGGAGCTCTACCGCAACGGATCCGAGTGGAAGTTCAAGGCCGTCGGCCAGGGCTACACCACCGGTCTCGCCGGCATCGCCGGCGACTTCGGCGTCCCGCTCGGCTGAGCACCGACGCCTCCACCACGAGCAAGCCACACACGAGAGCAAGGTCGACCGCATGAGCACGCCACTCACTCCGCCAGACGCCAACGAACAGGCAGCAGCCTCTCTCGTGCTGCACGCTCCGGATGCACCGGACGTCGTGCAGGCCGAAGAGGCACCGGGCATGGTCCCCGTCCCGGCGGAGCGCCAGACGGAGATCCAGCAGCAGGCGCGCTCCTTCGTGACGGAGGTCGCGACGCTCGACCCGCGCTCGCCCGAGTTCACGCAGAAGATCGAGGGTATCTCCCAGATCGGCGGCAAGGAGATGGTGCAGTCGAGCGGGTACTCCTCCCGCATGCTCGACCGCTCGTCGACCTCGGTCGCCGGTGCGAAGCGTTCGGGCGACAGCGCGCAGATCAAGGTCGCGACCACGCTCGGCGACCTCCGCAGCACGGTCGAGGACCTCACGCCGAACCAGGCGGACCTCGGCGTCGGCCGCAAGATCCTCGGGTTCATCCCGGGCGGCAACAAGCTCGCCAAGTACTTCCAGAAGTACGAGTCCGCGCAGACCCAGCTCGACAAGATCATCAAGTCGCTCATGGCCGGCCAGGACGAGCTCCTGAAGGACAACGCCGCCCTCGCCGGCGAGAAGGTCCAGCTCTGGGAGACGATGCAGGCGCTGAGTGAGTACGCCGTCTTCGCGAAGGCGCTCGACGCCGCCTGCGTCGCCAAGATCGACGAAGCCCGCTCCTCCGGACGCATCGAGGAAGCCCAGAAGCTCGAGGCCGACGTCCTCTTCCCCGTCCGCCAGCGTCACCAGGACATCCTCACGCAGCTCGCCGTCTCGGTGCAGGGCTACCTGGCGATGGACCTCATCCGCAAGAACAACCTCGAGCTCATCAAGGGTGTCGACCGCGCTCGCACCACGACGATCGCCGCCCTGCGGACCGCCGTCGTCGTCGCGCAGGCCCTCGCGAACCAGAAGATGGTCCTCGACCAGATCGACGCGATCAACACCACGACGAACAACATGATCCTGCAGACGAGCGAGATGCTGAAGGACCAGACCACGCGCATCCACCAGCAGGCCTCCACCGCGGGTGTCAGCGTCGAGACCCTGCAGCGCGCGTTCGACAACGTCTTCCAGACCATGGACGCGATCGACACCTTCCGTGCCGAAGCCGCCAAGAACATGGAGGGCACCGTCAACGCGCTCGAGTCTGGTCTCGAAAAGGCGAAGCCGTACCTCGAGCGCAGCCGTCAGGCCGAGCAGCGCGAACTGCGGTAGCCTCACGCTCGGGTGATCGGGCGCACGGGTCGCTGAGGACGAAGGGGGACGAGGGATGGCATTCGGACGACTGCTGAACGCACTGCGGACCGGCGGGGCCGAGCCGCTCGGCGTCGTCGACGCCACGCCGGCGCCCGTCGGTGAGACCGAGGACGAGCAGACGGCCCGGCACCTCGACGAACTCCGCGACTCGGTGCGCTCCGTGGGGCGCGACCTCCCCACGCTGCTCACCTCGCAGCTCCGACAGATCGACGACCAGTTGCGCCTCGTCGTCGCGACCATCGCCGACCAGGGTGCGTCGACCGAGCAGCGCGTGCTCCTCGCCGCGATGGTGACGGACTACCTCCCCAGCCCGCTGCGCTCCTTCCTCGCGCTGCCGGCCGCGGACCGCACCGACGACTCCCGCAGCACGATCGTCTTCGCCCGTCAGCTGGAGCTCATCGAGGAGACCATCCGCGACCTCCTCAACCAGATCCGCATCGGCGCGATCGCCGAACTCTCGACGCACGGTCGCTTCCTCTCCGACAAGTTCCAGGAGCCCGACGCCGGTCTCGTGCTGGGTGCGCACTGATGGCGTCGCTGATCGCGGGCGCGAACGCCGCGCTCACCGCCGAGAACCCCGGTCTCGACGCCGTGCTCATCGGGTTCGGCTGGGACGTCATCGCGAGCCGCGGCCCGCAGAGCGAACCCGTGCCGCTGGCGATCATGTGCGGCGACGACGGCAAGGCGCTGTCCGACGACCACCTCGTGTTCTTCAACCAGGTCGAGAGCCAGGACGGTGCTGTCACCTTCTCGTCCGAGGCCGACGACGAGGAGATCGACGTCGAGCTGTCGCACGTGCCGGACGCCGTGTCGAAGATCGCCTTCCTGCTCTACATCGACCCCGACGTCCGCGGTCCCGGTGACTTCTCTCCCGTGCGCTCGGCGTTCGTCCGCGTCGCCACACCCGATGGTCGGGAGCTCGTGCGCTTCGACGTGCCGATCGCCGAGGTCCGCAGCAGCCAGGCGCTGCTCCTCGCCGAGCTGTACCGGCACCGCTCGGACTGGAAGTTCCGCGCTCTTGGGCAGGGGTACGCCGGCGGTCTCGCCGGCGTGGCACGCGACTTCAGAATCGACCTCTGAGCCGTGCCACTCAACACCTCCCCGGTGCGACGGGACATCGACTACCTCCGTCGTCGGGTGAAGCCGAGACCTGAGCCGGTGGCGCAGGCGGAACCCGTGGCGAGCGCCCCGGCGGCACCTCCCCCCGCAACGCCCGCCGCGTCGGCAGCACCGTCGACGGGACTCACGCTCGGCGGGCCGTCGACGCCCGCCGCCGCACCCCCTGCCCCGGCGGCATCGGCAGCGCCGTCTGCACCGTCGGCACCGTCGACGGGACTCTCGCTCGGCGGATCCTCGTCGCCCGCTCCCGCTACGCCGTCGGGACGCCCCGCCACCACGCCCGCCGCAGCTCCGACGACCCCGCAGCCCTTCCCGGCTCCGACAGCCGAGGAGGTCCGCGTCCTCGACGACGAGACCCCACTGGTCCGGCTCGACCCGCGTCAGTCCGCGATCGGCAGCCTCATCGTCGGCGGAGCGACGGCGATCGTGTGGGAGACCGTCGAACTCGTGACGGGAGTCGCGACGGCCGACGGCATCGACGGCACACCGGTGACGACGCCCGGCAACCGGCCGCTGCTCGGCTTCGACGGCGGCGACGCGATCCTCGCGCTCCGGCACGTGCACCTCATCCGGCGGGCGCTGTTCGTCGGCACAGCCGGTCACCCACTGACGGTGCAGCTCTTCGACGGCGAAAGCTTCGCCGCCGCTGACGACACCGGCGCACCGCCGGTCGTCTCGCTGCTGCGCATCGGGTCGAGACTCGAACTCCGCCTCGAACCCCTTCCCGCCGAGATCCCACTCGAGACGCTCCTGCAGCAGTTCGGCTTCGAGCCGACGCCGTACGTCGTCGCCCGCGAACCCCGGAGACGATGACCATGCGCCACTTCAGTTACGTCGACGACAAGCGCGCGTCGCGGCTGTTCCACAAGCTCCCCAGCCCCATCAGCATCGACTCCCCGCCGGAACACGTGGCGGCGGCACTCGGCGCCACGCTCTACAGTCCCGGCACGCGCCCGACGCTCGCGAAGGACGTCGTGAAGCAGGCGAAGCACGGCTGCCTGAGCATGGTGCTGTGCCTCGAGGACTCGGTCCCCGACGACGCGGTCGAGTTCGCCGAGACGAACGTCGCGGAGGCGATGCAGCAGCTCGCCGCCAAGAGCTCGGGGTCCAAGCGCCCCGTGCTGCCGCTGCTGTTCATCCGCGTCCGCACGCCCGAGCAGCTCGAGCGGGTCGCCGGACTCCTCGGTCCGGGACTCGACCTCCTGAGCGGCTTCGTCATCCCCAAGTACGAGAACAGCGACGGGGTGGCGGACCGCTTCTTCGAGGCGCTCGGTCGCGTGCAGCGCGACTACGGGCAGGACGGGTCGAACGGCGCGCGTCGCCTCCGGGTCATGCCGATCCTCGAGTCGCCGCGGATGATCCACCGCGAGACCCGCGACGACACCCTCTCCGGGATCGTCGACGTCACCAAGGCCCACCGCGAGGACGTCCTGGCGGTCCGGATCGGCGCCACCGACCTCTCGAGCGCCTTCTCGCTCCGGCGCTCGCGCGACCTCACCGTGTACGACGTGAAACTCGTCTCCTCGGTCATCGCCGACGTCGTCAACGTCTTCGGTCGGCCGGGCGACGACTTCGTCATCACCGGCACGGTCTGGGAGCACTTCCACAACGCGGAGCGGCTCATGCGCCCGCAGCTGCGCATGACGCCGTTCCAGGACGCGAACGAGGCGCAGCTGCGTCAGAAGCTCCTCCTCAAGGGACTCGACGGCCTCATCCGCGAGATCGCGCTCGACCAGGCGAACGGGTTGCTCGGCAAGACGGTCATCCACCCGAGCCACGTGCCGGTCGTCCACGCGATGTCGGTCGTGAGCCACGAGGAGTACGTCGACGCCCTCTCGGTCGTCGGCGATGTGGGCGGCGGTGCCAACGCCTCCCCGTATCGGAACAAGATGAACGAGATGAAGCCGCACCAAGCGTGGGCGCGCAAGACCCTGCTCCGCGCGGAGGCCTTCGGGGTGGCAGCGGAGGAGACGACCTTCGTCGACCTCCTCGAGACGAGCATGCGGTGACCGTATGGACGGGCCGCTTCGTCAGTGACGCCGTCGGCATCGGCCTGCGCTCGAACGCGTCCCGAAGCCTGATCCCGGTGGAGGACCTCGTCGGTCTCGCGCTCCGCGACAACCCCAAACGCGCGCAGCTGCTCGTGTCGACGGTCCTCGCCAAACACGTGCCGACCGTGCCCGGCCTGGCACTCGCCGCCGGCGAACTGCTCGGACTGCTGGTGCGGAGCGCGCTCGACGGCAGCGACCCGGAGACGGCTCCGTTCGACACGGTGGCGCAGCTCCTGGCCCGTCGGGAACGGCCGGACGCTGACGGTCTCGCCGCCCTCACCGCCGTCCGCGAGCACCTCGCCCAGCTCCGTGATGCGGCCCCAGTGGCCGGGCCGGAGCTCGTCACCGTCGGCTACGCGGAGACGGCGACCGGGCTCGGCCACATCGTCGCCGACGCGCTCGGCTCGCCGTACCTCCACTCCACGAGACACGAGGCGGACGTGCCCTTCACTCCGTTCGAGGAGGAGCATTCGCACGCGAGCGACCACCGCCTGTACCCGAGCGACCCCGCGTGGGCCACGGTCGGCGGCACCACGGTGCTCGTCGACGACGAGTTGAGCACGGGACGCACCGTCCGCAACACGATCACCGCGCTGCACGCCACAACGCCGCAGGCGCACTGGGTGGTCGCCGGCCTCATCGACCTCAGTTCGGATGCGGACCGGCAGCGCTTCGACGACCTCGCCGACAGCCTCGGCACCCGGATCACCGTCGTGGCGCTCGGCGTGGGTGCCGTCGACCTTCCGGAGGACGTCCTCGCCCGAGCGCGAGCGGTCATCGACGCTGCACCACCCACGTCGGCCGCTGAATCGACCACAGCCGGCGACGTCGTCGTCGTGGACGCCTCCGACCTGCCGCCCGTGCGGAGCGCGCGCTTCGGTGCGCCAGGACGCCTGGACGACGCGGTGACCGCCGCGATCGCCGACCGGGTCCTTCCAGAGCTGGCGGACGGCGAGGTCGTGGTGCTCGGCTCCGAGGAGTTCATCGCGGTACCGCTGGCCGTCGCCGCCCACCTCGACCGCACCCGCGGAGCGACACGCTTCTCCACCACCACGCGGTCCCCCATCGCCGTCATCGACCGTGACGACTACGCCATCGCGAGCGCGGTGTCCTTCACCAGCCACGACCGTACGATCGACGGCTTCGGACCCCGCTTCGCCTACAACCTCTCGCGCGGCGGCTCGCGGTTCGCGGCGGTGGTCCTGTTCCCGGAGCCTGGCGCCGACCGCGAGCTCCTGCTCCGGCCCGACGGCGTCGTCGAGGCGCTGCGGACCGTCACCGACCACGTCATCGTCGTCCTCCTCACCGAATCCGTCCCGACCCCAGCCGAATGGAACCCCGCACCGTGACCATCGACGCCGCCGCCCTGCCCGAGCCGCTCACCGGACCGGACTTCGGGTCCTACGACGCCTCGGAGGTGCGCTGGCTGCTCACCGACCTCGGCGACACCCACCTCGAGGCCGACGCCTCCGAACGCGAGGCCGCGATCCAGAGCGGTCGCGCGCACTACGCCGAGTCGCTGCCCATCGAGTACCTGCCCTCCCCCGAGTACGAGGAGCTCTACCGGGACGCCCTCGCGCGGTCGAGCCGACGTCTCGCGGTGGCCGTCGGCGTCGTCACCGACCTCGTCCTGGCCTCCCGCGCGAACCGGCCGGTGCTGGTCTCCCTCGCCCGCGCCGGAACGCCCATCGGGATCCTCATGCGTCGCTGGGCGAAAGAGGTCCGTGGGATCGACGTGCCGCACTACACGATGAGCATCGTGCGCGGGGTCGGCGTCGACGGGACCGCGCTGCGCTACCTCGCGGCGCACCACGACCCGGAGCAGATCGCGTTCGTCGACGGCTGGACCGGCAAGGGCGCCATCGCCCGCGAACTGACGGCGGCGCTGGAACTCTTCGCCGAGACCGACGGCATCCGCTTCTCCGACGAACTGGCGGTCCTCGCAGACCCCGGCCACTGCGTGCCCGTCTACGGCACCCGCGACGACTACCTCATCCCCTCGGCATGCCTGAACTCCACCGTCTCCGGTCTCGTGTCCCGCACGGTGTACAACCGCGAGCTGCTCTCCGACGACCAGTTCCACGGCGCCAAGTTCTACCGCGAGCTGAGCAGTCACGACGTCTCCGGCGCGTTCCTCGACGCGGTCTCCAGTCGCTTCGACGAGGTGGTCGACGACGTCGCAGCAGGTGTGGAGGAGGCCTCGGCGGCCGATCGCGAACCGAGCTGGATCGGCTGGGAGGCCGTCGAGCGGATCCGGGAACAGTACGACATCCCGACCGTGAACCTCGTGAAGCCCGGTGTCGGCGAGACCACCCGCGTCCTGCTCCGCCGGGTGCCGTGGAAGGTGCTCGTGTCGCCGGACGCCCTCGACGACGTCGCGCACGTGCTCCTGCTGGCCGAGCAGCGCGGTGTGCCGGTCGAGGTCGTGCCCGGGTTGCCCTACAGCTGTGTCGGGCTCATCAACCCGTTGAGCGACGCCGCGGCGGGAGACGCCCAGTGAGCGCCCTCGTCGCCTGCGACCTGGATCGCACCCTCATCTACTCGCCGAAGGCGTTCTGGCTCGAGACGCCGGACCCCGAGGCGCCGTCGATCGTCGTCTCGGAGCTCTGGAACGGCGTGCCGATCTCGTTCATGACGCGCGAGTCGGAGCGACTGCTGATCGAGCTGCGCTCGCAGGCCGTGTTCATGCCGGTCACGACGCGGACGGTGGCGCAGTATCAGCGGGTGCAGCTGCCGGGCGGCGCGCCCGCGTACGCGATTACGAGCAACGGCGGCGAGATCCTCGTCGACGGCGTCCCGGACGCCGACTGGCGTGACCGGGTGCGAGCGCACCTGACCGACCACACCGCTCCGCTCGACGAGGCGCTGGCGCGCTTCGAGGAGCTTGCGTCGCCGACCTGGATCCTCAAGACGAACGTCGCGGACGCGCTGTTCTTCTACTCGATCGTCGAGCGCGACGCGATCCCGGCGGGCTGGCTCGAACAGGTCGAGCAGGAGTGCGAACGGCTCGGATGGACGGTGTCCCTGCAGGGACGCAAGCTCTATTGCGTACCCCGGACGCTGACGAAGCACGACGCCGTCAGCGAGGTCGCCCGCCGCCTCGACGGCCCACTCGTGCTCGCAGCCGGCGACTCGCTCCTCGACCAGTCGATGCTGGAGACCGCCGACCTCGCGTTCCGGCCGGCGCACGGCGAGCTCGACGACGAGGGCTTCACGATCGACACGTTGACGGTCACCGAGCGGCGCGGCATCCTCGCCGGCGAGGAACTGCTGCAGCTGATGACGGCGGCAGCCGTCCGGGGCCGCTGACCTGAGGCCCGATCACCAGGGCAGGTCGAGACTCGGTACCAGGCCGCCCGCGGCCGCGCCGGAGCCCGGGCACACGAGCACACCGTCGGCGTCGGCGAGGCCTCGGAGCATGGCTGCCCCGTGCCACGGCGTCGGCTCCGCATGCGCCGTGGCCGAGTCGGGATCGTGCACCGAGCGGTACGGACGCAGCACCGTCCCGGAACGGACCCCGTCGACGGGCGAGGCGAGCACCGCCGGTCGCAGGGCCGGAAGCTCGAGTCCCTGGAGGCCCGCGAGCACCGGGTGCACGAGCGTGAGGACACTGAGCAGTGCGGCGAGCGGGTTGCCGGGCAGCCCGACGAACAGGCGACCGTCCGGCAGCCGCGCGAGCAGCGCAGGGCCACCCGGGCGGACGTCGACGCCGTCCACGAGGAAGTCCGCTCCGGCGTCGCGGAGCAGCGCTCGGACATGATCGGCGCGAGAGTCGCCGGTGCCACCCGTGGTCACGACGAGGTCCCGCTGGTGGCGGGCAGGAGCGCCGACCGCACTCGTCAGTCCGAGGGCGTCGGTCGTGGTGGACGCGTCGTCGCCGACACGGACACTGGACGTGACGACGCCACCGAGCGACGCGACCACTCCCGGGAGCGACGGACCGAAGCTGTCGCGCACGAACCCGGGCGCGGGCACGCCGCTCGTGACGACCTCGTCACCCGTGAGGACCAGCCGGACCCGCGGGGTCGGTACGACGGACACGCGGTCGAAGCCGGCACCGGCGGCGACCGCGAGGTGCACGGGACCGAGACGCGTGCCGGCGTCGAGGACGGTCGACCCCGCGGGTGACTCGGTTCCGGCGGGCCGGATGTGCCGCCCCGGGCGCGGCTCCTCGCTCGGTGCGGACGGCGCGAGGTGGAGGCGAGCTGATCCCGCGCTCTGCTCGACCACGCCGTGCTCGAGCTGGAGCACGGCCTCGGCGCCCGCCGGGATCAGCCCACCGGTCAGGACGTCGACCGCGACACCGTCGCTGAGTCCGACCGATCGTGCGCGCTCGGCGTCTCCACCGGTCAGCAAGGTCCACGGGCCGACCCCGGCCACCGCCCAGCCGTCCATCGCCGAGGAGGCGTAGTGCGGGATCGCAATGGGCGAGACGAGCGGCGCCGCGAGGACGTGTCCGAGAGCCTCGGAGAGCGCCAGGGTGTCGACGACGTCGGACCGCTGCGCGGCACCCGCCGCATGCGCGATGCTGCGGGCGTCCGACCAGGAGGACCTCGTCATGCGGTCGAGTCCGAGGCGACCAGCCGTTCGACGGCCGCGGTCGCGGCCTCGGCGGCGGCGACCGGATCCGCCCCGCTCGCGAGCGCCTTCCCGACGGCGATGCCGACGAGGTAGGTGGTGAGCGGGGCGGCCGGACGCCGCACGGCGTGCGCGGCCGTGCCCGCGAGTCCGAGGACGGCGTCGATGTCGACCGCGACGTCGCCGAGCTCCAGCTCGGCGGACACCCGGTCGGTCCAGTCGGCGAGGACGGCATGCAGGTCATCGGTCATCGGAGACGCTCCTCAGGGTCGGCGGTCGGTGTGGTGGACGCGGTCGGCGTCGGCGACTCGACGGCGGTGACGACCCCGAGTTCGGCGGCGTCGGCCCAGGTGTCGACGTCGGCCGAGCCGCCGTCGGGAATGGGCACCTGTCGGAGGACGAGTCCGGCGAGCAGCTGGCGGACGGAGACACCCGCGAGGTCACCGCTCGGCTGCGACGCCCGGAGTGCGGCGACCCGGCGTTCCAGGGCCTCCCGGTGGTAGACGGCGAGCAGCGACTGCTCACGACCGGAGTCGTCCACCGCGACCCAGCCGTCGGTGCCGGTCCCGGTCGCGGCTGCTTCGAGCACCGCGGCGAGCGCAGGTGCGGCATCCGGCATGTCGCAGGCGAGGACGGCAACCTGCGTGGGGCCCTCGGCCGCGACGCCATCACGCAGGGCGTCCAGGCCTGCGGCGATGGCCGCGGCAGGGCCGCCGAAGACGGGGCGTTCACGGACGAAGCGGACCGGAGCGGTCGTCCGGGCCTCGGGGCCGACCACGACGACACGGCCGCCGGCCGCCCGCGCAGCATCGATCGCGAGCTGGAGGAGCGTCCGGCCGTCGCGGAATAACGACGCCTTCGCGACGCCGCCGAGACGGGAGGACCGCCCTCCCGCGAGGATGATCGCGTCGACGGACATGGCACCAGCCTAGGCCGCGATCCAGCCCCCGAGGCGGCTGCGGATCCGGTGAGGCACCTTGCCCTCGTCCGATGGGGGTGATAGCCATGAGCCATGACTCGCATCACGGCGCGCAGACGCGTCACCCGCATCACGGTGGGACAGCCCGCGCGCACCCGCGAGGACGTCCTCGCCGTCGAGGAGCCACTCGAGATCCGTGTCGGTGGTCGTTCGCTCGCCATCACGATGCGGACGCCCGGCCACGACGTCGACCTCGCCATCGGCTTCCTCGTCTCCGAGGGCGTCATCGGCCGGGGTGACGACGTCCGGACCGCGCGCTACTGCGCCGGAGCGACGGACGAGGGCGTCAACACGTACAACGTGCTCGACGTCGCCCTGTCCCCCGGCGTCCCCGCCCCCGATCCGAGCCTGGAACGGAACTTCTTCACCACCAGCTCGTGCGGCCTCTGCGGCAAGGCGAGCATCGACGCCGTCCGGACGAGCTCTCGCTACTCCGTCGCGGACGACGACTTCCGCCTCGACCCGGCGCTCCTCGTGACCTTCCCCGACCGTCTCCGGGCACAGCAGGCGGTCTTCGAGCGCACCGGCGGCCTGCACGCGGCCGGCCTGTTCGACGCCCGCACCGGCGAGATGCTCGTCCTCCGCGAGGACGTCGGCCGGCACAACGCCGTCGACAAGGTCGTCGGATGGGCGGCGAAGGAGGGGTTGCTCCCCCTCCGCTCCATGGTCCTGATGGTGTCTGGGCGCGCGAGTTTCGAGCTCACGCAGAAGGCCTCGATGGCCGGCATCCCGATGCTCGCCGCCGTCTCCGCTCCGTCGTCGCTCGCCGCCGAACTGGCCACCGAACTCGGGATGACGCTCGTCGGATTCCTCCGCGGCGACTCGATGGTCGTCTACAGCGGAGCGCATCGCCTTGCCGACCCGGCCGAAGGCTCGGCGCCAGCAGCACTCCAGACCGGAGCGAACGCATGAGCACCGAACCGCCCGTCGAGGACGTCACGGACGCCGACATCGAGGTCACCCACCCGAAGCACGTCGCCGTCGGCCTGCCCGGCATCCTGCACTCGATGGAGCCCGCCCTCCGGCAGCTCGGGCCGAAGCGGACCGCGGAACTCTTCACCTCGATCAACCAGCGCGGCGGCTTCGACTGCATGAGCTGCGCCTGGCCCGACCCGGACGACCGCAAGAAGCTCGAGTTCTGCGAGAACGGCGCGAAGGCCGTCATCTGGGAGGCGACGCCGGTCGTCATCCCGAGCGCGTTCTGGGCCGAACACTCGCTCACCGATCTCGCCGACAAGTCGGAGTACTGGCTCGGCATGCAGGGTCGGCTGTCGGAGCCCGTCTACAAGCCGGCCGGTTCGGACCACTACCGGCCGGTGAGCTGGGATGAGGCGTTCGCCATCGTCGGCGATCAGCTGCGTGGGCAGGCGTCCCCTGATGAAGCCGTCTTCTACACGAGCGGCCGCGCGTCGAACGAGGCGGCCTTCGTCTATCAGCTCTTCGTGCGCGCCTTCGGGACCAACAACCTCCCCGACTGTTCGAACATGTGCCACGAGTCCACCGGCACGGCGCTCGGCGAGGTGATCGGCGTCGGGAAGTCGACCATCCGGTACGAGGACTTCGAGCAGGCCGACCTCATCATCGTGATGGGCCAGAACCCGGGCACGAACCATCCACGCATGCTCACGGCGCTCGAGGACGCGAAGCAGGCGGGCGCGACGATCGTCTCGGTGAACCCGCTCCCCGAGGCGGCGCTCGAGCGGTACAAGAACCCGCAGACGGTCCGCGGCATGGTCGGGCGCGGCACGGTCATCTCCGACCAGTTCCTGCAGATCCGGCTCGGCGGCGACATGGCGCTGCTGCAGGCGGTCTCGAAGCGGGTCTTGGAGGCCGAGGCGGCGGCTCCGGGGACGATCCTCGACCACGCGTTCCTCGCCGAGCACTGCCTCGGACTCGAGGAGCTCACGGCCCACCTGGCCGACCTCGACGAGGCGGCGGTGCTCGAGGCGACCGGCCTCACGAGCGAGCAGATCGACGAACTCGCCGAACGCTACATCGCCTCGAACGCGACGATCGTCACCTGGGCGATGGGTCTGACCCAGCACAAGGCGGCGGTCAACGGGATCAAGGAGATCATCAACCTGCTCCTCCTCCGCGGGAACATCGGTAAGCCGGGCGCCGGTGCGTCGCCGATCCGCGGGCACAGCAACGTGCAGGGCGACCGGACGATGGGCATCTGGGAGCAGATGCCCGAATCCTTCCTCGCTGCCATGGAGCGCGAGTTCGCGGTCCCGATGCCACGGGAGCACGGGGTCGACGCGGTGAACGCGATCCGAGCGATGCAGCGGGGCGAGGTCCGCACGTGGATCTCGCTCGGCGGCAACTTCGTCGCGGCGATCTCCGACACGGCCGCTGCCGAGGCCGCGATCCGCGGAACGCAGCTGTCGGTGCAGATCTCCACGAAGCTCAACCGGTCGCACGCGGTCACCGGTGAAGCGGCGATCATCCTGCCGACCCTCGGGCGCACCGAGATCGACCTGCAGGCGAGCGGACCGCAGATGGTCAGCGTCGAGGACTCGGTGTGCGCGGTCCACGCCTCGCACGGCCGCATCCCGCCGGCAGCGCCCGGTCTGCTCTCCGAGGTCGCGATCATCACGCGCCTCGCGCGTGCGACGCTCGGTGAGGACTCGGGCATCGCCTGGCAGGCGTTCGAGGACGACTACGACACGATCCGCGAACACATCGGACGGGTCGTGCCGGGCTGCGAGGGGTACAACGAGCAGATCCGCCGCGAGGACGGCTTCGTCCTGCCGAACGGACCGCGGGACTCCCGCACGTTCACGAACCCCGAGGGGCGCGCCCTGCTGACGGTCAACGAGCTCGAACCGATCCACTGCCCGCCCGGTCGGCTGCTCCTGCAGACCCTGCGCTCGCACGACCAGTTCAACACGACGATCTACAGCCTGAACGACCGGTACCGCGGCATCAAGAAGGGCCGGAACGTCGTCTTCGTCAACCCGGACGACCTCCGCGACCTCGGCTTGGACGACGGGCAGACGGTGGACGTCTTCAGCGAGTGGGCCGGGCAGCCGGATCGGGAGCTCCGCGGCTTCCGCGTCGTCTCCTACCCGACCGCTCGTGGATGTGCCGCGGCGTACTTCCCCGAGGCGAACGTCCTCGTCCCGCTCGATTCGACGGCCGACCGGAGCAACACCCCGGTCTCGAAGGCGATCGTCGTGCGGTTGCAGCCGGCCGCCTGACACCCGGAGCGACGTCGGCGCGGGCGACGGTCCGAGCGGTTCATTCGTACGCTCGGAGGAGCTGCCAGCGTCCGCGCGCGGTGTCGAGTCGGATGTCGAAGACGAAGGACCGGCCGTCTGCAGCGGTCGCCTGGAACCGCCAGGCGGGGGTCGCCGCGGGCGGATGGGTGACGAACGAGACGTTCGGCTCGAGTGGTGTCGGGGTGTCGGTGACGAGGTACCGGGCTCCATCCCAGAACAGTCGCTCCGGCACGCCTGCCGGCGTCGTCCAGACCGCGATCTCGGTGCTCGTGATCAACATGCGTGGCCTCCCGTCGTTCGAACATACGTTCGATAGAGAGTGAGCCTAACCCGACATCCGACGACACGCCAGCCCGGATCGGCCGGGGATTCAGTCTCCCGGCGTGTCGGCGAGGAACCGCTTGATGTCCTCGCCCATCACCGTCGCCTCGGTGTGGTGCAGGTAGTGGCCGCCGTCGAGTCGGACGAGTTCACTCCGGTCGACTCCGGCGAGCTGCTCCTCGTGAAGGGGCACCCAGTCGGAGAGTTCCGGGTCGTCGCCGACGACGAACATGAGGATCGGCAGGTCGGCCGGGAACGCTTGGGATCGGGCCGCCTTGAAGTTGCCAGGCGTGTGGGCGATCTCGTCGAGCAGCGTCGGCGACATCGCATTGCGGTTCGTCAGGATCGCGAGTTGGCGCTTCGTGTCGGCGTCGTACGGGAGGCCCTCGTACGGGTCGGGCGCGCTGGCGGTGAGGAAGCGGAGGATGCCGAGGGCCTTCAGCGTCTCGACGCCGTCGGTCGGTGTCGGCTCGTCACTTCCGGGCTGGGTCGGGACGCTCGTGTCGATCCCGATGAACGCCGTCACCTCGGCGCGGAACCGCTCCAGATACTCGAGGGCGTAGATGCCGGCGATCGAGTGTCCGGCGAGGACGTAGCGGTCGATGCCGAGGTGCTGCAGGGCGGCGTGCACCTCGCCGGCGATGTTGGCCGAGGTCCGGGGCACGTCCGTCTGATCGCTGAGGCCGTAGCCGAACGGCTCGACCACCACCACCCGGTACTGATCGCGGAGCTCGTCGACGAGCGGCTCGAAGTCGAGGCCGGGTGCCGCGGTGCCCTGCCCGGGCAGCAGGACGATCGTCTCGGCGCCGGAACCACTGATGACGACGTTCATGTCCTTGCCGTCGACGTCGACCAACTGCCCATAGGGCTGCAGGTCGCCCGCTTCCGACGAACTCGCGACGGCGTTCACGATGCTCGTCGTCGCGAGACCCGCTGCGACGAGGCCGGCGATCGTGGCGATCGAGATCAGTGGAACCTTCAGGAGCTTGCGCATCGTCACCCATCGTGAGGAGTCGGCGGCGGGCGGTCGCACCGCGCCGATTCCATCCTCACGGAGCGAGCGCATCGCCACATCCGCCGCTGGGCGAGGACATGCCCGACACACCTACGCAATTGTGCGCAAGTGAAGCGCGGCTTCGAGTGCGACCGACGACGGAGCCGGCTGGAAGCGGTGGGCTTCCAGCCGGCTCGTGGTCGGTTCGCCTACTCGGCGGGCGGCGGGCTCTGCGGGTCCGTCGACTGCGGCGCCATCGGAGGCTGCTTCGGCTCCTGCGGAGGGCGGGACTCCTGCGGACGCTGTTCCTGCTGCGGAGGCGCAGGAGGAACCGGCGACGACGGAGCCTGTGGCTGCGGAGGCCCCCACTGCTGCGGCGCGGGCTGTGCGGGAGCAGGCTGCCCGGGCGCGGACCCCTGCCAGGAGGGCGTGGGCCACTGCTGGCCCGGCTGCTGCGGGGTGGGCTGCTGCGGGGCCGGCTGCCCCTGGTATGGCTGCCCCTGGTAGCCCTGCCCCGGGTGCCCCTGCCCATACTGGCCGGGGTTCGGCTGGCCGGGGTTCGGCTGGCCGCCATACGGCTGCTGCTGCCCCTGGTACGGCTGCTGGGGGTACGGCTGCCCCTGGTACGGCTGCTGCGGTTGCTGTCCCGGGTAGCCCTGCTGGCCCTGGTATCCCTGCTGACCCGGGTAACCCTGCACGGGGTAACCAGGTGCGGCCTGCTGGTAGACCTCCGGACGGTACGGCTGCTGCCCGTAGCTCACCCGCTCGCCCTCCGGCTTCGGCGAGAACGCCCGCACGATCACGGGGATCACGGCGGAGATCGCCGCAGCGAGCGTCGTGGCCGCGGCGATGCGCCACCACCAGTCAGCCCAGGTGCCCTCGGGGAACGCCATGGGCAGCACGAGCACGAGGACCGTGGCGATGATGAGCGCGATCGTCACGATGCCGGTGGCCCTGACCACGGTGGACGTGGCGCGGGTGACGAAGTGGAGGAAGTACACCTGGATGATGATGAGCGCGAGACGCACGATGATGAGGATGCCGAGGAACAGCATGATCTGCGTGGACCAGACGAACCCGTCGGAGGTGTTCGGCGGCTGGAGCCACCCGTTCCACAGCTTCAGGAGGCCGACGGTGACGAGGAAGATGTTCACCAACGTCGACACCGCGAGGTACCACTTGTTGGGTCCGTGGCCGGCTGCGGCGTCGAGCGACACGGCACCGACGAAGGCCGCGAGCAGCAGCAGCGTGAGCCAGACCCGCCCGGCGATGTCGGCCTGATCGCCGACGATGATGAAGTATCCGCCGATGATCGCCGCCGCGACGAGCGTTCCGATCGTCAAGGTCAGCGCGAGCACTGCCGACCGTGAGCGGCGCGGTGTGGTCTCGACCATTCGAAATCCCCAATCTGTCGTGAGTGCCAACAGTACCGGGGTGGCATCCGCATGGAAGGGAGGCCTCCCTACCTCTGGGGAGGACTCCCGCTTCTCCACAGCGGAGAAGCGGGGTCGCGGTCGGGCAGTCGGTCAGGGGCGGTGGTAGTCGGCTTCGGCGACGTGCTCGAGCCAGGTGGTGCTCGTGGCCGGGTCGTCCGCCTGCTCGAACATCGCGAGGTGCTCCATGTAGTCGTCCGGCGTGGCCCCGTGCCAGTGTTCCTCGCCGGGCGGGGTGTAGACCGTCTGACCCGGCTGGACGACGAGAACGGCACCGTCGCGCGTGCCCATGAGGGCGGCTCCCTCGGTGACGTGGAGGGTCTGCCCGTTGGCATGCGAGTGCCATGCGGTGCGGGCGCCGGGGAGGAACCGCACCTTTGCGACCACCATGTGCTGGCCGTCCTGCTGCGGCGCGGCCAGCAGGTCGAGGTAGACGTCGCCGGTGAACTGCTCGGCGGGGTTCTTGATCGTCGCGGGTTTCGGTTGGATCTGCATACGGACGACGCTACGGCCGTGCACGTCGGCGAGGGAGTGTCCAGCAGTACACCCTTCGGCGATCGCGACAGTACTGTGGACTCCGTCCCCGCCGAGCCCGCAGCGGTGTGACCCCCGAGCCAAGGAGAAGCACATGTCGGTCGGCCTGCTCGCCGTTGTCGATGACATCCTCAGCGCAGCCCTCAAGGCGAGTGCGAAGACCGCCGGCGTCGTCATCGACGATGCGGCCGTCACCCCGCAGTACGTGCAGGGGCTCACCCCCGCGCGGGAACTGCCGGTCGTGTGGCGGATCGCCCGCGGCAGCCTCATCAACAAGTTCGTCATCATCATCCCGATCGCCCTGCTACTCACGGCGTTCGCGCCCTGGGTGCTGCCGTTCCTCCTCATCATCGGAGGCACCTACCTCTGCTTCGAGGGTGCGGAGAAGGTCATGGAGTGGTTCGGCATGCACCACGCGGAGGCGGAGGAGGACGTCCGCGACGAGAAGAAGCTGGTCTCCGGGGCGGTCCGCACCGACCTGATCCTCAGCACGGAGATCATGCTCATCTCCCTCGCCAGCCTCGACTCCGGGCTCGGCATCTGGATGACGCTGGGGGCCCTCCTGGTCATCGGCCTCGTCATGACCGCGGTCGTCTACGGCGCGGTCGCCCTGCTCGTGAAGATCGACGACATCGGACTCCGGCTCATGAAGAACCCGTCACGCGGCGTCCGCCGCACCGGTGCACGGATCGTCGCGTCGATGCCCGCGGTCTTCCGCGTCATCAGCGTCGTCGGCACGGTCGCGATGCTCTGGGTCGGCGGCCACCTCGTGATCGCGAACCTCGCCGAGACGTTCTGGCACGGCCCGTACGACCTCCTGCACGTCGTCACCCACGCGATCGAGGCCGCCGGACCGGTCGTCGTCTGGATCGCCGACACCGCGATGTCCGCCGTGTTCGGACTCGTCCTCGGTCTGATCGTCGTCGCGATCGTGACCGGGATCTCGCGCCTGCGGTCACGGAACCAGCCCGCGAAAGCTACTCACTAGCGGAGACAGCCGCGCTGCCGAGCGTCAGCGGAGCGGGCGGGCGTAGCAGAGCGACATCGGGATGACCTCGTACGGCGAGTAGATCGGGATGGGCTCGTAGCCGAGCCACTCATAGAGCCGCACGGCCTCGGGCTGGCGGTCGCCGGTCTGCAGGATGAGGCGGGACGCCCCCTCGGCACGGGCGGTGTCCTCGACGGCGGTGATCAGACGCTTCGAGACGCCCCGCCCGCGGTGAGCCGGGAGGGTGACGACGCGCTTGAGCTCCCATTCGCCGTGCAGTCGGCGCAGGGCGGCGTGACCGACCGGCTCGCCGTCGATGAGGGCCAGGAAGGTCGCACTGATGTCGGCAGGATCGACGGTGAACGCGGTCAGCGCTCGCTCGGCGGCCTCGGGGTCCCAGTCCTCCCAGGCCGACGCGTACCGTGCGTCCATCTCCTCGTCCATCGCGGCGCGGAGCCGCACGGCCCGCTCGTCGTCCCAGGCGACTCGCTCGATGACGACGGGGTTCAGCTCGGGCATGCGGTTCCTTCGGGACGGGCTGCTGCGGCGCGATCGGCACGTCGACGCCGTCTGCCAGTGTCCCACGACGAAGACCCGTCGGAGCGCTTCACCTCCAGCATGACGGGGACTCCTGCCCAGCCTGCGCTGCTACCGTGGCGAGCCCCAGGAACCCGTCAACCGCGGAGGCACCGTGCTCACCATCCCAGGCGTCGTCGTCGGCCCAGCGCTCCGACTGATCCGCGCGAACCGCGCCTTCGTGAGTGAGGCCGGCGCGCGCCGCCGGATCCGGGAACGCACCCTCCGGCCGGCGTCCTACGGTCCGCCCGGCACCCTCCGCAGCGACGTCCGGGTCGACGTCGAACGTTTCGGAGAGTGGCCGGTGTACACCGTGTCCCCCACGCGACGACCGGCGATCGGCGGGGTCGTGTACGCGCACGGCGGCGGCTGGGTCGGCGAGATCGCACCGCAGCACTGGACGCTGGCGGCCACCATCGCCGCGGAGACCGGCGCCGTGGTCACACTCCCGATCTACCCGCTCGTGCCCTACGGCACCGCGGCGGTGGCGCAGAACGGCGTCGTCGAGCTGGTCCGGCGCAGCATCGAGCGGCACGGGCCGACCGTCCTCGCGGGCGACTCGGCCGGCGGTCAGATCGCCCTGTCGGCTGCGCTCCGACTCCGGGACGAGGGTGTCGTCCTGCCGATGACCACCCTGCTGTCACCGGCGCTCGACCTCACCTGGAGCAACCCGCGGATCCCCCTCGTGCAGCCGAGCGACCCCTGGCTGGCGACGCCCGGTGGGCGCGTGTTCGCGGAGCACTGGCGCGGCGATCTGGACATCACCGATCCGACCGTGAGCCCCCTCTTCGGCGACTTCGCCGGGCTCGGACCACTCACGCTCTTGAGCGGGACCCGCGACGTCCTCAACCCCGACGCAGAGCTGCTCGTCGACCGAGCCGAAGCGGCCGGCGTCACCGTCGACTACCACGAGGGCACCGGACAGTTCCACGTCTGGGCACTACTGCCGACCCGCGCCGGAGAGGCCGCCACGCAGACGATCGTCCGCAGCGTCACGCGCGGGCTGCGCTGAGTCGCGCGAAACGGCTCGAGATCGCGGCGGAATCGGACATCTTCGGGCGACTCAGCGCCGGATCGAGACCGAGCTACGCGGTCCGGCGCTTGCGGACCTCACGCAGGACCATCTGCTCCGGGCACACGGTGGACAGGAAGTCGCCCACCGACAGCGCGAGGCGCTCACCGACGAGTGAGTAGAGGATGCGGTTCGCATCGCGGCGCTCGGAGACGAGGCCGGCCTGGCGCAGGACGCTCAGGTGCCGCGAGATGGTCGGACCGGTGGCGTCGAAGCGTGCGGCGATCTCCCCCGCGGCGAGCTCGCCGTCTTTGAGGTCCTGCAGGATCTGCCGCCGCGTCGGATGAGCGAGCGCGGCGAAGATGTCCGACGCTGTATCTGCCATGTTTGCAATCTAGCACAATTGCGATATACAGTTTCGCTATATTGCTAACAAGCGAAGGAGACAGCATGCGAGTGGCCATCACCGGTGGGACCGGGTTCGTCGGACGACACCTGGCCGAGCGACTGCAGCACGACGGGCACGAGATCGTCGTCGTCTCCCGACGCACCGGCGTGGAGATCGACGACGTCGAGGCGTTGACCGCCGCGTTCGCCGACTGCGACGCGGTCGCGCACTGCGCCGGGATCAACCGGGAGCTCGGCGACCAGACCTTCCAGCGCGTGCACGTCGACGGCACCCGGGCGGTCGTGGACGCGGCCCGTCGCGCCGGCGTCGGTCGCATCGTGCTGGTGAGTTTCCTCCGCGCGCGCCCCGACTGCGGCTCCGGATACCACGAGACGAAGTGGGCGGCCGAGGAGATCGTGCGGGGCTCGGGCATCGCGCACACCGTCCTCAAGTTCGGCATGATCTACGGCGCAGGCGACCACATGGTCGATCACGTCACCAAGGCCGTCCGCACCGTCCCGGTGTTCGCGACCGTCGGCTACCGCGAGCGCCGCGTGCGTCCGGTGCCGGTCGCGGACGCCGTCGACGTCCTCGTCGCAGCACTCGAGGGCCGGGTGTCGGAGCCGACCGTCGCGGTCATGGGCGCCGAGGAACTCGAGCTGGGTGCGGCCGTGCGCCGGATCGCGCACGTGGCCGGACGCCGCCCGCTGTACGTCCCGGTCCCCGTGTGGACGATCCGCCTGCTCGCGGGCGCGACGGAACGCCTCATGAAGACGCCGTTGGTGGCGAAGGCGCAGGCACAGATGCTGGCGGAAGGAGTGAGCGAGGCGGCCCCAGCGGCACCGGAACTCCCCGCGGATCTCCGTCCCTCACGCCGCTTCGACGAGTCCCGGATCCGTGCCGCGCTCCCCGTCGGCCGCTTCACGCTCCACGACCTCCGCCTGCCGCGCTCGTCCCGCTGAGTCGCCCGAAACTGCTCGAAGTTCGGGCTGAAACGCACAGATTCGGGCAACTCAGGGCGTCGAGGGCGGGACCGGCCCCGTCGACTCCCGCGCGATGAGCGTCGTCGCGAGCTCGAGGTGATGGGAGAACGGCCGCTCGCCAGCATGCAGGCGGAGGACGGTGTCGACCGCCGCCCGGCCGATGTCGTGCATCGAGGTGTGGACGGTCGTCAGGAGCGGAACGGTCAGCATCGCCGAGTACGTGTCGTCGTAGCCGACTACGCTCACGTCCTCCGGCACGCGGAGACCGGCCTGGACGACCGTGCGGATGACGGCGAAGGCGTCGGCGTCGTTGGTCGCGAACACGGCGGTCGGCGGGTCGTCGAGTGCGAGCATGCGCTCGACCGCCCGCGCCGAGGTGCCCATCCCCTCCTCCGAGACGAGCCCTGGGTCGAGCGTGACACCGGCCGACAAAAGCGCCTCTCGATAGCCGATCGCCCGCGCATGAAGGCCGGGATTCGCCGGATGTCCGCCCACGAAGGCGATCCGCCGATGCCCGAGGCCGACGAGGTGCTCGACCGCCTGCTGACCACCGGCCGCATGGCTCGACCCGATGCTCGCCACCGAGCGGTCGAGCGGATCCGGCGAGTCGACCGCGACGAGCGCGATGCCCGCGTCGAGGCAGGCATCGACGATGTCGGCTGCGATGGGCGTCGTGACGACGATCATGCCGATCGCACCTCGCGCCGCGACGCCGTCGACGAAGCTGCGGTCGAGCGCCACCTCGTCTCCGGTCGCATCCGTGGACCCGAAGCCGGAACCGGGCGACAGCACCCGCGTCACGAGATCGACGTCCGACCGCTGTGCCGCGGCGACCATGCCGTCGAGGACACGGAGGGAGTAGACGCTGTGCAGGGTGTCGAACACGACGTGGATGGTTCGCGGAACACCGGGGATCGACCGGGGTGTCGGGCGGTACCCGAGCTCACGCACGGCCGTCTCGACCCGGGCACGGGTCGCCTCGGACATGCCCGAACGACCGTTGATCACCTTCGAGACGGTCGCGATCGAGACACCGGCGCGCTCTGCGATCGACGCCAGCGTCGGACCCGTCATGGGTGTGCGTGCCATGGAGCCTCTCCCTCGTCCCGCAGCGGGCAGCCGTCCGACGCGCCCAGCCTAGCGAAACAGTTTCGAATCGACGCGTTGACGACGCCTGGCCGCTCAGCCTACCTTCGGGGTCAGGGCGCACGACGCCGAAAGACTTTCGTCATCCCGATCTGCACTGGAGCACGTCATGACCACCATCCCGTTCACCGGCGACTGGATCGTCCGCGCACCCCGAGGCCCGTTCGCCGCCGTCCAGGGCGGTGCCGACGACTCGCTGGCCGTGACCCTCCCGCACGACGCCCTGCGCGATACCGAGCGCTCGCCGGACGCAGTCGCCAAGGGCGGGGCCGCCTACTTCCCCGCCGGCGCGTTCAGCCAGGTGAAGACCTTCGAGGTCCCCGCCGAGTGGTCCGGTCGCATCGTCCGGCTCGAGATCCAGGGCGCGTTCCGTCACGCGATGGTGTACCTCAACGACGAGTTCGCCGGCAATCGTGCCGACGGCTTCGCGCGCTTCTTCGTCGAGCTCACCCCGTTCCTCCGTTTCGGCGAGACGAACACGCTGCGCATCGAGACCCGCGCAGGGCAGGACTCCCGCTGGTACGCCGGAGCCGGCCTGCACCGCCCGGTCCTCCTGCACGTCGACGAGCCCACGCACGTCGAACCCGACGGTGTCCGCATCACGACGATCCGGATCGAGGACGACCAGGCGGTGCTCGAAGTGGCGACGACCATCGTCAACCGGGGTCTCACCAGGAGCGCGCGCGTCCTCGTGACGGAACTCGCCGGCCCGGACGGGAGCGTGGTGGAGGGCGAGCGCACGCCGGTCACCGTCGCGCCAGGCGGTAGCGCGCTCATCCGCCAGCGCCTGTACGTGCCGGACGCAGCCCTGTGGAGCGTCGACTCGCCGGCACTGTACTCGGCGAGGACCTCGCTCGAGGTCGACGACCGACCCGCCGACGAGGCGGCCGTCGTCCACACGGTCCACGGCATCCGCACGGTCACCGTCGACCCTCGGAAGGGTCTCCGCATCAACGGCGAGCCGGTGCTCCTGCGCGGCGCCTGTGTCCACAGCGACAACGGTCCGCTCGGTGCAGCGTCGATCGCGCGCGCCGAGGAACGGCGTATCCAGCTCCTCAAGGACGCCGGCTTCAACGCGATCCGCGCGGCCCACAATCCGGCGTCGCCCGCCATGCTCGACGCCTGCGACCGCATCGGCATGCTCGTCATGGACGAGGCCTTCGACATGTGGGGCCGGGGCAAGACGGACCACGACTACTCCCTCGACTTCGCGCAGTGGTGGCGGGCCGATCTGGAGTCGATGGTGGCGAAGGACATGAACCATCCGAGCGTGATCATGTACTCGATCGGCAACGAGATCGTCGAGGTCGGCACCCCGCACGGTGCGATCCAGGCGCGGGAACTCGCCGAGCACGTGCGCGCGTTGGATCCGACACGACTCGTGACGAACGGCGTGAACGCGACCCTGGCCGTGCTCGACGATCTGGACGGCATCATGGCGTCGGACCAGGGGTTGAACGAGCTGATGGGCGAAGCGGGCGCGAACATGATGAGCCTCATCGGTTCCTCCGACGCCGTCACGACGCGCACCGAGGAGTCCAGTGCAGCCCTCGACGTCCTCGGTCTCAATTACGCGGACGGCCGCTACGCGAGCGATGCCGAGCGGTTCCCGCACCGCGTGATCGTCGGCTCGGAGACCTTCCCGACGCAGATCGGCGACCTCTGGCCGCTCGTCGAGGTGAACCCGAACGTGATCGGCGACTTCACCTGGACCGGCTGGGACTACCTCGGCGAGGTCGGCATCGGTGCGACCTCCTACGCTGAGGACCCGGAGGCGAACGGCGCACTCGAGCGCGAGTTCCCGTACCTCACCGCGTGGTGCGGCGACTTCGACATCACCGGCTGGCGGCGGCCGGTGTCGTACTACCGGGAGATCGTCTTCGGTCTGCGGTCCGAGCCGGCCATCGCGGTGCTCCGACCGGAACGGCACGGGCAGACGATCACGATGCAGTCCCCGTGGGCGTGGAGCGACTCGGTCGACTCGTGGACATGGCCCGGTTTCGAGGGCGCGCCGGTGACGGTCGAGGTCGCCGCCGATGCCGACGAGGTGGCCCTACTGCTCGACGGTGTGGAGGTGGCGCGTGGGCCGGTGGGTGGACGCCGGCCGAAGCTCGCCGTGTTCGAGACCGTCTACCGGCCGGGCACGCTCGAGGCGGTCGCGTTCCGCTCGGGCGCGGAGGTCGGACGCACCGCGCTCGTCTCCGCCACCGGACCGACCAGGCTCGTGGCGACCGCCGACCGGACGACGCTCCGCGCCGACGACACCGATCTCGCCTTCATCGCGATCGAGCTGCGGGACGCGGCCGGCGTCCTCGTCACCGGCGCCGACCGCGAGGTCTCGGTCAGCGTCGCGGGCGAGGGTCGGCTCGCGGGCTTCGGAACCGGCACCCCGAAGACGACCGAGCGCTTCGACGCGACCACGCGCACCACTTTCGACGGACGGGCGCTGGCGATCGTCCGGCCGAGCGGGCCCGGTGCCATCACGGTGACGGTGAGCGGCGCCGGCCTCGACGACGTCGTCTTGGATCTGGAGGCAGCGGCTCGCTGAGTCGCCCGATTCTGCACGGATATCGCCGTATTCCGTGCAGAACGGGGCGACTCAACGCCCCATGGATCTGAGCAGCAGCGAGGCGAGTTCGTAGCGCGCCCGGCCGACCGGCTCGCGAGGGTCGTATCCCAGGATCCGGGTGAAGTGATCGTGCTTGCCCTGCAACGTCGAGTGGTGCATGCCGAGCTCCTGCGCTGCTGACCGCACACTGTCGCCTCGCACCAGCGCGTCGAGCACCCGCACGGCACGATCGTCGAGTGCGGCGAGCGCCGAGACGTCCGGCACCCCAGCGGCGGTGGCGGCCAACTCCCGGACCGCGTCAGCGAGGATACCGAGGTCCGCGATGTCGACGACCCGGTGGGAGGCGTCCGTCATGCTGATGGCCAACTGCGCGTCCGCCCACGATCGCACCAGCTGGGTCGCGACGCCCGGGCGTCCGATTCCGGCGACGCCGTCGACAGTAGTCGGTCCCGGCACCGAGTCGGGACCGCTGATGATCGTCGCCCGCAGCACGCCACCGGTGCCGACCGTGAGGGCCGACGGACCGCCGAGCGGGTGCACCGACGGTGACGTCGCGATCACCCGCAGGGCGGAGCCGGAGAGGGACAGTCGTTCGGCGGCCTGCGATCGTTCCGACTCGGAACGGTCGGCATCGAGCAGGATCTGCACCGACGAGTCCGCCTGCGGGTGACGCCGCGACCGCAGTAGGGCCACGGCGAGCGCGAACCGTTCGAGCACGATCGCGTCGTTGGCGTGGGCGACTCCGACGCGTTCCAACCAGACGGACCCGTCACCGGCGACCGTGCGCGTCGGCCAGTCCGCGGGGTCGCCGGGCAGGCGGTGGCCGGCGGGATCGACGCGGACGGCGGCCTCCGGGGTACGCGCTCCTGCTGGTACCCCGGCCAAAACGGCTGCTCCACGGGTGAGCGCTTCGGTGTTCACCCCGCCCCCGACGAGCGCGTCGAAGTAGGCGATGACCTTCAGACCTTCACTCGCCTCGGGATCCAAGGCGGTGAGGCGGCCGACGAGTTCCTGCATGGCGTCACTCCGATGTGCCTGTGACGACCCAGCATAGGGAACCGGACCGTCACAGGCGATGCCCTCAGGGCGCGAGCAGGCGAGCGACCCAGGCGTTCCGGGCGGCGGTCATGGCCCGAGCGAGTTCGGCGTGCGGCGCGAGCATGTCGAATCCGTGGAACCCACCCGGCCACACGTGGAGCTCGGCTTGGACGCCGGCCTGCCAGAGCGACGTCGCGTAGGCGACGTCCTCGTCACGGAAGACCTCTGCACTGCCGCAGTCGATGAAGGCGGGTGGCAGGCCGGTCAGATCGGTTGCGCGTGCCGGGGCGGCGTAGATGGAGACGTCGTCGCCACCGACACGGTCGCCGAGCAGTGCGGTCCAGCCGGTGATGTTGCTGCCCCGGTCCCAGACGCCGACCCCGTCGATCTGCGCGGTCGAGATGGTGGCGTCACGATCGTCGAGCATCGGGTAGATGAGGACCTGGCCGGCGAGCTCCGGACCGCTCCGATCGCGGGCCAGGAGCGCGACACCAGCAGCAAGCCCTCCGCCGGCGCTCGCTCCGGCGATGATGAACCGAGCCGGATCCATGCCGAGTTCCTGCGCGTGCTCCGCCGTCCAGACGAGCGCGGCGTAGCAGTCCTCAACGGGGTACGGGTCGGGGAACTCGGGCGCGAGTCGGTACTCGACGGTCACGACGGTGGCGTCGAGTTCGACGATCCACGGCAGGAACTGGCCGAGCCCCACGAAGCGGTCGCCCATGACCATCCCGCCGCCGTGGGTGTGGAACACGCCTGGCCCGGTGCCGGTCTTGCCTGCTCGCGCGAGCACGGAGAGGGAGATCTCGGCACCCTCGTACCCGGCGATGGTCAGATCGCGGCGCTCGACCCCGGCTTCGGCGAGCATCTCGTCCACGGGGAGCGAGACCGGCGACGCCTGGCGCAGCATCGGGATCATGTCGGCGGTGAGGGTCGAGGGCATCAGATCGCCGACGGCGGCGAGGACCGCAGCGAGCTCGGGATCGAAGGGCGGGTGGTTCGCGGTCGCGGTCATGATGAACTCCAATGTCCACAGCGGATGACGGTGTCCCCAGTCTGCTGCTCGCGACGGCCCGACTCACCCGCCGAACGTGCCCGTCTTCCCGGCATCGCACCGCCATCTGGCGGGCTCCGGACGCGCTGAGTCGCCCGATTCTGCACGATCTCAGCCTGATTTCGTGCAGATCCGGGCGAACGAACGCGCCTAGTGCGGGTCGAGGCGGTTGAGCATCGCGACGGTCTGGTCGTACTCGCCGCGGACCTCGGCGTAGCGCAGGAACTTGACGTTCTCGACCTGGATCTCCGTGGCGTCGGGCTGCGACTCGATGAGGCCCATGACCTCGTCGGCGAACGCGTCGAGTGGCATCGCGAAGTCGCTCTCCTCCTGGCCGGGCATGAGCGAGGTGCGGACGGCCGGCGGGACGAGCTCGACGACACGGACGCCCGTGTCCGCCAGCTGGAGGCGGATCGACTCGCTCAGCATGTGGATGGCCGCCTTGCTCGCGTTGTAGGTCGGCGTCACCCGCAGCGGGGTGAAAGCGAGGCCCGAGGAGACGGTCATGATCGTGGCGTCCGGTCGGCTGCGGAGCTGTTCGATGAACGCGCCGATGAGCCGGATGGGCCCGAGGACGTTCGTCGTGATGATCTCCTCGGCGGTCGCGACGAAGTCGGAACCAGTCCAGTCCTCGCCGCGCATGACGCCGGCCATCGTGATGAGCACGTTCATCTCCGGGTGCTCCGCGATGACCTGCTTCGCCGCGGCTTCGATGCTCGCAGGATCTGCTGTGTCGATCCGCACGGTGTGGAGGCCGGGCTCGTCGGCGGCGATCGACTCGAGGAGTTCGGTGCGTCGCCCGCCGATGATGACGGTGTTGCCGGCTGCGTGGAGGCGTCGTGCGAGAGCGAGGCCGATGCCGCTCGTCGCGCCGGGGATGAAGACGGTGTTTCCGGTGATCTGCATGGATCGAGTCTCCGTCGGTGACGACGGCCGCACCAGGGTGCGGCGATCCATGGATCCGCGATCCCTGGATCGCCTGGCCGCGGAGGCGGATACTGGCGGGATGGATCGCCCAGCGCTCGCCGACTTCCTCCTCCGACACCGATCGGCGTTGCAGCCCGCGGACGTCGGTCTGAGCAGCGGACCTCGGCGACGGACGGCCGGGCTCCGACGCGAGGAGGTCGCACAGCTCGCAGCGATGTCGACCGACTACTACGCGCGGCTCGAGCAGCAGCGGGGTCCGCAGCCGAGCACGCAGATGCTGGGTTCACTCGCGCGGGCGCTCCGATTGAGTGCAGAGGAACGCGACTACCTGTATCGGATCGCCGGACACAACGCGCCGACCCGCCTCGCAGCGACCGACTACGTCGCGCCGGCGCTTCTGCGCGTCCTCGACCGGCTCACCGACGCACCCGCGCTGATCCTGTCGGCGCTCGGCGAGACGCTCGTCCAGAACGACCCGGCCCGGGCGCTGTTCGGCGATGCGAACCGATACCGGGGCCTGGAACGCAGCGCGATCTACCGCTGGTTCCTGCACCCGGAGGAGCGCGAGCGATACCCCGCCGAGGACCGGGACCGGCAGAGTCGAGCGCAGGTCGCGTCGCTGCGTGCGGCCTACGGCTCGTTGGGGGCGCAGTCGCCGGCCGGCGAGATCGTCGAGGCGCTCACCGGGCACAGTGAGGAGTTCCGGCGACTGTGGGCGACGCACGAGGTCGGGCGGCGCTTCGAGGACCACAAGGTGCTCATCCACCCCGAGATCGGCCCCATCGAGCTGGACTGTCAGGCCCTGTTCACCGAGGACCAGTCGCAGGCACTCCTCGTCCTCACGGCCGCGCCGCACACCGAGGCCGCAAGCAAGCTCAAGCTCCTCGCCGTGCTCGGGACGCAGACCTTCGAGGGTGCGCGGTAGCGGAAGCGCCGGCCGAACGGTTCAGGCCGTCGGTGCTGTCCGCAGCTTCCGACGCCGGACAGCCCCGCCGATCGCGATGCCGACGACCCCGACGATCACCGGGACGACCAGGCCGAGGACGACGACCGCGAGGAGCGCCAGGACGAAGCTCGGCATCAGGCCGCCGCCGATCAGGTCGACCACGAGCAGCGGGATGAACGCCAGCAGCACGAGCCAGGCGAGCCCCGGCTGACGCGACACCGCGAGGATGCCGACCGCAAGCCAGACGCCCGCGCCCCAGAGCAGGAGGCCGAGGGTGAAGCGCCAGGAGTCGTACGCCTGGTATGGCAGGAGTTGCGGACCGGGTGCGGCCAGATCCGGGTTGCCGATCACGACCAGCGAGGCGACTACGAGGCCGACGGCGGCGAGCACGAGGGCAAAGACACCGAAGACACGCACGGCTACCTCCTAGGGTCACGAATTCGATCAGATGTGGCCCAGCCAATCACACCGAGGGGAGATGTCCCCATTCCCTGCCCGTCGCGCACCGCGTACGTTCGAGGGATGAACGACGACGGACGCACCGAGACCGGCGAGCAATCACCCGCACCGGAGCAGGACAAGCTGCTGATCGAGTGGCTGGAGATCATGCACCCGCGCCTCGCACGATTCGGGGACTTCCTCACACCGCGCGAGGTCGTCACCGATTACTCGCGGGACTCGCTCGTCTCCCTCGAGCGGCTCATCCTCCACCGTTGGCCGGACCGCCACGCCTTCGCGCAGGAGCAGGACACCGATTTCAACGACGGTGCCACGCGATACATCGGCGAGACCTACCTGCGGATCGGCGGCGGCGGGTGGTTCGTGAACCACGATCCGAAGTTTTTGTACTCGGGTCGGCTCTGCATCCTGCTCGACGTCGAGATGCCCGTCCCGATCTCGCCGCTCAACCTGATCATCACGATGTTGAGCCGGCGCACCGGCAATGTCCTCACAAGGATCTGGGACGGGCAGACGACGAACGTCACCGAGCGGCGTCTCACCGAACCGGGCTGGGAGCCGACGCGCGAGCCGTTCCCCGGCGCGATCCCGATGTCCCGCTTGAGCTCAGCCCTCACGCCTTCCGTCCGCTGACCCCCAGGGTCTCAGCCACCCACGCGGTCGAACGGCCAGGCGAGATGTGCTGGACTTGCCTGATGACCACACCGCTCGAACGCGCGCTCGTCCTGCAGGCGATGCACGTCCCCGGAAACCCGCTGATCCTGCCGAACGCCTGGGACGTCGCCTCCGCCCGCGCCATCCTGGCGTCCGGCGCCCGCGCGATCGCGACGACGAGTGCCGGGGTCGCCTGGTCGCTCGGGCACCGCGATGGGAACGAGCTGACTCGCGACGTCGCCCTCGATACCGCGCGGCGGATCGCATCCGCGGTGCCCGTCCCACTCTCCGCGGACATCGAGGGCGGCTACGGCGAGACACCGGACGAGGTCGCCAGCACGATCGCCTCCTGCATCGACGCGGGCGCCTCCGGGGTGAACCTCGAGGACTCCCTCCGCCCGATCGCGGAACAGGAACGACGGATCGCGGCAGCACGGTCTGCCGCTGACGAGGCCGGGATCCCCCTCTTCATCAACGCCCGGATCGACACGCATCGACTCGGCGACATCGAAGGCGACCGCTGGTTCGACGAGACGGTGACGCGTGCCGCTGCGTATGCACGGGCCGGCGCGAGCGGGATCTTCGTACTCGGAGCCCTCCGAGTCGACACGATCGAGCGGCTCACCGACGCGACGACGCTGCCGCTCAACGTCGCCTTCGGTCCGGGAACGCTGACGATCAGCGAGCTCGCGAGAGCCGGCGCGAGTCGCATCAGCGCTGGTTCGTCGATCGCGGAAGCCGCTTACAGCCTCGCGCAGCAGTGGGCGACGGCGATGCTCGAGACGCCCGATGCAGCTCCCGCATCACCGCCCACGCTCGGCTGGGCCGCACTGAACCAGCTCATCCGGGACTGAACCCCCGACGGGGTCAGCGGTACGACGACCACACGTCGCGGATCGCCTCGAGCTGTCGGTCGATCGTGAAGCCGGAGATGTCCAGGACGACGTCGACCTCCGGCGGCGATGCGAGCAGGTCGTGCAGCAGATCGAACTCGGCGTCCGTCAGATACGCGGGGCGCGTCGCTGCACGTGCTCGCCGGCCTCACGGACTCGACGGGATCACCGTCGCCGTCGCGCCGTCGATCAGCAGGGCCTGATCGTCGCGGAGCGGGACCAGCGGGTAGTCGTCGGCGTACTGCTCCAGCGTCCGGCTGATGAGCTCCGGCGGGTACGGCGGCAACTGGCCGTCGGCGTGCGGGATCACCGTTCGGTCGATCAGCGCGAGCCCGGCGAATCCGGTGAGTGTCGGGCCGCCGGCAGGGTCGTCCAGGAGCGAGACTGGGGTGGCGTCCGGTCCGGCGATGATCGATCCGGCGCTGGCACCGATGTACGGCAGGCCCGCCCGCACGTGCCTGGTGATCACCGTGTCGTTCCCGGAGCTCCGCAACGCCTCGAGCAGGGCGAAGGTGCTTCCACTCGCGACGTAGACCGCGTCCAGGTCCGCCAGCGTGCGGTCGAGGTCGGCAGGCGCGGTCTCGCGGACGGTGACCCGAACGACCTCGTGGCCGAGGGCCTCCACCGACTCGCGCTCGGCGCGAACGAAGGGAGCCTCGGCGAACGCCACGTGCGCGTCGTCGACGTACCCGAGTCGCAGCCGACGACCCGCCGCATCGGTCGACTCGGCGAGGAACGGCGCCATGGCGCCCGGTTGGCGGGACAGCAGGAGGATCTTCACGGAGACACGCTAGAAGATACCGCCGACACGGCCGCTCCGGGCCTGTACCACCATCACCGCGAATGCGCGGGATTGGACCGGCTCCCGTGGCTGTGCTGGAGTGGACGTATGACATCACCGCAGGTCCTGGACCGGGAACAGGTCCGCGCCGCTGTGGACGTCGAGCAGCTCACCGAGGAACTCGGTGCAGCACTCCGCTCGTACACGGGCGAGGGTGCGCCGCAACGCATCCGCGTCCCGATCAACGACAACCTCACGGCCATGGTCCTCGTGCCCGGTCGCCACGAGGGCATCCCGGCCTACACGGTGAAGGTCCATGCGAAGAACCCGACCGCACGCGAGGCCGTGCACGGGACCATCCTGCTCCACCGCCTGCCCGACGGCGCCCTGTTGTCGATCATGGACAGCGGCTGGCTCACGGCACAACGAACCGCGCTCAGTGCCGCGTACGTCCACGACCACCTGACCGCAGCCGCGACACCGGGACCGGTGGCGATCATCGGAGCCGGCGTCCAAGGGGCGACCTTCGCGCGAGCCCTGCAGCGTCGACGCCCCTCGGTCGGATTCCGGATCCACGACCCGGATGCCGCCCGAGCCGAGTCACTGCGGGCCGAGCTGGGCGAGGGCTCGACGGTCGCGGCGACGGTCGAGCAGGCGTTGACGACGGCGACCTCGGCGATGACCGCGACCTGGGGACGCCGGCCGGTCGCCGAAGCCGCGGCGCTCGCGGCCTGCGAGCACATCACGGTGCTCGGCATGGACGAACCCGGCAAACGCGAGCTTCCCGAGGAGACCCTGGCGGGTGCGACCCGCTACGCCGACGACCCAGCCCTCGTCGAGCCGATCCTGCAGCGACCGACCACACCGATCAGCCTGGTGCTCCGGGGTGAGCGGATCGCCCGGTCCGCGCACGATCGCACCGTCTACCTCGCCGTCGGCCTGCCGATGCAGGACTGCGTCGCAGCCTGGCACGTGCACAACCGGGCGGGGTAGCCTGAACGCAGTGAACCGTTCTTCCTCTCTGTGACCCAGAGGCCTTTCAGCGACACCCGTTCGCTCCTCCCACGAGGGGCGGTGATTTCGTGCGCCCGGAACGGGAGCTCCCTGCGGAGTTCCCCTGCACCCCGGCCCCCATTCGAAACCACTCCGGAAAGAACACCCACGCATGACGTCCATCGACGCTTCCTCGACCCCCTCCGACGACCGCTCGGCTCTTCGCGCGAACTGCGCTGACTGCTTCGCGCTCTGCTGCACCGCGTTCGGGTTCCAACGATCAACCGACTTCCCGATCGACAAACCGGCAGGCACGCCCTGCCTCAATCTGGCGGACGACTTCTCCTGCACCATCCACGAATCCCTGCGTCCGAGAGGATTCCGCGGATGCACCGTCTTCGACTGCTTCGGCGCTGGCCAGCTCGTCTCGCAGGAGCTCTTCAGCGGCACGAGCTGGCGGGAACGCCCCGACACGAGCGCCGAGATGTTCGCCACGTTCTCCGTCGTCCGACAGCTGCAGGAGATGCGCTGGTACCTCGTCGAAGCCGCCGAGCGGACGGCCGCGTCAGACCTGATGGCGCACATCAGCCGGCTCCACACCGGGATCCAGCTGATCCTCGACGGCGGCACCTCCGAGGTGCTCGCCTGCGACGTCGAGTCCCTCCGTGCTGAGGTCCGGCACCTGCTGATCGACGTCAGCGAGGAGGCGCGGGGCGGGTACCTTGCCGGCGCCGATGCCGAGCCGGGCGACGACCTCCACCCCTCGGCGGACCTCGCCGGCCGCGACCTGCGCGCTCGTCGACTGTGCGGAGCAGACCTGCGCGGTGCGGTCCTGATCGGCGCGGACCTCCGCGGGGCGGACCTGCCAGGCGTGGACCTGCTCGGTGCCGATCTCCGCGGTGCACGACTCGACGGTGCCGTCCTCTCGGACGCCCTTTTCCTCACCCAGATGCAGCTCAACGCTGCCCGAGGTGACGAAGCGGCGCTCCTGCCGACCGCCCTCGACCGACCAGGGCACTGGACGACGGCGCGTCGCGCTTCCTCCCCGACAGATGGGGAGTTGTCCCCGTAGGCCTCGGGCAGCCGTCCCCGATACCGTCGATGACATGATCCGCATGCACCGCACCCTCGCCCTGACCGCCCTCGTCGCAGCGACCGCCGGGGTCGCCCTGACCGGGTGCTCGAGCCCGCAGCAGGCACCCGACGACGCCCTGGCACTCGGCACGGGCGTGGCCGTCGAGGTCGGGACCGGCGTCGAGATGTCGTTCGCGATCGACGACGTGCGCGAGGGGAAGCTGAGCGACCTCGCCGAGATGGGTCTGCAGTCGACACCCTCCGACGAGGGCAAGACGCCGTACTTCGTCACCTACTCGGTGACGCTCACCGACGGCGACATCGCGGACGCGGACCGCTCGGCTCTGCCCGTCCCGAAGACCGACGAGTGGAAGCTCACCGGCACGGGCACGTACCAGCCCATCCAGGTGATCGGCCAGTTCGACTGCACGCCGGACGGCAACGCGACCGCCGGAGTCGCACCCGACGCTCCCCTGGTCGCCTGCCAGGCGTTCCTCGGCGACGCGGACGCACTCCCGACCGCCATCGAGGTGAAGGACCTCGGCACCTGGGCGACGAAGGACTGAGCTCCCGCGACTCGAGCTGCACCTGCACCGGCGAACGGTCTTCCACCATTCGCCGGTGCAGGGTAGTGTCTGCCGTGCGATAAGCGAACACCGTGTTCCATTATCGAATTCTTGACGATGAAGTGAGGAATCGATGCAGTTCCACCACCACGGCTATGTCTCTGGTGATCCGCGGGTCCTGCCCGCAGCGGGCGCCGGCGTCGACCGGCCCGAGGACCTCCCGGAAGAGATGGACGTCCTCATCGTCGGCAGCGGCCCGGCCGGCATGATCGCCGCCGCCCAGCTGTCCCGGTTCCCGACGATCACCACGCGGATCGTGGAGCGCCGACCGGGACGCCTCGCGATCGGCCAGGCGGACGGTATCCAGGCGCGCAGCGTCGAGACCTTCGACGCCTTCGGCTTCGCCGAGCGCATCACCGCCGAGGCGTACCGGATCACCGAGATGGCGTTCTGGAAGCCCGACCTCGACGACCCGAGCCGCATCGTCCGCGGCGCACGCCCGCTCGACGACACGACGGGCGTCAGCGAGTACCCGCACCTCATCGTGAACCAGGCCCGCGTGCTCGACTATTTCGCCGAGTACATGGCGAACGCGCCGACCCGGATGCGGCCGGACTACGGGTGGGCGTTCCAGGGACTCGAGATCGACGACGACGCGGAGTACCCGGTCGCGGTCACACTGCTGGACACGAGCGATGAGTCCTCCGGCGAGACCAGGACCGTCCGCGCGAAGTACGTCATCGGGGCCGACGGCGCCCGGAGTGCCGTCCGCCAGGCGATCGGCTGCACCTTGGCCGGCGACCAGGCGAACCACGCGTGGGGCGTCATGGACGCCCTCGCCGTCACCGACTTCCCCGACATCCGTACGAAGTGCGCCATCCAGTCGGGTTCCGGCGGCAGTATCCTGCTCATCCCCCGCGAGGGCGGGCACCTCTTCCGGATGTACGTCGATCTCGGCGAGGTGCCGTCGGGCGGCAGCGAGGCCGTGCGGTCGACCTCGATCGAGCAGATCATCGACCACGCGAACACCATCCTGAGTCCCTATCGGCTCGACGTGAAGCACGTCGCCTGGCACAGCGTCTACGAGGTCGGCCATCGCCTGACGGACCGCTTCGACGACGTCCCGCTCGACGAACTCGGCACGCGCACGCCGCGCGTCTTCATCACCGGTGACGCCTGCCACACCCACAGCGCGAAGGCCGGCCAGGGAATGAACGTGTCGATGCAGGACGGGTTCAACCTCGCGTGGAAGCTCGGACATGTGCTCGAGGGCCGCAGCCCGGAGAGCCTGCTCGCGACCTACTCGGCCGAGCGGCAGGTGGTCGCGCAGGACCTCATCGACTTCGACCGGGAGTGGTCGACGCTCATGGCGAAGCGACCGGAGGAGTTCGCCGACCCGTCCGAGCTCGCCGACTTCTACGTGCGCACCGCGGAGTTCCCGGCCGGCTTCATGACCGAGTACAGCCCGTCGGCCATCGTCGGCGAACCCACGCACCAGCGGCTCGCCACCAGCTTCCCCATCGGCAAACGGTTCAAGTCCGCACTCACCTCGCGGGTCGCCGACGCGAACCACGTCCACCTCGGCCACCACGCCACGGCCGACGGGCGCTGGCGGATCTACGTCTTCGCGGATGCCGCTTCGCCAGCGTCTGGCCGATCGGCGGAGCTCGCCGCCTGGCTGCAGGACGACCCGGAGTCACCGCTCCGCGCGGTGCCTGACGGCGTGCGGGCCGACGACTGGTTCGACGTGAAGATCGTCTACCAGCAGCGCCACACCGACATCGACCTCGGCACCGTTCCGCCGGTGTTCCTGCCGCGCGTCGGTCCGTTCGACCTCATCGACTACGAGAAGGTCTACGCCCGCCATCCCGACGTCGACATCTTCGCCGGGCGCGGCGTCGACCGAGCGGGTGCCGTCGTCGTCGTGCGTCCGGACCAGTACGTCGCCCACGTGCTCCCGCTCACGGCCACCGCGGAGCTCGCGGCGTTCTTCGACGGCGTGATGCGACGGCAAGCGACGACCGCGAACGCCTGATCGTCAGGCAAGCTCGGCGTCGATGTCGGCGAGGTCCAGGACGAAGCGGTACCGGACGTCGTTGCGGGCGAGCCGGTCGAGCGCCACGTCCACGTCCGCCGCCGGGACGAGCTCGACGTCGGCTGTCACACCGTGAGCGCCGCAGAAGTCCAGCAGGTCCTGCGTCCACCGGTGACCCCCACTGCCCGACGATGTCAGTCGCTTCCGGCCGAGGAGCAGGTCCATCGTCTGGATGGAGATCGGTCCGAGGTAGCCGAGCGAGCACAGGGTCCCGTCGAGGTCGAGGACGCGGAGGTACGGTGTGAGGTCGTGCTCCACGGAGACCGTGTCGATGACGAGGTCGAGACTGCCGGCCGCTGCGGCCATCGCCTCGGGGTCGGTCGAGACCACGACCCGGGACGCGCCGAGCCGCAGTGCGTCGGTCGCCTTGCCCTCGGAGGTGGTGAAGACCGTGACGTCGGCGCCGAGCGCGTGGCCGAGTCGGACGGCGAGGTGCCCCAGACCGCCGAGGCCGACAATGCCGAGCCGCGTCCCATCCCCCACGCCGTTGGTGCGGAGCGGCTCCCAGACGGTGATGCCGGCGCACATCAGGGGTGCCACACCCGCCCGATCCAGGGAGGCCGGGCGGTGGTAGACGAAGCTGTCGCGGACGACATAGCGCCCGGAGTAGCCGCCGAGCGTCGTGCTCCCGTCGATGCGGTCCCGGCCACCGTAGGTGAGGGTCGGGAACTCCAAGCAGGAGTTCTCCTGGCTGCGCAGACACATCGTGCAGGTTCCGCACGAGTCCACGATGTTGCCGACGGCGACGGCGTCGCCGGGCGCGAAGGACGTCACGTCCGAGCCGACCGCGACGACCTCCCCGACGAACTCGTGACCGGGCACGAGTCCGGCCGCGGGTCCCGCGGAGGCGAGGGCGTGCAGGTCGCTGTGGCAGACACCGCAGTGCGTGACCCGTACGTCGACATCGTCCGGGCGGAGGTCGCGTCGGTCGATGACGGTCGGTCGGAGGGAGCGGGGAGCAGCGGTGGACATGAGGGCGGTTGTGCGCATGGGCCGATACTACCTACTAGTTGGTAGTATCGCTACACTGGATCGATGACCACCGCCGAACAGACTCGCCAGCGCATCCTCGACGCCGCGACCGAGGAGTTCGCCACCCACGGCATCGCAGGCGCACGGGTGGACCGCATCGCCAAGCGCTCCGGCATGAGCAAGCCGATGATCTACGCGTACTACGGCGCGAAGGACCAGCTGTTCGACGCCGTCTTCCACGCCCACGTCATCGCGAACGGCGACCGCGTACCGTTCACCGCCGCCGAGCTCCCCGAGTACGCGGCCCGGCTCTACGACGACTACCTCGCCGATCCGGCGCTCGCCCGCCTGGTGCTGTGGAAGCGGCTCGAGCGCGAGAGCACCGGCTACCTGTACCCCAGCCTCGAAGACCACGACGTCCGCCACATCCGGGACATCGAGGCGGAGCAACGAGCGGGGTCGATCCGCCCAGACCTCGACCCGGCGGACATCTGGTCGCTGCTCATCTCGACCGCCGCGACGTGGGCACAGGCGTCGATGACGGTCGTCGCGACCTCAGCGGACGCACCCGAGGTCCACCAGCGCCGGCGCACGGCACTGGCCGCGACGATCCGCGCCGGCCTCTGCACTCAGGACGAGCGCGGCGAGGATCAGCACCACGGCGAGCGCCGCGGTCAGCACGGAAGTGCCGACCACGAGGAGCGCCACGATCGCGCCCAGCCCCAGTAGGACGGCGATCGCGAGTCGCCGTCGTGCACCGGTCGCGACCGGGCTCGGAACCGCCTCGACGCGGGCGAACACCGTCGCGACCAGTGCGGTCAGCGTCAGCGCGAGCGCCAGCCAGAGTGGCCGCCCGAGCCACCATCCGAGGCTATCCGGCGCCGGAAGCGCGATGCCGGTCGTCAGTGCGAACAGGGCCGACGCGCCGGCCATCGCCAGCAGGACCGGCATGTGCCAGAGGTAGATCGTCATGGCCCGCGTGGTGACGAAGGCCGTCACCGCCGCGACCCTGGGCCGCCGGCTGAGCCTCGTGAGCCGGTCTCGCAGGAGCGACAGCAACGCCGTGTGCGCGACGCCGACGAGCAGGAGCGCCGCGGTGGGCGGGTTGATGTTCGCGATGAGGTCACTCGAGTACACGCCGGTCCACCAGGTGACGACGAGGACGACGACCGCCCCGACACCGGCGAGCGCCCGGACACGCCGGCTGAGCGCGCCGATCGAGCCGTCCGCCAGGAAGAACCCGAGTTGCTGGAGCGCGGTCCAGACGAGGACGAGGTTGATGAATCCGAGGGCGTCGACACCAGTGGCAGCACGCAGGACGTCGACCAGCACGGCGGCGATGGCGAGTGACGCGATCGACCGGAGCGGTGCGCGCTCGTGGGCGGCGGCGAGCGCAGGCAGCAGTGCCTGGCAGAGCAGGAAGACGCCGAGGAACCAGAGTGGCTGGCCGAACCGGAAGCCGGCCATGGCGACGAGGTCGGCGGGGACACCGGCCACGGTCAGCATCGTGAGGGCAGCTCCAACACAGCTGATGGTGACGACCGCGGGGAGCAACAGGCGATGGAGCCGCGCGGCGACGAACGCCGAGGCCGGCGCGCCGTGCGACCGGTGGCGTCGATACGCGAGCAGGCCGGCGAACCCGCCGATCACGAAGAACAGCGGCATGACCTGGAGGATCCAGCTGAGCGGGGCGATCCAGGCGGTGCCGTCACTCGCGTTCTCGAACACCGGACCGGCGGAGGTCACCGTCACGCCGACCATCATCGCGTGCAGGACGACGACACCGACGATGCAGCAGGCACGCACGAGGTCGATGCCGCGGTCGCGTTCGCCCCTGGTTCGATCTGGCCCGGTGCGGACCGGTCTGGCGCGATCGGTTCTGGCGTCGATCGGTGCTGCGTGGGTGATGGCCATGACGGTCCTCCTCGGTGATGTCCGAGGAGGTTACGAACGCGGCACCCGAGGGCACATCACCCGGCGGTGTCGTCGCGCCCCGTACCCAGGGGTGAGGCACCGACGCGCGGAGTCCGGGTCAGGACGGGGCGACGAGTCCGGTGTCGTAGGCGAAGATGACGGCCTGCACGCGGTCGCGCGCGCCGACCTTGGCGAGGACCTTGCCGACATGGGTCTTCACGGTCTGTTCCGCGATGAACAGGGTCGCGGCGATCTCGCTGTTCGACCGCCCATGGCCGATGAGGACGAGCACCTCGCGCTCGCGCTCGGTGAGCTCCGCCAGCCGCGCGGCGCCCTGCGAGGCGCGGGGCTTCTGCGCGGCGAACTGCGCGATCATCCGCCGGGTGACGCTCGGGGCCAGCAGTGCGTCACCGGCCGCCACCACCCGCACGGCGTGCACGAGGTCCTCGGGCAGCGCGTCCTTGAGCAGGAAGCCGCTCGCCCCGGCTTGCAGGGCGTCGTAGACGTAATCGTCGATGTCGAAGGTGGTGAGCATGATGATGCGGGGGACCTTCGCCGCCGGGTAGCCCGGGCCGAGGATGCGCTTCGCCGCCTCGATGCCGTCGAGCTCTGGCATGCGGACGTCCATGAGGATGACGTCGGGGTCGAGCCGCGCCGACAGCGTGACCGCTTCGGCTCCGTTCGCGGCCTGCCCTGTCACCCGGATCCCGTCGTGGGCGTCGAGGAGCGCGGCGAATCCGGCTCGGACCATGGCCTGGTCGTCGGCGATGAGGACGTCGATGGTCATTGGCGGTCCTTCGTCGAGCTGGATCGGGGGCGGGATGGCGTCGAGGTCGGCTCGCCGGTGGGCAGCACGGCCGTCAAGAGCCAACCGCCGACACCGTCGGGGCCGGCATCGAGGGTGCCGTCGAGGAGGGCGGCGCGTTCGAGCATGCCGCGGAGGCCGTGTCCGGCGCCGTGCTCCCCCGGGCTCTGCGCAGGACCGTTGTGGATGCGCAGCTGCACCGCGGTCGCATCGACCCGGACGTCGACGACGATGGGCGCGCCCGGTGCGTGTCGGACGGCGTTGCTCATCGCCTCCTGCACGATGCGGAACGCCGCGATCTGCACGGTCGGCGGGACGGGGACGCCTTCGTCACCGCGGTGCATCGAGAGGGTGATGTCGGCACCCACGCGGCGCAGGCTGTCGGCGAGTGCCGGGAGATCCTCCAGGCCTTGTTGCGGCGCGAGTTCTGCGACCTGGTCCTCGGTGCGCAGGACGCCGAGCAGACGCCGCATCTCGACGAGCGAGCCCCGCGCGGTGGCGGCGATGTCGTCGAACTCCGCTGCGGCATCCTGGGCGAGGCCCGGCACGCGGTACTTCGCCGTCGAGGCCTGCACCTGGATCACGGACATGCTGTGCGCGACCACGTCGTGGAGCTCGCGGGCGATGCGGGTGCGCTCCTCGACGAGCACGCGCCGGGACTGCTCGGCGGCGGAGATCTCACGCTCCCGGGTCAGCTCCTCGCCCACCCGGACGCGTCCCGAGACGAGCAGCGCCACGAGGTACGCCACCCCCGCGACGGATGACGCGACGATGAGGTCCGCGGCCATGGCGGTCGCGTCGGCGGCGGACGGGACGAGGAGCGCCGCGACGAGCGAGCCCGCGATGCCGACGAGCAACGGGATGAGTCCCAGCAGCCAACCGTGGAGGAAGGTGACGACGCCGACGAACACGGCGAACGCGATGAGCGCGGGCACCGACCATGGCCACGGCCAGACCGGGTCGTGGTCGGGCGAGGCGACCAGCGGGAGCACGAAGGCCGCAGCGGAGAACAGCACGATCGCGACGCGTGGGAGCACGACGGACAGGAGTGGCGCGCCACAGACCGCGGCTCCGAGGAGGAACGACGCCGGGAGCACGGTGCCGTAGAGGAGGCTCTGGATCGGAACGAGGACGCTCAGCAGGACGACGCCGACGCCCGCGAGGACGAAGAGTCCGACGGTGCGGCGGGAGGTGCCGCGCGCCGTCCGATCCACGAGGGTCATTGTCCCATCAGCGCCAGGGCCGGCGGGTGCTCCTCGGTGTCCGATTCCTCCGGCGTCCCGTCGCCGGCCGCATCGGACCGCTCACGGCGACGACGACGGATGGCTGCGACCCGGTCGACGACCAGACCGAGGACGAGCGCGACGCCCACACCGAGCACGGAGCTGAGGAACGGCTGGTCCTCGAAGAGCTTGCCGGCGACGACGCCGATGATCGCGCTGTAGGCGGCCCAGGTCACTCCCCCGATGACACTGAGCGGCAGGAACCGTCGCCACGGGTATCGGAGGGCACCGGCGGACATGTTGACCACGACGCGGCCGACCGGGATGTACCGCGCCCCGAGGATCAGCGGGGCGCCGCGACGCCCGAGCGTCCGCCCAGCCCGGTCGAAAGCCGCCGCGATCCGGGGACGCCGCATCCACGCGAAGCGCGTCGTGCCGACCCCGCGGCCGATGAGGTAGGCGATGTTGTCGCCGATCGCCGCACCCACGGCCGCGACGGCGCAGAGGAGCAGGAGGTTCGATCCGCCGGTCGAGACCGCGACGGCCGCTGCGGCGACGAGCACCGTCTCGCTCGGGATCGGCGGGAAGAACCCGTCGATGACCGCGGTCGCGAACATCACCACGTACAGCCACGGTGAGGTCACTGCGTTGAGGATGAGCTCGTTGATGACGTCCATGCTCCGACGCTACGAAGCGGACGGCGCCGCAGCATCACCCTGGGGTATCGCGGACCCCCTACCCCGGTGGTGTTCTGCGGCGCCGCCGGTGCCGGTCCTCGCCGGTGCCGGTCCTAGTCGACGACGGCCGGGACTTTCGGTTCGGCGTGCCCACGCGGGGCGAGCGCTTCGTGCGTGCTGATCTCGTAGGCGTTCTCGGCATGGAGGACGACGTCGAGGCCCTGCGCCTCCGTCTCGGCCGAGACACGGATGCCCATCGTCTTGTCGAGCACCTTCGCGAGCACCCAGGTGATGGAGAAGGTGTAGACGAAGACGGCGACGATCGCGAGCGCCTGCTTGCCCAGGAGCAGGAAGCCACCGCCCGCGAGGAGCCCCTCTCCTCCACTCGGCGCGAGCGGGACCGCGAGCACACCGATGAGGAGGCCACCGACGACGCCGCCGACGAAGTGCAGGGCGGTGACGTCGAGGGCGTCGTCGAAGCCGAGGCGGACCTTGAGGCTCACCGCGAAGTAGCAGACGACCGCTGCGGCGGCACCGATCGCGAGGGAGCCGAGCGGGGTGACCGCACCGCAGGACGGCGTGATGGCGACGAGTGCGGCGATCGCGCCCGAGCAGGCGCCGAGGGTGGTGGGGTGACCGTCGCGCAGCTTCTCGACGAGGAGCCAGACGATGACGCCCGCGCAGGTCGCGGCGACGGTGTTGAAGACGGCGACGGCGGCGTTGTTGTCGGCGGCACCGAGGGCGCTGCCGTCGAAGCCGATCCAGCCGACGAAGAGCAGGCCGGCACCGAGGAGCGTGAGCGGGAGGCTGTGCGCCTTCGGCTGCGACGGGAAGCCGTTGCGCTTGCCGAGGACGATGGCGAGGGCCAGGGCGGCGACCCCGGAGTTGACGTGGATCGCGGTGCTGCCGGCGTAGTCGATCGAGCCGATCGTGTTCGCGAGCCACCCGCCCTGCACGCTGCCGTCAGCGGAGTCGAAGGCGAAGACCCAGTGCGCGACCGGGAAGTAGACGAGCGTCGACCAGACACCGGCGAAGACCATCCATGCGCTGAACTTCATCCGACCGGCGGCAGCACCGGCGACGATCCCGATCGTGAGACCGGCGAACATCAGGTGGAGTGCGGCGAGCGCCAGCGGCGGCAGCGTGCTCCCCTCAGGGGCGACGAGCAACTGGCCGAGGCCCGGGTACTCGGTGGGGTCGCCGACGAGCCCGAGGCCGCCGAGGCTGTCGCCGAAGACCATCGAGTAGCCGAAGGCCACCCAGAGGATCCCGACGAGACAGAACGACGCGAAGATCATCATCATCATGTTCATGGTGACGCGACGGCTGACCATGCCGCCGTAGAACATCGCCAGGCCGGGCAGCATCAGCGCCACGGCCACCACCGCCGTCAGGAGCCATGCAGTGTTGCCCGCGATTGCAGCCGTGTCCATTCGGACCTCCAGGGTTCGCGCGGGATCCGAAACGGACGACCGCATTTTCAATAGGTCATCCAATTGTTGTGACGACCGGTTTCAATGCAGTATCGAATCCGTTTCGTGTTCGTTACGGGATCGCGTGTCGAGTCCGGTCGGCGTTTACCCCTCGGCAGACGTGAATGATGGGCGTCATCACGTCGAGCCTGCGGTCGGGACGTCGGACCCACTCGACGGACGCCCCAGCTGAGGACGAGTCTCCGGCGGGTTAGCCGGCCGCGAGGTCGAGTTGGAGCGCAGCCCGCTCGACGTCGGCGAGCGCAGCGCGGTCGACAAGGAGGCTGTGGAGGGTGGCGGCGGAGGTGCGCCGCGCGAAGGCCCTGATGCGGTCCGTCTCGCTCGCACCCTCGGCGGCCTCGACCGGCGGGTACTGGGCGGCGATGTCGCCGGAGCCATAACGGTAGGCCTTCTGCATGCCCTCGTTGGCGTGGAGTGCGGCCGCGGCCGCCCACTCCGGCGTCTCGCTGCCGCCGAGCACGAGGGTCCCCTGCTCGACGCCGTCGCGGATGAGTCCGGCGACGAACGTGAACAGCGTGCGGTAGTCGTCCCAGAACGACGCGAGGTCGTCGGGGTGCTCCGCCGCGAGCCGCTCGATCTCGTTGTAGTCGAAGGGCGCCTCGCAGATCGCGACGCCGTCCTCGTAGAGGACGCGGTAGAGCTTCGCGGGAACATCAGCCTCGATCGGACCGAGGGCCTCCGCGGCGCCGACCGACTGGCGGTTCGAGGCGGCGGTCGCCCGCAGCACCTCGCGCTTGTTCGCGAACCAGTAGTAGAGCGAGGACTGCTTCATCCCACACGCCTCGGCCAGCATCGTCATGCTCGTGCGCTCGTACCCGCGCTCCGCGAACAGCCTGGTCGCGACCTGGATGATCTCCTCACGAGGATCCTCGGCGGCGATCCCGCTCGCGCGCGGACGACCGGGCGATGCTCCTGTGCGGCCGGCCATCGATCACCACTCCCTGCTCGCGGACACCTCCGCCAATCCTACGGGCGGGCACGGCGGCTCAGCTCTCGCCCAGCAGCTCCCGCATGGCCGCCTCGATCACGGCCGTCTCGGCTGCACGCACGCCGGGCCGACCCGCCACATGGCCGAGGTCGGACTCGATCACCCGCACCTCGCTCCGACGCATCATCGACGACTCCAGGACGTTGTCCTCGACGGTGAAGTAGAGGTCGGTCGACGACGGCATGACGATGCTCCGCGCGCGCACACCCCCGAGCGCCGCGGCCAACCCGCCCTCGACCCCTCGCCCGGGATCCGCCCGCTGCCAGGTGCGCAGCATCGCGAGCAGGTCGTTCGCGTCCCACCGCTCGTGGTCGGCCGCCCAGTCCTCGAGGAGGGCGGCGACGTCGGCGTACCCGAGCTCGCGGTAGGTGCCGTCGCGGAAGAACGCCTGCGAGTAGGCCCACCCCGCATACACCGTCCCGAATGCGCGGAGTCCGGCCCGCGGCGGTGTCGTGTAGCGCCCGTCGTCGAACGCCGGATCGGCCCGGAGCGCCGCCTCGACACCGGCCAGGAAGACCGCGTTGTGCGGCGAACACCGTGCCGCACCGGCGATGGGGAGGAACCCGTCGAGGAGGCCCGGGTACCGCACCGCCCATTCGTACGCCTGCAGCGCGCCCATCGACCAGCCCGCGACCAGCCGCCAGCGACGGACACCGAGGCGTTCGGCGAGCCGCAGTTGTGCCCGGACGTTGTCACCGATCGAGACAGTGGGGAACGCCGCACCCCGCGCCTCGGCCACCGCGTTCGACGGTGAGGTGGAAACGCCGTTGCCGAACAGGTTCGTCGAGACGACGAACCAGCGCTCAGGGTCGAGCGCCCGGCCCGGCCCGATCCACGGCTCGTAGCTGGCGTGGATGCCGGTGTAGTAGCTCGGGAGCAGGACGGCGTTGTCGCCGTCGGCGTTCAGCGCGCCCCGCGTCGTGTACGCGAGGCGCGCCTCGGGGAGGTCCGCGCCGGACTCCAGCGCGAACCTCCCGAGGTCGAGGACCTGGTGCATCGGGATCAGAAGAACTTCAGGTAGCGGGCGGTCTCCCAGTCCGACACGTGCGCCTGATACTCGTTCCATTCCTGGCGCTTGTAGTCGATGAATGCGTCGTACATCGCCTCGCCGAACACGGCACGCGACAGCGAGTCGGTGGCGAACTCGTCGACCGCCTCGCCGAGGCTGCGAGGCAGCATGCCGATGCCGAGCTGCGCGACCTGTGCCTCGGTGTAGTCGTACATGTTCTCGGTGTGCGGCGCTCCCGGGTCGAGGTCCTCACGGATGCCCTCGAGGCCCGCGGCGAGGATGAGTGCCGCCCCGAGGTACGGGTTGCAGCTGATGTCGGCCGCCCGGCACTCCACGCGCCCACCCTGGAGCGGCACGCGCAGCATGTTCGTCCGGTTGTTGTTGCCGTAGCTCACGAAGACCGGAGCCCAGGTGGAGCCCGACATGCTGCCCTGACGCACGAGCCGCTTGTAGCTGTTGACCGTCGGCGCGATGACCGCCGAGAGCGCCGGCGCGTGCTTCAGGACTCCGGCGATGAACTTGTATCCGAGCTCCGAGATACCGCAACCACGCGGGTCGTCGTCGGTCTCGAACAGGTTCTCACCGGTCTCGATGTCGGCGAGCGACATGTTGAAGTGCGCACCCGAGCCGCTGCGGTCGGCGAAGGGCTTCGGCATGAATGTCGCGAAGTAGCCGTGCTTGCGGACGATCTCGTTGGCCATCAGCCGGAAGAACACGGCGCGGTCGGCCATGGTGAGCGCGTCGGAGTAGTTGAAGTCGATCTCGAACTGCCCCGGGGCGTCCTCGTGGTCGAACGAGTACACGCCCCAGCCCATCTCGGTCATCGCCTCGACCAGCTCGGTGAGCCAATCGAGGTTGTCGAGCGCGGCGGTCGCCGTGTAGCAGGGCTTCGCGAGGTCGTCGCGGTCGCTGACCTCGGTCACACCCTCGGGGGTGTCCTTTAGGACGAAGAACTCGGTCTCGATGCCGAGGTTGAAGGTGAAGCCCATCTCGGCCGCCGCATCGAGCTGACGCTTGAGGATGTTGCGGGAGGCCGCCTCGAACGGTTCGCCCTTCGTGTACAGGTCGCTCGCGAAGAAGGCGACGTCCTTCCGCCACGGCAACTGCACCGCGCTGTCGAGGTCGGGGCGGGCCGACAACTCCTCGTCGCTGATGTCCTGCGGGAGGCCGTCGAGCGCGGCGCCGGTGAAGAGCTCCGACCCCCCGGCCATGCGCTCGAGGTGGGACAGCGGCACGAACTTGGTCTTGATGCTGCCGTGCAGGTCCACGAAGCTCGCCATCGCGTACTTGACGCCGGCCTCCTGCAGACGGGTGCGAACGGAATCGACGGTGGTCGCGGTCTCGACGATGGTCATGGGGTGCTCCTCCGGTTGTGTCGCACGCGTACTGCGACGTATTTCCATACTGTATTGAAAAGTATGCGGGCACCCGGTTTCACCGTGGTGACGGCGATGTTTCGCGGAGATGAAGGCGCGGGTCGCCGGGATGGCACCGAGCTCTGCCATATCACCTAATTAAAGATGTTGACGTATTAAACATGAGCGTCTAGTATTTAAGTTATCGCCTGATCGGCTGCTCGAGCTGCCTCCCGGAAAGCGCTTGATGCGACTGTTCGATCGATGAACACCCCATCAGACAAGCTAGGAGCACCTCCATGTCCCACCTCCCCCGACGCCGACGGGCATTGGCCGCATCGGCCCTGCTCGGCACGGCAGCCATCGCCAGCTCCCTCATCCCCACCGCAGCGTGGGCGGCAGCCGGCGACACCAACGTCGTCGCCGACCCGAACTTCCAGGCGTGCCTCAACGAGGACCAGTTCAAGCGCGACGCCGCCACGCCGATCACCGAGGCCGAACTCGCCACAGTGACCGGCTGGGTGGAGTGCGTCTCGAAGTACGCCACCATCACGAGCCTCGAGGGTGCACAGTTCCTCGTCAACGCGCCCATCCTCAGCCTGCACTCCAACCTGGAGATCAACGACCTCACGCCGCTCGAGGGGATGGACGCGCTCCGCACCCTCACGCTCCAGGGGTACAAGAACCTCCCCGCGACGATCGATCTGCACGATCTTGCCGGGGTCGGTGACACCCTGACCTCACTGAGCCTCATCCCGGCAGTCGCGGACGAGACCGTCGCTCCCCCGACGACGATCACCGGCTGGGACGCGCTGCCCAACCTCACCAAGCTCTCCGTCCCGTTCAACCGACAGACGGACATGGACCTGCAGGCGCTCACCGCCCTCACCGACCTGCGTGTCGGCTACAACCTGCTCGACGGTGCCGACCTCGCCTCGTTCCCGCGCGGCCCGTACAACATTCTGAACCTCGAGTTCAATGCGATCAACGACTTCTCGGGACTCCCGACCACGTCGACCCTGTGGGCGGACGACCAGCGTCACGTCAGCTCGGAGCCGATCCTGAAGTCCGCCGAGCAGAGCAGCATCACCGCCACACCGGCTGACCGCACCGTCCCGTGGTCGGGCGGCACGGCTCGACTCGGAGACGGGTCCGTCGACGCCGGTCCCCTCACCTTCGCGAGCACCGACATCGTCACGCGCGCCCAGGCGTCGGCCGAAGGGCTCGAGCCCGTCCGCGGCGACTACGAGTGGTACGCCCAGTACTCGTGGACGATCGACGACCCGAGCGGAGCCGCTGCGAACGGCACCACCCTGTACCCCGTCGTCGAGGTCGACCAGCACGACGCGTCCGTCTCGGTGCCCGCGCACACCGCCCTCGACGAGGAGCTGGTCACGTTCGACTACTCCAACGGCACGGTCGACGCTTACGCACCGACCTCGTACTCCACCGTGGCCGGTTCGCTCCCGGACGGTCTGTCCGTCGACCCGCAGACGGGGCACCTCGTCGGCACCACCACGACGACCGGCACCTTCTCCGTGACCATCGACACCACCGACGCCTCCGGCCTCACGACCCGCGGTGAGCACACCGTGACGATCGACGCGCTTGTCGTCCCGGACCCCGCGACCCCGGGCGTCGACAACCCGGCCGGCCCGGACAACGCCTCGTGGATCGTCCCGGCCGACACCGACCTCATCACCTGGACGCTGCGCGACGGCCACCTCATCGCCACGACCGTGCCCGGCGCAGTGTTCGCCGACGGCACCGACACCATCGACTACGGTGTCGCGGTCGACCCCGACACGCAGGACTCGGGCGACACCGGGTCCGGCTCGACCGGCGGCGGATCCTCGACCGGCGGCAACTCGTCGAACGGCAAGCTCGCCTCCACCGGCGTCGACGCGGCTGGAACGATCGCCGCGATCGGCGGAGCACTCACGCTCCTCGCAGCCGGCCTCGTCATGATGCTGCGCCGCCAGAAGCAGGCACAGCGCTGACGACGGCGACCCGGCGAGCCCACCGGCCCGCCTGACCGCTGAAGCACGAACGGCCCCGCCCCCCCCCCCCCCCCCCGGGGGAGGGGGGCGCTCCGCCTCCCACCCCTGGCCGGGACGGGGGCCCGGCCGCGTTTTTTTCTACCGCGGGGGGGGTNGCCGCCCCCCCCCCCCCCCCCCCCCCGGAGGGACGGGGCCGTTCTGCGTTCACGTCGTGGACGGGATGCGCGACCGCGTCATGCTTGTCATCACGCGGAGGGTGCATCCGAAACCCGTCGGCGCCGGACCACGGCCACCGTCAGCGCACCGATCAGCAGGGCTGAGCGTACCGAGCGCCGTCGCGGGGACGACACCGTCGACACCGGTCTTGCTGAGGTCGTCGCCGCCTCCAGCCGCGGCACCGCCACCAGCCTCGCCACCGCCCGCCGGGATATCGGCCGGCGAGGCGTACCAGGTCGCTGCACCGTCGCCCACCCGACCGCAGCGGCTGAGCTGCGCGTTCGGCGTGCCGGTCAGGACCCCGTACTCGATCATGATCGGGAACTGCTGCAGCCGCTGGGTCCCCGGCCCGGTCAGGTGGACCTGGTCGGCATTCCAGGCATGTCAGATCTGCAGGTCGCGGGCCGGGGTGCCCACGGCGTTGCGGTTCGAGAAGCGGGAGGTGAAGCGGAACGGCTCGTCCGGATCGAACGGGTTGCCGGCACTCAGGGCGTTCGGCCAGCCGAACAGGACGACCTCGGTGGGCGTGTAGGAGTAGCTGTTGAGCAAATAGCCGGCACCCGGGGTGTTCTCCACGCGGATCGTCGCCCCGTTGACACCGGGCGTGAACGAGGCTCCGGGTTCCATTCAGGGCGCGTCGTCGGGCCCCAAGTTGGACTGGCCGCTCGCGGAGTCGGGGTCGAAGCCGGTGATCTGCACGTCGTAGGTCGTGGTCCCGACCGGAACGGACGCCACGGTGGTAACGGTCTCGACGACGGTCATGGGTTGCTCCTCCGGTTGCGTCGCTGCCCTCGCCGCGACTCATTTCGATACTGTATTGAACGTATGCGTGGGTGGAGTTTCGATGCAGTGTCGAAAGTGTTTCCGGGGTGTGAACCCTGCGCCGAGGTGCGGTGAAACGCAGAACCGGCGCCCGCCGCGAATGCGAGGGGCGCCGGTTCCGGGAGTCGCGGTTACGGGACGATGACCGCACGCCCGCGGATCGCGCCCGCGTGCAGGTCCTCGTAGGCCTTCGGGGCGTCGTCGAGCGAGTACGGCTGCACCTCGACGTCGACCTTGCCCGCCTTCGCGAGCTCGAAGACCTCGATGAGCTCGCTCCGCGAACCCCAGTACGGCACGCGGACGGCGGCGTCATAGGCGATCGAACCGAAGCCGATGGTCGCCGATCCGCCACCGATGCCGACGATCGTCACGTCGGCCTCCATGGCGGCGACCGCGGTGGCCGTGGCGATCGTCGGGTTGGCGCCGACGAAGTCGAACACCGCGTCGACCCCGACACCGCCGGTCAGCTCACGGATCTTGCCCGCGGCCGACTCGTCGCTGATGAGCGTGACGTCGGCACCGACGTGCTTCGCCAGCTCGAGCTTCTCGTCGCTCACGTCGAGGACAATGACCGTCGCTCCGGAGAGCGCCTTGAGCATCTGGATGCCGACGTGACCGAGGCCACCGGATCCGATGACGACGGCGACGGTGCCGGCGCCGAGCTTCGGCAGGCTGCGCTTGATCGCGTGGTACGGCGTGAGCCCGGCATCGGTGAGGGACACGTTCTTCACGGGGTCGAGGTCGCCGATCGGCACCAGATGGCGCACGTCGTCGACGATCATGTACTCGGCCATCGAGCCCTGGCTGCCGAGTCCGGGAGGACGGATCCCCTCGGCGACGGCGTTCGTGCAGTAGTTCTCCTTGCCCTGCGAACAGTTCAGGCAGTGGCCACAGCCCCACGGCCCGTAGACGGCGACCGCGTCACCGATCTGCAGGCTCGTCTCGACACCCTCGCCGAACGACTCAATGACGCCGGCGCCCTCGTGTCCGAGCGTGAGCGGCAGCGGGTACTGCTGCGCGAGGTAGTCCTCCTCGGGGAGGCTCATGACGTAGTCGTCGGAGTGGCAGACACCGGCGGCGGTGACCTTCAGCAGGATCTCACCCGGCCCCGGCGTCGGCTTCTCGATCTCGACGACCTCAGGGGCCGAGCCGATCTTCGTGTACCGCAGTGCCTTCATGGTGAGACATCCTCCTCGAGCGTCGGAACCGCACGCCGCAGTCGCTCACTAAGCGACGTGTGTCAGATAAGTCTGACCGTTCCAGTATGCGCCTCGATCCGGCGGCCGGCACCCCGTTGACAGCGCTCTGACACCGACACCCGTCAGCGCGGTTCCCAGGCCAGGACGACCTCGAGGAGCTCAGCTCGCGACAGCCCGCTGTCGACCTGGAGGACCGGCTGCGGCAGGGTCGCGAGCCAGGCCTCGTGCGACGCCCGACTCCGGCCGTCGAACGCAGGGTCGTCGTAGCCGCTCGCCCACTCACGGAACTCCCGCCACGCGCGGTCGTCGTGCGGTTCGCCTGCCCGCCGCTCGATCTCTCGGACCTCCAGACGCCGCAGCCGCTCCGCCGGATCGAGGGTCACGAAGACGATGGCGTCGCACTCGGCGACGATCTCGTCGCCCCAGCCGGGCATCGAACCCGACAGGACCCACGCCTCGCGCGGCACGAACAGCTCGCGCATGAGCCGCACCCGCTCCGCGTCAGAACGCTTGGTGACGTAGGGCGGGTCCGTCGGCACCCAGAAGTAGTCGTCGGCGTCGGCGTGCGGGACGGACCAGTGATCGGCGAGCGCCCGCCCGAGCGTCGTCACGCCACTACCACTGGCGCCCATCACGTGCACTCTCGATCGTCGCATCCGTCCATTCTGACGCGTCGGGCACTGAACGACTCAGGCGCGGTCGTGGAGGGTCAGCTGGTAGCCGTCGGGGTCGGCGAAGGTGAAGGTGCGGCCGAACGGGCCGTCGATCGGAGCCGAGACGATCGTGTGGCCGTCGGCGACGAGGGCGTCGTGGATCTCCTGGACGTCCGTGGCGTACAGCCAGATCGCCGCGCCGATCCCAGGCTGGGGCGCGGAGGCGAGATCGGTTCCGGGGACGATGTCGCGCAGGGCGAAGGCCGTCGGCGTCGTCTCGAAGACGACCGCGTGCGGCGGGCCGGCCTGCGAGCGGACGAGGCCGAGGTACTGCTCGTAGAAGGCCTGCGAGGCGTCGAGGTCGGTGACCTGGAGGGAGATGAAGTCCGGTCCGGTGACGGGCATGATGTGCATCCATTTCTCTTGTGTCAGTTATCTGACACACTCAGCCTATGTCAGAATACTGACATGAGTCAAGACGGGATCGAACTGGACACCTCGCTGGGGTACCTCCTGAAGGAGGCGTCGAGCGCACTCCGCTCAGCCATGGAGGCGGTGCTGCGGCCACTCGGCATGACGATCACGCACTACTCCTGCCTCGAACTCCTCGCCCAGCGACCTGGGCTGTCGAACTCCGAACTGGCCCGCGGTGCCTTCGTCACCCGACAGTCCATGAACGTGCTCCTGCAGGCCCTCGAGCGCGACGGCTTCGTCAGCCGCCCCGAACAGGCCCCCGTCGGCAAGGCGCTGCCGACCCGGCTCACGCCGCTCGGTCGTGAGCACCTCGCACAGGCGACCGCCGCCGTGCGATCGGTCGAGGTCCGAATGCTGAGCGGCCTGAACGCCGATCAGCAGCGGGAAGCACTCGTCGTCCTGCGCAGCATGATCCGATCACTTCGCGACGACGAGCGCTGAGGCGCCCGTCAGTCGGTGATGGGAAGGGTCTCCACGAACGCCTGGATCCGGTCCGCCACAGCGACCGGGACCTGCCAGGCCGTGAAGTGCGCCCCGCGATCCAGTTCCGTCCAGCTCCGGATGTCGCTGTAGGCCCTTGCCGCGTAGGAGCGCGGGAGTCCGCGTTCGCCCGTCTGCACGGCGACGGCCACGGGCACCTCGATCAGCGGGAGTTCGGGCTGCTTGGGGTGGTCGCGATACGGCCGGAACGATGATCCGATGCTCTGCGTGAACCAGTACAGCGAGACCGTGGTCAGCAGCTCGTCGTCGGTCCACCAGGTGCCGTCGCCCGCCCACGCGAGGAGCTTCTCCGCGATCCATGCGGCGAGGCCCACCGGCGAGTCGTTCAGGGCCGTCGCGAGGATCTCGGGCCTGGTTGCCTGCACACGGGCATAGGCGAGACCGCGAGCCCACTCCTGGTCGTGTCGATCGAGCCAGTCCTGCTCCTCGGCGGTGAGGTCGCGCGCTCGGGACGCAGATGGGAAGGCGGCGTGCGTCGCGAACTGGCCGATGACCGATTGGGGATACAGGGCCGCGAGCCAGTCGCTCGTCGTCGACCCGACGTCCTCGCCGTAGGTGAGGTAGCTCGCGTGCCCCAGCACCTCGGTCATGAGTGCGTGCATGAGTTCGGCGACCACCGGGCCGGTGAACGGCCGGTCCACGAGGGGCGCTGAGAACCCGTACCCGGGCAGGGATGGGACGACGACCTCGAAGCCGAGTGTCCGGCCGTCGCCGAGGTCGACCGTGCGTCCTGCGAGTTCCCTCGCCAGCGGCAGCATCTCGATGAAGGAGTACGGCCAGCCGTGGAACGCGATCACCGGGACCGTCACCGTGACGCCGTCCGGTGCCGGTAGCCGCGCGACATGCAGCCGCTGCCCGTCGACCTCCGCCTCGAACTGCGGCACATCCTGAAGTTCGCGTTCGATGCGCCGCCAGTCGAAGCCGTCCCGCCAGTGGTCGACGAGCGACCGCAACCGGTCGAGCGAGAGGGCGCTCTCCTCGCCGGCGTCACCGATCGCGGCGGGGAGGCGAACCGCGTCGAGTCGCCGCTGCAGGTCTTCGAGGTCGGCATCGGGCACCTGGATCCGGAACGAACGCATGCGCTCGACGCTAGAGCAGACGTCCGACAGGGATAAACGATGCGCAGCGACGGAGCGTGACCACGATGCCCTGGTATCATTTAGCTATAGCTAATGATCGGGGAGTCGATGAGTACGCTGATTCGGGACACCATGAGCGCGGCGGGGACGAGCGGGGCCGAACTGGCTCGGCGCCTGCACGTCACGCCTGGGGCGATCTCGCAGCTCTTGAAGTCCGAGGAGGACGCGACGATCAAGCTGGCATCGCTCGAGCGGGCACTGCGCGCCCTGGGGAAGGACATCGTCATCAACGCGGTCGAGTCGTCATCACCCGCCGCTCGGTTCTCGCCGGCGGGCGTCTCCCAGGCGATGAGCGACGCACTCATCGAGGGAGATCGCACCTTCGCCCTCCGCCTGCTGACGCAAGCGGCGCAGAAGGTCGCAGTCGAGCCCGACCTTGCGACTGATCCGCTGTTCGCCAGACCTCCAGAGCAACTCCCGGACACCGGATGGGACACCCTGTTCCGGGCCCATTACGGCCGAGCGCTGCCTGATGCGCTCACCGCACGATGGCCCGAGCTGACGCCGCTGCCCGAGCCATGGTTCATCTCCCAGTTCGACAGCCTGCGGGAGCGTGCGCGCACCCGCTCGCCGGAGCACTTGCGGCGCCTCAACATCTTCATCGACGAGCAGAGCCTGAGCCGCGCGTGAGCCGTGAGCCGCAGTTGGATCCAGGTTTCGTCCGCCAGTTGATGCGGGAGCTCCGGACCTCCTAACGAACCGGAAGAAGCAGATCGCCGTCAGGCGCCGGGTCAGTCGCCAAGCGGGCGTGCAGCTCGACATCGAAGCGATCGTCGCCGTACGCGAGCTTCTGCCGTTCGATGCCCTCGGGGAGGAAGCCGGCCCGTGTCGCGACCCCGCAGGACGCAGGGTTGTTGACCCGATGTCCCAGTTCCAAGCGGAACAGCCCCTCGCGGAATGCGTGATCGGCGACCGTCCTGACCGCTCGCGTCGCGAGACCGCCGCCCCGCGCACCCGCGATCAACCAGTAGGACAGCCAAGCTGTGGAGTGCCGACGGTCGATCGCGGAGACACCGACGTTGCCGACCACCGAACCGTTGCGGACGACCGCCCAGTTGAGCCGGGACTCGGAAGAGGTCAGCGCGCGCTCGATGAACTGGACCGCGTCCTGGACCGTCGACAGGTCTGCATGGCCGAATTGCGGAGCCAGGTCGACGTTCTCGACGAAGGCGGCTTGGAGCGACTGCGCATCGTCAGCGTCCCACGGGCGCAAGAACGTATCGACCATGCGCCCAGTCTGGCAGCACCCGCATCGCCGGGTATTGACGCGGGTTCCCTGATGACACCGCCCGTCGCGACGCGTACCATCTTCGGTACCGGGCTCCCTCGCCCGGTTGTGGCCCAGACCCCGCCGCCGCTTGAGCCGGCACCCGAATGTCTGGATCGCAGCGGCGGGGCTGGGTTCCGGTACCCAGGTTCGGATAGCCATCTTGCGAACGGACCGAGCATTCCGCCGAAACGACCGGATCCAGCGCGTACCATGATCCGTACCGGGCTCCCTCGCCCGGTTGTGGCCCAGACCCCGCCGCCGCTTGAGCCGGCATTCGGGTGTCTGGAACGTTGCGGCGGGTCTGGTTCTGAGTATCAGTGACCGACTGCAGGACACCTGCCCGGTGTCTGATTCAGGCGCGGTAGTGCGCCGCCAGGCGCTCGAGGCCCTCGTCGATCGAGACCGCCGGCGTCCAGTGCAAGGCCGCGCGGGTCTGACGCTGGTCGAACCAGTGGGCGGTCGACAGCTGTTCCGCGAGGAAGCGCGTCATCGGCGGCTCATCGGCGCCGGGGCGGATGCTCCACAGGCGCTCGACGAGCCCACCGGCAGCTCGGGCGACGCCGGCGGGGATGCTGAAGGCGGGCGGCTTCACGCCGGCTGCACGGCAGATGCCCGCGAGCAGCTCGCCGACCGGCCGCGGCTCCCCGTTCGTCACCACGAACGCACGGCCATGTGCCGTCTCCGCGTGCTCGAGTGCCGCCGCGATGGCCGACGCCGCGTTCGCGACGTACGTGCTGTCGATGAGGGCGGTTCCGTCGTCGAGCAACGGCAACCGGCCGCGGCGTGCGCGGTCGACGATGCGCTCGACGAGCTGCGGGTCGCCCGGGCCCCAGACGAGGTGCGGCCGCACGACGACGACCGCGAAGCCGCGACGGTCCCGCGCGAGGGCGTGCAGTTCGCCCTGCGCCTTCGTCCGCGCGTACTCCCCGCGTGCCGCGTCCGGGTCGGCCGGTTCCGCACCGACACCCACGAGCGCCGAGCCACCGTGCGCGACGGACGGCGAGGAGATGTGGACGAACCGTGAGACGCCCGCGGTCTCGGCCGCGTCGAGGACGACCTCGGCCCCGGTGACGTTGACCCGCTCGAACTCCGCCGGATCACCCGCCAACGAGACCTTCGCGGCCAAATGCACGACCGCGTCGACACCGTCCATCGCCGACTCGACGACGGCTGCGTCGGTGATGGATCCGCGCACCTCCTCGACGTCGGTGAGTGCCGACGGTCCACGCTGCAACACCCGGACGCGATGTCCACCGCGGAGCAGCTCGAGGGCGACCTCGCGGCCGAGCATGCCGCTCGCGCCGGTGACGAGGACCGTCACGGGGTGCTCAGCCGTTCACCGGCCAGGATGCCTTCCGCCCACACCGACAGGCGGGTGCGGTCGATCTTGGAGTTGTGGCGGATGTCCGTCGGCAGCTCGGGTACGACGAACACCGCGACGAGCGGCTGCGTCGAAGCATCCCGCACCTGTGCTGCGAGCTGGGCCTCGGCGAGCTGGACCCGCTTCGTACCCGTGGTCGTCTCGACGATCGCGACGCACTGGCGGAGGCCCTCGGGGCCGACGCCCACGACGGCGGCGCGGCGAACGAGCGGCACCGTCTCGATCGCCTGCTCCGGTCCGACCGGAGCGATCGGTCCGTCCTGGGTCGCGATCACGTGCGGCAGACGGCCCTCGATCCAGAGGCGGCCATCGGCGTCGAGATGCCCGACATCGCCGGTGCGGTGCCAGCGTCCATCATCGGCGACGTCGCGGACTGCGGCCCGGTCGGTCAGCCAGAGGCGGTCGTACTGCGACTTGAGGTGATCGGCCGAGATGATGACCTCGCCCAGGCGGTCCGCGTCCTGCGTCGGCGCACCCGTGGCGCGTCCGGCCTCGTCGAGCGGGCTGATGCGCACGTCGACGCCGCCGATGGGCGTCCCGACGCACACACCCGTGTGCTCGGTGTCCTCGTCGGGCAGCGTGTCGAGGGTGATGTCCGAGACGAGCAGGCACTCGGTCATGCCGTACACCGCGTGTGCGGACGCGTTGGGCAGGACGCCCACGAGTGCCGTGAGGAGCTGGCGACTGACGGGCGCGCCCGTCGAGAGCACGGTCCTGACGCCCTGGAGCGCCTGACGGTCCTTACTGTCGAGCGCGTCGGCCGTCGCGACCACGTTCAGGATGGCGGCCGGCGAGAGGAACACGATGTCGGCGTCCGTCTCGGCCACGGCGGCAGCGACCGCTCGAGCGGTGAGCGTCCGCGGCGCCGAGATGTCCATCTCAGGCGTCGAGGAACGGGCCCCGAGCGCCGGGCCGAGGAGGGCGAACGGAGCGAAGCCGGTGACGAGTCCCGAATCGGCGGTGATCGCGAAGTGCTCCGAGAGGACGTCACGGAGCGACGACAGCTGGGCGTGGGTGTACTTCACGCCCTTCGCCGGGCCGGTCGATCCAGAGGTGTACAGGATCGCCGCGAGGTCGGTCGGGCCGGGTTCGCTGGGCAGCTCAGGCGTCGTGCGGGTGTCGAGCAGGTCCTTGAGGCTGTACGAGACGCCGAGAGCTGCTGCTGTCGCGCCGGGGAGGCGGGCGGCTGAGACCTTCACGCCGGGCCAGCCGAGCGCCCGGGCTGCGGCGAGCCCCTTGGTCTCACCGATGACGTAGGCGGGCCAGGCACCGCGCACGGCTCGGTGGAGTCCCTTGACGCCGAGACCGGCGTCGGCGACGACCACGACCGCGCCGATGCGCAGGCAGGCGTAGATGACGGCGGTGAGCGTGGCGCCAGGCGTGACGAGTAGCGAGACGCGGTCGCCCCGTCGCACACCGATGCGGTGCAGGCCGGCGGCCAGGCGGGTCACGCGGTCGTCGAGCTGCCGCCAGCTGACGCGACGTGCGGTTCCGGACCCGCGCTGCTCGACGATGGCGTCGCCGTCGTCGGTGCGACGCTGGTCGAGCCGACGCCACAGCGGCTCGAAGCCGGTGTCGGACGCGGACGCCTCGGCGGGAGCAGTCGGCACGGTCGCCGCGGCCGCACCCTGCGGCAGGCGGTCGCCGAGCCAGGTGAGCAGCGATTCGGCGACGGGGGCGTCGTCGATGACGAGGTGGCCGGCGCCCTCGAAGCGGTGGACCTCGGCGTGCGGAAGGCGGTCGGCCAGGTCGTCGAGGTAGCGGTCGCTGAAGATCGGATCGCGCGGGCCCCAGAGCATGACGGCCGGGACGCGGAGCTGGGCGACGTCGTCGGCGAGGCGCTCGAGGCGCGGGAAGCTGACGTGGTCGGGCGTCGCGGGGATGTCGGCGACGAACGCACCGATCCCCCGACGGCGGGCCGGCGACCCGTACGGGCTCCGGTAGGCGTCGCGGACGTCGCGGTCGAGCGGCGGTGACGCGAGGGAGAGCGTCGTGTCGAGGAACGCCGTGGTCTGGACCGATCCGGCACCGAGCATGCCTCGAGCGCCTGCGAGACGCAGCGGCGCGGGGATCGCCGTGCCCTCCGGGTGGTGCACGGCGGTGTTGAGGAGCATCGAGCCGACGAGCTCCTCCGGGTGCTCCGTCGCCCAGCCGAGGGAGATGACGCCGCCCCAGTCGTGGCCGAGCGTGACGACGGGACCGGTGATGCCGAGCGCCTCGGTGAAGGCGGCGAGGTCGGCGATCCGCTGTTCGAGGGTCCGGGTGGTCTCGGTGCGCTCCGACCAGCCCATCTCCAGCTGGTCCACCGCGACGACGCGCCAGGCGTCGCCACCGGAGGACGCCTGCTCGACCGACTGCGTGACGAGCGAGCGCCAGAGGTACGACCACGTCGGGTTCCCGTGGACGGCGAGCACGGTGCCGACCGGTGTCGCGCCGGCTTCGGCGAGCGCCGAGGCGGTGTCGAGGTAGTGCCAGTTGCGCGTGGTGCCGGCGTCGGCCAAGCGGCCGGGGACGTCGATGCGGTGGGAGAAGGCGGCGGGCAGGCCGGGCAGACCTGCGGCGCGCACCCCCATGGTCCGCAGACCGACGTTCGCGGCGACGGTGCCCGCTACCACGCGAGTTCCATGAGGCCGGTGTTCAACCCCGAGCCGACGCCCATGAGGAGGACGCGGTCGCCCTTGTTCAGGGTCGACTGCTGGTCGGCGAGGGTGATCGGGATGGAGGCCGGCCCGACGTTGCCGAGGTAGGGATAGGTGACCGGGACGCGACTGCGGTCGAGCGAGGCGGCCTTCACCATGGAGTCCGTGTGGATGGACGACACCTGGTGGGTGATGTAGCGGTCCATCTTCGACCACCGCCATGAGTCACCGGCGGCCTCCTTCCAGGCGGAGACGACGAGGTCGAGCCCGCCCTTGAGGAGTGCTCGGGCATCGGTGAACATGCCGTCGACGCTGCCGACGCAGAGGTGGTTGAACTCCGTCGCAGCGCGGGTGACGCCGCCGAGGATGCGGTGCCCCTCGGGGTGGCGGTCGGCCGGCCCGATGACGGCGGCGGCGGCCCCGGAGCCGAGGGTGAGGGAGGCGAACTCGCTCATGAAGTCGTCGCGGTCGATGGTGCTGCCGCTGAGGCGCTCGATCGTGTTGGCGTGCACCTCACTCGCGTCCTCGCCGTTGACGATGAGCGCGTACTCGATCTGCCCGGACTCGATCATCGCGGCCGCCATCGTCATGCCTGTCACGAAGCCGAGGCAGGCGTTGGCGATGTCGAAGTTGATGGCCGAGCTCGGCAGGCCGAGTCCGTCGTGGATGCGGACGGCGACCGAGGGCTCGAGGTGCTGCCTCGTCACCGAGGTGTTGATCATGAGCCCGATCTGCGAGGGCGAGATGCCGGCCTCGGCGAGCGCGCGGCGACCGGCCGACACCGTGGCGTCGTCCGAGTTCTCGCCGGGTCCCCAGTGTCGTCGCTCGACCACACCGGCGACGCGTCGCAGGATGCCCTTCGGGAGGCGGGCGCGTTTCATCGCGGCCGCGAGGCCCTCTTCGATCTCGACCGAGGTCACCACTGCGGACGGCAGCGTGCTCGCCACCGACAACATGGCCACATTGTCGAATCGGGTAGTTGCGTTTCCGGTCACGATTCCTCCGTGCCTCTGACCAGGCAGTCTTGACCGCCAGCGTCTGACGGTACTCCTCTACCCTGAACGTGGACGAATCGTGTCCCCGTTGTTGACAGCGGGTGCCCAGCGGGACAGCGCGCGGGGCGTCCGCCTAGGCTGGTGGACGCGGCCCATTCCGCCGGTGCCGCTTGATCGGAGGATGTCCCGATGGTGGTCCGCCCCTACTGGTTGAAGCGCGCGAGCATCGAGGAATTCGAGGCGGCCTACGACCCCGGGACGTGGCCCTCGTACACCGATTCGACCGGCCTGCCGCTGGTGGCCGAGGCGATGTCCAACCAGGATCCGGCGACACGTGCGTTCATCGTCGGGCGGCTCCTCGACGACGGTGCGGACGCGACGGTCGTCCTCGACGAGGGGTACACCCTGCTGCACGTCCTGCTGGCGCAGCGCGCCCGGGACCCCGAGGTCGACCCTCCGCTCGTGCGTCGCCTCATCGCCGCCGGTTCGGACGTGAACCGGCCCGCCGGACGACACCAGCGCCGCCCGGTGGAGGAGGTCGACCACCCGAAGCTGTCTGCGGAGGAGCTCGAACCCTATTACCGTGCGTTCTTCGACCAGCCGGGCCTCGAGCTCCTCGCGCCCGACCCGCACGGGCGGTCGGTGCTCGACCGGGCGCGCTCGAGTCGCTTCCGGCGCCCGCAGCTGTTCGACCTGGTCACGGCGTATCTGGACGCGGCCGGACTCGCTCCCGCTGATGAGGCCCTGACCCGCACAGCGACCTGGCAGACCCTCGATGAGATCAGTGCCGTCTACACGCCCGGACTCGCGTCCGCCGTCGATGAGAACGGCGACAGCCTGCTCCACGCCGTCCTGCGCAACCCTGATCTCGCCGTCCGCTCCACGCTCATCCCGCAGCTGCTGGCCGACGGCGCCGATGTCACCCTCCGCACCGCCGAGGGTGACAGCGTCCTCCACCTCGCACTCGACCGCTCCGGTGCGCGTGAGGCGGAACAGGACGCCCGGGTGCTCCGCGCACTCATCAGCGCGGGTGCCGATGTCAACGCGTCGTCACCGGCGAACGGCGTTCCGCTGACCGCGCTCGCCGGGCAGGGCAACTTCCCCGAGAGCCGGCTCGAACCGCTGTACGACGTGCTCCTCGCCGCGCCTGACCTTGACCCGGCCGTCGTCCTCGCCGACGGCCGCACCGCGCTGGATGTCGTCCGCACGGCACGGCCTCCTCGTCCGGTGCTCCTCGCCCGCCTCGAGGCCCTTGCCGTCTGACACCGGAGCCGACCGACCGTGGGAGCCGCGATCCCTGAATCGGCATTGTCGTGCGCTCACATCCCCGCAGTAGCCTGTGGGGATGACCACCCGCCGCACCCTCGACCAATCCTCCAAGCTGAAAAGCGTCCTCTATGAGATCCGGGGGAAGGCCCTCGTCGAGGCCGTGCGTCTCGAGGCCGACGGGCACCGCATCCTGAAGCTCAACACCGGCAACCCCGCGATCTTCGACTTCGAGGCACCGCACCAGATCGTGCGCGACATGATCGCCGCACTCCCCCACTCCCACGGGTACAGCGACAGCCGCGGCATTCTCTCCGCGCGTCAGGCCGTCTCCTACCGCTACGAGGAGATGGAGGGGTTCCCCCGGGTCGATCCGGAGTGGGTGTTCCTCGGCAACGGCGTCTCCGAACTCATCACGATGACGATGCAGGCCCTCCTCGACGACGGCGACGAGGTCCTCATCCCCGCGCCCGACTACCCGCTGTGGACCGCGATGACGAGCCTCGCGGGTGGCACGCCGGTGCACTACCGCTGCGATGAGGAGGCGGACTGGGCGCCCGACATCGAGGACATCCGCTCCAAGATCACGCCGAACACCAAGGCGATCGTCGTCATCAACCCGAACAACCCCACGGGCGCGGTGTACTCCCGTGAGGTGCTGGAGCAGATCGCCGGCGTCGCGCGTGAACACGGGCTCCTCCTGCTCGCCGACGAGATCTACGACCGCATCCTGTACGACGACGCGGTCCACATCCCGATGGCGACCGTCGCCCCCGACCTCCTCTGCCTCACGTTCAACGGCCTGTCGAAGACCTACCGCGTCGCCGGCTACCGGTCCGGCTGGCTCGTCATCACGGGGCCCCGCGACCACGCCAAGGGCTTCCTCGAGGGCATCACCCTCCTGGCGTCCACGCGCCTGTGCCCGAACGTGCCCGCGCAGCACGCGGTGCAGGCGGCGCTCTCCGGTGTGCAGTCGATCGACGCCCTCATCGCACCGAGTGGTCGCCTGCTCGAGCAGCGCGACGCCACCTGGGCCGGCCTCAACTCCATCCCGGGCGTCTCCTGCACCAAGCCGATGGGTGCGCTCTACGCCTTCCCTCGCCTCGACCCCGAGGTCCACGAGATCCACGACGACGAGCAGCTCGTCCACGATCTGCTCGTGGCGGAGCACATCCTGCTCGTCCAGGGCACGGGCTTCAACTGGCCGGACCCCGACCACCTGCGGGTCGTGACCCTGCCCGAGGAGCGCGTGCTGACGGACGCGATCGAGCGGCTCGGGAACTTCCTGTCGTCCTACAAGCAGTAGGCGCGCGACAGCAGGACATCAGCGCGGTAGCAGGATGTTGTCGAGCAGCACGTCCTGCTGCCGGGCGGATCTCCCGCCCTAGACGCCGAGGTAGCGGCCCGGCCGGTGGTTGAGCGCGAGGATGAGGTTCAGGAGGACCGCACCGAGCGCCGAGACGAGCACGTTGAGCGGCGGCACGGCGACGAGCGACACGAGCACCACCACGGTGTCGACGGCCATGAGGACGTAGCCGGCACGGATGCCGAAGCGGTCCTGCAGGATGAGCGCGACGATGTTGAACCCGCCAAGGCTCGCCCGGTGTCGGAACAGGATCAGGATGCCGACGCCGCAGAGCACGTTACCGACGACGGCCGCGTAGAACGGGTCGATGTGTCCGACCGGCAGGAACAGCGGGTGCACCCCGGACAGGACGGACACGAGCACGATCGCGCCGCCGCTCCGCAGCGTGAACACCCAGCCCTTGCCGCGGATCGCGAGCAGGAAGAACGGCAGGTTGATCGCGATGAACAGCACCGGGAACGGCACGGGCGCGAGGTAGCTGACGAGGAGCGACAGGCCTGCCGTCCCGCCGGTCACCGCCGAACCGGCTTTCAGGATGAAGAGGCCGAACGACACGACCGTGACGCCGACGAGCAGCCCGAGGATGTCCTCGACCGCCCCGTGTCGGACTGGAGACGGCGCCGGGGCAGGTGTGGAGGGAGCCTGCTGCGCGCTCGACGTCGCGGCGCTCGGCTGCTGGGTGCTCATTCCGCCAACGATGCGTCAGCTCGTCGTCTTGCGCAACACGAGTAGAGTGCAGTGGTCATCGTGCTCGATTTCCAGCCCGAGAGTGAGCAACATGCCTCATCCTGCGACCATCGACCATCTCGACGCGCGCATCCTGACTGCGCTCGACGACGACCCGTCCATGACGGCGCTCGCCCTTGCACGCACCCTCGGCGTCGCGAGGAACACCGTCCACGCCCGTCTGCGCCGACTCGAGACAAGCGGCGCACTCGGCGCCCCGAGTCGCCGGGTGCGACTGTCGGCGCTGGGCTATCCCCTCACCGCGTTCATCGAGATCTCCATCCGGCAGGACCTCGCGACCGAGGCCTACGCGGCCCTCGAGTCGATCCCGGAGATCGTCGAGGTGCACGCGACCACCGGAGACGCCGACCTCTTCGCGAAGGTCGTCGCGCACGACACTGAGGACCTGCACCGTATCGCCGGTGTGCTGCTCGCGGCTCCGGGCGTGGTCCGGACGAACACGAAGGTCTCACTCATCGAGGTCATCCCCTACCGCGCGTCGACCCTCCTCGATCGCCTCGCCGAGGGGCCGTCAGCGCGCTGAGGTCGTCAGCGCGCTCGAACCGTCAGCGCGCCGATCGGGCGCGCACCACGGCGGCCGTGCCCGCGGCGATCGCGACGATCGTCCCGTAGCCGAGGACCGTGGCGTGGAGCCCGATCGCCGAGGCGAGGAGACCCGCGATGACGGCCGGGACCCCGAAGGACAGGTAGGCGACGATGTACAGCGCGGCGAACAGCTCCGCGCGTTCGTCGGCCGGCGCGAGCGGGACGAGCGAGGCGATCGTGCCCATGAACGCCGTGCCGAACCCGGTGCCGGCGATCACGACGGCGACCACCGCGATCGGGAGCGACCCGAGGATCAGCGCGACGAGGAGGAGCACGGTCCCGGCGGACAACGCGGACGCCCCGTAGACCGCCGCGACGACGGGTCGGCGACGGTGCAGCACCGCGGCGGCGACGGCCCCAGCGGCCGGCAGCAGCCCGATGAGGAGCGCCCCTCCGAGCTGGCCGTCCACGCCGAGTTCCGTGTGCATGATGCTCGGCCCGAGGGAGAGGAACAGCCCGCCGGTCGCCCACCCGCCGAGGACGATCGGGATGCTCACGACGAACAACCGTCGGGCGTCGACGGGGACGGCTGCGCGGGGACGGATGGCGCGGGCCCATCCGGGAGCGCGGGCGGAGGTCTCCGGCACGATCCAGATGGACGCCGCGATGAGCAGATAGGCGACCGCCAGCGGCAGGAACGTCCAGCTCGACGGGTCGGCGACCGTCTGCAGCAGGACGCCCGCGAGGATCGTGCCGGAGGCGAGACCGATCATCGGTGCGATGGCGTTCAGCAGGGTCGCCGCTCGTGGCCGCTCGGGCGGGGCCAGATCGATGATGGTCGCCGACAGCGTGGAGAGCAGCGCCCCACTGGCGAGCCCTTGGAGCACGCGGGCGAGGTACAGCAGCGCTCCGGAGTCCACGTGCCAGAGGAGCAGCATGCTCCCGGCGAGCACGACGAACCCGGCGGTGATGACCGGGCGACGTCCGAGGTGGTCCGAGACCGAACCGATCGTGAGGAGCGCGACGAGCAGGGCGAGCGCGTAGGCAGAGAAGGCGATGGTGACGCCGATCGGGCCGATGCCGAGCCGTTCCTGGAGCTCCGGGTAGAACGGTGACGGGGCGCTGGCGCCGGCGAGCATGAGCGTGCTACCGAGCCCCGCGAGGACGAAGCCGAAGCGACGGCGCGGCAGCATGGGCGCGCCGGCAGCCGCGGTGGGCACGGGTCGGGTCGGGGGTGACGGGGTCGTCGTCTGCACGGGCGGGCATCCTTTGGTTCCAAAAATATCGAACGATTGGACGATACGCGCTTTCCGCGGATTGTTCAACTATTATCGAACCATGCCTGCACCAGCCGATCTCACGCACCCCGACCGCGAAGCGATCGAGCTGCCGGCCGTGCTCTTCGCGCTCAGCGATCCCGACCGACTCGAGATGGTGCGGCAGCTCCGGGACGGGCCGATGGACGCCGCGAACTGCACCGCCCTCGACCCCACGATCCCGAAGTCGACGAAGTCCCACCTCATGAAGGTGCTCCGCGAGGCCGGCGTCATCCGGAACGAGCCGAACGGTCGCCACCGCACGCTCACCCTGCGGCGTGATGACCTCGACACCCGGTTCCCGGGCCTCCTCGACGCCGTCCTCGACGCCGACTGACCGGTGCCCCCCGCCCCTCGGGTTCGCCGCTCGTGGACGGGAGCTGCCAGAATTGTCGGCGCGGTGATCCACCGCACACACGACGACAGGGGGCTGGGGAACATGGGAACGCTGCGGTACGGGAACGAAGCACTCGAACTCGAGGACCGGACCCTCGCCCATGTGCAGATGGTCGTCGTCTCCAAACTCCGCAAGGGTGAGGCGTTCCTCCTCTCGTGGACGATCGACCCCGCACACGGCTCGGGCCGCTACGCGATCTGGATCGAGACCGGCGTCCCCATCGTCTTCCGGTTCACCGGCTCCCGCCCGGTCTCGCTCAACCGCGCCTGGTTGCAGGCCATGCTCGACCGCACCTACACGCCGGCGGGGCTCGAGCTGATGCCGGAGACCGACTACCCGGAGCTGTCCGCCGACAACTGAGGCGCGGCCGCCGGCACGATCCCGAGTAGCACAAGTGATCCGACCGTTCAAGCATCGGTCGTCCGACACGTGCCCGATTACCATCGGATCATCGAAGGTCGGGGACTTCTGAGAGTCGGCTCGAGCGGCGCCTGGAGGGCCCGCAGCGCGCAGTCGAAATCGTCGAAGACATTCGGAGGCGGGTCACACGGATCAGACCGTGCGGCCCGCCTCGCTGTTTCCCCTCAGACCAGGTGGGGAAGACCGAGTGGCCTCCCGGCCCATCGACGCCTCAGAGCCGTCCGTTCAGTGCTGCGGCTGCCCCTCGGGCTCGGTGCGGTCGATCGAGTCGACGGCCTCGCGCATGCGGTCGAGGAAGTCGACGATGCCGGCAGCGATCTCCGGTTCGATCCCGGTGGTCGCCTCCATCATGCGGTGGTGCATGTGGCTCAGGGTCTTGCGGACCTCCGAGTCGGCGAAGTCGGTGGTCGAGACGGTGACGCGGCGACGGTCGGTCTCGCTCGGCCGACGGACGACGTGACCCGCCGCCTCCAGGCGGTCGAGCATGACCGTGACCGATGAGGTCTTGATGCCGAGGTAGGCACCGAGATCCGTGGGGCTGACCAGGCGGTGCTCCTGCTTGGCGCGCAGCATGAACCGCAGCGCGAGGAGGTCGTTCTCGCCCATGTGCATCTCGTCGCGGGTCCGACGACGCATGGCGGCCTCGGCGGCACGGTACAGACGCATGGCCTCGAGCATGCGGCGGCCGCGCTCGTGCTCGTCCTGTTCGTACCAGTAGTGCTGCGCGTCAACGGCTTGGGCGGTCATGAAGTCCAACAGTAGTGGTTCTCGTAACGAGATTGTCTAGCGGAGTCTGGATCGCGATGTCAAGTGGGGTACATGCAGACGCATGAATAGCTAGATTCTCTAACAACACGAACGTTGAGCAAGGAGCAGTCATGAGCACGGTGTTGGAGCGAGGCACGGGGACCACGGTCGCCTGGGCCGAGCCGGACGCGACCCTCTGGGTCGCCTCGGTCGACGGCGAGTACGCCGGCATGGTCGAGTTCCGGGACGGCCGCTTCGTCGCCGCCTCGAGCACCGGCAAGGACCTCGGGGTCTTCGTCTCCCTGCTCCGCGCCAAGGAGGCGGTGGAGAACGGCCCGGCGAAGACGCTCCAGTTTCCGTACGTCGCCGCTGTCGCCGCGTCCGCGATCGTGTCCGCGACCGCCGTCGCCTTCACCGCGTTCGCCGTCCTCTAACCACTCCGTGAAGCGCTCGCTCGAGGTGCTTCCGGACGGCATCCTCGCCGAGCGCGCCGCCGACGGAGACGCCACGGCCTTCGAGGTCCTCGTCTTCCGGCACGGTTCACTCATGCGCGCCTACGCCGTCCGCGTGCTGGGCAACCAGTCGGAGGCGGAGGACGTCGTGCAGGACGTCCTCATCCAGGCGTGGGGCCAGCTGGACCGGCTGAACGACCCGAACGCGGTGAAGTCCTGGCTGATGCGCATGGTCTCGAACCGGGCGATCGACCGCATCAGACGCCGCCGCGAACACAGCGAGATCGAGGATTGGAATGCCCCCGCCCCGTCCCATCAATCCCCGGAACGGGTCGTCGAGGTGCGCATGCAGATGAGCGCACTCGCTTCGGTCCTCGACCGACTGCCCGCCATGCAGCGTGAGTGCTGGATGCTCAAGGAGACGGGCGGGCTGTCGTACGTCGAGATCGCCGAGTCGCTCGGGGTCCCGACGTCGACGGTGCGCGGTCAGCTCGCGCGAGCCAGACAGACCGTCCTGCGGGAGATGGAGGTGTGGCGATGAACGACGACGACCACGAGTCTATGCTCGACGGCCTGGCCGGCGCCGACCTCGACGGGCACACGATCGACGAACTCTCCGACTACCTCGACAACGGCCGTGAGCCCCTCGACCCCGACATCGAAGCCTCCCCCGGTTGCCAACTCGCCCTCGACGCCCTGCTCCGGCTGCGCACCCAGACCTGGGCGCTCCTCAAGTCGGAGGCGGCGACGCACTCCGAGCAGGACCGCTCCTGGATGCACGCGGTCCTCCAGAACATCTCGCTCGAGGCGCACGCCGGTCGGGACATCCCGCTCAGGCACCCGGACCCCGAGGTACACCTCCGTATCACGGAGGGCTCTGTCCGCACCCTGATCCGCGGGGTGGGCGACAGCGTCGGCGGGGTCATCGTCGGTCGGGTCCGGCTCGACGGCGATGTGACGACCCTGGACGCGCCCATCACGGTGGCGATCACCGCCTCGGCCGCGTTCGGCAACAACCTCGAACGGCTGTCGCAGCTCATCCGGGATCGCGTCGTCGCGGAACTGGCCACGCACACCGAGCTCAACGTGGCTGCCGTCGACGTCACGATCATCGACATCCACACGCAGCGCGTCGCCCGCCCGGAGGACTCCTGATGGACACCGATGCCGCACTCTCGCAGCAGCTCACCGCCGTCGTCGCCGCGACACCGGGGGTCACGACGGTCTACGCGTCCGGGTCGCCGATCCGTGCGGTCCTGCGGACCGTCGCCGACGCGGTCGGGCGTGACGACGACGAGCCGACAAAGGTGGCCGTCGGTCGCGGAGCCGACGGCGCGCTGACGATCGGCGTGACCATCGGCGTGACCGACGGGGCTCCGGTCCCGGCGACCCTGCGTCTCGTCGGCGATGCGATCCGTGGGGTACTCGCGACGTCGATGGAGGGGATTCCGATCCATGAGATCGACGTCCGCGTGTGCCGGATCGAGGACGCAGCACCGCTGGGAATGCCGCTCACGGGCGCGGCGACCACACCGTAGACCCCGTCAGACGGGCGCCGGCTCCTGCTGCACCGTGGGTGCCGTGCCGGTCGTCCGCGCGCGGTGGCGGCGTTCGATCGCCTGGCCGACATAGCTCGCCACGATGATCAGCGCCGCACCGAGCGCACCCAGCGGGCCGATCACCTCCCCCGCGATGAGCACGCCGACGAGGAGCGCCCAGACGGGTTCCGTCCCCATGAGGATGCTCGCGCGCGACGCCGAGGTCCGCCGCACCGCCCACAGCTGGACGACGAATGCGAACACGGAACACAGCAGACCGAGGAACAGCACGTCCAGCCAGCCGCGCAGATCCAGCAGCGTGACAGCCGCAGCGAGACCGTCACCGGCGATGAGGCTGAACGCCCCGGCGCACACGAGCATCTGGACGAACACCACGCCGAGCGTGCTGTCGGTTCGACCTCGCGTCAGGTGCGCACTCGACGTCACGTGCACCGCACGGACGACGGCCGCGGCGATCACGAGCGCGTCGCCCGCGGTGGGTGCGCGGAGACCGCCGTCCGACACGAGCAGCGCGACACCGACCACGGCTGCGACCGCCGCGACGAAGTAGGACCTCGGGAGCCAGGACCGCGACGCGACACCGTCGAGCACCGGCGTCATGACGAGCGCGAGGCTGATGAGCAGCCCGGCGTTCGTCGCCGAGGTCAGGTGCACGCCCCACGTCTCGAGGCCGATGATCGCGGCCTGCGAGCAGCCGAGTGCCGCCGCGATCAGCAGGCCCCGTCCGCGAGGGAGCCGCTCCCGTCGCACGAGACAGATGAGCCCGATGGCGATCACCGCCACCAGGAAGCGCAGGGCGACCGCGGCCGGCACACCGGTGACGGCGGCGAGGTCCTTCGCCGCGAGGAAGCTGGCGCCCCACACCGCCGCGACCCCGACGAGCAGCACATCGACGATGAGTTCGGAGGGTGCGCGGCGGGCCATGCCGCTACTCTCCAGGAGACGGACACGACAGAACAACAGGCAGTGTCTGGATCGACAATGAAGGAAAAGCTTATGGATCCCGCGCGCCTCCGCCTCCTCCGCGAACTCGGCGACCGCGGCAGCGTCGCCGCGGTCGCCGCAGCCATGCACGTCAGCGCCTCGGCCGTGTCGCAGCAGCTCGCCGCGCTGCAGGCCACCATGCCGGTGCCACTCACCGAGAAGCATGGACGCCGGCTCGTCCTCACCGAGGCCGGCGAAGCGCTCGCGGTCGCCGCCGCGCGCGTCGAGGAGGCTCTCGCCGAGGCCAGGGACGCCGTGGACTCCTTCCTCCAACACGAGCAGCGCCCCGTGAGCGTCTCCGCGTTCCACAGCGCGGGGCTGGCGTTCTTCGGACCGCTGCTCGCGAGCGGCCCCATTCCCGGAGCGGATGCGACCGGTCCGGTTCCGCGGCTCCTCCTCGCCGACGCCGACGTCGCGCAGGACCGGTTCGCCGGGCTCACGGCGGATTACGACCTCGTCATCGCCCACCGGCTCCCGCACGAACCGGCGTGGCCGCTCGACCGCCTCGTCGTGACGCCGCTGCTCGTCGAACCCCTCGACATCGCGATGCACGAGGCGCATCCGCTGGCGGCGCGGTCGGAGCTGCGACCGGAGGATCTGCGCGACGAACGCTGGATCTCCACGCACGAGGGCTTCCCGCTCGCCGGCGTCCTCCATCATCTGGGCGCACTGAGCGGCCGGGCGCCGCGCATCGACCACCGCATCAACGAGTTCTCGGTCGCCGCCCAGGTCGTCCGCACGGGGGCGGCGATCGCCGTCATGCCGCGCACCACGGCGGCACCGTTGGCCGTCGACGGCATGGTCCTCCGACCGGTCGCCGGCGCGGTCCTCGTCCGGCACGTCGACGTCCTGGCGAGACCGGAGGCGATGGCGCGGTCCGCGGTCCGGTCAGTGCTCGCCAGCCTCCAGCGCGTGGCCGCAGACGCGACACACTGAGCTCGTATCAGCCCTCCGACGAGACGTCCACCCCCAGCCGCCCGACGCCCGGGAGGCGCAGGGTGGAAGGACAACGACGAAGGAGCATCCATGCGCGCACTCACGTACCAGGGTCGCCGGTCGGTGTCGGTCGAGACCGTCCCGGACCCCGCGATCACCGCCCCCACCGATGCGATCATCCGTGTCACCTCGGCAGCCATCTGCGGCTCCGACCTCCACCTCTACGAACTGTTCGGCCCGTTCCTCGACCGCGGCGACGTCCTCGGCCACGAGACGATGGGCGTCGTGGAGGCGGTGGGCTCCGAGGTCACCCGGGTCGCGGTCGGCGACCGGGTCGTCATCCCCTTCACCATCGCGTGCGGCGAGTGCTTCATGTGTCGCAACGGGCTGCAGTCGCAGTGCGAGACGACCCAGGTGAAGGAGCACGGCAGCGGCGCCTCCCTCTACGGCTACACGAAGCTCTACGGGCAGGTGCCGGGCGGACAGGCCGAGTTCCTGCAGGTGCGGCTCGCCGACGCGAACTGCATCGTCGTCGGTCGCGACCTGCCCGACGAGTCCTACCTCTACCTGAGCGACATCCTCCCGACCGCCTGGCAGGGCGTCGAGTACGCCGAGGTGCCGGACGGCGGCTCGATCACCGTGCTCGGCCTCGGCCCGGTCGGTCAGCTCGCGGCTCGCATCGCCAAGCACCGCGGTCTCGAGGTCTTCGCCGTGGACCCGGTGCCGGAGCGCCGTGCCCTCGCCGAGCGCTACGGCATCCGTGCGCTCGACCTCTCGGACGACGTGGTCGCGGAGCTCCGCGACGCCACCGGCGGACGCGGCCCGGACGGGGTCGTCGACGCCGTCGGCATGGAGGCCCACGGGTCACTGATCGCGGCTGCGGCACAGACGGCCGTCGGCGTGCTGCCCGACGCGATCGCGCGACCGGCCATGGAGCACGCCGGCATCGACCGGCTCGCCGCCCTGCACACCGCGCTCGAGCTCGTCCGCCGTGGTGGCGTCGTGTCCCTGAGCGGCGTCTACGCCGGCGAGGCGGACATCATGCCGATGAAGTCGATGTTCGACAAGCAGGTGTCGCTCCGGATGGGTCAGTGCAACGTCGCCCGCTGGATCCCGACGCTGCTCCCCCTCGTCGAGGACAGCACCGACCCGCTCGGCGTCCTCGACCTCGCCACCCACCGGGTGCCGCTCGCCGAAGCTCCGGCGATGTACGAGACCTTCCAGAAGAAGGAGGACGGCTGCATCAAGGTCGTCCTGAAGCCGTCGGCGTAGCTGCATTTCTCGGCGTGACCTGGCGGCACCGGGACGGCTGCACCAAGGTCGTCCTGAAGCCGTCGGCGTGACCGCCCACAGCACGAAACGACCCGCGCCGATCATTCGGCGCGGGTCGTTTCGTGTCAGGCGCTCAGCAGTGCGTCAGAGCCCGGTCACCAGTCCGTCGGACCGGCGCTCCCCGCCTCGTACTCCTCGAGCGGCGTCTCACCAGCGGCCCAGGCGGTGACGACCGGGGTGACGATGCGCCAGCACTGCTCGGCGATGTCGCCGCGCACCGACAGCAGCGTGTTCTCCTGCAGGAGGCCGGCGAGCACCTGCGCGTAGGCGCTGAGGGTCGCAGCTCCGGGATCGGCCTCGAGCTCGACCCGGCGCAGGCCGTCGACGTCATCGGCTCCGGTCACGATGAGGTCGAGGTGCACCGCACCGCCCTTGAGCGACATGCGGAGGACGGTGTCGGAGTGTCCGTCCGGAGCGTCCAGTCCGGTCGGCGCAGCCGAGCGGCGGAAGTGCACGGCGACCTCGCGGCGCGGGTCACCGATGCCCTTGCCGGAGCGCAGGACGAACGGCACCCCCTGCCAACGCGGGGTGTCGACCTGGAGCAGGAGCTGTGCGAGCGTCTCCGTCTCGCGGGAGGCGTCGACGTCGGGCTCGTCCACATAGGAGGGGAAGAGCCGGTCGCCGACCCGGCCCTCGGTGTAGCGGGCGCGACGGGCGGTGGACGGGTCATCCTTCCACAGTCGCACGGCGCCGAGGACCTCGGCGATGCGGTCGTGGACGTCGGTCGGTGTCACCGCGTCCGGACGCTCCATCGCCGTGAGGGCGAGGACCATCAACAGGTGGCTCTGCAACATGTCGCGCAGAGCGCCGGTCTGGTCGTAGAACGCTGCACGCCCCTCGAGCCCCAGCTCCTCGTCGTAGAGGATCTCCACCTTCTCGATCTGTTCCGCGTTCCAGCCCGCCTCGAGGAGTCGGTTGCCGAAGCGGAGGCCGAGCATCCCGAGGACGGTCGCGTTGCCGAGGAAGTGGTCGATGCGCCACAGACGCTCCTCCGGCACGACCTCGGCGAGCGCCGCGTTGAGCGCCTGGGCGTCGGCGAGGTCGTCGCCGAAGGGCTTCTCGATGGCGATGAGGAGGTCGTCGGGCAGGTCGATCTGCGCGAGCGCCTCGGCGACCTTGCGCCCGGCGGAGGGCGGGAGCGCGATGTAGAGGATCGGCGAGCCGGTGCAGGCGTCGAGCAGTGCACGCAGTTCGTCGGGGTCGGAGGCGTCGGTCGGGATGAACTCCGTCGTCGACACCAGCGCGTCGACGGTCCGGGCGCCGATGCCGGCGTCCTCGAGACTGGCGCGGACGGTCGCACGCCACTCCTCGTTCGACTGCGGCGTGCGGGCGGCACCGATGATCTGCAGCGAGATGTCGCGGGCGGCGTCGACGACCTCGCCGAGGCCGGGGATCAGGAGCCGCTTGGCCAGGTCGCCGTTGGCGCCGAGGATGGCGATGGTGCGCTTCGTCGGTTCCAGCGACTCCGCGTCCGGGATGCCGGGTACGGTGTCGGGATCGGGCTGGGTGGTGGTGTCGGACTGGTCGCTCATGATTCCATCCTGACCGAGCCGCGGCCGATCGTCCTGGGGTTGCGCACGCCCGCGCCCCGGTCACTGAGCCAACTTCGGTCACTGAGCTTGTCGAAGTGCCCCCGAGCACACGTCCACGGCCGCAGAACGACTCCCCGTAGGCTCTTCGACAGGCTCAGGGAACGGGCGCCCCGCTCACCGAGCCGACCTCGGTCACTGAGCCGACCTCGGTGACTGAGCCAACTTCGGTCACTGAGCTTGTCGAAGTGCCCCCGAGCACACGTCCACGGCCACAGAACGACTCCCCGTGGGCCCTTCGACACCTCGACAGGCTCAGTGCGGCGCAGCTCGGGGAACGGGCGCCCCGCTCACCGAGCCTGTCGAGGTGCGCGCCTACTTGTCGTTCTCGGCGAGCCAGGCGTAGGACTCGGCGACGCCGCCGAAGATCTCCTTGCTGTAGCCGTCGAACTCCACGACGCGGGTCGCGTGCGGTGCGGCAGCGAGGATCGCCGGGATGTCGACCTGGCCCTGACCCGCGGGCTGCTGGTTCGCGAACGCCTGGGCGAGCGCGTCGGGCACGACGAGCGCACTCTCGCTGCTCGGCAGCGCGGTGGCGATGTCACCGGAGATGATGCCGTCCTTGATGTGCAGGAACTGCACGCGGTCACCGAGCGAACGGAGGAACGCCGGGGTGTCGGCACCGCCGACCGTCGACCAGAAGGTGTCGATCTCGAGGACGACCTCGGGCGACAGCTGCTCGACGAACAGCTCGAAGATCGGGCGCCCGTCGACGTGGGTCGAGAACTCCCAGTTGTGGTTGTGGTAACCGAACTTCAGGCCGGACGCCGCTCCTTGGACGGCGAGCTCGTTGACGCGCTCGGCGAGACGTGCCGCGTCGTCGGCGGTCTGCCAGCGATCGGTGGGGATGAAGGGGTCGATGACCGTCCCGATCCCGAGCCGCGATGCCGCGTCGAACGCGACCGCCGGGTCGGCGGCGTCGATGACGGGCGCGTGGCCGGACGGGGCCGTGACACCAGCGGCGGCGAAAGCGGTCTCGAACTCGGCAGCGCGCTCGACGAACGCGTATGGCTCGACCTTCGTGAAGCCGATCTCGGCGATGCGGGCGACGGCGCCCTGCAGGTCCTCGGCGATGGCGTCGCGGACGGTGTACAGCTGCACGGACGGTGCGCTCATGGGTACTCCTTCGTAGCTTCGGGCGGGCACCGACGGGCGATCGGATCGGTGACGGACACCGAGCCGGACCGCTTCTGTCGACTCATCGACAAAAGTACCCGAGCCGAGTCTATCGACAGAGACTGGGCGCGCGGGTGGCCGGGCACTCATAGTCTGGAGATTCGACCGACCATCAGCGAGGGGGCACCATGGCAGACCTGAACCGGACGAGGCGGAGATCACCACGCCGCGCGATCGTCATCATCGGCGTCCTCGTGCTGATCGCCGTCGTCCTCTACGCGCTGACCCTGAACCCGAACGTGTTCATCCTGCTCGTCGTCTGCATCGTCATCGTGGTCTCGATCGAGGCGCTGACGAGCAGACCTGACCGGTAGCGATCCGGCCGGTGGCGGGACCGTTACTTCTCGGCGCGCTTCAGCGACTTCTTGACCGCACGCTCGGCGAGGACGGTCACGTAATCCTGGACCGGGCGTTCGGCGAGCGCGCTGACCTCTTCGCGCACGAGCTCGCCGATCCGAGCGGAATCGACCCCCGAGTACTTCTCACTCAGCTTCGCGGTGAGCTGACGGATGATCTCTTCGTGGTCGATCTCAGTTGCCATGGACTCAGTATCAACCCACAGTTGTTGCCTGGGCTGTGAATCGCGACTTCCGTCCGCCGCTGTTCTCCCGCCGGACACCTGGCCGCCGCGATCCGTTCACCCTCCCCATCGGGCACCCGCCGAGGATATTCTGACCGCGATGTCGATTTCCGTGTTCGCCGTTCGACGTCAGAGTGAGGCGGGCGATCAGCGCCCCTGACGACAGGAGAAGACGATGTCGAAGTACATGCTCATCATGCGCAACAGCGGGTCCGTCGAGAAGCTCGAGGACATGGACTTCGAAGCGGTCATCAACGCGATGGGCGCCTACAACGAGTCGATGATCAACGCCGGCGTGATGGTCGGCGGTGACGGTCTCACCGACGCCGCACAGGGCGCCGTCGTCGAGTTCACGACCGAGGCGCCGATCGTCACCGACGGCCCCTACGGCGAACTCCACGAACTCTTCAACGGGTTCTGGACCATCGAGGTCGCCACCCGCGAGGAGGCCATCGAATGGGCCGGCCGTGCGCCGCTCGGCCCCGGCAACAAGATCGAGGTGCGCCGCGTGACCGACGAGACGGACTTCGCCGACCATGCCGACAACGAGTACCTCCAGAAGGAGCAGGAGTGGCGGGCGCAGGAGCGCGTGGCGAAGCCGGCGGCCGACCCGGCCTGAGCACGACCGAGGCGAGACGGACATGACCGACGCCGACATGACCGAGACCGACGCGGCGGACGGCGACGAGGCCGCCCGCCGCGTGGTCGACAGCGTCTGGCGGATCGAGAGCGCGCAGATCGTCGCCACCCTCACGAAGCTGACCGGCGACCTCGGTCTGGCGGAGGATCTCGCCCAGGAGGCACTGCTGGAGGCCCTCGAGCAGTGGCCGCGCGACGGCGTGCCACGCAACCCGGGTGCGTGGCTGACAATGGTGGCGAAGCGTCGCGCGATCGACGGGTGGCGACGTCGGGCAGCCCTCGATGAGCGGTACCGCTCGCTCGCCCGGGATCTTGAGCAGGCGAGCGACCTCGACTGGGAGCCGATCGGGGACGACGTGCTGCGGCTCGTCTTCACCGCCTGCCACCCGGCGCTCTCGCGGGAGTCGCAGGTGGCGCTGACGCTGCGGGTCGTCAGCGGCCTCACCACCCAGGAGATCGCCCGGATGCTCCTCGTCCCGGTGCCGACGGTGCAGGCGAGGATCACCCGTGCGAAGAAGACGCTCGCCGCGGCGAACGTCCACTTCGAGGCGCCGGACCCGGCCGAGTGGCCCCGGCGCCTGTCGGCCGTCCTCGGCGTCGTCTACCTGCTCTTCACCGAGGGGTACGCGGCGACGAGCGGACCGACCTGGATCCGCGCCGACCTCGCGAACGAGGCCCTGCGGCTGGGCCGACGCCTCGTCGCGCTCGTCCCCCGCGAGCCGGAGGCGCACGCGCTCGTCGCCCTCATGGAGTTCCAGGCCTCACGCTTCGCCGCCCGCGTCGCGCCCGACGGCTCCGCGATCCTGCTCGCCGACCAGCACCGCGAGCGTTGGGACCGGGCGCAGATCGTCCGAGGGACGGCGGCGCTCAGCCGCGCCGACGCCCTCGGACGGGGACGCGGCGCTTACGCGCTCCAGGCGGCCATCGCGCAGTGCCACTCGGTCGCTCCGAGCGTGGAGGCGACGGACTGGGAGCAGATCGTGATCCTCTACGAGGCGCTCGGACGGATCGCCCCGAACCCGGTCGTCGAACTCAACCGCGCGATCGCGGTGTCGATGGCGACCGGCCCGGCGACGGCGCTCCGCATCGTCGACGGTCTCGCCGACGATGCGTCGCTCCGGGGGTCGCACCTCATCCCGAGCGTCCGCGGCGAACTGCTCGCACGGCTGGGGCGCATCGAGGAGGCGCGCTCGGAACTCCTGACCGCCGCGCACCTCGCAGCGAACGACCGTGAGCGCGACGTCCTGCTGCGGAAGGCCGCCGAACTGCCGCAGTGAACCGCGTCTCCTGCGACCTCAGCGCCCGGACGACACCTGCGCCGGACGATCGAAGCGCTGCCCTTCGGGCTTCGACGGAAGCAGCACGAGGACCAGGATGATGACGCTTCCGATCGAGGGGACGAGTGTGAAGAAGTAGTACGGGCCGGGGAAGCCTGCATCGTGCAGGCGCCGCCAGGTGATCGCCAGGCTCGGCACGATGAGGGCGAACCACACCACCAACAGCAGGATCACGCCGAGGATGAGGAGCACACGCATGCCGAACTCCATGGGCCCAGGCTCCGCGAAGTCATAGCCACCCCCGGACAGGTCTTCTTCCTGCGCAGCCGTCGCTGCTGCGACGCCGGTCATGATGGCACCGACCATGACGAGCAGCGTCGGGATGAGGATCAGGATCGTCGTGAGCAGCGAACTCCACCAGTACTCGCTGAGCGACGCGCGCCCCGAGAAGTTCGCGTACTGCTTGAAGAACCGCTTGGTGGCCTGGCGGAACGTGGCCCCGTAGAGCGGCAGGGTCAGGTCGTCCGGCGAGCTGGCACCCCGGGGCTGGGGCGCGATGTACTGCGGCTGACTGTACGGTGCCTGGCCGTACTGCGGATGGCCGTAGGGTGCTTGGCCGTACTGCGGCTGCCCGTACGGTTGCCCGTAGGGCGCCTGGCCGGACTGTGGCTGGCCGCCCTGCGGCTGGCCGGAGGGGACCTCGGGGTTCGGAGGATACGTCATGGCTGCTTCCGGATCGCTGGTCGACAGGACACCAGTATGACGCGCTCCGCCCTCACGCCCGGGCGATCGGGATCCAGACACGCATCGTGGACGGCCCGCGCTCGGCCCACGAATGGTACGGCGCGATGCTCGCGGTGAAGGTCTCATCGGGTCCCGACCCGGCGAACGCATCGCCGTACGGCCAGGCGGTGTCGGCGAGACTCAGGGTACGCAGCTCGATCGACAGCCGACCGTCCGCGTCCTCGACGGGCACGACACCCTCCCCCACCTCGATACGCGCGATCGCCTCGTCACCGCCCGGGAGGTCCACCGACTCGACGCAGTAGACCTCGGGTCCGCGCTCGATCGCGACGCTGCCACGGATGGCGTCCACGCGGGGATCCGGCAGGGTGACCCGCGGACGGACGCTGAACGCGAGCTCCAGGACGTCGCCGGGGACGAAGGACCGCTCGACGTCGGCGTAGCCCGGGGTGACGGCGCGATCGGTGGGCTCCCCGTCGACGGGTCGGACGGTCACCACCGCGTCATCAGCCCACGACGGCACGCGGAGCGAGACGGTCACCGGTCCACTCGGCGCCTCCACGATCCGCATGGTGACGACACCGGAGCGCGGGTAGTCGGTCACGAGCTCGGCCCGGAACCGCCCGCCATGCTCGCCGCCGATGACCGTGTCGATCGTCGCCGATGCGAACTGATGGATCTGCACGCCGCGGTCGTCGCTCGTGGCGACGAACGCCGCCAGGCTCGCGAGTGTCCGGGCCACGTTCGGTGGACAGCAGGAGACGTCGAACCAGGGCGCACGCTCGGAGGACGACGCTCGGGGCGACACCTCGTCGTCCGGGCTCGACTCCCCCGGCGTCCGCTGGTGCAGCGTGTTGGCGTAGAAGAACGCGGTGCCGGCGGCCGACGGCGAGGTCGCGACGACGTTGTACAACACCCGCTCGATGTGGTCCGCGTACCGGACGTCGCGGTCCTCGAGGAGGAGCCGCCAGCTGAACATGATGGAGGCGATGCCGGCGCAGGTCTCGGAGTACGCGCGATCGGACGGCAACTCGAAGTCCTCACCGAACGCCTCGTCCTGGTGGTGCGAGCCCTGCCCGCCGGTGAGGTAGGTGCGGCGCGCGATCGTCCGGTCCCACTGGCCGCGGAGGGCGTCGAGCAAGCCGGCGTCACTCTGCTCGACCGCGACGTCGGTGGCGCCGGCCGCGAGGTAGTTCGCGCGGACCGCATGGCCCCGCAGCGCCTCGGCGTCGCGGATCGGGAGGTCGTCCTGGAAGTAGGCACGGCCCCACTCGATGTCCTGGAGCACGCCGGTGCCGCGACGCTCGACGAACAACGACGCGAGTTCGAGATAGCGCGGCTCGCCCGTCACCCGCGACAGCTCCGCGAGCCCCACCTCGACCTCGGCGTGCCCGCACACGGACTGGATGCCGTCGGTGCCGAAGACCTCGCAGATGAGGTCGGCGGCCCGCGTAGCGATCCCGAGGAGCCCGTCGTCGGAGCCAGGGCTCGTCCGCTCCCGGGCGACGGCCGCCTGGAAGAGGTGGCCGAGGCAGTACAGCTCGTGCCCCCACTCGAGATCCGACCAGCGCTCACCCTGACCCGGGCGACCGAAGCGGGTGTTCAGATAGCCGTCCGCCTCCTGTGCGGCGGCGACCCGGTCGACGATCGCGCGGAACCGCGACTCGAGCGCTTCGTCACCGCCGAGCCGTCCGAGCTCCCACGCGACGGCCTCGAGGTACTTGTAGACCTCGGAGTCGGCGAACTCGCGTCCGCGGCGACCCTCGGGAAGCGTGCCGGCGGCGGCGAGGTCGAAGTTGCGGAGCCAGCCCTCCCGCTCGAGCCAGTGTTCGACGTGCGGCAGCGTCGCCGTGCCGTTGACCCGCTGGCGGTCGGCCCAGAAGCCGTCGGTGATGCGCACCTCGTCGAGGCCGAGCGGTGTGAGCGCGCCGGTGGTGGGGACGACCGGGGCTGCGACGGTCACCGACGGAGTGGACGTCGTGGGCGTGGTGCTGGTGGTGGTGCTCATGGTTACCCCTTGAAGGCGCCGGACATGAAGCCGCGCACGTAGTGACGTTGGAGGATGAGGAAGAGGAGGATGCACGGCAACGCGAGGACGACGACGCCGGCTTCGGTCGCGCCGTAGTCCACGACGCCCTGGACCTGGCCGCGCAGGTTGGAGACGGCGAGCGGCAGGGTCATCTTCGCGGAGTCGTTGATGAGGATCAGCGGCGCCATGAAGTCGTTCCAGGCGGCGAGGAACGCGAACAGTCCCACGGTGATGAGGCCGGGCTTGACCGCCGGGACGAGCACCTTCCAGAGCACGGTCCAGGAGTTGCAGCCGTCGACCATCGCCGCCTCATCGAGCTCCTTCGGGATCGACTCGAAGGCGATGCGCATCATGAAGGTCGAGAACGGCAGCTGGAACATGGTGAGCACGAGTGCCACCCCGACGAGCGAGTTGGAGAGACCGACCAGGTTGAGCAGCACGTAGAGCGGGATGAGCAACGTGGCGTACGGGACCATGAGGATCGCGATGGTCGCGAGGAACAGGGCGTTCTTACCGCGGAACTGGAACCGCGCGAAGGCGTAGCCGCCGAACAACGAGATCACGAGCGTCAGGACCACGGTCAGCAGCGAGACGAACGCCGAGTTGCCGATGTACTGCAGGATGCCGTCCTGGTAGCCGGCGAGGGTGATGTAGTTGCCGAGCCCCCAGCCCTCGGTCTGGTTCGTGCCGGCGAGCGGGGAGACCGATCGCACGGCCGTCCACACGAGCGGGTAGAGGAAGATCACGGCGAGCGCCGCCGTGAAGATCCAGAACGGCATCCGGATGGCGATACCGAAGAAGTTCGTCGGTTTCCCGTCGCGTCCGCGGCCGCGATTGCGTCCGTGACCACGGACGTCGGGCATCGTCGAGGTGACGGTGGCCGGTTCCTTTCGGGTGATGGTCATGCTCAGTCCTCGACCTTCTTGCTGAACGCGCGGATCTGCACGATGTTGATGACGATGAGCGCGGCGAGCACGATGACCGACAGCGCACCGGCGACGCCGAGGTTGTTCGGGCCCTGGAACGCCACGTTGTAGATGAGCTGGACGACGGTGATGGTGCTGTTGTCCGGCCCGCCCTTGGTGAGGATGTAGAACTGCTCGAACGCGAGGAGTGAGCCGGTGACGCACATCACCGTCGTCAGCGCGAGCGTCGGCTTCAGCAGCGGGACCGTGATGTCGCGGAAGGTCTGCCAGCGTGATGCACCGTCGATGCGCGCCGCCTCGTAGACCTCCTCCGGGATGCCCTGCAGGCCCACGAGCATGAGCAGCATGTAGAAGCCGGCGAAGCGCCAGACGATGAGGAACACCGTCGACCAGAGCGCCGCGTCCGGGGTCCCGAGGAAGGTGAAGCCCATGGTCTTCGTGAGGTCGGCGAACGGCCCCGCGATCGGCGAGTAGAGGACGTAGAAGAGGAGCGACGCCGAGGCGAGGCCGAGGGCGCTCGGGATGAGGAAGGCGGTGCGGAGGAAGCCCTTCCATCGGCTGGACTCCTGGACGAGGAGCGCGAGGCCGAGCCCGAGGCCGATGAGCAGGACGGTCGCGATGACGGTGTACTTCAGCGTGAAGACCACCGAGTCGAGGAAGAAGCGGTTGTCGATCGCCTTCGGGAAGTTCTCGGGGAAGTTCACACCCTGGTTGCCGCCGAGGAGCGGCCAGTCGGACCCCGCCATCTGGAAGACGAGCCCGAGCGGGACGAGGAAGAGGAGGATGACGAAGACGGCGGTCGGGAGCGCGAACAGCCAGCCGGTGCGGGCCTGCGCGGCGCGGCGCTTCCTGGCACCGACCGAGTCCGTCGGGCCTCGTCTGGCGAGGGTGGTACTCATGGGTGGGACCTTTCGAACGGGTGGGCGCCGGTGCGCCGTCGCGATGGGGGGATCACGGTGGCGCACCGGCGGTCGGACTACTGCGAGAGCACGTCCGTGATGGCGTCGTTGTCGGCGTCGACGGAGTCGGTGCCCTCGAGGACCGCGTTGCGCACGAGCGTCAGCCAGGGGCTGGTCGGCGAGTTGAAGGCCTCCTGGAAGTTCAGCGAGTACGGGGTGTCACCCTTCGAGGCGACCTCGTTGATCGTGACGAGGCGCGGGTCCTTGCTCGAGTACTCGTTCTCCGCGAGGTCGGAGCGGGAGACTACGTCGTTATCCTTCGCGAGGACACCGACCTGTGCGTCCTCGGACATCAGCCAGCTGAGGAAGTTCCACGACTGTGCGGCCTTCTTGCTGTCCTTCGAGACGCCGATCCCGTCGCCACCGACGAAGGTCGAGTCGCCGCCCTTCGGGCCGGGGATGCCGGACACGCCCACGTCGAAGGGAGTGGAGGAGAGGAGCGTCGCCGGGTACGGCATGACGCCGACCTTGCCCTCGGTGAAGCCGGCGGTCCAGGTGGGTCCGGCCTCGTCCTTCGAGGACGGGAGCACGGCGCCCGACTTCCAGAGGTCGGCCCAGGTGCTGTAGACCTCCTTGGCGCCGTCCTCAGCGAGGAGCGACTCGGTGCCCTCCTTGTTCATGACCTGCTCGCCGTCGGCCCACACACTGGGGAACCAGGTGAAGACGAGGCAACCGCCGCAGTTGAGGCCGGTCGCGGTGCCGTAGGTGTCGGGCTTGTTCAGGGCCTGGACGGCCTTCGCGTCCTCGGCGAAGTCGGCCAGCGTGGTCGGGCCCTGCTCGGGGTCGAGCCCGGCCTCCTTGTAGAGCTCCTTGTTCCAGAAGAGCATCGACAGGTCGAGCACGAACGGAAGCACGTGCTCCTTGCCGTCCGCGGTGCCGGCGGCCAGGTGACCCTTGTTGATCTCGTCCTTGAAGTCGAGGCCGTCGATGTTCGCGGTGAGGTCCTGGAAGAGGCCCTGCTCGACCCAGTTCGGGACGTACACGATGTCGGCGGCGAACAGGTCGGGGAGGCTGTCGGAACCGGCAGCCGCACCCACCTTCGCGACGTAGTCGTCGTTCGGGACGACGGTGAGCTTGACCTGGTTCTCGTGCGAGGCGTTGTAGGCCTCGACGAGGAGCTTCGCCTGCTTCTCGAGTGGGGCGCGGGTCCAGAGCGTGAGCTCGGAGCCGTCGTCGACGCCCTCGGGCCCGGCACTGGCGAGCGGGGAACTGCCGCCGCCCCCGGAGGAACAGGCGGCGAGGCCGACGAGGAGGGCGCTGGCGGCCAACACCCCTCCGACCCGCTGCATCCGTCTGGTGTGCGTGCTGCGCATGGTGACTCCTCTGACTCATCGTTGAGCGGACCGGTCGGGTCCGGCGGTGCATGGGAGGTTTTCGAAACTGTCGAAACGCCTTTCGGTAAAGCTAGCCTGGGATCGGTGTAGCGTCAAGAGCGAAGTCCGGTAACGTTTCGGAAACGAAGAGGGGGAGCAATGCCAGACAGTGACGTCAGTGCGTCGGCAACCGGTACCCCCGGCCGAGCGGCGACCTTGGGCGACGTCGCGCGCATCGCAGGCGTCTCGATGGCCACCGCCTCGAAGGCCATCAACGGACGGAGCGAGGTCGCCCCGAAGACCCGGCAGCGGGTGCTCGACGCCGCGAAGGAAGTCGCCTTCACGCCCAACGAACTCGCGAGGAGCCTGATCAACGGGCGCACCGGCACCGTCGGTCTCCTGACGAGCGACCTCGAGGGCCGCTTCGTGATCCCCATCCTCATGGGCGCCGAGGACGCGTTCGGAGCCGGGCAGGTCAACGTGTTCCTGTGCGACGCCCGCGGGGACGCCATCCGCGAGCAGCATCACTTGAACGCCCTCCTCACCCGACGGGTCGACGGCATCATCGTCGTGGGCCGCACGACGGACCCACGCCCCTCGCTCGGCCACAAACTGCCCGTCCCGGTCGTCTACGCCTACGCGCCGTCCGACGACCCGACCGACGTGTCGATCACCCCCGACAACCGCGACGGCGGCCGCCTCGCCGTCGAGCACCTGATCGCCTGCGGGCGTTCCCGGATCGCGATGATCACGGGTGAGCCGCAGTATGCGGCGGCCAGGGATCGCGTGACGGGCGTGCAGAACGCCCTCGCCGCGGCGGGCCTGGACCTCGTCGGCACGCCGATGTTCTCGGAGTGGACCGAGCACTGGGGTCGCGATGCGGCGGCGATGCTGCTCGCACAGCACCCGGAGATCGACGGCATCGTGGCCGGTTCCGACCAGATCGCCCGCGGCGTGCTCGACACCGTCCGCGACCTCGGGCGCGACGTCCCGAGCGACGTCGCGGTCGTCAGCTTCGACAACTGGGAGATCCTGGCCACCAACTCGCGCCCGGAGCTGTCGTCGATCGACGCCAACCTGCAACAGCTCGGCCGACTCGCCGCCACCCGCATCTTCGAGGCGATCGAGGGCACGGACGTCGTACCGGGCGTCGAGTACCTGCCGGGCCGCCTCGTCCTCCGCGGTTCCACGATCCCGAGGCGCTGAGGTCCGGTCGGACGCAGACCGTCACCGCGCGGGTGATGCGACAGCCGTCGGACATCGCTACGGTCGAGCCATGGACAGCTCAACCGTCATCATGATCGTGGTCCTCGCCGCCGTTGCAGTCATCGTCTTCACGATCACCGTGCAGGCCAGACGACGTTCCGGCGGGACGAAGCATCGCGGGGGTACGACCTCTGACTCCGGCATGCCGTTCATCGTTGATGGCGACGGTCACCATGGAGGCGGCCACCACGGCGGAAGCGACTCCGGCGGTTGGGACGGTGGTGGCGGCGGCGACTCCGGCGGCGGAGGAGACGGGGGCGGTGGGGGCGGCGGCGACTGACCGGTCCGCCCGGGCCGCGTGAGCCGTCAGCGACGCCGCTGCTGCTTCGGGCGACGCTTCGGTTTCGGACGCGGCTTCCGCTTCGGTGGCGGGACCACCGCGCCAGAGCCGGCCGAGTCGCCTTCTCTACCCGTCAAGCGCCTGCGCGAGACGTCGATTCCCCCGGCCGGCCCGCCGATCCACATCGGGACATCGCCCTGCCAGCCTGCGACGAAGAACAACACCCCACCGACGACCAGTCCGCCCACCCCGCTTGCCTGCCAGATCGCCTCGTCGTAGATCACGGGCCACACAGCCTGACCGTCGAAGAGCAGATGGAACCCGTTGTTCACGACGACGACGAGCAGCGTCAGCCACCCGACACCGAACACCGTGCCGGCCACCCACCCCCATGAGGCGATCGCCAACCCGCCCAAGACGGCGGCCGCAGCGACGGGTACGCCGAACGCCACGAACAGGACGATCGCGACCCAGGACTCGGCACTGTCGCCGCCGATGGCGGCCAAGACGATCGCGACGACGACGAGCAGCACCACGGAGGCGATGAGCGCGCCAGTCCACGTCGTGATGCGCCGTCGACTCATCCGGTACGGGTTGGTGGTGGACGACTCCCGGTTCGGCATGGCTCCATCCTCGACCATCAGAGACCCCGACGTCAGCCGGACGACGAGCGCGGCGTCACGATAGCCTCCCTGCATGGGGGAATCACAACGACACACGACCCGTTCCCGAGCCTGGCTGACCCTGTCCTGGTGCGCATCAGTCTTGGCCGCGGCGTTCCTGGGGGCAGGCGTCGTGAGCATCTCGACCTACGCGTCGTTCCTCGACTTCCCGCAGGACGATCCCGGCTGGATCAGCCACCACGACTGGCTCGCCTCCACCGGGACGGCTGCACTGATCATCGGCGCCGCGCTCGCGGTCTGCAGCGTGGTGGCATTCATCCTGTGGCAGGTCGGGCTCCCGGAGCAGCCGGTCGGTCAGGGCGGTCGATCCTCCGCGGAACACCGCTGACCGACCGCGCCGCCATCGCCGTAGCGGGTGGTGGTGAGCGGCGGACCACGGCCGTCGTCGGTCGACATCGGCCCGATCGGTGTCGACACCATCACGCGCCGATTGAGACACTGGGCAGGTGTACTCCGAGCGTGTCCTCCTCTCCGGCGACGCGCTGTGGCGCTCGGAAGACAGCGCTGGCGGGGCGGTCGTCCCGGCCGACGGCTGCGTCGACCTGATCCTCCGCGACGGCCGGGTCGAGGTGGCCGGACCGTCCACACGGTGGCTGGCCACCGGTCCCGACGGGGTCGCCGGGTCGTTCGGCTTCAGGATGCAGCCGGGGCGGGCCAGGCTCCTGCTCGGCCTCGATCTCGCAGCGATCGCGGACCAGCTCGTACCGCTCGACGACGTCACCGATCGGCGGACCGCGGCACGGCTGCGCGAGGCGATGATCCCGCTCGAAGCCGGACCCGCCCCGATCGGCACGCTCGCGGCGTTCTCGGCCCAGCTTGCCGAAGCGAGTCGCTGGTCGGACGCCGTCCGCCGAGCGGCGTTCGAGGCGACGCCGGCGCGTGACGTCGCCGCGACGATGAGCGGCTCCGAACGGTCCTTCCGGCGGCGGATGCTCGCCACCTTCGGATACGGCTACGCCACGCTCGTGCGCCTCGATCGCGCACATCGAGCTCGATCATCACTCCGCTCGGGCTCGTCGATCGCCGACGTCGCCGCATCGGTGGGCTATGCCGACCAACCCCACCTCTCCCGCGAGTTCAGGCGCCTCGTCGGCTCGAGCCCCGCTCAGTTCGCGGCGAGCGCGGCGTAGAGGTCGACCGAGTTCCCGTCCGGGTCGAGGAGGGTCGCGTACCGCTGCCCCCACACGGCGTCCCAGGGCTCGACGTGCCCGGCGTATCCGGCATCGACGAGCGTGGCGAAGGTGGCGTCGACGGCAGCCGGACTCCCCTGGTCGAAAGCGAGGGCGATCCGGTGGCCGCCGGACGCCGGAACGAAGGTCGGGTCGAAACCGCGGATCGTCTCGACGGTGTCCCATGCGAGCGCCACCCCTCCGTCCAGGAGTGCATCCACGTGGGGAGCGTCGTCCTGACCGGGCTCGATGGGCACGCCCAAGGCTCGGTAGAAGGCGAGCGAGGCCGCCATGTCGTTCGTCACGATGCCGATGAAGCCGAGTCTCAGTGTCATGGTCTCACCGTACGACCGGGCGACGACGGGGTCGTGAACAGAACGGCCACGCTGCGCGCGCAACCGGTTCCCTGTCTGCTCGGTCAGCGACCCGCGAGGTCGCCGAGTCGGGCGCGCATCGCGCGGAGCACGTCGACGAGGAGCACGTCGTCCGGTCCGGCGAGCCACTGCTCGAGGGAGGCGTCGAAGAGTGCCGAACCGATGGACGCGGCGAGCGCCGCGTCGGCTGACGTGACACCACTCTCCATGAGGGCATCGCGCATCGCGTCGATGAGGACCGCCGACTTCAACCGTTCCCGCTCGCGCAGCTGCGGTTCCGACCGGATGACAGCATGGCGGGCGGCGATGTCGTCCCGCCAGCGCTGCAGCTCACCGGCGGCCACGGTCTCGAGGCCGGACATCACCAGGGCGAGCGGGTCGAGCCCTGCTGGCGCCGCGGCGACCAGCCGTCCCACCACCGTCGGGAGCTCGCGCTCGCGGAGGAAGAGCACGTCGCGCTTGTCGGCGAAGTGACGGAAGAACGTGCGGGTGGTGAGCCCGGCGGCCTCGGCGATCTCCGGGACCGTCGTCGCCGCGAAGCCCCGGTCGGCGAACAGCGCCATCGCAGCGCCCTCGAGTCGGAGAGCGGCGTCGGGTGCCCATCGTGCCATGCGATCAGGATAACCGATGACACGTCGTGTCGTCGGGTGTACAGTGATGACACACCGTGTCATCATCGCCACGCCAATCCGCAACACCCTTGGAGACCTCATGCCGACGAACACCGCAGCCTGGCTGCCAGCACCCCGAGCGGACTTCGTCGTCGGTCCGGCCGCGATGCACGAACCCGGCCCTGGCGAACTCCTCATCCGGAACCGAGCGGTCGCGGTGAACCCGCTCGACGACGTCAAGCAGCAGACCGGGAACCTCATGTACCGGTGGCTGCCAGTGCCCGCCGTGCTCGGTGAGGATGTCGCGGGCGAGGTCGTGGCCGTCGGGCCGGGTGTCCGTCGGTTCGCAGTCGGCGACCGCGTCGTGGCGTACGCGGTCGGCATGGAGCGCGGTCGGCGCCATGACGCCGAGGGCGGGTTCCAGCAGTTCACCGTCGTGCGGGCGGACCTCGCTGCCCCGATCCCGGACGGTCTGCGAGACGAGGACGCCGTCGTCCTGCCGCTCGGGATCTCCACGGCCGCGACCGCTCTCTTCCAACGCGACCACCTCGCGCTCCCCCACCCCTCGGAGCACCCCACCCCCACCGGGACGACCGTCGTCGTCTGGGGCGGTGCCACGAGCGTCGGCAGCAACGCCATCCAGCTCGCGGCCGCCTCCGGCCACCGGGTCGCGACCACCGCCTCGCCGCACAACCACGACCGGATGCGCGAGCTCGGTGCCGACATCGTGCTCGACTACCGCAGCCCGACCGTCGTGGCGGATCTGGTCACCGCCCTCCGCGGCTCCTCGGTCGTCGGCGTCCTCGCCGTCGGGACCGGCTCCGCAGAACCAGCCGTCGCCGTCGCCACCGCCACCGGGGCACGCCGCGTCGCACTCGCGAGCCCGTCGGTGTCGTTCGGGTCGCTGCCGCGTCGGGCCGGCCCGAGTCTGACGTTCGTCCGCACCATGACCCGGCTCGTGGCGGCCAACGTCGCGCTGCAGATCCGTGCCCGTCGGGCGGGGATCTCCGCGCGGTACGTGTGGGGCAGCTCACTCATGACCAACGAGGTCGGGCCGATGCTGTGGGAGGACTACCTGCCGGGCGCGCTCGCCGGCGGACGACACGTCTGCGCGCCAGCCCCCGAGGTGGTCGGCGAAGGCCTCGAAGCGATCCAGCCGGCCCTCGACCGACTCCACGGCGGCGTCTCGGCCCGCAAGCTCGTCGTGCGGTTGTGAGGCGCGGGACTCACACCTCCCAGACCGAGCGATAGCTCCGCTCGGCGAGGAGCCCGGACAGCTCAGTGCGTACGCTCATCCTCGTGGCGAGACCGCGTCTCACACCTCCCAGACCGAGCGGTAGCTCCGCTCGGAGAGGAGCGTCGACAGCTCCGCATGCACGCTCATCGTCTTGGCGAGCCGCTCGCCGCGGTCCGCCTTCAGCACCTCGGGACGCTCCCAGTCCCGCTCCGACAGGTAGGCCGTGTACGGGTTGATGACGCACTTGAAGTCCAGCATGAGCGACTGCCCGAGCGTGGCGGTCGCCATGTAGCTGTGCGGCAGGCCGGCAGCGCAGACGAAGGTCACGACCTTGTCGAACCAGGCGGCGACCCTGCCGTCCTCACCGGTCGCGCCGGTCGCCTCGATGAGCGACTTCACCGACGCGGCCGGCGCCCAGTTGTAGATCGGGAAGGCGAGGACGACGCCGTCCGCAGCAGTGATCGACGCATGCAGGCGACGGAACGCAGGGCTCTCGAAGACCCGGTCGTTGTCGAACGGCGGCAGTTCCATCTCGGCCAGATCGATGACGGACGAGTCATGGCCGTGCTCGCGCAACAGCTCGCTGCTCGCCGAAGCGAGGGTCCGGCTCCGACTCGCCGGATCGAGGCTGCAGGAGATCACGGGCAGGTTCAATGCGGCCATCCCTCTACGCTAACCCGCCTGCCCACGCTCCGAGCGCGGCGGGTGTGCGAGGGTGGAGCATGCTCTCCCCGCAGTCCCTCAGTGAAGCCGACCGCCGTCTCGTCGCCTCGTGGGCCGCCGATTGCGCCGAGCGGGTACTGCCGCTGTTCGAAGCGGAGGCCCCGGACGACGATCGTCCACGTGACGCGATCGCCCGCGCGCGGGCATACGCGAGTGACGAGCTCGACACCGCCGGGGAGATCCGCCGCCGCTTCGTCGCCAACCGGGCCTCGCAGGTGGTGTCCTCACCCGCCGCCAAAGCCGCCGCGTGGTCGGCCGGGCAAGCAGCAGGTGTCGCGCACATGGGCGCTCACGCGCTCGGCGCCGCCGCCTACGCGGCGAAGGCCGCCGAGCTGCATCAGGCCGGAGCCGGCACGGCCGAGATCGCCTGGCAGCTCGAGCACCTGAGCGACCCGGCCCGCACGGCACTGCGCCTCCTGCCGGCACTCGGCACCGATCCGTCAGGGCCGCTCGGTTCCGGACTGCTGGCCTCGGGGGTGCTCGGCGACAACATCCGTGCGATCCAGAACGGCTTGCGTCGCCGCCCGGACGTCACCGCGCTCGAACTCGTCGGCGGCCCTGAGCCGGTCCGGGTCGAGCTGCACGACGCCGACCCGGAGTGGCCCGAACGGTACCGGGAGCACCGGCAGCGGATCATCGACGCCCTCGGAACGAGCGCGGGCGGGTCCAGTGCCGTCGCGATCGAGCACATCGGCTCGACCTCGGTGCCCGGACTCGCGGCGAAGCCGATCGTCGACATCGTGGTCGCCGTGGAGGACATCACGGCGGAGGAGGACTACCTCGCCCCCCTGCTGGCCGCCGGCTACGTGCTGCGCGTCCGTGAGCCCCGCCATCGGATGGTGCGGACGCCGGAGCGCGACGTCCACGTGCACCTTTACGAGCAGGGCGCACCGGAGATCGACGAGTACCTCCTCCTCCGCGACCACCTGCGTTCCGACGCCGACGACCGCGCGTTGTACGAGCGCACCAAGCGGGAGCTGCTCGGGAGGTCCTGGGACGACATGAACGACTACGCCGATGCGAAGACCGAGGTCATCCTCGCGATCAAGGCGCGAGCGCGGGCCGCCCTGAGCCGCTGAGTCGCCCGGATCTGCACGAATTCGGCTCGGTTTCGGACGATTCCGGGCGACTCAGGGACGGGCGCTCGCACGCACCGGCGGGATGACGACCCCGGTCAGGACCGCCGCCGTCTTGACGCCGACACAGAGGCTGATGAAGACCGTCAGCGCCGCCGTGACCGCTGAGCCCTCGAGCGTCGCGAGGGAGACCAGGCCGACGGTGCCCGGCACGAGCATGAGCAGGGCCGGCTGGAACGTGACGTTGGACGGCACCGCCGCCGAGTACCGCTCGACGATGCGAGCGACGACGAACACGATTCCGGCGGTGAGCCCCGTCGCGACCGCGTTCCCCACGAGCGGGGCGAACAGGACGATGCCCGCATAGGTCAGCGCCATCACGCAGATGGTCAGCAGCGTCAGGGAGCGGCCCGAGCCGAACGCGATCCCGATCCCGGCCGCGAGCATCACGACGCCGATCCACGTGAACCACAGCGGCGGGACCGACTCCCACCCGACCAGGTCCGAACTCCCGCGGACGACCTGACCGACGAGCGCCGTCGAGTCGGGGTCGATCGACAGGCCGGTGAGCAGCGCCCCGGCCGAGATGCCGGCCGCCATGAAGGCGAGCACGATGAGCCCGTACATCAGGCGCGCCGAGCCCGTCACGATGTCCGTCGCCGTCAACTCCAGCAGGGCGTTGGTGATGAGCGCGCCGGGCACGAGGATCGCGATCGGCGCGCAGACGGCGAACAGCGGCACGGGGCCGAGATCCATCGCCGATGCGAGCGTCCCGACGAGCGTCGTCGAGACGAACGCCGTCACGAACGGGGCGATCGCGACCGCTCCCCGCCACCGCGCCAGCAGGGTGATGACGAGGCCGACGAAGGCACCGACGAGCATGGATGCGACGATCGCCCACCATGGGCAGCGGAAGAGCAGTGCGAGCCCTCCCGCGAGCAGCAGGTTCCCGACCACCCAGTGCATCGACGCATGCGGGCGCGGCGTCTCCCGGATCGACTGGATGCGGGCCGGCAGGTCACCGACCGGCCAGTGACCGAGCTCGAGTTCGCGCATGAGCCGGTTCGCCCGGGCAGCCCCGCGGAACGACAGCTCACCGTGCGTGTTGCCGGCAGCGAGCACCGCGCCGGTGCGCACGTCGTTCACGATGATGAGCTGCGGCAGCACCGAGAAGGCCAGGCCCTCGTCGCCCGATGCGACCGTGGCGCGCTCCAGGGAGTCGCGGACGTCGGTGACGGAGGTGCCGGCATCGAGGAGCAGGCAGCCGAGCGCGCTGTAGGCGTGCGCAGCGGTTCTGCGGTGCTCATCGGTCGCGGCGTCGTCACTCATCCCGCCAACGGTACGCGAGATTCGAGGGGCGCCCGCGGCTGCCGTGCGCCTCAGCGGCGGTTGCGGAGGGCGACGGCTCCGGCCACACCGAAGTACAGGCCGGCGAGGACCGGGACGATGACGATCCACCAGAAATGGAAGCCGAAGTCGCCGTGGGCGTTCGCGATGGCGACCGGAATGAGCGCCACCCCGAGTACGACTCCCACGATGCCGATGCCGAGCGCGAGTCGGGGTCTTCCCGGAGTGAACGAGGCCATGGGGACACGCTATGCCCGCGGAGCCCCTGGACCTCGGGGGATATCCCCTGCGCTCGCGCGGCGCAAGCGCTTGTCCGGCCGCTGACACGCTGGCATCGTCGCTGTCACGTCGCGCGCGCGGCGTTGAGCGCCGAGGAGGCAGCATGGCAGACGTACGAGTGGGTGACCGCGTGTCGTGGGGCACCTCGCAGGGGCGGACGCAGGGGAAGGTCGTCGAGCGGAAGACCGCGGACTTCCAGTTCGACGGCCAGCACTTCACGGCGTCGAAGGACGAGCCCGCGTTCATCGTGGAGTCCGAGAAGACCGGCGCGAAGGCCGCACACAAGGGCTCCGCGCTACGCGTCCTGAAATCCTGAGGCCCTGACCGCGGTCGTCCGGATGTCCGGGCGTACGCGACGCACTCCGGCTGGGCGTAGCGTTGGCGCATGACCGTCGTGATCGCCTTCCTGGCCAACGTCATCGTCGCCATCGCCAAGTCCATCGTCGCCGCGCTCACCGGGTCGGCGTCGATGCTGGCCGAGGCCGCGCACTCGTGGGCCGACGCGGGGAACGAGATCTTCCTCCTCATCGCCGACAAACGGGCCGACAAGCAACGCGACGCCGCACATCCGGTCGGCTATGGCCGTGACGCGTACATCTTCTCGCTGTTCGCCGCCTTCGGGATCTTCACCGTCGGTGCGGTCGTCTCGATCCAGCACGGTATCCAGAGCCTCACCGCACCGGAGGCGATGGAGAACTACGCCCTCAGCTACCTCGTGTTGGGCGTCGCCTTCCTCCTGGAGGGGTTCTCCTTCACCCAGTCGATCCTCGAGGGTCGGCGCACGGCGAAGAAATACGGCCGCGGCTTCTTCGACTACATCGTGAACGGCTCCAACACGACGCTCCGTTCGGTGTTCTTCGAGGACTCCGCAGCACTGCTCGGCCTCATCATCGCCGGGGCCGGCATCGGCCTCCACCAGGTGACCGGCGACCCGGTGTGGGACGCGATCGGGTCGATCGCGATCGGCGTGCTGCTCGGCGGCGTCGCGCTGCTCCTCATCAACCGCAACCGGCGCTATCTCCTCGGAGCCTCGCCGAGCCCCGCCTACCGCGCGCAGACCATCACCGCGCTCCTGTCGCACCCGGAGATCGAGCGGGTCACGGCGCTGTACCTCGAGTTCAGCGGGCCGGAACGCCTCTTCCTCGTCGCGTCGGTCGACCTCGTCGGCGACGACCGCGAGAATGACGTCGCGCGTCAGCTCCGCCGACTCGAGGGCGACCTCGAGCAGGACGACCTCATCGGCAAGGCCGTGCTCACGCTCTCGGTGAGCGACGAGCCGTCGATCACCGTCTGAGCGCGGCGACGAGCCGAGGGCTCAGGCGCCGAACAGCCGCTTCGACGCGATCGCAGCACCCTCGACGAGCGCACCGAGCTTCGCCCACGCGACATCGGTCGCGACGAACTCATAGCTCGCGAACGTCGAGAGGCCGCAGTCGGTGCCGGCGATGACGCGCGTCGGATCGCCGACCGCTTCGGCGACCTCGACGATGCGGTTCGCGATGACCTGCGGGTGCTCCAGATAGTTGGTGGTCACGTCGACGACCCCCGGGATGAGAAGCGCGCCCTCGGGGAGCGGGTGCTCGCGGAACGCCGGCGCCTCGTGCTGGTGCCGCGGGTTGCCGAGCGGGATGCTGAACGCGCCCACCCGCGCCCGGTAGAGGTGCGGGAGGAGCACGTCGACCGGGACGTCGTCCTGGTGCGGCCCCTGCCAGTTGCCCCAGCAGACGTGGAGCCGGACCTGCTCACGGGGGATGTTCCGGATGGCGTGGTTGAGGGCGTCGACGTGCAGGTCCACAGCCGCGAGGAACTCCTCGAGCGTCGCGTCACCGAACTGGATGACCCGCTCCATGGCGAGATCCGGGGCGTCGAGCTGCAGGACGTGACCCCGGGCGACGATCGCCTCGTACTCGATCCGCAGTTGCTCGGCGAGCGCGAACACATAGGCGCGGTCGTCGCCGTAGAAGGGGTTCGCGGCGTCGAGCAGCAGCGTCGTCGACACGATCCCGGGCGTCGCCGCGGAGAAGAAGGTGCCGGCGGGTGTGCGTCCCTGGCCTGCCTGCACGGCGAGCTCCCGTTCGAAGCCGTCGAGATCGGCGGTGATGCCGGACAGCGTCGGGTCGTACACGAGCTGCCCCTGGGCCATCGGCGGATCCCACACCCGTGCGACGTCTGCCCCCTCGACGATCTGCTTCGCCTGGAACGCCGCGTAGTCCGGGAATCGCACGGAGTCGAGCGTCGGCTTGCGGTGTCCTGCACCGCCGAAGCCCTCGATGCGTTCCAGCACATAGGTGGAGAAGCCAACGCGCGGGACCTCGCCGTCGTTGATGAGATCGAGACCGGTGGCGAGCTGTGCGGCGACCGTCGAGGCCACCGCATCCGCCGTGACCTCCTCCAGCTCGGCGACGTCGAACGACCGCCGCTGGTCGCGGGCCACGAGCAACCGGGTCAACTCGGGCGTGCGCGGCAGGCTCCCGGCGTGCGTGGTCAGGATGCGGTCGGTCATGCGTGGGCTCCTCGGTGCGTGGCGCGGGTGGATGTGGACGGCACGCTCACGCCATGCAGGGAGCCCACTCCTGATTGGAGAGTTCCCGCTGCTCGTTCTCGGTCTGGAGGAGCCAACCGGTCTTCGTCGCGCCTCGGTACTGCCCGCTCACGAGGTCGGCGCACCAGGAGCGACCGTCGAAGGCCCACCGGACGAAACTCGCCTCGCTCCCCTTGCGCAGGAGCGGGCGTTCGCGTTCTACCTGACTCATGTGTTCCATCTCGACCGTGGCTGACATATCTTCCAACCGTATCGAGGAACGTCGTCGGTGAACAGACTGCTTGCGTTTCGCGGCCGGTTGCCCGAAAATACCCGGTCGCGCCCGGAAGCGGCGTCCTTCTGCACGCTCGGAGATCGGGGTGCAGCGGTCGTTCAGCCCACGAACACGCGGAGGGCCTCGTCGCTGAGCACCCGGTCGGCGAACACGAGGCGCACGGCATCGGGATCCGGGTTGCCCGCGTCGGGGCCACGCCAGACGACCTCCAACCCCGCGCGTTCGGCAGCCCGTCGTGAACCATCGTTGTGCTTGAGGAGGAACGCCACCACGGGCAGGTCCGGTGCCGACGCCGATGCCGCGGCTCGCGCGGCCGCGATGAGCTCCTGCGCGTATCCGCGCCCCCAGGCCGCGGGCGCCAGGCGGTAGTAGAGGTTCCAGGCGACCCCGCCACGCAGGCTCGGGCCGCCGATGCCGACCAACGCACCCGTCGCGGTGTCACGCGCCACCCACACGTCGAGACCGTTCGCCTCCCAGCCGGCCTGGTACCGCTCGATCAACGCGCTGGTCTCGTCGAGCGCCGTGTGTCGGGCGGACGGCAGGTGCGTCCAGACCGCGGGGTCGGCATGGAGCTCGTGGAGCTCCGGCAGATCCCGATCGGTGGGGCGGGTGAGCGTCAGTCGTTCCGTCAGGGTCGGCGGAGTGGCGTCGGTCATGCCCTCCATTCTGCTCTGGTCGGCGGCTGGCCCAACTCGATACCCTGTGCCCATGGCTGCGAAGAACGAACCGATCTCGGCACGCGCGTGCGCGATCCTCAGCATCGCCATCGCCGCGTTCTCGATCTTCATCGTCGCGTCGACGGCGAGAGACGGCGGGTCATGGACGTTCTCGGTGCTCGCCTGCTTCGTGCCGCTGCTGTTCGCGGCCCAGGGCATCAGGATGAGTCGCCAACCCGGCGCTCCCTGGCCCACCTTCAGCCTCATCGGGTCGATCGTCGGCGCAGCACTCGGACTCGTGTCCTTCGGTGCCTTCGCCTGGTTGCTCGTGCGGTCCTGAGCGCAGCGACGGAGCGTGGTGTCGCCGCGTAGAGTCGTCCCCAGCACCGACGGAGGAGGGCCATGCGACTGCACGTCGAGGAACGCGGGCACGGCCCGGTCCGGATCGCCCTCATCCACGGATTCCTGGCCGACGGAGCCGCCTGGACCGACGTCGTCGCAGCGGCCGACCCGGAGCGGTACACGTTCCTGCTCGTCGACCTCCGCGGTCACGGCTCCAGCCCACGCGCCGATCGGACCCGAGGCGAGCGCTACAACATCGCCTCACTCGCGGCCGACCTCGTCGAGACGTTGCCGAACGGCCTCGACGCGATCGTCGGCCACTCCCTCGGCGGGCGGCTCCTCATCGACATCGTGGGGCCGCTCCGCCCGGCGCACGCGATCTACCTCGATCCCGGGTTCGGCCTGAAACTGCCGGGCCGAGGCCTCGGCGCACGACTGTTCTGGAGCATCCCAGGGCTGCCTCGGCTCCTGGCCTGGTTCTACGACCGCACGGATCCCGCGACGGGTCCCGCGAACGTCGCGCTCGCCGAGGCCGCCCATGCCGCGTGGGACCGCTCGATGGTCGCGGAGGTGCTGCAGGACGTCGCAGCGAATCCGGTGACCCCGGCGGCGCCGACCGTCCCCTCGACGCTGGTGTTGTCGGACGACGCGAAGCTCGTCGTTCCGAGCAGCCACGTCCCTCGCTACGAACACCTGGGCTGGACCGTCACGCGGTTCCCGGGGATCCGCCACGACATGGCGGGACTCGACGGCGCACGGACCTTCGAGGCGATCCAGGCGTCGCTCTGAGCCGGCTCAGAGACCGAAACCAACCAAGCCGCCTTCCTCGGACACTGAGCTTGTCGAAGTGCACACGGAGGACACCCCCTTCGACAGGCTCAGGGACCGGGAGGGAAGGAGCTCAGGGACCAGGTGGGTCACTCAGCGACCTGGTAAGACGGGGTGCCTGTGCAGAGTGCTGATATCGCGCGCGGATTCCTGCATCATGCACATTCTGCTGCGGGCGGGCCGTCAGTAACGTTGCCGCCACCCGCACCGCTCCCTCCCCCACTTCTGGAGACCAGCATGGCTCGCATGGCACACGCAGACGACTTCGCCCTGTCCCGCGTCCGTCCCGACGCACAGAAGCCCTGGTTCGGCATCGCCGTCCAGCGCTTCGGACAGGTGTCGGCCCTGTCCCAGTTCCTCCTCGGCGCCACCCTCGGCTACAGCATGACCTTCGGCGAGGCGTTCCTCGCTCTGCTCCTCGGCTCGATCATCCTCGAGGTGATCATGTGCATCGTCGGCATCATCGGCCAGAAGGAGGGCCTCAACACCGCCCTCCTCGCCCGCTGGACCGGCTTCGGCGAGATCGGCGCGTCACTCGTCGGACTCGCGATCGGCATCAGCCTCATCGGTTGGTTCGGCATCCAAAGCGCCATCTCCGCCGAGTCGCTCGACGCCCTCCTCCCCGGCTTCATGCCGGTGTGGGCCTGGAGCCTCATCTTCGGTCTCGCCGTCACCGCCATCGTCGCCTACGGGTTCAAGGGCATGCAGTGGCTCGCGAACATCACCGTCCCGCTGTTCCTGATCCTCGTCGGCTGGTCGATCATCAGCGAACTCACCCAGCACGACTTCATGGAACTCGTCACCGGCCCGGCACCCGGCCCCACCATGAGCGTCTGGGCCGGCACCGGCATCGTCGCGGGCGGCCTCATCGTCGGCGCCATCATCACCGCCGACATGACCCGCTTCAACCGGTCCCGCGCCGACGTCATCAAGCAGACCGTCGTCGGCGTCTCGCTCGGTGAGTTCGTCATCGGCCTCTCGGGCGTCCTGCTCGCCCACGCCGCGGCCTCGGGCAACGTCGTCGCGATCGTCACGTCGTCGGTCGGGCTCATCGGCCTCATCATCGTCATCACCGGGACGCTCAAGATCAACGACTGGAACCTGTACTCGTCGACGCTCGGGCTGGTCAACTTCATCTCGACCGCGTTCGGCAAGAACCTCAACCGCGTGACCACCACCATCGTGCTCGGTGTGGTCGGCTCCATCCTCGCGGCGGTCGGCATCCTCGGTCAGTTCTCCGGCTTCCTCATCATCCTCGGCGTCGCCTTCCCGCCCATCGCCGGCATCATGGTCGCCGAGTACTTCATCGTGAAGCGCTGGCGCGGCGAGCTCGACGAGACGCGCGCCTCGGGCCGCCTGCCCACGACCGCCCCGCGCATCGTCCCGGCGACCATCGTCATCTGGGCCGTGTCCGCGATCACCGGCTACTTCGTCACGTGGGGCATCCCCGCCGTCCTGTCGCTCATCCTCTCGATGGTGCTGTACATCGCCGCCGGCAAGCTCGGCCTGGTCCGCGGTGTCGGCGTCGCCCACACCTCGCAGATCGAGGCGGACGCGACGGTGGACAGCCCCGCCACCGCCTCGAAGTGACCGTCGCGCACTGATCCGTCGCCGTTCCACCGCACACCGCTCCACCGCACCAACAGAAAGCGAACCCCTCATATGCACATCGGTATCGATGTCGGCGGCACCAACACCGACGCCGTGCTCATGGACGGCACCACCACCCTGGCGGCCGTGAAGCACGCGACCACCCCGGACGTGACCGACGGGATCGTCCAGGCGATCGGCGAACTGCGCAGCGGCCACCACTTCGACGGCGAGCAGATCACCGCGGTGATGATCGGCACGACGCACTTCATCAACGCCCTCGTGCAGGCCAAGCGGCTCGCACCCACCGCGGCACTGCGGCTCGGGCTCCCGGCGACCCGCGCGTTGCCGCCGCTCGTCGACTGGCCGGCGGAGCTCGTCGAGGCGATCAGTGCACGCAGCTACCTCGCGCATGGCGGCTACGAGTTCGACGGACGCCCCATCTCGCCGATCGACCCCGACGAGCTGCGGGCACACGCCGAGGACATGCGTGTCAACGGCATCCGCTCCGTCGCGATCTCCTCCGTCTTCAGCCCCGTCAACCACGACCTCGAGGTCGAGGCGGCGCGGATCGTCGGCGAGGTCCTCGGCCCGGACGTCGCCATCTCGCTCTCGCACGAGATCGGGCGCATCGGCCTCCTGGAGCGCGAGAACGCGACGATCATCAACGCAGCCCTGCGCGAGCTCGCCTCGGAGATCGTCGACGGGCTGACCGCCGCCGTCCGGAAGCAGGGCATCGAGGCGCCCATCTTCCTCAGCCAGAACGACGGCACGCTCATGGACGAGGACTACGTGCGCCTCTACCCCGTTGCGACGTTCGCCTCCGGCCCCACCAACTCGATGCGCGGGGCGGCACTGACGAGCGGACTCGCGACCTGCGCGGTCGTCGACATCGGCGGCACCACGGCGGACATCGGCCTGCTCATCAACGGCTTCCCCCGCGAGACGGCGAACGAGGTCAAAGTCGCCGGCATCCGAACCAACTTCCGCATGCCCGACGTCCTGTCGATCGGCATCGGTGGCGGCAGCATCGTCGACGAGGAGACGGCCGAGGTCGGGCCGGCTTCCGTCGGGTACAAGCTCATGACCGAGGCCCTCGTCTTCGGCGGCAGCACCCTCACGGCGACGGACATCGCCGTGGCCGCCGGTCGCGCGTCGATCGGTGACGCCTCGAAGGTCGCCCACCTCGACCCGGTCTTCGTGGAGCGCGTCCTCGAGCGGATCGGCGAACGCATCGCCGAGGCCGTCGACCGCATGCGCACCTCCCCCGAGCCGATCCCCGTGGTGGCGGTCGGCGGCGGGTCGATCCTGCTCTCAGACGAACTCCCCATCTTCGGCGCCGTCCACCGGCCCGACAACTACGCCGTGGCGAATGCCATCGGTGCTTCCATCGCGCAGGTCGGGGGCGAGATCGACAAGGTCTACGCCATCGAACCCGGCCGACGCGAGGAGGCGATCGCCGAGGTCCGTGCCGAGGCGATCGACAAGGCGATCGCGGCCGGCGCCTCCCCCGCGTCGGTCGCGATCGTCGATTTCGACGAGGTCCCGATTCCCTATCTCCCCGGGAACGCCACGCGCATCCGGGTGAAGGCCGTCGGCGACCTCGACATGGGAGGCCTCCGATGAGCTGGACCATCTCGGCCGAGCTCATCCCCGGCCTCGCCCGCGGTGCGGCCGTCCTCGGGACCGGCGGTGGCGGTGACCCGTACATCGGCGCACTCCTCGCCGCGCAGGCACTCCGCGAGCACGGCGACGTCACCGTCGTCACCCTCGACGAGGTCCCTGACGACGCGCTCGTCCTCACCGTCGCGATGATGGGCGCCCCGACCGTCATGGTCGAGAAACTGCCCAGCCTCACCGAGGTCGTCGCTCCGGTCCACGCCCTCAGTGCCTCCCTCGGTCGCCCGGTCACGCACATCGCGTGCGCCGAGGTCGGCGGGGTGAACTCGACCATCCCGATCGCCGCAGCCGCAGCGCTCGGACTCCCCCTCATCGACGCCGACGGGATGGGGCGGGCCTTCCCCGAGCTGCAGATGGTGCTCCCGACCCTGTACGGCGTCGACGCCTCCCCGCTCGCGTTCAGCGATGAGAAGGGCAACACGGGCGTCCTCACGACCGTCGACAACAGCTGGACGGAACGCATCGCCCGCGTCGCCTGTGTCGAGATGGGCTGTTCGGTCATGATCTCCGGCTTCCCGATGTCCGGCGCGCAGGCCCGCGAGGCGCTCGTCGCCGACTCGCTGTCGCTGTGCCGCGAGATCGGCGACGGCATCGAGGCGGCCCGAGCCGAGAAGGCCGACCCCGTGGAGCGGACCGTGCAGCTGCTCGGCGGTCGCGAACTGTTCTCCGGCAAGGTCGTCGACGTCGAGCGCGCGACCACCACCGGGTTCGCCCGAGGTCGCGCACGGATCGACGGGGTCGACGCGAGCCTCGAGCTGTCGTTCCAGAACGAGCACCTCATGGCCGCGCTCGACGGCGTCACCCTCGTGACCACGCCCGACCTCATCATGGTGCTCGAGCACGACTCCGGCGAGCCCATCACCACCGAGGGGCTCCGCTACGGACAGCGTGTCCGCGTGATCTCGGCACCGAGCGACGACCGCTGGCACAGTCCTGAGGCGCTGGCGATGGTCGGGCCGGGGTACTTCGGGTACGAGGTGCCGTCGCACCGCTTCGACGGCACGGCCGAGACGCCTGCGCCGGAGGTCGCCGCATGAGCTGGACGCTGACCGCGGACGACCTGCCCGACCTCGCTCGAGGCGCCACCCTCCTCGGGACCGGCGGCGGAGGTGACCCGTACATCGGCATGATGCTCGTGAAGCAGGTGCTCGGCGACCGCTCCATCACGATCCTCGACCCCGACGACCTCGCCGACGACCTCTTCGTCATCCCCACCGCGCAGATGGGCGCTCCAACGGTCATGGTCGAGAAGATCCCGGCCGGGTTCGAACCGACACTCGCCCTGCGGACACTGGAGGAGCACCTCGGGCGCACCGCCGACGCGACCATGCCGATCGAGTGCGGTGGCATCAACTCGATGATCCCGCTCATCGTGGCCGCCGAGACCGGGCTGCCGGTCGTCGACGCCGACGGCATGGGCCGGGCCTTCCCGGAGCTCTCCATGGAGACCTTCGCGGTCTACGGCGTGCACGGTTCGCCGCTCGCCATCGCAGGCGAACGCGGCGAGCGCGTGATCATCGACACCGGCGACGACGACCGACAGATGGAGTGGTTGGCGCGCGGCATCGCGATCCGCCTCGGCGGCGTCGCGCACATCGCCGAGTACGCGATGAGCGGGGCGGACGTGCGTCGTACCGCGGTACCGCGGACGATCTCGATGGCGCTGGCCCTCGGCCGGGCGATCCGGGTCGCGCGCGAGGAGCACCGTTCGCCGTTCGCCGCCATCGCCGACACGCTGTCCACGACGCTCTACTCGCACGTCCGGGAGCTGTTCGTCGGGAAGGTCGCCGACGTGGAGCGTCGCACCACCGAGGGCTTCGCCAAGGGCACGGCCGTCATCTGGTCGGCCGACCCGTCGAGCTCCGAACGCCTGGAGATCTCGTTCCAGAACGAGAACCTCATCGCTCGGTGGAACGGCGAGGTCGTCGCGATCGTGCCGGACCTCATCTGCATCGTCGACCACGAGACCGCCGAGCCGATCACGACCGAAGGCCTCCGCTACGGGCAGCGCGTCCGGGTGCTCGGCATCTCGACGCCTGCCCTCATGCGCACCCCGGACGCACTGCGCGCGTTCGGACCGACCGCGTTCGGGTTGACGGAGCCGTTCGTCCCGGTCGAGGGCGAGGCAGCGGCTGCGGAAGCCGCGGATGCGTTCGCGTTGGCTACGGAGGGCGTTGCTGGAAACCACGGTTGATCGACAGCATCCGCTACATGCGTCGCTGCTCTGGGGCATGGCCAGACTCGTCGGCAATTCGCCAACGGCCCATTGGCGAATTGCCCTGGGGCCAGGTGATCGAAATCCTCGGCAAACTCGACGACCAGGCGAACGACTGGTGCGCGGCCACAGACGTGCATGACCACTGCGGCCGATCCGTGAAGGCACACCAGATAACGACGCGTCTGCACGAGCGGGAGGCGGCAGCTCCGACCAACTTCTCAAGCACCAGGGACTCCCGAGCCTAGGCTGAGGGCATGCCGACCCTTCTCGAGCGCGATCGCCTCCCCGCCCTGGCGACGGGGTTCGCGATCCTGGGCTCGGGAGGTGGCGGCGCGACGACGATGCTCGAGCTGGCCCTCCGCGACGAGCGCGCCTGGCCGTTCGACCTCCACAGCGTCGACGACCTCGACCCGGAGACCCCGTGTCTCGCCGTCGGCTTCGTCGGTTCCACGATGCTGCTCAGTGAGCGCCTGCCCGGCACGGACCCGTTCGGGCGGCTGATCGGGGCCGCGGAACGCTGGCTCGGACACCGCATCCCGGCCATCTGTTCGTTGGAGGGTGGTGGGGTCAACGGGCTCACCCCCTTCGCGTTCGCCGCGGGGCGGACCATCGTCGACGCTGATCTGACCGGGCGTGCCGTCCCCTCGCTCGACCAGATGTCGATCCTCGTGGACGAGGTCCCGGGCATCGTCGTCACCTGCGACACCGGTGCCGGCGGGGTCGCCCTCGTCGAGACCGAGCGTGCTCTCGACATCGAACGCGTCGTCCGCGCGGCGATCGTGCAGGCCGGCGGCAGCGGCGGCATGGTGTTCGCTGGCTTCACCGTCGGCGACCTCCGCGCGCACGCCATCGTCGGGAACGCCGCCCGGGCACTCGAGCTGGGCGGGGCGTTCCTCGCACGGATCGACGGCCCGCTGACCGCCCTGGCCGAGTCGCTGGGTGGACGGCTCCTCGCGGAGGGACGGGTCAGCAGCATCGAGCCGGACTCCCGGGACCCGCACGTGCTCACCTTCGGGATCGACGGGAGCAGTGGTGCGCTGCACCGTCTCGTCGCCCGCTCCGAGACGCTCGCGTTCATGACCGACGGACGACTCGAAGCCGCCGCGCCGGACCTCATCGTCGTGGTCGACGCCGTCTCGCGGGACATCCTCGAGGTCACGGCGATCTCGATGGCGAGACACGTCGCCGTCATCCGGGTCGACGGTCCGGACTGGTGGTCCGGCTCCCCGGAACGACTCCGCCATGTGCTCCCGTCCGCCTACGGCCTGGACGAGCTCGACGAGATCCGGACCGACGAGGTCCCGGCATGAGCGATCGCCTGCAGTTGGGCGCGCTCCTCGCGCACCCCGACAACGGTGGCGTGCGGCTCGTCGCCGGCCCGGCCGACGCCAACTGGGCCGGCGTGGTGGTCGAGACGAACGAGGCGGCTCTCCCCGAGGAGGGGGCCGGCCGACTCGCCGTGGTGACCGGAGCCCCACCCACGAGGCCATGGCAGCAGGACGCACTCGTCCGCCGCACCCGGGATCGCGGCTTCCTCGCCCTGGCGATCCCGGAGGCCGACGGCTTCGGCGCGGGGACGCGCGCGCTCGCCGACCGACTCGGCTTCTCGCTCCTGCACGTCGACCGACCGATGCTGCTCGCGAAGGCGTGCTGGCAGCTCGTCGAGGCCCGCGACTCCCTGACCCTCGGGTACGTCCGCAAGGTCGCGCAGTCCATCGAGTACCACGCCGAGGGACTGGCCGACCTGCTCCGCCACCTCTCGACGAGCATCGGCCACGGGATCGCCCTCATCGACAGCGAGGGCGTCCTGCTCGAGGCCGGCGGGCGGTTGCCGTCGGAGGTGCACGCGGCGATCGACTTCGGCCCCTGGGTCGACCTGACGAAGGCCGGGCAGGGCGCTGCGGCATCGGTCCGGGTCGACAGCCCGAGCCGGGAGGGCCTCCGGGTCGCGTTCTTCGGGGACGGACTCGACGACCGACAACTGAGTGCGCTCGCGGTCGCCGCCGAGGTCGCCATGCCCGCCGTCGCGGCGCGGATCCTCATCGACGAGGTCGCCGAGGTCAGTGACGCATCCGTGTCGTCCGGCGTCCTGCGGGACTTCGTGGACCTCCGAGGCCGCCCCGATCCCGACGTCGAACGCCGCATGCTCGAGCGGGGCTGGCGGACGACCGGCTACCACCTCGCGTTCCGCATCGTCGGCCGGAGCCGGGTGGACGCCCTGCAACTCCTCCGCTTCGTGACCGGCGCACTCGGGCGGATCGCCGTGGACTCCCACGCGACGACGAGCGGACGCGGGGTGAGCGGTTGGCTGACCTTCGCCGAGCCACCGGAGCCACCTCAGGTCGAGCGGTACATCGCCGCCCTCCGCGACCTGCACGTGGAGGCGCGGCGCTCGTTCAACGTCGCGACGGCCGTCGGGTCGCTGGCGAGCGGATCGGCGGGTCTCACCTCATCACTCGGGGAGGCGTCCGACGCGGTGCGCATCGCCGCGAACCGGTCGACGACGGGCTGGTTCGTGCGGGTGGACGGCCTCGGCCTGGAACAGCTCCTGCTCGCCTGGACCGGCAACGACACCTTCGTCCCGGCGGCGCGGTCGCTCCTCGCACCGTTGCAGACCGGCAACGGTGAACTGCTGACGACGTTGTCCGCCTACCTCGACCACGAGTCCGCGGTCGCGCCGACGGCCGCCGCACTCGGACTGCACCGCAACACCGTCGCGACGCGGATCACCCGCGCACAGGAGCTCCTCGGTGTCGACATGGCGGACCCGGAGGTGCGCCTCGCGCTCCACCTCGCCTGCCGCGCCGTGCGGTGACGGAGGGCGCTGAGCCACCCTGGTCACTGAGCTTGTCGAAGTGCCGCCCTTCGACAAGCTGAGGGACCGGAAACCGTTCGAGACACCTTCCCCGGTCACTGAGCCGCCCCCGGTCACTGAGCCTGTCGAAGTGCACACGGACAACCCCGCCCTTCGACAAGCTCAGGGACCGGAAAGGGAGCGGAGGGACCGGAAAGGGAGCGGAGGGACCGGAAGGGGAGCTGAGGAGCTGGATTCGGGCTCAGACCGCCGTCGCGGTGAACTGCATCCTCGGGTTCGCGTAGAACTCCTGCGCCTCGACGAGCTGCAGCTCCCGCTGGCCCGAGCGGTACGTGAGCTCGACGAGGTCGAACACACTCGACGCCGTGCGCTCGAGGGCGAGCTTGGCGTCGCGCGTCTCGCCGTAGTGCGCGGCGAACAGGGCTGCCGTGACGTCGCCGGAACCGTTCGCCTTGAACGGCAGCAGCGGCGTCTGGACGATCCACCGACCGGCGTCGTCCACGACGAGCATCTCGATCGTCTCGGGGTCGCGGTCGGGACGCTCGACGCTCGTGACGAGCACCACCGACGGACCCATCGCGCGCGCCAGCTCGACCGACGCCAGCGTGGACTCGAGGGACGCGGGCTCGGTGCCCGTGAGGAAGCCCAGCTCGAACTGGTTCGGCGTGATGATGTCGGCGTTCGGCACGACGCGGTCGCGCAGCAGGTCGGGGATCTCCGGCGCGACGAAGCAGCCGGACTTCGCGTTGCCCATGACCGGGTCGCACGCGTACAGCGCGTCGGGGTTCGCCGCCTTGACCCGCTGTACCGCGTCCACGATGACGTCGCCGATGCCGACGCCGCCCTGGTAGCCCGAGAGCACGACGTCGATCTGCGGGAACGCACCGCGCTCCTCGACACCGGTGATGACCTCGCCGACCTGCTCGGGCGAGATCAGGGGCCCGCGCCACGCGCCGTACCCGGTGTGGTTCGAGAAGTTCACCGTGTTGACCGGGATCACCTCGACGCCGATGCGCTGGAGGGGGAACACGGCCGCGGAGTTGCCGACGTGCCCGTAGGCCACGGCTGACTGGATGGAGAGGATCTTCACGATGTCGCAATCACGATGGGGAGGCCGCCGCGGACACTGCGTTCGTGGCGGGCATGGACGGTGCCTGCAAGGAGTCAACGATACTCTTCCGCCGCCTACAGAACCCACGTGCCGCGTCAACCCGGAGACGAGATCTCCACGCTGCCGGAATCCGCTCCTATGCTGATCGGATGACGACTCCTGAGAGCACGACCGCGCCGACCGACGCCACCGCCACGAAGGTCGCCGCCATCATCTACAACCCGGTGAAGGTCGACCTGGACGCGCTCCGCGAGTCGGTCGAGCGCTCGGCGTCCGACGCAGGATGGGCCGAGTCGCTCTGGTTCGAGACGTCCGTCGACGACGTCGGCCAGGGGGTCACCGCCGAGGCCATCGCAGCGGGGGTCGACCTCGTCATCGCGGCCGGCGGCGACGGCACCGTCCGCGCCGTCTCGGAGGGCCTCCGCGGCAGCGGCGTCCCGCTCGCCCTGCTCCCGTCAGGCACCGGCAACCTGCTCGCCCGGAACCTCGACCTCACGCTCAACGACCTGCCCGGCTCCGTCATCACGGCCTTCACCGGGACGGACAAGGCGATCGACCTCGGTGTCATCGACATCGAGCGCGCCGACCACTCCCGCGACCGCCATGTGTTCGTCGTCATGGCCGGCATGGGCATCGACGCGAAGATGATCAAGAACACCGACGACGACCTCAAGGCCAAGGCCGGTTGGGCCGCCTACGTCGATGCGATCGTGAAGTCGTTGCGCGACCCGGACGAGCTGCACCTGCGGTTCCGGATCGACGACGAGCCGCAGACGCGCGCGACCGTCCACACCGTCATCATCGGGAACTGCGGCTCGCTCCCGGCCAACATCCTCTTGCTGCCCGACGCGGTCGTCGATGACGGGCTGTTCGACCTCATGTTCATGCGTCCCGGCGGAATCCTCGGCTGGATCCGCATCTGGGCGAAGGTCGCCTGGGTGAACGGCGTCCTCCGCCGGACGAAGGCGGGCAAGGCCCTCGCCGGCAAGCAGAAGGACGACGGCGAGCTCCGCTACGGCACCGCGAAGCGCTTCGTCGCCCGCATGTCGAAGCCTGAGGAGATCGAGCTCGACGGCGACGGTTTCGGCAAGGCCGTCGCGATCAACACCTGGATCGAGCCCGGCGCCCTCACGGTCCGCGTACCGGCCGAGGCCGAGTAGCTCGCGCCCCCTCAGCCGACTCTGGTCTGTGGGGTGACCCGTCGGGCCCAGAGCAGCACGGGGATCAGCAGGAGGGCGAGCACGCCGCCCGCGATCGACAGCGCACCGTAACCGACCCCCGCCATCACGACGCCGGACATGACACCGGCTCCGGCACCGGCGAGCGCGATGAGGACGTCGAGCGTGCCCTGGGTGCGTGCCCGGTTGGCGGGCACGGTGTGGTCGACGACCAGCGCGGTGCCCGCGATGAGCCCGAAGTTCCAGCCGAGTCCGAGGAGCGCGAGCGCCAGGATGAGCAGGCCGAGCGAGTCCGCCGGCGCGAGGGCTCCCGTGACACCCGCGAGCAGAAGGGTCACACCGGCGGCGATCGCCATCGGCGTGCGGCCGATGCGGTCGACCAGGACGCCGGTCACGAGCGAGGGGAGGTACATCGCCGCGATGTGGATCCCGATCACGAGCCCGACCTCGCCGAGGCCGTGGTGGTGGGCCCGCATGTGCACGGGGGTCATCGTCATGATGGCGACCATCGCGATCTGCGTGACCACCATGACCGCGGCGCCGACGTAGGCGCCGACGCCGGGACGCGGGCGTGCGGCGGTCGTCGGCGACACCTGCTTCGACCCCACCTGCTCCGCGGCGGTCCGCTCCACCTCCAGCTGCGCGAGCTCGGCGTCAAGACGGTGGGCGAGGAGGAACGGGTCGGGTCGGAGCAGCACGAGGAACGCCGTCCCGGCCGCGAGGTAGGCGATCGTGGCGAGGAGGAACGGCCCGGCGAGCGACGGCAGCCCGAGGCCGCTCGCGAACGATCCCAGCGGCTCGACGAGGTTGGGTCCGGCGACGGCGCCGAGCGTCGTCGACACCATCGCGACGCTGATCGCCGAACCACGTCGGGCCGGGGTCGCGAGATCGGTGCCGGCGTAGCGCGCCTGGAGGTTCGTGGCCGTGCCAGCGCCGTAGACGAAGAGCGACAGGAAGAGGAGCGGCACCAGGGCGGTGGTGGCGGCCACGACCACACCGATCGCGCCGACGCCACCCGCCGCGAATCCGAGTCCGAGCCCGATGCGCCGGCCGAGCCGCTGGGTGACGCGCCCGACGAGGAAGGCGGTGAGCGCGGAGCCGAGGGTCAGGAGCGCGGCTGCGACGCCCGCGAGGCTCATGCTGCCGAGGACGTCCTGGACGAGGAGCGCCCCGACCGTCACCCCGGCGGCGAGACCGGCGCCGCCGAGGACCTGGCTGATGACGACGACCGTGAGCGTCCGCCGCTGGACGCGGGCGCGCTCGGCGGCGATGACAGCTCTGGCGTCGGTCTCCCGGGGATCGCTCTCGCCGCGCTCGCTCATGCTCCGACCGTCAGCGTCGCGTGGAGATGCGACCGTAGGCGTCGACCGTCACGATGAGCGACTCGACCTTGCGGTTCACGACGCGGATGATCACGACGATGAGCCAGAGCCCGCCGGTGATGAGCGTCAGGATCAGGTTCCAGAACCAGCCGATGCGCTTCTGTCGCTGCAGCACGGCCTGCTGGCCCTGCACCGACGACACCGTCCATCCGCGCGCGGCGTAGCGGGCGACTTCGGCGTTCAGGACGGCGGTGAGCTGCTCCATCGGGAGCGGAGTGGAAGAGGACATGCCTCGAATCTACCCGTCGCGGGCACCGGGTCACCGAGCCCGACACCACCGGTCCCTGGCCCGCCACCGGTCCCTCAGGCCAAGCCCACCGGCCCCTGAGACCAGAACCACCGGTCCCTGAGACCAGAACTTCCGGTCCCTGAGCCTGTCGAAGGGCGACGTCGTCCGTGTGCACTTCGACAAGCTCAGTGACCGAAGATGGCGACTCCGCCACGTGCACATCCCTGAGCCCAAACCACCGGTCCCTGAGCCTGTCGAAGGGCGCTCTACGATCGATGTATGCGCATCCGTCTCGCCGAACCCGCCGACCTGCCTGGCGTCCTCGCCATCCACACCGACGCCGTCGCGAACGGTGTCGCGATCTGGACCGAGGTCACACCCGACCTCGCCGAGCGCGAGGCGTGGCTCGCCCGCCACCAGGAGCCGGGCCGGGTCGCGCTCGTCGCCATCGCCGACGGCCCTGACGACGCGCTCCCCGAGGGTGACGTCCTCGCCTACGGCAGTTACGGTCCGTACGCCGCGAAGGACGGGTACCGCCACACCGTCGAGAACTCCGTGTACGTCCACCCGGACGCACAGGGCCGCGGCCTCGGCAAGGCGCTCATGGTCGAGCTGCTGGAACGTGCCACGGCCGACGGCCACCACGTCATGCTCGCCCTCATCGAGGCCGAGAACACCGCATCGATCGCCCTGCACACGAAGCTCGGGTTCGAGCAGGTCGGCCTGCTGCCGGAGGTCGGGACGAAGTTCGGCCGCTGGCTCGACCTCGCCATCCTGCGCCGTACGCTCGCCTGAGCAGGATCTACGAACCCGAACGGGCGATCACGACCCGGGCGACCGCACCCGCAGCGAGTTCCACGGCGCGCGGCTCGGACGCGCCGGCCAGGACGACCCGGACCGGTGTCTCGCCGACGTTGCCGAGGATCACGACGGTCTCGCCTGCGGCATCGACGGCGGCGATCGCGGTCACACCGGCCGACGAGACGGGTGGCCCGCCGACGGGCGACCCGGCACCGAGCGACACCCCGCCGATCTCGACCGCGACGCGCTGCCGTCCGCTGAGCTCGGCGATCCACCCGAGCGCCCGGCCCGCGACCGTGAGCGTCCCGTCGGCCGCGACGAGCCCCCTCCGTCCGGTCGCCTCGAAGTACGACAGCGATTCGACACCGGAGACGGCCAACGCCGCGACACTGCCGACGACCCAGGCGCCGAGTGCCTCGGCCGACTGCCGGTCGTCCGTCGCGCCGGGTACGTGCTCCGCGCCGAAGCCTGCGCGGAGTTCCGGGTCACGGGAGTCACCGGCGCTCGCCCGCGTGGTGGCGACCGCGTTGTAGCGGGCGCCGAGCGTGACCGGCCCGACGTGCAACGGGCGGCCGTCGGCGATCCTGACAGCGTCCGCCACGACGACCGCCTGCATGCCGAGCGACTCGACGAGCTGGTGCCCGCCGCGGTCGTGCATGAACGGCGTGATGCTGAACGCCACTGGGCCCGTCCAGCGCTCGAGGCGCGCGTGGTTGCGGTTGAGCTCCGTGAAGTGCGCGCGCGTGCCGCCGACGAGCTCGGGGTGCGGCGGGCCCTCGGCCCACAGGGTTCGCAGGACGTCGCCGAGCGCGGTCAGCAGCGTGACCTCCGAGAGGTGGGTGCGGCGATGGAACGCCCCGACGCGCACGACGGGCACGGTCGCGTCGCGGAGTCGCCGCAGCACCGGCTCGGCCTCCTCGCCCGTCCCGAGCACGAGTCGGAGGTCGAGGGGTCTGGTGCCGGCCTGGCGCACGGCTCGGTCGAGGATGGCCGGCCAGTCCTGGTTCGTCGGATCGATCTCCACGAGGATCCCGGTGATCGTTTCGGGGACCACCGCACCAGCGCGACCGCCATCGGGGTCGCTGGAGACCGAGGTCGAGATCGCCGGGACGACGCTGTCGAGTGGCGCGCCGATCCGCCCGTCGACAGGCTCAGGTACCGGGTCCTCTCGTTGCGCCGTGAACTCCGTCTCGGGCACGACGGTCACGGCGAGCGGCGTCGCCAGCGGGGCGTCGGCGGGCTCGGCAGCGTCGACCCGCGCACAGCTGACCTCGACGGACTGCTCGACGACGTCACCGACCGCCAGCGCGACGGGGAACGGCAACGAGAGCGGCGTCGAGTAGGTCTTGAACGAGGCGTCGGTCCAGTTGCGCTGGTCCTCCATCTCGAAGACGTCACCGCTGAAGCGGGCCGTGGTCGCGATGCGGTCGCCGGTCCAGGCAAGGGACTCGATGCGGATCGCCGGCTGATGCGGAGCGACGTGATCCGGGAGGCGCGTGGTCGTCGTGGAGCCCTCCGGGTGGCCGACGACGAGCTCGGTGCCGGCCAGGGTCGGCGACTGCAGCACGATGAGGCCGATGCGCGCCCGGCGGAACGCGGCGGTCACCTCGGCCCGGACGGCGACCCGCAGTGTCGACGCGCCGAGGTCGACCGACAGAGACCAGGCGACGGTCTCGCCGTCGTCGCCGACCCGGCCGCGCAAGTGCAGGCCGCTCGTCGTGTGGTCGACCGCGTCGACGATGACGGGCAGCGTCTTCCAGTCCTGGTCGCGGACGACGAAGCGGATGCTGCGCAGCACGAGCTCGCCGTCGAAGGCGATGTCGTCCAGCTCCGACCCGCGGAGCGAGGCCGACCAGGGCCCCCGGCCGACGGCGAGGGCGTCGCGCTCGCGGTCGAGCAGGAGGTCGGATGCGACGCGGAAGGTGGTTCCCGAACGCGAGGTCATGATCGTCGGCTCAGAGACTCGTCATGCCGCCGTCGACCCGGAAGGTCGCTCCGGTGGCGAAGCTCGACTCGTCGCTGGCGAGGTACACCATGATGCCCTCGACGTCCGAGGCCTGGCCGGGACGACCGAGCGGGATGCGCCCGACGATCGCGGCGCGGGACTCGGGGTCGCCGGAGATCGCGGTGACGAGCGGGGTCTCCGTGTAGCCGGGGACGACGGTGTTCACGCGGATGCCTTGATCGGCGTAGGCCGCGGCGACGGTCCGGCCGAGGCCGTGGATCCCGGCCTTCGTCGAGCTGTACGCCGTGAAGTCGGCGCCCTCGCCGTTGAGACCGGTCGGGCTGCCCGTGAGGATGATCGAGCCGCCCCGGCCGAGCATGGCACGGACGGCGTGCTTCGTCGTGAGGAAGGTTCCGGTGAGGTTGATGTCGACCGTGCGCTGCCAGACCTCGAGGTCGAGGTCGGCGATCTTCGCGTCCTGGCCGAAGAGCTGCACGCCGGCGTTCGCGACGACGACGTCCGGGGTCTTGCCTGCTGCGTCCATGACCGCGAAGGCGGCCTCGACGCTCGCTTCGTCGGCGATGTCGAGTCGCACGGCGATGGCGGTCGGGAAGGGTGCCGCCGCATCGCGGGCGGCCTGGATGTCGCGGTCGGAGAAGACGACGGCGGCATCCTCCCGCGCGAACCGTTCGGCGACCGAACGTCCGATCCCCGATCCGGCACCCGTCACGAGCGCGGTCTTTCCTGCAAGTCGTCCAGTCATCGTCGCCTGTCTCTCGTGCGGTGTTGCGGGGTGGTGTCGCGGGTGGTGCGGGTGGTGCATCGGGTCGTCTGCAGCCTATCCGGCACAACCGGTTGACCGCATGCGACGTTCGCAATTCAGGACGGCCGCGGCGCGCCGGCCCGGATCGGGGGTGGAGCGGGCCGACGCGCCGGGCACGTCCTGAATTGCGAACAGTCGGGGAAGTGGGTTACCGCTCGATCTTGTCGAGGTGGAGCATGGCGGCGAGGTTCTTGTCGAGCTCGTCGTCCTGGAAGACCTTCTTCCAGTCGTCCTTGATGATCGCGCTGCGGCCGTAGTCCATCGCGATGAGGCACGCGTCGGAGAACGGATTGTCGCCCTTGAGCGAGTTCGCGAGGGCGACCTGCGTGTGGCCGAGGAGGATCGCACGAGCGGCCGGCTCCGGCACACCCATGGTGTTGACGGCCTCGTCGAGCGACTCCTTGAGGAGCGCACCGATCATGCAGGCGATCGTCTCCACGAGGGTCGGCTCGAGCTGCGCGAGCTGCTTGACCGTGACCCAGTGGACCTCACCGACGGGGGCGAAGATCGCCCGGACGACGGCCTCGACCTGCGCCTGCTTCTCGGCGTCGTCGGACTCGATCGCCGCGATGGCGTCCTGGAGGGCGGCGATGCCACCGAAGGTGTCCGCGTACTCCTCGGGCGTGTGGCGCTCGACGAAGACCGACGGGTGGCAGGGGTGCGTGACGGCCTGGATGACGTCGTCGCGACGCGTCAGCAGACCCGCGTACGCTGCGGCCGGGTCGAGCGTGAGGAGCACGGCGCCCGACTTCATGAGCGGGACGACGCCGGCGGACACGGCCTTGAGGGCGAGGTCCGGGACGGCGAGGATGACGACGTCGGCGTCGGTGACGGCCGCATCGGTCTCGGTGAGCTCGCGACCGGCCTCGGTCACGCGCTCCTGGCCGGCGGGCGAGACCTCGCTGTAGAAGACGGTGTGGCTGGTCTTCACGAGGTTGTTGGAGACGCGCATGCCCATCTTGCCGCCCGCGCCGATGACGGCGATGGTGAGCTGGTCCGCGACGGTGGTGGTGTCGGTCATGATCTTCCTTCTCTCAGGTACTGCAGGTTGTGTGCGGTCCACGTGCGCTCGAGCTCGATCGTCTCCGTGATGGAGTCGCCGAGCGGGAGCCAGTGTTCGATGATCTGGTTGACGCCGCGCTCGTCCGGTCGGACGACGGCGGTGAGGGCGGGGTAGTCGAGCAGGCCGGTGCCGAGCGGGGCGCCCTCGAGGGTGAAGCCGACCCAGCCGCCCCGGCGGGTGAACGCGAAGTCCTTGACGTGGATGTTGCGGACGTACGGAGCGGTGCGCTCGATGACGTCACTCGGGTGCTCGAGCCGGGCCACGGTGTTGGCGGGGTCGAGGCAGATGCCGAGCTTCGGGTGGTCGACGGCGCTCACGAGGTCGACGAGCTCCTGCGACGACAGCTGCTCGTAGGTCTCGAGCGCGATCGTCACGCCGGCCGCTTCGAACGCCGGGAGCACCGCGCGGAGTCGATCGACGGCGTCCGCGTGGGACGGCCGGTCGTCGCCCGACGTGACCATGCTGCGCAGGAGCTTCGCGCCCAGCACGGTGGCGATGTGGAGGAAGCGTTCGAGGTGCGCGACCGCGATCCCCTTCGTCCCGAGTTCCAGCGTGACCCCACGCTCGCGCGCGACCTCGGCGATCTGGCGCAGCTCATCGTCGGACATCGTCTCGATGCGGGCGTCGTCGCAGATCTGGAAGAGGTCGACGCCGGCGTCGGCCGTGCGCTCGATCATGCCGATGACGCTCAAGCGCTCGGGTGCGAGCTCGGAGCCCTCCCAGAAGAAGGTGTAGGTGCCGAAGCCGATCATGCTGTCCTCGGTCCCTGAGCCTGTCGAAGGGTGCCATCCTGAGCTTGTCGAAGGGCCTCGTCGAGCACGGCCTCGAGCGCCGCGACGTCGTGGGCGAAGCGTCCGAGGAACACGCCGTCGACGTCGTCACCGAGGGCGGTCAGCAGACCGGGACCCGCACTGCCGCCGTAGATGACGGAACTGCCGACCCGGTCGGGACGCTCGGCGATCGATTGTTTCAGGATCGCGCCGACGGCTCGCACGTGCTCGGCAGACGCGGGTTCGGCCGCACCGATCGCCCACACGGGCTCGTAAGCGACGATCACCGGCCCCGCCACAGCATCGGCGAGCGCGGAGTCCAGCTGGCGCACGCACTCCGTCGCAGCCGCCTCGGGCGTCGTGCGCTCGACCTCGCCGATGCAGAGGACCGGCGAGAGGCCGTTGCGGAGGGCCGCGGCGGTCTTCTCGGCGACGACCTCGTCGGTCTCGCCGAAGAGGGAGCGGCGCTCGGCGTGGCCGACCTCGACCACGGCGACGCCGACCTCGGCGAGCTCGGGGCCGCCGACCTCACCGGTGAACGCGCCACGGTCCGCGCTCGCGAGGTCCTGTGCACCGACCAGCACGCCCGTCCCGGCGAGGGCCGCCACCGACGGCGCGACCGCGAGGTAGCCGGGGATGACGAACAATCGCACGCGACCGTCGACCACGGCCTCGTGCCGACGGGCCAAGGCGCCCACCTGCTCGATCCACTCGAGGGTCTGCGCGTGGCCGAAGTACATCTTCAGGCTCACGCCGACCACGCGGGGCGCGGTCGACGTGGGCACGGCCGACGGGGACGGGGTGGTCATCAGCAGGAGCCCGTCGCCTCGTACTCACCGATGACGGCGACCTTCTCGGCGCTCGCGCTGGTCTCGTCGAAGCGGTAGGTGAGCCACTCGCGGACGAGGCGGCGGGCGAGCTCGATGCCGATGACGCGCTGGCCCATCGTCAGGACCTGCGCGTTGTTGCTGAGGACACCGCGCTCGACCGAGAAGCTGTCGTGTGCCGTGACGGCGCGGATGCCGGCGACCTTGTTGGCGGCGATCGCGACGCCCAGGCCGGTGCCGCAGAAGAGGAGCGCGCGGTCGGCCTGGCCGGACGCGACGAGTTCCGCGGCGGCGATCGCGACGCGCGGGTAGGCGGTGTGGCCATCGGCGTCCACGCCCACGTCGACGAGTGAGGCGACGCCGTCGTGCTGCTCGAGGTCGCGCTTGACGATCTCCTTGTAGTCGAACCCGGCGTCATCCGAGCCGATGACGATGCGCAGCTGATCGGTCATGCGTGTACTCCTTCGTTGGTGGTGGTGCTGGTGGAGCCGTCCGGTGCGGTGGTGCCGGCGGCGCGCTCGAGGACGGGGACGATCGCCGTGACGATCAGGCCGAACGAGTAGGCACCGGCGTCGACGGTACCGAGACTCTTCTCAGCGTGCGGACGGGCGCGGCCCATCTTCGGCAGGAGGTCCGCGGTCTCAGCGGCAGCGGTGGAGGCAGCCGTAGCGGCGGTCGTCCAGGCGGCGACGAGGTCGGAACCGTCGGCGACGGCTGCACTCAACGTGGTGGTGAACGGCACGAGCGCGTCGACCATCGTCTTCTGTCCGACCTCGGCCTTGCCGAACGACATGATGCCGTCGACCGCGGCCTGCACGCCGGTCGCGACGTCGCTGCGGCCTGGTGCGGCCTCGTCGCCGAGGGCGGTTCCGACCGAGCGGAGCGCGAGGCCCCACAGGGCGCCGGACGTGCCGCCGGCGCGGTCCGCCCAGGCGTCGCCGGCCAGGTGCAGGACGGTGTGGGCACCGGCCCCGGCATCGGCGGCGGCGTGTGCGGCGGTGACGGCGGCACGAGCACCGCGCTGCATGCCGATGCCGTGGTCGCCGTCACCCGCGACGGCGTCGATCCGTCCGAGCTCCTCGACGTTCGTGTCGATGACCTGGACCAGCGCGTCGAGGGCCTCGACCACGACCGCGGCGGCGACCCGTGACTCGTCAGTGGACTCGGGGATCTCGGCAGCCGTCTCGGCGACGAGCTCCGAGGGGTCGAGCTGCTCGGCCGCTGCGACGACGCCCTTGCGGTAGGCGGGGGTGTCGGCACCGGCAGCCCAGAAGCCCTCGAGTTCCTCGTCCAACCAGAAGAGCGTGAGCGAGACGCCGGCCATGTCGAAGCTCGTGACGAGCTCGCCGACCTCGGGATCGACGATCTCCACCCCTGCGGCCTCGAGCTGTGCGGCGACCGCACGGTAGACGACGAACAGTTCCTCGTACTTCACCGAGCCGAGGCCGTTGAGGATGACCCCGACGCGCGCGCCCGTGGCCTCGGAGACGCCCTCGGGCAGTTCCGCGAGCAGCGAGGAGACGAGCAGCGAGGCGAGCTCATCGGCCGTCGGCACGTCGGTCTCGTCGATACCGGGCTCGCCGTGGATGCCCATGCCGACCGCCATGCGGCCCTCGGGCACGGTGAACAGCGGCTCGGTCGCGCCCGGCAGGGTGCAGCCGCTGAAGGCGACACCGAAGGACCGGGTGCGCTCGTTCGCGTGGGTGGCGACGCGGACGACCTCGTCGAGGTCGTAGCCCGCCTCGGCCGCGGCTGCGGCGGACTTGAAGACGGTGAGGTCGCCGGCGATGCCCCGACGCTTGTGCTTCTCGGCGAGGGGCGCGCTCGAGATGTCGTCGGTGACGGCGACGCTGCGGGTGGGGATGCCCGCCGCGTTGAGGGCGTCCTGTGCCTGGGTGAAGTGGAGGACATCACCGGCGTAGTTGCCGTAGCTGAGGAGGACGCCGCCGCCGCGCTGCGCCGCCTTCGCGACCGACTCCACCTGGTGCGCGGACGGCGAGGCGAACAGGTTGCCCATCGCCGCGCCATGAGCGAGGCCCTGTCCGACGATGCCGCCGAACGCCGGGTAGTGGCCGGAGCCACCGCCGATGACGAGCGCGACCGTGCCCTCGGGCGTCCGGGTGCTCCGGACGACGCCGCCGGTCACGCGCCGGACCTGGTTGCGGTTCGCGGCGACGAAGCCGTCGATCATCTCGTCGGCGAAGTCCGCCGGGTCGTTGAAGAGGCGCGTCATCGGGTCTTGCCCGTGAGGTCGTCGTGCGAGACGCGCAGCTCGCGAGAGCTCCGCTGCTTGGAGAGGATCACCATGAGCGTGGCGGAGATCATCATGAAGCCACCGACGATGAACATCGGGACGACGTACTGCGGGGTGTCGCCGACCTTGGTGAGGTCCGCGACGGCGCCGGTGATGTACGGCGCCGAGAAGCCGGCGAGGTTGCCGACCGTGTTGATGAGCGCGATGCCGGCAGCCGCTGCCGCACCGGTGAGGAACTGCGTGGGCAGCGTCCAGAAGTTCGGCAGCGCGGCGAAGATCGCCATGGCGGTGACCGCGATGATCGCGATGGTGAGAGCGGGCGAGTTGGCGAAGAGCGCGAGCGGGATGCTCACGGCGCCGACGATCGCGGGGATCACGATGTGCCAGGTCTTCAGGCCGCGACGCGTCGCGTCACGAGACCAGAAGTACAGGGCGATGGCGGCCGGCACGTACGGGATCGCCGTGATGAGGCCCTTCTGCATGACGTTGAACTCGGTCCCGAACGTCTCCTGGAAGCCCTCGATGATCGTGGGGAGGAAGAAGCCGAGCGCGTAGAGGCCGTAGATGAAGCCGAAGTAGATGAACGCGAGCATCCAGACACGACCGCTCGTGAACGCGTGCTTGAGGCTGACGTGGCCCTGCTTCTGCTCCGTGGTGGCCTTCTCATGTGCGAGAGCCGCCGTGAGCCAGACCTGCTCCTCGGTGGTCAGCCACTTGGCGTCCGCGGGGCGGTCCTTCAGGTAGAACCAGGCGATGACACCGATGAGGATGGCCGGGAGACCGACGCCGAGGAACATGAACCGCCAGCCCTCGAGGCCGAAGAACACGCCGTGCTGGCCGATGAGCCACCCGGCGAGGGGTGCGCCGATGACGGTGGTGAGCGGCTGCGCCAGGTAGAAGAGGGCGAGGATCTTGCTGCGGTGCTTGGCCGGGACCCAGAGGCTCAGGAAGAGGATCGCGCCGGGGAAGAAGCCGGCTTCGGCCACACCGAGCACGAAGCGGAGGATCGCGAGCTGCTCGAAGTTGGCGACCCAGGTGAACAGGACCGCGACGATGCCCCAGGTGACCATGATGCGGGCGAGCCAGCGGCGGGCACCGAACTTGTTGAGCGCGAGGTTGCTGGGCACCTCGAGCAGGATGTAGCCGATGAAGAAGACGCCGGACGCGAAGCCGAACTGGGCGGCGGAGAGCGCGAGGTCCTCGTTCATGCCGTTGGGGGCGGCGAACCCGATCGCGGTGCGGTCCAGGTAGTTGATGAAGAACATCAGCGCCACGAACGGCACGAGACGGATCGAGACCTTCCGGATGGCTGATCGCTCGACAGCCGGATTGGCCGCGGGGGCGGTGGTGTCCACTATGACTCCTCGGGTGGGCGGCATCGATGCCGCGGGCAGGGCGTGGTCCGGGCCGGACCGGAATGAACGATACATCAACCGGTTGACCAATTCAAGCGTCGCTGGCCCCCGAGCCTCTCCCGGTCCCTGAACACCCTCCCGGTCCCTGAAGCACCCCTACCGGTCCCTGAAGCCCCCCTCCCGGTCCCTGAGCTTGTCGAAGGGCCGCGATACAGTGAACCCATGCCTGCGTTCCCGGATCGGCCGACCGACGACATCTCGTCCAGCCTCGGTCCCGTCGCCGTCGGATCCGCGGTCTCGGCCGTCGCGAAGCGCCTGCTCGACCACTTCACGAGCGGCGACATCGCACCCGGCACCAGGCTCCCCCCGGAACGACAGCTCGCCGCATCCCTCGGCATCGGGCGCTCTGCCGTCCGCGAGGCGCTCGCGGCGCTCGAGATCCTCGGCGTCGTCGACGTCCGCCCGGGCAGCGGCACCTACCTCCGCGGCAGCGTCTCCGAGCTCCTCCCCGAGACGCTCAGCTGGGGCCTCATGCTCGGCGAACCGCGCACCCGCGAACTCATCGAGGTGCGCGGGCAGCTCGAGGTCTTCGCCGCCGGCCTCGCCGCGACGCGCATGGACGACATGGCACGCAACCGGCTCCGCAACCACCTCACCGCCATGAGCGAGGCGGGTGCCAACCGCACCAAGTTCATCGAGGCCGACCTCAAGTTCCACCTGGAGCTCGCCTCGGCCACCGGCAACCGCGTGCTGTCCGACCTCCTGCAGAGCATCCGCTCGCTGCTCCGCATCTGGGTGGAGCGCGGCATCCACGAGGACGTCGACGCCCAGCGCGCCTTCGAGGAGCACGAGGCCGTCTACGAGGCGATCATGTCGGGCGACCCCGCCGCGGCCACGGCAGCGATGCAGCACCACATGGACACCGCGACCGAGCGGCTCAACCGCACCCTCACGGCGTAGCACTTCGACAGGCTCAGTGACCGGGGTTCGGCTCAGCGACCGGGGTTCGGCTCAGTGACCGGGGTTCGGCTCAGAGACTGGATCCCGTCCGGGGCCGCACTTCGACAGGCTCAGTGACCGGAGGGGGCTACTCAGTGACCGGGGTTCGGCTCAGTGACCGAGTCCCGGTCCCTGAGCCTGTCGAAGGGCGCTCAGACGTGGATCGCCTCGACGACCGCGGCCACCGCCGCCTCGACCGCACGCGTCCGGGCGGCGGCGTCCTCGCCCTCCGAGTCGTGGACGAAGGTCGTCACGCCGCGTCGAGCGCCGCAGAAGTCGACGATGCCGTGCTCGAGCTGCGTCCGCATCGCCTGCTCGTAGCCGTGGCGGTCGTAGACCCCGGCGTCGTCGCCCGCGATCGGCACGAGGTGCACGCGCAGGCGGTCGAGCTTCCGGACGATCCCGCCGTCCGCGTCGAGGCCGAACGCCCAGCCGTTGACGAACACGCGGTCGAACCAGCCCTTGAGGAGTGCGGGCGCCGACCACCAGTACACCGGGAACACGAGGACGAGGTCGGTGGCCCGGTCGAGCCGCTCCTGCTCGGCGGCGACGTCCGGGGTGAAGTCCCCGCCGACGCGGTAGGTGTGGCGGTCGGCGAGCGTGTACCGCGGGTCGAAGCCCTCCGCAGCCAGGTTTGCGACCTCGACGCTGGTCGAGCCGGCGGTCGATCGCAGCTCCTGCGCGAGCCGCTGGGCGAGGTGGTGGGTGAGGGAGTCGGGGTCGGGATGGGTGGTCACGATGAGCGTCGGCACACTCCATCATCGCCTGCATCGGACGCGGGATCCGCCGTTCGGCACCCTCCGCAGGATGACCGGGGTCCGTCCGCCGACTGATGCCGACGGCGCGGCGAGCGCCCTACAGTTGTCGGAATGAGCGGGTGGACATGGCAGGCGTGGGTCGGACTCGTCGGCGGCACGGTGATCTTCTTCGCCGTCCTCGGTCCGATCCTGCTCGTGCAGCTCCGTCGGTACGGCCAGATGTCGCTCCCCCGGGTGATCGGTGCTGCGGCGGTCAGCGTCTACGCGGTCGCCCTCGTGGCGTACACGCTGCTGCCGCTGCCGGACGAGCGCGCGAACTGCGGCACGGCCCACGGGGCGCTCGAGCTGATCCCCGGCCATTCGATCGGGGACATCGCACGGGAGACCGCTGGGCTCTCCGTCCTGAGCACCCTGACGAGCCACGCGTTCCTCCAGGTCGTCCTGAACGTGATCCTCTTCATCCCGTTCGGCGCCATCGCGCGGCGCTACTGGAACCGCGGGCTCGGTGTCTCCATCCTGCTCGGGGCGCTCGTCTCCTTGCTGATCGAGTCGACGCAATACACGGGCATCTGGGGCTTGTACGAGTGCGCCTACCGGGTGGCGGACGTCGACGACGTGATCACGAACACGGCGGGCGCCGCGATCGGAGCACTCGTCGCCCCGATCGTCCTCGGGTGGATGCCGAGCGCGCGAGCCCTGCGCGCCACCCGCGACCGGGCGCGACCCATCACCGTCTGGCGCCGATGGTTCGGCATGGTGCTCGACGCGGTCGCCGTGAACCTCTCCATCACGGTGCTGTCGCTCGTGTTCGTCGTCCCACGCGTCCTGCTCACGGGCGCGACCGGGACCGCCAACGACCCGACGCTGCCCGAGGTGCTCAGCATCGGCGCGGGCACGGTCGTCCTCGTGATCGTCCTGCCGGCGCTCATCGGGAGCGGCGCGTCGCTCGGGCAGCGCCTCGTCTGGCTCGCTCCGCAGTGGCCGGACGGACGCGGATCGGCGGCGCGGCGCCTCTACCGCGGGTCCGTCGTGGCCCTGCCGTACATCGCCACGACGACCGCCGCGCAGCTACCCGACGCCACGAGCGGCCTCACGCAGACGATCGTCGGGACCATCGGGATCCTCAGCTTCATCATCGTCACCACGGCCGTCGTCTCCGTACCGTTCACCCGGCACCGCCGCGGCGTCTCGTACGTCTCCGTCGGCGCGGACCTGCGCGACGCCCGCGCGACCACGCCGTAGCGCGACAGCAGGAGATCAGCGCCGGAGCAGGACGCGCTCGCCCAGAGGCTCCTGCCCCCGGGCGGATGTCCTGCTGCCGCGCCGGCCGCTCGGCGCCTAGAGCTCGGTGCCGAGGAGCCCCGATAGAAATGCGTGGAGCTCGTCCGCCATGTCGACCGACTCGGGTGCGAGCAGCCACTGGACCTGCAGTCCGTCCATGAGCGCGAGGGTCATGAACGCTGCGCTGGTGGTGGGGAAGTCAGCCCGCACCCGTCCTGCGGAGACGAGTAGCCCGAAGGTGCGCTCGAGTCGCCCGCGCGTGCCCTCGTAGCGCTCGACGAAGTAGTCGTGCGCCGGGTGGTCGGGCGAGGTGGCCTCCGCCGAGAGCGTGCAGTAGAGCGCGACCACGCCGGGCACGGAAGCGTTGTACCGGGCGAGCGCGACCAGCCCCCGGAGCGTCTCGATCGGGTCGTCGCCGTCCATCGGCACGAGCGTCGCCGAGAGGTCGTCGCGGTGCGAGAGCACGGCGGCGAGCAGCGCGCTCTTGTTCGGGAAGTGGTGCAGGAGCCCGGCCTCGCTCATGCCCACCTGCGCGGCCACCTCCCGCAGTGAACCCGCGCGATATCCCCCGTTGGCGAAGACGGCGAGCGCGGCGTCGAGGATCGCGACGCGCTTCATACCGGTTTTCGCATATGCGCCGCGGGGCTTCCCCTGCGGCTTGTTCCCGGTCTTGACCGATGTCATCGGACGACCTCCCCCTTCGGACGGCTTCACGATAGCGCGTTCCCCGTCGAACGCCGCGGCCTGGTCGTGATCCAACTGTGACATGGCCGAAAACAAAAAGCTAGTGACCACTCGGGTTTCATGCTAGCGTCCTCAATCACCAGCGATCCGATGAGGGATTGCTCACAGCGAATGGACAAAGATGTTCCGATGGAAGACGACCGCAGCCGTCGCGGTCACCGCTGCTGCACTCGTGCTCACCGGATGCTCCGGTAGCACCTCCGGCTCTGACAGCGGCTCCGGTGGCACCCTGATCCTGGGTGCGATCACTCCCCCCACCACGTTCGACCCGGCCGGCTCCGAGTGGGGCAACCGCTCGCCCTTCTACCAGGCCGTCTTCGACACCCTGCTCGTCGCCACCGCCGACGGTGAGATCGTCCCGTCGCTCGCGACCTCCTACGAGTACAACGACGACAACACCGTCCTGACGCTCAAGATCCGCGACGACGTCACCTTCACCGACAAGTCGAAGCTCACCGCCGACGTCGTCAAGCAGAACCTCGAGCGGTTCAAGACCGGCACCTCCCCCGACGCCGGCTACTTCGCGGGCGTCGCCTCCGTCGAGGCGCCCGACGACACCACCGTCGTCATCACCCTGAGTGCACCCGACCCGGCCATGCTCAACTACCTCACCCGCGACCCCGGCCTGATCGCCAGCGCCGAGTCGTTCGACAGCCCCGACCTCGCCACCAACCCGGTCGGCTCCGGGCCGTACGTGCTCGACACGGCCGCGACCGTCACCGGCACGAGCTACAGCTACACCGCGAACCCCGACTACTGGAACAAGGACTGGCAGCACTACGACAAGCTGACCATCAACGTCCTGCAGGACGCGACCGCCGGCCTCAACGCCGTCAAGTCGGGCGAGGTCAACGGCATCAAGCTCGCCAACAACGACAACCTCGCCGAGGTCGAGGGCGCCGGCTGGACCGTCAACGCCAACGAGCTCGACTTCCAGGGCATGCTGCTCCTCGACCGCGCCGGCACGATGAACCCGGCGATCGCCGACGTCCGCGTCCGCCAGGCCATCAACTACGCGTTCGACCGCCCGGCCCTGCTCAAGGCGCTGCAGAACGACAACGGCACGGTCACGGGTCAGGTCTTCCCGGAGAACTCCCCCGCCTACGACAAGTCGCTCGACGACCGCTACGGCTACGACCCCGAGAAGGCCAAGGAGCTGCTCGCCGAGGCGGGTTACGCCGACGGCCTGACGCTCTCGATGCCGTCCTCCACGGTGCTCGGCGCCACTACCTACACGCTGATCTCGCAGCAGCTGGCCGACGTCGGGATCACCGCCGAGTACACGGACCCGGGCAACAACTTCATCGCCGACCTCCTGGCCCCGAAGTTCCCCGTCTCCTTCATGGCGCTGGAGCAGAACCCGGACTGGCAGCTCATCCAGTTCATGATCGCCCCGAACGCCGTCTTCAACCCCTTCAAGTACGACGACCCGAAGGTCGACGAGTACATCAAGCAGATCCAGTACGGCGATGAGGCGACGCAGGGCAAGGTCGCCAAGGAACTCAACGCCTACATCGTCGAGCAGGCCTGGTTCGCCCCCTTCTACCGGGTGCAGGGCAGCTTCGCAACGGACGCCAACACGACCGTCAAGATGATCCCGACGAACGCGTACCCGTCCATCTACGACATCCAGCCGAAGTAGTCCGCTGATCCCGGAGCCTGTCGAGGGTTACGCCCTTCGACAGGCTCGGGGACCGGGACCGACCGGTCGCACGTGTCGTATCGATTCCGGCCCGTCCGAGTGCCCAGCGCTCGGACGGGCCGGCCCCAACACCCCTCACTCACCCACTTCCTGGAGTGACCCATGCTCGGATTCATCCTCAGACGCCTGGTGTCCGGCGTCGTCCTCATCTTCGTGATCTCCGTGATCGCGTACTCCCTCCTCTACCTCGGCGGCGGCGACATCGCCCGCCGGATCCTCGGCCAGAGCGCCACCACCGAGACCGTCGCGAAGAAGGCCGCCGAACTCGGCCTCGACCGCCCGCTTCCGGTGCAGTACCTCGACTGGATCACCTCCGCCTTCCAGGGCGACCTCGGCCGCTCGTGGTTCACCGGCCAGCTCGTCTCCTCCGGCGTCACCGGCCGCCTCGCAGTCACCCTCTCGATCGTGCTCGGCGCGACCATCATCGCCGCGATCGTGTCCGTCATCCTCGGTGTCCTCGCCGCCCGTCGCGGTGGATGGATCGACAACGTCGTCCAGTTCATCTCCGTCATCGGCTTCGCCATCCCCAGCTTCCTCATCGCGCTCGTGCTCGTCATCACCTTCGCGATCAACCTGCGCCTGTTCAAAGCCACCGGGTACATCCCGATCACCACGTCCTTCTCCGGCTGGGTCGCCTCGGTGACATTGCCGATCATCGCCCTCGCGATCGGCGCCATCGCGACGGTCTCGCAGCAGGTCCGCGGTTCCGTCGTCGACGCGATGTCGAAGGACTACGTCCGGACGCTCCGCAGTCGCGGGCTCGGCACGGGCCGCGTCATCTACAAGCACGTGCTGCGGAACGCCGGCGGCCCGGCCCTCGCCGTCCTCGCCGTGCAGTTCATCGGCCTCCTCGGCGGCGCCGTCATCATCGAGCAGATCTTCGCCCTGCCTGGCATCGGTCAGCTCGCCGTGCAGGCCACGACCCAGGGCGACATCCCCATCGTCATGGGGGTCGTCATCGCGACGGCCATCATCGTCGTCGTCGTCAACCTGCTCATCGACCTCGCGCAGGCTGCGCTCAACCCGAAGGTGCGACTGTCATGACCGCCATCGAAACCCCGCTCACCGTCCCGACCCCGCAGGTCCGCGTCAACCTCCTGCGTCGGCTCCTCAAGCGCCCGATCGGCGCCGCGTCCCTCGTGTTCCTCGTGCTCATCGGGGTCGTCGCGATCCTCGGACCGCTCATCGCCCCGCAGGACCCGAACCTCGCTTCCCTGCAGCAGGTCCTGGCGCCACCGAGCGCCGACCACCTCCTCGGAGCGGACAGCGCCGGGCGCGACGTGTTCTCCCGTCTGCTCGCCGCCACCCAGATCAGCGTCGCCGCAGCGCTCCTCGCCCTCGTCGTCGCGATCGTCATCGGGGTCGTCGCCGGACTGATCGCCGGGTACTACCAGGGCTGGTTCGACTCCGTGTCGTCCTGGTTCACGGGCCTGATCATGGCGCTGCCCGGCATCGTCGTCCTGCTCGCCGCCCGCGCCGTCCTCGGCCCGTCGGTCTGGATCTCGATGGCGATCTTCGGCATCCTGCTCTCGCCCTCCTACTTCCGACTCGTCTACGCGGCGGTCACGGCCGTGCGATCGGAGCTCTACGTGGACGCCGCCCGGGTCTCGGGTCTCAGCGACCCGCGCATCATCGGCAAGCACATCCTCTCCGTCGTCCGCGCACCGATCATCATCCAGTCGGCGATCATCGCGGGCATCGCCATCGCGATCCAGTCCGGCCTCGAGTTCCTCGGTCTCGGCGACCTGTCGGTGCCGACCTGGGGGTCGATGCTCAACGACGGCTTCACGAACATCTACAAGGCACCTATCCTCATGGTCTGGCCGTCGCTCGCGATCGCGCTCACCTGCATCGCGCTCACCCTGCTCGCCAACGCGATGCGCGACGAGCTCGAGCGCACCGTGTCCGTCCGTCGGCGCCGTCGCAAGATCGTGACGACATCGAAGACGGGCTCGAACACCATCGTCACGCAGTCGATCAGCACCTCCGGGATCAGCGAGGACGAGATCGTCGGCGTCCCGCCCATCCGCCACGACGACGACGCCCGCGCCGCCGTCCGTGCCGAGGAGCTCGTCCTCAGCGTCCGCGACCTCCGCGTCGGCTACGACCAGGAGGGCGGCCGGGTCACCGAGGTCGTCCACGGCGTCGACCTCGACATCCGCAAGGGCGAGGTCCACGGCCTCATCGGTGAGTCCGGCTCGGGCAAGACCCAGACCGCATGGGGTGTCCTCGGGCTCCTACCGCGCGGCGGGCGGGTCACCGACGGCACGATCCGCTACGAGGGCACCCGGCTCGACACCCTCGGGGAGCGCGAGTACACGGCGATCCGCGGCAAGCGCATCGGCTACATCCCGCAGGAGCCGATGTCGAACCTCGACCCGGCGTTCACGATCGGCAGCCAGCTCGTCGAACCCCTGCGCGTCACCCTCGGCCTGAGTAAGAAGGAGGCGACGGACAAGGCACTCGCCCTGCTCGAGCGGGTCGGCATCCCGAACCCCAAGCGCACCTTCGCCGCGTTCCCGCACGAGGTCTCGGGCGGTATGGCGCAGCGTGTGCTCATCGCTGGCGCCGTCTCCACGGACCCGGACATCATCATCGCCGACGAGCCCACCACCGCCCTCGATGTGACCGTGCAGGCGGAGGTCCTCGACCTGCTGCGCGACCTCCAGGCGGAGCGCCACATGGCGATGCTCCTCGTGACGCACAACTTCGGTGTGGTCGCCGACCTCTGCGACCGGGTCTCGGTCATGCAGAACGGCCTCATCGTGGAGACCGGGCCGGTGCGCTCGATCTTCAACCACGCACAGCACCCGTACACGCAGTCGCTGCTCGGCGCGATCCTCGACGAGGGTCCCGCCCGACCGGCACTCGCGACGAACCTGACAGGAGAGACCCGATGACGTCGTCACTGCTCGAGGTGAAGGACCTCGAAGTCGAGTACCCGGGCAAGGGGTTCCGTGCCCAGTCGTTCAAGGCGCTCAAGGGCGTGTCGATCGACATCAAGCCCGGTGAGACCGTCGGTCTCGTCGGCGAGTCCGGCTCCGGCAAGACCACGCTCGGTCGCGCCGTGCTGGGCCTCGCCCCGGTCACCGGCGGCAGCATCCGCTACCGCGACCAGGAGATCGGGCATTTGAAGCGCAAGGAGCGCCGGGCACTGAGCTCGGAGATCCAGGTCGTGTTCCAGGACCCGTACTCCTCGCTCAACCCCTCGCTCACGATCGAGCAGATCCTCACCGAGCCGCTCACCGTCCGCGGTGTCTCCGGTGCCGACGCCCGCAAGCGCGTCGGATCCCTGCTCGACCAGGTGCAGCTGCCGACCGGCGCGGCCTCACGGCTCCCCCGGGAGTTCTCGGGCGGCCAGCGGCAGCGCATCGCGATCGCCCGGGCGCTCGCCCTCGATCCGAAGCTCATCGTGTGTGACGAGCCGGTGTCGGCCCTCGACCTGTCGACGCAGGCGCGGGTCCTCGACCTCTTCATCGACATCCAGGAGCAGACGGGCGTCGCCTACCTGTTCATCTCGCACGACCTCGCAGTCGTCCGGCACATCAGCCACCGCGTGGCGGTCATGTACCACGGCGAGATCGTCGAGTCCGGCGACGGCGACCAGGTGACGGCGCACCCGGCCCACCCCTACACGCAGCGCCTGTTCATGGCGGCACCGATCCCCGACCCGGACCGCCAGGAGGACCGCCGGGTGGAGCGACGCCGCCTCATCGACGAGCAGCGTGCGGCGGAGTCCGCCGCCTGATCCGTCCGGATCACCACGACCGCCCGGTCGGCCGGGGCCAGGAACCTGGCCGGCCGGGCGCACCACCGGTCCCCGAGACCCACATCCGGTCCCTGAGACCCACCATCCGGTCCCTGAGCTTGTCGAAGGGCCCACAACCGGTCCCCGAGACCCACCATCCGGTCCCTGAGCTTGTCGAAGGGCCACCCCAGAACGGACCCACATCGCATGACCATCACCACTCCCCGGCACGCCGCCGCCACGAAGTCCGTCGACACCGCGGCGATCGACGCCCTCATCGCCCGGCTCGACCTCGAGGAGAAGGTCGCGCTCATCTCCGGCGCCGACTTCTGGACCACGGTGCCGCTCGAGAAGATCGGCCTGCGCGCCATGGTCCTGTCCGACGGGCCGGCCGGCGTCCGCGGTCCGCTGTGGGACGAGCGCTCGCCGTCGATCAACCTCCCGTCAGCGACCGCGCTGGCGTCCTCGTGGGATCCGTCGCTCGCCTACCGATACGGCGCCGTCGCCGCGGCCGAGGCCCGCCGAAAGGGCGTCGACGTCGTCCTCGGCCCGACCATCAACCTCCACCGCTCCCCGCTCGGCGGGCGGCACTTCGAGGCGTTCAGCGAGGACCCGGAACTCACCGGATCGCTCGCGGCCGCCTACGTCAGCGGCCTGCAGGACAACGGCGTCGCCGCGACCCCGAAGCACTACGTCGCCAACGACTCCGAGACCGACCGCTTCACGGTCGACGTGCGCGCGAGCGAGCGTGCCCTCCGCGAGCTCTACCTCGCGCCGTTCGAGCGCACGGTGACCGAAGCCGGCACCTGGGCGATCATGAGCGCCTACAACTCCGTCGACGGCGTCACGATGAGCGAGAACGACCTCCTGGAGACGCCGCTCAACTCGGAGTGGGGCTTCGACGGCGTCGTCGTCAGCGACTGGACCGGCGTCCGCAGCCTCGGCTCGGCACCGGCGTCGCAGGACCTCGCCATGCCCGGCCCTGCTCCCGCATGGAGCGCGGCCCTCGTCGAGGCCGTCCGCGACGGCCGCGTCGCCGAAGCCGACGTCGACCGCAAGGTCGCCCGGCTCCTCGCGCTCGCGGTCCGCGTCGGTGCCCTCGGCGAAGAAGCACTGGCGCCCGCTCCGGTCGACGGGGTCGCCTTCTCCCGCGAGGCCGAGACTGAGGGCATCGTGCTGCTCGACAACGACGGCACGCTCCCCCTCGACGCGGCCTCGCTCACCCGCGTCGCCGTCATCGGGCACAACGCCCGCGACTCGCGCACCCAGGGCGGCGGCAGTGCGACGGTCCTCCCCGAGCACACCGTCAGCCCACTCGAGGGACTCCGACTCGCGCTCCCCGAGGCGACGATCGACTACGCCGTCGGCGCGATCGTGCAGGAGGGCGTCGCCGAGCTTCCGCTCGAGCGCCTCACCAACCCGCGCACGGGTGACCCCGGTCTCGTCGCCACGTTCCTGGATGCCGACGGCGCGGAACTCTTCACCGAGGACCGCCGGTCCACCGCGCTCGTCTGGTTCGGCGGCGACGCCCCGGTCACCACGGCGTCGCAGCTCGTGCTCACCACCACGTACACGCCGGAGGCCACCGAGCAACTGCGACTCGGTTTCGCCACGGGGCTCCACGGCCGACTCTTCGTCGACGGCGTCCTCCTCGTCGACGAGCAACCCGTGGTCGTCGGGAACGACCTCGGCGCGGCGCTGCTCGCCCCGCCGTCGGCGACCGGGGCGTTCGCCGCCCAGGCCGACGTCGCCGTCGAACTCCGTGCGGAGTTCGACCTCTCCCCGAGCGAGAACGGTCTCGGCGCGATCAGCGTCACCGTCGGTCGCGCTCCCGACGACTCCGACCCCGACGCCCTCATCGCCCAGGCGGTCGAGGCGGCCCGCGCGGCCGATGTCGCCGTCGTGGTCGTCGGCACGAACTCGAAGGTCGAGTCGGAGGGCTGGGACCGCAGCGACCTCACCCTCCCCGGCCGTCAGGACGAGCTCGTCCGGGCTGTCGCCGCCGTGAACCCGCGCACCGTCGTGATCGTCAACTCCGGCGCCCCGGTCCTGCTCCCCTGGAGCGACGAGGTCGCCGCCGTGCTCCTCGGCTGGTTCGGCGGACAGGAGATGGGCAACGCCCTGGCCGACGTGCTGCTCGGGGTCGCCGAACCCGGTGGTCGCCTGAGCACCACCTGGGCTGGGGCGCTCGACGACGTCCCGGTGCTCGACGTCACCCCGGTGGGCGGCGTGCTCCGCTACGAGGAGGGCATCCACATCGGGTACCGCGTGTGGCTCCGCTCGGGTGCCACGCCCGCCTACTGGTTCGGCCACGGGCTCGGGTACACGAGCTGGTCCATCGACGGTGGCGAGGTCTCGGGTGACGTCGCCTCCGGTGACGCCCGCGTCTCCGGGACCGCGACGAACACCGGCGACCGCGCCGGCAAGCACGTCGTCCAGGTGTACGCGGAGCGACCGGACTCCTCGGTCGACCGCCCCGTACGCTGGCTCGTCGGATCGGCCGTCGTCCGCGCGGGCGCCGGCGAGTCGGTCGCCTGGGAGGTCGCGCTGCCGGCCCGGGTCTTCGCCCACTGGGCGGACGGCTGGCAGGTCGAGCCAGGCGATGTCACCCTCCGGATCGGATCGTCCGTCGTCGACCTCGTGGACGAGCACGTCGTCACCATCGCAGCCGGGACCTCCCGATGACCGCGCACGTCGCGCGGATCGGCCGACTGCGGGCGGAGACCCGTGACGACAGCCCCGCGGTTGCGACGCCGACGCCTCGGTTGAGCTGGACCGTCGAGACCGCTGGCTCCGACTGGGTGCAGGCCTGGGCCGAGCTCCGGGACGGCAGTGGTGCCACGGCACGTGTCGAGGGCCGCGACTCCGTCCTCGTCTCCTGGCCGTTCCCACCACTCGGCCCAGACGAGGTGCGCACCGTCGAGGTCCGTGCCGCGTCGACTGCTGGGGAGGAGACACCCTGGAGCGAGCCGACCGTCGTCGAGGCCGCGTTCCTGGCCGACGGAGCCTGGACCGCCCGCTTCATCGGTCTCGCAGCGCCCGAGCGTCCTGCGCAACCGATCCGGGTGCGCCGCACCTTCACGGTCGGCGGGCCCGTCCGTCGCGCCCGGCTGTTCTGGACCGCGCTCGGTGCCGCCGAACCGCAGCTGAACGGGATGCCCGCCTCGGAAGACGTCCTCTCCCCCGGCTGGGCCGCCTACGGCGACCGCCTCGTGCACGAGACCGTCGACGTCACCGCGCTCGTCGAGCCGGGTGAGAACGTCATCGCCGCGACCGTCGCCGGCGCCTGGTACACCGAGCGGTACGGGTTCTTCCAGTTCGCCGAGCGGATCTACGGCGACCAGCCACGCTTCGCCGCCCAGCTGCAGCTCGACTACCTCGACGGGACGACGGAGACGCTCGTCACCGATGCGAGCTGGTCGGCGGCAGACGGTGCCGAGCTCGTCGACAGCGGCATCTACGCCGGCGAGGCGATCGACACCACCCTGGCCGAACCCGGCTGGTCGACGACGGCGTTCGACGCGTCCACCTGGGCCCCGGCCCTCGTCGACGACGCTGCGCACCCGGTGCCGGAGGCCCGGATCGCCGCGCCCGTCCGCCGCATCGAGGAGCGCGCGGTCGCGGAGGTGCTCACCTCGCCGTCGGGCGCGACCATCCTCGACTTCGGCCAGAACCTCGTCGGCCGCCTCCGGCTCACCGTCGCCGGCCCGCGGGGCACGACGCTCACGCTCCGGCACGCCGAGGTCCTCGACGAGGGCGAACTCGCCCTGCGTCCCCTCCGCAACGCCGCAGCCACCGACCACGTCACGCTCTCGGGCGACGGCGAACAGACGATCGAGCCGCGCTTCACCTTCCACGGCTTCCGCTACGCGCAGATCGACGGCTGGCCGGGCGCATTCGACCCGGCGTCGGTCACCGCCGTCGTCCTCCACAGCGACCTCACGCGCACGGGTTGGTTCTCCTCCTCGCACGAGCTGCTCGACCGCCTCCACGAGAACGTCGTCTGGGGCATGCGCGGCAACTTCCTGAGCATCCCGACCGACTGCCCGCAGCGCGACGAACGGCTCGGCTGGACGGGTGACCTGCAGGTCTTCGCCCCGACCGCGAGCTTCCTCTACGACAGCTCCGCCTTCCTCGACTCCTGGCTGCGCGACCTCGCGCTCGAGCAGGGACACCAGGACGGTGTCGTCCCCATGGTGGTCCCGGCCGCGCTGTCCGGATTCGCCGGTGGCGGCCCGACCGCGGCCTGGGGCGACGCCGCGACCGTCGTGCCGTGGGTGCTCCACGAGCGCTACGGCGACCTCGGGATCCTGCGCGAGCAGTACCCGTCGATGCGCTCCTGGGTGGAGGCCGTCCTCCGGGTGAGCACCGACGGTCTCTGGTCGAACACCTTCCAGCTCGGCGACTGGCTCGACCCGAGCGCGCCGCCGGACCAGCCGGCGAAGGCCAGGGTCGACTCGGACATCGTCGCGAGCGCCTATCACGCGCGATCCCTCCGGATCCTCGCCGACACCGCCGAGCTCCTCGGGGAGACGGCGGACGCCGAGCGGTACGGCGACTTGGCCGAGCGGAGTCGGGCGGCCTTCACCGCCGAGTACGTGACGCCCGCCGGCCGGATGATGTCCGACGCGCCGACCGCCTACGCCCTCGCCCTGCGGTTCGACCTCGTCGACGACCCCGCCCTGCGGCAACGCCTCGCGGACCGCCTCGCCGACCTCGTGCGCGCCGACGGCTACCGCATCGGCACCGGTTTCGTGGGGACGCCGCTCATCACCGACGCACTCGCCGACGGCGGACACCTCCGCGCGGCCGGCCGCCTCATGCTCCAGACCGAGAACCCGTCCTGGCTCTCGCCCGTCACCAAGGGCGCGACCACGATCTGGGAGCGTTGGGACAGCCTGCTCGAGGACGGCTCGGTCAACCCGGGCGAGATGACCTCGTTCAACCACTACGCGCTCGGCGCCGTCGCCGACTGGCTGCACCGTACCGTGGCCGGACTCGCCCCCGCGGCTCCCGGCTACCGCGAACTCCGGATCGCACCGCGGCCGATCGACGGACTCGACCACGCCGAGGCCCGACATGTCACGCCCTACGGCGAGGCATCGGTGGCGTGGCGGCGCGACGGGTCGTCCCTCCGGGTGTCGGCGGTCGTGCCGCCGAACACGACGGCGACGGTCGCACTGCCGGGTGCCGCGGAGGAGACGGTCGGGTCCGGTCGCCACGACTGGACGATCGAGGCCACGGACGCCGGCTCGAGTGCCGATGACGACATCACGCTCGGCCTCGACTCGCCGCTCTCCGAGATCATCGACCGACCTGCCGCGTACGACGCCCTCCTCAGCTCGGTGGGTGCCCACGATCAGGCCAAGGCCGACGACATCCGCCGCGGCACCCAGTGGAGTCGGGGTCGGACCGTCCGTCAGCTCCTCATGTTCACGCCGCCGTCGATGCTCGACGAGGTGGACGCGGCGCTGGCCGCAGCCACTCCGGCACCAGGAGTTGCGCGATAACCCCCACTCGACTGTTCCACGTGCAACACTCGCACCGCCTGCACCAGTAGCACCCGCCGCCGACCCGCTCGGCTGATCACAGGAGATCCATGTTCGACCGCAGTTCCGCCTTCGGAGACGTCATCGAGAGCCCCGCGGGTCGCACCGTCCTCGAGCAGTTCCTGCCCGGCATCGCCGCCTCGCCGATGGCCAAGCAGTTCCGCAGCATCCGTCTCGGGCAGCTGTCGGCGATCGTGCCGGAACTGCAAGACGACGCGGCGAAGGATCGTCTCTGGGCGGCGCTCGCACAGGTCGACGACGGTCCCGACGCCCGCGCACCCTACGGCGCCGCGATCGAGCCCGCTCCCGACTACGAGGGAGAGGACGTCCCGCGCGGCTCGGCGACCCTGACGGTTCCCGGCGACGTCCCGCAGTACGGCGTCGTGGAGATCCGGATGGACGGGCCGTCGCACGGCAACCCCTTCGTCGACGTCGAGCTGAGCGCGACCTTCACAAACGGTGCACGCGAGCTCACCGTCGGCGGGTTCTACGACGGCGACGGCCGGTACCTGGTGCGGCTGCTCGCCGAGGAGCAGGGCGAGTGGTCGTTCACCACGAGCTCGACCGCCCGATCACTCGACGGCGTCGCCGGCGCGTTCACCGTGTCGGCCGCGGCGACGGGCAGCCACGGACCGGTGCGCGTCGACGGCTTCCACTTCGCCCACGCCGACGGCACCCGCCATCGCCCGCTCGGCACGACCGCCTACGCCTGGACGCACCAGCCCGAGGAGCTGCAAGAAGAGACCCTCCGCGCCCTCGAAGCCGCGCCGTTCACGAAGATCCGCATGTGCGTGTTCCCGAAGTCGTACCTCTACAACGCGAACGAGCCGGAGACGTTCCCCTTCGTCGGCTCGCTCGCCGAAGGGTTCGACCACGAGCGCTTCGACCCGGCGTACTGGGCGAACCTCGAGCGGCGCATCACCCAGCTCGGCGCGCTCGGCATCGAAGCGGACCTCATCCTCTTCCACGCCTACGACCGCTGGGGCTTCGCGGACCTCGGTCCGGCCGTCGACGAACGGTACCTCCGCTACGTCGTCCGCCGGCTGGCCGCGTTCGCGAACGTGTGGTGGTCGATGGCGAACGAGTACGACCTGCTCTGGGCGAAGACGAACGACGACTGGGAGCGTCTCGCGGCGGTCGTCGGCGCGGAGGACCCGCACGGCCACCTCAACTCCATCCACAACTGCCAGGGGTTCTACGACTACACGAAGCCCTGGATCACGCACTGCAGCGTGCAGCGCGTCGACGTCTACCGGACCGCGGAGAACACCGACGCCTGGCGCGAGCAGTGGGGCAAGCCGATCGTCATCGACGAGTGCGCCTACGAGGGCGACATCGACCAGGGCTGGGGCAACATCACCGGCGAGGAGATGGTGCGACGGTTCTGGGAGGGTGCGATCCGCGGCGGCTACGTCGGCCACGGCGAGACCTACCTCAACGACCGGGAGGAGCTGTTCTGGTCGAAGGGCGGGCCGCTCATCGGTTCGAGTCCCGACCGCATCGCGTTCCTGGAGCGCATCTCGGCGGAGTCCCCGACGGGTGTCCTCGACCCGCTGCCCGGCGACTGGGACGTGCCGTGGGGCGGAGTCTCCGGCCGCTACGTCATCGGCTACTTCGGCTTCAACCGGCCGCGGTTCCGCAACGTCTTCCTCCCCGAGGGCGAGTTCCACGTCGACGTGCTCGACACCTGGAACATGACGGTCGAGACCCTCCCCGGCACGTACACCGGTACGGTCCGGGTCGACCTGCCCGGTCGCCAGTTCATGGCGGTCCGCCTCCGCCTCGTGGAGTAGCCGCCCCCGGCCGCCGGGCCCGGCTTGTCCGGTCACCGGGCCCACCCTTCCCGGGCACTGAGCCTGTCGAAGTGCCGAGCAACCTTCCCCGCTCGCTGGCCCACCGGCCACCGGTCACTGGGCCCACCCTCCCCCGGTCACTGAGCCTGTCGAAGTGCCGAGCAACCCTCCCCGCTGACTGGGCCCATCCGCCACCGGTCACTGGGCCCACCGCCACCGGTCACTGGGCCACCCTCCCCGGTCACTGAGCCTGTCGAAGTGCCGAGCAACCCTCCCCCGCAACCCCGTCTCCACACCGTTGACACGTTTGTTCGGACCCTTTACAGTTGTCGGGCATTGACGCAACCTCCGTTGCAACATGCGCAATCGCCCGACGACTGGAGAGCGGCCCATGGATCACGGCACCGGCACCATCCTCCCGGGCGGCGTCCTCCGCGGCACCGCCCTCACCGCCCTGCTGCCCACCTGGGTGACGGGCGGTGGCGGCGACGCCGTCATCGACCGTCTCCGGGACGACGGCATCGTCGACGAACTCGAACGCGCCTTCGCCGAGCCGCCGTTCGACGAGCGCGTCGACTGGTCCGCTGTGCGCATTGCGCAGGTGTCACACCCCGACCTCCGCGAGCTCGTCGGCCGCAGCATCGCCGAGCTCGCCGCCGAGGCCGGCCAGTCGCCGCTCACCGTCGTCTCGGATACGCTGATCGCCGACCGGCTCACCACCCTCGTCGACCGCCCGTCCTGACCTCCACCATCCGGGACCGTTCTCAGGAGTCCTCCGGCGTGTCACCGGGTTCCCGGCCAGCCGCGCCGCAGAGGTCCTGAGAACGGCCCATCAGCACTCGAGGAGAGAACCACCGATGCTTCCACTGCCCGTGTCCATCCAGCAGCACGACGGCGCCTTCACGCTGAGCGAGACGACCGGGCTCGGCGGTGACCGCCGCTTCTCGGCCGCGACCCGCTGGTTGCGCGGGGTGCTGCAGACGTCGACCGGGTTCGACCTCGACGCACGGATCGACCTGCGGACCGACAGCATCGCGTTCATCCACGACGACACCGTCGCGGCCGGCGGCTACCGGCTCGTGGTCGACGCGGACGGTGTGCGCATCGTCGCCGCCGACGCCTCCGGCGCGTTCTCCGGCGCGGTGACCCTGACCCAGCTCCTCCCCCCTGCGGTCAACCGCCGTGCGCTCGTCCCCGGCGTCGACTGGACCGTCCCGGCGACGACCATCGACGACGCCCCGCGCTTCGGGTGGCGCGGCGTCATGCTCGACGTGGCCAGGCACTTCCTCCCCACGTCCGACGTGCTGCGGTTCATCGACCTCGCCGCGCGCCACAAGCTCAACGTCCTCCATTTCCACCTCACCGACGACCAGGGCTGGCGGATCCAGATCGACGCGTTCCCGAAGCTGACCGAGGTCGGCGGGTGGCGGACCGAGAGCCAGCACGGTGCAGCACGGCACGCTCCCGGCGACGGCCGCCCGCACGGCGGCTTCTACACCAAGGACGACCTGCGCGAGATCGTCGCCTACGCCGCTGAGCGGTCCATCACGGTCGTCCCCGAGATCGACCTGCCCGGTCATGCGCGAGCGATCATCGCCGCTTACCCGGAGCTGGGCGTGCCGGATGTGGCGCAGGACGCGGACGAGCCGTCGGTGTGGACGCGGTGGGGCATCAACGAGGCGATCCTCGACATGGGCGAGGAGACGGTCGCGTTCTTCCGCACCGTGTTCGACGAGGTCATGGAGCTCTTCCCATCGACCTTCATCGGCGTCGGTGGCGACGAGGCGAAGAAGACCCGCTGGGCAGCGAGCGCTCGAACGCAAGCCCTCATGTCCGAGCGCGGGCTCGACTCCGTCGAAGCGCTGCAGGCGTGGTTCATCCGCCAGCTCGAGGCGCACCTGTCCGCCGCCGGCCGACGCCTGTACGGCTGGGACGAGATCCTCGAGGGCGGCGGATTGCCGAAGGACGCGACCGTCGCTTCATGGCGCGGCGAGTTCGGTGCGGTCGTCGCCGCACGCCAGGGGTACGACGTCATCGCCTGCCCGGACGACCGCGTCTACCTCGACTACCGCGAGTCGGAGCTGCCGGGTGAGCCGATCCCGGTCGGGCCACCGCTGACCGTCGCGGAGGTGTACACCTTCGAGCCGGTGCCGGCTGAGCTGACGGAAGCGCAGGCCGAGCACATCATCGGGGTGCAGGCGAACATCTGGACCGAGCACATGGACTCAGCCCGCGTCATCGACTACCAGGCATACCCGCGGCTGTGCGCCCTCGCCGAGGTCGCCTGGGTCGGCCGCGAGCGCGACCTCGCGGGCTTCGAGGCGCGGCTGCAGCAGCACCTCGCCCGCCTCGACGCCCTCGGGGTCGAGTACCGCCGCGCTTCGGGACCGTTCCCGTGGCAGGAGCGTCCCGACGCCGAGGGTCGGCCGTCCACCCGCGAGCAGCGGGCCGCCCTCGTGGAGCAGCTCACGAAGGACATCCGCGCCTGACGCCGGCCGGCGGGCCGTGGACTTGCCGCCGGTCACCGAGCTACACCCAGTCCCTGAGCCTGTCGAAGGGCGGCCTCCTCAGGTGACGAGCGCGTACTCGGTCCCCGAGCGCGTGCGTTCGACGAGCTGCGCGTCGACGAGGTATCGCCGGAGCACCGCGACGTCGTCGTGGAACGCGGATAACCGCTCGTTGATCTCGGCTTCGTCGACCACCTCGCCCAGCTGGAGCGCTGATGCCGCGACGCGCTGCAACAGCGCCTGCCGCTCGTCCGGATTCGACGGGTACTGCACGATCCGACCGTCGACCAGGAAGCGGTCGATCCCTTCGCGCTTCGGCGGTGCGGCGGCCGCGAGGAGGTCCCGGAACGCCCTGCCCGAAGTGCGTCCGTCAACATCCAGCAGGCCCACCCGAGACAATGCCTGAACGCTCTGCTCGGCTCGCCGCACAGCACGCTGGGTGGCGCCGAGGTCGGGCTCCTGCCCGAGGACGAGTTGCGCGTACACCGTCCGGGCGTCGTCGTTCGCGAGGGCGGCGGCCACTGCACGCCAGTCCGTCGTCGTCCGTTCCTCGTCCGACATGGCCCCTCCTCCTGCGGTCTACGACATCGTCCTCAACGGTACCCGCGCCGACCGGATCAGCCGATCACCCGTCCTGTCGCTGCGAGGCCGGGACGATGACGACGCTGCAGAGGCGGGTGCCCACCACCGACCACCGGCCGGCGAAGGCCCGCGGCATGGTCGAACACTCTGTCGGGCCGGCCGGCGCGACGACCCGCGCATCGAACGACCCACGATCCGGGTGGATCACCACCTCGCACGCCGTGTAGTCGACCCACCGGCCGGTGAGCGGGTACCACGCCTTGAAGACGCTCTCCTTGACGCTCCACAGCACGGCGCTCCACGCGACGGCCGGATGGCTCGAGGCGAGCCGCGTGAGCATGGACGCCTCACTCCCGCAGACGATCGTCGCCGCGACGGCGGGACGGACGGGCCGGTGCACCTCGACGTCGATCCCGATGGCACTCGCGACACCGACGCGACCGACGGCTGCGATCGTGAAACCGGGGCAGTGCGAGAGACTCCCGACGAAGCCGGTCGGCCAGACCGGTTGCCCGCCCTCCCCCGTCGGGATGTCCGCGGAGCGCTGGCCGAGCGTCGCGAGTGCCGCCCTGGCGCAGTCGCGCGCCGAGCGGGATTCGGTGCTCCGAAGAGCCTGAGTCGGACGGTCCCCGAACGGCCCGGGTGCGGTGCCGACGGACGCCGAGACGACGACGCCCGACGGCACCTGCATCCGGAGAGCGTCGACGACCGCGGCTGCGGATTCAACCACCCGACCGACGCGGGGACGCCACGCGCGCCGCGGGTTCGGAGGCGGGGATGCCGACCCGGAACCAGGCGACGAGCTGCTCGTCCCGGGCGATTTGCCAGCGTTCCTCGAGCATGGCTCTGGTCTCCGGACAGTCGAGCGGCGCGCTCTGGGGATGCACGTACAGGCCGTGGCGCTGGAAGCCGAGCCAGAGCCGGGTGAGCAGTCGCCCAGCGGCGAGTTCCTGTGGAGCCTCGGTGGGACTGACCACGCCGAGGACGGTGCCGGAGCCCTGGGTCGCGGAGGCCGACATCCTCGCCAACAACCCGGGCAGCCCGACGCCGCGAAGCGCGCGGAACACCCGCGGGCTGATCAGCGTCCGCAGGCCGGCTCGTTCGACCTTCGACAGCACGAGCATCGCGTCGTTGAGTCCGTCCTCGCCGTAGTCGGGGTGGCGCGGCGACAGGCGGGTCCACCGGTGGAGCTCGGCGACGATCGCCGCGTCGCCGAAGAACCACCGGTTGGCTCGGATGAGGAACGGACGGGCGTCCCGGGTCGGCATCGAGACGAGCCGGAACCCCGCACGCTCCGCCTCCGCAGCGGCCGCCGTGAGGACGTCGGGCGGAGGAGCGCCATCCCGCCATCGCCCTCGCCAGACGCGTCGTCCACGGACGTCCGCCGAGGAGAACGTCGTCTGGTAGCCCTCCGGGTGGCGCGAGAACCGGCCGACCTCATCGGTCTCCGCGTCACCGCCGGCGGAGGCCTCGAAGCGCAGTCCGACACCGGCCGACGCCGCACAGATGAGGAGTGACTCGACGAACGCCCCGAACGACAGCATCGTGTCGCGTCCTCGCGGATCGCTCGCGCCGAGGGTGCGAGTGCGATCCCGGCGGAGGACGAGTTCGTCGCCCTGACGGTCCACGCCCCACGGCTGCGTGTTGTGGGCGTTCGCCGCACGAGTCGCCTCGGACACGAGCGCCGAGAAGTCGTCATCGGCCGACAGGCCGCTGAACCGCGCGTCCATTCAGCCCTCCGTGATCCCGATGCGACGGTGGATCGCCGCGAGCCACCGCGGCGCCCACCAGTTGTATCGTCCGGCGACGCGCATGAAGACCGGGACGAGCACGCCGCGGATCAGGATGGCGTCGATGAGGATCGCGATACCGGTACCGATGCCGAGCATCTTGATGATCGACACCCCGGAGGTCGCCATGGCGAAGAACGACACCGCGAGGATCGCCGCAGCGGCCGTGATGATCGGGCCGCTCGCACCGAGCCCGCTCCGCACCGCCTCCGCGAGATCGCCCGTGGCACGGAACCGTTCCTGGATCCGCGCGAGGAGGAACACCTCGTAGTCCATCGAGAGCCCGAAGGCGATGCAGAACAGCAGGATCGGGATCGAGATGGCGATGGGCGACGGGGTGAAGCCGAGCACGTCCGACAGGTTGCCGTCCTGAAAGAGGAACACGATGACGCCCAGGATGCCGACCAGCCCGACCACGTTCAGCACCAGCGCCTTGATCGGGAGCAGCACGCTCCCCGTGAACAGGAAGAGGATGATCAGCGTCATGAGCGCGATGGCCGCGGCGGCGAACGGCAGACGCGCCGAGATGGAGTCACCGATGTCGATCATCTGCGCCGCGAGGCCACCGACCAGGACGGTCGAGCCGGCTCCAGGGTCCACCGCACGGACGTCGCGGACGAGCTCCGAGCCCTCGGGCGAGTACGGGACGACGTCGGTCGCGACCTGGAGCCAGAGCGCCGAACCGTCGCGGAAGTGCTGCTCCGTCCGCGCGTCGGCCGGGGCGACGAGGCGTCCGTCGACGAAGCTGCCGAGGGACGTCGTGACGGCCTCGACGCCCGCGATCGAGGAGAGTTCGGTGGCGTACTCCTCGAGCTCGCGGTCCGTCCCCGCCCAGTCCTCGGTGACGACGGAGACGGCGTCCGCCTCGGCGACGTCGAAGTCGGACCGCATGATGTCCGCCACGACACGACTCTCGGCGTCGGCGGGGAGCACTCGTTCGTCGGGCACCCCGAACTCCGCGTGCGCGAACGGCGCGGCCATGGCGATGAGCAGCGCGATCACGGGCACCGCCAACCACGGACGGCGATACGCGTGGTCGCCCACCCGGTACCAGAACCGACCCTCGGCCCCGGCCGGGCGCCGCGAGCGCAGACGGCCCCAGTCGATCCGGCGACCCAGGAGGGTGAGGGCTGCGGGCAGCAGGACGACCGCGCCCACCACGGAGCAGCCCACGATGACGAGTCCCGCGATGGCGAACGAGCGCAGGAAGTACTGGTCGAACAGCATCAGCGTGGCGAGCGCCGCGGCGACGACGACGCCGCTGAACACGATGGTCCGGCCGGTCGTCCGCCGAGCGATCCGCAACGCCTCCTCGTCGGTGGCTCCGCCCGAGCGTTCGTCCCGATAGCGGGTGAGGAACAGCAGGCAGTAGTCGATGGCGAGTCCGAGGCCCAACGCGGTGACGAGGTTGACTGCGAACAGGGAGACCGAGGTGAGCTGCGCGACCACGTTCAGCAGGCCGAGGGAACCGAGGATCGTGACGCCCGCGACGCCGACGGGCAGCAGCGCGGCCACCACACCGCGGAACGCGAAGAACAGCAGCACGAGGGTGATCGGGATGGCGATCGTCTCCGCGACGATGATGTCCGTCTTGACCTGCGCGTTCAGGTCGTCGTTGATCCCCGCGATGCCGCCGAACCGGACCGTGGCCGACGTCACCTCCTCGGTGATCGTCCCGCGGAGCGCGGTGGTCGCGCGTTGCACGGTGTCCTCGTCTCCGGCGAGCGCCACGAGCACGACGCCGCGGTCGGTGTCGCTCCGCAGCTGCTCCGAGTCGGCGTAGGAGCCGGTGACGCTGGCGCCGTCCACATCGTCAACAGCGCCGACGATGTCGTCGAGCGCCTCCCTGCCGGCGGCGCTGTCGAGTCCGTCGGAGACGTCCACGACGAGGACGAGTTTCGGGTCGCTGCCGGGGAACCGGTCGGCGAGCACGTCCGCTGCGGCCACGGAGTCGGACTGCGGGTCGTCGAACCCGCCCGTCTTGAGGTTGTCGAGGACGTCGGCCCCCGCGATGCCCGCCACGATCGCGAACACCAGGCCGATCAGGAGCGTGATCACCGCCCGTCGTCTGGGAGTCGTTCTGGAGTGGTTCGTCATGCGGATACCTCGATGTCGTGGGTGATGCGGTTGAGTTCGGATGCCGTGATGTCCACGACCCGCTGGATCTGCTCGGCGGTGTGCTCCGCGGTGATGAAGAATCGGAGCCGCGCCTGGTCGTCCGGCACGGCCGGGTACAGGATCGGGTTGACGCTGAAGCCGTGGTCGAAGAGCGCGGTCGCCAGTGCCAGCGCCCGTTCCGAGCTGCCGACGATGCACGGCACGACGGGCGAGTCGGCACTGTCGCCGATGTCGATGCCGGCGGCCCGGGCCGTCTCGCGGAAGCGGTCGGCGTTCTGCCGCAGGCGGCTGAGGCGCTCGGGCTCGTCGCGCATGAGCCGGAGGGCGGCGAGCGACGCGGCCGCGTTCGCCGGGGTGATGCCGACGCTGTACACGAACCCGGGCACGGAGTACTTGAGGTAGTCGATCGCGGCGGCGGTGCCACCGACGTAGCCGCCGCATCCGGCGAGCGACTTCGACATCGTGCCGCACCAGAGGTCGATGTCCGAGCGGTCGACACCGAAGTGTTCGCCGACCCCGCCCCCGTTCGCGCCGACCGTCCCGATGCTGTGCGCTTCGTCGACGAGCACCAGTGCGCCGTGTCGCTTCTTCAGCTCGATGAGTTTCGGGAGCGGTACGAGGTCGCCGTCCATGCTGTAGACGCCCTCCACGACGATGAGGACTCGGCGGAACCCGCCGCGGATCGCGCCGAGGAGGTCGTCGAGCGCGCTCAGGTCGTTGTGGGGGAAGGACCGCCGGGTGGCTCCGGAGAGTTTCGCCCCCTGGATGATGCTGTCGTGCGCGAGGCTGTCGTGGACGATGAGATCGCCCGGTTCCACCAGGTGCCCGATGACACTCACGTTCGTCGCGTGGCCGCTCACCAGGGTGAGCACAGACTCCACCTGGAGGAGGTCGGCGAGCTCCTGCTCGAGCTCGGCATGGATCGGGCGCTCACCGGACAGGAACCGACTGGCGGACACCGAGCTGCCGTATCGGGCCACGGCGTCGGCGATCGTCTCGGCGACCACGGGGTGGCCGGTGACACCGAGGTAGTTGTAGCTCGAGAAGCTCACGAGCTGGGCGTCGCCGATCGTCGTCGTCGCGTCGATGATCCCCTCATGGAGCAGGAAGTAGGGGTTGCGGTCCGTCTGCTGCCGGCGTTCCCGCATGGCGACCGCCTCCGGGAAGCACTCGATGCGGGCGTCGGCCTCGGTCCATCGGGTCGGGCGGTCGGCCGGCGCCGGGGAAGCGGCAGCCACCGGAGTCGTCTCGACCCGCGGGAGCCGGTGCTGCGGCTCCTCGGCGAACGGGTGCAGCAGGGACCCGACGCCGTCCAGCACCTGCTCCACCGTGGGCCGCGCGGCGAAGCGCTCGCCGAGCTGGGCGGGGGTCGGCAGCGATGGCCACTCGGTGTGCAGCTGGGTGATCAGCTCACGCATCATCAGCGAATCGAATCCGAGCTGCTCGACGAGGTGCATGTCGGGCCGGATCAGGTCCAGCGGGAACCCGCTGATGCGCGACACCATGCCGAGGATGACCGCGTCGGACTCGGCGCGATGCGACCGGGACGCTGCAAGGCCCATCCGTGCGACCACCTCCGCCTGCGGCGAGCCGGGTTCCGTGGACCAGCGGAACGGATCCGTCGACGCGGGCGCGTGATCGGCCCGCCCGGACCCCTCGATGAGGCTCAGCTGGCGGTTCATGAGAGCGAGCAGTCCGGGCAGGTGGTCGGCCTGCGCTTCGACGGCTCGCGGCTGGATCGGCGGTCGTGCCGACGGTGGTCCGGCGAGCGGGGAAGACGGCAGGTCGTGGGGGCTGTGGCGCATGGAGTAGGGATCCTGTTCGACGGGGGAGGGTGGCCGGTGCGGTTCGGATGTGGGTTCTCGGGGTGTGGTCGTCGGGGCGGTGGCGTCCGGTCGGACGACCCAGTACGGCTCGGTCGGCAGCGGCGCGATCGGCAGCGCCACACCCGCGGTGTCTGGTGGCACGAGCGATGCCAGGTCGAGGTCGGCCCCCAGTACCGTCAGCCGACCGAGGAGTCGGAGGAAGGTCGACGCGTCGTCCGGCGCCGACGCGCTGCTCGGGATGACGTGCACGTCGGGCGCATCGCCCAGGGAGCGTCGGATGGACCCGAGCAGTGCCGAACCTCCACCGATCTGGACGTAGACATTGACGTCGGATGCGGACGCCGACTCGATCGCCTCGCGGAACCGCACCGTGGAGAAGACGTTCTCCTCGAGCTGACGGCCCAGCTCCTCGCTCGTCTCCACCGTGCGGCCCGTCACGGTGGAGACGAGCTGGACCTGCGGCGCGCGAGGTCGGAATCGCGACAGGTCCGCCACGAGGGCCGGCCGGATCGGCTCGAGCAGGGGCGAGTGGAACCCGGTGGCGACGCGCAGCGATTGGGTCGACACCCCGTGCTCGACGCACCGTTCCGCGACGGTGCGCAGGGCCTCGCCGGTTCCACTCACCACCGTCTGCCGGGGGTCGTTGGCGGCTGCGATCCACGCGTCGTCGATACCACTGAGGAGCGCTGCGGCCCGCTCGGCGTCGCAGCCGAGGGCCGTCATGCCGTCGCCGGGTCGCGTCGCAGCCGACCGCATGTGGTGTCCGCGGACCGCGGCGAGCCGTACGGCGTCGGGCGCATCGAGCGCGCCCGCCGTCGCCATGGCGGGCAGCTCGCCGACACTGTGCCCAATGACGAGGTCGGGCTCCACGCCGATCTCGCGCAACAGCGCCACGGCGGCGAGCGCCGTCACCGCGAGCGCGGGTTGGCAGACCTCGGTGGACGTGAGACGGTCGATTCCGGAGGGGGTGTCGGCGTCGGCCGCGGAGAGCGCCGCGAGCACATCGACCCCGGTCTCGTCGAGCACCTGCTCGTTCAAGGTCTCGGCCGCTGTGCGGAAGGCGGGGAACCGGTCGACGAGGTCCGACTGCATCCGCGGTGTCTGGCTGCCCTGCCCGGGGAAGACGAAGGCGATCCGCCGAGCGGCCTCGTCGACACGGACACCGCTGCAGACGTCCGCGGAGATCACCCCGGTGGTTCCGTCGGCGAGCTGCTCCAAGGCGGCCGACAGCCCGGAGATCAGCTCGGCGGCGGTGCGGCACACGATCGCCAGACGGGTGCTCGCGAGCGACCGGGAGCTCAAGGTCCGTGCGAGGCCGGCGATGGACGGTGCGTCGGCGGCCTCGAGGACAGCGAGGACCGCTCGGAGGTGTTCGCCGAGCAGCGCGGGGTCGTCAGCCGAGAACACCAGGAGATGCGGGGCCGGTCGGGTTGCCGGCTCGCCGGCACCGCGTCGGCGAGCTCGACCCGCTCGCGTCGGCGGGGATTCGAGCACCACGTGCGCATTGGTGCCGCCGAACCCGAACGAGCTGACGCCGATGAGGCCCAGACCGTCGTCGCCCGGGTCGATGGTGCGGGAGGCGAGTGCAAGGCGGCCGTCTCGGAGGGTCTCGGCGTGCGCCTCGGAACGCAGGCGAGGCTGCCCGGGGACGACCCGATGCCTCGCCATGAGTGCCGCTTTGACGATGCTGGCGATCCCGGCCGCCGCCATCGTGTGTCCGACGAGCGCCTTCACCGCCGTGACCGTGGCGGTCCGGCGTGGCGATGCCCCGAGACGACGCAGCGCCGCCAGCGATTCCAGCTCGGTGCGGTCACCCACCGGGGTGGCCGTGCCGTGCGCCTCGACGACGCCCAGGTCGGCGGGGTCGGCAGCGGCGTCCTCGTAGGCCCGGCGGAGTGCTGCCAGCTGTCCGTCCGTCGTCGGCGTCATCGGTCCTTCGGCCCGGCCGTCGTTGGACACCCCGGAGCCGCGGATGACCGCGTAGACGTCGTCGTGGTCGTCGATGGCGGCCTCGAGCGGTTTGACGACGATCATGCCGACACCCTCGCCGAGGAGGAATCCGTCGGCATCGCCGTCGAACGGTCGGCACACCCCGCTCCGTGACAATGCACCGATCCGGGAGAAGGCGACCATCGCATCCGGGACGAGGCTCAGGTTGACACCGCCGGCGAGCGCCGCCGAGCACTGCCCGGACCGGATGGCGGCGATCGCCTGGTGGAGCGCGACGAGGCTGCTGGAGCACGCGGCGTCGACCGCGAAGCTCGGGCCGCCGAGGTCGAGCGTGCTGCTCACCAGCGCCGGCCCCATGTTCGGCAGGCATCCCGGCATCGAGAACGCGTGGAACGGGCGCACACCGGCGACGCGCGCGCCCATCGCCGCCGCGAGGTCGGGGCCGGCGTGTTCCGCGTGGACCGAGTCGTCGCCGAGGAGTTGCGCCCGGATGCGGAGCGAGGAGAGTTCGCGGTAATCGTTCGCAGCCATCCCGACGAAGACGCCGATGGACGACCGGTCGATGCGACGACGTTCGAACCCGGCGTCGATCCAGGCGGCTCGCGCTGCCTCGAGGAGCAGGCGATGTTGCGGGTCCATCGCGTGCGCGCGACTGGGTGGGATGCGGAAGTGCCGAGCGGCGAACTGCTCGACGCCGTCGATGAAGGACCCCTGGTCGGAGTAGGCGTGATGCACCGCTCGGGGGTCGTGCGGCGCGAAGAAGGAGGCGTGATCCCATCTCGAGCGGGGGACGGCGGAGCCGCTGCGTCGGGCCGCCAGGATGTTGCGCCAGTACTGGTGGGCGTCTGCCGCGCCACCGAAGCGGGCGGACAGGCCGACGATGGCGAGTGGTCGAACGGGCACGACGAGAGAACCTCCGAGGGTGTTGATCGCGGATGGAACGAGGGGGCAGGTCGGCATGTCGACGACTCCGAGCGGAGTGGGTCGAGGTCCAGGGGCCACCTCGCGGTGAGGAGAGCCGGCCCGTGGGCACGCCACAGCTCGACTGTAGTCATCTGAAACATCAGTTCGGATGCTCGTTCGGAATCTGTGGATAACTCGCGAGGCAGCGCAACCCCCAGCCGGTGCGGAGGGTCGGCTGGAACACTGGCGATATGACGACCATCACGCTGACCAAGGGCCTCACCGCCTACCGCGCCGACCCGCCGAAGGGCGTCGAGCTCCGCGGCGGGCTCGTGCTCATCCACGAGATCTGGGGCCTCGTCCCACACATCACCGACGTCGCCGACCGGTTCGCCGCGGAGGGGTACCTCGTCATCGCACCCGACATCCTGAGTGGCGCCGGCGTCACGCCCGAGATCGGTGCGGAGCTGGAGAGCCTCGTCTTCAACAGCGACGAGGCGACGAGGACCGCGGCACAGCCGAAGCTGCGCGAGAAGCTCTCGGCCTCGAAGTCGCCCGAGTACGCCGAGGAGGCGCTCGGGTACCTGGGGAAGGCCGTCGACGCCCTGTTCGACGAGGAGGGGATCGACGGCCGCGTCGCCGTCGTCGGCTTCTGCTTCGGTGGTGGCTACAGCTTCGCGCTCGCCGCGGCCGACCGCCGCATCCGCGCCGCTGTCCCGTTCTACGGCTACCCGCCGGAGCCCGAGGCCGTGACGAGCATCGCCTGCCCCGTCCTCGCGTTCTACGGCGACCAGGACGAGGGCCTCATGCAGAGCCTGCCCGAGCTGACCACGACGATGGAGGACGCGCGTGTCGAGTTCACCGCGACCGTCTACCCCGACGCCGGTCACGCCTTCTTCAACGACACCAACACGATCACCTACCGTGAGGACGCTGCCGCCGACGCCTGGGTGAAGACGCTCGCGTTCCTCGACACCTCACTCGGCAACGCCTAGCCCGAGCCATCCGCTTCCGTTCGCCCGTTTCTGGGCGAAGAAACGCCCGCTCGCCCAAACATGGGCGAGCGGGCGTTCGGGTGAAACGGCGGAGGCCTACGCGCCCTTGAGGCGGGTGGCGAGGTAGGCGTACAGCTCGTCGATGGCGACGCGCTCCTGCTGCATGCTGTCGCGGTCGCGGACCGTCACGGCGTTGTCCTCGAGCGAGTCGAAGTCGACGGTCACGCAGTACGGAGTACCGATCTCGTCCTGACGACGGTAGCGGCGGCCGATCGCGCCCGAGTCGTCGAAGTCGATGTTCCACGAGCCGCGCAGCTCGTCGCCGATCTGGCGGGCGAGCGGCGACAGCGCCTCGTTGCGGGACAGCGGCAGCACGGCGACCTTGACCGGCGCGAGACGCGGGTCGAGGTGCAGCACGGTGCGCTTCTCGATCTTGCCCTTGGCGTTCGGCGGCAGCTCCTGCTCCTCGTACGCGTCGACGAGGAAAGCCATGAGCGCACGGGTCAGACCGAACGACGGCTCGATGACGTACGGCATGTACCGCTCGTTCTTGGCCTGATCGAAGTAGCTGAGGTCCTTGCCGGACTGCTCGGCGTGCACCTTGAGGTCGTAGTCGGTGCGGTTCGCGACGCCCATGAGCTCGCCCCACTCGCTTCCGGCGAAGCCGAACTTGTACTCGATGTCGACGGTGCGCTTCGAGTAGTGCGCCAGCTTCTCCTGCGGGTGCTCGAACCAACGGATGTTGTCGGGCGTCATGCCGAGGTCGATGAACCAGGCCCAGCAGAGGTCCATCCAGGTCTGCTGCCACTCGTCGTCCGTGCCGGGCTCGACGAAGAATTCGATCTCCATCTGCTCGAACTCGCGGGTGCGGAAGATGAAGTTACCGGGCGTGATCTCGTTGCGGAACGCCTTGCCGATCTGGCCGATGCCGAACGGCGGCTTCTTGCGGGCCGTCTGCAGCACGTTCGCGAAGTTCGTGAAGATGCCCTGCGCGGTCTCGGGACGCAGGTAGTGGAGACCAGACTCGTCGTCGACGACGCCGAGGAAGGTCTTCAGGAGGCCGGACATCTGACGGATCTCGGTCCACTGGCCGACCTTCGAGGGGTGCTCGGGGTCGGGGATGTCGGCGAGGCCGTTCTCCGGCGGGTGGCCGTGCTCGGCCTCGTACGCCTCGAAGAGGTGGTCGGCCCGGTACCGCTTGTGGGTGATGAGCGATTCGGTCAGCGGGTCGCTGAAGACCTTGACGTGACCGGACGCCTCCCAGACCGGGGTGGGCAGGATGACGGCGGAGTCGAGACCGACCATGTCGCCGCGGCCACGCACGAACGCGTTCCACCACTGGCGCTTGATGTTCTCCTTGAGCTCGACACCCAGGGGCCCGTAATCCCACGCAGACCGCGTGCCGCCGTAGATGTCTCCCGACGGGAAGACGAAGCCGCGGTGCTGGGCCAGGGTGATGACGGACTCGAGATGGGACTGCTCTGCCATGGGTGTGGATCCTCCGTGCCGCTTGCCACGCGGCGGTACCTTCCGGTGCTGACGCCTGGCTGGCGCCCGCTCCCGGAACCCCTCAATCCTATGGGCGAGCCCGTGAGGACGCCCAACGGCCCTTGTCCCGCTCAGGGCGGCCACCTAGCCTGACAACCATCGCGGTACGCAGGATGGAGCATCGATGGATTGGCTGTGGAACCTCGACGTCATCGACGGTCCACTCGTCTGGGTGCTCGACGGGCTCAGCATCGCCGGCCTGCTGTACCTCGTCATCCGTCGGTCCGGGCTGCTGTGGTACCTGAGCGCCGCCATCGCCCTCCTGGCCGGCGCGCTCCTCGCCCTGGGGACGGTGTGGCTGGTCTTCGACGTGCTCAACCTCTTCGGCGGGCCGTTGATCCGCTCCGCGGAGCCCTGGTTGATCGGCGTCTTCGCCGGCATCGCGCTCGCCGTCCTGACGATCTGCTGGCGCGTCTCATGGCAGCGGCGCGTCATCGCCGTCGCGTGCATCCTCGTCTTCGGCGCCACCGCGGCGCTGGGCGTCAACGGCGCGTACGGTGTCCAGACCACCCTCGGGTCGATGTTCCACGTCCAGAACCGCAAGCCGATCACCCTCGTGACGCCGACCAGCACGCCCACCGGCGATCCGGCCCGCCCGCTGTACGAGACGTGGAAGCCGCCGGCCGATCTGCCGAAGACAGGCAGGTTCGGCCCGCTTCCCACGGGCGACCGGATCCCGAACACGAACTCCGGGTTCAACGCCCGCCCGGCGCAGGTCTACTACCCACCCGCCGCACTCGTGAAGGATCCCCCGGCGCTCCCGTTCGTCCTCATGATGATGGGACAACCGGGTGACCCCGACGCGAAGTGGGTCGGCGAGGCGCTCGACGCGATCGCCGCCGACCATCAGGGGCTCGCCCCCATCGCGCTCGTCGTGGACCAGCTCGGCGACCCCTCGGTGGATCCGCTGTGCATCGACGGGCGGTACGGGAAGGTGGAAACCTACGTCACGCAGGACGTCCTCCCCTGGGCGAAGGCGAACCTGCACATCCTCCAGTCGCCGAAGGATTGGACGGTCGCCGGGTACTCGGCCGGCGGCAGCTGTGCGATCTACTACGGAGCCAAGTACCCGCAGACCTTCGGCAACGTCGTCAGTGTCTCGGGCGAGGAGTATCCCGGAGCCGGCCTCCCGGCGGACAACCTGCGCGTGATGTTCAACGGCGACCAGAACGCGTACGACGCGATCAAACCGGCGACCATCATGGCGAAGACGACGTACGTCGACACCGAGGCGTTCTTCTCCGCGGGGACGGCGGACGCGGTCTACACCGACATGATGCGGCGCGCCGCATCCACCGCGACGGCGGCCGGCTGGAAGGTCCAGACCTTCGCGATACCGGGTGGCGACCACGGCGCCAGCTCGCTCACGGGCGGGCTGGACCAGACGCTCCGTGCGCTCTACCCGCGGATCGGTCTCCAACGACCGTGACGGGGACGGGGCTCCGCGACCCGGCTTCCACTCCATCGTGGGCTGTGGAGAACTTCGGCGGCGGTCTGGACCGATTGGTTATGGTCGATGCCCATGACCACCCAGCTCCCGCCGATGCCACAGCCCCTCCTCGTCCAGATCGGCAACATCAGGGTCACTGAGGACGTGATCATGACACCCGCCGGCACGTGGCCACTCGCGGACGTCAACGTGACGTCGAGCGATCAGACCTCGACGACCACCCACACCCCGGCGTGGGCCATCGTGCTGGTCATCGTGTTGATCTGGTTCTTCTTCCTCAGCCTGCTGTTCCTGTTCGCGAAGGAGAGGCGTGTCTCGGGGTTCGTCTCCGTGAACGTCCAGGCCGGCCCGTACACCTACACCGAGCAGGTCCCGATCTCGACCGACTTCGCCCGACACGACACCATGAACCGCGTCGGCTACACCCAATCACTGATCGGGCAGGCACGGCACCGGGCGATCGCGAACCGAGCGGCGGAGTCCTCCCGGCACCCTGAGGTGCAGTGACCGGTCGCTCGCGGGCCATGCACGCGACGAGATGACTCAATCGGGCGGCGGCGCGAGGGACGCGCCCTCGAGGAAGGCGCCCATGACGAGTTCGTGACGCAGTTCACCGAGGGTGCCGTCGAGACGGCCGACGAGGGTCTCGACGCCCATTCGGCCGAGTTGGGCGGCGGGCAGCAACGTGACGGCGAGTGCCGGGTCGGCCGCTTCCGACACCTCTCGCGTGGAGGCGACGAGGACGACGGACAGGTCGTCGGGGACCGAGACGCCGCGCCTGCCGAGCTCGCTCACGAAACCGAGGGCCGCCCGATCGTTGAGCACGAGGACGGCGGTGACCTCGGGCGCCTCCTCCTGGAGGGCTGCCGCGATCTCGCGACCACCGGCCGGATCGGGAGTGCACTGGAGCGTCCGAGCGCGGAGTCCACGGGCCGCGCACACGGCGTGGAAGGTCTCCTGCACGCGGATCACCGGGCCGTAACCGTCGAGGTCGGCCCGCTCGATCTCCTCGAGCAGGGCGAACTCCCGATGACCGAGGGCCTGCAAGCGGTCGATGGACAACTCGACCATCCCCTCGAAGTCGACGTCGACGTAGTCGAGACCGGAGGGGTCGCGCGTCCGACCGATGAGCGTCAGTGGTGTCCCGGCCGCGAGCAGACGGTCGACCCGATGGTCGTCGAGCCGCACCTCCATGAGGATGACGCCGTCGATGAGGCCGTCGGAGGTGAACTCGCGAAGCGCGTCTGGGTCGCTCGGCTCCGGCCAGAGGACGACGGTGTACCCGAGCTCGGCGGCAGCCTCCGCCGCACCGGTGAAGAAGCGGGCCGCGTTGTCGGACAGTCGATGCTGGAGCACCGGGAACAGCAGTGCGATGATGCGGGTCCGCCGGCTCGCGAGCGCGCGGGCGACCGCGTTCCGGCGGAAGTCCAGCTCGACCATCGCCGACTCCACCCGCAGTCGAGTGGCCGGGGACACGGGCTTCGAATCGTTGACGACGAACGACACCGTGGCGACCGAGACCCCTGCGAGTCGCGCGACGTCACGCATCGTTGCCATGGATCCCCGTTCAGGTGCGGTGCTGTCCGGTCAGTCTCTCACGGATCACGATTCGGTAAACCGGTTAAATTGCTCCTTGACGACTCCGGCGACGCGGTGCATGCTGGTTCCCGAAGCGCGTAGTAAACCGGTTAACTTTCTGGTCTGCGCGATCCGACCTCGACCGGCGAAGGAGCCGTGCTGATGCCTGTACCGACCACGGAGGACCGCCGGTCCGAGCAGCCACTGCGCGTCGCGATCGTCGGGTACAGCTTCATGGGCACGATCCACGCGCAGGCCTGGACCACCGCTCCCCGCTTCTTCGACCTCGGCCGCGGGGTCGACCTCGTCGCCGTCAGCGGTCGCGATGCCGACGCCGCCCGCGCGTTCGCCGACCGGTTCGGGATCGCCGACGTCGAGACGGACTGGCGAGCGCTCCTCACCCGCGGCGACATCGACGTGATCGACATCTGCACCCCTGGCCACCTCCACGCCGAGATCGCGATCGCGGCACTCGACGCCGGTATCCACGTCCTGTGCGAGAAGCCGCTCGCGAACACGCTCGAGGAGGCCGAGCGGATGAACGCCGCGGCCGAGCGAGCTGCGGCGGGCGGCGTTCACGCGATGGTCGGCTTCAGCTATCGGCGCACCCCCGCACTCGCCTATGCACGACGGCTCGTCGCCGACGGTCGCCTCGGGACGATCCGTCACATCCGGGCCCAGTACCTGCAGGACTGGATCGCGGATCCGACGTTCCCGCTCGTCTGGCGGCTCGACGCCGACCAGGCCGGCTCCGGTGCGCTCGGTGACCTCGGCGCCCACATCATCGATCTCGCACGGTTCGTCACCGGGCAGGAGCTGACCGGCGTGTGCGCCCTGACCTCGACCTTCGTCACCGAGCGGCCGCTCCCCACCTCGTCGAGCGGCCTCAGCGCCACCGCGGGCGACGATCCTGAGGATGGCGACGCGGCGGAACCCCTCACCGGGCGGGTGACCGTCGACGACGCGGTCGTGTTCATCGCGCGTACCGACGGCGGCGCCCTGGCGACGTTCGAGGCCACCCGCTTCGCCACCGGTCGCAAGAACGCGATGCGGCTCGAGGTCGACGGTTCCGACGGATCGCTCGTCTTCGACTTCGAGCGCATGAACGAGCTGCAGTTCCACGACCACACCCTCCCGGCCGAGGAGGCGGGCTTCCGGCGCATCCTCGTCACCGAACCCGGTCACCCGTACGCGGACGCCTGGTGGCCTGCCGGGCACGGCCTCGGCTACGAGCACACCTTCGTCCACGAGGTCGCCGACCTCGCCCGCGACCTCGCCGCCGGCCGGGCGCCCGAACCTGGCTTCGCCGACGGCCTCCTGGTGCAGCGCGTGCTCACCGCGGTCTCGGCGAGCGCCGACGCAGGCGCCGCCTGGATCCCACTCGACCACTGACCGAACCACCCACCGCACCACGATCACCACCGCATCACGAACACCACTCACCAGGCAAAGGAGCCATGACATGAGATCCACGACCACCCGCGACACCCGGCCACGCATCATCCGTCGGCCGCATGTGCTCGGATCGCTCGCGATCCTCGCGATCACCCCGTTCGCCCTCACCGCGTGCAGCGGTGGCGGTGGCGCGGCGGCCGGAGGCGACGCCGGCACCCTCACGATCCTCGACTACTACAACAACGAACCCGACAAGACCCTCGTGGGCGACGCCCTCGACCGGTGCGCGGACGACGTCGGCGTGAAGATCAAGCGCGAGACCGTCCCCGGCAAGGACCTCATCCAGAAGGTGCTCCAGCAGTCGTCGTCCAAGACGCTGCCCGACGTCCTCATGCTCGACAACCCGGACGTCCAGGAGATCGCCGCGACCGGCGGCCTCTCGCCGCTCAGCGACTACGGCGTCGACACCTCGGGCTTCGCGAAGGGCATCCTCGACGCGGCGAGCTACGAGGGGGAGGTCTACGGCCTGGCGCCGACGGTCAACACCCTCGGCCTCTTCTACAACGAGGACCTCCTCGCGGCGAAGGGCATCACCCCGCCGACCACGTGGGACGAACTCAAGACGGCAGCCGCTGCACTGACCGAGGGCGACACCTACGGGCTGGCCTTCAGCTCCATCGCCACCTACGAGGGCAGCTGGCAGTTCCTGCCGTTCATGTGGACCAACGGCGGCGACGAGGCCGACCTCACGACGCCCGCCGTCGCCGAGGCCCTCCAGCTCCAGGTCGACCTCGTGAACTCGGGTTCGGCGTCGAAGAGCGTCATCAACTGGTCGCAGGCCGACGTGAACGACCAGTTCATGGCCGGTAAGGCCGCGATGATGATCAACGGCCCGTGGCAGATCCCGGCCCTCAGCGCCGACACGAACCTCAAGTACGGCAGCGTGCAGGTTCCGGTCAACAAGGCCGGCCAGACGCCCGTCGCCCCGCTCGGTGGCGAGGTCTGGACCGTCCCCGTGACCGGCGACAAGGACAAGCAGGCGAAGGCGGCGAAGTTCGTCGAGTGCATCTCGAGCGACGAGAACCAGCTCGCCCTCGCCGAGGCCCGCTTCACCGTCCCGACGAAGACGGCCCTGGCCGAGCAGTACGTCGCGAAGGTCCCCGAGATGGCCGCGTTCACGGAGCAGGTCGCCAACGCCCGCTCGCGCACCGGCGAGCTCGGCGAGGAGTGGCCCGAGGCCGCGACCGAGATCTACACCGCCATCCAGCTCGCCCTGACCGGGCAGGCGACGCCTGAAGAGGCGTTCAAGCAGGCGGCCGCGGGCTGATCCCGATGAGCAGTGGCATCGCCGGAGCATCGCTCCAGGACCGGAAGAGCGACCAGCGGTCCAGCGGCACCGACGGGGGCGCGCCGACCAAGCGCACCCCCGCCGGGGCCGGCCGCCGGTCCCGACGCTTCCGTCGGGAAGACCTGATCAAGCTCGGCTTCGTCCTCCCAGCAGCGCTCTACATCGTGCTCTTCTTCGGCTATCCGGTTGTCAAGAACGTCACGATGAGCTTCCAGGAGTACACGACGAAGACGTTCTTCACGGGCGAGGCGCCGTGGGTCGGGTTCGCGAACTACGTGACCGTGTTCAGTTCCCAGCTGTTCACACCGGCGCTGCTCAACACGGCGCTGTTCACGATCGGGTCGATCGCCGGGCAGTTCGTGATCGGGCTCGCTCTCGCCGTCTTCTTCAAGCGACGCTTCCCCCTGAGCTCGTTCCTCCGCGCGATGCTGCTGCTCCCCTGGCTCCTCCCCCTGATCGTGTCGAGCGCCACCTGGCGGTCGATCCTCGACCAGGACAGCGGCGTCCTGAACGCCGCCCTCGGATCCATCGGCCTGTCAGGCGTCCCCTGGCTGACGAGCCCGTCGGTGGCCCTGTTCGCGGTCGTCCTCGTCAACATCTGGATCGGCATCCCGTTCAACGTCACGATCCTCTACGGCGGCCTCCAGGACATCCCCGACGAGCTCTACGAGGCGGGAGCGCTCGACGGCGCGACCGGCTGGAAGGCGTTCCGCCACATCACCTGGCCGAACCTCCGCCCCGTGGTCAGCGTCGTGCTCGTGCTCGGCGTCGTCTACACGATCAAGGTGCTCGACATCATCCTCGGCCTCACGAACGGCGGGCCGGCGAACGCCACCCAGACCCTCGCGGTGCGGTCGTATCAGGAATCGTTCGTCAACTTCGAGTTCGGTGTCGGTGCGGCCTTCAGCAACATCCTCATCGTCATCTCGCTCCTCTTCGCCATCGTCTACCTGCGCGTGAACCGACGCGCGGTCGACGAGTAAGGACACGGACCCTCATGACCACGACCAGCATCGTGACCGGCGGCCGGCAGACGCGCCGCTTCGCCCCGGTCGGCCCACGTCGACACCGCGGCGACCGACGCCACCTCGGCTACACCGTCGTCGGCGTCATCATCCTCGCGATCATGCTCTTCCCCGTCTACTGGATGGTGAACGCGTCCCTGCAGCCCTCCGGAAACACGCTCACCGGGGACTTCTTCCCGGTGAACCCGAGCTTCGCCGGGTACGAGAAGGCGATCGCCGACCAGGGCGGGCACCTCGTCACGAGCCTCGTCATCTCGCTCGGCACCGTCGTCCTGTCGCTCGCGATCGCGGCCCCGGCGGCCTACGCCCTCGCGCAGTTCCGGTTCCGCTGGATCAGCATCGCCCTGTTCGTGATCCTCATCGCGCAGATGATCCCCGGCATCGTGATCGCCAACGCGCTCTACTCCGCCTACAACGACCTCGGCCTGCTCAACTCGATCCCCGGCTTGATCCTCGCCGACGCGTCGCACGCCATCCCGTTCGCGATCCTCATCCTGCGGGCGTCGATGCAGACCATCCCGCCGTCGATCGTGGAGGCGGCACGGGTCGACGGCGCGGGGCACGTGCGGGCCTTCGTCTCGATCGTCCTCCCGGTGAGCCGCAACGTGCTCATCACCGCCGGCCTGTTCGCCTTCCTCTTCTCCTGGAGCGACTTCCTGTTCGCCCTGACGCTGACGACGACGGAGGACGTCCGGCCAGTGACGCTCGGCATCTACCAGTACCTCGGCTCACAGGTCTCGAACTGGAGCGCGGTGATGGCGACCGCCGTCCTCTCGTCCCTGCCCGCGATCCTGCTGCTCGTCATCGCCCAGCGGTTCATCGCCGCGGGTGCGACGGGCGGTGCCGTGAAATGACCGACGACCACTCCGACACCCTCTCCGACCACGCAACGCATCCTCGAAGGAGCACCACCATGTCCGACAGCAGCACCCCCATCCGCGTCCTCGTCTGGGGCGAGAACCGCCACGAGCAGATCGAGGAGAAGGTCCGCGCCATCTACCCGGACGGCATGCACACGACCATCAAGGAGGGCATCGAAGAGCACCTCGGCGCCGAGGCTGTGGTGACCACGACCACGCTCGACGAACCGGAGCACGGGCTCACCGAGGAGGTGCTCGCCGCGACCGACGTGCTCGTCTGGTGGGGCCACGCGGCTCACGGTGAGGTCGCCGACGAGGTCGTCGAGCGCGTGCACCAGCACGTGCTCGCCGGCATGGGCCTGCTCGTGCTGCACTCCGGCCACTGGTCGAAGATCTTCGGCAAGCTCATGGGGACCTCGTGCACGCTCCGGTGGCGGTCGGAGGAGGACCGCGAGATCGTCTGGACCGTCGACCCGACCCACCCGATCGCCCAGGGTATCCCGCACCCGTTCATCATCCCGGCGCAGGAGATGTACGGCGAGTTCTTCGACGTCCCCGCGCCCGACGAGCTCGTCTTCCTCTCGACCTTCACCGGTGGCGAGGTCTTCCGTTCCGGCATGACCTACAAGCGCGGCTTCGGCAAGATCTTCTTCTTCTCCCCCGGCGACCAGGACTACCCGGTCTACCACCACGAGCACGTCCGTCGCGTCCTCGCGAACGGCGTCCGTTGGGCGCAGACGCTGCGTCCGGAACGCGCGGTGCCGGTCCTGCTTCGGTACGAGACCGAGGACTTCTACAACGGCCGCGGGTACGAAGGGGCGCTCGCGCGATGAGTGCTCCTGTCGACGGTGGCTTCGCGACGCTCGCGGACGCCACCAGGCCGGTCCGGCTCGTGCTCGTCGGTGCGGGCGGGATGGGACGGGCCTGGTTGCGGACGATCCTCGCGAACCCGGACACGGAACTCGTCGGCGTCGTCGACCTCGACACGGCCCTCGCCGAGTCGGCGGTGACCGAGGCCGGGCTCCGGGTGGGCCCAGAGGGTGTCGTCGTCGGCACCAGCGTGTCGGTCGTCGCCGAGGCGACGGGGGCGGACGCGGTCGTCAACGTCACCGTGCCCGCCGCGCACCACCCGGTGAACACCGAGGCGCTCTTCGCCGGGTTGCCGGTGCTCTGCGAGAAGCCGATCGCACCGACGGTGGCGCAGGCCCTCTCGTTGGCGGCGACGGCCGAGGCCAGCGGGCAATTGCTCATGACGAGCCAGTCGCGTCGCTACTACGCATCGATCGCCGCCTTCCGGGAGCAGGTCGCCACGCTCGGTCGGCTCGGATCCGCGACGACCGAGTTCTTCAAGGCACCGCACTTCGGCGGCTTCCGCGAGGAGATGGCGCACGTGCTGCTCGTCGACATGGCGATCCATGCCTTCGACGCCGCCCGCTACGTCCTCGGCAGCGACCCGATCGCCGTGTACTGCGAGGAGTACAACCCGGGGTGGAGCTGGTTCTCCGCCGACGCCGCCGCGACCGCGGTCTTCGAGTTCGCCGGCGGCGTCCGGTACACCTACAGCGGCAGCTGGTGTGCGGACGGCGTGGAGACCTCGTGGAACGGCAGTTGGCGAGTGAACGGCGAGTACGGCACGGCCATCTGGGACGGCGACTCCGCTCCGCAGCGGCAGCTCGCGCCGCAGGGCGGTTCTCCGTCGGAGGTCGAGACCGCTGAGCTCGAGCCGGACGTGCCGGAGGAGATCGCTGGCTCGCTCGTCGAGTTCGTGGACGCCCTGCGCACGGGGATTGTCCCGTCGGGTGAGGTGCACGCCAACGTGCTGAGCCTCGCGATGGTGGAGGCCGCCGTGCGGTCCGCCGAGTCCGGCGAGCGCGTGGTCATCGCCGACGTGCTCGCCCAGGCGCACACGCGGGCGATCGAGGCCGAGCCGCGCGCCGACGTCCGGGCCGCGCTCGTCACCTCCCGCTGAGGTGAGGCGGATCGTCGCCCGCGCACCCCGCGAGCGACGATCCGCCTCACCTCACCAGGTCCCGTCGAGGAGGTCGCGGGTCACGACCAGGTTGAGCACCCGCCAGAGGCCGGAGTGGCCCGGCGTCTGGCTCGCTCGGTTCGGCCACCCCTCGAGGCGTGCGACACGGACGANGAGGAGATCGCTGGCTCGCTCGTCGAGTTCGTGGACGCCCTGCGCACGGGGATTGTCCCGTCGGGTGAGGTGCACGCCAACGTGCTGAGCCTCGCGATGGTGGAGGCCGCCGTGCGGTCCGCCGAGTCCGGCGAGCGCGTGGTCATCGCCGACGTGCTCGCCCAGGCGCACACGCGGGCGATCGAGGCCGAGCCGCGCGCCGACGTCCGGGCCGCGCTCGTCACCTCACCAGGTCCCGTCGAGGAGGTCGCGGGTCACGACCAGGTTGAGCACCCGCCAGAGGCCGGAGTGGCCCGGCGTCTGGCTCGCTCGGTTCGGCCACCCCTCGAGGCGTGCGACACGGACGAAGCCGACCTCGTGCCACTGCGGGTCCGTCTTGCGGAAGCGGTGCGGCTGCCAGACGACCGGACGCTCCGGCAGATTGCCCAAGGCCGGCTCGCGCTTCGCTCGCAGCGTCGCCAAGGTCTCCGGCCCGGGGACCTGCTCGCCCACCCAGTCGAGCACGTCGAGCTCGGGTGAGTCGCCGTATCGGGACCGATGGATGCCGGCGACCCGGAACAGGGCGGTCCGTCCGTTCGGCGCCGTGAACGCGAGGACGTCGCCCGGCATCAGGTCGTCCTCCACGTGGCGCCACGATCGACGGAGGCGCTTCGGGGCGGGCTGCGGGCCGAGGAGCTTCTCGCGGAGACGGTCGAGGGCCGCGGTCCGCCTGGCGACCTCCCCCGGGCCCGCTTCAGCCCACAGCTCGAGGTCGGCACCGCGATCGATCGCCGCGAGCGCCCGCGTCCGCACGTCGGGATCGAGCCGGCCGACCTCGCTCTGCGCGGCCGCGAGCGGGATCCAGAGCTCGCCGTCCTCGCGCTCCACCAGGTGGGCGAACGACGCGATGGTCCGTCGCGTCGCCTCGTCGTCCGGCACGCGGTCCTGCACGTACTCGCGGTACTCGGTGCGGATGTCCGACGCCGTGTCGTTCGAGAAGATCGCCGTTCCCCATGCACCCATCCCGGCATCCTGCCAGACCCCTCGCTTCAGCGGCCAGGTGAGGCCCATACGATGGATCCAGCCCGACTCCGAGACGAAGGACGCTGCATGCCATCCCGCCCCACCAAGCTGATCCCGCCGACCTTCTCCCGCACCCCCTCACTCGACGCCGAGGCGGTCGAGTTGAGCGTCGCGATCGAACTCCCCGAGGGCGTCGAGGCGATCGGCCTGGCCGTCGCCCCCGCAGCCGACGGCGCCGGCGACGACATCCCCGCCGCGCTCGGACTCGACCGTGCGGCCCTGACCCGCGCCGGGTTCACCGGCGAGATCGGCCAGACGCTGGTCATCCCCAGCCAGGACGCACCGACGTACATCGCGGTCGGCGTCGGTGCACCCGAAAAGCGCACCCCGGCAGCCCTCCGCGACATCGCTGCTGCCTTCGCCCGTGCGGCATCCTCCTTCGCGAGCATCGGCCTCGACGTGGCGCGCTCGTTCGACCTCGACCCGGCCTCCGCCGGCCAGCTCGTCGTCGAGGGCGCGCTCCTCGCCCGGTACCGCTACACCGAGCTGAAGCGGGAGACCAAGCGCACCCCGCTCGTCGCGCTCCACCTCGTCGCCGGTGCTGAAGACCTCCCGGAGACCGCGACCGGCGCGCACTGCGGTGAGGTCCTCGCCCGCGCGGCGAACCTCGCCCGCGACCTCGCGAACACGCCGCCCGGACATCTCACGGCAACCGACCTCGCCGAGGTGGCCGAGACGCTCGGTGCCGCCAACGGGCTCGACGTCGAGGTCTTCGACAAGGACGCGCTCATCGAGCTCGGTCTCGGCGGCCTGCTCGGGGTCAACGCCGGCAGCGTCGAGGAACCGCGCATGATCAAGCTCCGGTACACGCCGAAGGACGACGACGGCTCGCCGATCGAGGCCGCAGGACACCTCGCGCTCGTCGGCAAGGGCATCATGTACGACTCGGGCGGTATCTCGCTCAAGCCGTCCGACCCGTCCCACGCGGCGATGAAGATGGACATGGCGGGCGCCGGAGCGATCCTGTCCGCCATGACGGCGCTGGAGGAGTTGCACTGCACGAGCAGCGTCACGGCGTTCCTCATGTGCACGGACAACATGCCCTCGGGCTCGGCCACGATGCTCGGCGACGTGCTGACGTTCCGCAACGGCACCACCGTGGAGATCAAGAACACCGACGCCGAGGGTCGCCTCGTCCTCGCCGACGGCCTGAGCCTCGCCGTCGAGGAGGAGCCCGACGCGATCGTCGACATCGCGACGCTGACCGGTGCCGCGATCATGGCGCTCGGCACGAAGACGGCTGCGGTGCACGGGACCGACCAGGGCATCGTCGACCAGACGCTCGCGTCATCGAAGGCCACCGACGAGCAGCTGTGGCAGTTGCCGCTCGAACGCAGCTACCGGAAGCAGCTCGACTCGGACGTCGCGGATCTCGCCAACATCGGCGGCCGGTTCGCCGGTTCCACGCTCGCCGCGCTGTTCCTCGCGGAGTTCGTCGGCGACATCCCGTGGGCGCATCTCGACATCGCCGGCACGATGCTCGTGGAGTCGGACGAGTCCTGGCGGTCGAAGGGCGCGACCGGGTACGGCACGCGCCTCCTCATCGACCTGGCGCTCAACTTCCGCGCCTGACGAAGTACGCGGCGTCGGTGCCCGGTCCCTGAGCCTGTCGACGGGCGGCGACCGGACCGTCGTTCCCCGCGAGCACGTCGACAGGCTCAGTGACCGGATCAGCCCATCCACAACCCGGTCACTGAGCCGCAACCCGGTCACTGAGCCTGTCGAAGTGTCGAAGGCCACCCAGCGACAACCTCCGTTGCCGTTCCGGCAAGAATCACGTGTTCGCAGCCGGTGTCACGGCAGGCTGATGCCATGACCTCCGAGCACGAGCCCGCCATCACCGATCCCGCCGCCTTCTGGGAGCACCGCTACAGCAGCCGCGGCCAGGTGTGGAGCGGCAAACCGAACGCCGCCCTCGAGCGCGAGGTGGGCGGGTTGGCGCCCGGCACCGCACTCGAGCTCGGCAGCGGGGAGGGCGCCGACGCCGTCTGGCTCGCCCGGCAGGGCTGGTCCGTGACGGCGGTCGACATCTCCCCGAGCGCGCTCGCCCTCGGAGCGTCGACCGCGGCAGAGGCGGGCGTCGCCGATCGCGTCTCCTGGGTGCAGGCCGACCTCGTCGAGTGGGAACCGTCGGCGTCGTTCGATCTCGTCACCGCGACGTTCCTGCACTCCCCCGTCGAGTTTCCCCGGGAGGCGGTCCTGCACCGTGCGGCGTCGGCGGTCGCTCCCGGCGGCACGCTGCTCATCGTCGGCCACGCCGGCCCGCCGCCCTGGGCGACCGAGCACATCGCGCACGCGCACTTCCCGACGCCCGAGGAGGTCCACGCCTCGCTGGAGCTGGAGGCGACCGAGTGGGAGGTCGTCACCGCAGGCCTCGTCGCGCGCGCCGCGATCGGGCCCGACGGCGAGCCAGCCGAGCTCGACGACAGCGTCCTCGTCCTCCGTCGCCGTCCCTAACTCAGGAGCGTCGCGGCGTGTCGCGCTGTCCGCCCGGCGTGTCTCAACCGACACGCCGCAGCAGTCCTGAGTTGGGGACACAACAACACCTGCCGCGCATCCCTGGCTCACACCGGATCCTCCCCGTCCCTAACTCAGGAGCGTCCCGGCGCGTCGCACCGCCCGCCCGGCGTGTCGCAGGCGACACGCCGCGGCAGTCCTGAGTTACGAACCGAGGTCGACGGATCAGCTGGTCGGGGGCGCGCCCACGGAGCCGCGCTCGATGAGCGTCTGGGCGAGCACGAACTCCTCCGCGTCGGCCCCCGCCCCACCGATCCGGGCGATCAGCCGGCGCGCGGATTCGGCACCGAGTTCGTAGATCGGCTGGGACACGACGGTGATCGGCGGCGTGGTGAGGCTCGTCCAGTCTGCGTCGTCGAATGCGATGAGCGACACGTCGTCGGGGATCGCGAGGCCGAGTTCGCGGATGGTCCGGAAGACCGCGGAACCGACCAGGCTGTCGGAGGCGATGATCGCGGTCACGGGGTCCCGGTCGCCGAGGACCTTCCGGGTGATGACGTCAATCCCCTCCGCGCGCGCATTGAGGTGGACGGACGCCGCCGGGTCCTCGACGCCGGCCTCGCGGAGGGCACCCGTGAAGCCGTCGATCCGATCGCCCACCGAGGAGGAGCCGACATCGTCCCCTGAGGCATACGGCTCCCCGTGCCCGAGCGTCGAGATGAACGCGATCCGCCGATGTCCGGCGGCGAGGAGGTGCCGGGTGGCCGCGGCCGCCCCGGAGGCGTTGTCGGCGACGACCGTGTCGGCCTCCATGCCGGCCGCACGGCGGTCGAGGAGCACCACGGGCCGCCCTTCGGCGAGCGCCGTTTGTAAACTTCTCGTTTCGATCGAGGAGGCCGGCGTGACGATGAACCCGTCCACGCGCTTGTCGAGGAGGAGCTCGATCGCGGCCGTCTCGGCGTCGACCTCCTCGTCGGAATTGGCGAGGATGAGGTCGAATCCGGCGGCCTGCGCGACGTCGGAGATACCCCGGGTCGCGCGAGCGAAGAAGGGGTTCTCGATGTCGCCGATGACCACCCCGATGGTGTTCGACTTCCCCGTGTTCATGCTCTTCGCGAGGGCGTTCGGGCGATAACCGAGGCGTTCCGCAGCCGCCTGCACACGGTCCCGCACGTCGTCGCTCACGGCCCCGTAGTCGCCGAGCGCGCGGGCCGCCGTGGCCTTCGAGACCCGAGCGGCCTTCGCGACGTCCGACACCGTCGCCTCGCGTCTGCCGGTACCCGGATCCATTGCCATGTGCCCTCCGATGGGGTCTGCTGCGTCGTTGACGTTGTCCGAGAACCAGGGTACTGTCCTGGACAACCTGGTGAGACCGGTCTCAACCTACGACATTGAGACCGGTCTCACCAGCAGAACGACAGCAATGGAGCTGACGGCGTCCACAAGACACGAGCCGACGGTTCCCTCCACGCACCACGAACTCCTCCCCACGATTGGACTCGCCGTGACGAATCGCTTCGCCCTCCGCAGGACGGCCCTCCTCGCCGTCGCTGCGGCGACCGCCCTCATCCTCTCCGCGTGCTCCGGTGGTGCCGGAACCGCCAGCAGCACCGAGGACAACCCGTACGGACTCATCACCCCCGGACAGATCCGCGTCGCCAGCCTCGGCGACTCGAAGCCGTACACCTTCACCGACGCCGACGGGACGTTCACCGGCTTCGACGTCGAACTCTTCACCGACGTCGCGAAGCGGATCGGGATCGACGACGTCGTGTTCACCGGTCAGGACTTCTCCGGTCTGCTCTCCGCCGTCGCGAACGGTCAGTTCGACGTCGGCGTCGCGGCCATCGGCATCACCAAGGAGCGCGAGCAGACGGTCGACTTCTCCGACGGCTACCTCGCCGGGTACCTCACGGTCATGGCGGCGAAGGACTCCGGCATCACCGACGCGGACAGCCTCGCCGGCAAGCGCCTCGGCGTCGTCCAGGGCACCCTCCAAGAGGCCTACGCGGTCAAGCACTTCACCGACACCGAACTCGTGCGCTTCCCCGACAACAACTCGGCCATCTCGGCCGTCAACAGCGGCAGCATCGACGCCCACTTCCTCGACTACGAGGCGGCGAAGGAGTACGCGGCCCAGTACGGGCTCGTGAACGCCATCGACATCCCGTCCTTCGACGCACCGGCCGGGTTCGCTATCGCGAAGGACAAGCCCGAATTCAAGAAGGCCCTCGACAAGGCCCTCGCCGAGGCGATGGAGGACGGCACCTGGAAGAAGCTCTACCAGAAGTGGTTCCCGGGCTCTCCGATGCCCGAGCAGTACCTCCCGAAGGCGGAGCAGACCTCCAGCCCCAGCCCGACCTCGTCGACCGAGTAGTCCCCGTCTCGTGGTGCGGGCCGAGCACCGGCCCGCACCACACCATCCCACCCCTCAGGAGCAGACAGCATGGACTGGCTCGACAGCATCATCAAGACCTTCTTCGACTTCGACGCGATGTGGCAGGTGTTCCCGCAGCTGCTCGGCGTGGGACTCGTCAACACCCTCGTCATCTCGATCGCCGCCACGGTGATCGGGGTCATCCTCGGCATGATCATCGCCATCATGGGCATCTCGCCCTCACGCTGGCTCCGAGTACCCGCGCGGATCTACACCGACGTGTTCCGCGGCCTGCCGGCGATCCTCACCATCCTCCTCATCGGCCAAGGCTTCGCCCGCTTCAGCCAGCAGCTGTTCGGCCCCTCGCCCTATCCGCTGGGCATCCTCGCGCTCAGCCTCATCGCCTCCGCCTACATCGGCGAGATCTTCCGCGCCGGCATCCAGAGCGTCGACCGCGGCCAGCTCGAGGCCTGCCGGGCACTCGGCATGAGCTACGGCAAGGCGATGCGACTCGTCGTGGTGCCGCAGGGCATCCGCCGGGTCCTCCCCGCGCTCGTGAACCAGTTCATCGCCATCGTGAAGGACTCGAGCCTCGTCTACTTCCTCGGGCTCCTCGTCAGTGAGCGCGAGCTGTTCCGGGTCGGTCAGGACGCCGCCGTCCTCACCGGCAACCTCTCGCCACTCGTCATGGCGGGCCTCTTCTACCTCGTCATCACCGTGCCCCTCACCCACCTCGTCAACTTCTTCGACAACCGCTTCCGCACCGGTCGCCGCAAGGCCACCCCGCCGAAGAGCGGCCTCGACGAGCTCGACGAGGTGCAGCCACCCCTGCCAGCCACCACCGGGAGCAACACATGACCTACACCTCTCCCCTACCCGTCACCGACGGACACTTCTACCGCGGCTCGAGCCTGGAGCTCCGCGACGTCTCGATGGCGTACGGCGACATCGAGGTCATCCGCGAGGTGAGCATCGACGTCGAGCCCGGCACCACGACGTGCATCATCGGGCCGTCGGGCTCGGGAAAGTCGACACTGCTCCGCGGGGTGAACCGCCTGCACGAGCCCACCTCCGGCGACGTCCTCCTCGCCGGTGAGAGTGCCCTGAAGATGAAGCCGGAACGGCTCCGGACACGGGTCGGCCTCGTCTTCCAGCACTTCAACCTCTTCCCCGACCACACCGCGCTCGAGAACGTTGCCCTCGCGCTCCGCAACGTGAAGGGCATGTCGAAGAGCGAGTCACTCCGAGTCGCGGCAGCGCGCCTCGACGACGTCGGACTCGGCGAACGGTCGGACCACCGGCCGCGCGACCTCTCGGGAGGCCAGCAGCAGCGCGTCGCGATCGCCAGGGCTCTCGCGATGGAGCCCGAGGTCATGCTGTTCGACGAGGCCACGAGCGCCCTCGACCCCGAACTCGTGAAGGGCGTCCTCAACCTCATGGCCGGTCTCGCGCAGCGCGGCATGACGATGCTCGTCGTCACCCACGAGATGGGCTTCGCCCGCAAGGTCGCCGACCAGGTCGTGTTCATGGACGAGGGCCGCGTGGTCGAGGCGGGGACCCCGACGCAGCTGTTCGACGCCCCGCAGAGCCCCCGCCTGCAGCGCTTCCTCTCCGAGGTCCTCTGATGGCGGCGCGCGTCTCCGGCACGATCAGGACGGGCGTCATCGGCTTCGGCACCTCCGGCGCGGTGTTCCACGCGCCGTTCCTCGCCGCGGATCCCGACTACTCGCTCGACCTCGTCGTGACCTCCGACCCGGATCGACGGGCCGAGGCGCTCGGGCGGTACCCGGGCGTCAAGGTCGTGTCGACCGCCGAGGAGCTCTTCGCCCGAGCCGACGAGCTCGACCTCGTGGTCATCGGCTCGCCGTCCGGCACGCACGCCGCGCTCGCGACAGCCTCCCTGGACGCCGGCCTGCACGTCGTGGTCGACAAGCCGTTCGCCGTCACCGCGGCCGAGGGCCGCGCGGTCGTCGATCGTGCTGCAGCCGCCGACCGCCTCGTCACGGTCTTCCAGAACCGCCGCTGGGACGGCGACTTCCTGACCGTGCGGCGGCTGCTCGACGAGGGCATGCTCGGGCACGTCCATCGCTTCGAGTCACGCTTCGAGTGGTGGAAGCCCGATCCGCCCGCATCGTGGAAGACGGCCGCGACCGCCGCGGAGGGCGGCGGCATCCTCTACGACCTCGGCACGCACGTGATCGATCAGGCCATCCAACTGTTCGGCGAGGTCGAGGACGTCCAGGCTGAACTCGGTGTCGTCCGGCCCGGAGCGGTCGCGGACGACGACGCCTTCGTGGCGCTCCGTCACCGTTCGGGGGTCCGGTCGCACCTGTGGATGGGGTCGCTCGTCGCCCAGGCCGGCCCACGGTTCCGCGTCCTCGGATCCTCCGGTGCCTACACCTCGTGGGGACTCGACGGCCAGGAGCCCGCACTGAAGGCCGGTGCTGATCCGCGTGACGACGGATTCGGTCGGCGTGACCCGTCCGGTTGGGGCGCGATCGGGGTCGACGGTGCAACAGAGCCCGTCCCCATGGCCGACGGCGACTACGTCGCCTTCACCCGCCTCCTCGCGACCGCCCTCCACGACGGCGGTCCTCCACCGGTCGATCCGGCCGACGCGATCGCCGTCCTCGAGATCATCGAGGCCGTCCACGCGGCCGCAGCACCTCACCAGCGCAGCACTCCAGAACAGAAAGAGCAGACAGCATGAGCACCACCACCCAGACCAGCCGACGCGTCGTCGTGATCGGCGGGGGCATCCTCGGAACCTCCAGCGCCGTCGCCCTCGCCCGCCGAGGTGCCGACGTGACCCTCGTGACCGACCGCGCCCTCGCCAGCGGCGCCTCGGGACGATCGCTCGCCTGGCTGAACTCCGCAGCCCAGCGGTCGAGCGAGTACCACGCGCTCCGTGTCCTCGGGATCGACCGTTGGCGGACCTTCGCCGTGCAGGTCCCGAGCGCGGACTTCCTCCGCTTCGACGGCGGACTGATGTGGGCACCGGAGGGCGAGTCCTACACGGAGACCTTCGCCTACGAGCGCGGCATCGGCTACGACGCCCGGTGGCTGGCTCCGGAGGAGGTCGCCTCGGTCACGCCGGGTGTCGATCCGGCCGCCGTGGCTGCGGAGGGCGCGATCTTCAACCCGGGTGAGGGCTGGGTCGAGCTGCCGTCCGTCATCGAGGTGCTGTCCCGCGAGTTCGTCGCCCGCGGCGGACGCATCGTGACGGACGCCGGCGCCGAGATCGCCTCGTCCGGTGGACGTGCCGTGGGTGCGGTGCTCGCGAACGGCGACCGCATCGAGGCCGACGCGGTCCTGTTGGCCACGGGTCCCGACGTCCCGGCCCAGCTCGCCGCACTCGGCATCACGATCGGCGACCAGAGTCCGGCCGCGTTCGTCGCGTTCACGAAGCCCGTCGCATCCGAGCTCGTCGCCGTCCTCAACACGCCGAAGGTGGCGGTCCGTCGCACCAGGGAGGGCGGCTTCGCGCTGGACTCCGCGTGGTCGGAGGAGGAGATCGAGGTCCGTGACGACGGCTCGCTGCACATCTCGGACTCCACTGTGGAGCGGCTGTTGGCCGAGGGATCGCGAGTGCTCGCCGGCAACCCGACCCTCGAACTCGACCACATCGGGGCCGGCTACAAGCCGATCCCGGGTGACGGCGAGCCGGTCTTCGGTGCGGTCCCGCAGCTGCCGGGACTCTTCACGGCCTTCAGCCACAGCGGTGCGACACTCGGGCTCATCGCCGGTGAACTCCTCGCGGACGAGATCGTCGACGGCGAACCCTCGCCGCTGCTCGCGACCTTCCGACCCGAGCGGTACGCGGAGTCGCCCGTCCCCGCGTAGCCCTGGCCGGTGCACAACTCAGGACGGCCCCGGCGGGTCGCATCGGCCACCCGGCGTGTCCGGCGGGACGCGCCGCACCGGTCCTGAGTTGTGAACCCCTGCCGTCCCCAACTCAGGAGTCGTCCGGCGCGTCGCAAGCGCTCCAGCCCGACACGCCGAAGGAATCCTGAGATAGGGACCCCGCATCGACGCAGAACGCCCGTCGCACTCGTGGAGTGCGGCGGGCGTTCTGCATTGCGGGGTGCGACTAGTCGGTGCCGGAGTCGAACGCGGCGCCCTCGGAAGCGAGGTCGGTCGCGCGCTCGAGGGCGTCTGCGGTCGGGTCGAGGAGTTCGCCGCCCAGGATCTCCTGCGCCTCACCCTGCTCGAGCTTGCCGACGAGGTCGGCGGTCGCGCCGCCGACGATGCCGGCCGCTGCGTACTGCTCGAGCCGCGAGCGCGAGTCCGCGATGTCGAGGTTGCGCATGGTGAGCTGACCGATGCGGTCGTCGGGACCGAACGCTGCGTCGCCGACGCGCTCCATCGAGAGCTTGTCGGGGTGGTAGCTGAGGCCCGGGCCCGAGGTGTCGAGGATCGTGTAGTCGTCGCCGCGGCGCAGACGGATGGAGACCTCGCCGGAGACGGCGGAGCCGACCCAGCGCTGGATGGACTCGCGCAGCATGAGCGACTGCGGGTCGAGCCAGCGGCCCTCGTACATGAGGCGGCCGAGTCGGCGGCCCTCGTTGTGGTAGTTGGCGACCGTGTCCTCGTTGTGGATCGCGTTGAGCAGACGCTCGTACGCGATGTGGAGGAGCGCCATGCCGGGGGCCTCGTAGATGCCGCGGCTCTTCGCCTCGATGATGCGGTTCTCGATCTGGTCGCTCATGCCGAGGCCGTGACGACCACCGATGGCGTTGGCCTCGAGGACCAGCGCGACCGCGTCGGCGTACTCGACGCCGTTGAGCGCGACCGGGCGACCGGCCTCGAAGGTGACGGTGACGACCTCGGAGGCGATCGCGACGTCTTCACGCCAGAACGGCACGCCCATGATCGGCTCGACGAGTTCCATGCCGGAGCTGAGCTCCTCGAGGCGCTTGGCCTCGTGGGTGGCGCCCCAGATGTTGGCGTCGGTGCTGTACGCCTTCTCGGTGGAGTCGCGGTACGGGAAGTCGCGGGCGACGAGCCACTCGCTCATCTCCTTGCGGCCACCGAGCTCGTTGACGAAGTCGACGTCGAGCCACGGCTTGTAGATGCGCAGGCGCGGGTTGGCGAGCAGACCGTAGCGGTAGAACCGCTCGATGTCGTTGCCCTTGTAGGTGGAACCGTCGCCCCAGATGTCGACGCCGTCCTCCTTCATCGCGCGGACGAGCATGGTGCCCGTCACGGCGCGACCGAGCGGCGTCGTGTTGAAGTAGGTCTTGCCGGCGTTGCGGATGTGGAACGCGCCGCACTGGAGGGCGACGAGGCCCTCCTCGACGAGCGCCGACTTCGCGTCGACGAGGCGCGCGATCTCGGCGCCGTACTCCTTGGCGCGGTCGGGGACGGCGCCGATGTTCGGCTCGTCCGCCTGGCCGATGTCGGCGGTGTAGGTGCACGGAATGGCACCCTTCTCGCGCATCCAAGCGACGGCGACGGAGGTGTCGAGACCTCCGGAGAAGGCGATGCCGACGCGCTCGCCGACGGGGAGGCTGCTCAAGACTTTAGACACGCCTGCGATTCTACGGGTTCGCGGGGAGTGGAGCACGTCGCCGCCGGTACCGCCTCGCCCGGGCCGGGGGACGGCTGGGGCTGGGGCGATATCGACGGCGACGCTGCTGTGAACCGGACGGATCGGACCAGGTCGGCTCAGGCGCTGTTCGGGTCTCGCGCCATGAGCTTCACGAGTGCATCGGGATGACGATTCGTCGACTCCAGAGTGATTCTCGCAGCGTCTGTCGGTCTTCCGCATGTCCCACTACTGGGGTCATCGGCAGGGGGCGACAGGCTCCGCGAGAAGCGGCGCTACCAGATGGTGACGCGCTCCTCGGGGGCGAGCCAGGCTGCGTCGGATTCGGTGACGCCGAACGCCTCGTAGAAGGCGTCGATGTTCCGGACGATCTGGTTGCAGCGGAACTCGTTCGGCGAGTGCGGGTCGATCGACAGCAGTCGGATGACCTCCGCGTCGCGTCCCTTCTGCTGCCAGGCCTGCGCCCAGGAGAGGAAGAACCGCTCCGCGCCGGTGAGGCCGTCGATGACCGGCGGCTCCGCACCCTCGAGCGACAGCAGGTACGCCTTCCAGGCGATACCGAGCCCGCCGAGGTCGCCGATGTTCTCGCCGATCGTCAGGGCGCCGTTCACGTGGTGGTCGGGCACCTGGGCGGGAGCCAGCGCGTTGTACTGCTCGATGAGCGACGCGGTGCGCTCCTCGAACGCCGCGCGGTCGGCCTCGGTCCACCAGTCGGTGAGTCGGCCGTCGCCGTCGAACTTCGATCCCTGGTCGTCGAAGCCGTGCCCGATCTCGTGACCGATCACAGCGCCGATGGCCCCGTAGTTCGCGGCGGCGTCGCGGCCGGCGTCGAAGAACGGATACTGGAGGATGGCGGCCGGGAACACGATCTCGTTGAAACCGGGGTTGTAGTAGGCGTTGATCGTCTGCGGCGTCATGAACCACTCGTCGCGGTCGAGCGGCTTGCCGATCTTGCCCAGCTCTCGGTCCATCTCGAACCGGCTGGCACGACGGACGTTGCCGAGCAGGTCGTCGGCTTCGAGCTCCAACGCCGAGTAATCGCGCCACTTCACGGGGAATCCGATCTTGGGCGTGAACTTGTCGAGCTTCTCGAGCGCGCGCGTGCGGGTCTCGGGGCTCATCCACTCGAGGTTCTCGATGCTGTCGCGGTACGCCTCGACGAGGAAGCCGACGAGGACGTCCATCTCGTCCTTCGACGTGGCGCCGAAGTGCCGGTCGACGTAGATGCGGCCGACGGCCTCGCCGAGCATGCCCTCGACGAGCGAGACGCCGCGCTTCCAGCGCTCGCGCTGCTGCGGCGTGCCGGTGAGGGTCTTGCCGTAGAAGTCGAAGTTGGCGCGACCGAACTCCTCGGAGAGGTACGGAGCGGCACCGTGGACGACCTTCCAGGCCAGCCAGTCCTTCCAGGACTCGAGCTGCTCGGCGACGAGGAGCTCCCCGAGGCCCTCGAGGAAGCTCGGCTCACGCACGACGATCTCGGCGAACACCGCATCGGCGGCGCCGATCGCATCGCGCCAGACGGCGAGGTCCGGGCCGTCGAGGTCGGCGCCCGCGGCGAGCGCCGCAGCTTCGTCCCACGAGTAGAGGTTGTACGTCTTTTCGCTGTCGCGGGTGGCGACGTTGTCCCAGTGCTTGGACGCGATCGCCGTCTCGAGGGCGAACACGCGGTCGGCGCGTGCGGCAGCGTCGTCGATGCCGGCGAGCTCGAACATCGTCTGGAGGTGTGCGCGGTAGGCCTCGCGGATCTCGGCGAAGGTGTCTTCACGGAAGTAGGACTCGTCGGGCAGCGTGATGCCGCCCTGTTCGGCGAAGACGAGGTAGCGCTCGGGGTTGCCCGGGTCGTTGTCGACGAAGAGCTGCAGGAAGCCGCCGACGCCCTCCGCCTCGAACTCGCCGGACAGGCGGAGGAAGGACTCGATGGAGTCGACCGCTGCAACGCGGGCGAGCTGGTCGGCGAGCGGGGTCGCTCCGAGGGCGTTGGCCCGGTCAACGTCCATGAAGCTGGCGTACAGGGCGCCGATCTTCACGCCCTCCTCGCCGTCGGGGTTCGTCTGCGACTCCTCGATGATGTCGCGGACGGCGTTCTCGGCGTCTTCCGCCAGCTGGTGGAACGATCCCCAGCGAGCTTTGTCGTCGGGGATCTCGGTGCGGTCCATCCACTTGCCGTTCACGTGGCGGAAGAGGTCGTCCTGCGGCCGCACGGCCGGGTCGAGTTCGGAGCGGTCGATGCCGGAGGCGAGCTGCGCGTCAGTCATGCGGATCAGCCTAGCGACGGCACCTGACCACGGCTCGGGTGTTCTCTCAGAGCGGGCGTGCCGCTCTGGACCGAGTCCTGTGGAGGAGCGTCGCGAGCGTTTCGGGGAACGAGGGACTACCGTTGACCCACCCGGCCGGAAGGAGCCCGCGTGGACTGGTTGGCCGACTTCCCGCCCGGCGTCCTGCTCCTCGTCGTCTTCCTGGTCGTCGCGGTCGAAAGCCTCGGCGTGCCGTTGCCGGGAGAGACCGTGCTCATCGGGGCGACCCTCCTCGCCGCGTCGAGCGGCCTGAACCCGGTGTTCGTCGCCGCCGCGGCCGCCGGTGGTGCGATCCTCGGCGACTCGATCGGGTACTGGATCGGCAAGCGGTACGGCCGGCGGCTCCTGTCGGTGCTGAACCGCAGATTCCCGAAGCACGTGGGGCCGAAGCGACTGGGCGCCGCGGTGCACCTCATGCGGCGGTGGGGGCCGTGGGCGGTGTTCGTCGGACGGTTCATCGCCGTCCTCCGCATCTTCTCCGGACCGCTCGCGGGCATGTTCCGCATGACGTACCCGCACTTCCTCGTCGCCAACGCGGCGGGTGGCATCGCCTGGGCCTCGCTCGTGGTGACGGTCGTCACCGTCCTGGGGAGTGCCGCGACCGAGTTCCTGCACCGCTTCTCCTGGGCGGCGCTCGCGTTGGCCGGTGCCGCGGCCGTCGTGATCGCGGTGGTCGTCGTGTTCCGGATCCGTCGTCGGGCCGCCCGGCCGGCCGCCGATCGCGCGCCCGTGTCGATGACCGAGGCGGAGCTCGACGAACTGCTGTCTCCATCCGGGTCGGTCCCGGCCACGACCGACGCCGACGCCCGAATGGACACGCCGACCACCCGGGCCGCCAGCTCGGCCCCCGTCCGCACCGATTTGCGCGCCGCGATTGCCGTCGTCCTGACGCCGCTGCGCTGGGCCCTGCGGACGACCCCCGCGACCACCGCCTTCGTCACCGTCTTCGTCGCCCTCGGCGTCGTGACCGGTGGCCTGTGGCGCACGATCGACCAGGCCGCCTGGTACCCGGCGTTCGCGTACGGGGTGCCGAGCCTTGAAGCCGGGCGCTGGTGGACGGTCCTGACGGGCATGTTCATCACCGCCGACCCGCTCGCCTACCTCATCGCGATCGTCGGCGCGGCCGTGTTCGGCGGGTGGGTCGAGGTCCGATTCGGCACGCTGCGGGCGTCGGCGATCTTCGTGGCCGGCCATCTCGTCGGTGTCTTCGGGGCCCTCGGTGCGGCCCTGGCGTTGGCTCGGCTCGACTGGCCGTGGGCGCAGTCCCTCGTGACGACGCTCGACGTCGGTCCGAGCTGCGGCATCCTCGCCTGCGTCGCGACCGCGACCGCGTTCATGCGTTCCCCCTACCGGCTGCGCTGGCGGCTGCTGCTCCTGTCGTGGGTGTCGATCGCGCTCCTCTACGTCGGGAAGATCGACGACCTCGAGCACTTCATCACGACGGTCGTCTTCGTGATCGTGGCCCGCCTCCTCCTCGGCGAGCACCGGTCGACCCCACGACCCACCATGCGCGACTGGCGGCTGTTCGCCGTCTCCGGGCTGCTCGTGATCGGTGCGGTGCAGCTGCTCGTCACCCTCGTGCCGCTCGACGGGCCGCTCGGTTCGACCACCCTGACGCAGGGCTCGATCCTCGACGTCGGGGTCGACACCATCGCGATCCTGGTGATCGCGAACTGGCTCCGCCGTGGTCATCGCTGGGCCTGGTGGGCGGCGATGGTGCTCACCGTCGGCAACCTCCTGGTCACGCTCGCCCTCATCGCCCTCGCCTGGCTGGCCCAGGTGCCGGTCGTGGCGTCGACCATCTGGATCTCCGCGAGCGTCCTGTGGGCGGGACAGGCGGTGGTCCTCGTGCTGTCGCGCCACGCGTTCCGGGTCGCGGCGAACCAGACCAGGCGACGCCTGCCCGGGGCGATCGGTCCGGGTGCGCGGCGAGCGCGCGCCAAGGCGGCGCAGCTGCTGCGCGAACACGGCGGCGGACCGCTGGCGGCCTCGGCACTCCGACCCGAGAACCGGGTGTTCGTCACGGCCGACGGTGGACACGCGGTCGCCTACCAGCAGCATGCCGGCGTCGCGCTTGCCCTCGGCGAGCCGATCGGCGACCCCGGCGGTGCAGTCGCCGCGGTGTCGGCGTTCGCGACGGCGGCCGAGCAGGAGGGGCTCACACCGGCGGTCTTCGCCACCCGCGACGCGCGCATCGTGCCCGAGGGGTGGCGGGTGTCGCCGCTCGGTCGAGACCTCGTGCTCGACCTCAGCGGGGCTGATGCATCAGAACCCGCTGGTCCGGACGATGCGACGGGAGCCATCGGCGCGGATCCGACGACCTCGATCCTCCTGGCCGCTCGCGAACTGCCGTGGGAGCTCCGTAGCCAGATCCGCGCGCTGTCGTCGGTGTGGGTGTCCGACCGGCACGTGCCCGAGCTCGGTCTCACGGTGGGTTCGAGCATCGACGCCCCCGATGGCGACGACCGGGAGCCGACCGCGGTCCGGGTCTCCGTCGTGACGGACGCCGCAGGCACCGTGCTCGCGGCGGTGTCCTGGTTGCCGATCCCCGGCGCCGGCGGCACCGTGCACGGGTGGGCGCTCGACGCGGTCCGTCGTGCTCTGCCGGACGACGACGCCGACACGGCTGCGGCTGCGGCTGCGAGTGCGGGTACAACGTCGGAGGAACACACCAGCCGAGCCGTCGAGCAGGCCATGACCGACGCCTGCCGACGATTCGCGTCCGAAGGCGCAGCCATGGTCTCGTTCGCTGCTTCCGGGCTGGCACAGGACGGCACCGAGCCCGACGGCGTCGCCGTGCGCACGATGGCCGGCATCGCCCACCGGGTCGACCCGCTCGTCGGCTTCGCGGAGATCGCCGACGTCGCCGAGCGCCTGGGCGCCACCGCCGTGCCGCTGTTCCTCGCCTGCCGCGAGGACGCCGACCAACCGCGGGTCGCCTACGCCGCCGCGGCCGGCTTCCTCACGGGCATCCGTCTCCGCGACCTCCCTGGCCTGAGCGGGTCGCTGCTCGCGCGGTAGGACGTCGACTCGTCCCGCCTCGGACGGCGACGCGGCGTGTCACCACCCGCGGCTAGGCTCGGCGGGTGACCACGGGACCGGACAGGCGACGACTGCGACCCGTCGACCGCGACATCCTCCGGCTCGCGGTCCCGGCGCTCGGGGCGCTGATGGCGGAGCCGCTGTTCCTGCTCGCCGACTCCGCGATGATCGGCCACCTCGGCGTCGTGCCGCTCGCCGGCCTCGGGGTCGCGAGCGCGGTCCTGCAGACGGTCATCGGACTCATGGTGTTCCTCGCCTACGCGACGACGCCCGCGGTCGCCCGGCGTCTCGGACACGGCGACGAACGCGGCGCGGTGTCGCTCGGGGTGGATGGGCTCTGGTTGTCGCTCGGGCTCGGTGTCGTGATCGGTGCGGCCGGATGGTTCCTCTCCCCCGCGCTCGTCGGGCTGTTCGGTGCGACGGACGCCGTCGCCCAGCAGGCCGACACCTACCTCGGCATCTCGATGCTCGGCATCCCCGCCATGCTGCTCGTCTTCGGTGCGACCGGGCTCCTCCGCGGCCTGCAGGACACCACCACGCCCCTCGTGGTCGCCGGCGCCGGGTTCGCCGCGAACATCGGCCTCAACTTCCTCTTCATCTACGGCCTCGGACTCGGCATCGCGGGATCCGCCATCGGCACCGTCATCGCGCAGTGGGGCATGGTCGTCGCCTATCTCGTCGTCGTCCTACGCCATGTGCGTCGGACAGGAGCGAGTCTCCGCCCGCACCGCGCCGGCCTCGGTGGCGCGGCCCGTTCCGGCGGATGGTTGTTCCTCCGCACGGTCAGCCTCCGCGCCGCGATGCTCATCGCCGTGTTCGTCGCGACCGACCTCGGCACCGACGAACTCGCCGGGTTCCAGCTCGTCATGACCCTCTTCGCCACCCTCGCCTTCGCACTCGACGCCCTCGCGATCGCCGCGCAGGCGCTCGTCGGCAAGGGGCTCGGGGCCGGCGACGTCGCAGGTGTGCGTGCCGTCCTCGTCCGCTGCCTGCAGTGGGGCGTCGGCTCGGGGATCGTGCTCGGCCTGGTCATCGCGCTCGCGAGCCCGGTCATCGGCCTGCTCTTCACGAGCGACCCCCACCTCGCGACGCTCATCGTGCCCGCGATCATCGTGCTCGCCGTCACCACCCCGCTCGGCGGTGTCGTCTTCGTCCTCGACGGCGTCCTGATCGGCGCCGGCGACGCGAAGTACCTCGCGATCACCGGGCTGCTCAACACGCTCGTCTTCCTGCCGTTCGCGCTCGCGGTCCTCGCCTGGGCACCCGGCGGGCAGACCGGGCTCACCTGGTTGGCGCTCACCTTCTTCGTCGGCTATCTCGGCGCGCGCGCGACCACCCTCGGGCTCCGCGCCCGCACGACGACGTGGATGCGCACCGGGGCCTGACCGACAACTGGGGAGTTGTCCCCATTGAGGCTGCCGCCTCAGTCCCCCATCCTGGACCTGAGCATCCGTCAACGCTCACGATTCCAGGGGGAACCACCATGTCACTTCGCTCCGCTCACCACCGTCTCCGCGTCTCCGCGGTGGCCGCCGTCGCCGTCATCGGGCTCTTCGGGCTCGCCGCCTGCAGTAGCGGCGACGCACCGGCCGACTCCGAACCCTCGACGAGCGCCACGACCGCGCCCGAGGCCACGGAGGACGCTGCCCAGGAGGAGCCGGCATCGGGCGCGACGAAGTGCACCGAAGAGCAGGTCAACACGCTCAGCGCAGCCAGCGGCGTCGCGGTCCCGGCGGCCGCTGTCGCCGCGGCGAAGGCCACCTTCGCTCCGGCCGCCGTCCTCGGCGACCTGCCGACCGTGTGCATCCTCAGCTACGAAGCGGGTGACGCCTCGGGCAGCTACGCCGTCCTCTCCGGCGGCGCTGCCTCCCTCACCGCAGCGGCCGCGAACGCGACGGCCGGTGGCGCGAGCGTGACCGAAGCCGCCGGCACGTTCACCGGATCGCTCGACGGGCTGACGATCATCGGGATCCCGTTCACCCAGCTCACCCAGGAGACCGCCGGGTTCGAGAACGTCGAGGACCTCGTCGTCGTCGTCTCCACCGCGGCGCTCGGCTGAGCCGCCCCAGCGTCACGCCAGCGCCCATCCACCCTCGTCGGGTGGGTGGGCGCTCGTGCTTGTCGACCCACCGAGCAGACGCGGCGGGGAATCAGGCCGCTCGCGCATCAACCGATCGGTGGATACGAGGATCAGCCCCTCCACCGCTACCGGTGCGCGTCCCAGCGGACGAGCATGGACACCATGAGCACACGACCGATCATCGAGGTCCGCGAGCTGCGCAAGCAGTACGGCGATTTCACCGCCGTCGACGGGGTCTCCTTCGACATCCACCCGGGTGAGACCTTCGCCCTCCTCGGCCCGAACGGCGCCGGGAAGAGCACCACGATCGAGATCCTCGAGGGCTACCGGCACCGGACGGGCGGCGAGGCGAGCGTCCTCGGTGTCGACCCGGCGAAGGGCGGTCTCGACTGGAAGGCCCGCCTCGGCATCGTCCTCCAGTCGAGTGCCGAGGCCGCCAACGTCACGGTCCGGGAGCAGCTCACACAGTTCGCCCGGTACTACGCGGACCCGCGGGATGTGGACGAGGTCATCGAGGCGGTCGGGCTCACGAACAAGGCGGGCACGCGCATCGGCAAGCTCTCGGGCGGCCAGCGTCGTCGGGTGGACGTCGCGCTCGGGGTGGTCGGCCGCCCAGCCCTCCTGTTCCTCGACGAGCCGACGACCGGGTTCGACCCCGAGGCGCGTCGGCAGTTCTGGGAGCTCATCCGCTCGCTCAAACGCGACGGAACGACGATCCTCCTCACCACCCACTACCTCGACGAAGCCGCCCAACTCGCCGACCGCGTCGCCGTCATCGCGGCGGGTCGACTCGTGGAGATCGGCGCGGTCGACGAGATCGGCGGTGCCGAGGCCCGGATCCCCGTGGTGCGCTGGCGCGACGAGCACGGCCTCCATGAGGAACGGACCGAGGTGCCGGCCGCACGGGTCGCCGATCTCACGGCGACACTGGGGGGAGAGCCGCGCGACCTGGAGGTCATCCGTCCGAGCCTCGAGGACATCTACCTCGGGCTCGTCCACGCGGCCGACGGCGCTGCGTCGTCGACCGCCCCATCAGCAGCACCGTCACCGGCCACGCAGGTCACCACGACAGGAGTCAGCGCATGACCACCATCGACCGCACCACCAACGCGCTCGTCCCGTCACTCCCCCACGGACGCACCCTCCGACTCGGTGCGAGACGGATCGGCTACGAGACCCGCATCTACTTCCGCTCCGGCGACCAGGTGTTCTTCACCTTCCTCTTCCCCGTCGTGATGCTCGCGATCTTCTCGACCGCGTTCAGTGCGATGGGGAACGTGGGCGAGGCACCCGACGGCACCGGCGGGGTCAGCCAGGCCGCCTTCTACCTCCCCGGCATGATCGCCGCGGGCATCCTCCTCTCGGGCGTCCAGAACCTCGCGACCGACATCGCGACGGAGAAGAGTGACGGCACGCTCAAGCGCCTCGGCGGCAGCCCGCTCCCGGTGATCTCCTACTTCCTCGGGAAGATGGGGCAGGTCCTCGTCACCTCGGTGCTCCAGATCGCGCTGCTGCTCCTCGTCTCGCGGTTCCTGTTCGACGTCACCCTGCCGTCCGAGCCCGAGCGGTGGCTCACCTTCGCCTGGATCTACCTGCTCGGCATCGCGACGTCGGCCGTCCTCGGTATCGCCCTGTCGGCGCTCCCCCGCACGGGTAAGAGCGCGACGGCCGTCATCATCCCGATCGTGCTCGTGCTGCAGTTCATCTCCGGCGTCTACCTCTCGTTCACGATGCTCCCCGAGTGGCTGCAGAACGTCGCGAGTGTCTTCCCGCTCAAGTGGATCGCGCAGGGCATGCGCTCCGTATTCCTGCCGGAGGGGTTCGCCTCGCAGGAGCCGTCCGGTGGCTGGGACCTCCCGACGGTCGCGCTCGTCCTCGTCGTCTGGGCGATCGTCGGCCTCGTCCTCACCCGCCTCACCTTCCGCTGGGTCCGCCGCTCCTAGCTCGCGAACTGTCAGTTCCGGTGGGTGTACGCCGCCGGAACTGGCAGGAAGTGACAGTTCGCGAGCAGGGATGGGAGGGTTGGGACATGGACGGACGACGGTGGTGGGATGTCGCGTTCGGCGCGGGGTGCGTGATCGTCGGTGCGCTCGTGAGCGTCAGCGCGGCCGGGGCACCGGAGCGGGCCGTCGGCGTCTGGATCGTGCTGGCGGCGCTCTGCCTCGTCTACTACACGGTCGGGCGCCGCACCCTCGAGCGTCCGCAGGGCGGGCTTTGGTTCGCGATCACCCTCATCGCCCTCACCGCAGTCGGGACGGCGTTCTCCCCGAACGTCCTGACCCTCCAGTGCCTCGTGTTCCCACTGCTGTGGGTGCTGACGCCGAACACCCGGAACGCGATCATCCTCAACATCGCGAGCGCGGCGGCCCTCGCCGTCGGCTTCATCGTCGGACAAGGTGCCGCCCCGGAGGCGATCCTGCAGGGGCTCGCGATCCAGAGCGTCTCGCTCGTCTTCGCGTTGTCCCTCGGGCTCTGGATCACCCGGATCGCCGAGCTCGGCGACGAGAAGGCACGACTCCTCGTGAGTCTGCAGACCGCTCAGGCGGAATCGGAACGGGCGAGCCGGGAGGCCGGAGCGGCCGCCGAACGCGAACGCATGGCTCGCGACATCCACGACACCATCGCGCAGAGCCTCACGAGTGTGGTGCTGCTCGCGCAACGCGCCCGCTCCGAGGTCGGTGAGACCGTCGCGGGCACGCCGGACGCCTCCCCGCTGGACGGTCGACCGATCACCGCCCTCGACAGCATCGACCTCATCGAGAGCACGGCACGCGACGCCCTGCGCGAGGCGAGATCCCTCGTGGCCACGCTGGCCGCGATGCCGGCCGCCGACACCACCCTCGGTGACAGCCTGCGGCGCCTGGGCGAGCGGTTCAGCCGTGAGACGGGCGTGGTCGTCGAGGTCGACGCCCCGTCAGAACGGTTCGAGCGAGCACCCGAGGTCGTGCTGCTCCGGAGTGCCCAGGAGGGTCTCGCGAACATCCGGAAGCACGCCGCCGCCGACCGCGTCGAGCTGGTACTCACCGTCGACGACGGCTGGGCCGAACTGCGGATCTCCGACGACGGGGTCGGGATCGCGGACCCGGACGGCGCGCTGCTCGGGACCAGTCCGGGCGCGGGCTTCGGGCTGCACGGCATGCACGACCGGGTGACGCTGCTCGGCGGAACGGTGGAACTCACGAGTGCCGCCGGAGCGGGGACGACGGTGCTGGTGCGAGCGCCGGTGACGATCGAGGCGGGCCCTTCGACAGGCTCAGGGACCACGAACGGCCTCTCGGTCGGCAGCCCTTCGACAGGCTCAAGAACCGTGGAGGACGGACGATGACACGGATCAGGATCGTGGTCGCGGACGACCACCCCATCGTGCGATCGGGCATCGTCGCGCTGCTCGGGCGCGCGGACGACCTCGAGGTCGTCGCCGAGGTGGCGGATGGCGCTGCGGCGGTCGCGGCTGCCGAGGAGCACCGGCCCGACCTGGTGCTCATGGACCTGCGCATGCCGGTCCTCGGCGGTGCGGAGGCGACGGCGCGCATCGTGCAGCGCGTGCCAGGCGTCCGGGTGCTCGTGCTGACGACCTACGAGACCGACGACGACATCCTCGGCGCGATCGAGGCCGGAGCCGGCGGCTACCTGTTGAAGGCGGCGCCCGAGCAGGAGATCCTGGCCGGCATCCGTTCGGTGGTCGCCGGTCAGACGGTGCTCGCGCCCACGATCGCGGCGACGCTCGTCGGCCGCATGCAGGGTGGGACCCCAGCCCGCCCGCAGCTCAGCGCTCGCGAGCTCGAGGTCCTGGCGCTCGTCGCCGCCGGCAACAGCAACCGGGCGATCGCGGCGGCACTCTTCATCTCGGAGTCGACGGTGAAGACGCACCTGCTGCACGTCTTCGAGAAGCTCGAGGTGGCCGACCGGACCCGGGCCGTCACCCGTGCGCAGGAGCTGCGGCTGCTCTGAGCCGGCGCACGAGACTGCGGGTCCGTTCAGTCTCCTCGGGGCACAGGACGCCGCACGTGCGTGCGCAGACCCACCACGTCGAGGACGAACTCGCAGAACATCGCGTTCGCCCAGGAGAACCAGGGGCGGGTGAAGGTGTCGGGGTCGTCCTTGTGGAACGACTCGTGCATGACCCCGGTGCCGGCGTCGGTCCGCAGCAGCGTGTCGAGCAGGCGGGCGCGATCCTGCTCGTCCTGCGAGGTGAGGCCCTCGATGGACAGGGCGATCGGCCAGATGTGGTCGTCGGGCGTGTGTGGGCTCCCGATCCCACGGGCGGCGGACCCGACGAAGTAGCTCGGGTCGTCCTCACTGAGCAGGAACCGTCGGGTGGCGAGGTACCGGGCGTCGTCGGGCGCGCACCAGCCGAGGAACGGCAGCGAGAGCAGGCTCGGCACGTTGGCGTCGTCCATCAGGAGCGCGTTGCCGAACCCGTCGACCTCGTAGGCGTAGACGTCGCCGTACTGATCGGTCGTCACGACACCGTGGGCGTCGATCGCGGTCTCGAGCTCGCGTCGGAGCGCACCGGCCTGCGCGGCGAGTGCCTCATCGTCGAGCACATCGACAGCGATCGATTCGACCCCGGTGAGCGTCACCGCGGCGAAGAGGTTGCCGGGAACGTTGTAGCCGTACCGCCCTGCGTCGTCGCTCGGCCGGAACCCCGACCACGAGAGCCCGGTCCACGCCGTCTCCGGCCCGAGTCCGTCGCGGACGAGCGTGTCGGAGATCGGCGCGTCGAACCGCTGGAACCGGTACGGCGAGCGCTCCTCGTGGTGCTGTTCGACCCGCCAGACCTCCATCGCCGCGACGACGGCGGAGCGGTACCGCGCATCCAGGTGGTCGCGGCGCCCCGTCGCCAGCCAGATGTCGTGTGCGAGCTGGAGCGGGTAGCAGAGCGAGTCGATCTCGTACTTGCGTTCCCACACCCAGGGCGACGCGTCGGTGCGGTCGTCGCGGTGGCCGTGCCCGTTCGGTTCGGCGTTGAACGCGTTCGCGTAGGGGTCGAGTGCGATCGCGTCCAGCTGCCGGCGGTTGACGGCGACGAGCAGCTCGGCCAGCTCGGGGTGGTCGGCTGCGAAGTGGAGATAGGGAGCGAGTTGGGCGCTCGAGTCGCGCAACCACATCGCGGGGATGTCGCCGGTGAGCATGAACACGGTGCCGTCCGGCATGGGCGTCATCGTGCTGTGCAGGGTGTCGGCGAAGCAGCGCTCGAACATCTCGGCCACCCGTTCGTCACTGCGCTCCCGCACAGCCGTGGTCACCTCGGTGATGAGTTCGTCGATCCAAGCGGTCATGGGGCTCCTCCGTCTGCGTCGGCGCGGTGATCGGGCGGGTCAGGTCGAGTCAGGTCAGCGCAGGTCGGAACGAAGGGCGTGCCCCTCGTTCCGCTCCACCGTCAGACGTCGCCGCGTGGTTTCGGGGCGTCCGGCTGTTCCGCCGCGTAGGCGGACTGGCCGGTCGCTCCGGGCTCGCCTGCGGGGATCGGGACGAGGTACGCCGCGGTGCCGTAGGCGGTCAGCTGCGTCCACGCACCGCCGATGTCGGTGGTCTCGAGGCGCATCGCGAGGACCGCGTTCGCGCCGCGCTGTTCCGCGTCGGCCACCAGGCGTCGCATGACCTCCTGGCGGGACTCGAACAGCAGCTGGGTCATCCCCGGGACCTCGCCGCCGCCGAGCGCCGAGAAGCCGATCGACATCGAGGAGCCCCAGTCGCGGGCTCGCACGGTGAGCCCGACGACCTCGCCGAGGACGGCGTCGATGCGGTGTCCGGCGACGGTGTCCGTCGTCACGACGATCATGCGGTGGCCGCCGTTCCGGCCAGACGCGACAGTGCCGCGAGCGAGAGCGCTGCGATGCCGGTGTCGAGGGTGGGGTGGATGAGCGGAGCGAACTTCGAGGAGTGGTTGCCGGGGAGGTCTTGTTCCATGCGCCCCGAGGCGTAGGCCGCCGCGAAGGCCTGTGGGTCGGCACCCCCGAGGATCCAGTAGACGATGGGAGCGTCGGCGGCCGTCGCGAGCATGCCGACGTCCTCACTCCCCGTGACGAGACCGGGGTCGACGACGCGGTTGGCACCGAACGCGTCGGCGAACACCGCCGTCACCGCACCGGTCGCCGCGGGATCGTTCACGAGCACCGGGAAGGCCTCGGTGTGTTCGATCACCGGTTCCCGCTCGGCGCCCGATGCTGCGGCCTCGGCACGGATGATGCGCTCCATGGAGCCGACAACGCGGTCGCGCACGTGTGGTTCGTAGCTGCGGATGTTGACGCCGATCTGCGCGGTGTCGGGGATGATGTTGTTCTTGGTGCCGGCGTGCATCGTGCCGACGGTGAGCACCGCGGTGTCGGTTCCGGCGACCTCGCGGGACACGATGCTCTGGAGTCGGACGACCGCCGACGCCGCCATCACGATCGGGTCGATCGTCGACTGCGGGCGGGATCCGTGCCCGCCGCGGCCGTGGAAGGTGACGCGGTAGGCGTCGGTCGCGGCGAACGACGGACCGGCGTGCGTGCCGACGACACCGGCCGGCAGCGGACCGACGTGCTGGCCGAACACGATGTCGGGCTTCGGGACGCGTGCGTAGAGGTCGTCGTCGACCATCGCCTGCGCACCGCCGCCGGCCTCCTCGGCCGGCTGGAACAGGACGACGAGTGTCCCGGACCAGGTGTCGCGCCGTGCGGCGAGCAGTTCGGCGGCACCCAGCAGACAGGTGACGTGGACGTCGTGGCCGCAGGCGTGCATGACCGGGACGTCGTTGCCCTCCGGGTCGACCCCGCGCGCGACGCTCGCGTAGTCGAGGCCCGTCTCCTCCAGGACGGGCAGGCCGTCCATGTCGGCCCGCAGGAGGACCGTCGGTCCCTCGCCGTTCTCCAGTACGCCGACGACACCGGTGCCGCCGATCCCCGTCGCGACCCCGTACCCGAGGCCCGTGATGCGATCCGCGACCAGGGCGGCCGTCCGGTGCTCCGCGAAGGAGAGCTCCGGATTGGCGTGCAGATCCTGGTACACCGGTGCGAGCGACACGGCGAGCGACGCCGCCTCCTGCTGGACGAGTGCTGCGGTGGCGATGGGCTGGTCGGTCATGGGTCTCCTTCGAGCGTCTCCTCCACCCTACGGGGCGGGTCAGCCGCACGGCAGGGGCTGTCGAAACCCCGGCGAGGACTCAGAGCTGTGGAGCGGGGACCCGTGCCGTCGTCGCTCCAGGGTGGAAGCGGACGCTGAACTGCTCGCTCTCCGGATCGCGGCCGTCGAGCATGGCGACGATCGCGCGGCCGGCGGCCGACCCCTTCTCGCGGGAGGGCTGCCACACCGTCGTGAGGTCGTAGTCGAGCCCCTCGACGCGGATGCCGTCGAACCCGACCACGCTGAGCTCCGCGGGGACGGAGATGCCGAGTTCCTCGGCTGCGCGGATGACGCCGGCGGCCAGGAGGTCGCTCTGTGCAGCGATCGCCGTCGGCCGTTCACCCGCCCGAACGTCGAGGATGGCGTGTCCGGCGACCCGCCCCTCCTCGAGCGATGACCCCGTGGTGACGAACCCCTGCGCGTCGGGGAAGACGTCGCGGAGGCCCTGCAAGCGTTCGATCGCCGGGACCGTCGTGGCGGATCGCTCCCACTCGGGCGTGAGCGGGCCGCGGCGTTCGGTCGGGTCGAGGTTGAGGGTGACGACGGCGACACGCTCGTGGCCGAGATCTGCGAGGTGTCGCGCCTCCTCACGCACGCCGCCGCGGTTGTCGACGGCGATGTCGGGGACGCCGAGGGCTGCGAGTCCCTCGATCGAGACGATCGGCATCCCCCGTCGGCTGAGGATCGCGACCGAGCTGTCGAGGTTCGGGCTGCAGCCGATGAGGACGACGCCGTCCATCGGTGCGTTGCTCAACTGCAGCGTGCCCTCCTGCGCGTCGTTCAGGAGCAGCAGACCGGCACCGACCGCGCCGAGTTCGTCGGCGAGTCCGTCGAGGGTCTGGATCATCACCGGGTCGCGGAAGGAGTGCCCGATCCGGCCGGCGACGACGGCTCCGACGATGCCGCTGCGTCCCTGGCGGAGGGAACGGGCCCGGGGGTCGGGGCCGGCATAGTCGAGGTCGGCCGCAGCCTGCAGCACCCGCTGCTTGGTCGCTTCGGAGACGGGTCCGGCGCCGCTGAACGCGAGCGAGGCGGTCGACGGCGACACCCCCGCGCGCTCGGCGACATCGGCGAGCGTCGGTCGCGAGGGGCGTGATTCCTGGTCCACGATCTGCTAGCTTAGTCGACGGAATCGAATCGATTCGATTCTCGTCAGATCCACCCAGATGCACGGGCCTCACCACCCCGCTCCACCGAGCGCCCAGGCGCACCAGCACCGATCCCGAGGACCCTGTGTCAGAGTCGACCAACCCGCCGACCGCACCCGTCGCCCTGCGCCCACGCCGCGAGCTCCTCGCCTGGCGCAACGCGATCTTCGTGATCTTCGCCCTGAGCGGCCTCAGCATCGCGACCTGGGTGGCCCGCCTCCCAGCCATCCGCGACAACCTCGACCTCACCACCGGCACGGTCGGACTCCTCATCCTCGGCATGTCGATCGGGTCGATCCTCGGCCTCATCGCCTCGCAGCACATCCTCGGACGGCTCGGCCCGCGGCACGGGATGCAACTGACGCTCGGGCTCATCGCCGTCGGGCTGCTCCTCATCGGGATCGGCGCGAGCCTCGTCCCAACTGCCGACATCGTGCTCGTCGGCCTGATCATCTTCGGCTTCGGCAACGGCGCGCTCGACGTCATGATGAACGTCGAGGGAGCCGCCGCGGAGCAGGAACTGGGCAAGACGGTCATGCCGTTCATGCACGCGTGCTTCAGCTTCGGCACGGTCGCGGGCGCCGGACTGGGGGCGCTCGCCTCCGCCGCCGGCCTCGAGGTGTTCTGGCACGCGCTCATCATGGCCGTCACCATCGCGATCGCCGCCGTCATCGTCGTCCGGTTCGTGCCGACCGAGCAGGCCGTCGTGGACGGGCTCGACGAGGCCCCGAAGGCGCCGTGGCGGGAGCGGCTGCGCGAGAGCCTGTCGGTCTGGGCGGACGGCCGGCTCATCCTCATCGGCGTCATCATGCTCGGCATGGCCTTCGCCGAGGGCAGCGCCAACGACTGGCTCGCACTCGCCGTGGTCGACGGCCACGAGCAGAGCAACACGACCGGCGCGCTCGTCTACGGCGTGTTCGTCACCGCGATGACCGTCGGTCGCATCGTCGGCGGGCCGCTCATCGACCGCTTCGGCCGGGTGCCGGTGCTGCAGGTGTCGGCCGCCGCGGCGATCGCCGGACTCGTCCTGTTCATCCTCACGCCGGTCACCGGCCTCATGGTCCTCGGCACCGTGCTGTGGGGACTCGGCGCCTCGCTCGGGTTCCCGGTGGGCATGTCCGCCGCGGCCGACGACTCCAAGCGTGCTGCGGCACGGGTGAGCGCCGTCGCGATGATCGGCTACTGCGCGTTCCTCGTCGGTCCGCCGCTCATCGGCATCCTCGGCGACGCCATCGGCCTGCTGAACGCCCTGTTCGTCGTGCTCGTACTCATCGTGTTCGCCGGCCTGGCGTCGCCGGCCGCCCGCGAGAGCAGCCGCCGCAAGCGCTGACCGCAGTTCGTTCGCCCATGTTCGGGCGATTCAGCGTTCCGTCTCCCGAACATGGGCGAATGAACGCGCGACGGTGTCGCGGTAGGCTCGTCGTCGTGCGTTTGGTGATTGCGGAGTGCTCGGTCGACTATGCCGGACGATTGTCGGCTCACTTGCCGCTCGCCAAGCGGCTGCTCATGGTGAAGAACGACGGCAGCCTGCTCGTCCACTCCGACGGCGGCTCCTACAAGCCGCTCAACTGGATGAGCCCGCCCTGCGTGCTCACGACGGTCGAGCCCGACGAGACGCAGGCCGCGGCCGGGATCACCGAGCTGTGGAAGGTCACGCACAAGAAGACCGGTGACGCCCTCATCGTGTCGATCCACGAGGTCCACCACGACAGCGCGCACGAGCTCGGCGTCGACCCGGGGCTCCAGAAGGACGGCGTCGAGGCGCACCTGCAGAAGCTCCTCGCCGAGCAGATCGAACTCCTTGGCGACGGATACCGGCTCATCCGCCGCGAGTACATGACCGCGATCGGTCCGGTCGACATCCTCGCCACCGACGCGACCGGGGCGTCCGTCGCGGTCGAGTTGAAGCGCCGCGGCGACATCGACGGCGTCGAGCAGCTCACCCGCTACCTCGAACTGATGAACCGCGACCCGCTCCTCGCCCCCGTGCAGGGCGTGTTCGCCGCTCAGGAGATCAAGCCGCAGGCGCGCACCCTCGCCCAGGACCGCGGGATCCGCTGCGTCGTCCTCGACTACGACGCGATGCGCGGCCTCGACGACAGCGACTCCCGCCTCTTCTGACGTCGACTGAGTCCCTTTCTCAGGAGTCCTCCGGCGCGCCGGCTTCACCAGGCACCGACACGCCCGGACACTCCTGAGAAAGGCACCATCTACCGCTCAGTGACCTTTCTCAGGAGTCCTGCGGCGCGCCGGCTTCACCAGGCACCGACACGCCCGGACACTCCTGAGAAAGGCACTGGACCGACGGTCACGACTCGGACTAGACGAACAGCCAGATGAGGGCGACCATCCCGAAGCCGACGACCGAGAGGATCGTCTCGAGCACGGTCCAGGTCGCGAGCGTCTGCTTCACCGACATGTTGAAGTACTTCGCGATGATCCAGAACCCACCGTCGTTGACGTGCGAGAGCGTGATCGAACCCGCCGCGATCGCGATGCCGATGAGCGCCAGCTGCGGCTGCGAGTAGTCACCCGCGAGCACGACCGGCTGCAGGATCCCCGCCGTGATCACGATCGCCGCGGTCGCCGAGCCCTGCGCGATGCGGAGGCCGGAGCTGATCAGGTACGCCGACACGATGATCGGCAGGCCGAGCGAACCGAGCACCTCGGCCAACGCCGCACCCACACCCGTCGCTGAGATGACCGCGCCGAAGAACGCACCTGCACCGACGACGAGCAGGATCATGCCGATCGGCCGGAGCGACTGACCGGAGAGCTCGCCCAGCTCGGCGAGCGTCATGCCGCGCCGCACCCCGAGCACGTAGTACGCGAGGCAGACGGCGATCGTGAGCGCGACCGCGGGGTTGCCGACGAGCGTCAACGCTTCGAGGACCGGGCCGTTCGGGAGGGCGAGGGCACCGAAGGTGGCGGCGAGGATGAGCAGGATCGGCGTGATGATGATGAGACCGACGCTCCAGAGCGAGACGTCCTTGCGCTCGGGGGCGTCGTCCTCGGGCTCCAGCACGTACTCCTCGGGAACCGAGACCATGACGCGCTTCCCGATCCAGAGCGGCCAGGCGATGCCCGACGCGATGAAGGCGGGGATGCCGCAGAGGAAGCCCATGAGGATGAGCCAGCCGAGCCCGACCTCGAAGGTGCCGGCGAGCGCCGTCGGTCCCGGGTGCGGCGGTAGGAACGCGTGCGTCATCGAGAGGCCGGCGAGCATCGGGAGCGCGTAGAGCACGAGCGACTTCCCGCCGCGACGCGCGGTGATGTAGACGAGGGGCGCGAGGACGAAGATGCCGACGTCGAAGAACACGGGGATGCCGAAGATGAGACCGGTGAGCCCCATCGCGATCGGAGCGCCGCGTTCCCCGAAGCGACCGAGGAGCTTCCGGATGAGGACGTCCGCACCGCCGGAGCGCTCGAGGATCGCGCCGAGCACGGTGCCGAGACCGATGATGATCGTGATGTGCCCGAGGATCCCGCCGAAGCCGGTTTCGAGGAGCGACGCCCCCGGCTTGATCTGCTCGTCGTCGAAGGGGTCCGGCACGGCCACGCCGACGATCTGGTAGATGCTCGTCCCGGTCGCGAGGGCGAGACCGATGCCGACGATGAAGAGCGAGATGAACGGTTCGAGCTTCACCCGGATGATGAGGAACAGCAGCACCGCGATGGCGACCGCGCACAGGATGAGCAGGCCGGGGGTGGTCTGCTGCAGCCATCCGATGGGATCGCTCGGGGCTGGTGCGGCGGCGGCTACGACGCTGCGCGCGAGGGCGGTGATGGGCATGGGAGGACCTTCTGTGTCTGTGGGCGCGGGGAGGGACGAGGGAGCGGTCAGGCCGGGCTGCGGCGGATCGAGCGACCGGGGACGGCGTGGGTGCGTCGACCGTCGGCGATGACGGCGGCCCCGTTCACGAAGACCCACGGGATGCCGGCGGCCTGCTGGCGGGGTTCGGCGAACGTCGCGCGGTCGGCGATGGTCGCGGGGTCGAACAGGACGAGGTCGGCGACGGCTCCGACGCGGAGCACGCCGCGGTCGCTGAGACCGAGACGCGCGGCCGGACGCGAGGTGAGGTGGGCGACGGCGTCTTCCAGCCCGAGCACACCCTCCTCGCGGACGTAGTGGCCGAGGTAGCGCGGGAAGGTGCCCCAGGCACGCGGGTGTGGCTTTGCGCCGACGAGGATCCCGTCGCTGCCGCCCGTGTGGGCCGGGTGCACCATCATCGTGCGCACGTTGGCCTCGTCGCCGACGTGCTGGAGGATGCCGGTCGCGAGCCGGTCGGCTTCGAGCAGCGCGAAGAACAGGGCCGTCGGGTCGCCCGACCACGCGTGTCCCGCGTCCTCGGCGGCGATGTCGGCGACGGTCCGCCCGACGAAGCCGGCGAGCTCGGGGTTCGCGACGCCGGAGATCTCGATCGTGGCCCAGTCGGTGACGACACCGTGACAACCGTCCGTGCCGAGCACCTCGAGCTCGTATCGGATCCGCGCACGGACGTCGTCGTCACCCAGGCGCTCGATCGTCGCGTCTGGCCCGCCGACCGCCGCCCAGCTCGGCAGCAACGCCGACAGGGTCGTCGAACCTGGCAGATAGGGATAGGTGTCGAGCGTGATGTCGACCCCGTCGGCGATGGCGGCGTCGATGAGCGCCACGAGTTCGGCGGCCCGGCCGGCGTTGACGCCGAAGTTCATCGTCGCGTGCGTGAGGTGCAGCGCGCACCCGGAACGACGACTGATGTCGATCATCTCCGCGTACGCCTCGAGCGCGCCCTTGCCGTACGAACGTTGGTGCGGAGCGTAGAAGCCGCCGTGCTCCGCGACGGTGCGGCACAGCGCGACGAGCTCCTCGGTGTCGGCGAACATGCCGGGCACGTAGGTGAGGCCGGAGGACATGCCGACGGCCCCCTCCCGCAGACCCGCCGCGACGAGCTCCTGCATGCGAGCGATCTCGTCAGCGGTCGCAGCCCGGTTCTCGGTGCCGACCACGAGCATCCGCACGGAGCCCTGCGGCACGAGGTAGGCGACGTTCAGCGCGGCTCCGCGGTCGACCCGGTCGAGGTACTCGCCGACGGTCCGCCACGCGAAGTCGACGTCGCCGGGTTGCCCGTTCCAGCCGGCGATCTGCTGCCGGACGATGGCCATGGTGCGGTCGTCCGTCGGGGCGTAGGAGAGCCCGTCCTGTCCGAGGACCTCCGTGGTGACGCCCTGCGAGACCTTGGCGAGGTGCTCGTGGTCGCGGAGGACGGCGAGGTCGGAGTGGGCGTGCATGTCGATGAAGCCAGGTGAGGCGACGAGACCCTCGGCGTCGATGATCAGGGCGTCGGCGGGCGCGTCGGCCTCGGCGGACGCCCCGATCGCGATGATGCGGCCCCGGCCGATGAGCAGCGACCCGTGCACGCTCGGTCCGCCGGTGCCGTCGACGATGCGAGCGCCGCGGATGACCACCGCGCGCGCATCGTCCGTCGGTCGCGACGTCACGGCAGGAGGGCCGCCGTGGTGAAGGCGGTCGCGCGCTCGGTGATCCCGGCCCAGTCCGCCGCGGCGACGTCGGCCGCACCGACCACACTCGACCCCGCGGTCACCGCGGCTGCGCCGGCCTGGATGTACTCCCGGGCGTTGCCGGCGTGCAGTCCGCCCGAGGGCACGAGCCGGAGACCCGGGAACGGGCCCTTGAGGTCCTTGAGGAAGCCGGGCCCCATGGCGGCGGCCGGGAAGATCTTCACCGCGTGGGAACCGAGCGACGCGGCGCGCATGACCTCGCTCGGCGTCATCGCACCGAGCAGGAACGGGATGCCGGCGGCGGTGGCGACCTCGGCCACCTCCTCGCTCAGACCGGGCGTGACCAGGAACTGCGCACCGCTGTCGACGGCGCGCTGCGCGGTGTCGCGGTCCACGACCGTCCCCGCGCCGATCACGGCCCCGTGGTCGCCGATCGCGTCGGCCGCGGCGCGGATGAGCGCTTCGACGCCCGGCGTGGTGAAGGTGAACTCCACACTGCGGATCCCGCCCGCGGCGAGCGCCCGGCAGAGTTCGACCGGGTCGGGGATGACGGGTACGCGGACGACGGCGATGGCGCGGTCGGCGTACAGGGCGTCGAGGGTGTGCGGCGTGGAGGGAGGGGTCTCGAGCGTCATGCGGGCTCCTGTTCGGTTCGGCTCAGCCGAAGGTGGTGGTGACGGCGTCGACGGCGCTCGGTTCGGCGAGACGGACGTCGTCGATGACCACGAGGGCACGCCACTTGTCGAAGGTGGTGCACGGGTGGGAGAGGCCCAGGCGGATGACGTCGCCGACCTCGACGTCGCTGCCGGGCGGCAGGGAGACGAAGGTGTGCTGGTCGTTCATGGCCGTGGTCGTCGCGCCCGGGAGCGGTTCGACGGTGGCGGACCCGGCGCGACGGACGCCCTGCACCTCGGGGAGCCCCTCGTCGAACGGGAAGTCGCGCTTCCCGCCGTCGACGAGCGCGAGGCCGGGCTCGGGGCGGGAGACGATCGTCGCCCAGCCGTGGATCGCGGAGCGGAAGTCGCCGGTGCCCTCGTGGCGGCCGAGCGGGGTGATGCCGCGGTAGAAGCCGTCGTCGTGGGTGACGTATGCGCCGGAGCGCAGCAGCACGTCGACGGCGCGTCCGTGAGCACCGTCGAGGTCGCGCAGTCCGGCGAGGACCTCGGCGACCACGTCGAAGTAGGCGCTGCCCCCGGCGGTCACGATGAGCGTCCGGACACGTTCGTCGTACCGGCCGCCTGCGAGGAGCGCGTCATGGAGAGTGGCGAGCGACTCCAGGTAGTCGCGGACGATCTGCAGCGAACCGTCGTCGCCGTGGTGCGCGAGGGCCCCCTCGTAGCCGCTGACGCCGGCGAGCGCGAGCTCGGGCGAGGCGACGACGGCCTCGGCGATCTCGAGCGCGGTGGCCTGGTCCCGGGCTCCGGTGCGGCCACCCGGCGCACCGAGTTCCACGAGCACGTGGAGGGGGCGACGGGGTGGCTGCTCGGCGAGCACGCGCGACATGATCTGCACGGCTCGGACGGAGTCGGCCCACACGACGATCTCGGCGTCCCCGCTGTCGAGGGACCGTCCGACGGCGCGCAGGTGTTCGGGCTGCACGAGGGCGTTGGCCAACATCACGCGGGGGATCGACCAGTCGAGCGCGACGGAGAGCTGCCACGGGGTCGCGACGGTGATGCCCCAGGCACCCGCGTCGAGCTGACGCTGCCACAGGGCTCGGTTCATCGTCGTCTTGCCGTGCGGTGCGAGGCCCACCCCTGCATGGTCGCACCACTGCCGCATGGTCTCGACGTTGTCGGTGACCGCCGAGCGGTCGAGCGTGACGAGCGGCGTCGTGAAGTCGGCGAGCGCCGGTCGACCGGCGAGGAACGTGGCGGCGTCGGTCCCGACGGACGCCGGCGGGAAGCCCTTGAGGCTGCCGTCGAGCACACCCAGCGCGCCGGCATCGAAGTCGTCCGTCATCGTCTCCTCGTTTCGCGATCGAGCGCTGCACCCGCCGACGTCGTGAGCGCCTAGCGTTGCGCATCTTGCAACGTACATTGCATCCAGCGCTACGTCTGTTCTAGCATTGCGTCCACAGGCCGTCAACCGGACCCGGCCGAGACGCGAGGGGAACCGTGATGATGATGTCACCGTCCACCGTGAGCACGATCGGCGAAGCGATGGTCGTCCTCCTGCCCGAGAACCAGCTCCCGGTCGCCGAAGCCCGCGAATACCGGACGGGCGTCGGGGGCGCCGAGTTCAACGTCGCCTCGAGCCTCGCGCGCCTGGGCGTCCCCACCCACTGGATCTCGCGCCTCGGCGATGACGGGTTCGGCGACTACATCCTCGAGACGGCCCGGCACGACGGCGTCCTCACCGACGCCGTCGAACGCGACGACCACCGGCCCACCGGCCTCTACGTCAAGGAGACGGTCGTGAGCGCCGACGGCGACCGTCGGCCGCGGATGCACTACTACCGCAGCGAGTCCGCAGCGTCGCAGCTCGGCGCCGACACCCTGCGGCACGAGGCGACCCGGGCGGCCATCACCGCCTCCGCCATCGTGCACACCTCCGGCATCACCCCGGCGCTCTCCGACTCGACGGCGCTGCTCGTCGGCGAGCTGGGCGACGCGCTCCCCCGCGACACCGTCCTGAGCGTCGACCTCAACTTCCGGCCGCGCCTCTGGGAGCGTCGCTCGACCGCCCCGCTGCACCGCCTGCTCGACCAGGCGTCCGTCCTGTTCCTCGGCGTCGACGAAGCGGAGCTGTTCTTCGGCCACACGGACGCCGCCCGCCTCTTCGCCGAGCTGCCGACCCTGCAGCGCATCGTGCTCAAGGACGAGGAGAACGCAGCGACCACCCTCCACCGTGACTCCGAGGCGGGCATCGAGGTGCGGTCGTTGTCGGTCGACGTCGTCGAGACCGTCGGTGCGGGCGACGCGTTCGCAGCCGGCTACCTCGCCGGGCTGGCCTCGGGTCGCTCCGACACCGCCTGCACGCGGCTCGGCCACGCGGTCGCGGCGTCGACGCTCATCTGCCACGGCGACCGCCCCGAGCTCGTGCCCGACGCGCAGGGCGTGGACACCATCGTCGAGGCGTCCGATGAGGAATGGGCGTCGTGGCGGATCACCGCGGACCACCCGCTGCCGTGGACCACGGTCGGCGCGCACGGGATGATCGACGCATGAGTCAATCGCTGTCCCGGGCCCTCGACCTCCTCCGCGAGATCGTCTCGGGCACCAACTCCCTCGACGCGCTCGCGGCGACGGCCGGCGTGCACAAGACCACGGTGCTGCGCCTGCTCAACACGCTCGAGGAGCACGGCTTCGTCACGCGCGACGCGTCGTTCCGGTACCACCTCGGGCGGGCGATGTTCGAGCTGACCCAGACCGCGCTCGACGAGCAGGACGTCCGCGGCGTCGCCGCTCCGCACATCCGGGCGCTCGGGGCGGCCACGGGCCAGACGGTGCACCTCGCCGCCTACGAGAGCGGTTCCGTCTTCTACATCGACAAGGTCGAGTCCCGTCAGCCCCTCCGCATGTACTCGCGTGTCGGCCTGCCCGCCTCCCTGTACGCGACCGGGGTCGCGAAGGTCCTCCTGGGTGGACTCGACGAGGCGGAGCGTCGACGCGTCGTCACCGGCATCGTCTTCGAGCGGTACACCGACAAGACCATCACCGACGCCGACGCCCTGCTCGCCGAGATCGAGCGTTCGACCGAACGCGGATGGGCCGAGGACCACGAGGAGCACGAGAGCTTCATGAACTGCGTGGCCGCGCCGGTCTTCGGGCCCGACGGCCGGGTCACCGCGGCGGTGTCGATCTCGGTCCCGACGATGGTGCTCCCCCACAGCGGCGTCCGCGCCCTCCTGCCGCAGCTCCTCGCCACCACGACCGCGATCTCCGCCGAACTCGGCTACGCACCGCCGGCGCCCGCCGAGGCCCCCGCGACCGCCTGACCTCCCGCCGCTCCCATCCCTGAGCCCCACCATCCGGTCCCTGAGCTTGTCGAAGGGCCACCTACCCCGTCCCTGACCACCCACCCCGGTCCCTGAGCTTGTCGAAGGGCCACCAACCGAAGGACACACCCCCATGACCGACCGCACCGCCATCTCCACCACCGACGCCCCGGCTCCCGCGCACACCTTCTCCCAGGGCGTCCGCAAGGGCAACTTCGTCCAGGTCTCCGGCCAGGGCCCCGTCGACCCCGCGACGAACGAGTACCTGTTCCCGGGCGACGTCGCCGCGCAGACCACCCGCACGCTGCAGAACGTCGAGGCGATCCTCGCGGCCGGCGGCGCGACCTTCGACGACGTCATGATGCTGCGCGTCTACCTCACCAAGCGCGAGGACTTCGCGATCATGAACGACGCCTACGGTGAGTTCGTCGGTTCGCGCGTGAAGGGCGGCGTCCTGCCCTCCCGCACCACGGTCTTCACGGGCCTCCCCCGCGAGGAGATGCTCGTCGAGATCGACGCCATCGCGATCGTCGACTGACGCACGGACACGCCTCGCCGGAGGCTGGTAGCGTGGTGCGCCATAGCGCCTAGGGTTCCGGAGCGACAGCTCGACGGGTCCGAGCGGCGCCACGGTCGGCGGCCAGCCGACGACCGTCATCTGACAGGATAAAAGCCCGGAGGACCCTGATCGTCGCGCCCGCGAGGATCGGAAGGGTCTCACGTGTCTCTGCTCGCCGTCACCATCGTCCTCGCCGCCGCAGTCTGCCATGCGGCGTGGAACATCATCGCCCACGGCGTCAGCCGGATCGGCATGCCCTTCCTCTGGTGGGGCGCCGTGGCGAGCACCGTGCTGTGGGCGATCGTCGTCCCCTTCACCGGCGGTCTCGGTACGGACGACCTCGCCGGCTTCGCCATCGGCGTCGTCGTCTCCGCCGTGCTGCACTACGTCTACATGCTCGTGCTGCAACGCGGCTACGCCAGCGGACGCCTCTCCACCGTCTACGCCACGGCGCGCGGCACCGGCCCGACGATCAGCGTGATCATCGCCGTCCTCGTCCTCGGCGAGCGCCCATCGCTGCTCGCGCTCCTCGGCGTCGCGGCGATCGTCGTCGGCGTCGTCGCGATCGGGTTCGTCGACCGCGGGAGCGACCCGGCACCGGTCGCCGTCGACGTACGCGCCACGCGACGACGCATCGACCCTGCAGTCGCCTTCGGACTCCTCACCGGGGTCGCGATCGCGGCCTACACGATCTGGGACGCGCACGCCGTCCGCACGTGGGGCGCCTCGCCCGTCGCGTTCATGGTCGGCTGCACCGCGGTCGAGGTCGTGCTGTTCTCCGGGTCACTCGGGCGCCGCGCACGCGAGCTGCCGACGGTCCTGCGCGCCCACTGGCCGCGCATCCTCGCTTTCGGGGTGCTCTCGCCGATGTCGTACATCCTCGTGCTCGTCGCCATCACCATGGCACCGGTCGCGCTCGTCGCGCCGATGCGCGAGGTGAGCGTCATCCTCGTCAGCCTGTTCGGCGCGCTCGTGCTCCGCGAGGGACGACCCGTGCGCCGGATCGCCGCGGCGACCGTCGTCGTGATCGGCGTCGCCCTCCTCGCGGGCTGACCATGTTTCGAGGCATTCGTGAGCGCGCCCCTGTGACGTGAGCGCGGGCCTCCGGAGGGGCGCACTCACGCCACAGGGGCGCGGTCGGGTCAGCGCACCGCGCTGGCCGCAGGGATCACCAGTCGTGGACGGTGCCGTCGGCGAGACGGTTGTAGGGCAGGTAGGCGCGCTGGTACGGGTACTTGCCCGCCTCGTCGACGTCCAACTCGACACCCAGCCCCGGTGCTTCTCCCGGGTGCAGCATGCCGCTCTCCCAGGTGTACGACTGCTGGAACACGGCGTCGGTCTTCTCGCCGTGCTTCATGTACTCCTGGATGCCGAAGTTGTGGATCGACAAGCCGAGGTGCATCGCGGCGGCCATCCCCACCGGCGAGATGTCCGTCGGCCCGTGCATGCCCGACTTGATCTGATACTGCGAGGCGTAGTCGAGCACCTTCTTCAGATGCGTGATCCCGCCAGTGTGCGTGACCGCGCTGCGGACGTAGTCGATCAGCTGCTCCCGGATGATCTGCTGGTAGTCCCACACCGTGTTGAAGATCTCCCCGATCGCCAGCGGCGTCGTCGTGTGCTGCCGCACGAGACGCAACGCCTCCGGGTTCTCCGCCGGCGTGCAGTCCTCCAACCAGAACAGGTCGTAGGGTTCGAGGCTCTTGCCGAGCTTCGCGGCCTGGATCGGCGTCATCCGGTGGTGCCCGTCGTGCAGCAACGGCAGGTCCGGCCCGAACTCGTTCCGCACCGCCTCGAACACCGTCGGCAGGTGACGCAGGTACGACCGGGTGTCCCAGTCCTCCTCGTTCGGCAGGCCACCGCGCTGCGCCGGCTCGTGGTCGTAGCGGACACCGGTGTTGCCCTCGAACGTGGCGTTGGAGGCGATCCCGTAGATCGACTTCAGCCCCGGCACCGCCGTCTGGATTCGGATGGCCTTGTAGCCCTGCGCCTGGTGTTCGCGCACGCTGTCGAACAGCTCCTCGTTCGTCTTCCCCGACGCGTGCCCGTAGGCGAGCAGCCCCGTCCGGGACGCCCCGCCCAGCAGCTGGTACACCGGCATGCCCGCAGCCTTGCCCTTGATGTCCCACAGCGCCATGTCGACCGCCGCGATCGCCGCCATCGTCACCGGACCCCGCCGCCAGTACGCCGAGCGGTACAGGAACTGCCAGGTGTCCTCGATCCGCGACGCATCGCGCCCGAGCAGCAGCGGGACGACGTGCTCGGTCAGATACGCCACCACCGCCAGCTCGCGCCCGTTCAGCGTCGCGTCCCCGAGGCCGGTCAGGCCGTCGTCGGTCGTGAGCTTCAACGTCACGAAGTTCCGGTCGGGACTCGTGACGATGACCTCGGCCTTGTCGATGTTCATGGGTACTACTCCTTCGTGCGTTGCGGCCGATGTGGCCGGGGTGGTTCCGACGGACTGCGGGTCGGCTGCAGCGGCGGGTGTCAGGGGTTCCGTGGGCGTCCGGTCAGCTCGTCGACCAGGTGCTCCAGCTCGGTGACGAGCGTGGAACCGTCATCCGTCTCCGAGTCGAGGAGGCGGGGATCGATCAGGCGCACGAGCGCCGCGGTCCGCTCCCGGCCGTGGAACCGGAGTGCCTCGGCGACCGCGGCACCGCTCGCATCGCCCGGGCGGTCGTCGCTCTCTACAGCCGCCACCCACGCGGCGATCACGCGCAAGGCCCCGGTTCCCGGCCGACCGGCGGCCCGTTCCGCGAGGAGGGTCGACACGATCCGCACTCGCAGCTTGGTGACCCCCTCGAGGGCGATCTGCTGCAACCGGTGCTCGATGCGCGCGTTGTCGAAGCGCTCCAGGAGTGCGGTGCGATACGCCGTCAGCCCGAGGTCGTCAGGCAGGTGGCGCTCCGTCTCGTCCCAGTACTCCTCGACCCAGGCCCGGCACTGCTCGTCACCGACCGCCTCGGCGACCGTCGCATGACCGCGCAGCGGGCCCGCGTAGGCGAGGAGGCTGTGGGCGCCATTGAGCAGCCGCAGTTTGCGTTGCTCGTAGGGCTTGAGGTCGTCGACGAACCGGGCACCCGCGGACTCCCACGCCGGTCGCCCGGCGGGGAAGTCGCCGCTCAGCACCCAGTCGGTGAAGGGCTCGGTGACGACGGGGCTGGCATCAGCGAATCCGGTGAGCGTCGCGGCCGTCGCTTCGTCGGCAGGCGTGGGACGCGGCGTGATGCGGTCGACCGAGGACGAGACGAACGAGACCTCGTCGGCGATCCACCGAGCGGTCTCCGGGCGGACCCGGTCGGCAAGGGCGAGCATCGCACGACGGACGAGCGCACCGCCGTCGGCGATGTTGTCGCACGGCACGATCGCGATCGGACCGGCCCCGGCGCGACGACGGGCTTCGAGGCCGAGGAGCAGTCTGCCGAGCGTCGTCGTCGGTCGGGCATCGCGGAGTTCCGCCCCGCCGTCCAAGGCGTCCGACAGCAGCGTGACGTCCCGCTCGACCGCCGGATCCGACGCGTCCGGCTTGCCCTCGGCATCGAGCCGGTACCCGGACTCGGTGACGGTGAGGGTGACGATGGCGGTGGTCTCAGCGGCGAGGAGGTCATGGAGCCGTGCGACGTCGGCGCCGTCCCGCGCCTCGACGATCGAACCGACGATCGTGGCCGAGTCGCCGTCCGCCGAGCGCTCGACGACCGTGTAGAGGCAGTCCTGGGCGTCCAGGTCGACTGCGGCCTGCGGGCTCCGGCCGGTGAAGGCGGCGATGCCCCACTCGTGATCGGGGTCGACGAGCTGGGTGTACCAGGCCTGGTGGGCACGGTGGAAGGCGCCGAGTCCGAGGTGGACGATCCGGACCGGTGCCGATGGGAACTCGGGCAGCCGCGCGCGGGACAGACGCTGGACCGCCTGCTCCCCCGGCGCTCCGGCAGCGCTGTCCACGTTCGTCACGGTGCTCACAGCTTGAACACCCGTCGCGGCTGCTCGACGACGAGGTCGAGGATGATGCGTTCGGCCGTCGCCTCGTCGATGCGCCCCTCCCGCACGAGTCGCGCGAGGAAGGAGGCGTCGAGGCGCCGGGACATGTCGTGTCGGGCGGGGATCGAGAGGAACGCCCGCGTGTCGTCGATGAACCCCGATCCGCGTGAGAATCCTGCCGTCTCCGTCACGGCGGACCGGAAGCGCAGGACGGCGTCGGGCGCGTCGAGGAACCACCACGGCGCGCCGATGAAGACACTCGGGTAGAACCCGGCGAGCGGCGCGATCTCCCGCGAGTAGCTCGTCTCGTCGACGCTGAAGAGGACGAGGTGGAACCCCGGAGCCGTGCCGAAGCGCTCCAGCAGCGGACGCAGGGGGCGGACGTAGTCGGTGCGGACCGGGAGGTCGTGCCCGGTGTCCGGTCCGAAGCGGGCGAGCGTCGGCGCGTGGTGGTTGCGGTGGACGCCGGGGTGGACCGTCATGACGAGGCCGTCCTCGACGCTCATCCGGGCACTCTCGAACAGCATGTGCGCGGCGAACCGTTCAAGGTCCGCGGCGTCGGCGGTCCCCGACAGCGCGCGGTCGAACAGCGCTGCGGCGTCCGCCTCCTCCAGTTCGAGCGTGAGTGGCTGCGGGACACCGTGGTCGGCCGACACCGCCCCGTGCTCGATGAAGTGGCGACGGCGCCCGGCGAGCGCCTCGAGATAGCCGCGGTAGCTGCCCTCCGGCGTCCCGTTCCAGGCGGCGAGCGAAGCGACTCGCTCCACCCACCCGGCCTTCGACGGATCGAGGTACGCGTCAGGCCGGAAGGTCGGCAGGACGCGCCCGCTGAAGGTGGGGTCCGCCGCGAGGGCGGCATGCGCGGCGAGGTCGTCCATCGGGTCGTCGGTGGTCGCGAGCACCTCGATGCGGAAGCGGTCGAACAGCGCACGCGGACGGAACGCCGGCGCTTGGAGCGCCTCCTGGATCGTGTCGAAGAGCCGGTCGGCGTTCGCTCCGTCCGGCTGCTCCGTGACACCGAACTGCTCACCGAGGATCGAGCTCAGCCAGTACCCGGAGGCGGTGCCGGCGTACAGGTGCCAGTGCTCGCAGAAGCGTCGCCAGGCATCCCGCGGCGCGGCGACGGCACCACCCTCCGCGAGGTCGGGCACGCCGACGTCCGCGAGGGAGAACCCGGCGGCGTGCAGCAGGCGGGTGACGTAGTGGTCGTGCCGGAGGAACAGCTCGGTGGCGTTCGCGAACGGGGTGTCCTCGACGAGGATCGCCGGATCCACGTGCCCGTGCGGCGAGATGATCGGCAGGGCCTCGACCGAGCGGTAGAGCGCCCTGGCGACGTCGCGCGTCCCCGGGTCGGCGGGGAGGAGGCGGTCTGGATCGTTCTGCAGCGTCGTCGGCACGCCTCCATTGAAACGGTGAGGTCTCCGTCTGTCAACCGATTGCCACATCCTGCTGGCAATCGCTTGCCGGAACGCCGACCGTCTGCGAGACTGATCCCGCTTCCGACCGGAACCGTCGTGGTCCAGGACCACTGGAACGCGTCAGCGACGCGAGGAGCAGACCCGGCTATCACAGGAGATTGCAGTGGCAAGCAGCGTTCGTATCGACATCGCGACCGCCCAGCGGCACCCGCTCACGGGGTACGGCGTGATCGTCCCCTCCGAACGCATCCCCGGTGCGTTCGCGTCCGGAGCCGACTACGCGGAACCGACCATCGTCGGCAACCTCGTCGTCGCCGACGGAGCCGGGTGGACGCGCCACCCCGACTACGACGTGAGCGTCCGACGCGGCTCGTTCGCCATCCTGTTCCCCGGCGACCTGTCACTCGCCGACCCCGGCTTCCCGGCGGAACGCGTCACCGCGTACCTCGACGCCGTCATGCCGATCATCGGTTCGGTCTCGGAGCCCGGCGCGAAGATCGTGTTCGGAAGCGGGACGGCGCGCACCATCCCCACCGGGGTGGACGTCGCGGCCGCCCGCGCGAGGTTCGCAGAGGTCGTCGTCGAGACGCGCGACGCGGCGGAGCGGAACGGACTGCAGATCGTCCTCGAGCCGCTGAACCGTGACGAGACGAACCTGCTCAACTCGCTCGAGGAGACGGTCGCCTTCCTCGACGAGTTCGAGATCGACCGCGTGCCCGTCGTCGCCGACCTCTTCCACATCATGCTGGAGAAGGAGCCGTTCGCCGTCATCCAGGCCCTCGGCGCCCGCATCGGACACGCCCACATCGCCGATGCCGGACGACGGCCGCCCGGCCAGGGCGACTGGCCACTCGCCGAATTCATCACGGCCCTCCGAGACGGCGGCTACGACGGCCCCATCACCGTCGAGTGCCTCTTCGAGGACTTCGAACCGGAGCTCGAGGCCGCCCTCGCGCACCTCCGTCAGCTCGCCTGAGCCGGCACGGACACCGACGCACCCCACGCACAGAACTGGAGCGAACCCCCGCATGTCCCGACCGCACCGCATCGCCATCGCCGGCGCCGGCATCATCTCGAAGCAGCACGGCATCGTCATCGACCAGTTGCGCGACGAGCTGGAACTCGTCGCCGTCGCCGACCCGGAGCTCGCGAAGGCGGAGGCCCTCGTCGCCGAGCGCGGCGGACGCGCGTTCACGACCCTCACGGAGGCGCTGGCGCAGACCGACCCCGACATCGTCGTCGTCTGCACGCCCACCGGTCTGCACGCCGACCTCGCCATCGAGGCGCTCGAGGCCGGCAAGCACGTCATCATCGAGAAGCCGGCCGACGTCACCGTCTCGCGGACGGACGACATCATCGCCGCCCAGGAGCGCGCCGGTACCGTCGTGACCGTCATCTCCCAGCACCGCTTCGACCCGTCGACGGAGATCGTCCTCGCCGCCGCCGAACGCGGAGACCTCGGGCGCATCACCTCGGGCATCGCATCGGTCGACTGGTGGCGCGGGCAGAGCTACTACGACTCCGGCGACTGGCGCGGCACCTGGGCGCTCGACGGCGGCGGCGCGCTCATGAACCAGGGCGTGCACACGGTCGACCTGCTGGTCGCCCTCCTCGGACGTCCCGTCGAGGTCTTCGGGTACACCGCGCTCCTCGCCCACGAGCGCATCGAGACCGAGGACGTCGCGGTGGGTGTCGTCCGCTTCGCATCCGGCGCGCTCGGCGTCATCCACGGCTCGACGGCCGTCTACCCGGGCCTCGTCGCGCGGCTGCAGGTCCACGGTGACCGCGGCTCCGCGGTCATCGAGAACGACCAGCTGACGTACTTCCACTCCACCCCCGCGGGGATGGAGCGCGCCGAGGCCTTCTTCGGCTCGCAGGGCAAGGACACGAACCAGGCGGCGCAGTTCGCCGACGAGACGCAGGCGGGCTCGAGCGTCGCCGGACAGATGTCGGACGCGCACCTGCGCCAGTACCGGAACGTCCTCGCCGCGATCCGCGGGGAGGATTCGCTCCGCGTGACGCTGGCCGAGAACCGCCAGGCGATCTCGATCATCACCGGTCTCTACGAATCCGCACGCACGGGCCAGCCGGTCCGCCTCGACGCCGCTGCGGCGGTGTCACGATGAGCGCCCAGCGGTCGAACCGGGTGGCGGCGAACCCCATCCCGTACTGGAGTGCGCGCGGCAAGACCCGCGAGGTGTTCGAGGAGGCCTTCGCCGACTTCCAGCGCATCGGGTTCACCGCGGTGAAGGCCGACATCCCCGAGGGCATGACCGCCGACGAGTACCGCACGTGGATCGGCGGCTACGGCCTCGCACCGTCGCTCAGCCTGTTCAGCAGCCCGTTCGACGAGACGGTCGACCTGGCGGAGGTCCTCGAGGCGGCGAAGGCGTTCGGGGCGGCGCAGGCCTCCCTCGGACTCGACCGGACGATGATCTCCTCGATGGCGATCCCGGCGCGCATGGCGACGCCGGCGATCGGCGCCGACTTCTCCCAGGAGCGCCTCGACCTGGCCATCGAGAACGCCGGCCGGACCTGCGAGGTCCTGCTCGCCGAGGGGATCCGCCCCCTGCACCACTCGCACGTCGGTGGTGTCTTCGAGACCGAGCACGAGATCCGCAGTCTGCTCGACACCCTCGGACCGGACCTCATCGGGTTCGGGCCCGACACCGGACATCTTCGCTGGGCGGGAGCGGACCCGGTCGCGATGATCACCGACTACCGCGACCGCGTCGGCGGCATCCACATCAAGGACGTCTACGTCGATCACCTCGACGGCGCAGCGGACGGCGCGCTGAGCTACCACGAGACGTCGCAGACGAAGCGGCTGTGGGCGGAACCCGGGCTCGGTGTGCTCGACTTCGACGCGATCGTCGCGGCGATGCCCGCGGACTACGACGGGGACTACATGATCGAGGTCGACTTCCCGAGCGTCGAGAGCGTCTACGAGTCGCACCGCCTGTCGTACGAATGGGCCAGCCACGCACTCGATGTCGCGACCCGCTGACCAGGCCGGCCTGAGCCCGCACGCCGAGGCCGCGGCAGTACGATGGCTCAGGTCGCCGAGGGCGGCGATCGAGAGGAGCGGGCCCCATGAGCACCTCTGACGCATCCGCGGAGACGGTCGCTCCCGAGCCCGGAACGCCCGAACCCACGGCAGGGGCCGCGAAGACGAAACGTGCCGCGACGATCTACGACATCGCACAGCTCGCCGGCGTCAACCCGTCGACCGTTTCGCGGGCGCTGAGCCGCCCTGGCCGCATCAACGAGAAGACGGCGCAGAAGATCCACGACGCCGCCAAGCAGCTCAACTACGTCGCGAACCCCGCCGCCCGAGCGCTCCCCACCGGGCGCACCGGCACGCTCGGCCTCATCGTCGCCGACATCACGAACCCGATGTTCTTCGACGTCGTCCGCGGCGCGGAGCGTGAGGCCGCCGAGCGCAACTACACGCTCGTGCTCGCGGAGTTCAAGGAGTCGGCGGAGATGGAGCTGCTGACCGCCAGGCGGCTCATGCCGTCGGTCGACGGTCTCATCCTCGCGACCTCGAGGCTTCTGCCCGACGACGTGCGCGCGCTGGGCCAGGAGAAGCCCGTCGTCGTGATCAACCGTCAGGTCGACGACGTCGACAGCATCGTCGCCGACATCGACCCGGGCCTCACCGCGGCGATCGACCATCTCGCCGAGCTCGGGCACCGGAGGCTCGCGTTCGTCTCCGGCCCCGGTCGGTCCTGGATGTCGCGGCATCGGTGGAGCCGGACACGGGAGCTGTGCGCGGAGCGCGGCATCGAGACGGTGCGGGTTCCGTCGACGCAGCCCGACATGGCCGCAGGCAGGGCGGCAGCCACCGCTGTGCTCGAGACGGGTGCCACCGCGGTCCTCGCGTACAACGACCTCCTGGCCATCGGCATCATGCTGGAGCTGCGCTCACGTGGTGTCGAGATGCCCACCCAGCTGAGCCTCATCGGCTTCGACGACATCTTCGGTTCGGACTTCACGACACCGGCACTCACCTCGATCCGCAGCCCGCACATCGCCTCCGGCTCCTACGCCGTGCAGACCCTCTTCGCGCACCTCGGGGGCACCGCCGTCCCGACCATCACCGACCTCGCGACCACGCTCATCATGCGCGAGTCGACCGCTCCGCCGCCGGCTACGGACTGAGTCGGGGCGTCACCCAGCCCTTCGACAGGCTCAGGGACCGACCGCGGGGTACGCTCGATCCGATGATCGAGCTGAGCCCGCACCGGACGGCGTGGGCGACGGCGTTCCGACACGAGGCGGCGCGACTCTCGGACGTCCTCGACGGACGTATCGACGCGATCGAGCACATCGGGAGCACCGCCGTCCCTGGTCTCGTCGCCAAGCCGATCATCGACCTCGCCGCGAGAGCGATGGCAGGCGTCGACCCGTTCGCCCTCGGACCGCTCCTGGCCGGGCTCGGGTACGAGCCGAACGCCGCGGGACCGAAGACGCATGCCGTGTACGTCCGCTCAGAGCGAGCCCGTCGCACGCACATCCTCCACATGTTCGGCCCAGACGCGTGGGAGCACTGCAACCAGCGGCTGTTCCGAGACAAGCTACTGCACGACGCATCCGCTCGGCGCCGGTATCAGGAGCTCAAGCTGGAGCTCGCCAGGACCGACGAGGGCCGCGCCTACACGGCGGCGAAACTCCCGCTCATCGAAGCGCTGCTGAACGAGGAACGCACCGCGCGGGGCCTGCCGCCGACCGAGGCCTGGGACAAGTAGGGCCGCCCCTCGCGTGGTCCTCAGGCGACGAGCTCGATCTCGACGCGCGCGCCGAGCGGCAGCCCGACGACCGCGACCGTGGTGCGCGCAGGGTAGGGCGCCGAGAAGACCGTCTCGTAGACGCGGTTCATCGCGGCGAAATCGGCCATGTCGACGAGGTACACGTTCACCTTCACGACATCGCCGAAGCCTCGACCGGCGGCCGTCAGCACCGACTCGAGGTTGGCGAACACCCGCTCGGTCTGTGCCGCGACGTCGCCCTCGACGAGGGTTCCGGTCGAGGGGTCGATGGGCGTCTGCCCCGAAAGGTGGAGTGCCCCGCTCGGGCAGGACGCCGCATGCGAGTACGGCCCGACGGGTTCGGGCGCGTGCGGGTCGGTCACGGTGGATCGGGTCATGGCCTCAGCCTAGGGAACGCGGGCGGGTTCCGATGGTGTTCGACGAGGCCAGCGTCGCACTCGGGTACTCGCCGAAGCGTCGCGAGTACCCGGCGGCGAACCGCCCCAGATGACCGAACCCCCACCGACGGGCGACGTCACCGACCGTCGTCCGTCCGGGGTCGGCGTCCCGCAGGTCGTCGCGGACGCGGTCGAGCCGGACCGCGCGGAGGTAGTCGGCCGGTGTCACGTCGAACTCCCGGCGGAACGCCGACTGCAGACTGCGGAGGCTCATGCCGGCCGCCGCTGCGACGTCCTCGGTGCGGATCGGCAGATGAGCGTTCGCGACGAGGTACTCCACCGCGGTCCGCGTCCGAGCGCTGGCGGTGACGGCCACCTCGGTCGGCGGCCGGAGCGCGAGGTGCGGGAACGTCTCGAGCAACGACACCGCGGCCGCTCGCCTGGCCTCCGCGCGCAGGAGCGCCGGGCTGTCGTCGTCGTAGACCACCCCTGCGACGGCCGCGACGGAGGCGTTCCATCGGTGGAGTCCCGCGCCCGACGGGCGGAACGTCGTGTCGAACCGGATCGGACCCACCGACCCCTCGGTCTCCCCCGCGACACCCTCGAGATAGGCGCCGCCGAAGTGCATCATGTTGAGCCGGTAGTCGATGAGGTCGAACTGCGCGGGGCGGTCGTTGGCGAACATCGCCGGCTGCCCGTGCAGGAACTTCATCGGCGAGCCGAGCAGGTCTGAGACGCCTTCGCCACGCGTCATCCAGGAGACCACGTACTCACCCTGGGTGAACGACGCACCCGTGATCCGTCCCTCGACCTGCGAGGCACGGAGGGAGAGGTCGTCGTCGCCGGTGGAGGTGAAGCGGTATCCGAACTCGGCGGCGGTCGGCTCGACCGTCATCCCGCCGATCCGGTAGGCCTCGCGGTAGAGCTCGCGAGCGTCGTCGACGTCGCTCCCCGCGGCCTCGAACCGCTCCGCGGACCCTGGTTTCGCGCTCATCCTGCTCAGAATCCCACGACTGTGCCAAAGCTCCACTTCCGGGCGGTCGGCGTTCGTTTATCGGATAACGCCGGATCGCCGCCGAGCGCCAGGCGTCACCCGATGTACGAGGTGTCGGAGCGGGCCTCTCCCGCCACGACGGCAGTCAGGTCGACCTCGCGGCCGTCGAGGCGGAACGTGAACCGCCCCGTCTGTTCGACCGTCGGCGTCTCCGTGAGGTACTGGCGGAGTTCGGCGCGTTCGCTCTCGTGCAGCCAGACCACCGGGTCGGAGGTCGACTTGAACTCGAGGATGGCGGCGACGTCTTGGAGCATGCGACGTTCGACGGGGTCGAGGAGGTTCCGAGCGCTGCGGAAGTAGACGGCGTCGGGGTCGACCTCGTAGACGTCCTTCAGCCAGACGCGGTTGACGGAGTCGACGATGGAGTTCCAGGCCCCGACGCCCGACGGATCGCCGACCCGTTCGGCGTTGTCCCAGAACGGACCGACATCCGGCCCCACGCGCGCGCCGTCGAACACCCCGATGGACGGGATCATCGGGACGCCGCAGCCGAGCAGGTACACGTCGTCGCCGACGGTCTCCCTGATGAACGAGATCGCGTCCCGGTAGGCGGTCTCACGGTGGACGTCCTGGTGCCGCCGCCCGGTGACGGCGCCCGCGTACATGAAGTCGAGCTTGAGGTAGCTGAAGCCCCACCCGGTGACGCGCTCGAAGACCTCGCGGAGGTGGTCCTGCACCTCCCGCTGGGTGGTGTCGAGCGAGTAGTAGTGGGAGTTCCAGTTGTAGCCGGTCGCAAGCGCTCGGCCGGCGTCGTCCTGCACGAGGAGGTCGGGGCGCTCCCGCGCGATCGTGGAGTCGGGAAGCGCGATCATCGGGGCGAGCCAGAGCCCCGGGCGGAACCCGGCTTCGGCGATGCGACCGGCGGTCGCCTGCATGCCCGACGGGAAGTCCGGGCCGGCCGTCCAGTCGCCCACGACCGGCTCCCAGCCGTCATCGAGCTGGAACACGTCGAAGGGGTACCCGGTGAGATCGGCCACGGTGCGGGCGACCAGCCCCTCGTCGATTCCCTCGTAGTAGGAGTACCAACTGCTCCAGACGCGACCGGCGCGCTGCGAGCGCCGCCCGAGCCGTTCGGACAGGATCGCCGCGTAGTCGGCGAAGGCCTGCTGCTCCGGTCCGAACGTGACGAACCACTCGGCTTCGTCGGTCTCGCTCCGCGCCCAGATCGTGTTGCGGTCGGCACCGACCCGGGGATTGCCGAGCCCGAGGGTTCCGATGAGCAGTACGGTGCCGTCCGGTCCGGCGATGGCACCGACACCACTGCCGGAGTGGAGGTGCGGGGTCTCGTTGACCGCGTCGTCGGCGGTGAGCAGCCGGTCGGCGCTGTTCTTGATGCCGATGGTCTCGCCGTCGGTGGTGGTCCACCCGCTCGGGCTCCACGAGTTCCAGCCGTGCCGGTAGAAGCCGGTGTCGCCGAAGGGGTGGAGCAGCGCGACCGGGCCGGCGGGCACGACGAACCCCGTGCTCGTGGCGGTCGGTTCGCCGGCGAGGTTCGCGGGGATGCGGAGGTCACCGAAGGTGAAGGTGTGCAGCATGGCCGGCTTTCTGTGTGGGTGGGCGCGCGCTCGGCGTCGACGTGGGATTCCCGACTGCCGCCGCGGGGCTGCCGCGGGTAGAGTCGGGGAGGCGGAGTTAATACTGCAACGTGCCGTGAAAAGTCGCAAGAGGGGAATGGGAATGCCTCGAGAGGCGATGGTGGAGCCGTCCGGCGGATCGATGGGCAGTCGGTCGTTGCTCCGGAGGATGAACTCGCTCGGTGTGCTGCGCGCCCTGCTCCCGCAGTCACTCACCCTGCGGGAGCTGGCGGACGCGTCCGGGCTGTCTCGCACGGCCATCGACGCGATCGTGACGGATCTCGTCGACATGGGCTGGCTCGAATCCGTCGAACGCGCCTCGGCGTCCCGGATCGGCAGACCCGCCACCGCTTTCAGCGTGCGGGCCGGACTCGGCCACCTCCTGTCGCTCGACATCGGCGCGAACCACATCCACGCCGTCGTGACCGACCTCGCCGGTGCCGTCCTGGGCCAGCGCACGGCTCGCCTCCCAGAGGACACGGGCGCGACCGAGCGCATCACCCTGGCGCTGGCGACCGGCGATGCGGTGCTCAGCACCCTCGACCTCACCCGCGGGTCGGTGTGGATCGTCGCCGTGGGATCCCCGGGCGCGATCGGTCGGGACGGCGAGGTGCTGCACTTCGGCGGGACGGGACTCCCGGACTGGGTCGGGTTGAACCTGCGCGAGCGGTTCGAGCGGGAGTTCGACGGAGCCGTCCTGGTGGAGGGCGACGTCGCGCTCGGTGCCCGCGCGGAACTGACCGTCGGCGCGGCACAGGGCCACCGCGACGTCGTCTACCTCCTCTGCGGCGTGCGCACCAGCGCCGCCTCCATCGTCGACGGGAAGGTGCATCGCGGCGTGCACGGTGCGGCAGGGATCGTCGGCGAGATGCCCGAACTCCGGTGGTCCCGCCTGAACGAGCGGTACGGCGAGTCGGTCCTCGGCTCACCACGGCCGTCCCGCGAGGAGATCTTCGACGCGGCTCGCGCCGGTGATCGGATCGCCCTGACGGCGATGGACGAGTTCGCGGACGACCTGGCCACCGGCGCGGCGGCCATGGTCCTCGCACTCGATCCGGAACTCCTCGTGGTCGGCGGCGGCAGTGCTCCGGGCGCGGACGTCTTCCTGCCGCGTTTCATCCGCACCCTCGGCGAGATCTGCCCGCTGCCACCGGACGTGGTCGTCTCCTCGCTGGGTTCGGAGGCGGTGGCGATGGGTGGCGTGAGCCTGGCGTCCCAGCACCTCGACACCGTCCTGCAGACGGCCGTCCGAGACGTGGAGCGGTTCCCCGACCCGGACGGAGCGCAGCTGCTCGTCAAGCGGACCGCAGCGTCCTGAGCCGTCACAGCCCGCGGCGGGTGACGGCTCAGCGACCGCCGAGCTGCGCGGCGAGGACCGACGACCGTCGCTCGGGGATCGCCGCGTCGTAGACGTCCTGGATCACGTCGAACGCCTTCCGCGCTTCTGCGGGGTGGAGCCAGAAGGCGCCCGGCTCGTCGAGGCCCGCGTAGAAGTCCTGGATCAGCCGCTCGTGGGACACGCCCCAGTAGGCACGCGCTCCGCTCGCGGTCACGCGCTCGACGGTGGTCTCGACGCGCCCATCGGCGAAGCGTGCGGTGAGTTCGGCCCCCAAGCTCAGCGTGCCCAACGCGCAGACGACGTCGATCGTCACGGGCAGGTTCGCGACCCCGGCGACCGTCGCGTAGACCGTGCTCGTCGCGCCACCCGCGTGCACGATGCGCAGCTCGGCCGTGTCCTCGACCTCGATCACCTCGGCGAGCGCGCGGGTGGCGATCGACCCCGTCGCCTCGAGCGGGTCGCCGACCAACCACTGCACGAGGTCGATCGTGTGGATCGCCTGGTTCATGAGGAGTCCACCGCCGCCGGTCTCCCAGCGACCGCGCCACGGGCGATCCTCGTAGTAGGCCGCCGTCCGATGCCACGGCACGACCGCCGAGGCGCCGAGCACTGCGCCGAGCTCACCCGAGTCGAGGAGTTCCTTGGCGCGCTCCGCCGGCTGGTTGTAGCGGTTCTGGAAGCACACCGCGATCTTCGCGCGACTGTGCTCCGCCGCGGCCAGGAGCCGTTCGGCCTCATTGCGCGTGTGGGCGAGGGGCTTCTCGAGGATGACACTGATCCCGCGCTCGAGCGCCCGGATCGCCTGGTCGGCGTGCAGGTGGTGCGGGGTGCAGATGTGGACGACGTCGGGTCGCGCCTCCTCGAACAGTCGATCGAGGTCGGTGAAGCCCGGGACACCCGTCGCAGCCGTCGCCGCATCGAGCCGGCCGGCGTCGACGTCGCACACCGCCACGAGCTGCGCACCGGGCACCGTTCCGATCGCCGCGATGTGGAGGGCGGAGATGTCGCCGCACCCGACCACGGCGACGCGACGGAGGACGGGTGCGGGCCTGCGGCTCATCGCAGTTCGATCCCCAGCTCGTCGGTGAGCCTCCGGAAGGCCCGGGCGGCCACGCCGAACGAGGCGGGACCCGAGAAGCCGCCGAGCGCGTGGGTGTCGGCGAGGTGCGGCTCGAGCGAGGCGAACCCCGCGTAGCCGTCGTCGCGCAACGCCGTGAGCGTTTCACGCAGTTGCCCGTCGCCCTCGCCGGACGGCACGACCTGGCCGCTCGCGGCGACCGCGTCCTTGACCTGCAGGTAGTCGAGGTAGGGGCGCAGCATCGCGTAGCCGTCGTCGAACGGAGCGACGCCCACCTGGACGAAGTTCGCGTTGTCCCAGGCGAGACGGAGTGCCGGTGATCCGACCGACTCGACGAGGTCGAGGATGCGCTCCGGGACGTCGCCGTAGATGTCCTTCTCGTTCTCGTGCAGGAGCACGACCCCCTCCCGCTCGGCCAGGTCGGCGAGCAGGCGCATGCGGACCAGGACGTCGTCGCGGATGGCCTCCACCGGCACGCCCTCACCGCGGAAGAAGGAGAAGATCCGGATGTTGGGGGTCCCGAGGGCATGTGCAGCGGCGATCGCTCGCTCGAGGCGGGCGACCTCCAGCTCGGCGTCGAGGGCCACGTCGACCTTGCCGATCGGCGATCCGATGGCGGACACGCCCATGCCGGACCGCTGCAGCTGCGCATCGAGTCGGGCGAGCTGGTCGGCGTCGAGGTCGATGATGTTGACGCCCCACGCGCTCCTGACCTCGATGTGCGATGCACCGAGCGCCTCCAGCACGGCGATCTGCGTCGTCGGGTCGGCGTCGATCTCGTCTCCGAAGCCCGACAGGGTCCAGCTCACCGGGTGTTGTGCATTCACGTGCGCTTCCGCCTTCGCGTTCGTTCTCGTCATCGGGAACCAGGCAGTCGGGCTGCCGGTCCTGTCAGCCTACGACTCTGGCAACCGGTTGACAACCCTTTGCAGCCGGAGGGGCCGCCCTAGGATGGAGCGTGTGACCGATCTCTACCTCGCGAGTACGACCGTGTCCTTCCACCGCAGCTGGTCCTGCGTGCTGTTCGACCTCGACGGCACGATCGTGGACTCGGCTCCCGGCATCATCTCCCGCATGAAGACGACCCTGGCGAACGTCGGTGCCGTCGTCCCGTCCGACGAGTCACTGCTGCGTTGGGTCGGGCCGCCGCTGCTCGACTCCTTCCGCGACTTCGCGGACATGGACCCGTTGCAGTCGCAGCTCGCCCTCACCGAGTACCGTCGCCAGGTCGCCATCGAGGGCGCCGAGGTCGGCACCGCGGTGTTCCCGGGCGTCGCCGGACTGCTCGCGCGCATCTCCGAGGCCGGGATCCCGATCGGGCTCGCGACCTCGAAGCCCGAGTCGCAGGCGAACACGATCCTCGACCACTTCGGCCTGAGCCAGTACTTCACCGTCGTCACGGGCGCCTCCGAGGACGAGGTTCGCAGCAGCAAGGCCGACGTCGTCGGTGAGGCCCTCCGGCGCCTCACCGCCGCCGGCGTCGACACGTCCCGCACCGTACTGGTCGGCGACCGCCTCCACGACATCGAGGGCGCAGCGGCGCACGGGATCCCGACGATCCTCGTCGAGTGGGGCTACGGCTCGCCCGCAGAGGCCACCGGCGCCCTCGCCGTCGTTCACTCGATCGACGCGCTGTCGAACCTCATCACCGGCTGAGCGAGACCGGAACCACTTGGTGACCCCAGGAGGGCCTGGCTTCACCGACACCTGCTCACTAGGGTGATGACCATCCTGAGGAGGTCGACATGGCGGTGTTCACACGCGGTTTCGGAGGACGGGCACGGGAGCAGGACGACCGACTCCCGCCAGGCCAGTTCCTCACCGAGGACTTCCCGGTCCTGTCCGCCGGACCCACGCCGCGGATCGACACCGATGAGTGGGAGTTCCAGATCCGGACGGAGACGGGCGAGACCCACCGCTGGGACTGGGCGGCCATGCAGGCCCTGCAGCAGGACGACATCACCCGCGACATCCACTGCGTGACCCGGTGGACGAAGCTCGGCACGAGCTGGCAGGGCGTCTCCCTCGACACGCTCTTCGCCGAGGTCGAGAGCGGCTACGACTTCGTGATGGCCCACTCCTACGGCGGTTACACGACCAACGTCCCACTCGACGACCTCCTGGACGGCAAGGCCTGGATCGCCACCGGCTTCGACGGCGAGCCGCTCGCCGCGGAGCACGGCGGCCCGGCGAGGCTTCTCATCCCGCACCTCTACTTCTGGAAGAGCGCGAAGTGGATCCGCGGCCTCGTCATGCAGCAGGACGACGAACCGGGGTTCTGGGAGCAGAACGGCTACCACGCCTACGGTGATCCCTGGCTCGAACAGCGGTACTCGTGAGGCGCACGAACCATGTCGACGTCTGGAAGCCGGCCACCGTGGTCACGGCGACGCAGCTGACCCCATCGGGGCGGAGCCTCATCCTGGACGCCCCGGGCTGGGGTGGGAACCTCGCCGGGCAGCACGCCGACGTCCGCCTCACCGCACCCGACGGCTACCAGGCGGTCCGCTCCTACTCGATCGCCTCGGCCGACGCCGGTGACCGCATCGAGATCGCCGTCGACCGGGTCCCCGACGGCGAGGTCTCACCCTTCCTCGTCGACGCGATCGAGGTCGGCGACCAGGTCGAGGTGCGTGGACCACTGGGCGGCTGGTTCGTCTGGCGCCCTGAGGACACGGAGCCGGTCCTCCTGATCGGCGGAGGTTCGGGCATCGTGCCGCTCATGGCGATGGTGCGAGCGCACGAGGCGGCCGGGAGCACGACGCCGTTCCGACTCGTGTACTCGGTCCGCTCACCGCAGGACGCCTTCTTCGCCGACGAGCTCGCTGCGGCGACCGGGGTCGAGGTCACCTGGATCTACACCCGGCGAGCACCCGACGGCTGGCCTCGTCCCGCCGGCCGTCTGGTCGCGGCCGACCTGCAGGCGCTCGAGTCCACCGGCGGCGAGGCCCCGTCGGTGTTCGTCTGCGGACCGACCGGCTTCGTCGAGGCGGTCGCCGACACCCTGGTCGCGATCGGCCATGATCCGGCCCGCATCAAGACCGAGCGGTTCGGAGGCGCGTGATGACCTCGCATCTGGACGGGAACGTCCTCGCCGGAACCCTGTCGGAGCTGACCGGCACCGACCCGAGCGGCACGATGTCGCAGTGCCTCGGGTGCCGCGACGTCTCGCCCCTCGCCGCGGAGCTGGTGTTCGGCACCCCAGACGCGTGGGTGGTTCGCTGTCGGCACTGCGACGACGTCCTGCTCGTCGTCCTCCATCACGAGGAGACCACGCGCGTCACCCTCGACGGCGTCCGCTGGTGGACGAACCTCGGCTGACCGCATCTCGCACGGTACCGAGTCGTGTTACAGTACCGGCATGGAACCAGATAGCAAGCTCGCGGCACTCCGCCGAGGCATGCTCGAACCGCTCGTGCTCGCTTCGGTCGAGCATCAGCGACGCTACGCGGGCGAGATCGCGACGGCGCTCCGCGAAGCCGGCTTCCCCGTCCAGGAAGCCACGCTCTATCCCCTCCTGAACAAGCTCCGACGCGAAGACCTCCTGGCACACGACTGGCAGGAGTCCACGTCCGGTCCACCTCGCAAGTACCTCTCCCTGACCGAGGCCGGACGAGTGCAGCTCCTGGACTTCCGCACCTATTGGTCCTCCCTCACCGACATGATCACGACGATCGGACACTGACATGGAACAGATCCACCACATGAGCCTGAGTGGGCATGCGGAGACGATCCCGCTGACGGCCGCCGCCCACGCCCACCTGCTCCGCTACCTGTCGAACACCCGCGCCGCACTCGGCACCGACCCCGATGCGGACGAGACCGTACGCGACCTCGAGACGACACTCGGAGACCGCCTGCGATCGATGCCGGCAACCCCTGGCGCCGCGATCGACGACGAGCAGCTCGCGAGCATCCTCGCGGAGACGGGCACTGTCGAGCAGGAAGCACCGCCGATCCGGATCCTCGCCTATCCCGCTCGCGGTCGATTCTTCTGTCGCATCGGGGAAGGGAGCTGGTTCGGCGGCCTGTGCGCCGGCATCGCCATGTACGGCGACTTCCGCGTGGACTGGGTCCGCACCGTCGCCCTCTTCCTCCTCCTCTTCACGGGCGGGACCGCCGGCCTGGTCTACCTGGCACTGCTCCTCATCCTGCCGAAGGTCGACACGGTCGCCGAGTATCGGCGCCAGTGCGCGGCGCCAGCGCCGAGTCGATGAGGTTGCCCCGACAGACGATCCATCAAAGCTATTGACATTAGCCAAACGGCAATGCAGACTAGCTTCATGAACACGAACCCGGCATCGACAGGGCCTGCCACCCGCTACCTCGACCGTCCCGAGGGCAAGATCGCCTACGAGATCCAGGGCGACGGCCCGCTCGTCGTCCTCGTCCCGGGAATGGGCGAGCTCCGCTCCTCCTACCGCTTCCTCGCTCCCGCGCTCGTCCAGGCCGGGTACCGCGTCGCCTCCACCGACCTCCGTGGTCACGGCGACAGCGACACGACGTTCTCCTCGTACGGCGACGTCGCGACCGCCTCGGACATCCACGCCCTCATCCGCGACCTGGGTGCCCCAGCCGTCGTCATCGGGAACTCCCTCGCTGCCGGCGCGGGCGTGATCGTCGCCGCCGAGCACCCGGAGGACGTGTCCGGTCTCGTCCTCGTCGGGCCCTTCGTCCGCAACCCGAAGGCGGGCGCCGTCATGCAGGCGGTCTTCCGCGCCATGATGGCTCCGCTGTGGATCGCACGGGTCTGGAAGGCCTACCTCCCCACGCTGAATGCGGGCCGGAAGCCGGTCGACTTCGACGACTACCTCGCCGACGTCTTCGCGAGCCTGCGTCGCCCCGCCTACGGCAAGGCCTTCTCGCAGACGACCAGACAGACCGACCATGCCCCGGCCGAGGCTGCGCTCCCCGGCGTGAGCGCTCCGACGCTCGTGATCATGGGCACCAAGGACCCCGACTTCCCCGACCCCGCAGGAGAGGCCCGCTGGATCGGCGACACCCTGCAGGCGGAGGTCGTCCTCGTCGAGGACGCCGGCCATTACCCGCAGGCCCAGCAGCCCGAGGTCACCTCGCAGGCCGTCCTCGGCTTCCTCCAGTCGGCGCTGCACCGTGCCTAGGGCGGGACTCAGCCGCGCGCGCGTGGTGGACGAAGCGGCTGAACTCGCCGACGAGGTCGGGCTCGAGGGACTGACCCTCGCCGCCCTCGCCGAACGGCTCGGCGTCCGGCAGCCCTCGCTCTACAAGCACCTCGACTCGCTCGCCGGACTCCGCCGGAGCATCTCCCTCCAAGCGAAGGGCGAGCTCGGCGACGTCCTGCTGCGCGCCGCCGTCGGCCGTTCGGGCGCGGATGCGATCACGGTGATGGCCGGCGCCTACCGGGAGTGGGCCCTGGAGCACCCGGCACGATATACGGCCGCGCAGTGGATCGCCGGGCCGGAGGATGAGGAGGACGCGGCGGCATCGCTCGGCGCCATCCAGGTCATCAGCGACGTCCTCACGGCCTACGAGCTCTGCGGCGACGACGCCATCGACGCGATCCGCGCGTTCCGCTCCACCCTGCACGGCTTCGTCTCGCTCGAGGCGGCGGGCTCCTTCGGCCTCGACCGCGACCTCGACCGGAGCTTCGACCGCCTCGTCCGTGGCTTCGTGATCACCCTGACCCGTTGGGCCGAGACCGCTGGGGACGAGTCCTAGCCGATCCGCAACGGGTTCCGCTGCACGACGCGTGCGGGGTAGCGTGCCCTCATGTCATGCCGCATCAGTGAACTCGTCCTGGACTGCCGCGATCCGGAAGCGCTCGCCCGCTTCTGGTGCGAGGTCCTCGACTTCGTCGTGCTCGACCGAGACGAGGACGGGGTGGAGATCGGAGCGCGGGACGGCTTCGGTGGATCGCAGCCGACCATCATCCTCAGCCGCAGCGACGACCCGCCGCAGCCGAAGTCGAAGCTCCACATCGACGTCAGCCCGACCGACGGCGACCAGGACGCCGAACTCGAGCGCCTGTTGGCCCTCGGAGCGCGCCCGACGGACATCGGGCAGACGGGCGACGAGTCGTGGCACGTCCTCGCCGATCCTGAGGGCAACGCTTTCTGCCTCCTGCGCACGCCCGTCAAGCCGGTCTGAGGGCCGACGGGCACGGTGCCGGTGGGATAATCGGCGCATGTCCTCGACCGCGCGGTACGCCAGGCAGCTCGCCCTCCCCGGGTTCGGACCAGCGGCGCAGCAGCGTCTCGCCGATGCGCGGGTGCTGATCGTCGGCGCCGGCGGCCTCGGCAGCATCGTCATCCCGGCGCTTGCCGCTGCCGGTGTCGGTTCCGGTGACGGCGCGATCCACCTGGTGGACGACGACACGGTCGAGCTCAGCAACCTGCATCGGCAGACCGTCCACAGCACCGCGGACGTCGGCCGTCCGAAGGTCGACTCCGCCGCGGACCGCGCCCTCGCCGTCAACACCGATGCGACGATCCTCAGGCACCGCCTCCGCCTCGGACCCGGCGAGATCATGGGCCTCCTGGCCGACGCGGAGATCGACCTCGTCATCGACGGCAGCGACAACTTCGAGACCCGTTACCTGGTCGACGACGCCGCGACGCTCGCCGACGTCCCACTCGTCTGGGGTGCGGTCTCGCAGTACGGCGGGCAGGCTGGACTCAGCTGGTCGTCTCGCGGCCCGCGCTACCGCGACCTCTTCCCCCACCCGCCGACGGACGGTTCGGTGCTCTCCTGCGAGGCCGGCGGCGTCCTGCCCACCACGGTCGGGGTCATCGGGTCCATCATGGCCACCGAGGCGATCAAGGTGCTCACCGGGGTCGGGACCCTCTCGCTCGGCCGGGTGACGATGTTCGACGGGCTGAGCGGCGGGTTCCGCGAACTCCGGTACGAGCGCGACCCCGCGGGCGCCCGGCAGGTGTCGCTCGATGAGCATCTGCATCGGACGCCAGGAGGGGACGCGGCGAGCGCCGCAGCGGCAGCCCCGCACGAGCCGCGACACGGCGGCCGCACGATCACCGCACCGCAGCTCGCGGCGAGCGACGATGAGGCCGTCCTGCTCGACGTCCGGGAGCCGTGGGAGGCGGAGATCGCCCGGTTGCCCGGTTCGACGCTGATGCCGCTCGGCTCGCTCCCCGAGACGCTCCACGGGCTCGACCCCGAGACGCCCGTGGTCGTCTACTGCCACCACGGCATCAGATCCGAGTCCGCGCTTCGCCTGCTCCTCGAGCGCGGCTACTCGGCCGTCCATCTCGAGGGCGGCATCGACGCGTGGTCGCGGCTCGTGGATCCGACCGTCCCCCGCTACTGACCGCGGCTCCGAACACCCCGTGCAACCCCACCGACCGACCTCGACGACGGGAACCACCATGACGACGCCAGCGCCCACGAGTCGGAAGACCGTCGAGCAACACGCCGCCGACGTCGCAGCCCTCCTCGACGACGTGACCGACACCGGCGCCGAGCACGTGCCGATCGACGAGGCCGCAGCTCGGGTGACGGCGGTGGCGGTGCCGTCACCGGTCGACCTGCCGCTGTTCCGCAACTCGCAGATGGACGGCTTCGCGGTTCGGGCGGCAGACCTCACGGGCGATGAGACGCGACTGCGGGTGGTGGGCGAGATCGCCGCGCGCCCGATCGACCCCGCGCCGCTCGAGGCGGGGACCTCGGTGCGCATCATGACGGGCGCGGTCGTTCCGCCGGGTGCGGACGTCGTCGTGCCGGTCGAGGAGAGCGAGGTCGAGACGGATCCGGACGGTGTCGAGACCGTCCTCCTCGGTCCTGCGCGCGGCGGTGGCGAGCGCCCGGTGGGGCTGTTCGTCCGGGAACGCGGGAGCGACGTCCGCGCCGGCGAGGAGCTGCTGCCGGCCGGCGTGCGCCTCGCTTCACGACACCTCGCCGTGTTGGCTGCGGCCGGGATCACGACCGTCGAGGTGCGTCGGCGGGTGCGGGTCGCGATCGTCACGACCGGTGCCGAACTCGTCGAACCCGGCGAGACGCCGACGCTCGGCCAGACCTTCGACTCCAACGGGACCGCGCTGGCGGCCGCCGTCGTCGCAGCCGGGGCCGAGGTCAACGCCCGTGCGCGCGTCGTCGACGATGCCGACGTCCTGCTCGCCCTGCTCGACGACCTCCACGGCGAGGTCGATCTCATCCTCACCTCCGGCGGGATCTCCATGGGTGAGCACGAGGTCGTCCGTGACGTCCTCGGTCCGCTGGGTGGCTGGATCGGTTCGGTCGCGATGCAGCCCGGCGGACCACAGGCGCTCGGGGCCCACCGGGGCGTCCCGATCATCGCGTTCCCCGGCAACCCGGTGAGCACCCAGCTCTCGTTCGAGGTCTTCGTCGCTCCGGTCCTCCGCCGGGTCGCCGGGCTGCCGCAGGCGACACGCGCACCGGCCGAACTCGAGGTCGCCGTGCGTTCGGTGCCCGGCAAGCGCCAGTTCCTCCGCGGACGCCGACGAGACGATGGCCGGGTCGAACCGGTCGCGGGCCCCGGCTCGCACCTGGTCGCCGGGCTCGCGGCCTCCGACGTGCTGATCGTGATCCCGGAGGACACGCTCGAGCTCGACGCCGGTGACGCTGTGGAAGCATGGGCACTATGACCGGGCTCACACACCTCGACGACGACGGCCGCGCACGCATGGTCGATGTCGGCGACAAGGCCACGACGAAGCGGGTCGCGACGGCGACCGCGACCTTCACCACCCGACCAGACGTGATCGCGCTCGTTCAAGCGGACGGCCTGCCGAAAGCGGACGTCATCGCGACCGCTCGCATCGCGGGGATCGCGGGGGCCAAGCGGACGAGCGAGCTCATCCCGCTGTGCCACCAGCTCGCGCTGTCGTCCGTGAGCCTCGACTTCGCCTTCACCGAGGACTCCATCGTCATCACCGCGACGGCGAAGACCACCGGCCAGACCGGGGTCGAGATGGAGGCTCTGACGGCCGCGTCGATCGCCGGCCTGACCCTGCACGACATGGTCAAGGCCGTCGACCCGGCATCGGTCCTCGGCGACATCCGGCTGCTGGAGAAGTCCGGCGGCAAGCGCGGGAACTGGACGCCGGATGCGGTGGATCCGGTCGAGGCGCCGGCGGGACGAACGGTCCGCCCGCGAACCGCGGCCGTCATCGTCGCGTCGACCGCCGGCGCGGCCGGCACGCGCGAGGACCTCACGGGGCCGCGCATCTCCGCGTGGCTGTCCGAGCACGACTACGCGGTCGATGCGGTGACGGTCGTGTCCGACGCCGACGTGCACCTCGCGATCGCGGCAGCCCTGGACGCCGCGCCCGCGGTGCTCATCACGACGGGCGGCACCGGCCTCTCGCCGAGCGACCGCACCCCGGAGGCGACGCGGCCCCACCTCGACCGCGAGCTGCCCGGCATCGCGGAGGCGATCCGCACCCTCGGGTCGACCAAGACCCCGACCGCGGCGCTCAGTCGCGGACTCGCAGGGGTCTCCGGCGGCACCGTCGTGGTGAACCTGCCCGGATCGACCGGCGGCGTGAAGGACGGACTCGCGGTCCTCGACGGCCTGCTCGACCACCTCGTCGCCCAGATCGCCGGAGGTGGCGCGCATGAGTGAGTCGACGGTTCCCGAGGTCCTCGCACTCATCTCTGAGTCGCCCCTCGACGCGCATGCGATCGAGGACTTCGTCGCGGCGCCCGCCAACGGCGCCCTCGTCGCCTTCCGAGGCATCGTGCGCGACCACGACCACGGCGAGGCGGTCGACGCCCTCGACTACCGCGCCCATCCCGATGCCCAGCGATTCCTCGAGGACTGCTGCCGGACGGTCGCCGCGGAGACCGGCCTCCGAGTGGCGGCAGCGCACCGCGTCGGGTCGCTCGTCGTCGGCGACCTGGCGCTCGTGGCCGCCGTCGCCGCCGCGCACCGTGCCGAGGCCTTCGCCGCCTGCGAGCGCCTGGTCGAGGAGATCAAGCGCACCGTCCCCATCTGGAAGCGCCAACACCTGGCCGACGGCGAGACGGAGTGGGTCGGCCTGTAGCGGCCCGTCCTCGATTCGCCCCGAGTGGTCGCACGCACGAAGCGGAGGCGACCATTCGGGGCGAATCGAGCTGTCAGCGCGGCAGCACGTCGTAGGTGATGCGCACGAGCCCGTCCTCGCGCGTCGCATGGGTGCCGCGGAGTCGCAGGCGGACGTCGGCGTCGAGGTCGCCGAAGAGGCGGGCGCCCGAGCCGATGAGCACCGGCGCGACCGACACGGTGATCTCGTCGACGAGGCCAGCACCGAGGAACGCCTGGATGGTCCTGCCGCCGTCGATGTAGACGCGGCCGGCCCCGGCCTCGTCGAGCAGGGCGGCCGCCTCGTCGACCGACCCGGCGACCGTGATGCGGTCGTCCCCGGCCTCGAGCGTGGTGCTCAGCACGACGACCCGCTTGCCGTCGAACGGCCACTCACCGAAGCCGAGGACGGTGTCGTAGGTGGTGCGTCCCATCACGAGGGTGTCGATCGTCGGGAAGAACGAATCCCAGTCGAGCGCCGGGTGCCTCCTCGGCGCATCCGCGGCATGCCCCCGCGGCTCGAGCTCCGTGAGCCAGCCGAGGTCGCCGTCGGGCTTTGCGATGTAACCGTCGAGGCTCACGCCGATGAAGACACAGCCGTGCCAGGAACGTTCACGAGTCATGAGGACGATCCTGCCGTCCACCACCGACATCGCGCATCGGGCGGGGCACGTCAACCGGTCGCCCACCAGACCGCGGCGACGTAGGGTGATCTGATGCCCGAACACGCCCCCGAAGCATCCGACCCGTTCGTCCGCGTCCGGGGAGCCAACGAGAACAACCTCCGCAACGTGGACGTCGACGTACCGCGCGATGCGATCGTCGCCTTCACCGGGGTCTCCGGCTCGGGCAAGTCGTCGCTCGCGTTCGGCACCATCTTCACCGAGGCACAACGGCGGTACCTCGAGTCCGTCGCACCGTACGCCAGGCGGCTGATCCAGCAGGGTCATGACCCGCACGTCGACTCGATCTCCGGTCTGCCACCGGCGGTCGCCCTGCAGCAGCGTCGCGGCGCCCCCAGCTCGCGCTCCAGCGTCGGCACGGTGACGACCCTCTCGAACTCGCTCCGCATGCTCTTCTCGCGCGCCGGCACCTTCCCCGAGGGGTTCACGACCCGGCTCGACTCGGACGCCTTCTCCCCCAACACCGCCGTCGGCGCCTGCCCGGAGTGCCACGGCATCGGCGTCGCACACACGGTCACCGAGGACTCCCTCGTGCCCGACCCGTCGCTGAGCATCCGCGAGGGCGCGATCGCCGCGTGGCCGGGCGCCTGGCAGGCGAAGAACCTCCGCGACATCACCATCGCGCTCGGATACGACGTCGACCGCCCCTGGCGGGAGCTCGACCAGGAGGACCGCGACTGGATCCTCTTCACCGAGGAGCAGCCGGTCGTGCAGATCACGCCGCAACGCGACCGCGTCGCAAAGCCGTACAACGGCATGTTCTGGAGCGCCAAGCAGTACGTCTTCCACACCCTGTCCGACTCCAAGAGCCAGATGATGCGGAACAAAGTGCTGCAGTTCGTGCGCTCGGGTCCGTGCCCGCTCTGCCACGGCACGGGACTCCGCCGCGAGGCGCTCGCGGTCACCTTCGCCGGCCGCACGATCGCCGAGCTCAACGCCCTGCCGATGACGGAACTCGCCGAGGTCATCCGCCCCACCACGGAGCTGACCGACGCGGCGCCCGCGCTCCCGACCACGCTCTCCGGCGAGCGCACCGACGTCGCCGTCGCCATCACGACCGACCTCCTCGCGCGCATCCGCGTGCTCACCGACCTCGGACTCGGCTACCTCGGCCTCGGGCGCGTGACGACCACGCTCTCCCCAGGCGAGATGCAGCGGCTCCGGCTCGCGACCCAGCTGCGCTCCGGGCTCTTCGGCGTGGTCTACGTCCTCGACGAACCGTCAGCGGGTCTGCACCCGGCCGACGCTGAGCCCCTCCTCGAGGTGCTGGAACAGCTGAAGCGCTCGGGCAACTCGGTCTATGTCGTCGAGCACAACATGGACGTCGTCCGGAACGCGGACTGGATCGTCGACGTCGGCCCCGGTGCGGGCGAGGGTGGCGGCGACGTGCTCTACAGCGGGGCCGTCGAGGGTCTCGCCGAGGTCGAGGCCTCGGCGACCCGCCCGTTCCTCTTCCCCGAACAGCACGGTCCGGCTCCCGAGCGACGAGCACTCCGTGAGGCGCGCGACTGGCTCGAGGTGGAGGGCATCACGCTCCACAACCTCGCCGGCGTCGACGCCTCGATCCCCCTCGGGACCTTCGTCGCCGTCACCGGTGTCTCGGGTTCCGGCAAGTCGACCCTCGTGAGCCGCGTCCTCCGCGACGTCGTGCGCGACCACCTGCGCGCAGACGGTCGGGGTGCGGACGACGTCGCAGACGACGACGAGGTGCCCGCCGAGACCGATGCGGCCGAGGGTTCCGGCCTGGCGGAGGCGACTGTGCCGGACGGACACGCCGACACGCTCACCGTCCGCCGGGCGCGCGGGCTCGAGCACGTGGACCGTCTCGTCCGGGTCGACCAGAAGCCCATCGGACGCACACCGCGGTCGAACCTGGCGACCTACACCGGACTGTTCGACGCCGTCCGCGGGGCCTTCGCCGCCACGGACCTCGCCCGCGAGCGCGGGTACACGGCCGGCCGCTTCTCGTTCAATGTCGCGGGAGGTCGGTGCGAGACCTGCCTCGGCGAAGGCTTCGTGTCGGTCGAACTGCTGTTCCTCCCCGGCAGCTACGGGAAGTGCCCGACCTGTGACGGCGCTCGGTACAACGCCGAGACCCTCGAAGTCACCTACGACGGGAAGTCGATCGCAGACGTCCTCGCACTCACCGTCGAGCAGGCGGCCGAGTTCCTCGCGGCCGTCCCGGCGGCGGCACGGAGCCTCCGCACCCTGCTCGAGGTCGGCCTGGGGTACCTGCGGCTCGGCCAGCCGGCCACCGAGCTGTCGGGCGGTGAGGCGCAGCGCATCAAACTCGCGACGGAACTCCAGCGGGTGCGACGCGGTCACACCCTCTACCTCCTCGACGAGCCGACGACCGGCCTCCACCCGGCGGACGTCCGTCGTCTGCTGGCGCAGCTGAACGCGCTCGTCGACTCCGGCGACACCGTCGTCGTGGTCGAGCACGAGATGGACGTCGTCGCGGCGGCCGACTGGGTGATCGACCTCGGACCGTCGGGCGGCGACGCTGGTGGGCGCATCGTGTCCGCGGGCACCCCGGACACCGTCGCCGCAGACCCCGACAGCCGCACCGCGCCCTACCTGGCGAAGCGACTGGCGTTGCTCGGTGCCGCACCGTCACCGGAGGAGGCATCGGCGGGGTGACGTCCCACCGACCCGGAGCGCCTAGCGTGGAGTCCATGCAGACGACCGATGCACGCCGTGACCTCCGCGCTCAGCGCATCGCCGTCGTCGTCTGGGCGGTCGCCGCGACGTCGATGCTGGTGCTGGCTCCCATCGAGGAACTCATCTGGGCGCCGCTCGCGATGACGGACGACTCCTACGGCCTCGAGGCGATCTACGGGGTGTTCGCGCCCACCACCCTGACCGTCGGCCTCGTCGGTGTCGCGATCGCGTTCCTGCTCGGCCTCACAGCCATTCTGGTGTTCACCCACTTCGGATGGCGCGGCCGGCTCGGCACACACTGGGTCCACGTCGCGACACTCGGATCCATGCTCGTGTGGCTCGGTCTCCTGGCCATGTTCGTCGCCGGCTTCGGCGTCGGGAACACCGTGTCCGACGAGATCCCGCCGTACGTCGGCCGGTCGTCATCGGTCGGCGAACTGCTCCAGATGCTCGCGCTCGTGGCGTTCCTGGCGACCGTCGTCGGAGCGATCTGCTCGCTCATCCTGATGTTCCGGTCGGCCGGGGTGGCCCGTCGCGCCTGGCAGGCTTCGCGATGAGCCCCTATCCGACACCTGACGTGTAAGGTCACGGAGTATGACGCAGCCCGAATCCGCGTTCCTCTCCGTGACCTACGTGAGCACCTCCGCTGCGCCGCTGACCCAGACCGCCCTCGAAGCGATCCTCCGGCAGTCCCGCGACAACAACGGACGCTCCGGCCTCACCGGCATGCTCGCCGTGCGCGGCGACGACTTCTTCCAGGTGATCGAAGGGCCTCCTACGGCCGTGCGCCACGTGCTGCAGCGGTTGCGCGAGGACACCCGACACAGCGAGCTGCGGGTCCTGGTCGAAGAGGAGATCGACTACCGGCGGTTCCCGGACTGGACCATGCGCTGCGAGAACCTCGACGACTACCCGGCTGATTCGATCCCCGGCTACCGCGCGTCGCACGAGGACGAATCGGATGCACGGCGCCATCGCATCCTGGACCTCCTGCGATGGTTCCAACACCGCGCGACCCGCGCCCTCGCCGAGCGTCGTCGCTCAGCGACGTCCCCGTCCTAGCCGCCGGCGAAGGGTGGGAGGACGTCGACCCGGGCGCCGAGCGGACGGGTGTCGTCGCGACTGACGACGCCGTCGACGAGGAAGGAACCGGACGCGAGGACCTTCGCCATCGCGTCGCCGTAGCGCTCGAGCAGCACGGACTTCAGTTCGCCGACCGTCGCGACCGCCGGCAAGGACTCCTCGGGGACGCCGGCGGCCTCCTCGGCAGCGGCGAAGTAGCGCACGAGCACCTGCAGCGTCGTCGTCTCAGCCACCGATCGCTCCCATGCTCCGCTCCGGACGGACGAAGTCGGGCGACGCGATGCGGTGCCCGGCCTGCTTGTGCCACATCGCCGCGCGCCAGCGATCCGCGATCTCGACGTCCTCGACGCCCGAACGCAACATGCCCCGAAGGTCGGTCTCATCGTCGCCGAAGAGGCAGGAGCGGATCGTCCCCTCGGCCGTGAGCCGCGTGCGGTCGCAGTCGTCGCAGAACGAGCGCGTGACCGAGGCGATGATGCCGACCGTGGCCGGGCCGCCGTCGACGAGCCACTCCTCGGCGGGAGCGGAGGGGTCCTCGCGATGCGGGGCAGTGAGCGTGAAGCGGGAGCCGAGGACGTCGAGCAACTCGGCCGCGTCGACCATGTTCTCCCGCACCCATGCCTCGTCGGCGTCGAGCGGCATCTGCTCGATGAAGCGGAGACGGCACCCGTTCTCGATCGCCCAGGAGAGGAGGGCGACCGCGCCGTCGAGCGTGTCGCGCATGAGGACGGCGTTGATCTTGAGCGGCGTCAGCCCGGCGCGCTTGGCGGCCTCGATGCCGGCCAGGACGGCCGGGAGGCGGTCGCGGCGCGTGAGTCGCGCGAAGTGGTCGCGGTCGACGGTGTCGAGGGAGATGTTCACGCGGGTGAGCCCGGCGGCCACGAGCTCGTCGACCCGCTTGTCGAGTCCGATGCCGTTCGTCGTCATGGAGATCGAGGCGTCGCCGGCGACCGCGGAGCTGCGGGCGATGATCTCCGCGAGGTCGGGGCGCATGAGCGGCTCGCCACCCGTGAAGCGGATGTCGTGCACCCCGAGGTCGCGGACGGCGATCTCGACGAGGCGACCGATCTCGGTGGGCGTCAGCAGGTCGTCGCGGGCGATCGCGGGGAGACCCTGCTCGGGCATGCAGTACGTGCAGCGCAGCGAGCACTTCTCCGTGATCGACACCCGGAGGTCGCGGGCGACCCTGCCGAAGCGGTCGATGAGGCCGTCGACGTCGGGGCGTCCGGCAGCGTCCGGGATGTGCCTGAGCGGCGACCCGATGCGTGGGATTCCGAGCCCGACTGTGGTCATCCCCCCAGGGTACGGGGATGGACGGCCGACTTGCCCCTCTAGAGCCGCTTCGGGGAGGAACGCCCAGCGGGCGCGCGTAGCATGACGGACATGGAGCCCCGCCGCCGCACCCTGCTCGCCGGTGCGTCCGGCGTCGTCGCAGCCGTCGCCACCCTCGGGTCGGCCGAGGCCGTCGCAGCCTTCGTCGCCCCCGCGAGCTCGCCGCTGCTCGCTGTGGGTTCCCTCGTGATCGACCTCGTGCCCGGTTGGGTGAAGGACCTCGTCATCGCCCTGTTCGGCACCAACGACAAGCTCGTGCTGCTCATCGTGCTCGGCGTCCTGGTCGCGGCCCTCGCCGTCGGGATCGGGATCCTCGAGGAGCGTCGCCCGGTGGTCGGCAGCATCGCGCTCGCGCTCGTCGGTGTCGTCGCGGTCGTCGCAGCGATCACCCGCGCGGACGCGGGCCTCGACTGGGCGTTCCCGAGCGTCGTCGGTACCGCGGTCGGCATCCTCGTCCTGCGACTGCTCGTGACCCGGCTCCGCACCTGGGACGACGCGACGGTCGCGGATGAAGCCCGGCCGGTCATCGGCGCCTCGCGGGCCGAACTCCCCCGGCGCTCCTTCCTCGTCCTGCTCGGCGGCACCGCGGTCGGCGCACTCGTCGTCGGCGTCGGCACGCGCGTCGCCTCGGCCGGAGCGGTCGCCGTTGAGACCATCCGGAAGGCGCTCAAGCTCCCGACGGCCGCCGTCGCCGCACCGCCGGTCCCCGCCGGAGCCGAACTCGGCATCGACGGACTCACCCCGGTCGTGTCGGCGAACGACTCCTTCTACCGGATCGACACGGCCCTCCAGGTGCCGAACATCGACCCCTCGACCTGGAGCCTCAAGATCACCGGCATGGTCGAGCAGGAGGTCGAGATCGGGTTCGAGGAACTCCTCGCCCTCCCGCTCCAGGAGTCGATCATCACGCTGACCTGCGTATCGAACCCCGTCGGCGGCGACCTCATCGGCAACGCGCTCTGGCTCGGGTACCCGATCCGCGAGTTGCTCGCCCGCGCAAAGCCCAAGGCCGGAGCCGACATGGTCCTGTCGCGGAGCATCGACGGGTTCACCGCCGGCACTCCGCTCGAGGTCCTGCAGGACGAGGATCGCGACAGCCTCCTCGCCGTCGGGATGAACGGGCAACCGCTCCCGCTGCAGCACGGCTTCCCGGTGCGCATGGTCGTCCCGGGCCTGTACGGCTACGTCTCCGCCACGAAGTGGGTCGTCGAGCTGGAGGTGACCCGCTACGCGGACGCCCGGGCCTACTGGACCGACCGCGGCTGGTCCGAGCGCGGGCCCATCAAGACGGAGTCGCGCATCGACGTACCCCGCAACGGTGGACGTGTCGCGGCGGGGAACGTCGCGATCGCCGGCGTCGCCTGGGCGCAGCACACGGGCGTGAACCGGGTCCAGGTCCGGATCGACGACGGCGACTGGCTCGACACGACGCTCGCGACCGCCATCTCCGACGACACCTGGGTGCAGTGGGTCCTCCAGTGGGACGCCCCGGCCGGCGACCACACCATCGCCGTTCGCGCGACCGACGCCGCGGGCAAGACGCAGAGCGAGACCCCCGTCGACGTCGTCCCCGACGGCGCGGAGGGCTGGCACACCATCTCCGTCGGCGTCGACTGACCCGAGATCATCACGATTCCGAACCGGGACACCACCGTGTCACCGGTGCGGAGTATCGTCACTCGGGCACGTCCCTCACGCTCCTGTCCGGCTGCGCCGCCGACCGAAGCACTGGTCTCGCGCCAGGCCCGCTCCACCTCGTCACCCGTCCGCGCGATGCCCCGCGCCGGACACGAACCGTCTAAGGACCTCACGTGGCCCTCCTCGCCCTCGCCCTCCGACACGCCAAGCCGTACGCGGCCTGGGTGGTCGCGGTGTTCGTGCTGCAGCTCGTCTCGACGATCGCGGCCCTCTACCTCCCCAGCCTGAACGCCCAGATCATCGACCAGGGTGTCTCCCGCGGCGACACGGACTTCATCTGGTCCACCGGCATGACGATGCTGCTCGTCTGCCTCGTCCAGGTGGCCGCAGCCATCGGCGGGGTCTACTTCGGCGCCCGCACCGCCATGGCCATCGGCCGCGACCTGCGCCGGGAGTTCTACCGGAAGGTCGACTCGCTCGGTGCCCTCGAGATCGGCGGCTTCGGCAGCGCGACGCTCATCACGCGCGGCACGAACGACGTCCAGCAGGTCCAGATGCTGATCCTCATGACCCTCAACTTCATGGTGTCCGCACCGATCATGTGCGTCGGCGGCATCATCATGGCCCTCCGTGAGGACGCGGGGCTGTCCTGGCTGGTGTGGGTGTCCGTGCCGGTGCTCTTCATCATCGTCGGGTTCCTGGTCTACCTGCTCATGCCGCTGTTCCGGCAGATGCAGGACCGCATCGACGGCATCAACAGCGTGCTGCGCGAGCAGATCATCGGCATCCGCGTCGTACGCGCCTTCGTCCGCGAGCCGTTCGAGTCGGAGCGCTACAACCGTGCGAACGAGGCGCTCACGCGCGTCTCGATCAAGGTCGGCAACATCTTCGTCCTCATGTTCCCCGTCATCATGATGGTCCTGCACCTCGCGACCGCCGCCGTCCTCTGGTTCGGCGGTCAGCGGGTGGACGCCGGACAGATGCAGGTCGGTTCCCTCACCGCGTTCCTCCAGTACCTGCTCCAGATCCTCACCTCGGTGATGATGGGCGTCTTCATGGTCATGATGATCCCTCGCGCGGTCGTGTGCGCCGAACGCATCCAGAGCGTCCTCGACACCGAGCCGAGCCTCACGGTGCCGACCAGCACCGACATCCGCGTGCCGTCCGTCGGTCGCGTTGAGTTCACCGGCGTCACCTTCGGCTACCCCGGCGCGGAGCGACCGGTCCTGTCGGACGTGACGTTCACGGCGGAGCCCGGCAAGACCACCGCGATCGTCGGCTCGACCGGCTCCGGCAAGACGACGCTCCTCTCGCTCATCCCGCGCCTCTACGACCCGCAGCAGGGCCACGTCACCATCGACGGCGTCCCCGTCTCGCAGCTCACCCGGCAGCAGATCGCCGGGGTCGTCGGGATCGTGCCGCAGAAGCCGTACCTGTTCTCGGGCACGATCGCCTCGAACCTCCGGTTCGGACGTCCCGACGCCACCGACGACGAGCTGTGGAGCGCCCTCGACGTCGCGCAGGCTGAGGACTTCGTCCGCGCGAAGCCGAAGATGCTGAACGACGGCGTCGCCCAGGGTGGCACGAACGTGTCCGGCGGCCAGCGTCAGCGCCTGTGCATCGCCAGGGCCCTCGTCGCGAAGCCCCTGGTCTACCTCTTCGACGACTCGTTCTCGGCCCTCGACGTCGCCACCGACGCCCGACTCCGGGCAGCCCTCGGCGACAGCACCGCCGACGCGACCGTCATCATCGTCGCGCAGCGCATCGCGACGATCCGCGAGGCCGACCACATCATCGTCATGAACGACGGCGGCATCGTCGGCCGCGGCACCCACGACGAACTCCTGGAATCCAACGAGACGTATCGCGAGATCGTCCAATCGCAGCTCGCTGTGGAAGGGGTGGCGTGACCATGGCCCGTTCACCACGTGACAAGCGTCCCTCGCGCACCTCGAAGGACACCGCCCAGGCTCCCGAGCTGAACGCGATCGAGGCAGACGTCCTCGAGCCGGAGTTCACCCCGGGAGAGTCCGATGGCGACATGTTCGGCGGCACGCCCTCGAAGAAGGCCGAGCAGTTCTGGCCGTCCGCCAAGCGGCTCGTCGGTCTGCTCGCACCCGAGAAGGTGAAGATGAGCCTCGTCGTCGGGCTCGTCGTGCTCTCGGTCGTGCTCACGGTCATCGCCCCGAAGATCCTCGGGCTCGCGATGGACGCGATCTTCAACGGCGTCATCGGCTCGCAACTCCCGGCGGGCGTCCCGCTCGACCGGATCGTCGACGAAGCACGGGCCTCCGGCAACGACCAGTACGCCGACATGCTGGTGAAGTCCGACATCACGCCCGGCCAGGGCATCGACTTCACCCTGCTCGGCCGCCTGATCATCATCGTGCTCGCCATGTACATCGTCGCGTCGATCCTCAACTGGGCGCAGGGCTACATCCTCAACGGACTCGTCATGCGCGTGGTCTACAACCTGCGCCAGGACATCGAACGGAAGCTCAACCGCCTCCCGCTCAGCTACTTCGACACCCGCCAGCGCGGCGACCTCATGTCCCGGGTCACGAACGACGTCGACAACATCCAGACCGCCCTCCAGCAGGCGTTCTCACAACTCGTGCAGTCCGCCCTCACGGTGCTCGGCATCACGGCGATGATGTTCATCGTGTCGTGGCAGCTCGCACTCATCGCGCTGATCGCGTTGCCGCTGTCCGCGCTGATCGCCGGGGTCATCGGCTCCCGCTCGCAGAAGCTCTTCACCGCGCAGTGGAAGAACACCGGCTCGCTCAACGGGCACATCGAGGAGTCGTTCTCGGGCCTCGAGCTGGTGCGGGTCTTCGGTCGCGACAAGGAGATGCTCGCCGAGTTCGACGAGCGGAACGAGAAGCTCTACACGGCGGCGTTCGGCGCGCAGTTCGTGTCCGGCATGATCATGCCGGCGATGACCTTCGTCTCTTATCTGTCCTACGTGCTCATCGCCGTCGTGGGCGGCCTCCGGGTCGCCTCCGGGCAGATGACCCTCGGCGACGCGACGGCGTTCATCCAGTACTCCCGCGAGTTCTCGCAGCCGCTCGGCCAGATCGCGGGCATGGCCAACCAGTTGCAGTCGGGAGTCGCGTCCGCCGAGCGCACCTTCGAGCTGCTCGACGCCGAGGAGCAGGACCCGGAGACGGCGACGGCGCACCTGCCCGAGCACACCGACGGCCACGTCGAGTTCGACGGCGTCTCCTTCAGCTACGACCCCGAGAAGCCACTCATCGAGGACCTCTCCTTCTCCGCGCAGCCGGGTCAGACCGTCGCGATCGTCGGCCCGACCGGGGCCGGGAAGACGACCCTCGTGAACCTCGTCATGCGGTTCTACGAGCTCACCGGCGGACGCATCCTCCTCGACGGGGTCGACGTCACGGCGCTGACGCGTGCCGAGCTGCGATCGCAGGTCGGGATGGTGCTCCAGGACGCGTGGCTCTTCGAGGGCACCATCCGCGAGAACATCCGGTACGGCCGACTCGACGCGAGCGACGCGGAGGTCGTCGAGGCCGCTGAGGCGACGATGGTCGACCGCTTCGTGCGGCAGCTGCCCGACGGGTACGACACCGTCCTCGACGCGGACGGCGGCAGCGTCTCGGCCGGTGAGCGCCAGCTCATCACCATCGCCCGCGCGTTCATCGCGAAGCCGAAGCTGCTCATCCTCGACGAGGCGACGTCCTCAGTCGACACGCGGACCGAGCTGCTGGTGCAGCACGCGATGGCGGCGCTGCGGTCCGACCGCACCTCGTTCGTCATCGCCCACCGCTTGTCGACCATCCGCGACGCGGACACGATCCTCGTGATGGAGAACGGCCGGATCGTGGAGCAGGGCTCGCACGCGCAGCTCCTCGAGGTCGACGGCGCGTACGCCGAGCTCTACCGCACGCAGTTCCGCGGTGGCGAGGAGCAGTCGGCGATCGACGAGGCAGCCGTCGCCAGCGGGTCCGATACGGCGCACGCACCGCGCAGCTGATCCGACACCGACGCCACGACGGGCGGGCGCTCGATTCCCGAGCGCCCGCCCGTCGGTTCAGCTGAGGGTGGTCGACCGCCAGGTGCCCTGATCGTTCACCCACAGTCGTCCGTTCCCCACGAGGATGTCGCCGGAGCGACCGCCGTACGGACGCGCGAGCCCCATGTGCCGCGTGGAGAGGTAGCTCGTGTTCGGCTGCGCGTTCGCGTGCGCCGTGTTGTTCGACTCCCAACGGTTGCCCTGCACCACCGAATGCCCGGTCGTGCCGAAGGTGTCGAGGCCGTACTCGCACTCGCGCGCGGTGTTGCCGATGATCGTCGCGCCACCGGTGCAGTTGCTCACGGCGACCGCGACGCGGATGCGGTCGATGCGGTTCCCCATGACCACGATCGAGCCGGCACCCTGGTGGAGCACCCCGAACCCGTTGGAGGTCGCCGCCCCGGTGATGGAGTTGTCGGAGACCACCGCATCCTCGGCGAGGTACGACACGACACCGCCCACCGAGCCGGATGCGAGCGTGACGGCGACGCGGTTGCCCGAGACGACGGGTTGCCTGGTCCGATCGAGCGCGATCCCGATCGGGCAGGTACCGCCGGCGATGCGGACCACGTTGTCGGTGATGAGCGCGTCGACGGCGCCGATGATGGTGGTCGAACCGCGGGGCGGTGTCGCCGCCTGGGCCATGATGCCCGCGGCCGCGACGCCGCGGATCTCGATGACGTTCCCGGAGACCACGGTTCCCTGCGCGTCGCGGTAGATCATGACCGGGCAGCGCTTCGGCCCCCAGGCCGACCCCTGGTCGTCGTCGGCCGTCCGCGTCCAGCGCACCGTGTTCGCGACCAGGGCGACCGATCGGGTGTCGATGGCGGCGAGTCCCCACCAGGTCGCGTCGGACACGGTGTTGCCGGTCACGACGGTGTGGGCCATGCCCTCCACAGCGATGGATCGGCGGAACGGGCCGGTGACGACGTTGCCCTCGATCGTGACCATCGAGTCGGCCCAGGACCCGGGATCGACCGCGTAGTCGGGCAGGTTCTCGGCATGGATGCCGACCCGTGCGTCGGTGCCGGGGGCAGCCGAGACGATGTTGCCGATGACCGCCGAACGCGCACCCCAGACGGTGATGCCGTCGCCGCGGTCCTCCCCCGCGGACGAGGCGGAGCCTCGCCCTCCGCCCGAGCCGACGACGTTCAGGACATGGCACGCGGAGATGACGACGCCCTCGAACTCGCCCGACGGTTGCACGGCGATGCCGTTCTGGAACCCGTCGACGGTGACGCCGTCGATCAGGACGTCGCTCGCCCAGATGCTGATCCCGGTGTTGCGCTCACCCGTGCTCGATGCCGGCGGGCCCGCGTAGCTGACCCGGACACCGGTCACCGAGCTGCCCGACACGATGAGTTTCAGCGCCGGGGCCGCCTCGACACCTCCGACGAACCGCAGCTCGCCGCGCCCGCGGAGATGGACTCGACGGTCGATCCTGATCGTCGCGTCCACAGCGATGACGTCGCCGCCGCGGAGGATCACGGTGCTGCCGACCGGAACGGCCGCGAACCAGGCGAGGACCGCGGCGGTGCTGACGGAGGCACCGGTCGGATCGATCCCGGGACCCTCGAGCACGAGTTCGACGGGCGGGGCGGCCTGGGTGTCCGCGCTCCCGCTCGGTGCCGATGGTGCGGGGTCGGGGTCGGGTGGTGACGACGGGGCCTCGGGTTCGGGATCGGGATCGAGGGCCGTCGGTTCAGGTTCCGGGATCGGTTCGGGTTCCGCTCCGGTCCCCCGCCCCCGGGCTGTTCCGTCGCGCCATGATGTCTTGTCCACAATCCACACAGTACAGAAGCATGAGGCGCAGAAGCATCCTAGAGTTGGAGTCCGGCGTGATCACCGCCGTCCGATCATTCAGGAGCACCATGCCGTCACCGGAGAACCGCGCGACCGGGCCGGGCCGCCGACCGGCACCCCGCGTCGACCACACCGCCTTCGCCGGTGCCCGCGCCATCGCCGCCTGGTGGGTGGTCTTCTCACACTCCGCGGACTGGCTGTTCTCCGTGCTGCCCGAGCTCTCGTGGCTCGCGCCGATGGCCCACACCGGACTCGCCGTGGACGTCTTCTTCGTCCTGAGCGGGTACACGATCGCCCGGGCCTACCTGGATCGGCGTTGGACCTGGCCCGCCTACGGTCGCTACCTCCGGAACCGCGTGGCGCGGATATACCCGGCTCACGTGGCCGTGCTCCTCGCCTTCGTGCTGCTCTGCGCCGGCGGGGCGATGACCGGCATCGCAGCGGACGACGGGGCCTTCCCACCCGTGGGTCTCCTCGCCGAACTCACCCTCACCCGCGCGTGGTTCGGCGACGCACTGTGGTGGAACCCGCCCGCATGGTCACTGTCGGCCCAGTTCCTCGCGTTCATCCTGTTCCCGGCGATCGCCCTCGCCTTCCGCGGCCGGGTGCGCGACCCGGTCCCGGCGGTCACCCTGTCGATCGTGCTCGTCAGCGCGACGACGATCGCCGCCGCCCTCGCCCCGTCGGCCATGAACGGCATGGCGACCCCGGCCGTCCGTGTGCTGTGCTGTTTCGCGCTCGGCATCTGTCTGGCGGAGTGGACGGCGGCCCTCCCGGCCACCCGACGAGCGGCATGGGTCGCTGCGGGAGGCGCCGCCGGCCTCGTGGTGGCGGCGATCACGCTCGAACCGGGAGCACCACGCGCCTGGGCCGCGATCACCTTCGCGGGGATCATCGTCGGAGGACTGGCGGTCGCGAGTCCGCGCTCCACCGCGGGGCTGCGCAGCCACCCCGCGCGCTTCCTGGGGCAGCTCTCGTTCTCCACGTACCTCGTGCACGTCTTCGTGCTCATCCTGCTGGCGAAGGCGATCACGCCGAGCGCCGTCGACGGCATGCCGCTTCTCCTCCGTGCTCCGATCATCCTGACCTGGTTCGGCTCGATCCTCGCCGCATCGTGGCTGCTCCACACGCTCGTGGAGGTGCCGTGGCATCGGAGACTCGCAGCACCGCGCACGAGCCGGGCCGTCCACGCCGACGGATCGGCGACTGGCTCTTAGGCGTTCGTGCCCGACAGCGGACCCCGCGCCGACCGAACGCCCTGCGCGATGCGCTCGGGGAGCCGCAACGCGGCGCTGACGAAGGCGAGCACCGTCACGGCGAGCGACACCCAGAGCACGGACCAGGCGGCACCGGTGGGCGGGCCCAGCAGCAGCGACGCCGCCGCGTCCCCGACGCCGCCGGGGATCGCGACCGACACCGCGAACACGAGGGCGAGCCGGGCAGCACCGAGCAGGATGAGCGTCAGGCCCGCCGCGAGCAGGACGCCGATCGCGGCTCCGGCCACGGTCCGGCTCGGGTTGCGGCGCCCCAGCCAGAGCAGGATCACCCCGAGTGCGAGGAGCCCGATCGCGAGCCAGGGCGACCAACCCGCCGCCGTCTCGATCACCTGGATTCCACTGAGTACCGGCGCGACCTGCGATGCCGGGACGACGTCGACCACGCGGTCGACGTCCGGGATGACGGCCGCGAAGCCGAACCCCGCGTCGACCAGCCACGTGCGGGTCGCGGAGACGATCGGACCCAACTGCACGCCCAGGCCCTGCTCGGCCGAGACGTCGATGACCGCTCCCTGGGAACCGGAGACGCCCGCGACGAGCTGCTCATGCGTGACGCGGAGGGCTTCGGTCCAGGCGGTCGCGAACGCGGGCGAGGCCGCGAACTCGGCGACGTTCCGACGCAGGACCTCGCGCAGCGCATCCGCGGTGTCGCCACCGATCGCGCCGAGCACCTCCGAGATCGCCGGCGGGAGCGAGAGGGTCGCCGCGAGGTCGGCCGGTACTGCAGCCGCCGCATCGAGGTCGACCTGACTCTCCAGCGCGGCGAGCGCCTGGTCCCCCACGAAGGCTTGGACGGCGGGGTCCGTGGCCAGCGGGGCGAGGGTGTCGACGAACGCGTCGGTGTCGCGGAGCATCGTGTCCGCCCAGGTGCTGACGAGCGCGACCGGGATCAACAGGGCGCCGATCACGATCGCGACCGTGCCGAAGAAGCCCCATGCGCCCGCTCCACGTCGGACCGGCTGCTCGACGGCCTCCGCCCGGAGCGCGTCGAAGGTGACGAAGTCGTTGCGGGCGTCGGACGACGGGTGATCGGTCACGCGCCCGAGTCTACGAGTCGGCGCCGTCCGGGCGTCTGGATCCGCGAGACCGCGCGATCGCTTCGACCGCCGCCACCGTGGACACGGTCACCCGTTCCGGCAACACCTCGAGCGGGAACCACCGGAGGCCGCCATGCTTCTCCGGCTCTCGGAGTTCAGGCTCGCCAACGGTGTCCTCCGCGAGGTACACCGGCGAGATCCAGTGCTGCTGCAGCGCCTCCTCGAAATGGTCGACGACGCACAACAGCTCGATCGAGCCGAGCTCGAGCCCGGTCTCCTCCAGTGCCTCGCGACGGACGGCGTCTTCGAGGCGTTCCATCCAATCGACCTTCCCGCCGGGGATGCCCCAGGATCCGGCCTCGGGCTCGCGGAGGCGCTCGAGCAGGAGGATCCGACCCTCGCGGACGATCGCGACGCCGCACCCGGAGCGCGGGTGCGACACGGGCTCTTCAGCGGGCGGAAGCGCGGTTGACGACACGTGCTCACGCTACTCGACGCCGCACCGACTCGACCGTGAACGATCACGGTACGCTTGCTCCCGGCACCACGACGATTCGATGATGAAAGCGCAGACCATGCCCTACGAAGCAGCCGAAACCCGTTACGACGACATGACCTACCGCCGCGTCGGCCGCAGCGGACTGCGCCTCCCCGCGCTGTCCCTCGGGCTCTGGCACAACTTCGGCGAAGGCCGCAGCATCGAGGTCCAGCGGGCCATCGTGCGCCGCGCCTTCGACCTCGGGATCACCCACTTCGACCTCGCCAACAACTACGGCCCACCCGCGGGTTCCGCCGAGACCGCCTTCGGCCGCATCTTCGCCGAGGACCTCGCCGCCCACCGTGACGAGATCATCATCACCTCGAAGGCCGGCTACTCCATGTGGCAGGGGCCCTACGGCGAGTGGGGCTCGCGCAAGACCATGCTGTCCTCGCTCGACCAGAGCCTCGCCCGTATCGGCGTCGAGTACGTCGACGTCTTCTACTCGCACCGCCCCGACCCGGAGACCCCGATCGAGGAGACGATGGGTGCGCTCGCGACGGCGGTCAAGCAGGGCAAGGCGCTGTACGCCGGTATCTCGAACTACTCCCCCGAGCAGACGATCGCCGCGGCGGCCGCGCTTCGTGAGCACGGCGTCCCGCTGCTCGTGCACCAGCCCCGCTACTCGATGTTCTCCCGCGAGGTCGAGGACGGTCTGCTCGACACCCTCGACGACCTCGGTCTCGGTGCCGTCGTGTTCAGCCCGCTCGCGCAGGGCATGCTGACCGACCGCTACCTCGGTGGGACGGTTCCGTCGGACTCGCGTGCGGCGACGAGCCACTTCCTCAACGAGGAATCGATCACGGACACCTACCTCCAGCGCGCCCGCGGTCTGCAGACGATCGCCGAGGAACGCGGTCAGACGCTCGCGCAGCTGGCGCTTTCGTGGGTGCTGCGTCGCGACACGGTCACGTCGGCGATCATCGGTGCCAGCTCGGTCGAGCAGCTCGAGGGCAACTACGCGGCGATCCACCGCCTGGACTTCGACGACGCCGAACTCGCCCGCATCGACGAGTTCGCCGTCCACGGCACCCTCCGCTGACGCCGAATCCCCTCCCCAGACCCCTTCACCTTGTCCCTAACTCAGGAGAGCTCCGGCGCGTCGCCCCCGCACCCACCCGACCCGCCGGAGTTCTCCTGAGACAGGTTCACAACTCAGGAGGATGTCGGCGCGTCGCGCAGAACGCCCCGGCGTGTCGGGATGACACGCCGGGGCGTTCCTGGGTCGCGAGCCGAGCAGACGAAGCCCTACTCCGGCGGATGTTTGCGGCGTCTGGTTGCGATATTGCTCCCCAGCCAGAGCAGCCCGTAGCCGAGCGAGGTCCCGAGCAACACCGGAACCATGTCACTTGGGACGTCTGACCAAGTACGAGCACCAAGCAGCGCTTGCACCAGCAATCCGACGAAGGTGCCAAGAACCGTCAGCCCCCAAAGCAGGCCGAGGAACCAGCCGAACTGTCGCATGTTCTTCCAGTCAATCCTGGTCGAACGCAGTTTCCTGGAATGAGACATCACAGCCGCCTAGCAGGGTCGATCCCAGTCGATGCCCAAGTTTGCGCCGATGACTGCCATCGTGCACGCGACTCCGCCCGGACCAGCTGTTGCGATACCGAGCATCGCGCAGACCCCTGCCATCCCGATGTTGAAGATCAGGTTGCCCCAGAACGATGAGGCGCACGCTGCGCGTGCGAGATTCGGGGTGTGCTCGATCGGGGTGACGATGAGGTGTCCGTCCTCGAGGACGAACTTGGCTGGCACTGTCTCCGTTCCCTGCTCCAGGGTCGGGTTCGCTGAACTCAGCAAGACCCCACCATCCTGGTCTTGGAGTACGAGGAGGCGCGCATCGGCGCTCAGGACGATGCGATCCGTAGGCTCCATCGAAACCTTGGCGCTCATCCCGCTGACGGAGGAGGTGTTCTTCTCGTCGGGGATGATCGAGCGGACAGCATCATCGGTGCCACGAATCGCAAACCCCCCATCGGACGTCGCCTCGGAGATCAGTGGCACGGCACTCGCGTCGCTCGGAGTGAGCACAGCGGACCCACCGGAAAGCAGAGCAGCTATCGCCAACGTGGCCAGGTAGGCGCGGACTTTCATTCGATGCTTCCTCTCGTCAATGAGCACAGACGACACCCGCGGCGCCGCCTTATCCAAGACCGAACAACCTCGGCGGATTCACACAATATATTTCAGTCGTTTACCCGAGTAAATACTTCAATGTGAAGACCCGCATGTGTCGCCGTTCTTGCGCTTGGCCAACGTTCGGCTTCGCCGGCGCGTCGCGCAGAACGCCCCGGCGTGTCGGGATGACACGCCGGGGCGTTCCTGAGTTGCGAACCGCGCGGAGTCGGGTCAGATGAGGTCGTCCGAGAGGTGGTTCGGCGTCCCGAAGCGGTGCGCCGTGATCGAGACCGCCTGCTCCTGGAGGAACGGCAGCAGCTCGATGCGGCCGGCCTCGGTGACGTCGCCGGCGTAGATCGCGACGTCGGGGCTGCCGGAGGTCGCGTGGGCGACACCCTCGGTCGTCCCACCGATGATCCGGACGCGAGCCCCGGTCTTCGTCCCGACGAGCGACGACGCCGTCACGTACCAGCGGTCCTCGCTCTCGACGGTGATCGTCCCGGTGATCGCCTCGACGGCCGGCACGAGCTTCGGCGGCAGCGCGACGGCGGACGACACGTGCACGGTCGCGCCCGCGGTCGCACCGGCGGCGACGACACGGAGGAGCTCCGCGACCGAACCGCCGTCCACGAGACGCACGTGGACCTCACGCGGCACGTACCGGAACACGTTGCGCTCGGCGGTCAGCTTCGACACGTCCTTCGCGACCCCGAACTCGTCCGCCCACGCTGCCGCGTCGCTTGCGACCGACCGGCGCAGGAACGCGAACTCGTCGGCGGTGAGCACCGCGTCGGCGGCACGCAGCAATGAGGCGACAGCGGGCTTCGGGCCACGGCGCTCCGCCGACCGACCGACGGTGCGCTCAGCCGTGCTCTCGGCACTCGACCACGAGCCGAGGCCGATGAGGTAGTTCGGGCCACCGGCCTTCGTCCCCGCGCCGACCGCGGACTTCTTCCAACCGCCGAACGGCTGACGCTGCACGATCGCGCCGGTGATGCCGCGGTTCACGTACAGGTTGCCGGCCTGGATGCCGTCGAGCCAGAGGCGCAGCTCGGCCGGGTTCAGGGAGTGCAGCCCGGCGGTGAGTCCGTAGTCGATCTCGTTCTGGATGGCGATGGCCTCCTCGAGGGTCTCGGCCGTCATGATCCCGAGGATCGGACCGAAGTACTCGGTGAGGTGGTACTCGGAGCCGCGGGCGACGCCGGCACGCACGCCGGGGCTCCACAGCTTGCCGCTGTCGTCGAGCTGCTTCGGCTCGACCAGCCACGACTCACCGGAGCCGAGCGTCGTCAGGCCGCCGAGCAGCTTGCCCTTCGCCGGCTCGATGATCGGACCCATCTGCGTGGTCGGGTCGACCGGGTAGCCGACCTTGAGCGACGTGACGGCGTCGACGAGCTGGTGACGGAAGCGGCGCGAGGACGCGACCGACCCGACGAGGATCACGAGCGACGCGGCCGAGCACTTCTGACCGGCGTGACCGAAGGCCGACGCGACGACGTCCTTCACCGCGAGGTCGAGGTCGGCGCTCGGGGTGACGATGATCGCGTTCTTGCCGGACGTCTCTGCGAGGAGCGGCAGCTCGGGGCGGAAGGAGCGGAACAGCTCCGCCGTCTCGTAGCCACCCGTGAGGATGACGCGCTCCACCGCCGGGTGGGCGATCAGGCGCTCTCCGAGCGAGTTGTCGGCCAGCTGCGCGAAGCGGAGCACCTCGCGCGGCACACCGGCCTCCCACAGCGCCTCGATCATGACCGCGCCGCTGCGGCGAGCCTGACGGGCGGGCTTGATGATGACGGGCGACCCGGCGGCGAGCGCCGCGAGGGTCGAACCGGCGGGGATGGCGACGGGGAAGTTCCACGGCGGCGTGACGACGGTGAGCTTCGCGGGGGTGAAGGTCGCGCCGTCCACGTGGTCGAGCTCGCGGGCGCGCTCGGCGTAGTAGTGGGCGAAGTCGATCGCCTCGGACACCTCGGGGTCGGACTGGTCGAGGGTCTTGCCGGTCTCCGACGCCATGACCTCCATGAGGTCGGCACGACGCTGCTCGAGGACGTCGCCGGCGCGGTGCAGGATGACCGCACGCTCGGCGCCGGAGAGCGAGCCCCACGAGGCGCCCGCTGCGGTCGCTCCGTCGATGACGGCGTCGAGGGCCTCGACGCTGTCGAGGATGGACGCGGCGACGGTGTCGTTCCCGAGCCGCGACTCGGTGACGCGGGTGAGGATGTCGCGTCCCCAGACCCGGTTCGCGGGGAGCGAGGGGTCGGTGTCGGGGGTGTTCTCGAACGCGTCGACCGGGGACGCCTCGGCAGGCTTCGTTCGGTCCTGCTGCCGGTTCGGCGCGGGGACGGTGGTGTCCAGCTCCGCGAGCGACGCGAGGAACCGCTGCTCCTCACGGGCGAAGAGGGTCTCGTTCTCGCTCAACTCGAACACGGCGGACATGAAGTTGTCCTGGCTCGCGCCCTCCTCCAGGCGGCGGATGAGGTACGCGATGGCGACGTCGAACTCCTGCGGGTGCACGACCGGCGTGTAGAGCAGGAGCTCGCCGACGTCGCGCTTCACGGCCTCGGCCTGGCCCTGAGCCATGCCGAGCAACATCTCGAACTCGACGCCACGCTCGACACCACGCTGCTTGGCGAGCAGCCAGGCGAAGGCGATGTCGAAGAGGTTGTGGCCCGCGACGCCGATGCGCACGTTGTCGATGCGGTCGGGGTGCAGGGCGTATTCGACGACGCGCTTGTAGTTGGTGTCGGAGTCCTGCTTGGTGGACCAGGTGGCGAGCGGCCAGTCGTGGAGCGACGACTCGACCTGCTCCATGGGGAGGTTCGCACCCTTGACGATGCGCACCTTGATGCCGGCACCACCGGCGGCACGGCGACCGGACGACCACTCCTGCAGGCGGATCATCGCGGACAGGGCGTCGGGCAGGTAGGCCTGCAGGACGATGCCGGCCTCAAGATCGCGGAACTGCGGGAGGTCGAGGAGCTTGGTGAAGACCGCGATGGTGAGGTCGAGATCCTTGTACTCCTCCATGTCGAGGTTGATGAACTTCGCAGGTGTGGCTTTGGCGGCACGCTCGAACAGCGGGGTGAGGCTCGTGACGACGTGCTCGACGGCTTCGTCGAACGCCCAGACCGAGTGGGGGCTCACAGTGGAGGAGACCTTGATGGAGACGTAGTCGACGTCGGGGCGCGCGAGCAGCTTGTGGGTGCCCTCGAGACGACGTGCCGCCTCACCCGTACCGAGGACGGCCTCGCCGAGCAGGTTGACGTTGAGTCGGGTGCCGGGCGTCTTGATCTTCGCGATCGCGGGGCCGAGCTTCTTGTCGGTGGCGTCGACGACGAGGTGGCCGACCATGTTGCGGAGCACCTTACGGGAGATCGGGATGACGACGCCGGGCAGGATCGGGGCGAACGCACCGCCGCAGCGGACGGCGGCCTTCAAGTACCAGGGGAGGAACGCGGGCACCTTCGGGGCGATCGTCTGCAGGGTGCGGGCCGCGACGCGGAGGTCCTCCGGACGCACGACGCCGTCGACGAAGCCGACCGTGAACTCGAGGCCGGTCGGATCCTTCAACACACCGGCGAGCTGCTGCGCGGAGGCGTCGGCGGGGATCGTCGAGGCCGTCTGGAGCCAGCGGCGGACGAGGGCGATGGCCTCGGTGGCGAGGGCGTCGCGGTCGAGCTGCTGCGTCGATGCAAGAGTGTCGGTCATGGTGCCAGTATCGGCGTCGAGACCAATAAGATACAGCGAAGGTTTTCGAGCGATATTCATCGGTTGAGCCGATGGTTTTGGAGGGCATCGTGCTGGACGTCCGACGGCTCCGCCTCCTGCGCGAACTCAAGATCCGCGGGACGATCGCCGAGGTCGCTTCCGCCCTCAACTTCAGCCCCTCCTCGGTGTCGCAGCAGCTCTCCGTCCTCGAGCAGGAGACCGGCGTCGAGCTCCTGCGGAAGGTCGGTCGACGGGTGCAGCTCACCCCGCAGGCCGAGATCCTCGTGGGGCACACGGACGCACTCCTCGACACGCTCGAGCGCGCCGAGGCCGACCTCGGGGCGTCCCTCACGACCGTGTCGGGCACCATCCGCGTCGCGGTGTTCCAGTCGGCGGCACTCGCACTCATGCCGGCGGCCCTGAGCGCCATGCGCCGCGACCACCCGGACGTCCGCGTCGAGATGGTGCAACACGAACCGGAGACGGCACTGGCCGAGACCTGGGCGCGCGACTTCGACGTCGTCGTCGCGGAGCAGTACCCCGCCCACGCCGCCCCGCGGCACCCCGGACTCGACCGCCGTCAGCTCGCCACCGATCCGATCCGACTCGCGTGCCCGCCGGTCGCGAACGAGATCCACCCCGTGCTGCGCATCGAGGATGCGGCCGACCTCCCCTGGGTCATGGAGCCGCACGGAGCGGCGTCACGCCACTTCGCCGAGCAGTTGTGCCGCCGCGCGGGGTTCGAGCCCGACGTCCGCTACCAGACCGCCGACCTCCAGGCGCAGATCCGGTTGATCGAGTCCGGCAACGCGGTCGCCCTCATCCCCGACCTCCAGTGGGCGGGCGAGCCGGCCAGCTGTCGCCTCGTCGACCTGCCCGACCTCCCGCGACGCACCATCTTCACCTCCGCGCGCGAGGCCGGCGTCACCCGCCCGGCGATCGTCGCCTTCCGCGCCGCCCTCGAAGCCGCGGCGGCCTGACCCATCCCCGGTCCCTGAGCCTGTCGAAGGGCGGTCCCTGAGGAACACCCGCCGGTCCCTGAGTAACACCGGCCGGTCCCTTCGACAGGCTCAGGGACCGAATGCAAGGGGGGTGCGCCTCCCAGCCGCCGATGCTTGGGTTGAACTCCCGCATTCCTCCGAAGGAGCACCCGCATGACCGACACCACCACACGCCCCGCAACCGCCGCCGGCACCTTTGCCCTCGGCGGCGACCTCACCGTCAACCGACTCGGCTACGGCACCATGCAGCTGACCGGCGAGGGCGTCTGGGGCGAGCCCGACGACCGCGACGGCGCCATCCGCCTGATCAAGCGCGCAGCCGAACTCGGCGTGAACTTCTTCGACAGCGCCGACGCGTACGGTCCGGACGTCACCGACACCCTCCTCCGCGAGGCGCTGCACCCCTACGACGACATCGTGATCGCGACGAAGGTCGGCCAGACGCGACAGGGTCCCGGCGAGTGGACGCCCACCGGCGTGCCCGCCTACCTCCGCCAGCAGGTCGAACTCGGCCTCCGCCGTCTCGCCGTCGACCGCATCGACCTCCTGCAGTTGCACCGGATCGACCCGACCGTGCCGTTCGAGGACCAGATCGGCGAACTGCGCAAGCTGCAGGACGAGGGCAAGATCCGACACATCGGCCTCAGCCAGGTCAGCGTCGCCGAGGTCGAGGCGGCCCAGCAGATCGCTCCGATCGCGTCGGTGCAGAACCTCTACAACCTCACCGACCGCTCCTCGGAGGACCTCCTCGACTGGTCGACCGAGCACGGCGTCGCCTTCATCCCGTGGTTCCCGCTGGCGACCGGCGCCCTCAGCAAGGAGGACGGCCCGCTCACGCAGCTCGCCGAGCGACACGACGCGACCCCGTCGCAGCTCGCGCTGGCCTGGCTGCTCAAGCGCTCGCCCGTCATGCTCCCGATCCCGGGGACGTCGAGCATCGAGCACCTCGAGGACAACCTGCAGGGTGCGATGATCGAGCTCACCGACGACGAGTTCGAGGAGCTGTCCGCCGTCTCGGAGTAGCCCGGACGCGCGGTCACTGACGCTTCCTTCCGGTCACTGAGCTTGTCGAAGTGCGCCCTTCGACAGGCTCAGGGACCGCACCGCCGGTCACGGAGCGGCCACCCGGTCACTGAGCTTGTCGAAGTGCAGCGCAGCTCAGGGACCGACCACCCGGCTCAGCGGAGCCGCTTCGACAGCTCGTGCGCCTGCTCCAGCAGCAGGCCACCGAGGAACGCCTGGCGCTCAGGCCGGAACCGGGACTCGATCCCGGTGAGACTGAGCGCCCAGGCGGGCTTCCCCGCCGCATCGAAGACCGCCGCGCCCATGCCCCAGCTGCCCTCGAGGATGAGCGCCGGGTTCACCGCGTACCCGCGCTCGCGCGTCTCGCGGATCCGCTCGCGCACGCGGTCGGCGGTGTGGGCCCCACCCCACCGCTCGGTGAGGTCGGCGCGGCCCAGGTAGTCGTCGATCTCCTCGTCGCTCGAGAACGCGAGGATCGCCAGTCCCGCCGACGCGACCCCCAGGGGGAAGCGGACACCCTCGGTCAGGACGAACGACCGCACCGGGAAACTCCCCTCCTCGCGCAGCAGACACACGGTCTCGAACCCGCGACGCACCGAGAGGAAGGCGCTCTCGCCGCTCTCGTGCGCGAGGATCCGCACGCTCTCCCGGGCGAGCTCGGCGACGTCGTACCGCTCCGCCGCGAGCGATCCGAGGAGGAACAGCTCCGGGCCGAGGTGCCACCGGGCGGCGCGGACGTCGTGGTCGAGGAAGCCTTCGGCGGCGAGCGAGGCGAGCAGGCGGTGCGCCGTCGGCCGGGTGAGCCCGGCGGCCGCAGCCACCGCCGAAGACGACGCACCACCGGGGTGCTCCGACACGATCTTGAGGATCCGGCTCACGCGTGAGACGACCTGGGCGCCACGCATCCCCTCAGCCACGTCGTACCCCCAGTTTGTCCACATGGTGAGCCTACGCCGCAGCCGGGACCACGTCATGAGCGAATCCGGGATCGGGCCCCATGCCACCTTTGACACCGCAGGACGGCTGTGACTGACTACAGGAGAGACGAGCGGCCAGTGCCACCATGTGGTCAGGTCGGCCCGCCATCCATAAGGGAGTGATATGACGAAACACTGGTCGAGCGCCGCCGAAGCGTTGCACGAGGTCGTCCGGGACGGAGCGACCATCGCGGTCGGCGGGTTCGGCCTGAGCGGCAACCCGACCGACCTCATCGAGGCCCTCCGGGACACCGGTGCCACCGACCTCACGATCGTCTCCAACAACATGGGCGTCGACGGCAAAGGCCTTGGCATCCTCCTCGAGAACCGCCAGGTGCGGAAGGTCGTCGCGTCGTACGTGGGCGAGAACAAGCTCTTCGCCAAGCAGTTCCTCGACGGTGAGCTCGAGGTCGAGTTCACCCCGCAGGGCACGCTCGCCGAGCGGCTTCGCGCGGGCGGTGCCGGTATCGCCGGGTTCTACACGAAGACCGGCGTCGGCACCCCGGTCGCCGAGGGCAAGCCGACGGAGGTGTTCGACGGGGAGACCTACGTCCTCGAGCGCGGCATCGTCGCCGACGTGGCCCTCGTGCACGCGTTCCGCGCCGACCACGAGGGCAACCTCGTCTTCCGGCACACCGCACGGAACTTCAACCCGATCGTCGCGACTGCCGGCCGACTGACGATCGCCGAGGCCGAGGAGGTCCTCGAGGACGGCTACCTCGATCCGAACACCGTCGTCACCCCCGGCATCTTCGTCCAGCGCCTCGTCACGGCGACGCCGCGGGTGAAGGACATCGAACAGCGCACCGTCCGCCCGGCGGCCGCCACCACGACACCGGCAGGAGCCTGATCATCATGTGGACGAGAGACGACATGGCCGCGATCGCGGCGACCGAACTCCGCGACGGCGAGTACGTGAACCTCGGCATCGGCATCCCCACGCTCGTCGCGAACCACGTCCCACCCGGGGTGCACGTGACCCTCCAGAGCGAGAACGGCCTCCTCGGCATGGGTCCGTTCCCGATCGAGGGCGAGGAGGACGCCGACCTCATCAACGCCGGGAAGCAGACGGTCACGCTCCTCGAGGGCGGGAGCTACTTCGACTCGGCGATGTCGTTCGGCATGATCCGCGGCGGCCACGTGCAGCTGGCCATCCTCGGCGCACTCCAGGTCTCGGGTGCGGGCGACCTCGCGAACTGGACGATCCCGGGCAAGCTCGTCAAGGGGATGGGCGGCGCGATGGACCTCGTCGCCGGGACCCCGCGGGTGGTGGTCGTCACCGAGCACGTCGCGAAGGACGGCAGCCCGAAGATCGTCGAGCGGTGCGATCTCCCGCTCACCGGCGTCGGTGTCGTCGACCGGATCATCAGCGACCGCGCCGTCTTCGATATCGTCGAGGGGGCGCTTGTCCTGCGCGCGTTCGCGCCCGACACGAGCGTCGGCGAGCTGCGCACCCTGACGGGCGCGGAGTTCTCCGTCGAACTCGACCCCACCACCACCGGCGAGGTGCCGACCGCACCCGCCACGCCTCAGGAGGCACACGCATGAGCACCGTCATCGTCGGGTACGCCCGCACCCCGTTCGTGAAGTTCAACGGGGCGTTCGCGTCCGTGCCGGCCACGGAGCTCGGCGCCCACGCCATCCGCGCGGCCCTGTCCCGGGCAGGAGTCGACGCCGCCGACGTGCAGCAGGTCATCGCCGGCCAGGTGCTGCAGGGCGCCGCCGGACAGAACCCCGCCCGGCAGTCCGCCGTCGGGGCCGACATCCCCTTCACCGTCCCCGCCATCACCGTCAACGCCGTGTGCCTCTCCGGCATGGAGGCGATCGTCACCGGCACGCGTCTCATCGACGCCGGCGAGGTCGACGTCGTCGTCGCGCTCGGCCAGGAGTCGATGAGCCTCGCCCCGCACGCCTGGTCGGGCTCGCGCGCCGGCAAGCGCTACGGCGCCATCGAGCTGGTCGACACCCTCGATCACGACGGGCTGACCGATGCATTCGAGCACCGGTCGATGGGGTCGTCCACCGAGGAGCGCAACGGCTCACTCGGCATCGCACGCCCGGAGCAGGACGCCTGGGCGGCCGGCTCGCACCAGCGGCTCGCGGCAGCGGCGGACGTCCAGGCCGAGGAGATCGAACCCTTCTCCGTGCCGGGGCGCAAGGGTCCGACGGTCGTGAGCGCCGATGACGGACTCCGCGCCGACACCACCGCCGAGTCGCTGGCCGGGCTGCGTCCCGCGTTCGGCGGCGAGGGGACGATCACCGCGGGCAACTCCTCCCAGATCACCGACGGAGCGGCCGCGGTCGTGCTCATGAGCGAGGAGGCGGCTGCAGCCCGGGGACTCACCCCGATCGCCCGGGTCGTCGCGCACGCGCTCGTCGCCGGACCCGATGTGAGCCTGCACGCCCAGCCGTCGAACGCGATCGTCGCCGCCCTCGCGAAGACCTCCCACACGACGGGCGACCTCGCAGCGGTCGAGATCAACGAGGCGTTCGCCGCCGTGTCGGTCCACTCGACCGACGAACTGGGGGTCGATCCTGCGATCGTCAACGCGAACGGCGGCGCGATCGCCCTCGGTCACCCGATCGGCGCCTCCGGCACCCGGATCGTCGGGCACCTCGCCCGGCGCCTCGCCGCCGCCGGCTCAGGTTCGATCGGTGCAGCCGGCATCTGCGGTGGCGGCGGCCAGGGCTCCGCGATCATCCTCGAGGCCGTCTGATCCGTGAGGTGAGGCATCTGGTCGCTCCCGGGGCATCCCCGCGACAGACTGCCTCACCTCAGACGGGCTCGCCGGTGACGGTGTAGCGGAGGTGGACGACGCCGGCCTCGAAGCGACGCTCGTCGACGAGTTCTAGGCGCCGCCGGAGGTTGGCCGGCAGTGCACGCAAGCCGCCGCCGACGATCACCGGCGAGAGGAACAACTGCACCTCGTCGACGAGCCCCGCGGCGATCGCCTCGGCTGCGAGGTGTGGGCCGCCGACGCTGAGGTCGCGGTCCGATTCCGCCTTCCACCGGCGCACGGCCTCCGGATCGAACGATCGCTCGAGCGTCGTCCGGGCCGTCGAGACCGCGTCGAGCGACGTCGAGTACACGACCTTGTCGGCAGCGAGCCACAGAGCCGCGAAGTCCGCGATCTCGCGGGGCTCGTCCGGCAGCTCGTCCGCCGTCTCCCAGAACGTCATGATCTCGTACATCCGCCGGCCGAACAGGTAGGTGCCGATCGGCCGGGAGAGCTCGTTCACGAAGGCGTGCACCTCGGCGTCCGGGGCGCTCCAGTCGAAGCGGCCCTCCTCATCGGCGAGGTAGCCGTCGAGCGAGCTGATCGCCGAGTAGATGAGCCTGCCCATGTGTCCTCCGTCGCCAGTGCCGGTACGCGAGAGGCTAGGCCGCAGAGGCGACCGCCCACAAGGGGTGGCTCCGGCACCGACGGTCAGGCGGGCGGGATGACGAGCGTCGCGAAGGAGTCTGCCGGCAGGGTCGGCGTGATGACGTCGTCGCCCACCACGATCTGCACGGGGAGCGGTTCGCCGAGGTCGTTCTGCATCACGAGCACGACGCCGCCGTCCGGGTTGCGGAAGGCGAGCAGGTTCTCGTGCCCGGTCCAGCTCATCGTCGCGAGCCGCTGTGCCCCCGGCTGCAGGAAGTGCCCCAGGTGCCGCATGAGGAAGTACTCGTGCGTGTAACGGAAGGTCCGGGTCTCGGGATCCACCACGACGAGCGAGTTCTGCGCCCAGCCCCAGCGGCTGACCCCGCCCTCGGTGAGCGCGAGGTTCCAGTACGTGTAGGCCTGCGCGCCGTTCGTGAAGAAGTGGCGCATGAGTCCCCAGGTGTGCCGCACGAAACGCCAGTCGTTCCGTCCGTCGCCGCACTCCTGCTCGGTCTGGTAGAGCGCGAGGTCGGGGTGGGCGTGATGCACGGCGGCGATCGCTCCCTTGCCGGCCCACTGGAATCCGACTCCGGCGACCCACGGGCCGGCCGCCGGATCCCGGAGCACGGTCTCGATCTGCGCGTCGTGCGGCCGCTCCTGCGTGCCGAGGAAGACCCGGACTCCCAGACGGTCCATCTCCGGGCCGAGGACGGCGATGAACCGCGCGAGCCCCTCGGCGGTCCACACGCAGCTCGGGAACACCTGCGCCGAGTTGAACTCGTTCTGCGGCATGATCATCTCGACCCGGATGCCCTCCTCGCCGTAGGCCTCGACGAAGCGGGCGAAGTACCGGGCGTAGGTCTCGAGGTAGCGGTCTTCGAGGATGAAGAGATCGGTCCCCTCGGCACCGAGTTGATCGTCGCGGATGCCGTTGTCGACGCCGGACCCCGGCCAGGGGCGCGCGGCCGCGTAGTGCCCGTTCGTCTTCATCCAGGTGGGCGGGCTCCACGGCGACGCCCAGAGGCGCAGGTCGCCCTGGTATCGCTGCGCCGCCTGGATGAAGGGGACGAGCGTCGCGCGATCGTGGTCGATGCTGAAGTGCTCGAGGTCGAAGTCGCCGTCGACCTCGTCGTAGGAGTACCAGTCGGTGGAGAAGTCGTTGGCGCCGACGGGCATGCGGCAGAGCGAGAGGTTCAGTCCAGCGCCCGGCGTGAAGAGGTCGGCAAGGATGCCCTCGCGGTGCTCCTCAGAGAGGAGCCCGAGCGCCGTCCAGCCGAGTTCGTTGAAGCACCCGCCGATGCCGTCGACGGTCTGCCGGGGGTTCATCACGTCGACCATGACGTTCGGCATCCCCGCGAGTCGTCCGAACCCGAACGGCTCCTGCTCCTGCCAGGGTGCGTCCTGGGTGGTCACGACCCAGGTGACCGACCGCGCTGAAGGCGTGGTGCCTCCGCTGGTGGCGGGGCCGCTGGTGGCGGGACTGCTGCTCGTCATCGAGTGCCTTTCGACGGGGGTCCTCCGTGGACCGCGACCGGTGCTCCCACCAGTATGTTGCAGAACCCGCGAAAACCGAAGAGCAGTCGTCATTCACCATCGGACGCGGCGCACAGCAGGGCTCACCCGAGCGGCGCACACGGGACACCCCGCTGGTATGCCGTTCGCGGGCGGTCGTACACTCGATGGATGGCCGATTCCACGACGGTCCGGGAACCACAGCCCGGAGCAGACCTCCCCGACGCCCGCGGGCGCACCGGCCTGCACCGGACCGGCCTCGACCTCACCGGCAACCCGCGCGTCCAGGTGACCGACGTGGAACTGGTCGCCGCCGCCTGGCACGTCCTCCGCCGGACGACCCTACAGGTCCAGGACCGCTCAGGCGCATGGTCGACGCAGCAGCGCGAGACCTACGACCGCGGCAACGGCGCGACCATCCTGCTCTACCACGGTGACTCCCGGAAGGTCCTGCTCACCAGGCAGTTCCGCTACCCGGCGTACGTCAACGGACACCCGACCGGCGAGCTCATCGAGACCGCCGCCGGCCTGCTCGACGACGACGATCCTGAGACGGCGGTCGCCCGTGAGGCCCGCGAGGAGACCGGGTTCGCGGTCGAGGCCATCCAGCATGTGTTCGACGCCTTCATGAGCCCCGGCTCCGTGACCGAGCGCCTGCACTTCTACGCGGCCGAGTACGACCCCGCTGCGCGTCGCGGCGACTGGGGCGGGCTCGCCGAGGAGGGCGAGGAGATCGAACTCCTCGAACTCGACATCGACGACGCGATCGCGCGCATCGGCGACGACATCATCGACGCGAAGACCATCATGTTGCTGCAGTGGGCGAGGCTCTCCGGCCCGTTCGCGACGGCACCGACGCCCGTGCCGCCTGCACCACCCGCACGCTAGTACCGCCGAGACTCGCGGACCCCGAGCTCGCCTGAACACCGTGCCACCCGTCTCCGGGTGGCCGATCGGCGAACCCGAACACCGGTCGGCCCCCGGTCCTCTGCCCGTCAGACGGAGCGGATGATGTCCGTGAGCACCGCGCAGCCGAAGTCGAGCGCGTCGAGTGGCACACGTTCGTCGACGCCGTGGAACATCCCGGGGAAGTCGAAGTCCGCCGGCAACCTGAGCGGGATGAACCCGTACCCCGTGATGCCGAGCCGGCTGAGCGCCTTCGCGTCGGTGCCGCCGGGGATGAGGTGCGGGAGCACGGTCGCACCGGGATCGTGCCGCTCGATGACCGCTTCGATCACCGAGACGAGCTCACCGTCGTTCGGCGACTCCATCGCGATGAGTTCCAGCTGGACCTCGACGTCGACCCCCTCGCCCGCCGCCTCGCGGATGCGCGCGATGACCTCGTCCCGCTGGCCGGGCAGGAACCGGGCGTCGACCGTCGCGGTCGCGGACTCGGGGATCACGTTCTCCTTGTACCCGCCGGAGATCATGGTGACGTTCGCCACGTTCTGCAGGCCGGCGCGCAGCCGCGACGCACTCGGGCCGACGAGCGCGGCGAGTTCGAACGGCGACAGCTCGGAGGACGCTCCGGTCAGTTCGCGCAGCCGCTGGAACAGGTGCGTCGTGGTCTCGGTGAACGACACCGGCCAGTCGAGCGCGCCGATCCGGCCGACCGCGGCGGCGAGCTTGACGATCGCCGAATCCTGACTCGCGAGCGAGGCGTGACCGGCGGCACCGTGGGCGGTCAGTCGCAACCAGAGCACGCCCTTCTCGCCGGTGTTGAGCAGGTAGGCGCGGGTGTCGGCTCGTTCGCCGAGGGTGACGCTGTACCCGCCGCCCTCGCTGATCGCGTCGCGGACGCCGGCGAACTGCTCCGGGTGGTGCTCAACCATCCACTGCGAGCCGAGGACGCACCCGGCCTCCTCATCGGCGAAGAACGCCAGGACGACGTCTCGCTCGGGCTGCTCCCCCGCCGTCACCATGCGCCGGACCGACGCGACGATCATCGCCACCATGTTCTTCATGTCGACGGCACCGCGGCCCCACAGCATGCCGTCGGCGATCTCGCCGCCGAACGGGTCGACCGTCCATGCGGCCGCGTCGACCGGGACGACGTCGAGGTGCCCGTGCAGCAGCAGACCGGGCAGGGTGCGGTCGCGACCTGGCCACCGCGCGACGAGGTTCGTCCTGCCGGGCTCGGCCTCGAAGCGCTCGCACACGATCCCGACCTCGCCGAGCAGGCGTTCGACGAGGTCGGCCGCGCGGGACTCGCCGACGGCACGCCCGCCGCCGTAGTTCGAGGTGTCGATCCGGATGAGGTCGCGCGTGATGGAGACGACCTCCGAGACACCGACCGGGTCGCTCACGCGCTCGCCCACGCTCATTCGGCGGTCCGTGGGACCACGGTGAACCGGCGGTTGGCGAGCGAGGGCACCCGCGCACGGACCGCGTCGAGTCGCGCCGGATCGAGCTCGGCGAACACCACCCCTGGTGCTTCGCCGGCGGCGGCGATGACGACGCCGGCGGGGTCGACGATGATCGAGTTGCCGGTGGCGAGCGGGCAGGTCTGGTTGGCGCTCACGACGTAGGCGGTGTTCTCGATCGCCCGGGCGCGCACGAGGGTCGTCCAGGCGTCCTCCTTGCCGGGGCCGACGATCCACATCGCGGGCAGCAGGATGACGTTGGCGCCGGCGTCGATGAGACGCCGAGCGCTCTCCGGGAAGCGGAGGTCGTAGCAGGTGAAGGCACCGATGCGGAGGTCGCCGAACTCGAGGACGAACGGTTCGGTGAGCTCGCCGGCCGAGATGCCGTCGCTCTCCGCGTACCCGAAGGCGTCGTAGAGGTGCACCTTCCGGTACGTCGCGGTGATGTCCCCCTCGGCGTCGATCGCCACGAGCGTGTTGTAGGGCAACCCGCCGGGGTTCTCCTCGATGGTGCCGACGACCGTCGGGAGGGAGCGCGCAGCGGCTGCGGCGGCGACGCCCGTGATGAAAGGGCCGTCGAGTGGCTGAGCGATCGCGGCGAGCGCGCTCGGCGGTTCTGAGGTGGCGTAGCTGCTCATCTCGGGCAGCACGAGCAGCTCGGCACCTCCCGCCGCGGCCTCACCGAGCAGGGCGACCACGCTGGCGAGGTTCTCGTCGATGTCCGTTCCGGCGGAGAACTGCCCGGATGCGATGCGCATGTGAAACCTCGTTCCGTGGGAAGGGCCGCGACCGTCAGCGCGCGGCCGTCCAGCCACCCTATGCCGAGAGTGGGGGCGTACGCCGCCGGAGCCGGAGCCGGCCCTGGCTCACGAGGATGCCGAGCACGACGATCACGCCGCCGACCGGCTCGTTCCAGTGCAGGATCTCACCGAGCACGAGGATGCCGAGGACGACACCGACGAGGGGCGTGAGGTACGTGACGGTGGACGCCGCCGTCGGGCCCCAGGAGTCGACGATCGTCGTCATCCAGATGTAGGCGACGCCGGTACCGAGCGCTCCCAGGGCGAGCATGCTGAGGACGACCGGGGCGTCGAGCGACACCGGCTGCATCGCGATGAACGGCGAGAGCACGAGCATGATGACGGCGGCGAGCGAGATCTCCACGGCCGAGATGACCACCGCGTCGTAGCTGTGGGTGCCGAGGACGAACTTCCGGAGGTAGACGAAGGCAATGCCGTAGCAGAGGGTCGCTCCGAGGCAGGCGAGCTGAGCCGGGATGGACTCGAGGATCGCCGGGTCGGCCAGGACGCGCCAGGGGCCGACGACGATCGCGACGCCGAGGGCACCGACGAAGATGCCGAACACCTGCAGGCCGTTCAGCCGTTCCTTCGGGAGGAACACGGCGCCGACGGCGAGCGTCATGATCGGCGTGGTCGCGTTGAGGATGCTCGACAGGCCGGACGGCAGGAACTGTCCCGCCCAGGAGAAGAGGAGGAACGGGGCGACGCAGAGGAAGACGGAGACGACGGCGAGGTGCGCCCAGAGCCGACGCTCTCGCGGCCAGCGGCGTCGGGTGACGAGCATGATGATGCAGAGCGTCAGGGCACCGAGCACCACGCGGGACAGGGCGACCTGCGCCGGAGCGAGCCCGGTCAGGCCGGTCTTCATGAAGAGGAAGCTGGCGCCCCAGATGAGCGCAGCGCCGAGATAGGCGCCCAGCACCCTGCGGGACCCTGGTGCGACGAGCGCGGTGACACGGGTGTTCGGTGCTGCGGTGCTCATCGTGCTCCCTCGAGTCGGACGACTCAGCTTGGCATCACCCACCGACGCGCGCGTGCACCGTTCCGCGACCCGGACGTCCTTGTCTCAGGACTCCTCTGGCACGCCGCCCTGCTCCCCGGGCGACGCGCCGGAGTTCTCCTGAGAACGGTCCGGTCGGTCAGACGGTGGTGGCGACGGGCTCCAGCCGGTGGATCGCCTCCACGAGCGGTGCGAGTTCCGGGAGCGACTCCGCGGTGGTGAGCGACTCCTCGAGGGCGCGATCGTGCACCGGTCGGGCCTCCTCGAGCAGCGCCTTCCCGGCCGCCGTGAGCTCGGTGTAGACCCCTCGGCGATCGTCGGCGCACAAGACGCGGGTGAGGAGCGCGCGGTCCTCGAGGCGGTTGACGAGCCGGGTGGTGGCGCTCGGCGACAGGGCCGTCGCACGGGCGAGCTGCTGCATGCGCATGTGCCAGCCGTCCTGGCGCCCCAGGGCGTCGAGCACGGTGTACTCGACCACGGAGAGCCGGGCCTCGGCCTGCAGCGCGCGTTCCAGATCGGACTCGATCGATCCGTACAGGGCGGCGAGCGTCCGCCACCCCTGCGCGCGGATCTCAACAGCGTCGTCGGCGATGCCCATCGGGACTCCTCGGTTCGAACATCGATCAATTGATTGCAGGCGCACATAATTGCTTGCGCTATTACCTAGCGCGTGCAACGATATCTATCGCGCGTCTGCAACTATCAGCGTACGCGTCCCGGCTGCAAGCCACCAGCACTCTCCCCACGACCCCCAGGAATCGCAGGAATCGTCATGCCACTCGGTCTCATCGCCCTCGCCCTCGGCGGCTTCGGCATCGGCCTCACGGAGTTCGTCATCATGGGGCTGTTGCCCGAGGTGGCGGCCGACTTCGGCGTCTCGGAGGCCGCAGCCGGCTGGCTCATCTCCGGCTACGCCCTGGCCGTCGTCGTCGGGGCGCTCGCCCTCACCGCGGCGGTCACCCGACTGCCGAAGAAGCCCGTCCTGCTGGCACTGATGGTGCTCTTCATCGTCGGCAACCTCGTCTCCGCACTCGCCGGCGACTACCAGATCATGCTCGCCGGCCGCATCCTCGCCGCCCTCAGCCACGGAGCGTTCTTCGGTATCGGCTCGGTCCTGGCGGCGGCGATGGTCCCCGCCCACAAACAGGCCGGCGCGATCGCGATCATGTTCACCGGCCTCACCGCGGCGAACGTGCTCGGCGTCCCGTTCGGCACGCTGCTCGGCCAGCACTTCGGCTGGCGCTCGACCTTCTGGGCCATCACGGTGATCGGGGTCGTCGCCTTCATCGGCATCCTGACACTCGTGCCGAAGCCGAAGCGCGACGAAGCCCCGGCATCGCTCCTCGCCGAGCTGCGCGCGTTCCGTTCCGGCCAGGTCTGGCTCTCGATCGCTGTGACGGTCCTCGGCTACGGCGGCATGTTCGGCGCGTTCACCTACATCGCGTACACACTCACGGAGGTCAGCGGCTTCGCCTCGACCACGGTGCCGTGGCTGCTCATCCTCTTCGGCGTCGGACTCCTGGTCGGCAACATCGTGGGCGGCAAGGCGGCAGACCGGAACATCGACCGGACGCTCATCGTCGTCATCGCGGTGCTGACCGTGATCCTGGTCGCCTTCGCCGCGACCGCTCAGTCGCCCGTCGCCACGGTGATCGCCCTCGTCCTCATGGGCGGCTTCGGATTCGCGACCGTGCCGGGCCTGCAGATGCGGGTGATGCGGTACGCGTCGGCTGCTCCCACGCTCGCCTCGGGAGCGAACATCGCCGCGTTCAACCTCGGCAACGCGCTCGGCGCCTGGCTCGGCGGTGTGACCATCACCGCGGGACTCGGCTACACCTCGCCGATCTGGGCCGGTGCGGCCATCACCCTGCTCGGCCTGATCGTCATCATCGGTGCGGCCACCGCCGCGAAGCGCTCGCGCCGTGGTCCACAACTCCTGCAGGATGAGCCCACCGACGCCGCCCGCCAGGAGGTCCCGCGCCCCGTGTGAGCCGCGCGCGACTCCAGCGGGAGTTGTGGACGAATCGCATCGACACCGCAGCCACCCAGAGACGGTGGCATCGCTCGAGGGACGCCCGATTACACTGGCGTCAGGAGGACGACGCTATGACTTTGGACACTGCACAGGACCGACGGCAGCGGGCGATCGAAGACGCTCGCCGATCCTCAGAGCTCGAGGGATCACAGAGCACCCCCGCGACGCGGGCTGACCAGGATGCCTACGTCCGAGGCGAGATCGACATCGCGCAGCTCGGCCAACGGGTGCGTTCGCGCTACGGTCTCGATTGACCATCGAGCGTCCCTGGGAGCTGGGGGATGCAGCATCTCGTTGGCTCGGTTACTTATGGGGGCCTGACTCAGGGGTCCTCCGAAACACGCTGGGGATCGTCGACGCGGAACAGCTCCAAGCCGCCGAGGACGACCTCGTCGAGTATCGCCTCGCCGAACTCCGCGCCGATCCGACGCTCGTGAAACGGACCTACGACCTCAGCCACGTGCAAGCACTGCATCGCCAGCTCTTCCAAGACGTCTACGAATGGGCCGGTGAACTTCGCACCGTCGGACTTGCGCGAGATGGTGGCGAGTCCTTCATGCCTCCGGCGGAGATCGGCCGCCCCGTAGCCCACGCGGCTCAACGGATAGCGGATTCGGACCTCCTCCGCGGAGTCACCGACGATCACCTCGCCGCCGAAGTCGCCTATCTCTACGACTACATGAACTTCGCGCATCCGTTTCGTGAAGGGAACGGCCGAACGCAACGCGAGTTCTTCGCGCAGCTGCTCGCTGAGTCGGGGCGCGGTCTCGAGTGGGGTCGGGTCGAGCGCGAGGACTTGCACGCGGCCTGTCATGCGGCGAGAAACAATGGCGACGACTCGAAGCTCGTTGCGATCTTCACGCGGATTCTCACCTGCGAACCGATCTCCTGAGCCGACGGGCAGCGGGAGCGGGAGCGCCACACCGTCGACTACCGTGGGCGGATGAGCCGAACCCCTCGCCCCAGTGACACCATGATCGCGGTCGCCGAGCACTGGGCGGCCGAGCGACCGGCGATGCAGCCCGGCAGCCCGACCATCACGATGCTCGGAGCGGGCACGGCGAACGAGGTCGCAGCGGTCGAACTCGACGGCGGCGAGCGCGTCATCGTGAAGCTCTCCCCCGCGGACGCGGCCGGCCTCACCTACGAGCGGTCCCTCATGGCGACCGAGGCGCTCGCCCTCCGCATCCTCGGCCGTGCGGAGGTGCCGCAGCCGGAGATCGTCTTCGAGGCGACGCTCGACGGACGCGACGCCCTCGTGATGACCGAGCTCACCGGCCGACCGGCGAACAGCACCGAGACCGTCCCCCTCGCCCGCGACGTCCTCGGCCGCACGCTCGCCCGTCTGCACGAGGCGGGTCGCACGCCGTTCCACGTGGAACCAGACGACGTCGACATCCCGGCGGAGGCCGCGTCCACCGATCCGGCGACCGGCCTCGCCGAGGAGAACCGATTCGGCTACCCCTTCCGCCCGGAGCTTCAGGCGGCCAGTGCCGCGAACGCCTACCGGCTCGTCATGGAGGCCGTCCTCGCCGATGCCCTGCGGTTCGAGGTCGACCTCCCGGTCGCGGCGGACGAGATCCGACACCTGATCGACACCGCGCTGCCGGCCTTCGACAGCGTGACGGAGCCGACGCTCGTCCACTTCGACCTCTGGGAGGGCAACCTCCTCGTCATGCCCGAACACGGGGCGGAGGCCGCCCAACTGACCGGCGTCATCGACCATGAGCGCGGGCACTGGGCCGACCCCACCGCCGACCTCGTCTCCCTGGCGCTCTTCACTGACGTGCCGGAGACGGTCGCCGCCGACTCGGAACTCCTCCGCGCCTACCGCGAGACGTCCGGCCGCGAGCTCCTGCCCGATGAGGACGCCCGGACCCGCGCGCGCCTGTGGTCGCTGTACCTCGCGCTCGTCATGGTGGTCGAAGGTGTCCCGCGTGGCTACGAGGGCGGCTGGTTCGACGAACACGACGCGTCGGTGCGCACGTGGATCGGTGACATCGCGGCCTTGCTCGCCTGAGCCGCGCGACTCTCCGGTCCCTGAGCTGACCTCCTCCGGTCCCTGAGCTGACCTCCTCCGGTCCCTGAGCTTGTCGAAGGGCGGTCGGGGCACTTCGACAAGCTCAGTGACCGGGGTGGGGGCTCAGTGACCGGGGTCGGGCTCGGTGAAAGGGCAAGCTCAGTGACCGGGAGTCGTGCGCAGCGGCAGTTGCGCGCGGCCGGACCGGCGCGGCTAGACTGGTCGGCTCGCCAGGCGGTGGGCGGCCCGGCGCGAACCAGCGCGGGCCCGTTCGGGAGCGATCGGCTCCCTGGGGAGTGCGCACCATGGGCTACATCGACGTCAGCGACCTCAGCTACACGCTGAGCGACGGACGGACCCTGCTGGACGAGGTCTCGTTCCGCGTCGGCGAAGGGGCGATCGCCGCGCTCATCGGAGCGAACGGCGCCGGCAAGACGACGCTGCTGCGGATCATCCGCGGCGAGCTCCAGCCCGACTCCGGGGTCGTCTCCATCGACGGCGGCCTCGGCGTGATGGACCAGTTCGTCGGTCGCGGTGACGATGACCGGACGGTCCGTGACCTCCTCGTCCAGGTCGCGCCTCCGCGGGTCCGTGCCGCGGCAGAGGCGGTCGACCGCGCCGAGCTCGCCCTCATGGAGGACGACGTCGAGGCGACCCAGATGGCCTACGCGACGACGCTCGCCGAGTACGCCGACGCCGGCGGGTACGACCAGGAGGTGCTCTGGGACAGCTGCTGCGAGGCGGCACTCGGGGTGCCCTACGACCGCGCGCAGTGGCGGACGCTCGGCACGCTGTCCGGCGGCGAGCAGAAGCGGCTCGTCCTGGAGGCCCTGTTCCGCGGCCCTGAGCAGGTCCTCCTCCTCGACGAGCCCGACAACTCCCTCGACGTCCCGACGAAGCGCTGGCTCGAGGGGATGCTCGCCGAAACCCGCAAGACGGTCCTCCTCGTCTCGCACGACCGCGAGCTCCTGGCACAGGCGGCGACCCGCATCATCACGCTCGAGGTCGGCGCGGCCGGCAGTACGACGTGGACCCATGGCGCGAGCTTCCGCAGCTACCACGAGGCCCGCGACGCCCGACTCGACCGACTCGACGAACTCCGCCGGCGCTGGGACGAGGACCGCGTGAAGCTGCGCGCACTCGTGCTGCGTCTGCGCGAGCAGGCCAAGTTCAACGACTCCATGGCCTCCCGCTACCGCGCCGCGCAGACCCGACTCGCCAAGTTCGAGGACGCCGGTCCACCTGAGGAGCGACCGAAGGACCAGCAGGTCACGATGCGCCTCCGCGGCGCACGCACGGGCCGCCGCGCGATCGTCTGCACGGGGCTGGAACTGACCGGCCTCATGCAGCCGTTCGACGCGGAGATCTGGTTCGGCGAGCGCATCGGCGTCCTCGGTTCGAACGGATCGGGCAAGTCGCACTTCCTCCGGCTGCTCGCCGGCGGTGGGACGGATCCCGATCCGGGCGCCGGACACCTCGCCGCAGCGGGCGACGCGCTCGTCCCGGTCGAGCACGACGGCGACGCCAAGCTCGGCGCGCGCGTGCAGCCGGGGTGGTTCGCACAGTCGCACCGGCACCCCGAACTCGTCGGCCGGACCCTGCTGGACATCCTGCACCGCGGCGACGAGCACCGGTCGGGGCTCCCCCGCGAGGCCGCCAGCCGCGTGCTCGACCGCTACGGTCTGGCGGGCGCGGCCGAGCAGCCGTTCGCATCCCTCTCGGGCGGACAGCAGGCGCGCCTGCAGATCCTCCTACTCGAACTCTCCGGTGCCACGCTGCTCCTGCTCGACGAGCCGACCGACAACCTCGACCTCGTCTCGGCGGAGGCGCTCGAGCAGGGTCTGGCGGGTTTCGAGGGCACCGTGATCGCGGTCACCCACGACCGCTGGTTCGCGCGCGGCTTCGACCGCTTCCTCGTCTTCGGCTCCGACGGCCGGGTGCAGGCCTCCGACGAGCCCGTCTGGGAGGAGACCCGCGTCGACCGCGCGCGATAGCGGGTGTCGCCGCAGTGTCACCGTCCAGGAGGACGACTGAGGCGACGCCCCCCTGCACGTGTGGCGACCTTGGTCAACCCACCGTGATCCACAGGCGCGTTCCATACGCTTGCAGCAACAACCCGATCCCGGAGGTGATGGTCATGCAGTACAGCATCGCCATCGGCCGCGTTTCGTACGACATCGAGTCGGGTGTCGACATCTCGGCACTGATGAGCGAGATCGAGTCCGCCGTCCAAGCCGGTGGTCGCTTCGTCCACGTCCCGCTCTCCGCAGATCGCAACCTGGACGTCCTGGTCAGCCCGGGCCTGCAGGTGACCGTGGAATCCTTCGCGAACCGGGCGCTGGAGATCGTTCCCGCCATCGAGACGGAGAAGCTGTCGGGTCTCGACGAGTACGACGAGTTCGGCGACTTCTGAGCCGAACGGCCGGCGGCTAGGAGCCGAGCGTCGTGCTCGGATACTCGCCGAAGCGGTTGGTGTACGAGGCGGAGAACCGCCCGAGGTGCGCGAACCCCCACCGGCTGGCGACCTCCGCGACCGTGGCCAGCCCGGGGTCGGCCTTCTGCAGTTCCTCTTGCACCCGGTCGAGTCTGACCCGTCGCAGGTAGTCGATCGCGGTGATGTCGTGCTCCCGACGGAACGCGCTCTGGAGGCTGCGCTGGCTCATCCCGACGGCTGCGGCCACATCCTCAGTACGGATCGGGAGGTGCGCGTTGGCGATCATGAATTCGATGGCCGCGCGGGTCTTCCCGGCGTCCGGCAGGCCGATCTCCACCGGCGCGTGCAGGGCCGTATGCGGGAACGTCTCGAGGAGCGCGATCGCCGCCGACCGGTTCGCCTCGGCGCGGAGGACGGCAGGACTGGTGTCGTCGTAGATGACCCTGGCGACGGTCGTCACCGAGGCGGCCCAGCGACGGAGCTGTTCACCCGTCGGGCGGGCCGTCGTGTCGAAGAGGATCGGCCCGCTCGTCCCCTCCACTTCGGCCGCCACGCGCTCCAGGAACCCGCCGTCGAAGTGCATGAGGTTCTGCCGGTAGTCGGTGAAGTCGAACTCGGCGAGTCGGTCGTTCGCGAACATCGCCGGCTGCCCGTGCACGAGCTGCATCGGTGCGCCGGCGAGGTCGGTGGCCCCACTGCCCGCCGTCAGCCACGAGACGATGTACTCACCCTCGGTGAGCACCGTTCCGGTGACGCGTCCGGTGAACTGGGTGGCGCGCAGGGTCAGCTCGTCGTCGCCGATCGCGGTGTACCGGAAGGTGAACGCCGATTCGGTGGGTTCGATGATCATCGAGCCGGCGTTGTACGCGCCGGCGAACAGATCGCGAGCCTCATCGACGTCGCGGCCTGCGACCTCGGACCGCTCCGCGGGTCCCGTCTCTTCGCTCATCGCTCATAGAATCTCACGGCGAAGCCCGGCTGTCATCCCGAAGCGGGTCGTTTCCGGCCCGAGCAGACCACTCGATGTCAGGCGGTCCCTTGCAGGAAGCCGTGTTCCGCACCCAGGACCTCGGTGAGCGCGGACGACGCCATGCGGGCGAACCGCGGGAGGACCGTGGTCTCGTGGACGGCGGTCGGGCGCTCGGACCAGACGGTCACCACGATGAGGCCGCCTTCGGTACGGAGCGACCAGGCGACGATGTGATTCGCCGGAACCCGGACGGTGTCGCCGTCGACGTCGAGGCTGAGGGACGTCCGACTGAGGGACAGCCCGCCCTCCGCGTCCAAGCTGGCGTGCGAGGTCTGGAACACGATGTCCGTGCGGTCGATCAGGCGACGTGAGGCTCGCGCGTCGTCCAGGTCGAGGAAGTCGGGCGCGCTCTGGAGACCGGTGGTCACGGTGGCACCCCCAACTGGTGTTTCAGAGACGTCCGACGGCCGGAGCGCGTCGAGACGATGGTCGGTCAGTTGTCGCCGACCGTTCGGATCTACGCTGCGGACTCGACGCGCTTCGCGGCGCCGGCTGCCGGCTCGGGGACGACGCGCATGCCCTTGGCACTGTTGGCCTGCTCGAGGAGCGCGGCCAACCACTCACGGTTGAGCTCGGGGGCACGGCTGCCGTAGAACGAGAACTGGAGGGGGATCATCGGGTTCAGCCAGAGCGACTGACGTCCGGTCCCACGGCCGGGAACGGCTTCGAGGTGGAAGGCGAAGCTCTCGTTGCGGCGGAACTTCGTGAAGATGACCGTCTGCAGGTGAGCGAGCAGTCGGTCTTCGATCTCGTGCGGGGTCGGAGGGGTTCCGTAGAGGAGGTTTCCCATGAGGCGCGCCATCCGTTCTGTTTCGGTTCCGGGCTGGTTCCCGGCGCCGTTGACAACGCTAGATGTTCTAGCGATCTCCCGCTCTGACCTATCCGAAATGCGTCGGGTATCGCTCGGAACCGGTTCGGCGTTCAGGCTGCACTCAGCTGCCGAAGGCCCAGGCCTCGCGGTCACCGCGCAGTCGGGCGGCGAGCGCCGTCGCCTGTTCGTCGGTCAGCGAAGCGACGTAGTCGAGGATGCCGCGCGCCCGACCGAGGCGCCCCAGGGCGCGTGGGTCGCTCTGCGGGCGGCCACTGTCGGACTCGGGGTCTGCCGGGAGCCAGTCGGGGTTGTCCGCCCGGAGTCGGAAGTAGCCGTCGGTGGCGAGTTCGACGAAGTCGAGGAGCTTCTGCGGGGCGCGCGGGCCGTCACGGGGGTCGTCGAGCCAGCTGTCCAGTTCGGTGACGAGCACGTCGAGCACCCGCGACTGGCCGCGCTGGTAGGTGGCGAAGTCCGGCCGGTCGATGACGAACCGGGTGTGGACGAACTTCAGCACCGTGACGTCGTGCCACGCCTCGGGGAGGAGCGACACGTGGCCGGAGCGCACGTTCGGCTCCTCGACGACGAGGACGGAGCGCTGGAGGCGACCGATCCAAGACGACACGAACGATTCGATGGCGCGTTCGGTTCGGCTGGAACCGTCGAAGGGCACGGCGAGGAGTCCTTCGACGAGCTCGGTCGCGACCCGCTGGACCGACGCCCGGAAGTGCTCGTCGCTGGCGATCCACGGGTCGCGTGAGACGATCCGCCGGCGCAACAGCTCGAGCGAGTGGCCGGGTGCGCGGTTCCAGAGTTCGTCGGCGTCGAGCGCGGCGAGGGTGTGCTGGTCGCGGAGGAAGGTGCGGAACTCGACCGCGACCGCCGCCTGCTGCAGGACGCCGGCCCGATAGAAGTCGTCGAGGTCGTGCAGGGAGTAGGCGATGTCGTCGGCGACATCCATCACGGAGCACTCGACGGTCTGCTGCCAGGGCGCGATCGCGGTGAACGCGCTGCGGGCGTCGAGCATGTCGTCGAGATCGAGGGTGTACGCGGAGAACTTCGGCGGCGCGGTCTCCCAGCGGCTGGCGGTTGACCCGCGAGGCATGCGGGTGGGGTCTGCCGGGTCGAGGTCGGGGCGGTGGATGGTGCGGCCCCAGGGGTACTTGAGCACGGCGGCGCGGGAAGCGGCCGTGAGATTGAGGCCCTCCTTCACCGTTTCGCACACATCGAGCGCGGAGAGGATGCGGAACGACTGCGCGTTGCCCTCGAAGCCCTCCGCGAGGCCGAGCCGCTCACGTGCCAGGCGGTCGAGGACCTGTTCGCCGAGGTGGCCGAACGGTGGGTGACCGAGGTCGTGGGCGGAGGCGGCGGCCTGAACCACGACCGGGTCGCACCCGCCGAGCCGCTCGACGATGGCGTTCTGCTCGGGATCCGTCGTGGTGAGCTGCATCGCGATGGCACGGGCGACCGCGGTCACCTTGATCGAGTGCGTGAGCCGGTTGTGGACGACCTGACCGACGCCGGAGGGCGAGACGACCTGCGTCACCGCGGACAACCGCGCGAAGTACGGGGAGAACCGGATGCGCTCGAGGTCGACCCGGTACTCGGGGTACTCCTCGCCGGTCGCGAACCGGTCCACCGGCTCGGGGATGAGGCGCCGTCGCCGCTGGTCGTCGTCCATCCCCTCACTGTATTGCGCTCGCGGTGGGAGACTGCAGGGATGCATCCGATCGACCGTCTCCGAGCCGAGGTCGCCGCGCACGAGTCGAACGAGTGGGCCCACGAGCTCGGCTGGAAACCGCTCTTCGTCGCCTCCCCGGAGGCCCGCGTGCTCATCATCAGTCAGGCGCCTGGTCGTCTGGCGCAGGAGTCGGGCATCCCCTGGAACGACCCGAGTGGTGTCCTCCTCCGCTCCTGGATGGGCGTGACACCTGAGGAGTTCTACGACCCGGCGAACGTCGCGATCGTCCCGATGGACTTCTACTTCCCGGGCAAGGGGGCGAGCGGCGACCTGCCGCCTCGCCGGGACTTCGCACCGCGCTGGCATCCGCCCCTGCTCGAGCAGCTGACCGAGGTGCGCCTGACGATCCTCATCGGCGCCTACGCCCAGCGCGCCTACCTCGGACCGCGGGCCGGTCGCACCCTGACGGAGAACGTCCGGGCCGCAGAGACCCACCTCCCGCTCTTCCCGATCGTGCACCCGTCGCCGCTCGCCCGCGGCTGGCGCAGTAAGAACCCCTGGTTCCAGGAGGAGACGGTGCCGCTGCTGGCTGCACAGGTGCGGGCGGCGCTCACGGCGTGACGAATAGGCTGATGAGGACGACGGGACCCTGGCGTCTGATCGATCGATGAAGGACACACGGTGACCGACGAACCGAACACGGATGGTGGCCTGCGCCAATCGGTCCAACCGCCGGCGCATCCGGATCCGGGTGCCGAGTCCGCGGAGCTGGAGGGTCCGGTCAGCGGGCGAGCGGCCGGGATCGGCATCACGCTCCTCCTGTTCGCGCTGCTGATCGTGAGCTGGTTCGTCCAACTCTCGTTCGCCCTGCAGGGCGAGTTCGGGCCGCCCGAGGACCGGCTGAGCGGCGGCGGCATGCTCGGTGGCTTCATCCTCGGCGCCGTGATCGCGATCGCTCCGCCGATCGTCACGCTCATTCTGCAGGCGAGGGTCCACAAGCGAACCCCTCGTCACTCGATCATCGCCGTCATCGGCGCCGCCGTCGTGCTCATCATCGCCGTACCGATCAACGCCATCGTCATCGGCCTCCAAGCGGTGAGCGTCATCAGCGGGAACTAGGAGCCCTCCTCCGCCGACGCTCCGAGCTCGTGCGCGAGGCCGCATCCGGCGGTGGCTCCATGGCGTGTATCCCGGCGGCGAAGCACCGCACTGAGAGGATTGACGCTGTGCGGTGCGTCTTGATTGCTGATCATGAGATTCCCGAGCGCCCGCCGTTGATGGTGAGGCCCGGAGACGTCGTTCAGGTCGGGGACCGGGACACAGAGTGGCCCGCGTTCGTGTTCGTGACGGCATCACACGGAACGGGTTGGGTGCCCGCCCGCCATCTCGACGTCGACGGGTCGGTGGGTGTCGTCCGCGCCGGATACGACACCACCGAGCTGCCCGCGGTCACCGGCGACACCGTCGACGTCGTCGAGGATGATCCGGAAAGCGGCTGGTCCTGGTGTCGGAACGCCGACGGTCGCGAGGGGTGGATTCCCCACCGCGTGCTCACGGTTGAGTGATCGAGATGCTTGACTCTGACACCGTGTGAGGAGGGAGAACTGAGACATGTTGTCCATCGGAGCGTTCGCGCAGATCGGCCAGGTGACCCATCGGATGCTCCGGCATTGGGACACCGCAGGTCTGCTCGTGCCTGCCCATGTGGACGAGTCCAGCGGCTACCGCTCGTATGATCCGTCGCAGTTGCAACGACTGCATCGGATCGTGGCGCTTCGCCATCTCGGCTTCGGTCTCGAGGACGTCGCCCTGATCCTCGACCAAGGGGTGGATGCCACACGCATCGCCCGGTTGTTGCAGGCGCGTCGAGCCGAGGTCGAACGCGAGCATCGCGTCGCGGCCGCACGACTCGTCGATGTGGAACGGCGGCTCCACCTCATCGAAAGAGAGCATCACATGTCAGAGATCGAGATCATCGAGAAGCCCCTGCCCGCCGTTCGGCTGGCCGCCCGCCGTGGCGTCGTCCCCTCCCAGCCGGACATCGCGGACTTCGTCGGACCCTCGTTCGACGCGGTCGCGTCCATCATCGGAGACGAGAGCGGTTCGCTGACCACGCCGATCGCGCAGTACAGCGCGAGCGAGGACGGCACCGAAGTCGTCGTCGGCTACGCCTACAACGGCGCGCCCCGCGAAGGCTTCGAGGTCGTCGAGCTGCCGGCAGAGCTCCTGGCGATCTGCGGCATCCATCTCGGGTCGATGGACCGGATCGCTGAGAGCTGGCAGTCGATCCACGCCGAGATCATCGCCCGGGGCTTCGTGCCGGCGGGGCCGTGCCGCGAGCTCTACGTTCGGGCGGTGTCGGAGGATCAGTCCGACTGGGTCACGGAACTGCAGCAGCCGATCGCTGCCGCCTCGGTGCTGCGCGACAGCACGACATAGGGCGCTCGTCCAGCGCGGTCGGTGACCGTCTGACGCGGCTCGAACCCGACGGCTCGCCAGAACCGGACGCCGCGCTCGTTCCCGACCTCCGGGTCGACGGTGAGTCGAGCGATGTTCCGTTCCCTTGCGCGGGCCACCATGGCATCGACCACCCGTCGACCGGTCCCCTGACCTCGCGCCGAGGGCGACAAGATGAGGTCGATCCCAGCGCAGTCAGCCCCGTCCACGTGCAGCTGGACGAGCCCGACCGCCTGCTCCTCGACGAGGACGAGATAGCACTCGACGTCGGGCAGTCGCGCCCCTAGGTACTTGGCGCGGATGAGTTCGTCGGAAAGCCGTCCCGCCCCATCCGTGGAAGGAAGGGTCATCGAACAGGCGACGAAGCGTGATGAAGTCATCCGTGGACGCGAGTTTCAGCCTCATCGAAGCCATCATGCCCGGGGGCCAGTGAGCGTCCATCCCCGCGGGCCGCCCTTACAGACCGGCGATTTCAGCCGATCGCACGACGAAGTACACGAGGATGGCGACGAATGCCACGACGAGGACGACGGCGGTCCAGAACATCACGATGCGAAGCCGTCGTATCTGTGGAGATTCGCCGGGTCGATTCCAGGGTGCGCGAGCCATGGAGCAACCATAACGGGGGGTCGGCGAACACGTCATCGCGCTCGCTCCCGCCGACTCCCCACGCTGAGGAAGCAGCCGCTCAGGTCCTGCGGTCTCGAGTGGCATCGGGGACGGCAGACGCCGACGCGACGGCACGAACCACCACGGCGAGTGTCGAGGAGGCCTGGGCGGTTGAGAGCGACCCGGACATGACACTTCGGGCGAGGGCGTCCCCGGCACCGACGACAGCTGCCAACGATGCACTCACGAGGGGTCCGGTCCAAGGCTCCAGCGCCTCGCGACAGATCTCGAGATACGCCTGCTCCGCGTCCGACCGCAGGGTACTCAAGGTCGTCGAACCCTGGAGAGCGGCCACGACGGCCGCAAGCTCCAACCCCTCAGCGACCCAACACTCGATGTAGGCCTCGGCGACCAGGTCGGCTACAGCATCGAGGTCCCGCGGGGCGCTCTCGAGGGCCCGGAGCAGGACGTCTCGCTGGTGGGACTCGAAGGCTCGGTAGGCCTCGGAGAACAGCCCCGACAGATCGCCGAAGTGGTCGTAGGCCACGGGCTTCGTCACGCCGGCGTGCGCGGCCACACGCGCCAGGGTGACATCCGCGAGGTCCTGCGTGCGGATGAGGTCGCGGAACGCATCGAGCAACTGCGAGTGGCGCGCATCCCACGAGAGGCGACGTTTCGGCGTCGACCTCAGGCTGTCGTCCGCGGTGGTTTCCATCCCCCGATCCTATCTACTTTCAGTAAGTTACTATCGGTAGGTAATGGATCGAGAGGAACACCCATGACGTCGCAAGACACCATCGCCACCGACGAGAGCGTGAACGAGGACACCTCAGCCGCATCCGCCGTGCGCGTCTTCATCTTCGGGATCACGGGCAGGGTCGGTCGCATGCTGGCGACCAGGCTCCGCGCCAGAGGCGTCAACGTCTCAGGTCTCACGAGGTCGCTGCCGGACCCCGCCCTCCAAGCCGACGGAGTGACGACCGTCACAGGCGCGCTCGGGGTCGCCACCACGGAGGAGATCACGGCGATGATCTCGGACTGGGACGTCGTCGTCTTCACCGCGGGCTCGAACGCCGGAGCCCAGAGCACGACGGACGCCATCGACGACGCGGCCCTCCGGCGCGTGTCGGACTCGGTCGCTGCGACGCCGGAGAAGCGCCTCATCCTGCTCTCCGTGATGCCGGAGGCCTGGCGCGAGCGGCAGCTGAGCGACGACGAGGAGCACTACTTCGCCGTCAAGAAACGCGCAGAGGTCGCCCTCACCCGTCAGCCGATCGACTGGGTCATCCTCCGCCCGTCCCTGCTGACCGACGACCCGGGCCGGGGGACGGTCGCCCTCGGGCCCGCCGAGCTCCACGACGAGATCACACGCGAAGACGTGGCCGCGGTCCTCGAGGCACTCGTCCTCGAGCCGACCGTCAACCGGCGGATCCTCGAAATGAATACCGGGCCGACCGCCATCACCGAGGCGGTCGGCCGCATCGCACGTTCCTACCAGGCATAGGCCTCCGGGGCCTGGCCACCGGGACCGGGGAAGAGCTCGTCGAGGGCGGTGAGGTCGTCGGCGCTCAGCTCGATGTCGACTGCTGCGACGGCGGACTCCAGCTGCTCGATCGTCCGCGGTCCGATGATCGGGCCGGTCACGCCGGGCTGGTGCAGGAGCCACGCGAGACCGAGCGACGCCGAGGTCCAGCCACGCTCGGCCGCGAAGCGGTCGTAGGCGTCGAGTTGCTCCTGCTGCTTGGCACGGGCCTCGGTGATGCGGGACTCGCCCGACCGCGCGCGCTTGTCGGAGGAGCCGCCGCTCAGCAGCCCACCCGACAACGGCGACCAGGGCAGGATGCCGAGCCCGTAGTGCTGCGCGGCGGGGATGACCTCGAGTTCGATCGAGCGCTGCGCGAGGTTGTAGAGCGACTGCTCGCTGACGAGGCCGAGGAAGTGCCGTTGTGATGCGACCTCGTTCGCCTGCGCGATGTTCCACGCCGCGAAGTTCGAGCTGCCCGTGTAGACGACCTCGCCGCGCGCGACGAGCACCTCCATCGCCTGCCACAGCTCCTGCCAGGAGATGTGCCGGTCGATGTGGTGGAACTGGTACAGGTCGATCCGGTCCGTCTGCAGGCGCTCGAGCGACGCGATCGCCTCACGACGGACTTGCCAGGCCGACGCGCCACGCGCGTTCACGACGTCCGAGCCGTCGTCGTTCGGGGCGACCATGGGCGAGTGGACCTTCGTCGCCAGGACGATGTCGTCACGGACGCCGGGACGGGCTGCGAACCACCGGCCGATGATCTCCTCCGTCGCCCCACGACCGGCGCTGCCGCCGTAGGCGTTGGCGGTGTCGAAGAAGTTGACGCCGAGGTCGAACGCCCGGTCCATGATCGCGAACGAGTCCTCCTCGCTGGTCCGGTCGCCGAAGTTCATCGTGCCGAGCACGATCCGGGAGACCGCAGTCCCCGTGCGGCCGAGGTGCGTGTACTTCATCGTTGAGCCCTTCTCATCGTCGAACCGGGCCGCGATCCCGCGGCGCGTCGAGTGTGTCACGGAAGCCGCCCCCGGCACCCCCGGCTCGACAGGGCGGCCTCGACCGGCTACAGCCCGAGGCGATACCGTGGCCTGATGCTCAGCCTCACCGACGTCTGGCCGCTCTTCGGCCTGGAGATCCGCACGCCGAGACTCGTCCTGCGCCTCGTGCGCGACGAGGACCTCCCCGGATTGATCGAAGCCGCCCTCGCCGGCATCCACGATCCCGCCGTCATGCCGTTCTCCACGCCGTGGACCGACCAGCCGCGCGAACAACTCATCCGCGAGACCGCGCGGCACCTCTGGACCCAGCGTGCAGGCGCGACCCCGTCGTCCTGGACGCTCAATCTCGCGATCCTCCTGGACGGGGCGCCGATCGGCTTGCAGGACATCGGCGCCCGCGACTTCGCCGTCACCCGGACGGTCGGGAGCGGTTCATGGTTGACGCAGGCACAGCAGGGCAAGGGGCTCGGCATCGAGATGCGGGCGGGCATGCTCCAGTTCGCCTTCGACCACCTCGACGCCCAGGTCGCGGTGTCGGACGCGGCCGTCTGGAACGGCGCATCGCTGGGCGTCTCGCGTCGACTCGGCTATCGGGACAACGGCCTGCAACGCTTCATCGGGCGGCCAGGTGAGCTCGTCGAGTCGCAGGGCCTCCGACTGCACCGCGATGAGTTCGTGCGACCCGACTGGACCGCCGAGGTCACCGGCCTCGATGCGGCGCGGTCGGCGCTCCTCGGCGAGCCGTCAGCAGACTGAGGGTGCCAGTGTCCGCGTCATCGTGACGGGATGGCCGACGGCTCCAGCGGCAGGACGAGGGTCGCAACGGTCGCACCGGGGGTGCTGGCCGTAGCGGGAGAACTCCGCAGGGTCACGGAACCGCCGTGCGCGTCGGCGATCGCCCGCGCCGCCGGCAGGCCGAGCCCTACGCCCTGCACCGCCTGGTCCCGGGCGTAGTCGGCCCGGTAGAACTTGTCGAAGGCCTGACGGAGTTCGTCGGCGCTCATCCCGACGCCCGTGTCGCTGACGGTCACCTCGACGTGCCCGGCACCCGGCTCGACGACCACGTCGACCGTCCCATCGCCCGGCGTGAACTTCACGGCGTTGGCGACGAGCTCGGTGACCGCGCGGTGGACCTGCTCGGGGTCCGCAGAGACGACCGCCGCCGCATCGGCGTGCAGTCGGACGACCGGACCGGAGACTCCCGCGGTCGCCGTCTCGATCGCACGCGCGGCGACGTCCGTGAGGTCGATACGGCTCGGCTCGATCTGGACCGTGGAGTCCGACGCGGCCAGCAGCTCCTGCACGCGCTGCTCGAGCGCGACCGCGTTGCGCTGGACCACCCGCAGGGCCGGAAGGAGTCCGGGGGCGTCGACCTCGGCGTCGTCCATGATCAGTTCGAGGTAACCGTGGATGGAGGTGAGCGGTGTCCGCAGCTCGTGCGACACCGTCGTGAGGAACGCCTCACGGACGTTGATCGCGTTCGCGAGTTCGGTGACGTCGTGCGCCACGATGACCGTCCCCAGGTGCGTGTCGCCGTTCCGGACCACCCGGGTGGAACTCGCCAGGATCGCCCGCTGCTGCCCGGCCTCCCCCACCCACTCCAGGTGGTTCGACAGCAGCTCGCCGCGGAGCGCTCTCGGGATGATCTGCTCGTCGAACGGGATGGGCGTCCGCCGGTCGGCCTGGAGGACGTGCGGACCGGCGTAGGGCGGGGTGTCGAGTCGGAACCCGACGGCGCTGACCATGTCGACGGCGTGCGCGTTGGCCAGACGCAGGGTGCCGTCGGCGGTGTAGAACGCGACGCCGGCGTCGACCGTCTCGAGGATCGACTCGGCGAGCGCCTCAGCATCGAGGGCCCTCGCGAGCGAGACTTCGAGCTCCGCAGCCTGCTCCCGGATCGCCCGCTGGCCCCGTCGCAACTGACGGGCGCCGATGTTGACCGCGACCGCGATGCCGATCGTGAGCAACGGCAGCAGGGCCACGTTCAGCCAGTCCACGGCGGTGGTCGGCGTGCGCGCACGGAGCAGGTAGGGGGCACTGCTGATGAACAGGGTCCCCACGACGGCCAGGATGATCATCCGAGGGGTGAAGCCGAACGCCAGCCAGAGGACGGGGAAGATGCAGAGCAGGCTCGCCCCCGGGGCCACGCTGATGAGCTCCATGCGGACGCAGGCGACGGCCAGCAGGTCGAGGACGGCGATCGCGGCCATGGCGGACGTCGGCCAGCGCTCCCACGGGAGGACCGCGGCGAGGACGGTGCTGACCACCGCGATCGCCGTGCCCCCGAGCACGGCGAGGGTGAAGAACCGCTCCGGCAGGACGACCGCCACGAGGATCGCGACGATGGCGAAGGCGATCGCGAACGGCAGCTGGGCGCGGGAGAAGACCCGGAGGCGGCCGTGTCGCGAGGCTTCGGGTTCCAACAGCGGCACGATCGCCCACTCTCTCCAGCGCTGGCCGAGGGGTCGTCGGCCTGATTCCACGTCGATCAGCTGATCGATCGTCAATCTAGCCGATCAGCGCGCGATCGTCCGTCGGCGAGCTGCTTGAGAGCGCAGCAAGCGGCGATTCGCGTTAATAGGACGATCGAGCGGCGGAGATCAAGCCCTCGCGAGCCGTGGATCGGCGTTCGGCGCAGGCTCCGGTGCGGACGGCCGGCGGTCCAGATGGATCCCGGCGATCATGCATCGGACGGAACCCCCGGCGAGTTCGATCGTCGGGACGTCCAGCGGCAGGATCCGGCAGCTGCGCTCGATGACCGCCAACTGGTCCGACCGCAGGCTCTGGACGGCGCGACTCGAGATCGCGAGGAGGCGTTCCCCCGTCGCCGACCGCAACTCGATCGCGTTGCCGGCGAAGTCGCAGACCTGCTCGTAACTGAGGTCCACGATGTCGCGTCCATGCGCGGTCAGGCGCTCCACCACCTGCTCGCGGCGCACCGGTGAGGCGATGAGGTCGAGGCCGACGAGGGCGAACTCGGTCGCCACGCCCATCATGACGTTCGTGTGGTAGATCGGGACCCCGTGCGGGTCGACCGCGTCGAAGACGAGCGGCTCGTAACCGAAGTTGGTGCAGAACCGCTCGAGGGCGATCGGGTCGGCGCGGTGGGATCGTGCGACGAACGCCACCCGGGCCGCGTGGTCGAGCACCATCGCACCGGTGCCCTCGAGGAACACGTCGTCGAGCTCCAGCCCCGAGTAGTCGATGACGTCCTGCACGCGGTACTCGCGCTTCAGCATCTCGACGATGTCCCACCGGCGCTCGCGTCGGCGGTTCACCGCGTACATCGGATAGACCGCCAGGTGCCCGCCCGCATGGGTGGACAGCCAGTTGTTGGGGAAGACGCTGTCGGGGCGGTCCGGGTCCTCGTCGTCGAACAGGTGGACGCGGACGCCCGCCGCATCGAGTGCCTGCGCCACGGCGGTGACCTCGTCGAACGCCGCGTGAGCGACCCCGGCCATGGACGCCGCCGGGACGCCGTCCGCGACCTGGAAGACGTTGTCGGCTGCGGTCAGCGGGTTCGGCGTGAACCGGTGCGGCCGGATGAGCACCACGGCCGACGGCGCCTGGACGGACATGTCGGACTCAGCCGACGGGAGAGAGCGCACCGACGAGTCCGAAGAGGTCCTTCGGGTCGTCGGGGGCGGCGACGAGGTCGATCTCCTCGAAGTACTCGCTGCCGTCGACGGAGTCGCGGAGGAAGCGCAGCGCGGTGAAGTCCTCGATCGCGAAACCGACGGAGTCGAAGAGCGTGATCTGCTCCCGCGAGCTGCGGCCGGGGACGGCGCCCGTGAGGACCTGCCAGAACTCGATCACCGGGAAGTCGGGAGCCATCTGCTGGATCTCACCCTCGATGCGGGTCTGCGGCGGGAATTCGACGAAGACCTCGGCGCGATCGAGGATCGACGCCTCGAGCTCCGTCTTGCCGGGGCAGTCGCCACCGATGGCGTTGAGGTGCATGCCGGGCTCGACCAGGTCGTCCGTGAGCACGGTCGCGAGCGCCTTGTCGGCCGTGCAGGTCGTGACGACGTCCGCGCCCGCCACGGCGTCGGCGGCACTCGTCCCGATGACGACCTCGAATCCGAGCGGCTCCAGGTTGCGCGCGAACTTGTCCATCGCGAGCGGGTCGACGTCCCAGATCCGGACGGTGTTGATCCCGAGGGCGGCCCGCATGCCGAGGGCCTGGAACTCAGCCTGGCTGCCGGCTCCGATGAGGGCATGGACGCTCGAGTCGGGACGGGCGAGGTGCTTGGCGACCATGCCCGAGGTCGCGGCGGTCCGGAGGGCCGTGAGGAGCGTCATCTCAGCGAGGAAGGTGGGGTAGCCGTTGTGCACGTCGGCGAGGACACCGAAGGCCGTGACCGTCTGGTAGCCGCGTGCCGGGTTGGAGGGGTGGCCGTTCACGTACTTGAAGGCGTAGGTCTCGTGGTCGCTCGTCGGCATGAGCTCGATGACGCCGAAGGGCGTGTGACTCGCGACGCGCGGGCTCTTGTCGAACGACGGCCAGCGGCGGAAGTCGGCCTCGAGGTAGTCGATCATGCCGGCGATGATGCGCTCGGGACCTCGGTCGGCCGTCCAACGGATCATGTTGCGGACATCGACGAAACGCGTCATGACGTTCCCTCCAGACGGGTCGGGGTGTGAGAGCCACCGTGCGCGGATCGCACCCGGTGCTTCGAGCCTAGATTTCGACGATCTGCACTTTCCATTCCAGAGATGCGCGATTTGTGCACAGGTTATGCACAATGTGAGTAAGTCGGTTGTACATTGTGAGCATGGCAGCGCTCGACGATCTCGACCGAAGGCTGCTGGCTGCGCTCCGAGCCGACGGCCGGGCATCGGTCGCGAGCCTCGCGCGGTCGCTCGACGTCACCCGGGCCACGGTCACCAGCCGCCTGGAGCGCCTGGTCTCCTCGGGCACCGTCGTCGGGTTCTCGGTCCGGGTGCGCGACGAACTGGACCCGGGGACCATTCGCGCGATCGCCTTCATCGAGGTCGAGGGCCGCTCCACGGACCACGTCATCCGCCAACTGCGCGGCTTCCCCGAGATCAGCGCACTCCACACCACCAACGGCGGGTGGGACCTGGTCGCGGAACTCCGCACCGAGACCCTCACCGACTTCGACCGCGTGCTCGGCGGCATCCGGCGCATCGAGGGCGTCGTCAACAGCGAGACGAGCCTCCTGCTGAGTTCCGTCCTCCGCTGACGACCCGGTCGCGGCGCTTCAGCCCCGGCACCTGAGCTGAAACCCGGTCCCTGAGCTGAAACCCGGTCCCTGAGCTTGTCGAAGGGCACACGGCCTGACCCCGCCCTTCGACAAGCTCAGGGACCGAAGTGGTGGAGATCAGGGACCGTACGGGGAGTTCCGGGCCGGTCGGGTGAGACCGGCCGACGCTAGAGGCGCGGGTCGATCGGCTCGGACTCCATCGCGAGGACGCCGAAGACGGCCTGGTGCACCCGCCAGGTCGGTTCACCGGCGACGAACCGTTCGACCGCCTCGGCGCCGAGCGCGTACTCACGCAGCGCCATCGACCGCTTGTGGCCGATGTCCCGATCGCGCAGGCGCTCGAGGTTGTGCGGCTCCGTGTAGTCGGGACCGTAGATGATGCGCAGGTACTCACGGCCCCGCACCTTGATGCCGGGCTGCGCGAGCGACTTCTCACCGCGGACGAGACCGGCCACAGGCTTCACGACCATGCCCTCGCCACCCGCACCGGTCAGCTCCTCCCACCACGCGGTCGCGGCATTCTCGGAGGCCGACGAGGTGAGGTCGACCTCGACCGAGCGGGTCCGACGGATGAGCTCCGGGTCGGCGTCCGCGAGGCGGTCCGCGACCGAGAGGTGCCAGGCGTGGTCGCGGCCCAGGTGACTCGTCCCGGTCGAGGCGAGGAGCTGGAACGGAGCGATCTGCACGCCATCCAGACCGGTCGAGGGCGCGGTGTACGGGCGGTAGGCCGCGACGTAGGCGTCAGCAGCCTCGGCCCGTCGACGCGTCCGCTCGAGGAGGTCCGAGACGTCGACACCCGTCGCCGCCGCCTGCTCCAGCACGTGCACGGCCGCCGGGAGTGCAGCGGTCGCGGCAGCTCCGACCGAGGCGTACTGTTCGCGGATCAAGCTCTCCGCTTTCACCGACCACGGCAGCAGCTCGCTGTCGAAGAGCAACCAGGAGGCGTCGAGCTCCTCCCAGAGACCGGCTCGCTCCACGGCGGCGTCGAGCCGGGTCAGGAGCGTCTGCGTCGTCTCCTCGTCGAAGAAGGGCCGACCGGTGCGGGTGTGGACGGTGCCACGCCACCCCGTGGGAGCACCGAAGGGTGCCGGATCCCGCGTGAGCAGCACGACGGCACGCGAGCCCATGTGCTTCTCCTCGCAGACCACCCGATCGAGGCCCTCCCGGCGATACGCCTCGAACGCCTCAGCGGGGTGCTCCAGGAGGTCCTTCCGCTGCGAGGTGCTCGGCGGACTCATCGTCGGCGGCAGGTAGACCAGACGCCGCGGGTCGATCGCGAACCGGCTCATGACCTCGAGTGCACCGGCCGCCGCATCTTCGCGGATGCCGACCCGGCCCGAGACACGGGTCTTGACGACCTGCTTGCCGAGGACGTCGTCGATGCGCAGCAGCCCGGGATCCCGCTGCTCACCGGCGGGACCGGTCGGGCGGCCGAGCGGCACGACGGGTTCGTACCAGACCTGCTCGGCCGGGACGTCGACGACCTCGCGCTCCGGCCACCGCAGGGCACTCAGCTTGCCGCCGAAGACGCAGCCGGTGTCGAGACACATCGTGTTGTTGACCCACTCGGCGTCGAGGGTCGGCACGTGACCGTAGAGGACGGTCGCCTTGCCGCGGTAGTCCTCCGCCCACGGCAGCCGCACGGGCAGGCCGTACTCGTCGGTCTCCCCCGTGGTGTCGCCGTACAGCGCGAACGACCGCACCCGCCCGGAGGCGCGTCCGTGATACTGCTCGATCAGTCCGGCGTGCGCGACGACGAGCTTCCCGTCGTCGAGGACGAGGTGCGCGACGAGCTCGCGACAGAACCGCTCGACCTCTGCTCGGAACTCCTCCGGCTCCTCGGCCAGTTGGGTGAGCGACTCGGCGAGCCCATGGCTGGTCTGCACCCGCTTGCCCTGCAGCGCGCGGACGAGCTTCGACTCGTGGTTGCCGGGCACCGCCAAGGCATGCCCCGCGCCCACCATCCCCATCGCCAGTCGCAGCACGCCAGGGGTGTCCGGCCCGCGGTCGACGAGGTCGCCGAGGAAGATCGCCCGGCGACCCTCGGGGTGCGCTGCGTCGATCGGTCGACCCTCCATGTCGCGCTCGATCACGTACCCGAGCTTCGTGAGCAGCGTCTCGAGCTCGCTCCGGCACCCGTGCACGTCGCCGATCGCGTCGAAGGGACCGCGCTCCTCCCGGCGGTCGTTGAGCAGCGGCTCGCGCACGAACGACGCCTGCGCGATCGCCTCCACCCCGGAGAGGACGTGGACCTTCCGGAAGCCCTCCTTGCTGAGGTGCCGCATCGACCGGCGCAGTTGGTCCTGCTGCCGGGTGATGACGGCCGCGCCGAACGAGCGGTCCTCGCGGGCCTCGTTGCGCTCGATGCAGACGCGCTCCGGGACGTCGAGCACCACGGCGACCGGGAGGACGTCGTGGTTGCGTGCCAGGTCGATGAGCGACTTGCGCGAGGCCGGCTGAACGTTGGTCGCGTCGATGACCGTGAGGAGCCCGGCGTCCAGGCGGCGAGCTGCGACATCGCGGAGCGCGGCGAAGGCGTCGGCGCTGGCGGCCTGGTTGTTCTCGTCGTTGGAGACGAGCCCGCGGAAGAAGTCGCTCGACAGGGTCTCGAACCGGCCGAAGTGCGTGGCGGCGAAGGTCGACTTGCCGGACCCGCTCACCCCGATGAGGACCACGAGCGACAGTTCGGGGATCGGCAGGGCGGCGGGGGTCTGCTCGAGGTCGCTCATGAGATGGCCTTCCGGAAGATGGCGAGCTGCGTCGGCGAGCCGAGCTGCGGGTCGACGTCGCCGACCGTGCGGTGCTCGACGCCGTAGCCGTACCGCTCGGCCGCGGTGGTGCACCAGGTCGCGAACTCTTGACGGTCCCACTCGAACCGGTGGTCGGGGTGTCTGAACCCGCCCGCCGGCAGCGAGGGGTACAACGCGTTGTATTCGCGGTTCGGCGTCGTGACGATCACGGCTTCGGGAGCCGCAGCACCGAAGATCGAGGCCTCGAGTGCATCGAGGCGCTCGGCGTCGATGTGCTCGACGACCTCCATGAGCACGATCGCATCGAGTCCGCGCAGCCGGGTGTCCGCGTAGGTCGCCGAGGACTGCAGCAGCTGGACACGCTCTCGGACGCGATCGCTCGCGTCGCGGAGCCCGAGCCGCTGCGACGCGGATGCGAGCGCGCGTGCGGAGACGTCGGTACCGATCACCGAGGTGACGAGAGGATCCGCCAGCAATCGTGTGAGGAGGGCGCCCTCGCCGCACCCGACGTCGGCGACCGACCGTGCCCGCACGTCGGCGAGCGCCTGCAGGACCGCCTCGGCGCGCAGGCCGGCGAGTGCCGGGGCACGCTTCGTCCGAGACGCGGTGGCCGCGTCGTCCCCGCCGGCACCGTCGGTCCGCACCTCCGGGTCCAGCTGCGACTGCGCATCGGTGACCATCCGCGACTGGTGCGCGAGATACCGCTTGGTGATCAGGTCCCGGTCGGGGTGGTCGGCCAGCCACCCCTCGCCGGCGCGCAGGAGTTTGCCGACCTCGTCGTCGGAGACCCAGTAGTGCTTGGCGTCGTCGAGGACGGGCAGCAGGACGTAGAGCTGGCGGAGGGCGTCCGCGAGGCGGAGGTGCCCGGTCAGTTCGAGGTCGACGTATCGCGAGTCGCCCCACGCGGGGACCGTCGGGTCGAGCGGGATCGCCCGTTCGACGACGGTCCAGCCGAGCGGACCGAAGAGTCGGGTCGCCAGCTGCTCCAGGCCTCGCGACGGCACCGCCGCGACCGTGATCGTCAGTGGGAGCGCTGCCGCGGCGAGCTCCGGGTGGGAGTCGCTGCGGCCGGTCATGGCGCTGCGGAACACCTGCCCGATCGCGACGGCGACCATCGACGACGACGCGTACGGTCGGTCGTTCACGTACTGCGAGAGCGACGCGCTGTCACCGCCGCCGAAGCGCTTCTGACGGACGAGCGCGATCGCGTCGACCTCGAGCAGCAGGGCGATGGTGCATCGCTCGTCGGTCGCCTCCGGGTAGAACACGTGGGCGCGCCCGACGCTGAGGTCGAAGCTCTGCGCCCGCGCGGGATGCTTGCGGACGAGGTGCCCCAGGTCGGCGGCCGAGGGCGCGGTCGAGGTGATGGTGACGAGCACAGGTCCATCCGTCCGGTCGGCGGCGAGGTTCCTGAAAGCCTAGCCGCGGTCACGGTGCGTGCGTGAGTCGCCCGAAGCTGCACGGAATTCAGCGATTTCCGTGCAGTTCCGGGCGACTCAGCGCTGCAGACCGGCCCGTCGCCAGACGAGGAGCGCGAGGTACGCCGGGAGCGAGGCGCCGAAGAACGGCAGGAGCGTCGGGAAGAGGTAACAGACCAGGGCGAACGTCACTTCGCCGATCAGGAGCAGCAGGGCTGTGAAGGGCCGACGGGCGACGAGCGCCCCGGCCCCGACCAGCCATGCCCGGGCCGACGCGTCCGGTTGCAGCGCCGCCGACGCCGGTAGGGCGAGCAGGAGGAGTCCGAGGGCGAGTGCCACCGGCGCGGTCGCGGCGAGCAGCGCGATCGCGACCGCCGACCCCTGTTCGAGCTGGGCGGTCAAGAACGAGACGTCGACGACGAGCATCGCCATGACCACGACCACCCCGACGCCGAGCGGCAGCGAGCGTCGCCAGGTCGCCGCGAACTCCCGGAAGACGCCGGTGAAGACCGCGTGCTCCTCGCCGTCCAGCCAGCGTCGCATCGAGCGGCTCGCCGCGATGACCGCTGGGACGGCGGTCACCACACCGAGCGACAGCACCGCAGCGGCCAGACCTGCCGCCGCGACGTTCATCGGGTGGACGAGCGCACCGAGCAGACGGCCTTCCCAGCCGGTGCGCTTGACTGCCATGCCGCTCATCCTCGCAGCCTCCGTCCTGCGAAGCCGTTACCGGCCGCGTCCATCCCCTCATGACGTGGTCGCGCTCCGTCGAGCCGCACGACCACCTGTTCCACGTCCGTGAGCCCGGGGATCGTCACCACCAGTCCCTCGTCGTCCTCGGTCATCGTCGCGGCCAGCGGCACGGACTCACCGAACCGCACGGGTTGGAGCACGGACACGAACCGCGCCGAGTGCGACGGGGACGAGGTCCGGCGCAGCGTGTGCTGCACCCGCTCGATCTCGAGCCCCGGTGTCGACGAGGTCGGGTTGGCCTGGACCACCGTCGGATGCACGACGTCGATCGAATCGACGTCGTCGAGCGAGGTCACGAGGAGGCCGGCAGCGCCGGCGGGTGCGAGCCGACGGCCGTCGTCCAACGGCGCCGCCGGGTGCGTCGTCTGCAGCAACCAGGTCCAGGAGCGGGCGGTGTCCGCCTCGAGGTCGTCGACGAGGACGAGCGCGCCGCTCGGCGTCCGCACGAGGTGGCGCCGGAGCCTGCGGACGCCGAGTTCCGGCGCGTACAGGGCGCCGATCTCGCTGACCGTATGCACCCAGTCCCCGGCGAGCGTGACCTCGAGCATCTCGCCGACACGGTCCTCGGCGAGTCCGGCGTGGACGTCGTAGTGTCCTTCACGCCCGTACCCGGCACCGTCGACGAGCACACCGTTGTGGTGCTCCGTCCGCTTGCGGGAGGAGTAGCCCTCGTCGATCGCGAGGTACTCGCCGCCACCGAGCAAGACGAACGCGCCTGCGTCGGGGTGATGATGGCCGGTGTTGAGGGTCGTCCAACCTCGTTCGCGCCGGTGACGGTGCGACTCCCGCCATGCCCGCCAGCCGCCGCCCGGCGACGCCTTGACCGAGACGAGGGTCGCATCCGCGTCCCACGACGTCCGACCGGCCACGAGGCCGAGATCGGGGAAGTACCTGGCCGTCGGGAGCTCCTCAGGACCGATCGCCTCGACCGTGGGGTCGAACCAGAGCAGCTCCTGATACGCCTCGGGCAACACCCCTGGACGGACACCGCTCTGAGACGCCTCCCGCCAGAGGAGGTCGGTGGAGACACGATCTGCCAACCACTGGGCCTGCGGGATCCGGTACTCGGCGGCCAGCTTCCGGTACAGCGCGATCGAGTGTCCGCTGCGGTGGTCGTGGCAGTCACCGTGATCGACGATGCGCTCGAGGTCCGGAGCGGCCTGGTGGAGCCGGAACCAGAAGGTTTCCCGGAGGTGCTCGCTCCGCGGGAACCAGTCGACGCCCTCGGCGGCACGCAACACGTCGAGATAGCTCACCAACCACGGCTCGCCGTAGCGCCAGTACACGACGCCCTCGTGGTTCGAGCCGTCGGCCGGCAGGAGGTCGAGGACCTCGTCGAAGTTCACCTTCGCGCGCTCGGCCCAGGCCAGGGCGCCGGGATGCTCGTCGGCCAGGACGTACCCGGCGGTGGCGAGACCGGTGAAGCAGATCCAGTTGTGGTTCTGCCAGTACGACGACGACCACCAGTCGCCCTCGGTCTCGACGGCGAATTCGAACAGGCGGGTGCCCTGCAGGATCAGGCGGTCCCGGAGTCGGGCCCGCTCCCCCACGTCGAGCGCATCACCGGCCCAGGCGAGGGCCAGTGACAGTCCGTGGAGCAGCCAGCCGGCATCGAGGTCGTGGTCCGGCAGATGCGCGCGACCCCAGTGCTCGAAGGCCAGTGGTGGCGCGAGCCAGCGTCGCAGCTCGTCGAGGTACTGCGGCTGCCCGGTCAGCCGGTGGGCGAGCGCGAGGTTCGCCGCGGCGGGGCCGAAGTACGTGATCGAGGCCAGCGGGTGCTCCGTCGGGAGCTCGATCCCACGGAGGCGTTCGCATTCGTCGAGCAGGCGACGGAACTCGCGGTGCCGCACGCCGGTCAGCTCGGCGCGGAGGCGGTCCTCCCGCCCGTCGAGGAGCAGTGGCGGGATCACGGCAGCAGCTCCCGTTCGAGGGTTCGTCCGTCGGACAGGCCGACGACCAGGCGACCCGCATCGAGACGGATCGACGTGATCGGCGACACCTCCGCCTCAGCGAAGACCGACACGAACGTGACCTGCGCGGCCGTCGCCGTCCAGTCGCCGACGGCCAGGGGGACGGTCGGGTCGTCCGACGGCCCTCTGCCCGGGGCGTCCAGGAGGACGGACGCGACATCCGCGACATGGTGGCCGTGCAGCCGACGCCCGGACGGGCCGGACCAGCCGGTGCGCCACCCGTCAACGTGCTGGACGACCTCGAACGGCACGGCGGGTCGGAGGGCGGAAGTGAAGGTCCGGAGCGAGCCGTCGGCGGTCGCTGCACGGAGCACGTCGATGAGGATTCCGCCGGTGGACTCGACCCGCCGGTCGAGTCGGACGCCGGCGATCGCCTCACTGGAGGACGCGTGGACGAGCGTCGTGTCGGAAGCATGGTCGACCTCCCAGCGCTCCACGTGGGCCGAACTCTCGAGCTGATCGGCGTCGTCCGCCCGGACGGTCGGGTGCGCCGTCGTCCTGGCGTAGTGGTCGCGCCGCAAGGCGCTGCCGTACGGCGGGACGCCGGGAGCGGGCTGCCAGGCGACCCCGTCTCCGTACAGGTACAGGGCGAGGGTGTCGAGATGCCCGTGCGAGCCGCCGTGCGGTCCGGCATCGAGCACCGCCTGCAGGGAGCTCGCCTCGGAGCGCACGACCGCGTAGCCGACGTCGGCGAAGAGCGCCGAGCCACGGCCGGGTGCGTCACCTGACATCGCGAGCGGTGCCCCGGAGAACCAGCCGTCGAGGAGGTCCTCGAGTCCGTCGTGACCAGCACCGATACGACGCCGAGCCCAGGCCTCGACCGCGTCGAGACCGGTCCGATCCCAGAGCTGCCCGGCGAGGACGCAGATCTCCAACACTTCGAGGTGGACGCCGAGTCGGTCGTACGGGCCGTCGTGCAGCATCGGCAGGCGACCATCCGGTCCGGCGAAGCCGACGAGCACATCGACCATCCGACGCAGCCGGTCGACGAGGGCCGGATCGAGCGCAGCCGGGTCGGCCCCGGCGAGGGTGAGGAGATAGGCGCGGAGCACGAACAGGTGGTAGTAGGTGGACCCCTCCCACTCCCAGCCGTCCTGGCGGATGGCGACGGCCGAGTGCACGACCGCCTGCTCGATCCAGCGCGCCTGATCCCCGTGCGGCGCGACTCCGCCCACTGCGGCGAGCGCCCGGGTGGCCAGGCCACCGGCCGCGTCGAGCCAGGCGACGTAGTTGCTCGTGAGGTCGTCGCGCTCGATGACGAGCACCCGACGGGACTCGACGATCGTCTCCATGAGGGCCTCGAGCATCGTCGCGACGGGTGTGCCCATCGCCGCCCGGGCCGCCTCGTCCTCGGCGAGCACGACGACCGCGTCGGCGATCTGGGTGGCCCAGATCGCTTCGGTCAACGCCTGCTTGAAGAGCTTGCCCTGCAGCATCCAGCTCTCGCTGTCGCGGTTCCACTCGGCCGTGATCTCGGCGGAGTAGTCGGCGAACTCACGCACGATGGCGAGGGCCTGTGCCTGGTCGGCCGGGTCGCCGTGTCGACGGAACCGTCGCGACGCCGTCCGCGCGAGTCGGGCCGCAGCCTGATGCTCGAGCACCAGCCACGCCGAGGCGTACGGCTCCCCGTGCAGTTCGCAGCCGTAGGTGCAGACGAAGGCGTCGCCGCGTGCCTCGAGCAGCTCGGTGCCGTGGGTGGGGCAGACGAAGTCGTGCCACCAGCCGCCGCGCGCCCGGGTGACGGTGGTCATCGGAAGTTTGCCCCTCCGTTGATGTCGACGACCTGGCCGGTCACGAACGACGACAGTTCGGAGGCGAGGAACAGGGCGACCCCGGCCACGTCGTCCACCGTGCCGGCGCGCCCGAGCGGGATGCCCGCGACGATTCCCTCCTGCGCCTTCGTCGGCGTGAAGGTGTTGTGGAACGCCGTGTCGCCGATGAAGCCCGGGGCGACCGCGTTCACCGTCACGCCTGCGGACGCGATCTCCTTCGCGAGCGCCCGGGTGAACCCGATGACGCCGGCCTTCGCCGCCGCATACGGCACCGATCCCGCCCCGCCGCCGTTCTCGCTGGCGAGGGACGACATGAGGATCACGCGTCCGGCACCGGAGGCGGTGAGGGCGGGGAGCGCGGCCCGCGTGACGGCGAAGCTGCTCGTGAGGTTCACGTCGAGGACCTGGTGCCAGTGCTCGTCGGTCATCTCGGCGACCGTCGCCCGCCCGACGAGGTGGCCGGCGTTGTTGACGAGGATGTCGAGGCCGCCGAGCGCCTCGGTCGCCTGCTGCACCACGGCGTCCGCCTGGGCGGAGTCGGTCAGGTCGCCCTGGACCGCGACGGCCGTCCGCCCGGCGGCGGTGAGCTCGTCGACGACCGCTGCTGCGCCGTCCGCGCTCGACGCGTAGTGCACGGCGACGTCCGCTCCGCTCGCGCCGAGTGCTCGGGCGATCGCGGCTCCGATGCCGGCGCCTCCGCCGGTGACGAGGGCGCGGCGGCCGGTGAGGTCGATCTGCATGGTGATTCCTTTGCTGGTGTTCGGTCCGCTCGTGATGAGCGGTGGGCGGGGTCGCCGGCTACTTGATGCCGGCGTTCGTGAACCCCTGGATGAAGTACTTCTGGCAGAACAGGAAGAGGAGGACCATCGGGATGGTCGCCATCGTGGTGCCGGCCATCAGGTATTGCCACTGCGTCCCGTCGAGCTGTTGGAACACCGCGAGCCCGACCTGGATCACCCTGAGGTCGTCCCTCGTGGTGACGAGGAGCGGCCAGAGGAAGTTGTTCCAGCTCTCCTGGAAGGTCAGGAGCGCGACCGTCGCGATCGCCGGCTTGATGAGTGGCGTGTAGATCCGCGAGAAGATGCGGAACTCGCTGAGTCCGTCGATCCGTGCGGCCTCGGCGAGCTCCGTCGGGAGCGAGAGGTAGAACTGGCGGAACAGGAAGATCGCGGTCGCGCTCAGGCCACCGGGGATGATGAGCGCCCACCAGGTGTTGAGCCACCCGGATCCGCCCTGCCCGAGGATGTCGTTCCCGCCGAACAGGGGCATGAACTTCACGAGCAGGAACTGCGGCACGATCTTCGTGTAGGTCGGGATCATGAGCATCGCGACGAAGCCGAGGAACACGAGCTCCCGGCCGCGGAAGCGGATCCTGGCCAGCGAGTAGCCGGCCATCGCGGCGAAGATCAGCGTGATGATCGTGTGCGACGCGGAGATGATGAAGCTGTTCCGGAAGTACGTCGCGAAGGGCGCCGCCTGGAGCGCCTCCGGGTAGTTGCTCCACTCCCACACCTTGGGCAGGAACGTCGGCGGGAACTCGGCGAGCTCGGCCGGGGACTTCAGCGACGTCGCGATCATCCAGATGAACGGCACGACCATGGTGAGCGCACCGAGCGTGAGGGCGAGGTTGAGGACGACGCGTCCGATCCACCGTCGGTTCCGACGACGCCCGGCGGGCTTCGTCGGGAAGTCCTCGTGGGCTCCGGTGACGAGCGACCTCGTCGTGAGCGGTTCGGCGGTCATCCCTCGTCACCCTTCGTCGCGCGGCGGCCGATGACGGTCATGACGAGGAGCATCAGGAACAGCAGCACCGACTGCGCCGACGCCATCCCCATCTCGAAGTTCTGGAACGCGGAGCGGTAGACCTCGTAGGTCATCATCGTCGTGGAGTTGGCGGGCCCGCCGTCGGTCAGGACGTAGATCTGGTCGAACACTTGGAACGCTCCGATGATGGAGATGATGAGCACGAAGAAGGTGGCGGGCTTCAGCATCGGCACGGTGATCGCGAAGAACTTGCGGATCGGCCCGGCACCGTCGACCGCGGCGGCCTCGTAGAGCGAGGGGTCGACGTTCTGCAGCGCCGCGATGTAGATGAGCATCTTGACGCCGATGCCCTGCCACGCTCCGACGAGGATGACCGAGGGGAGCGCCCACTCGGGGTCGGCCAGCCAGGCCTGACCCGGGATCCCGACCACCGAGAGGATCCCGTTCAGGAGACCCTGCTGCGGGTTGAAGATCCACAGCCAGACCATCGCGATGGCGACCGTGGCCGTCACCTGCGGGAGGAAGAACGCGGTCCGGAACCAGGTGCGCAGTCGCAGGTTCTGGTTGAGCGCGACGGCGATGACCATGGCGATCGCCATCGAGGCGGGCACGGTCCAGAAGGTGTAGACGATCGTGTTCCACGTGGCCTGGCCGAACACCGGGTCCTGGAAGATCTCCACGTAGTTGTCGAGACCGATCCACGCGGGGGCGTCGAAGATGTCGTAGTCGGTGAAGCTCAGGGCGATCGTCGCGAGGACGGGGATCGCGGTCCAGAGGCCGATGTGGAACACGGCCGGAGCGACCATGAGCCAGCCGAACAGGCCGCTCTTCCGTGCCGCACGCTTGCTGGCGGCCCGCCGCGGGATGGGTGGAGGTTGCCGAGGGTCGAGCGTCCTCGGGACGTCGGGGGTGCGCGTCGCGGTCATGATCACCGGTCCAACTTCTTCTGGAAGGTCGCGGCGAGGTCGGTGAGCGCCGCCTTCGCCGTCTTCTTGCGGAGGATCGCGTTCTCGATCGCCGGGGCGACGTCGCCGCGGAGACCGAGCCACTTGGGGGGCCCGCCCTCACGCTTGGCGACCGACAGGTTCTCCATGGCGAACTGCACCAGGCGGTCGTCCTGCACGTACTCGCTCTCGAGGAGCTCGGTGAGCGCCGGCACGTTGCCGCGTTGCTGATTGGCCGCCAGCGCCGGGCCGGGGCTCGCCAGGAACTCGACGAGTTTCTGCGCCGCCCGTTCGTGGGCCGAGGTGGCGGAGACCGCCGCCATCGTCCCGCCGACGAACATGCTGGGCGAGTCACCGGGGATGAGGAACGGCTCGAGGTCGTCCAACACCTCCGGGTCGGCCGCCTCGGCCTGGGTCCACACGTTGTTGTGTGCGATCGCCATCGCCGCGCGCCCGTTGATGAGCGGGTTGACGGTCGCATTGGGCGCCGAGAAGCCGGTGTCCTCCACCTTCTCCTCGTGGAAGAGGTCGACGATCCGTTGCAGCGCCTCCACACCCTGCTCGGAGTCGAAGGCCGGCGAGCTGTTGTCGTCGGAGAAGAGCGATCCGCCGTTCGAGAACAACGCCGTCTCGAACATCTGGCGCGGTTCGATGGTCAACATGTCGAAGCCGGTGCGCGTCAGCTTGCCCGAGGCGTCGCGCTCGGTCAGCGCATCGGCCATCTCGACGAGTTCGTCCCAGGTCCGAGGGGTGTGGTCGTAGCCGGCCTCGCGGAGGAGGTCCATCCGCGCCACCCCGAAGCGGGCGTCGAGCATGATCGGGACGCCGTAGACGTCGCCGTTCCAGAGCCCGGCCTCGACGATCTGTGGCGTCATGGTCTGCTCCAGCGACTCGGCGGTGAGGCCTCCGTCGGTGAGGTTGGCGAGCACCCCGCGATCGGCGAAGGCCTCGATCCATCCGACGCCCATCATCATGACGTCCGGCACGAGACCGGAGACGACGCCGGTGGTCAGCTTCTCGTTGAGCCGGGCGTAGTTCGTGTAGTCGACGGACACGGTCACGTCGGGGTACATCTCCGTGAACTGCGGCAGCAGCTCCTCCTCCAGCAGCTTCTGGCCCGCTGTGCCCTCGAAGATCGGGGTCAGCATCGTCAGGTCGCCGCTGATGGCGTTCGGGTCGGTGTCCTCCTCAGCTGCCGGGGTCGAGCACGCGCCGAGAGCCAGCGCGAGCGCACTCGCGGTGAGCAGTCCGGTGGCGATGCGGGCCCTGCGGATGCCGGTCGTCCGCCGGTGGCGGGACCTCATGGTCCGGGTGGTCATGCGTTGGTTCCCTTCACGGGTATCGATTCGGGGCGACGATGCCGCGAGTCCGTGACGTCGTCGTCATCGGTATCCAGGATCGGCGATGATCTTGTGTATCGATTTACCGACCATAACCACCACATCCGGTGGCGTCAACTGGCTCTACGCGGCGGCCGTGGCCGATACCAGTCATAGAGCGGCAGAATCGGCGAGATGTTGGTGGCGCGACCGCTTTATCGATACACTGGAAAGCGGTACCGACGCCGTGTTCCCGGCTGACGCGGAGCCACGAAGGGGGCGGTCATGGCCGACAAGGTGACGATCCAACAGGTCGCCGCGGCAGCGGGCGTCTCGACGAGCACCGTCTCGAACGTCCTCAACAGTCGCTCCGACCGGATGCAGCCCGAGACCCGCGACCGGGTCTTCGCAGCCATCAGAGCCCTCGACTACCGACCCAACCGGGCAGCACGGCAACTGCGCACCGGGCAGACGAAGACGATCGGCCTCATCGTGCCGTCGGTCAGCAACCCGTTCTGGGGAGCGTTCGCCCGCGAGCTCGAGCAGGCCGCACTCGGCCACGGCTACAACGTCCTCCTCGGCAACAGCGAGCGCGACCCCGGACGAGAGCTCGGGTACGTGGAGGAGCTGTGGGACAACGGCGTCCGCGACATCGTGCTCTGCACCTCACTGCCGTCCCTCGACCACCTGGCGTCGTTCGTCGAGCGCGGCCTCAACCTCATCCTGTTCGACCGCCCCGTCCAGCCCGGCGACCCGCCCCTCGTCGCGAGCATCGGGATCGACAACCACGTCGGCGGCAGCGTCGCGACGTCCCACCTGACGGGGCTCGGGCACCGCCGGATCGCGTTCGTCTCCGGGTCGCAACGTTCGGTGAACCGGACCGTCCGGCACGCCGGCTTCCTCGCGGCGGTCCAGGCGGCGGGCCTCGACGCGGCGGAGTTGCCGGTGTGGGCGGGGCTTCCGGCTGATGCCGACGAGCTCGAGGCACCCGAGGTCGGCCGGCGGGCCGTGCACGACCTGTTCAGCGCCGGTCCACCGCCGACGGCCATCATCGCGATCAACGACATGACGGCCCTCGGGGTGTGCAAAGGCATCCGCGATCTCGGACTCGGCATCGGCACGGACGTCTCCGTCGTCGGCTTCGACGACATCCCCCTGGCCGATCTCGTGTCACCGTCGCTGACGACCGTCCGTCAGCCGATCGCCCGGATGGCGGCGCTGGCGGTCGAGCAGGTGGTCACGCGCGAACGGACCGACGACCGGGAGTCGACCCACGCGATCCTGCTCCGCCCGGAACTGGTCGTGCGTGACTCGACGGGTGCGGCGCCCGCCGAGCCGGCACGCGGCTGATCAGCCCCCGAACAGCTTGCCGAAGAACCCTTTTCGCGGCTTCCAGCCGGCGGCGGTCAGGGCGTCGATCACAGGCTGCTTCACCTCGTCCGTCGTGAACTGGTAGCCCATGAGGTGGCCGGTCGTGGTGCCGTTCCGGTCGGTCGACTGTGCGATCGGCGCGGCGCGCCCACCGAAGGTGAAGGTCTTCTGGGGCCCCGACTGCCACGTGCGCTTCGTCGAGAGCCCGTCGAGGCCGACGGTGGTCTTCGAGGAGGAGGAGTGCTCGTGGAACTCCCACTCCCCGTCCTCGGGGTGCAGCTCGACCTGCAGCTCGTACTCGGCACTGAACATCCCGGCGCCGATGAAGCCGAGCCAGCGCTGGTCGGCGTACCGCCAGTGCGCGACGATCCCGTCGGGTGTCGGGTCGTAGATGAAGGGGAGTTCTTCGCTGTTGAGCGCGAGGATCCGGGCCTGGGCGTCGCGGAGGTCGAAGGTCATGGGGCGAGTCTAGGCAGACGGACCGCCCGGCGACATGGGGACAGCTCCCCGTCACCCGGCTCCCCTACGCTGGCCGGGTGAGCGAATCCATCCTGACCCAGAACGTCCTGACCGTCATGAGCTACAACATCCGCACCGCCGTCGCCCAGCCCGGTCACGAGTGGGTGGACCGTGCACCGCTCGTCTCACAGGTCATCGCCCGCAACGCCCCAGACCTCCTCGGGCTGCAGGAGGTCCGCGAGCACCAGCTGCACGACCTGCTCCCGGGCCTCGCCGAGTACGACTGGTTCGGGCAGGGCCGTGACGGCGGTTCGGCCGGCGAGTACGGGCCGGTGTGCTTCCGCCGCTCGCGGTTCGAACAGCTCGACGCCGGCGAATTCTGGCTGTCGGACACCCCCGACGAACCGGGCTCGAACACCTGGCCGTCGCTGCACGCACGGTTCGTCACCTGGGTCAGGCTCCGCGAGCGTCGCACCGGCGACGAGCTCGTCTTCGCCAACACCCACCTCGACCACGAGAGCTCACCGCACGGCGACGACGTCCGCACGCGCAGCGCGAAGCTGATCGCCGACCGATTCTCCGGCGTCGACGTCCCCGTCCTCCTCACCGGCGACTTCAACACCGAACGCGGATCGGCGGCGCACGACTCCCTGGCGGACGCCGGGTTCGTCGACCTCTCGCCGGTCGAGAGCGACGGTATCGGCACGTTCCAGGGCTACGGTCCCCAGCGTCCCGGGAACGCACGCATCGACTGGGTGCTCGGTCGCTCAGGCAGCGTCGCTCCGCACACCCGACTGGAACCGATCGAAGCCCTCGTCGACGAGCAGGACCCCACCTCGGAGGCGAGCGACCACTTCCCCATCCTCATCCGGGCGCAGCTCACCCACTGACGGCGATCAGACGCCGAGGTGTCCTCGCCGACGCCGTCCGACGATGTCGGGCACGATGGATCGAGAGCGGTCGTACGATCGCGCCCGCACCACGAGGAGGAACCATGTCCGTCGTCACGCTGATCCGATCCGACGAGCTCTCCGACGCCGCGGAGTACGCCTACGCGTCATCCGTTCCGGCGAGCGCCCGGCTGTTGTTCCTGGCCGGATGCTGCCCGCTCAACGTCGACGGCTCGACCGCTGCCGTCGGGGACGTCGCCGGCCAGGCGGAGAAGTGCGTCGAGAACCTCGTCATCGCCCTCGAGGCCGCCGGTGCGACGCTCGGCGACGTGGCCAGTACCCGGGTGCTCGTCGCGTCGACGAAGCAGTCCGACCTCGTCACCGCATGGGAGATCGTACGCGCCGCCTTCGGCGATCACGACGTGCCATCGACGCTTCTCGGGGTCACCGTGCTCGGCTACGACGACCAGCTCGTCGAGATCGAGGCGACCGCCGCCGTCGCCTGACACCGATCGGTGCCGATGCTCGTCGTCAGTCGCTGGAGGCCGTCGGCGCGAGCCGGAGGAGGACCAGCCCGACGATCGACGGGAGGAGGGGCAGCGCCGCACCGAACACTGGGTCCACGCCGGTGAGGAGCGCGCCGCAGAGGGCGCCCGCCACGAGCAGCACGATCGCGCCGATCCGGATGAGGTGGTGGTCGTGGACGCCGTCGGCGAGGCTCTGCATGAGACTCGTGAGGGTGCCGGTCACGAAGGTGGTGGTCACGCCTGAGCGTTCGATGCGACGGGCGACGGCCGTCTGCCCCGCCATCGCGAGCGTGGAGAGCGCGATGAGGACGCAGATCACGGGCGTCGTGCGCGTCTCGGGAGACACGATCCATCCGATGAGGACGCATGCCTGCGCGATCACCGCACCGCCGAGCACGAGGACGAGCCGGTGCTGCGGCGCCTCCGGGGTCGGTCTGTCAGCGGTGGCGACGAGCCTCGTGAAGCGGAAGGCGAGGAACGTCCCGACGGAGAACAGCAGCACGGCGACGGTCGCCCCGAGCAGCACCTCGCCGAAGTCGGGCCGGCTCGTGAGTCCGGCCAGCACGAAGTTGCCGGTCATGTTCGCGGTGAAGACGCCGCCGAGCTGCAGGAACGCGAAGGCGTCGGTCGCCCCGGCCGCGAACGACAGCACGAGCGCCATCGCCGCGATCATGCCGGCACGCGTCCGACGCCGGGTGGTCGTCAGGGTCGGGTCGGTGCCGCCGGTCTCAGTCACGTGCACATCGTCCCACGCCCGTTCGCCCACGTTCGGGCGAGCGGGAGCTCGCTCGCCTAAGAATGGGCGAGCGGAGCGTCAGGCGAGGAGGTCCGCGAGGAAGGTCAGCTGCGCCTGCTGCTGCACCGGCCCGCCACCCTCGTGCCCGTTATACGGGTAGACGGCGATGTCCTTCTGCGTGCCCGCGTAGTGGTTGAACGCCGCGTACACCGTCGAGGGCGGACACACCGCGTCGCAGAGCGCGACGGAGAACAGCGCGGGGGCGGTCGCGCGGGCGGCGAAGTTCGTCGCGTCGAAGTACGAGAGCGTGCGGAACACCTCCTCCTCGTGGCCGCGTCGGCTGATGAGGTACGTCTTCAGCTCCGCGAAGGGGCTCGCGTCGGTGATCTGCAGGGCACGACGGAAGTGCGACAGGAACGGGACGTCGACGAGCGCCGCCGCGAGTCCCTCGCAGAGCCCAGCCGCGGCGAGGGCGATGCCACCACCCTGGCTGCCACCGGCGACGACGACCCGGGCGGGGTCGACCTCGGGGAAGCTCCGCACCACGTCGACGGCGAGCGCCGCGTCCGTGAAGACCCGACGGTAGTAGTACGTGTCTGGGCTGCCGAGCCCGGCGCTCATCTTCCCGGCGACCTGCGGACCGCTCCCGAACGGGTCGGCCGTCGCGCCCGGCAGGTTCGCGCTCCCCTGGCCGCGCGTGTCCATGACGAACACCGCGTAGCCCGCGGACGGGTGCATCGTCCACTGGTGGGCGAGCCCGCGTCCGCCGCTGTAGCCGATGTAGTGCACGATGCACGGGAGCGGCTCGGTCGCGCCGGCCGGTCGGATGAACCACCCCTTGATCGGGTCGCCACCGAACCCGGAGAACGTGACGTCCTCGACGACGAGACCCGTCAGCTCAGGGTTGGATCGTTCACGCACCGTCGGCTGCGCGAGGGCGTGGGCTTCGGCGAGGGTGTCCGTCCAGAACGCGTCGAAGTCCGGCGCCTCCTCGCGGTCGGGCAGGTACTGCTGGAGCTGGGCGAGGGGCAGGTCGAATTGCGCCACGGGTCACCTTCGGTTCGTGAGATCGGATACGGGTGGGGAAGAGGTCAGGAGGAGGGGATCGCGGAGATGAGGCCGAGACCGACGCTGATGCGGTCGGCCACCTCGATGAGGTCCTCGGTGAGGACGTCGAGGTTGCGCTCTCGCATCAGGCTCAGCCGACCCGAGATGGAGATCGCCGCCACGACTCTGGCGTTCGCGTCGCGGATCGGCGCCGCGATCCCGAGACGACCCAACGCGAGCTCCTGGTCCTCCATGCAGACGCCGCGTTCCCGCGCCGTCGCGAGCTCGGCGGCGAGCGCCGCGTGCTCCGTGACGGTGTTGGCCGTGTAGCGCGGGAGCGGCTCATCTCCGAGCAGCGCACGGAGGCCGTCGGCGTCGAGGTCGAGGAGCAGACACTTGCCGAGCGCGGAGGCGTGCAACGGCTGGCGCAGCCCGATCATCGAGTGCGACTTCGGGGCGAGGGCTCCCTCGAAGTGGCAGAGGTAGATGAGGCTCGAGCCGTCGAGCACGCCGACGTTCACGCTGAGGCCGATCCGCTGTGCGAGTTCCTGAGCGGGAGCACGCGACTCCCGGTGCACCGGGTTCTGGTTGAGCCCCTCGCTCGCGAGCGCCAGGATGGTCGCGCCGATGGCGTAGGACGGACTGTCGGCCGCCTTCGTCACATAGCCGAGCTCCTCGAGCGTGCCGAGGAGGCGTGCGGTCGTCGAGGTGCCGAGACCGGTCGCACGGGCGATGTCGGAGGCCCGCAACGGTCCGGTGGTCGATGCGCCGAGAACGGCGAGCACGGATGCTGCACGGCCGATGCCCTGCTGGATCTCACCTGCCAAGGGTCCTCCACGGTGTCGGTGTCGGTTCGGATGTCCGGCCTCGGAGGCCGTGTTCAGCGTAGCGGTCGGGCTCGGCGCGGCCGGGTGGTGCGCCCGCTCGGCTGCTCGAAGACCTTCACACTCGCGACGCTCACGTAGGGCGACCCGTTCGTGGCCGTGACGACGACACGGAGGGCGTCGACCCGCACGGGTTCGAGGTCGTGGATCCGATGCCGGTGCCGGTTCCCCTCGACCTCGGCCAACACCGTCCACGTCCCCTCAGGAGCACCCGCCGGTCGTGCCTCGAGGCGGTACGCGGCGACGAGCTCCGGCACCGCCTCGAAGTCCGTGCGGTGGTGGTGCAGGTTGATGAGGTCCACGTCGACGTCGTCGTTGAACACGATCCGGACGGACGCGACATCGACCGGCTCATCCCAGTGCAGGGTGAGGACCTCGGGCTCGGCGACCAGATCGCGGTTGTCATCGAGTCGCTCCGAGGACCACAGGTGCGGTCCGCCGTAGGGACGTTGGTAGCCGTCGACGATCCGCTCCGGGCGGTACGCCGTGGTGTCCCCACCGACGGTCAGCGCGACGCTCCGTCCGCGGAGCTTCCGGGCGTTCCAGTCGAGGATCGCCTGGTCCTGCTCTTCGGGGATGTGGTCGTCGAACACCTCGTCGGACGTGTGCTTCGCGGTCAGGACGAGGAGGCCGTAGGGGTGGCCCTCGGTGAGGAGCAGGCTGACGTCCGGGTTGGAACGGACGACGAGCACGGCGTTCTGCTCGATCTCGGGCGTCCATCCGAAGCGGACAGTGGCGGGCACGCCCACCCCGGCGGTGACATCGGCCGTGCCGTCGAGGAGGTGCTCGACCGGGACGGCGTTCTGGCGCTTGCCGGTGCTCCACAGTTCGACGCGGAGGGTCGCGTCGCTCGCGGCGTCGACGAGCAGGGTTATCTGGTCGAGTGTCGGGGCGACGGGCACGAGGATCGCGACGTCGCGGTCGAGGGCGAACCGCTCGCCGGAGCCGAGGTGCTCCAGCGTGGAGATGGTGTCGAGCGCGCTCGAAGCGGAGACCGTCGCCCGCCCGGCCAGATCGTCGGGGTCGTCCGTGGTGATGCCGATGACCGGGGCGTCCTCGCGCAGGAGCGTGCGCTGCAGGAGCGGGAGCGCCTGCCCGGCGAGCTCCCGCGGCGTCAGTCCATCGCGGGCGATGAGCGCCGCAGCCGTCCCCACCGCCTGACCCTGCGTCGCGCAGGTCGCCATGACGCGGGTGGACCCGAACGCGACGTGGGAGGCGGAGATGTTGCGTCCGGCGAACAGCAGGTTGTCGACGTCGTGGGAGTACAGGCTGCGGAAGGGGATCCCGTAGGTGCCGTTGCTGAAGCGCTGTTGCGCACCGGCGCTCTCGGCGTAGACGCCCTCCACCGGGTGCAGGTCGATCGACCATCCACCGAAGGCCACGGTGTCCTCGAAGTCGACCTGGTCGAGCAGGTCGTTCTGCGTGAGGGTGTGGTCGCCCAGCAGCCGCCGGTACTCGCGCTTGCCCGGGATCGACCCGACCCACTCCAGCGTCAGGGTGTCGGCGTCGAACTCGCCGGAGTTCTTGATGTAGTCCCAGATCCCGAAGACGACGCTCCACAGCTCGTCGCGGATCTGCTCGTTCTCGGCGACGGTGTCGAGCTCGCCGCCCCACTCGATCCACCAGTAGTTGCAGCCGTTGTCGCCGGTCCGGATGATCCGGTTGGTGAGGATCGGGGTGTCGCGGATGTCGCGCGCGATGTCAGGAGCGACGAACCGCTCGGGGCGTCCCGTGTCCTTCGTGTAGAAGAAGATCGAGCTGCCGAGGAGCTCGTCGTCCGCCACCTCGGGCGCCCACGGCTCGCCGAGCTCGGCACGGCCCTCTCGCCCGATGCGGGAGGTCGCACCCGCCAGATGACCCACCAGCCCGTCTCCGGTGCAGTCGATGAAGACGGGGGCGATGAACTCGGTCTCGATCTCGCTGCCCATCGTCCATCCGGTGACGGACGTGATCCGTGGCGACGGCGACTCCTCACCGTCCGACGACTCCTCCATCGTGACGATGCGGACGTCGGTGTTGAGGTGCAGCTGCAGGTTCGGCTCGGCGCGCACGAGGTCGAGGACGGTCTGGTCCCAGTAGAACGGGTTGCCTTCCGGGTTGCGGTACTGGTTCTCGAGGAAGAGCTCCCCCATGATCCCGGTCTCCCGCGCGAACCGCTGGTGGCCGTGCGCGGTCGCTCCGACCACCCACACCCGAACCTCGCTCGACGAGTTGCCACCGAGCACCGGCCGGTTGGTGACGAGCGAGACCCGCGAACCGAGGCGGGCAGCGGCGACGGCTGCTGACACGCCCGCGAGGCCACCGCCGATGACGACGACGTCTGCGGTCTGGGTGCGGTGCTGCATGGATGACACTCCTTCGTGATGCGTGATCCTGGAAGCCGTCGAACAGATGGCGACCACCGGGCGAGTGCCACGCTACCATTCAGCGGTACGACTTTCCCATTCAGTGGGTAAGATTCTTCGGCAGGTGAACCTCGAAGCACCCCGACAACGATGTGAGGACCGATGGACGAGAGCAGGACCCAGGCTGCAGCCCTGGCCGAAGCCGCCGCGCACAGCGCACAGACCCCCTACGACGACGCGGAGCGATCACGCCGCATGCGGAAGGTGATCTGGGCCGCCGGGGCGGGCCACTTCGTCGAATGGTTCGACTTCGGCCTCTACGGCACGCTCGCGACCGTCATCAGCCTCAACTTCTTCCAGCAGGGCAACACGCAGGCGGCCCTCCTGTCCGCGTTCGCGGTGTTCGGGGCCGGCTTCGTGATGCGTCCGCTCGGTGGCCTCTTCTGGGGCTCGCTCGGCGACCGCATCGGGCGCAAGACGGTCCTCGCGACGGTGATCCTCGTGACCTCCGGGGCGACGGTCGTGATGGGTCTGCTACCGACGTTCGACCTCATCGGCCTCTGGGCGCCGATCCTGCTCGTGATCGTGCGGCTCGTCCAGGGCTTCGCCGCAGGTGGTGAGAGCTCCGGCGCCACGACGCTCCTCGCCGAGTACGCTCCGTCCAACCGACGCGGGTTCGTGACGAGCTTCATCGACGTGTTCGGTTTCGCGGCCTTCGTGGTCGGTGCGGGCCTCGTGCTCCTCTTCACCTCGACGCTCGGCACCGACGCCCTCAACGAGTGGGGTTGGCGCGCCCTCTTCTTCCTCGCCCTGCCACTCGGCCTCGCCGGCCTCTACCTGCGGAACAAGCTCGAGGACACCCCGGAGTTCCAAGCGATCCAAGCGAAGGGGGCCGTCTCGAAGTCACCGCTGCGCACGTCGTTGCGGACCTCCTGGAAGGCGCTGCTCTTCTGCGTCGGCTTCGTCGTGATCAAGGCGGTCGGCCACTGGATCCTGCAGACCTTCATGCCGTCCTACCTGCAGACCGACCTCGGCTACTCGCAGCCGCTCAGCTACGGGGTCACGGTGCTCGGGCTGCTCGCGATCGCGATCCTCGTACCCTTCATGGGCCTGCTGAGCGACCGCATCGGACGGAAGCCCGTGATGATCGCCGGTTGCGTCGGGTTCCTGGTGTTGACGTACCCGACGCTCATGCTCATGAGTGCCGGCAACTTCGCCGCCGCTGCAGTCGCGATGGTCATCCTCGGGGTGTTCATGGCCGCCTACGACGGTGCGTCGAGTGCCGCGATGGCGGAGCTGTTCCCGACGAGCATCCGCTACGGCTCGATGGCTATCGCGTACAACCTGTCGGTCGCCGTGTTCGGTGGGATCACGCCCTACTTCGCGACATTCCTGATCGCATCGACCGGCAATCGGTTCGCCCCCGCGTTCTATGTGATGGCGGCCGCGCTCATCACGTTGATCGTCGTGCTGCGGGCCCGCGAGACGGCCAAGCTGCCGCTCCCGCGCTGAGCGACCCGGACGAACGCCGGCGTCGACCAGAGGGGTCGACGCCGGCGTTGTCGCGCAAGTCCGACTCAGCGGGCGAAGTCGCGGAGGTCGAGGTCGGGATCCTCGAGCACGTCCGAGGTCTCGATGGAGTCGCGCGGCTCGTAGGCCGTCGTGGACGGACGGATGTCGTCGAGGTAGCCCTGCAGGCGCGATTCGGCCTCACTGAAGTCCGGTACGTCCTGATCCCAGGCGTGCGGCACGGACAGCACGTCGTTGCCGAGACCGATCACGAGCTGGGCTGATGCGTCTTCGACGTCGGAGTCCACGACGATCGGAATGGTGACCGCTTCAGCGCGTCCGCGCTTCGCGAGCTCCGCCGTCAGTTCGACCAGCAGGGCCGCGACCTCGTCGGTCGTCACAACATTCTCACCCGCGTATGTAATGCATCGCATGCATCAACCCTGCCGGATCAGGCCTGGAACCTCAGGCCCCTTGACACCCGGTGGGGCCGGATGACTAGGTAGCTCCGAGGCCGGACTCGGTCGAGGACGACCGGCGGCGGCTGGTCCGCCACGCTCGCCACGCTCCCGTGGACCAGAGCGCCCAGACGACGAGAAGCGGTTGGAACACCAGCCGGACACCGCGTGCGAGATCACTGTCGAGCCCGAAGGCGTCGGTGCCGCGGACGAACTGCTCGATGTTGCCGGGGAACACCGCGACGAAGAACGCGGCGACGATCCAACCGACGGCGACGCGGTACCGGGCGAGCAGGATCAGCGAGAGGCCGAGCAGGATCTCGACGACTCCCGACGCCACGACGACCAGATCAACCGGCAGGGGCAGCCACTGCGGCACCTGGGCGACGAACGACTGCCGGGCGAACGAGAGGTGGCCGACGCCGGCGAAGGTGAGGACAGCTCCGAGGAGCCAGCGGGCGAGTGTGCGGACGATACCCATCCTCAGAGCGTAGGCCCGCTGCCCCTGGGCCCGGATCAACAGTTCTGCCGGGAGGGCCGTCCTCGTTCCCAGTCGACTGGGAGGTACCGGGAGTTCACTGACGACATGCCCGAATTCAGCGGAGTCAACCATGTCGCTTTCACCGTCCGAAACCTTGAGACCAGCACCGCGTTTTATGAACGGGTGTTCGGATTCGCCCCGGTCGGCGCCATCGACGGCCCCGGACTCACTCGAAAGCTCTTCTCGCTCCCCGACGGCGTCACGCTCGGGCTCACCGAGCACCAGACGACGGAGACCGGCGACTTCACGCCGTTCAGTCCGGGTTTGGACCACCTGGGGTTCACGGTCGGTTCCGTCGATGAGCTCCACGCGTGGGCCGCACACCTGACATCCGCGGGCATCGAGCACAGCGGACTCGTCGAAGCCTCGTACGGGACAGCCCTCAGCTTCACCGACCCGGACGGCATCGCCCTCGAGTTCTTCGTCGGCCGGTAGTCCGACGCGGCGGCATCAGGAGCGCGGAGCCCTGTGCCGTCATTCGAGCAGACGGCGAAGCAGCGGAAGGTAGTCGACAGACGCCAGCTCGAGCTCCTCGAGCTGCGCGAGGTCGAACCATCCCACGGTGTCGTGCTCCTCGGGAGCTTGGTTCCGCGGCTCACCGAGCCAGGTGTCGACGCGCCAGATCCGCAGAGTCATGTCCTCGAGTCGGAGTTCCGCGACCGGCGGGTCATCGAACTCGCTGATCGACACCCCGAGTTCTTCGCGCAGCTCGCGAATCAGCGCTTGCATACCGGTCTCGCCCGACTCCACGTGCCCACCCGGGAGGTCCCAGACGTCCGGGTACCAGTCTTTCGTCGCGGCCCGATGCGCAAGGAGGACCTGTCCATGCCGGATCAGGACCGCGCAGACCACGTCGTGGCGCTGACCGCTCATCGGGCGCCCGTCCCTCGCCGCGTGCTCACCGGACACAGAGCCGCCACCAGACACCGAGCCACCACCGGTCACCGAGCCTGTCGAGGTGCGGCGTCGACGGCGTACTTGAAGCCGCGGTGTGAGCCGACGAAGCCGAGTCGCTCGTAGAAGCGGTGGGCGTCGACCCGAGCCTCGTCGGAGGTCAACTGCACGATCGACGATCCGGTCGCGGGGGCGGCGACGTCCGTCACCCAGCGCATCATCGCCGTTCCGACACCACCGGAGCGCAGGCTCGAGGAGACCCGCACGGCTTCGACGAGCAGTCGGGTGGAGCCGCGCCGGGCCATCCCGGGGATGCGGGTCAGCTGCATCGTCGCGATGACGGCCTCCGCCGCGTCGACGACCAGCAGGATCTCGTTCGCCGGGTCGTCGATGAGGTCCGCGAGCGCACGCTCGTAGGCGGGGAGATCGCTCTCCTTCGCCAGGTCACCGCGGGACGCACTGATCGGGTCGTCGGCGAGGAGCGCCATCAGCGCGTCGAGGTCGGCGAGGGTGGCCCGGCGCAGCAGCAGCTCCTGTCCCGGCGTGGTGAGGGTGGTGGGGAGCGTGAGCGCGGCGATCATCGTTCCACCCTCTCACCTCTCGCTGGCAGCTCCTGCCACCGCCCGCGCGACCGACCGGAGTGCGTGCGCCCTCGTCGCCGCGTACGACTCCTCCAGCACGGCTTCGAGCCCCGGGTACTCGGTGTGCCCGGCGGGGAGGACACTCAGCTCGAGGTCCTCGAGCGCGTTGGCGACGGCGAACTGCCCGGGCGGTGGCACGTGGCCGTCCCAGAGCGCGGCCTCCACCCGCACCGGCACGTGGACGAACCCCGCGGCCGTCGACGCGTCGAAGAACCGCAGGACCTCGCGCGCCTCCGGGTGCTCGGCGACGTGGTGTCGCACCCGCTCCCCGCTCCCCTCGCACGGCAGGCGCAGACGCAGGTCGTACTGACCGAAGCTCGGCACCACGAGCGTCGCTCCGACGAAGCGGTCGTCCCACGGCAGGGCGAGCGCGCCGATCCCACCGCCGAAGCTCTCACCGACGAGGTAGAGCGGGAGCGGTCCGACGACGTCGAGCAGCGCCGACGCCGCGTGCCAGAGGTCGACGGCACAGCGGCCGAGCGCGTACCGCTCGACGCTGTCGATGCCGAACAGGACATGCCCGTCCTCCGGCGTCGGTGCCCCGAGTCCGGTGTTGAAGACGCCCTGACCGCGGGCGATCGGGAAGATGACGGCAGCGTCGTCCGGGACGCGGGACCAGTCCGGTGCGTCCCGTCCGCCGTAGCCGTGCCCGTGCACCATCCCGAAGCGCGCCTGCCCGTCCGCCGGCGTCGCGAGCCATCCACGGAGGCGGAGGCCGTCGGCCACCGTGTGTTCCACGACGAAGACCTCGTGGGCACCCTGCCGGCCGATCGGAGTCAGGACGGGATCCGGGGAGACCTCACGTGCCGCCGCGTACCACCCGCGCCACAGCTCCTCGAATCCGGCCGGCGGCACGACCGGTTCGACCGCCAGGAGCCCCTCGAGGTCGTAGCCGTAGGTGCCGTCGCGCACCTCGTCGCCGAACCAGTCCCGATGTCGTCCCTCACGCATGCGTTGTCCGCCTCCGTCTCGTCGTCGTGGATCGCCGGTGCCGAGGTTCGCCGTGCGCGCGTGCCAGACTGGCAACCGGGTCGAAGGAGGACGCTGTGCTCGGTGCGGAACGCAGATCGCAGATCATGTCGGAGGTGCGCCGCAACGGGGCGGCGAGCGTCGTCGACCTCGCGACCGCCCTCGGCGTCAGCGAGATGACCGTGCGGCGCGACATCGAGCAGCTCGCGACGGAGGGTCTCGTCGACCGCGTCCGCGGCGGTGCCACCACGCCCCGGCTACCCGATCGCGCCGAGCTGGGCTTCCCCAACCAGGCACGCCGGCTCCTGGCCGAGAAGCGCGCCATCGCCCGTCGCGCAGCCACCCTCGTCGAGCCCGGCATGTCGGTCGGCCTGTCCGGCGGCACCACCACCTGGACCCTCGCGCAGGAGCTGCGAGCCATCCCGGAGCTCACCATCGTCACGAACTCCCTCCCGGTGGCCGACGTGTTCGCGCGGCCCGACCGCGCCGACGAGCCGTACACCCAGACGGTCGTGCTGACCGGCGGCGTCCGCACCCCCTCGGACGCCCTGGTCGGCCCGGTCGCCGTGCGCGCGATCGAGTCCCTGCACTGCGACGTCGTCTTCCTCGGCGTCCGCGGGATCGACCTGCAGGCGGGGCTGACGACCTCGAACCTCCTCGAGGCCGAGACCAACCGGGCGTTCGTCGGCGCCGGGCGTCGCTCCGTGGTCCTCGCCGACCACTCGAAGTGGGGCGCCGTCGGACTGACGACGATCGTCGACCTGCGCGAGGTGGACCACCTCGTGATGGACGACGACGTGGCCGAGGACGTCGAGACCACGCTCCGCGCGCAGTTCGGCGAGGTCTGGCTCGCGCCAGTCGCCTCCGCTTCCGCTTCCGCCGACGACGACCGCATCGACGCCTGACCGCGACACCTCCAGCACCCCGCCACGGCGGCGCGCCGGCCTGTCCTCCCGCTCATGGACCTCAGCGTGCCGTGCTGTCCCGCACGACGATCCGTGCGTCGACGACCACGTGCCGGACCGGCGTGTCGGCTCCGGGCGGGGCGGCGATCTGGCGTTCGAGCTCGGTGAAGGCCGCGCGCACGATCGCGTCGTAGTCGGGAGCGACCGTCGTGAGCGACGGGGTCGAGAACTGGGCGGCGTGGACGTCGTCGATGCCGATCACCGCGACCTCCTCGGGCACCCGCCGGCCGGCTTCGTGGAGGGCCGCGAGCACGCCGAAGGCGATCGAGTCGTTGGAGCAGACGACGCCGTCGAGCTCGACGCCCTCGGCGGTCATCCGACGCATCACGCGACGTCCCTCCTCGGGGGTGAACGCGTCGACGTGCCCGATCAGCGACGGCTCCTGCGCGAGGCCGAGCCGCGCGACGACGTCCCGATACCCGGCGTACCGCTGATCCGCCGCGTCGGACGGACGTTCGTCCCTGGGCCCGATGAACGCGATACGAGAGCAGCCGGCCTCGGCGAGGTGCGTCGTCGCGGCGTCGGCGGCCGCCCGGTTGTCGATGGAGATGTGCGTGAACGGGCTCACCTGGATGTGCTCGCCGAGGAGCACCAGGGGCCCCGGGGAGGTCCGCCGCGTGAGGTCGCCGACCGTCAGCGAGCGGGGGATGTGGATGAGTCCGTCCGTGAGCGGCAGGCCCACCCCGTTGGCGATGTCGACCTCGCGGTCGTGGTCGCCCTCGGTGTGCTGGATGAGGATCGACAGTCCGCGCTCGTCGGCGCCGCGGACGAGGAGCGTCGTGAGCTCCGCGAAGTACGGTTCGTCGAGGTTCGGGACGGCGAGCGCCACCATGCCCGTGCGCGAACGGCGCGGTACCGGTGCCGACCGCTGGGAGCCGAAGGCGGCGTCCGACATGGTGCTGCTCCTCACTGCTGACCGGGTGGATCCCGGCCGCTCGGGACCGTTGCGGTCCCGACTGAGCACAACGCTATCCCGGGACATCGTCGTTCCTCGCGGATTCGGTGGCCGGTGCCGCGATCGCCTCGATCTCGAAGACCCGCGCGACGTCGGTCGCCGAGGCGGACGGGTCGGTGATGAGGAGGCGCACCGCGTCGACCACGAGTCCGTCCACGGACGCGGTGACGGTGCCTGCGGCGTTGTCGTCGAACCGTCCGACCTCGACCCAGGCACCGCCCGTCCGGATCTCGATCGTGAAGTCACGGAGCACCGAATCGGTCGAGGCTCCCCCGGCGTAGCCGCTCTTGACCCTGACCTCGGCGAGCGCCGTCGGGGTCTGCCAGGCGGCCGTGATCGTGGGTGCAGTGTCGCCGACCGCGGAGATCCAGCGACTCGCGTCCGTGCACACGCCGTCGACGGCGAGCGCCCCGCCGGTGTCGGCGCGGAGCGCGGAGGAGGCCGTCACGGTGGCTCCGAGCGCGACGTTCGTCCCGCCGAGCTCGCCTCGGAGTCCGGACACGATGTCGGCGAGCGTGGTGCCGCCGGTCTCCGCGGCCGTACCGCGGGGGATCGAGGCCCAACGCAAGGTCCCGCGGGTGGTCTCGCTGACCGGCGCCGTCAGATAGAGGACGTCCGTCCCGCTCGCGGTCTCCGCTCGCAGCCGCTGCGGGCCGGACGCCGGATCACCCACCGCACGAGCCGCCCAGCCCGAGTCGGCTCCCCCGCGCTCGAGTCGGACCACCTGGCTGCGGTTCTCGCCGCACACCTGCACGGCGAGGACCGCGTACACGCGGTCGACACCACCGGCGCTCGTCGTGTCGATGCCGGCGACCGTCGAGACGCCCGAACCGAGCGCGGAGACGTCGATGAGCGACTCGTCGCTCCAGGCTCCGCCGTCCCATGAGGCGTAGCGGACGTCGTACGCCGTCTCGTCGGCTTCGACGAACCGGTAGACGATCCCCGCGAGCTCCGTGCCGTCGAGGGCGAGCTTCGCGGTCTGCAGCGCCGGCGTGTAGCTGCCGATGGCCTCACCGGCACCGAAGGGGCGCCAGACGACGGATCCCGGGGTGGTCGGGGTGATCGGTCCGGTGAGCGCGGTCCCCGCGACGTCGGCGAAGGAACCGTCGGACGGGTCGTACGTCGCGTACGACCCGAGGTGCCGCGCAGGGTCCGCCGGGAAGGGGCCCCATTCCCACAGCACGTGGACGCGGCCGTCGGCGTCCACCTCGAGGTCGTCGGGATAGAAGGAGTAGCCGGTCGCCGCGGCGACCACCGCTTCGCGTTCCCAGACACCGGTGTCGAGGTCGTACCGGTAGAGCCGCCCCTCTCGTCGTCCCTGTGCGTCCGTCCCCACGCGCACGAGCACCCAGGCGTCGCCGTCCGGGCCGCGCGCCGTCACCGGATAGGTGATCGCCGCGTCGAGGTCGGGCATGGACGACGTCGTCTCCACGAGCGAGGTGACGTCGCCGGGTGCACTGGACCGGAACACGTTCCACTGCTCGTTGTGCATCGACACGAAGGCGTGGATGATGCCGTCGCCGTCGACCACGATCGACGGCTGGTTGTGACCGTTGTCGTCGGTGAAGGTCACGCAGGCACCGCCGGCCGTCGAGCGCAGGCACCCTTCGGTCCATGTCCCGTCCGCGCCCCTCGAGGCCAGGTGCACCTCGTGCTTGGACGCGGTGGACGCCGGCGCGTTGAAGGCGAAGTAGGAGACACCGTCGACGACGTCGAGCGGTCGCCACCAGCCGGCCTGGTTCGACGTGTCGACGGTGACGGGCACGGTCTCGACCGAGTCGGTCACCGTACTCGCACCCGCGTCGCTCCGCACTGGTCCTCCTGGAGCGGCGACCGCCGGCGCCGTCACCCCCAGCGCGAGGACCGTGAGCGCGGCCGCGGCGAGCGCGCGGACGGTGTTCGATGAGCTGCGTCGCATGGTTCTCCCGGTGCCGGTCACGATCGTCCGATCCGCGGCTCAGCCGACGAGCTTCTGCGCGGCTGCCCCGGCGGCCTTCATGGCTTCAGCGGGCTTCTCCTGGCCGACGAGGACCGCCTGCACCTTCTCCGCGATCTTCGTCTCGATCTGCGAGTACTGGACGAACTTCCAGAACGGGTTCGTCGAGCTCGTCTTGGTGATCCGGTCGCTGAAGTTCGTGGCGAACGAGTCGTTCTTCACGGCGTCGGAGTTGAGCGCGTCCTCGGTCGCCGGCGGCAGACCACGGGCGGCGAAGTCCTCGAGCACGGTCTCCGGGTCGGACGTGACCCACTGGGCGAAGTCCGCTGCGGTGCCGGCGGCCGGACCGTCGACGACGGCGAGCGCCCCGCCCCACACGAGCGCACGCGGCGTGTCACCCTGCTTGAGGACCGGCCGGGAGACCGGCTGCAGCTTGCTCGCGAAGTCGGGGTCGGGCGATTCGCCGGTCACGGCGCTCCGTCCGACGATCGCGTCGTCGTAGATCGCGGTGCGGCCCTGCGCGAAGAGGGAGCGTGCGTCGAAGCGGTCGACGTCTGCTGCGATGAGGCCCTGGTCGTACAGGCTCTTGTACCAGGTGACCGCCTCGATGCTGGCGTCGTCGCCGATCGTGACGGTGTCCCCGTCGACCAGCGGGCTGCCGAAGGTCTGCATCCAGATGAGGATGTCCTTCAGCTGCGCGGCCTTCGTCGACGCCGCGTAGGGGATCATGCCGTTGCCGAGGCCCTTGAGCTGCTTGAGTGAGCCCTCGAACTCGTCGATCGTCGTGGGGAACTCGCCGATGCCGGCCTGCTCGAGGAGCGCCTGATTGGTGACGAGGCCGATCGCGCCGATCGTCCACGGGAGGCCGTACTGCACGCCGTCGAACGACGCGGCCGTGAGTCCCGCCTTCGTGTAGCCACGTCCTTCGGTCAACCCGGACACGTCCTGCAGCTTGCCGAGGCTCGCGAGCGAACCGAGCCAGGCGACGTCGACGTGGGCGACGCCGGAGAACTGCCCGCCGCGCACCTGCAGCATGAGCTGGTTGATGTACTCGTTGTAGGGGAAGGAGACCTCGCCGACGTCGATCTTGGCCTTGCCCTCGTATTTCTGCAGGAGGCTCTGGATGGCGGGTGCCGAAGCCTTCTCGGTGAGCGACCAGCTCGCGAAGTCGAAGTCGGTCGCGGTGCCGCCGGCGGTCGCCTTCGGGATGGATCCCGCTCCGGGTGCGGCACCGGTGGGCGCACATCCGGCGAGGGTGGCCGCGGCGACGCCGATGCCGAGGAACTGCAGGGCGCGGCGGCGGGTGATGACGGTCTGCTGGGCGGCGGTGGCGAAGGACGGGGTGGTGTGGGACATGGCTCCTCCTCGAGCGTGATCCTGGTGGGACGTGTCTGGGTTGGTGGAACGGATTGTGGGGAGGCCCGGCGGCGGGCCGGTTCGGTGTGCTGCGCTCAGCCCTTCACGGCACCGGCGGTCAGTCCGCCGACGAGGTGACGCTGCAGGGCCATGAACGCGATCGCCACGGGTAGGGAGACGACGAGCGATGCGGCCATGAGCTCGGGCCAAGCCGTGGCCGCCTCACCGACGAAGGTGTTCACGAGGCCGGGCGGGAGGGTCTGCTTGTCGGGTCCCGCCAGCGTGAGCGCGAAGATGAAGTCGTTCCACCCGCGAACGAAGGCGAACAGGCCCGCGGCGACCAGGCCGGGTGCGGACAGCGGCAGCACGATGGAGTGGATGATCCGCAGGCGGGACGCCCCGTCGACGCGAGCCGCCTCGATGAGTTCGTCCGGGATCGTGTCGAAGAACCCCTTCAGCATCCAGACGCACAGCGGCAGGGTGAACGTCGTGAAGGAGAGCACCAGCGCCGCGTAGGTGTTCAGGAGTCCGTAGGCACTGAACACCGAGTACAGGGTGATCAGCAGCAACGCCTGCGGGAACATCTGCGAGGCGAGCACGAAGTACATGAGTGATCGACGCCCGCGGTAGCGGAACTTCGAGAACGAGTAGCCCATGTAGGCCGAGACGATCACGGACAGCAGGGCGGTGATGACGGAGACGATGATGCTGTTCCGCAGGTAGCCGAACAGGTCCGGGTTGGAGGCGAGGGCGGTGTACGCCTCGAAGCTGATCTCCGTGGGGAAGAGCTTCGGTGGGTACGAGAAGACCTGGGCCCGTGGGGTCAGCGAGGTCGCCAGCAACCAGTAGACCGGCAGCAGCCCGAAGCCGCCGCAGACGATCACCGCGACCCAGGCGCTGATCCGCACCGCCCGGCTCTCGGATCGGAAGAGCGACGGACGACGCCGGAGCGTGCCGATCTCGGTGGCGGCGAACGGGGGCTGCGGGTCCGGCGTGGTGTCCTGCGGCGCAGGGGGTGCGGTGGAGACGCTCATTTCTGCTCGCCTTTCTCCGAGAATCGGACGTAGACGACGACGAGCGCCATCAGGAGGATGAGCCAGAGCAGCCCGAGGGCGCCCGCGTGGCCGAGGTCGAAGCCGCGGAAGGCGGTCTCGTAGACGGCGGTGGCGAAGGTCTGGGTGCTCCCAGCCGGACCGCCGCCCGTCAGGACGTAGATGATGTCGAAGTGCTGGAAGTTCCAGATGAACTCGAGCAGCAGGACGAGGCCGATGATGCCCTTCAGCTGCGGGACCGTGATCGAGAAGAAGCGTCGGATGGTCCCGGCGCCGTCCATCTCGGCCGCCTCATGGAGTTCCTGTGGCACGGTCTGCAGGCCGGCGAGCAGCATGACCATGATCCAGGGGAAGGACTGCCAGGTCTTCGCGACGATCACCGCGAACATGGCCGTCTGGGGTTGTGCCAGCCACGCCTGCGCGTCGACTCCGAACAGACCGAGGATGGCGTTCGCCACTCCGTAGTTCGCGTTGAAGATCCACATCCAGAGGAACGACACGACGACGCCGGGAACGAGCCAGGGGATCAGCATGAGTCCGCGCATCACCTTGGCACCGCGGATGCGGGTGTTGAGCGCGAGGGCCAGTGCGAAACCGATGACGAAGGGGGCGATCGTCGTGCCGAGCGTGAAGACCATCGTCTGCCCGAGCAGCTTGAGGAAGTCACCCTGCAGCACGTCGATGATGTTCTGGAATCCGACAAACTCGCGGCCGGGCACCACCAGGCTCTGCTTGAAGAACGCCGTGACGAGAGCGGTCAGTAGCGGATAGGCGACGACCGCGACGAGTAGCGCGAGACCAGGGAGGACGAGGACGAACGCGAACATCCCGTCCGGCATCCGTCTCGGTTTGTTCGAAACTGTATCTAACTGTGAAGTCGTCATACTCACATCCTTGTGAGGAGCATTCCGCTGCATGCGGGGCTTCCTGGGGCGGCGGCGCGTTTATCAGCGGCCAAGTGTTGTTCAGCATGCCCGGTGTCCGCGTGACAGGTCAACGCACACTGGTCACGGTTCCATAACGGACTGTTTATACTTGATTGAAACTGTCGCTTGAGAGTGTCTGTCCGCCGCCAGAGTGGACATGGGAGAGTTGATGGGTGAACTACGACCTCAGCTCTCCTGCTCGCCGCGACATCAAGGGCCTCACGGCCGCCATCGAGTCGGCCGAGGACGCTGCTTCACTGCAAGCGCGTCTGAGCGTGCCGCGCTACGGCGTGTTCGACCTCGCAGGCCGGGCCCGCCGCTCGCCGATCATCGGTGGACTCCTCCTGGCCGGCACGGCACTCGACCAGAACGGCAAGCCGACGAAGCCGCTGCAGGTGCTCGAGACGATCCCCGAGCTGGACCCCGTCGACCCCGACCCCGGTGCCGTCGCCGCTCAGCTCGCCGAGCTCTCACACGGCGACCTCGTCACGGTGCGGTTCTCCGACGGTGCCTACGGCGACTTCGGCGTGACCGGCATCGCCGTCTGGTCGGTCCCCGGCACCACCTTCCTCGTGGGCGGCTGGCTCATCGGTTCCGCTGGTGCGCCGGCGCCCCGGGTCGCCGAACTCGTCCGTCTCGCCCCCGTCGGCGACCACCCCTGGCCCGTCCCGGCCCAGATCACCGTCGTCGGCGAGGACATCGGCATCGACTGACCGCGCAGCCGCGCTTCGTTCGCCCATATTTGGGCGAACGGGCACATTTTCGCCCAAACATGGGCGAATGAACACACACCGGAGGCGCTGGGGGGCGAACCGATGAGCAGGATGTTCCGCGAGGTCGCTTCGGTGGGGATGATGTGCCTCCCATTGGCAGCGGGGATTGTCGCTGCTTGGACCGTCCTCCCGACCGCACCCCCGACGCTCGACGTCCACGTCGACCGGAGCGGAGTGGTCGACGGCACCGCGCCGACCTGGCTCATGGTCGCGATCCCGATCGCGCTGTCCGTGGTCGCCGCGATCCTCGGCCTCGCCGGGCTCCGCGAGTCGTGGCAGGCGAACCGTCGGGTGCAGCGAGCACTCGCTGGAGGAGCAGCCGTGCTGGGTCTCGTCGTCTGGATGTGGTCGGTGGAGTTCACCCGGCTGGCCGGCACAGGAGCCGACCTGGTCGCGCTGCCGGTCGTCCTCTCGGTGTTCGGCGCGATCTTCTGGGGCGTCCTCTGCTTGGTCGTCACCCCGCCTGATCTCCTCGCGGACTGAACCCGGGCATGGGCACCACTGCCCATTCAGGGTTCGGGACGCTCGACCTACGCTCGTGACGTCCGAGCAGTCGACCGAGAGGAACATTAGATGACCACACGAACGATGCGCAACAGGATCACCATCGCGGGGGCCGCACTCGGTCTCGCCATCGCCGGCTCCGTCGGCGGGGTCGCCACCGCCACACCGGCCGCAGCAGCCGGCCAGTGCGTCGACTACCAGTACTCCATCGGCGGCGACGGCGGGTGCGTCGCCAACATCCAGACGCTCCTCAACGCCTTCGGACCGAGGATCCCCGGTGGTGTGTCCAACCTAGAGGTCGACGGCCAGTTCGGCGAGCAGACCCGAGCAGCCGTCGTCGCCTTCCAGACGTACTGGGGCATGCAGGTCGACGGCGTCGTGGGAGCCGAGACCTGGAACATCCTCTGCGCGCCGCAGATGGGACCCGGTCCGGTCGACTGGTTCCCGTACGACGCGGCTCGCGCCTCCGGCTGCAACATCTGACCGGACCCGCACGACGACACTCCCTCGCCCACGTTCGGGCGAGGGAGTTCTCGTTCACCCGGGAACGGGCGAACGAACGCGGCGGCTACTCCGCGTCGAGGGTGAAGAGCTGCGCCTGCTCGGGAGCGAGGAGCGGCATCGCGACCCCGACCTCGGCCAGTGCGCGGCCGGTGAGCACGACCGAGCCCTCGGTCAGCCACACTGGCGGCACGTCCTGGATCGACCGGGCGGGCGCGCCGAGGTCGAGCGGGCGGACCCGGTACCGGCGCTCGGGATCGAGACCGGGCACCCGGAGTGGCGCGGGAATCGCGGTCCGCGGTGCGGCGAGCGCCACCTGCGCGACGATCGCGGACAAGCGGTCCTGGGCGATCACCCCGTGCGCGTGCAGTGCCGGGTCGGCGCTGTCCATGCGGACGACCTCGCCCGTGTGCAGCAGCGGGCGGAGGCGCTTGTAGTGCGCGATCCATGTCGCGATCAGCTCGAGTTCCGGCTCGCTCGCCTCGTTGAGGTTCCACTCGATGCCAGCGCTCCCGAAGAGGGCTGTGGCGAGGCGGAACGAGAGGTCCGAGGTGCGCCAGGTGGTGTGCGAACGGGCCGCACCGAGATGACCGCCGAGGTATTCCGGTGGAACGACGAGCCCCGTGTAGCGCTGGATCGACTGCCGCTCGAGCGGGTCGTTCGTGTCGCTCGTCCACACCCGCTCGACCCGTTCGAGAATGCCGAGGTCGATCCTCGCGCCACCTGACGCGCACGACTCGATGTCGACACCGGGATGCAGGGCACGCACCTCGTCGAGCAGTCGGTAGAGCGCCGTCGTCTGCCGGTGCGCCGAGCCGCCGAGGAGGTCGCGGTTGTGGTCCCACTTGAGGAACGCGATGTCGTACTCGGTCAGCAACGCGTCGAGTCGGCCGAGGAGGTAGGCGAAGGCGTCCGGGTTGTCCAGGTCGAGCACCCGTTGGAAGCGCCAGCTCGGAGCGTCCGGATGCCCGAGGACCCAATCGGGATGCGTGCGCGCGAGCTCCGAGTCGGGGTTCACCATCTCCGGCTCGACCCACAGCCCGAAGTCCATGCCGGCACCGGTCACCGCGTCGATGAGTGGCGACAGCCCGCCCGCCCAGCGTTCCGGGTCGACGAACCAGTCGCCCAGCGCACGGCGGTCGTCCGTGCGGCCGGTGAACCAGCCGTCGTCCAGGACGAACCGCTCGACGCCGACGCGCTTCGCCTGCTCGACGAGGGTGAGCAGTGTCGGCAGGTCGTGGTCGAAGTACACGGCCTCCCAGGTGTTCAGCACCACCGGGCGGGGCTTCGTGATCGTGCTCCACGAGCGGATCCAGGGGTGCAGTCGCGCGGAGACGCCGTCGAGACCCGCGTGGGAGTAGACGGCGACCGTCCACGGCGACTCGTAGGTCTCCCCCGGCCCCAGCGTGACCTCGCCGGGCGCGAGGAGTTCACCGGAGCCGGTGACCACGGGGCCGAGTGGCGAGCGCTCACTCCAGATCACCTTGTCGCCGCTCCACGCGAGGTGGGTCGCCCACACTTCGCCGCTGCGGAAGTCGAAGCCGGGTGCGCCCGTGACGGACAGGAACGCGTCGTCGTGACCGGGTCGTCCGTGACGGTGCTCGCGCGTCCAGGCACCCTGCCCGAGGCGGTGGCGCTGCGGCGTGCGCTCGTGCGTCCAGAGGCCGGTGAAGTCGAGGAGTTCGGTGGCGCGGTCGGGAACCGGGAGCACCACGGCGAGGGCGTCGACGGCGAGTGGTCGGTCGACCTCGGCGTCGTTCCGAACGGCATGTCGCACCCGGAGGACACCCTGCGGCGTCAGCTCGATCGTCGAGACGATCGTCACCGCGGCACGCTCGTCGGACGTCGTCAGGACCAGCGAGGTGTCGGTGGCCTGCTGGTCGATCAGCCGCAGCGCGAGCAGGTTCGACGCATCGGTTCCGCCCGGCCGGTGCACGCCGACACCCGGGCGGCCGCTCCAACCGTCGAACACGGTGGGCAGGAGGCTGAGGCGCGGCGGGGCGTCGATGGAGGAGGGCGGGATCGCCGGCGTCAGCCCGTGGGCGAGGGCGATGAGGGAGTCGGCGGCGAGTTCGCCGACATCGGCTCCCCAGTGGAGGATGGTGGGCACCTCCGTACCGCGGGCGTCGACGATCAGGCTGACGCCCGCGGCACGAAGGTGGTGGATCACTGCTCTGTCACTCCTTGACGGGGATGGACTGCGCCTTGAGGGCGTCGATCGTCGCCGACTGGCCCTTGGTGAGGGCGTCGAGCAGGGTTCCGTCACCGGAGACCGCAGCCTTGAAGCCGTCGGACACGTCGTTGTACGTCTGCGTCATCGTCGGACCCCAGGCGAAGTCCTCCGACACCTCGGAGGAAGCCTCCGCGAAGACATCGTAGATCGGCTGGCCGCCGTAGAAGTCGACGCCCTCCTTGAGGACGGGCAGGTTCAGGCCCTCCTTCGTCGCCGGGTAGATGTTGGCGCTCTTGTTGAGCATGGTGAGCGCCTCGTCGGAGGTGTTCAGCCACAGCGCGAACTTCGACGCCTCGTAGGGGTGCTTGGAACCGGTGAAGACGGCGGTCGAGGAACCGCCCCAGTTGCCTGCCGCGGAGTCGCCGGCCTCCCACTGCGGAGCCTTCGCGACGGCCCACTTGCCGGCGGTGTCGGGAGCACCCGACGCGATGGAGTTCGCACCCCAGACGGCGGAGTTCCAGGTCCAGGCGGCGCTGGAGTTGTAGGCGTTGTCCCACTCGGTCGTCCAGGTGGGGACGGTCGAGACGAGGTCCTCGTCGATCAGGTCCTGCCAGTAGTCGGCGACCTTCTTGGAGGCGGGGTCGGTCAGGTCGACGGTCCAGTCGGAGCCGTCGTTGTTGAACCAGCTGCCGCCGGCCTGCCAGACGAAGCCGGCGAACTGGTTGATGTCGCCCTGCGAGAAGTTCGTGATGTACGCACCGGTGGCGCGGACCTTCTTGGCGGCCTCCTTGTACTCGGCCCACGTCGTCGGGATGGCGATCCCGTTCTGCTCGAACAGGTCGGCGCGGTAGAACATGGCCATCGGGCCGGAGTCCTGCGGGACGGCGTAGACCGAGTCGGACTCACCGAGCGAGACCTGACCCCAGGTCCAGTCGACGAAGTCGTCCTTGGCGGCCATGACGTCGTCGCACGCACCGAGGTCCATGAGGCCGTTCTGCACGCGGAAGTTCGGCAGGGCGTCGTACTCGATCTGGCCGAGGTCGGGGGCGTTGCCGGCCTTCAGCTGGTTGAAGAAGTTCTGGTAGGTACCGCTGTTGCCGTTCGGGCCGGTCTGGACCTTGACCTGGATGTCGGGGTTCTCCTTGTTCCAGACGTCGACGACCTCTTCGATGCCGGGGATCCAGGAGGTGAAGCTGAGGTCGACCTTGCCCTCGGCCGGGGCGCAGGAGGCAGCAGCACTGCCGCCCTCCGACCCGGTGGAGGAGCAGCCGCTCAGGACGACGGCCGACAGCACCGCTGCGGCGACCGCTGTTCTCTTGAGGTTCATAGCGAATCCGTTCTTCTGTGAATGGTGCGGGATGGTGTTGGTGCGGGATGGAGAGGAGTGTCTGCTCGTCGGTCCGACTACTTCACGGCGCCGGCACCGAGGCCGGAGCGCCAGAACCGCTGGAGCAGGAGGAAGGTGATGACGAGCGGGATGATCGACAGGAATGCGCCGACGAGGACGTAGAGGCGCAGTTCGGGGATCTGGTTGACCTGCGAGTTCCAGGAGTAGAGCCCGAGGGTGACCGGGAACAGGGCTTCGTCGCGCAGCATGATGAGCGGCAGGAAGAAGTTGTTCCAGATGGCGACGAACTGGAAGAGGAACACGGTGACGAGCGCCGGGAACATGAGTCGCACGGAGATGGTGAAGAAGGTCCGGATCTCACCGGCGCCGTCGAGACGCGAGGCCTCGAGGAGTTCCTCGGGCACGCTCGACGCCGCGAAGATCCGCGTCAGGTAGACACCGAAGGGGCTCACCAACGAGGGCAGGAAGACCGCCCAGAACGTGTTCGTGAGGCCCACCTGGCTGAAGATGAGGAACAGCGGGAGCGCGAGCGCGGTCGCGGGGACGAGCACACCGCCGAGGACGACGTTGAAGATCAGGTCGCGTCCCGGGAACCGGTACTTCGCGAGGGCGTAGCCGCACATGGCCGCGAAGAGCGTGCCGAGCAGTGCGCCGAGGCCGGCGTACAGGACCGAGTTCAGCATCCACTTGAGGTAGACGCCGTCGCGGTAGGCGACGAGCTGGCCGATGTTCTCGAACAGGTTGAAGTCCGCGAACCAGAGCGGAGCCGAGTTGCCGAACTGCGCTGACGACTTCGTCGAGGCGATGAACAGCCACCAGATCGGGATGAGGAAGTAGAGCGTGAAGACGAGCATCACGATGAGCGCGCCGGCGCGCGACAGGCGGCTCTCCTGCGGGCCGCGGCCGGTGGACAGGATGGCGGTCATTTGCCTTCCTTTCGCTGCGTGAACTTCAGGAACCCGAAGGAGAGGACGAAGGTCGCCAACGCGAGCACGACCGAGAAGGCGGCTGCGAGGTTCACGTTCGGGATGGACGAGGTGGTGTAGACGGTGAGGTTCGGGGTGAAGGTGCTGCTGACGGCCGAGCTGAAGGTGCGGAACACCTGCGGCTCGGCGAGGAGTTGCAGCGTGCCGATGATCGAGAAGATCGCCGTGAGGACGATCGCCGGCATCACGAGCGGGATCTTGATCGACCAGGCGATGCGCGCCTGACCGGCGCCGTCGAGCCGGGCGGCCTCGTAGATCTCGGTGGGGATGGAGAGCAACGAGGAGTAGATGATGAGCATGTTGTAGCCGACGAACACCCAGGTGACGACGTTCGCGATGGCCCAGAGCACGAGATCGGCTGAGAGGAAGTCCACGCTCTGCGTGACCGCGGTGAACGGCGACAGGTTCGGCGAGTAGAGGAAGCCCCACATGATTGCGGCGATCACGCCAGGCACCGCGTACGGGACGAAGAACGCGAGACGGAAGAACCGCTTGCCCCGCAGGAGCGGCGAGTCGAGCAGCAGCGCGAAGAGGAGCGCGAGGCCGAGCATCACCGGCACCTGGACGACGCCGAACAGGAGCACCCGTCCGACGGACTGCCAGAACGGGCCGTTCTGGAAGACCTGCACGTACTGCGCCAGTCCGCCGAACACCTCCCGGGCCTGACCGAAGGTGCCGTCACGCTCGATCACGAGCAGCGACTGGTAGACCGCGTACCCGATCGGCACGAGGTAGAACAGCGCGAACAGCAGGGCGAACGGGACGATGAAGATGGCGATCGCCCGCTTGTGCTGCACCACCGCCTTCGGCAGCTTGGCCGCCCTCGGCGGGCGGACGGGCCGTGGCGACGTCGCCTCGGCCGTCTCGATGTTGACGCTCATCGCGTGCGGTCCTCTCTGATGACGCGCACGGCGCCGGCTGGCACGCGTGCGATGGAGTCGACGGGTTCGCCGGTGACGAGCTCGCGCCCGCTGGCCGGCACCTCGACGTCGTTCGTCGAGTGGTTGATGAGGAAGAGGTAGCTCCGTCCCTCATCGGCGCGGCGGACGACCTCGAGGCCCGGCTGGTCCGGATCACCCTGTGCCAGCGCCCCGGCCCCCGCGGCTGCGTCGCGGAGCACCTCGTCGAGTGCGCCGGCGTCCAGGTTCGTCGCGAGGTACCAGGCGTCGCCGCCACCCGCGATGCGGTTGCGCGTGATGGCCGGGCGACCGGCCGACGGGCCGTCGGCGAAGGAGTCGACGACGTCGGCTCCGCGGGCGCGGGTCCGCTCGGACCATGCCGTCGCGGTCCGGCCCGACGCGAGCGTCAGCACCTGGCCGGGGAGGACGGGGGCGAACTCCTCGACGTTGACGCCGAGCAGCTCGCGGAACGCACCGGGGTAGCCGCCGGGGCGGACCCGGTCCTCCTCGTCGGCGATGCCGCTGAAGAACGTGACGACGGCGTGCCCACCGGCTGCGACGAAGTCCGAGACAACCGCGGCCTCGCTGTCGCGCACCAGGTACAGGTTCGGGACGACGACGAGCCGGTAGGCGGAGAGGTCGGCGCCCGGACGCACGACGTCGACGGTGTGACCCAGACGACGCAGCGACGCGTGGACCGCGTGGACCTGCGAGAGGTGGTCGATCGCGTGGGTCGGGCGGCTCTCGCCGTCGGCCGCCCACCAATTCTCCCAGGAGAAGAGGAGGGCGACATCGGCCTGGACGCGCGTGCCGGTGATCTCGTCGAGTCGGTCGAGCGTGCCGCCCAGCTCGACGACCTCGCGCCACACGTCGGAGTCGGTGCCCGCGTGCGGCAGCAGGGCCGAGTGGAACTTCTCCGAGCCCTGCAGCGACGCACGCCACTGGAAGAAGCAGATCGCCTCCGCGCCCTTCGCGACGTGCGTGAGGGAATTCCGGGTCATCTCGCCCGGTGCCTTCGCGAGGTTCTGCGGCTGCCAGTTGACCGCACCGGTGGACTGCTCCATGAGCAACCACGCGCCGCCCCCGGCGAGACCGCGCGTGAGGTCACTCGCGAACGCGAGTTCGGCCGTGGGGTCCGCGAGGCGGTTGTCGAGGTAGTGGTCGTTGGCGACGACGTCCATCTCGGGCGCCCACTGCCAGTAGTCGAGGTTCCGGATGTGCGCGGTGACCATGAAGTTGGTCGTGACGGGTACGGAGCTGTGGCGGCGCAGGACCTCGAGCTCGGCCCGGTAGTAGCCGAGGAGCTCGTCGGAGGAGAAGCGGTGGAAGTCGATGACCTGGCTCGGGTTCCGGCTCGACAGGGTCAGGCGCGGCGGCAGGATCTCGGCGAAGTCGCTGTACTGCTGACTCCAGAACGACGTGCCCCACGCGGTGTTCAGACGCTCGATCGTCTCGTAGCGGGCGCGGAGCCAGCCCCGGAAGGCCTCGGCACTCTCGTCGTCGTAGCAGAGCGCGTTGTGGCAGCCGAGTTCGTTCGACACGTGCCAAAGCTCGACGGCGGGGTGCGCGCCGTAACGGACGGCGACGCGCTCGACGAGTTCGAGGGCGTAGCGACGGAAGACCGCGGACGACGGACACCAGGCCTGGCGACCGCCGGGGAAGCGCGTCGTCCCGTCCTCGGTCTCGGGGAGGATCTCCGGGTGCCGGAACGTGAGCCACGGTGGGGCCGATGCGGTGCCGGTCCCGAGGTTGACCCGGATGCCGGCCTCGTGGAGCAGGTCGAGGATCTCGTCGAGCCCGGCGAAGTCGAACTCCCCCGGCCGTGGCTCGAGGTGCGACCAGCCGAAGATGTTGAGGGCGACGAGGTCGACGCCCGCCTCCTGCATGAGGGCGACGTCTTCGCGCCAGACGGACCGATCCCACTGCTCGGGGTTGTAGTCGCAGCCGTAGGCGATGCCGTCGTGGCTGAACGTGGGGGTCGTGCTCATGGTGCCTTCCGCGATCTGTGAACGTGCACAGATCGAAGAGCGACAACTCCACGTTGAGAGTCTGTGAACGTACACAGAGTAGGCGTGCGTTTCTGAATCTGTCAACACGGAGCCCGCCGAAGGCCGCCCGGACCGGCGCTAGGGTGGAGCCGTGACCCCTCCGCCGACCCGACGCAAACGAGCGACGGTGCACGATGTCGCCGTCGAAGCCGGCGTCTCCCGGGGCACGGTCAGCCGGGTCGTCAACGGCGAGCGGTACGTGTCGGCTGAAGCGCGCGAGGCGATCGAGGCCGCCATCGAGAAGGTCGGCTACGTGCCGAACACGGCCGCCCGGAACCTCGTCATGCAGCGCACCCAGGCCGTCGGATTCGTCGTCCACGAGCCGCACAGCCTGTTCGTCGACGATCCCAACATCGGCAACATCCTGCTCGGGGCGAACGAGGCCCTGTCACAGGCCGACCACCAGCTCGTCTGTCTGGTCGTCGACTCCGAGCGCGACACCGACCGCATCACCCGGTACCTCTCGGGCGGCTTCGTCGACGGGGTGATCATGGTGTCTGCGCGCCAGAACGACCCGATCACGCGTGTCATCGAGCGCCTCGGCCTCCCGGCGACCTTCGTGGGCCACCCGCCCGACCTCCGTGAGCTCCCCTTCGTCGGGATCGACAACCGGTCGGCATCGGCCGACATCACGGGTGAGCTGATCGGTGCCGGCCGACGGCACATCGGCATGATCGCGGCAGCCCTCGACCGGGACTCCGGCTCAGACCGACTCGCCGGGTTCCGCGATGCGCTCGGCGACCGCTTCGACGACCGACTCGTCGTGGAGGTCCCGCTCTACTCGCACCAGGACGGCTTCGCCGGCATGTCGGAGCTGCTCCGCCGCGAGCCGGCCGTCGACGGCGTGTTCGCGGCTTCGGACGCCGTCGCGGCCGGAGCGCTCGAAGCCCTCCGAGCGGCAGGGCGGAGTGTGCCGGAGGACGTGTCGATCGTCGGCTTCGACGACTCGGCGTGGGCGCTCCGTTGCCACCCGCCGCTCACCACCGTCCACCAGCCGGCGGCGGCCGTCGGTCAGCGCGCGGCGGAAGTGCTCCTCGCGCAGCTCCGGGGTGAGACGATCTCGCCTGTCGGCTCGTTCGTCCCCACGTCGATCGTGCGTCGCGGGAGCGTCTGAGCCCGTTCGTTCGCCCATTCTTGGGCGAACCAGCACTCCGTCGCCCAAGAATGGGCGAACGAATGCCGGAGGAGCGACTCAGAGCTGCGGTGACGGCCGTCGGATCGCGGCACGCTTTGCCTCGTCGAAGGTGTCCACGTGCAGCCATTCAGGCGGGCTGGGCGCGACGATGAGCACGTCGTAACCGGTGCCCTGTGCCTCGACGTACGCGAGACAGCACTCGGGTGAGGAGGGATCGGCGTCGTTCGAGATCCGCCATTGCCGGGCACCGATCGGGACGACGTGGTGCCGTTCGGACGAGTCTCGCGCTGGAGACACATCGTGCTGCGAGGGAAAGGACGGCTCGAGCGACACTGCTGGAGCATGCTTCGTGACCATGCCATCAGGCTAGGCGCGCTCGCGGAACGCGTCCCGAGGCTTGACTTCACAGGTTCGCGACGACGCGCCGGGCTGCAGGTGGACGGTCAGCGCGGCGGGCGTCGCACGGTCTCGAGCCCCAAGAACACGAGGGCGACCACGATCGGGCCGTAGACGAACCCGTCGGCGAGGGTCAGTGATTCGCCGAGGAGGAGGACCGCCACGAGGACCAGCAGCACCGGTTCCAGATAGCTGAGCAGCCCGAAGACGCCGAACGACAGCAGACGACTCGCGACGAGGTACAGCACGAGGGCGACACCGCCGATCACCCCGAGGAGCACGATCCCCCAGCCCAGCTGCGGGTGCGCGGCCAGGATGGCGAGTGAGGACGGTTGCAGTGCCAGCACGACCGCGACGGGGACGAGGACCGTCAGCTCGAAGCAGAACGCACCGATGGAGTCGAGCCCGGCTCGGCGCCGGATCGCGAAGTACACCGGGTAGCCGACCGCAACCGCGATGGTCGCCCAGGACAACCCACCGGCCACGACGATCGCGGCGGTGACGCCGATGACGGCTGCGGCGACCGCGGCGATCCGGAGCGGTGCGAGTCGCTCCCGATGCAGGACGACGCCGACCACGACCATCGCCAATGGCATCAGCAGGTAGCCGAGCGCGAGTTCGAGCCCGTGCCCGGTCTGCGGTGCCCAACCGAAGAGCCACAGCTGCAGGGACAACAGGAGCCCGTCGAGGACGACCACGAGGACGAGGAGCGGACGACGTGCGAGACGGACCGCGATGTCGCGGACGTCCCGCCACCACCCGAACACCGCGATGAGCGTCGCCAGCACCGGCACCGTCGCGATCACGCGCCAGGCGAAGATCTCGTTCGCCCCGAACGGCTCCAGCAGCGGTGGCAGGAAGAACAGCGCCGCGAACAGGAACGAGGCGACGACGGAGACGAGGACCCCGCGGGGCGTCGTCTCGCGATGCTCAGGGGGAAGGGCGGCCGTCACGGGTCCTCACCCTATCGTCGCGCGGGCAGCTCAGCTCGCGGCCGACTGGGCGGCCAGGACGAGGGCCTCGGCTTCGCGACGTTCGTCCTCCGTCAGCTCCGAGTAGCCCGATTCCATGAACTGATCGGTCTTCGGCTTCAGCATGGAGTATCGGAACTCGATCGACGGGTGTCCGGTCGTCAGGTCCTCCGCGAACGCGGCGTAGCCGTTGCGGCGGTAGCCCCTGATGCTCGGACCATCCCGCAGGGCGATGCGGAAGCTCTGGGCTGTCCAGCTCGGTCCGATCGAGGTGACGTCGTCGATACGGACGACGCGGGAGCGGAAGGCCGTGTACGCCACCAGGTGCTCATCGAGCACGACGATCCGGTGTGCCGTCACGACGAGGGTGTTCCATGCCACGGCTGCGAGGACGACGAAGGCCACGACCAGGACCGGTACCGCTGACACCAGTTTGTCCTTCGGAATCACGAGGAAGAGGAAGAGCGGCGCCACACAGAGCATGAACACCTGCGCCTTCAAGCCGAACGCGGGAACGTACTTCATGCGTCGCCTTCCGTCGCCAGGTGCATCATTTCGCCCATCCTCACCAGGTGTACGGGTCGAAGGTCCACGTGCCGTCGGTCGACAACACGACGGCACCGTCCACCCACACCTCGCAGTCCTCCGCGGTCACGATGCCGTATTCGCCCGACGCCGAGGCGAACGCGGCGAGGAAGTCGGCACTGCCCCGACGGGTGGTGGTCACGAGGAACCCCGCCGTCGCGGAGTACTCCGAGAACTCGAACTCGGGACCACGGGTCAACACCCAGGTGACGCCCGACATCTCGTCGCCCTCCGAATTGTCGATCGCGATGGAGCAGCCCTCGGGTTCATAGGACGTCGATGCGATGCAGGCGTCCACGTACGCGTGAACCGCAGCGGTCGCCCCCTCCCGCCCGAGCGCCGTCAGTGTCGGGTACAGATACGCCGTCGGCCTGCCGTCCCATTCGGCCTCCACGCTGGGCACCTCGAAGTCGAAGAAGCCGGTGGTCGAGTCGGCCGCGATGTCGTACTTCCCCGGTCCGACGACGTAGACCGTCGTCTCATCCACTGTGCCCACGTGCTCGCCTCCGACGGAGAGGTCCAGCGCACCGAACCTGACCGTGGGCACCGTGATGGTCGGCAGGCTCGCCGGTTCGATGCGCCACGCGCTGAACCACAGGAAGCCGGACGGCTGTGAGCGCAGCGTGAACGCCGTGGTCTGTCGTTCACCGCCGCGCTCGAACGCGACGTCGACCGTGGCGACCCCGTTCTCGGTCCGGGTCGCTCCGACGCGATAAGCCGTCGGGCGGTCGGTCGCGAGCGCGTACCGCTCATCGGTCAGGAGGTCGGCGCTGTAGCCGAGTTGGGCGGCGGCGGCAGCGGTCCCGTCCATCGCGACCGCCCGTTCGAGGTGCCCGTCCTCCAGTGCGTCGAGATACGGCTGCAGCATCACCGACGGTGCCGTGGCAGCCGTCAGCGACACCGACGCGCCGACCACCCAGGCCGCGGCGACGACGACCGTGGCGGCGATGACACCGCCGAACGCGACCGGACGCAGTCGGTGCGACGGCGAAACGACGGGGGCGACGCTGCCGCCTCGGGTGACTGGTTCAGCGGTGTCGGCCGCGCCGACGGTCGGGTCCTCGTGCACCGGGCATCCTTCGATTCCGGGTCGCAGGGAGGAGCTGCCGTCCCGGAACCCGCAGCGCCTCGCGCATCGGGACGGACGTGGCGGAGGACCGCACGCGTTCGAGGCAGCACCGCATCATCTCACCTCACAGCCGCGGAGCACCAGATGCCGCCGCCGCCGCCGCTCACCAGTCGTGGACGGTGCCGTCCGTCAGCCGGTTCACCGGCAGGTACGCCTTCGTGTACTCGAACGCGGCGGCCGCGTCCTCGTCGAGTTCGACGCCGAGGCCGGGCTGCTCGCCGGGGTGCAGGAAGCCGTCGTCGAAGGTGAAGGAGGTCTGGAACACCTCGAGGGTCTGCTCGTTGTGCGGCATGTACTCCTGGATCCCGAAGTTGTGGATCGCGAGGTCGAGATGCAGCGCTGCGGCCATCCCGATGGGCGAGATGTCGGTGGGGCCGTGGATGCCGGAACGGATCCCGTAGATCGCCGCGAAGTCGAGCAGTTTCTTCATCGCCGTGATGCCACCGGTGTGCGTCACCGCCGAGCGGACGTAGTCGATGAGGCGCTCGGTGATGAGGGTCTGGTAGTCGTACACCGAGTTGAAGACCTCGCCGATGGCCAGCGGCGTGGTCGAGTGCTGGCGGACGAGTCGCAGGGCGGTCTGGTCCTCCCCCGGGGTGCAGTCCTCGAGCCAGAAGAGCTTGTACGGCTCGATGTCCTTCGCGAACCGGGCGGCCTCGATCGGCGACATGCGGTGGTGTCCGTCATGCAGGATCCGGAGGCCCGTCCCGAAGTCCTCGCGGATCCGTTCGAAGACACCCGGCATGTGCGCGAGGTAGCCGGCGGTGTCCCAGGACTCCTCGGTCGGTGCCGTGGCTGCCGAGCCGTCCGCCGCTCGCTTCGCCGGCTCGTAGTCGTAGCGGACGCCGGGCCCTGAGGCGGACACCCCGTAGACCTGCCCGAGCCCCGGCACACCGGTCTGGACGCGCACCGCGGTGAACCCGAGCTCCTGGTACCCGGTGATCGCGTTGGCGAGCGCCTGGTAGTCCGTCCCCGAGGCGTGGGCGTACGCCCGGATCCCCGATCGGCTCGCACCGCCGAGCAGCTGGTACAGCGGCACCCCGGCCTTCTTCGCCTTGATGTCCCAGAGCGCCATGTCCACCGCGGCGATGGCCGCCATCGTGACGGGTCCGCGCCGCCAGTAGGGTCCGCGGTACAGGTACTGCCAGGTGTCCTCGATGCGGTCCTCGTCGCGGCCGATCAGCATCGACGCGACGTGGTCGCCGAGGTACGACGCAACAGCGAGTTCGCGCCCGTTGAGGGTCGCGTCGCCCCAGCCCACGACGCCGTCGCTGGTGGTGATCTTCAGGGTGACGAAGTTCCGGCCGGGACTCGTGACGATGACGTCCGCGCGTTCGATGCTCATGAGGTTCCTTTCGAGGAGGTCGGGTGCCGGTCAGATGGCGTCGCGCGGGTCGGTGAGGTCCCGACCGGCGACCTCCGGCATCCAGATGGACGCGACCAGGGCGCAGAGGGTGAAGACGCCGAGCATGATGATGATCGGGATGAACGAACCGGTGGCGGCGGACACCCAGGCGGCGGCGATGACGGGGCCCGCGCCGGTCGCGACGATCGCCGCGATCTCCCGGGCCATCGCCGTGTAGGTGTAGCGGTTCCGCGCGCCGAAGAGTTCCGGCAGGGTCAGGTTCTCGAGCGACGCGAAGCTCATCACGGCCAGGTTGTGCAGGACGACGTAGCCGACGAACACCTGGACGGTGTCCTTGCTGTGGATCATGAGCATGGTCGGGACGATGATGATGAGCGCGATGATCGCCCACACCATGTACATGCGCTTCCGTCCGTACCGGTCACCGAGCCAACCGGAGAGCGGCACGGTGATGAAGGCGACGAGCGAGGAGACGATGACGGCGTTCACACCGATCGACCGGTCCAGCAGCAGGACGACGGTGATGTAGCTGATGAGGTACGTCTGGACGAGTCCCGAGTTGCCGGCCTGACCGAACCGCAGCAGGAGCGCGATGCTGAACGCCTTGATCGGCTTGCGGTTCATGGCCTCGAGCGTGCGGAGGTTGCCGGTCTCGGTCGCAAGGGCGATCGTCTCCTGCTTGGTGAGCGCCTTGCCGTCGACGACGTCGTCGCGCTCCTCGAAGACCGGGCTCTCCTTGAGGTTGAAGCGGACCCAGACCGCGAAGAGCATGATCACGACGCTGCCGATGAACGGGATGCGCCAGGCCCAGGCGATGACCTCGTCCTCGCTGAACGCCAGGAGCAGACCGGCCCACAGCGCGGAGGCGAGCAGGGTGCCGCAGTTGGTCCCGAGCGCCACGAGCGACGCGATGATGCCGCGTCGCTTGGCCGGGGCGTACTCGGCGAGCATGACGCCGGCGCCCGAGATCTCGGCACCGGCTCCGAAGCCCTGCGCGATCCGCAGGAGGACCAGCAGGATCGGCGCGAGGATGCCGACCTGCGAGTAGGTCGGCAGGAATCCGATGAGCGTCGTCGACAGGCCCATGAGCAGGATCGTGTAGAAGAGGACCTTGGTCCGGCCGGTCTTGTCGCCGAGCCGGGCGAAGAAGAACGCGCCGACCGGACGGGCGACGTAGCCGACCCCGTACGTCGCCATCGCGGCGACGACGGCCATGGCCGGGTCCTCGTTGGAGAAGAAGAGGTCGGCGAACACGAGCGCGGCGGCCAGCGAGTAGAGCTGGTAGTCCATGAACTCGAGCGCGGTGCCGAGCCACCCGGAGATGGCGGCCCGGACGAGGTCGCGGACGGATCGGTTCGCGGTGGGGTCGCCGGTGGCGACGGACGACTTGGGTTCTGACATGAGGTACTCCTTCGGACCTACGGGATGCAGCGGAAGTGGGGGTGGGAGTGTGCGGTGGGTGGCTCAGAAGGCGAGGAGCACCTTCGCCGAGCGGGACGAGTCCCGAGCGACGGCGAAGGCGTCGACCGCCTGCTCGGCTGGGATGACCTGGGTCACGACGGCGTCGAGGAGATCGCCCTCGGCGAGGAACGCGATCGCGTCGTCGATCTCGGTGGAGAAGCGGAACGCGCCGCGGATGGTGAGCTCCTTGGCGAGCATGGGGGCGAGGTTGATCGGGCTGTCGGCGTCGGGGAGCATGCCGACCTGGACGATCGACCCGCCTCGTTTCGCGGCACGAACCGCCTGGGTCAGGGCGACCGGTGCGCCGGAGCATTCGAAGACGACGTCGTAGGACTCGTCGGCGACGGCGTCGCGACCCACGAGGAGGAGCTCACCGGCTCCGACGGTCGCGGCGCGTTCCAGTGCCTGTTCGCGCATGTCGCTCGCCGCGATCCTCGCTGCACCGGCCCGGGCGGCTGCGGCGATCACGAGCAGACCGATGGGCCCTGCACCGATGACGAGGACCCGCGCACCGCGCACGTCGCCTGCCAGCCCGACCGCGTGCATGGCGACCGCGAGGGGTTCGGCGAGCGCCGCCCGCTCGAGCGGGAGTCCGTCGGGCAGGACGCGCACCATCGAGTGTTCGACGATCAGGTACTCCGAGGCCCCACCCTGTCGGTGCGGGTTCGCCGCGGCGCTCCCGAGGTAGTCGCCGCCGGGTCGCAGGTGTGGGCGGTCCTCGAGCCCGGGCAGGCTCGGGCCGTATCGCGCCGGGTGCACGGTGACCCGGGTGCCGGGGGCGAGCCGCCCGGAGGGGTCCACGTCGACGACGGCCGAGAGCTCGTGGCCGGGGGTGAGCGGTTCGCGGATGACGTACTCGCCGTTCGCTCCGTTGAAGTAGTAGTGCAGGTCGGAGCCGCAGATACCGACGTACCGCACCCGGAGGCGGACCTCGCCGTCGCGTGGTTCCGGGGTGACGGCGTCCTCCCAGCGGATGTCCTCCGCGCCGTGGATCGCGAGCGTCTTCATCGGTTGGCTCCTGTCGTGGTCATGGGTGCCTGCGAGGCGGCGATGCTGTCGCGGATGGCGGCGTCGACGCCGTGTCGGCGGATGGTGTCGATCAGTTCACCGACCCGCGAGATGAAGGTCGGCTGCTCGGCGAGGTCCTGCCCGAAGAGGTGCAGCTCGGCGATTACCCGCTGCGCCAGATGCCGGCCGTCCGTCGACGTGTCCGCCAGCCGGGCGAGCTCCTCGCGGGCCGGATCGACCATGGCGCGCGCGTGCGGACCGGGGTCGAACCCCGGCATCGGGGCGATGCAGGACAGGTAGGCCGCGACCGTGAGGGCGATGAGGTGTGGAACGGATCCGGCCTCGAGCAGACGGAGGGCGGGCTCCGGGATGCGCTGTCGCAGCTTCACCGACCCGTCGGTGCCCACCTGCGCCGTGCGGTGCCCGAGGGCGTGGTTCGCCCAGCGTTCGAAGAGCTGCCCCTCATACGTGCGGACGTCGACGCCGGACGGGAACCGCACCGACGGTTCGTACTCGTCGCGGAGGATCGCCAGTGCGGCGGATTCGACGGCGGTGTCGGCGATCGACTCCGAGATCGTGGCCACCCCGCGGAGCGCACCGAGGTAGGCGATGAGCGAGTGCGTCCCGTTGAGGAGCCGCACCTTCATCTGCTCGTACGCCCCCACCTCGTCGGTGAACACGGCGCCTCCGGCCTCCCAGGCGGGACGCGCAGCGGCGAAGCGGTCCTCGATCGCCCACATCGTGAACGGTTCGGCGGAGACCGGCGCGTCGTCCCGGACGCCGAGCCGGGCTGCCACGAGCTCGCGCAGTCGCGGGGTCGTCGCCGGGACGATGCGGTCGACCATGCTGGACGGGAAGGCGACCGCGCTGTCGAGGTAGGCGAGCGCTTCCGCGCCCTCGGTGCCGCGCAGTTCGGAGAGGAAGGCTCGGACGAGCGCCTCCGTGCGAGCGCCGTTCTCGCTCAGGTTGTCGCAGCTCAGGATCGTGATCGGGGCGCCGCTGCCGGAGGCCCGCCGCTGGAGGCCGCGGGCGAGTTGGCCGATGGTCGTCTGTGGGGCACCTCCCCGGAGGTCGGCTGCGATCAGCGGGTCGTTCAGATCGAGGAGGCCGGTCGACGGCGAGGCGCTGTAGCCGTGCTCCGTCACGGTCAGCGTGACGACCCGGACGCGGTCGTCCGCGAGGGTACCGACCACACGCTCCGGATCCTCCGCCGCGACGAACACATCGGTGTGCACCGCAGGCACGGAGAACGAGGCCCCGGTGGGTGAGATCTCGGCGACCGTGTAGCGGAGATCCTGCGCCCGCATGGCGTCGACGACCGCTCGGGACCGGGATGCGACACCGACGATGCCCCATTCATCTCCGCCCGCGCTGAGCGCAGCCGCCGTGTAGACGGCCTGGTGCGCTCGGTGGAAGTTGCCGAGACCGAGGTGCAGGATGCCGGCGGCGGACGGTGCCGGGTGCTCCGGACGCGGGCCCGAGCCGGCGCCCAGTCGCGGCGGCAAGGCCGTCATCGCCGAGCCTCGGGGCACCGCGTCGTCGGCTGGAGGAGATCCACGTCGATCATCATGAAAGCGATTCTGAATGGTTTGTACAAAGTTTGTCAAGTAGTTTCATGGCAGCACGATGCCGCATCATGAGTACACCCGACCCCGCGAAGGATCAACCGTGACCGCCACCCTCACCGATGTCGCCCGTCACGCGGGCGTCTCCATCGCCACCGCGTCGCGGGCGTTCGGCGAGCCGGATCGCCTTGCGAACGCGACGCTCGAGCGGGTCCTCACGGCGGCGGCGGACCTCGGGTACTCGAACCCGAACGGTTCGACGGCGGAGAAGACGTTCGGCGTCATCGTCCCCGACATCGCCAGCCCGGTCTACGCGACCCTCCTGAAGGGCGTCCACGCCCAGGCCTGGCAGGGACGCCACCGCCCGGTGTTGTTCGACACCGATGAGGACCTGCATCGCGAGCACGAGCAGCTCGAACTGGCGCGGAAGCTCAACGGGATGCTCCTCTGCTCGCCACGCCTCCCCGACGACGAGATCCGCGCGCTCGTGGGCGACACCCCGGTCGTGGTCGTCAACCGCATCATCGACGGCCTCCCCTACGTCGTGATGGACACCGAGAGCGGGCCACGGCAGGCGGTCGAACACCTCGCCGCACTGGGTCACCGACACATCGCCTATGCGGCCGGTCCGAAGCACTCCTGGGCGGACCTCCGCCGTGGCGACGCGGTCGCGGCGGCATGCGAGCAGCTCGACATCGAGTTCACCCGTCTGGGCCACCAGGCGGCCTCGATCCAGGGCGGCCTCGCCGCAGCGGCCACGATCGTGGCGAGCGGCGCGACGGCGGTCATCGCCTACAACGACCTGGTCGCCCTCGGCATCGACGCCGGGATCACGTCGATGGGCAAGCGCTGCCCCGACGACCTCAGCATCATCGGCACCGACGACATCGAGATGGCGTCCATCCGCCAGCCCGGTCTCACCACCGTGCGGCTCGCGATCAACCGGTGCGGGTCGTTGGCGGTCGAGGTGCTGCTCCAGGCCATGGCCGGAGGGTCACCCCGTTCGGTCGCGAGTCTCGACTCGCAGCTCATCGTGCGCGATTCGACCGCAGCCCCGCGTCGGGACTGACGCGGCGGACGGCAGCTCCGCCGATCAGCCGACGTCCCATCGGTGGAGCCGAGCGGCCGCGAGACCCGACACGAGCGCGCACGCCGCCATCAGGCCCCAGACCACCGCGAGCGGCACGGGCTGAGGGCCTTGGGAGATGGTCGCCTCGAGCGCGCCGACGATCCAGGTCGTGGGCAGGAGCCGGCAGAGACCGGCGACCCACTCCGGAAGGATCGCGAGCGGGAAGAGGGCCCCGGACGTGGCGAGAGCGAGCATCGGCAGCAGGTACGCGAGTTGCATGGCGATGTCCGGGTTCGACAACCGCGCCGCGAGGAGGTAGCCGAAGCCGAGCAGCATCGCGCCACCGAGCAGGATCGTGCCGGCGATCGCGACGAGGTCGGAGAGTGGACGGGTGGGCACCGTCCAAGCGGCCAGGGCGATGATCACCGCGGCCTCGACGACGACCAACCCCACGCGGATCGGCAGGTGTCCGAGCAGATAGGCGTCGCGACGGGCCGGCGAGGTCGACAGCGCCCGCAGCAGGCCGATGCTGCGATGCCGGACCAGCGGCACCGTGGTGAGCATGAAGGCGATCGCCATCGTCCCCGTGCTCGAAACGAGCGGGAGGGCGCGCTGCAGCACACCGGCAGGCGTGTCGGACGCCGTCGCCACGAGGGCGTCCACCCCCCAGAGCAGTCCGATCAAGGCGAGGAAACTCGCCACGAGTGCGATGATCGAGCGCGGGTCCCGGACGAGGTCGCGCGCGTGGGCCGCGGCGAAGCTCCGGACCTGCGCTGGGAACGCAGGCGTCGTGCTCATGGGCTGTGGGCCCGGTCGCCCTCGGCTGCGGACGTCGGCCGATTCGCGAGATCGATGAAGAGATCCTCGAGCGACCCGTGCGCCACTCGGAACCCCCGCGGTCTGAGACCGGTGGAGAAGGTGAGTCGGCGCAGCACGGCGTCGGGGTCGTCGGTCACGATCCCGACCAGGCTGACGGCGCCCTTCGCCGTCACGGTGATCTCGCCGGGGATGTCGTGCGAACGCAACTCGTCCGCGGTGGTCCGGCCGGGGACCTCGAAGGTCACCGTGGCCGTCGCGGCGTGTTCCCGGACCAGGGTCTCCGGCTCCCCCGAGGCGGCGATCGAGCCGTCCACGAGGACGGCGATCCGGTCGCAGACCTGGGTGGCCTCGTCCATGTGATGCGTCGAGAGCAGGATCGTGGTCCCGCGTTCCTGCTGGCGCCGGATGATGCCCCAGAGGTTCCGTCGGGCCTGCGGGTCGAGTCCGGCCGACGGCTCGTCGAGGACGACGATCTCGGGATTGCCGATCAACGCGATGGCGATCAGCAGGCGACGCTCCTGGCCACCTGAGAGGTGCTTCACGCGCACGCGCCGTGCCTCCCCCAGATCGAGCTCGTCCAAGACCTCCTCGGGACGCCGCACGTCCCGGTAGAACGACGCGAAGAGGTCGAGCGTCTCCGCGACCGTGAGCGTCGGGAACAGGGTGGCGGCCTGCGGCTGCACCGCCATCCGCTCGGTCACGTATCGGCGGTCGATCGACGGGTCTCTTCCGAGCACCCGGACGGTTCCGTCGGTGGGACGGCGGAGTCCGACGATGGTCTCGAGCGTGGTGGTCTTCCCGGCGCCGTTCGGTCCCAGCAGCCCGAACACCTCCCCCGCGTGGACTCGGAGGGAGACGTCGCGCAGGACGCTCCGGTCGCCGTAGCGCTTGCTGAGCCGGTCGACGGTGACGACCACTCGGTCCGATTCGTTCATCGTCGTCCTCCCGACGGCGGGGCATCGTGTTCACCCGGGAAGAAGATCTCCTCGATCGGGCGGGAGAGCAGTGCGGAGACCCGGAACGCCAACGGCAGGGACGGGTCGTAGCGCCCGGTCTCGAGCGCGTTCACCGTCTGCCTGGAGACGCCGAGTGCTTCAGCGAACTGGACCTGGGTCCACCCGCGTTCGGTGCGCAGGGCGCGGACGTCGTTCTTCATCGGGTGGCCCGGAAGGAGACGACACCGATGGTCACGCCCCACACCGCCATCCCGCCGATGAACACCCACCATTCCGGCTGGGCGACGACGACACCGGCGGTCGACAGGAACACGACCGCGAGGCTGATCAGCATCGCCGCACCGAACCCGATGGCGAGACTCAGCACGATCACTCCGCGCTGCAGTTCGTCGACGCGGCGCACGTGTCGGATGAGTGCGATCACGATCCACACCACCGGCACGAGCGGGACGAGTGCGACCGCGACGGCTGCGGGCGATCCCGGCTCGGTGGTGAACAGCTCCGGCAGGAAGAGGAACGTCACGAGGAACCCGACGGCACCGGCCGCGATCTCCCACATGTATCTACGGGACGCACGACGCTCCTGCGGTGTCGATCCCCGTGTCGTGTGCTCGTTCATGCAGCCACCTCTCGTTGCGTGTCGGACATCGTGGTCGCCCGCCCATCACGCTCGGACTGATCCCACTCGAACCACCGCACGGCGAGCACGCCTGCTGCGACGGTGACGAGCGACATGAGCCCCCAGAGCGCGGGGACGGGGAGGAACGGTTCGGCCCCGGTCAGTGAGGCACTCGCGGCGGCGACGAACCAGGTGGTCGGCAGGCAGTTCATGGCGACCTGCACTGCGGCAGGAAGGATGGACTGCGGCAGGAGCCCACCCGACGCGAACACGAGCCCGATCGTCACCATCACCATCGTCTGTTGTGTCGCCTCGGCGTTCCGCGATCGCGCGGCGAACACCAGCGCCAGAGCGAACAGCATCGCCGCTCCGAGGAGGAACGAGACCCCCAGGGCCAGGAGGTCCACGCCGTCGACGTACCTGCGCCAGACCGCGATCCCGGTCGTCAGCACCAGGATCGCCGCCGCCACCAGCGCGCGCAAGGGGAGCTGCGCGAGGAGGAAGGTCGACCGGCGGACCGGCGTCACGCCGAGCAGCCGGAGCAGCCCCCGCTCCCGCATCGCCACGAGTGGGACGGTCGTGCCGATGAACGCCAGGCTCGCGACCCCGACCAGGACCACGATGCCGAGGTTCTCCTGGAGCGGGTCGATCTTCACGTCACCTTCGTCGTCCATCACCGTCACCCCGTGGGCCGGGACGCCTGCGTCGCGCAGCCCTCGCCAGATCGGGTCCCATGCAGCCTGGTCCGCAGCGTCGAGCACGACCAGGGCGCGCCCCTCGTGCACGGTCACCCGCGTGTTCCGATCGGGGTCGTCGGGGGCGACCACCTGCACACCGGTCCGCTCGAGCGCCGACGAGAGTCCCGGTTCGTCCGTGTCCAGCGCTGCGACCGGAGCAGGGCCCAGGACGACGAACGCGAGCCACATGGAGACGTAGATCACGAGGATGATGCCGGTCATGAACCACATCGAGATCCCGGTGAGCGGGTTCCTGAGCACGTCGCGAGCACTCATCGACGCCAGCCGCCGGAACGCGGCGCCGCCGCAGCGGGCCGACCTGTCGTTCGTCATCGTCGGCGCATGTGGACGATCGAGTCCGAAATGACAAGGAAACCTGACATAGGTCAAGCATGCTTGTCATCCGGCGACGTGTCAAGCTTCCTTGGCAACGACAGGCACGGCAGGATGGGATCGTGCTGAACCGACTGGGTCTCCTCCGTATGACCGGCCGCGACCCCGGCGAGGGGCACCGGGTGGCGAGCCCGTTGGAGCTGCTCTTCGACCTCGTGTTCGTCGTCGCCGTCTCCCAGGCCTCACAGAACCTCCACCACGGGATCGTCGAGGGTCACGCGGCGGAGACGACCGTCTCCTACGCGATGATCTTCTTCGCGATCTGGTGGGCGTGGATGAACTTCACCTGGTTCGCATCCGCGTTCGACACCGATGACTGGCTCTACCGCATGACCACCATCGTGCAGATGGGCGGGGTCCTCGTGCTCGCCGCCGGCGTACACGACGCCATGGTCGACGGCGAGTGGGCGATCATCACCATCGGCTACGTCATCATGCGACTGGCGATGGTGGCGCAGTGGCTCCGACTCGCATTGTCCGATCCGGGGCAACGCGCGGTGGCCCTCCGGTTCGCGATCGGGATCAGCCTCGTGCAGGTCCTCTGGGTCGCGCGACTGGCCCTTCCGGTGGAGGGGCAGTTCTGGACCTTCTGGCCTGCGATGCTGCTCGAGGTGCTCGTGCCCGTCTGGGCGGAACGGGTCCACCGCACGCCCTGGCACCCGCATCACGTCGCCGAGCGGTACGGCCTGTTCACGCTGATCCTGCTCGGTGAGAGCCTGCTCGGTTCGGCGAACGCCATCATCGACGCGGCGAACAGCGACGAGCGGATCGACGGGCTCGTCGGGCTGGCCGTGGCAGGCATCGTCCTCGCCGCCGGGATGTGGTGGATCTACTTCAGCCGGGAGCAAGGGGCTCGCCTGGCCTCGTCCCGCCAGGGTTTCGCCTTCGGGTACGCGCACTACGTCGTCTTCGCCGCTGCCGGCGCCGTCTCCGCGGGGATCGAGGTGGAACTCGACCTGCTGACGCACGCGGGCGAGCATCTCACCGCCGCCGTCGCGTCCTTCTCGCTGACCATCCCCATCTCGGTGTTCATGGTCGCGGTCTGGTTGGTCCTGCTCCGCGGCAGGATCTCGACCACCGCCTCGATCCTCTTCCTCCTGGCCGCCATCGCCGTGCTGGCCTCCGCCACACTTCCGATCGTGACCGTCCTCGGCACCGCGACCGCCGTGGGGCTCGCCGTCCTCATCCTGGAGGTGCAGCGCGTCCGCGAGCGCCGGTGACGGTGAACCCGCCGCGACACGTCTCCGTCACCGCCGTGGGCGGACGAGACCACCTTTGGCCAGATCCATGTACCAGTTGTAGAGCGAGGACCGCTCTGCCAGGAGGTCGAGGTACACCTGCCGCGCGCGTGCATCCTCGGCCACCAGGAGGTAACGCTCGTCGTCGAGGATTCCACCGACGCCGGCGGTCGTCGTCTCGTAGGCGTACTGCTCCTCGATCGACGTCATCGCCCGCAGCTCGTCGAGGTACCCCACGAGGACGGGAAGATAGGCGCCCTGCGCGAGTCGCCAGGCGGCCTTCTCCTGCGCGCGCCGGAAGCTGATCGCCAGATCACGCGAGAGCGCTCGCGCCAGTGGTTCAGGATCCCCCGCCGCGCCGGGCGCCGCCCCGAACGCCCGAGCGAAGTCGACCAGCAGGGAGTTCCCGTACGTACTGAACGCCGCAAGATCCCGGGTCGACCCGGGCGAGACGACCAGGGTGTAGCCGTCGCGGTACGGCGACGGACGGTGTGGACCACGACGATCCGGTACCGCCAGCGGCGCGGTCACCCACTCGCGGACGATGGCCGACGTCCGGTCGTGGTCGTCGACGCGCGTCTCGGCGCTGCTGAACACCGAGGAGCGGTCGGCCAGCAGTTCCAGGAGCACTCGACCGTCGTGCAGCATCGTGATCGCGATGCCCATCGGCATCCGGGGGTTCTCCATGTCGACACGGTAGCGGTCACGCCCGGACGGCGGGAACGACGAAGGCCCCCGATTCCTCGGGGGCCTTCGTGTCACATCAACTGGTGCGCGAGGCGGGACTTGAACCCGCACGCCCTTTCGAGCACTGGCACCTGAAGCCAGCGCGTCTGCCAATTCCGCCACTCGCGCGAGACACCAGACGTCGCCGCTCTCGCGGCAACTTATCGAGGATAGCACGCGGAGCCCGGGTGGCAGAACACCGGAGATCCGCGCCAGAGCAGGACGAAACGGCCCCGACGGTCCTGTTCCGATGCCGATCTCCTGCTGCCGAGCGGGTGAACACCTGGCGTCGGCGCCCGCGTCGATTGGCCTCGTGTGCAGGCAAACCGTCTAACATTGCCTGGACACCGACACGAATCGAGAGACCGTGGGCATTCTGGACAACTTCGAGAAGGGACTCGAGCGCGCCGTCAACGGCGCCTTCGCGAAGACCTTCAAGTCCGGACTCCAGCCGGTCGAGATCACGAGCGCGCTCCGACGCGAGCTCGACACCAAGGCCGCGGTCGTCTCCCGCGACCGCATCCTCGTGCCGAACAAGTTCACCGTCCGCATGTCGCCCACCGACTTCGAGCGCATGGACGCCATCGGCCCCTCCCTCATCGACGAGCTCGGTTCGCTCGTCCAGAAGCACGCCAAGAGCCAGGGGTACTCCTTTCCGGGTGCCGTGACCATCAAGCTCTCCGGCGACCGCTCCCTCCCCGACGGCCTCGTGCAGATCGACAGCGTCAACCTCAAGGGCTCCGTCACCTGGGCACCCGTGCTCGACATCGGCGGCAAGCGCTACCCGATCACGCAGGCCCGCACGGTCATCGGCCGCGGTACCGAGGCCGACATCACGATCCCCGACACCGGCACCTCACGGAAGCACGTCGAGATCCTCTGGGACGGCAACGCCGGTCAGGCGCGCGACCTCGGCTCGACGAACGGCTCGAAGCTCAACGGCCAGTCCTTCCGCCAGGCGGCCCTCTCCCCCGACTCCGTCATCGAGATCGGCCGCACCAGGATCGTGTTCCGGGTGGTCGCCAAGGCCGGCGGATCCGATCGCCAGATGAGCGATGCGACCCGGCGTCACGATGTGTCGTCCTTCGGCGACTCGTGGGGGGACGGCGCGTGAGCGAACTGACCCTGCTGGTCCTCCGCATCGGCTTCCTGCTCCTGCTCTGGACGTTCGTCTTCGGCATCGTCTACGCCCTCCGCACCGACCTCTTCGGACCACGTGTCCGGAAGCCGCAGCAGCAGTCGTCGAACGGAGCCCCGGCCACACCGCCGCAGCCGATGCGCGCCGCGACCGCCCCGGCCCCCAGTCGGCCCGCCACCGGCGGATCGAGCGGCACGCCTCCGCGCGCCACGGTCGACAACACCTCGCGCCTCGTCATCGTGTCCGGGCCCAAGCAGGGCACCGAGCTCCCCCTCGGCCGCGAGCCGATCACCATCGGCCGCTCAGCGGACTCCGGCCTCATCATCCGCGACGACTACACGTCCACGCATCACGCGCGACTCATGCTCTGGAACGACGAGTGGATGGTCCAGGACCTCGACTCCACCAACGGCACCTTCCTCGCCGGCAAGCGCGTGAGCGTCCCGACGCAGATCCCACTCGACACCCCCGTCAAGGTCGGCCAGACCAGTTTCGAGTTGCGGCGGTAACCCGGTGACGACCAGCGGCGCCGGCGCAGCGCTCTCCCACGTGGGTAAAGTGCGCTCAAACAACCAGGATTCCGGCTACTCCGGGCACCACCTGTTCGTCGTCGCCGACGGCATGGGCGGCCACGCCGGCGGTGACGTCGCCTCGGCGATGGCACTCAACCGCATCATCGAAGCCGACGAGCCGTACCCGTCCTCCGAAGCCGCTGAGGCGACGCTCCAGTCGGCGATCCTCGCGGCGAACTCCATCCTGGGCGACACGGTCTCGAAGCACCGCGAGCTGACCGGCATGGGCACCACGGTCTCCGCGCTCGCGGTCATCGGCAACGAGGTCGCCATCGCCCACATCGGCGACTCCCGGATCTACCTCTTCCGTGAGGGCGAGCTCAGCCAGATCACGGTCGACCACACGTTCGTCCAGCGTCTCGTGGACTCCGGCCGGATCACGGCGGAGGAGGCGATGGTCCATCCCCGCCGATCCGTGCTGATGCGCGTCCTCGGCGACGTCGACGCCTCCCCCGAGATCGACACGATGACGCTCGGAACGCAGCCGGGTGACCGCTGGATCCTCTGCTCGGACGGTCTCTCGGGCGTGGTCGACGAGACGCACATCACGGCGACCCTCACCGAGAAGCTGTCGGCGCAGCGCACTGCCGAGAAGCTCGTCCGGCAGAGCCTGGACCGCGGTGCACCGGACAACGTCACCGTCGTGGTCGTCGACATCGTCGACGAGCCGGTGAGTGACGGCGAGCCCGTCGTCGTCGGTTCGGCCTCGAAGCCCGTGGCCTTCGCACTCACCCCGTCGGTGAAGAAGCCCTCACTCATCCCCAACAGCTGGCTGCACCCCGGTCGGGTCACCTCGCTCGGCAACTCCCACTTCGAGCCCGCCTCCGAGGACTACCTCGACGAGCTCATCGAAGAGGACGAGCGTCGCGCGAGACGTCGGCGCATCACCTGGCTCGTCGGTCTCATCGTGGTCATCGTCGCGATCGTCGGTGGTGTCGTGCTCGGGTACGCGTGGACCCAGACCCGGTACTTCGTCGGCGGCGACGACGACACGGTGGTCATCTACCAGGGCATCCAGCAGGACGTCGGCCCCATCAAACTCTCGAACGTCAAGGAGGACACCGGCATCCCGCTCGGCTCGCTCTCCGACTTCGACCGCCAGGCCGTCGACCAGACCATCAGCGCGTCCTCGTTCACCGAGGCCCTCGACATCGTGAAGCGATTGCGGGTGACCGATGACCAGTGACGTCGCAGCCCCCATCCAAGCCGACACCGGCGTCATCAAGACGATGCGCCGGCTCCGGCTGCCGAAGAAGCTCCGCAACCTCGAGCTCGCGCTCCTCATCTTCGCGTTCGCCATCAACGCGGTCGCGGTCATGCTCGTGCAGCTCGGGGCCCTCGGACACCTCGACTTCGCCCTGATCACCTTCGGCTCGGGCCTGTCACTGCTGGTCCTCGCCTTCCACATCGTGCTGCGCTACACCGCGGCGGAGGCCGACCCCTTCCTGCTGCCGATCGCCACCGTGCTCGGCGGCGTCGGGATCGCCGAGATCTACCGGATCGACATCGCGCTCGGCGACTCCGGTTGGGCGAGCGCCGCGGTCCGACAGATGGTGTGGAGTGCGATCGCGATCGCCGGCGCCATCGCCGTGGTGCTGATCATCCGCAACCACCGCGTCCTCTTCAAGTACACCTACATCGCCGGCCTCTTCGCCTTCGTCCTCCTCCTGCTGCCCCTGCTGCCGGGCATCGGTCGCGAGGTCAACGGCGCCCGTGTCTGGATCGGCATCGGCGACGCGGTCACCTTCCAGCCCGGCGAGATCGCGAAGATCGCTCTGGCGGTCTTCTTCGCCGGTTATCTCGTGCGAACGCGCGACAGCCTCTCGATGGTCGGCAAGAAGTTCCTCGGGATCCAGTTCCCCCGTCTGCGCGATCTCGGCCCGATCCTCGTGGTCTGGGCGATGGCGATGGGCGTGATCGTCTTCCAGCGCGACCTCGGAACCGGGCTGCTCTACTTCGGCATGTTCCTCGTCATGCTGTACGTCGCGACGAGCCGCGCCAGCTGGATCATCATCGGCCTGACGATGTTCTTCGCCGGTGCGTTCATCGCCGGCCAGACTCTCTCCTACGTCGCCGGTCGTTTCCACAACTGGTGGGACGCCTTCAACCCGGAGGTCTTCGACCGCGACGGCGGCAGCTACCAGCTCGTGCAGGGCATCTTCGGCCTCGCCCACGGCGGACTGCTCGGCACCGGGCTCGGCCAGGGCATGCCCGAGATCACGCCCGTCCCGCAGAGCGACTACATCATCGCCAGCCTCGGTGAGGAGCTCGGTCTGGCCGGCCTCTTCGCGATCTTCGCGCTCTACCTGCTGCTCGTCTCGCGGGGCTTCCGAGTCGGCTACGCCGGCACCGACGACTTCGGCAAGCTCCTCTCGATCGGCCTGGCGTTCACCGTCGCGCTGCAGGTCTTCGTCGTCGTCGGCGGCGTGACCCGCATCATCCCGCTCACGGGGCTCACCACACCCTTCCTGGCGGCCGGCGGGTCGTCGCTCGTCGCGAACTGGATCATCATCGCCGTCCTGCTCCGCATCTCCGACACGGTCCGAACCCAACCCAAGGCGGTGGTCTCATGAATCGCGAACTCAAGCGGGTGAGCATCGTCGTCCTGGCGATGTTCCTGGCGCTCTTCGGGTCGACCACCATCATCCAGATGTTCCAGGCCGACACCCTCAACGCCGACGGTCGCAACACACGGACGCTCTACGACAGCTACCGGACGGAGCGAGGTCCCATCCTGCTCACGGACGGGACCGCCATCGCCTCGTCCGTCGCCAGTGACGACGAATACAAGTACCAGCGCGTCTACGCGAACGGCCCGTTGTACGCGCCCGTCACCGGCTACTTCTCGCCCACCCAGGGCTCGTCCGGTCTCGAACTCGCGACGAACGAGTACCTGAGCGGTACGTCGAACTCCCAGTTCCTCGACTCCATCAACCGGCTCATCTCCGGCCAGGCTCCGAAGGGTGCGGCGGTCGAGGTCACCCTGGACCCCGTCGTGCAGCAGGCCGCCTTCGACGCACTCGGCGACCAGGAGGGCGCGATCGTCGCCATCGAGCCGAAGACGGGCAAGATCCTCGCCTCGGTGTCGAGCCCAGGCTACGACCCGAACGTCCTGGCCAGCCACGACAACGCGGCCGTGCTCGACGCCTACCGGACCCTCGACGACGACGACCGCCAGCCGCTCCTCAACAAGGGTGTCGACGGCGACCTCGATCCGCCCGGCTCCACGTTCAAGCTCGTCACCGCGGCCGCCGCGTTCGCGTCGGGCGACTACACGCCGGAGTCGGAGTTCCCGAACCCGTCCACATACACGCTCCCCGGGACGAGCACCGTCATCCGCAACTCCGAGGGCGGAAGCTGCGGCGGAGGCGCGACGGTGTCCATCGCGACAGCCGTCGAGCTCAGCTGCAACATCCCGCTCGCGGAACTCGGTGTCGAACTCGGCTACGAGAAGATCCGCGACATGGCGCAGAGCTTCGGCTTCAACATGGACGTCAACATCACCGGAACGGGACTCAACCCCATGCCGATGCAGCCGAGCACCTTCCCGAACGCGCTGAGCGACGACCAGACCGCCATGGCCGCCTTCGGGCAGTACACCGTGCGGGCCTCGGCACTCCAGATGGCCATGGTCTCGGCCGGCATCGCGAACGGTGGCATCGTCTGCAACCCGCAGCTGGTGAACCGCGTCGTGAACCCCGATCTGAGTGTCCTCAAGGAGTTCGAACCGGCGCAGCTGTCGCAGCCGATCTCGAGTTCGGTGGCCAAGGAGATCACGGACATCATGGTCCAGGGCGTCCAGAGCGGTGCTGCGACTAATGCAAGAATAGATGGGGTCGATGTGGCTGGAAAGACAGGCACGGCACAGAACGGATCCGACGATCCGTACACGCTGTGGTTCACCGGTTTCGCACCCGCGGACGACCCGAAGGTCGCCGTGGCGGTCGTTGTTGAAGATGGCGGTGGACTCGGACAGGACGGTTACGGCAACCTCGTGGCCGCGCCGATCGCGAAGAAAGTACTAGAGGCGGTGCTGAACAAATGAGACCGACAGCCGGGCTGACCTTCGGAGGTCGCTACGAACTGCAATCTCGCATTGCGATCGGTGGCATGGGCGAGGTGTGGCAGGCCACTGACCTGGTCATCGGCCGGACCATCGCCATCAAGATCCTCAAGGACGAGTACATGGGGGACCCCGGGTTCCTCGAGCGCTTCCGCGCCGAGGCACGGCACGCCGCACTCGTGAACCACGAGGGCATCGCCAACGTCTTCGACTACGGCGAGGAGGACGGCAGCGCGTTCCTCGTCATGGAACTCGTGCCCGGTGAGGCCTTGTCCACCGTGCTCGAGCGCGAACGTGTCCTGCCCACCGACAAGGTGCTCGACATCGTCGCGCAGACCTCGTCCGCGCTCCAGGCCGCGCACGCCGCAGGCCTCGTCCACCGCGACATCAAGCCGGGCAACCTGCTCATCACGCCGGACGGTCGCGTCAAGATCACCGACTTCGGCATCGCCCGGATCGCCGACCAGGTGCCGCTCACGGCCACCGGTCAGGTCATGGGCACCGTGCAGTACCTCTCGCCCGAGCAGGCGAGCGGACACCCCGCCTCGCCGTCGACGGACATCTACTCGCTCGGCATCGTCGCGTACGAGTGCCTCGCCGGACGCCGTCCGTTCACGGGCGAGTCGCAGGTCGCCATCGCCATGGCGCAGATCAACGAGCAGCCACCGGAGCTCCCCGTCACGATCGCCGAGCCGGTCCGCCGGTTCGTCATGTCGATGATCGCGAAGAACCCGGTCGACCGTCCGGCATCGTCCGCCCACGTCGCGCGCGCCGCTCAGGCGCTCCGTCGGGGCGACCTCAACGCCGCGGCCGCAGCCGTGCCGATGATCCTCGGTGGGGCCGGCGACGCCGCGACCACCGTGATGGACCAGACCCGCCGGATGCCCGCAGCCGACGACGCGACCACGCAGTTGCTGTCCGCCGCCGAGGCGGACCAGCTCGAGGACGACGTCGAGGGAGAGGGCGAGAAGAAGAAGCGCAGCAAGTGGACCTGGCCGCTCATCGGTCTCGTCGCCCTGCTCGTCATCGTGCTGGTCGGCTCGTTGATCGCGGTCTTCGCCAACCAGGGCAACGATGCCGGGGGCGGTACGCCGTCCGAGACCACCAGTTCAGCCACTCCGAAGCCGACGAAGTCCCCGACGCCGACGCCGACGCCCACGCCCACGGTGTTCCCGATCAACCTGAGCGACCTCCAGGGCCGGTCCTTCGACGAGCTCAACACGATCTTCAGTGCTGCACCGTACAACTTCAGCGTCTCCAAGAACGTCGGCAACCCCGCCACGACACCGGAGCAGGTCGACACGGTGTACGACGTCAACCCGACGGGCAACGTCAAGACCGGTTCGGCCATCACGCTGACCGTCTACGACGAGATCGCGGTCATCAACCCGCCGACCGAGGCACCGAAGCTCGACAAGTCGGCGCTGGAGGACGGCTCGCTCGTCATCCCGAAGGACGCGACCTCGACCTCCATCAAGGTCGACTGGCTCGCCGTGCAGAACGCCTGCCCGACCGGGGCCGACTTCCTCGGCTACACCGTCGCCGTCTCGGGCGGGTACTTCCAGAACAACTCTTCGGGCCAGTTCGACGCGAACACCACGACGGGCACCATCACGGTCGACACCGTGGGCACGCTCTCGGTGTCGTACTCGATCCGCTGCAGCACGGGTACCTCCTCCGGATCGCCTTCCTCGGAGTCGGTCAACGTCATCAAGGAGCAGTAGGCGGATGCCGCGACGAGTGCTCTCAGGGTCATCCCTGAGAGCACTCGAAGGGTGCCCGAGTAAGCTGTTAGTGTTTGTCCTCCAAGCGAATTCAGGGGTGGTACGTGGCTGACGATCAACGCCTGCTCGCAGGCCGATACGTCGTCGGCGACCTCATCGGTCGAGGGGGCATGTCCAACGTCTTCCGCGGCGTAGACACCAAGCTCGGTCGCACCGTCGCCATCAAGGTCCTGAAGTCGACGCTCGCCACCGACCCCGCGTTCCGGTCCCGCTTCCGTCAAGAGGCCCAGGCCGCGTCACGGATGGCCCACCCCACGATCGTCCGTGTCTACGACGCCGGCGAGGAGCGGGTCAAGGACGGCTCGGGGCACGACCTCATCGAGCCGTTCATCGTCATGGAGTACGTCGAAGGGCGCATGCTCAAGGACCTCATCGCCGAGGGCCCTGTCGATTCCGAGGAGGCGGTGCGCATCGCGCACAGCATCCTCACCGCGCTGGAGTACTCCCACCGCGCCGGCGTCGTGCACCGCGACATCAAGCCGGGCAACGTCATGATCACCACGGCCGGCGACGTCAAGGTCACCGACTTCGGCATCGCACGCGCCGTCTCCGATTCGTCCACGACGGTCGCCCAGACGACAGCCATCCTCGGCACGGCCGCGTACTTCTCGCCCGAGCAGGCCAAGGGCGAGACGGTCGACGCCCGGACCGACCTCTACTCCACCGGTGTCGTCCTCTTCGAGATGCTGACGGGTAAAGCGCCCTTCCGCGGCGACACCGCCGTCGCCGTCGCGTACCAGCACGTGAGCGAGCGCCCGGTGAAGCCGAGCTCGATCAACCCGAAGGTGTCGCCGGCGCTCGACCAGGTCGTTCTCCGCGCCCTCGCGAAGGATCGCTTCGAGCGCTATCAGAGCGCCGTCGAGTTCCGTGAGGATCTCGACGAAGCCGGGGCCGGCCATGTGCCGGTCCGACGCGACGACCACGACTCACTGTTCGGCCCATCACCGACGGCTGCGTCCAGCACCGAGCAGGCGATCCGTCAGCTCACCTCGGACGACACCGTCACGCGTACCCAGCGCCGCCCGCCGGTCGTGTGGATCTGGGCTGCCATCGCCGGTATCGCCGTCATCCTCTTCTCCCTCGTGTTCTGGGTGGTGCAGCTGCCGCCCGCGACGAGCATCTCCACGGACTCGCGAGAGGTGCCGGATCTCGTCGACGCCACGTGGGAGAGTGCGAACAGCACGATCGAGCAGCTCGAACTGGTCCCCACCAAGTTCGATGAAGCGAGCAGCGACTACGACGCCGGGCACGTGATCCGCACGGACCCACCAGGCGGCACCACCGTCACCAAGAACACGCAGATCAAGGTCTACGTGTCGACCGGCCGTGCGCAGGTCCAGGTCCCCGACGTCGTCAACCAATCCTCCGAGGCCGCGTGGGCTGCGGTCGCCGCCGCCGGCCTCACGCAAGGCTCCGTGACCCGGGAGAACTCGCCGACCGTGCCGGCGGGTGTCGTGCTGCGAATGGATCCCGGAGCGGGTACCTCCGTCGACCAGGGGTCCACGGTGAACCTCGTCGTCTCCAGCGGAAACGTGACGCTGACCGACGTCGTCGGGCAGCCGCTTCTCGACGCGACGAACTACCTGCAGGACGCGACGAGGCAGTTCACCGTTCAGCCGCAGGCCGACGCGACGTGTAAGGCGGTCGCCGGCGACCCGGTCACAGCCATGTCTCCCGCACCAGGCGACATCCCCCAGAAGTCCGTCATCACGCTCACCTACTGCACCGGTCCGTAGGCTGCGCTGGTTCCTGGGCCTGTCGAAGGACGGTCCCTGCGCAAGCTCACCAGTCCCTACGCAGGCCCTCCGGTCCCTGCGCAGGCTCTCCGGTCCCTGCGCAGGCTCACCGGCCCCTGCGCAGGCTCACCGGCCCCTGCGCAGGCTCACCGGTCTTTGCGCAGGCTCTCTCCGGTCCCTGAGCCTGTCGAAGGGCCTACCTGGTCATGAGCGGGCTGAGCCCTCGTGCCCGCTGATGTGCGCCGGTGAGTCCGGTCGTCTCGAGCCAGTTCGCGAGGAGTTGGTAGCCGCCCTCGGAGAGCACCGACTCCGGATGGAACTGCACCCCATGGATCGGGGCGTCGCGGTGGCGGAGCCCCATGATCACGCCGCCGGTCGTGCGGCTCGTCACGACGAGCTCCTCGGGCACGGTGCCGTCGACGACCGCGAGCGAGTGATACCGGGTGGCGTTGAATTGCTGCGGGATTCCGTGGTAGAGGGCACTGCCGTCGTGTTCCACGAGCGAACTCTGTCCGTGCATCAGCTCGTCGGCGGTGTCCACGGTCGCTCCGAACGCCTCGGCGATCGCCTGGTGGCCGAGGCACACCCCGAGGAGTGGCGTCCCGGTTCGGTACGCCGCGCGCACGGTGGCCAGCGAGATCCCGGCGTCAGCGGGCCGGCCGGGTCCGGGCGAGACAAGTACGCCGTCGAACCCGAGTATCCGCTGCTCGAGGTCGTCGAGCGCGATGCCGTCGTTCTGCACGACGACGGTCTCTGCACCCAGTTGTTCGACGTACCCGTTCAGCGTGTAGACGAAGCTGTCGTAGTTGTCGACGACCAGGACGCGGGTCATTCGTTTCCGACGGTCACATTCTGATCGACGATGAACGAGTCCACGTAGGGGAACACCCAGGTGAAGAGTGCGGCCACGACCGCCACGAACAGGACGACGAGGATGATGATCCTCAGCCAGACGGGTCCGGGCAGGACCCTCCAGAGTGCGCCGTACATCGTCAGCCTCCAGCGGCCGCGACGGACGCGGCGATCTCGGCGGGCGGCCCGGCGGACAGCGGCTGCCAGGACTCGTACACCGCGTAAGCGATACTGCGTTCCGCCGTCGAATAGAGCGGGTTGCAGGTGGTCAGGGTGAGGATGCGCTGCGTCGGTGCGACGCCGTCGACCTGGGGGACGGGGTTGAGGACGTCCACCTGGGTAGGCAACACGTAGGTGATGTTCCGGAACACGTAGGTGTAGTAGCCGTCGGCCGTCTGGACGTAGACCTTGTCGCCGATCTGCAGGTCGCTGATCAGGGTCATCGCACCGCCGTAAGCCTTGCGGTGACCGGCGACGACGAAGTTGCCGACCTCTCCGGGCATCTGGGTGCTCGGATAGTGACCGACACCGAGGTCGAAGCTGTTGAGGACGGTCGCGGTGTCGACACCCTCGGCGACGACGCGGCGGTAGTCGGCGCCGTATCGCGGCACGTAGAGCACCGCGAACGGGTCGCCCGGCGCGGGGCGGGCGGTGACGGGCGGCTCACCGTAGTTCGGCGCGCCGGTCGCATCCACGGTCGGTTCGGGCGCAGGAGCGGTCTCGGCGTTCTTGATCCACTCCTGCGACTGGCTCGACGCGGCGTTCGCCTGGCTGCCGGCCATGATCATGTCGTTCCACCAGAGCTGCCAGGCGAGGAACAGCAGGACCACCATGCCTGCGGTGATGAGCAGCTCGCCGGCCACCCCGAAGACGCTGATGCGGTGCTTCGACGGCGCTCTGCGCTCAGCGGCGCGTGCGCTCGCTCGCGAAGGTAGGTCGTCGGTCACGCATGGATTCTACCGAGAAGAACTCGGGATCGGCTGATCCCCAAGGCACCGATTGGGGTGAACAGGTAGAATGTCGGCATGGCACGCACGAAGTCACGAAGCAAACCGTCCCGCGAACCCGAGCAGACGAGCGGCGAACCCGCACCGAACGCGGTCTGGTTCAAGCCGGTCATGTTCGGCTTCATGCTCCTCGGCCTCGCCTGGATCGTCGTCTACTACCTGAGCGGCACGCTGCTCCCGATCCAGTCACTCGGGCCGTGGAACATCCTCGTCGGCTTCGGCATCGCCTTCATCGGGTTCCTCATGACCACCAGATGGCGCTAGCCTCCCTCACTTCACGTCGTGCACAGCGGGTCGTCCTCTCGGACGGCCCGCTGTTTCGTGTATCGGGCATCCGTTGTAGCGAGTTCTCCACAGGAATGTGGAGAACTTCCAAGTTATCCACATGTCGGTGTGGAGAACCGCCGGGAGTCCCGGAAACACGGGGAACCACACCGGTGTAATTATCCCCAGTGTTCATAACTCTGTGGATAACTCGGTCAACCTTCAACGTCTGCTGCATGGTTGCGGCGCACGACCGACCGCGCCAAGTGATCGACGCGGGTCACCGGGTAGTACCCGGTCACCGAGCCGAACCCGGCCACCGAGCCGAACTCGGTCACCGAGCCACACCCGGTCACCGAGCCACACTCGGTCACTGAGCCACGCCCGGTCACTGAGCCACGCCCGGTCACTGAGCCTGTCGAAGTGCGGTCCCGCTCAGAGCAGGGCGGGCAGGAGGCTGGCGCCCACGAGGACGACGCTCACGGCGCCGATCAGGACTGCCTGAAGCGGCTGCTGGGTGCGCTTGCGGGTGTTGACGAGGATGAGGCCGATGAGGGCGCCGCCGACGAGCCCGCCCAGGTGGGCCTGCCAGGCGATGTTCACGCCGGGGATGAAGCCGATGACGAGGTTGATGCCCAGGAGCACCAGCAGCCCGCGGGTGTCGGCACCCATGCGTCGCTGGATGACGAGGAACGCCCCGAGGAGACCGAAGATCGCGCCCGAGGCGCCGACGACGGCCGTCCTCGGGTCGGCGAGGAACAGGACACCGACCGAACCGGCGAACCCGGCGACCAGGTAGAGCGCGAGGAACCGCCAGTGCCCGAGCATGGTCTCGAGGATCCGGCCGAAGATCCAGAGCGTGTACATGTTCAGCAGGATGTGGAAGATGAACCCCTGCGAGTGCACGAACACGGCGGTCAGCATCCGCCAGGGCTGGAGGGCGCCGTACGACGGATCGGAGTACACGCCGGCGTAGAGGAGCGCGTTCGTGACGCCGAGCCCGGGGATCCACTGCAGCAGGAACACGAACGCCGTCACGGCGATGATCGCGTACGTGACGATGGGGGAGGAGTTGCTGATCCTCGCGCCGAGACGGTTGCGAGGGGCGCTCTGTCGTTGCGCCTTCATGTCCTCCGGACAGATGAAACCGACTGCCCCGGGCGTCTGGCACTCTCCACAGATCGTCCGACCGCAACGCTGGCAGAGCACGAAGCTCTGTCGGTCGGGGTGGCGATAGCAGAAGTTGGCCGACGGATCCCGGGGCAGGGTCACGGTCTGTCCTCCGAGCGGGGTCTAGGCCTCGGAGATGGTGACGCTCTCGAGGACGACGGGCTCGATCGGCTTGTCGCCGGCACCGGTCGGGACGGCCTGGATGGCGTCGACGACCGCGCGGGACTCGGCGTCGGCGACCTCACCGAAGATGGTGTGCTTGCCCTGGAGCCACTGCGTGGGAACGGTCGTGATGAAGAACTGCGAACCGTTCGTGCCCTCGACGGCGCCCGTGATGGCGTTGCGGCGCTTGCCGGCGTTCGCCATGGCGAGGATGTAGGGCTCGTCGAAGTTGAGCTCCGGGTGGATCTCGTCGTCGAAGTTGTAGCCCGGGCCACCGGTGCCGGTTCCGAGCGGGTCGCCGCCCTGGATCATGAACGCGGGGATGATGCGGTGGAAGATCAGGTCGCTGTACAGCGCGTCGTTCCGGGTCTGGCCCGTCTTCGAGTCCGTCCACTCGCGCCCGCCGGTCGCCAGGTCGGTGAAGTTCTTGACCGTCTTGGGAGCGTGGTCCCCGAAGAGGTTGACCTTGATCTCACCGTGGTTGGTGTGCAACGTGGCGACTGCGGTGTGCTTTGACATACTCCCAATTCTTGCACAAGGGTTCGGGACTCTCGGATGGTATCCAGGGGTCTAAGTGGCAAGATGGAGGTTACGTTGTTGCCGCGATCATTGGAGATGACCACATGAGCCTGTCACGCAAGCGCCGGAAAGAGCTCAAGAAGCTCAAGGGTTCCGCTGCCGACCTCTGGGACTCCCAGCAGGATGTCCTGAACCACGCCAACGAAGTCGCTCGTGAGGTGAGCCGTCAGCTCGGGAACTTCTCGAAGGAGCAGGTGGTCCCCGTCGTGCGCGACACCTACGAGCACCGCGTCGTCCCGACGGTCGACCGGGGGATCAAGGTCTCCCGCAACGCCGTCGACGGCGTGCGCAAGGGCATCTCGGATGGCGTCGTCCCCGCTGTCGGTGGCGTCGTGGGTACGGTGCTGAGCATCGGCGACATCGCCAAGGACACCCGCGTGCAGGCGGCTCTCCGTCGCCTCCACGTGCCCGAGCAGGTGCTGCCCGCCAAGAAGGGCGCGAGCGCCGGTACCGTCATCGCGATCGGCCTCGGCGTCCTCGCCGCTGCCGGTGTCGCCTACGCCGTCTGGCAGACGTTCCGCGCAGACGACGAGCTGTGGGTCTCCGACGAGGAGCCTGCCGCTTCCTGATCACGCTTCGCACGACGCAGCCCCTCGCCGGTCTCGACCGGGGAGGGGCTTCGTGTTGTGACGGCTGTGCTCAGATGAGGCCGGCGAAGCGTCGTCCGACGTCGACGAGGCTGACGCGGTCGAGTGAGCCGACCTCCTCGAGCGGGTACCACGCGGCGTAGTCGGTGCTGCCGTCGGCCTCGTAGGTCAGCGTGCCACCGGTGAGGTGCGCCCGGTAGACGATGCGCAGCGTGTGGAGCGGCCCGGTGGCCGTCGTGTTGAGGCGACGCTCCGCCGGAACGACCTGCGAGTCGACGCCGATCAAGTCGTCGAGCTCGGCGTGGTAGCCGGTCTCCTCGAACACCTCGCGGACGGCCGCGTCGGCCGGGTCCTCACCGGGGTCGATCCCGCCGCCGGGGAGCGTCCATCCGCTGTGTCCGCTCTCGTTCCAGTGGGAGAGGAGCATGCCCCGTTCGTCGACGATGACGGCATATGCAGCGACGCGGATATCCATGCCGTCAGCCTAACCGCCGGGCCCCGCGACAACGGAGAACGCCCCCGGCGTCTGCCGAGGGCGTTTCTGGACTGTGGAGCCTGGGAGAATCGAACTCCCGACATCCTGCTTGCAAAGCAGGCGCTCTACCAACTGAGCTAAGGCCCCGGATGGAACAGATCCGGAGATCCGATCCAATCGGTGTGTTGCTGGTCGTGCATGGTGGGGCTACCAGGACTTGAACCTGGGACCTCTTCGTTATCAGCGAAGCGCTCTAACCGCCTGAGCTATAGCCCCGTTTTGAACCTTGTTGAGACTACCCGATTCCCGCCGCAACTCATAATCGAGCGGCGCCGCACGGGGCGGCGCCGACCCGACGGAGTGTCAGTTGTTGGTGAACCCGACGAGGAGGCCACCCGTGATCTTCACGCTGAGGTTGTAGAGCCCCGCGAGGAGCGCTCCCATCAGCGTGATGACGATGAGGTTGAGCAGCGCCACGATGCCGGCGAAGGCCATGACCTGCGGCAGGTTGACGTACTGCAGGATGTTGTTCCCCGGTCCGGCGATGTCGGTGAACAGGCCACCGACCTTCGTGAAGACACCGGTGGTGTTGAGCACCGTGTAGACGAGGAAGAAGAACACCACGATGACCACGGCGACCGCGATCGCCGCCAGGAACGACAGCTTCACCGCCGACCAGAAGTCGATGTACACCAGCTTCAGGCGCACCTGCTTGGTGCTGGTGCGTTTGGTCGACTTCTTGGCCAACTTCTCTGCGACGCTACTGCTCATCTACTTCTTCCTTCATCGCCGGAGTCTCGTCCGGCACGGATGCCTCGGGTTCTGCACCCTCCGGGGCGGCTGCGTCTGCAACCGTCTCCGGAACATCCTGGGTCTCAAGGTTTCGGTCACTGTTCTTGGCCAGCGCGATGATTCGGTCGCTCTCCGCGAAACGTGCGAAGACGACGCCCATCGTGTCGCGCCCCTTCGCTGGAACTTCGGCCACGGCAGACCTTACCACCTTGCCACTGGCAAGAACCACAAGGACCTCGTCGCTCTCGTCGACGATCAGGGCGCCCGCGAGGGTGCCTCGATCGTCGTTCAGCTTGGCCACCTTGATGCCCAGACCACCGCGGTTCTGGCCGCGGTACTGGTCGATGTTGGTGCGCTTCGCGTAGCCGCCCTCCGTCACGACGAAGACGAACGCCTCGCGTTCCTCACCCTCGACGGACGGCAGCACCGACGCCGAGAGCAGCTTGTCGTCGTCGCGGAAGTGCATGCCGATGACGCCGCTCGTCGCGCGTCCCATCGGTCGCAGGGTCTCGTCGCTCGCCGTGAAGCGGATCGACATGCCCTTGCGGGACACCAGCAGGACGTCACTGTCGTTCTCCACGAGCAGCGCGGAGGTGAGCTCGTCGCCCTCTCGCAGGTTGATCGCGATGATGCCGCCCGAGCGGTTCGTGTCGTACTCCGAGAGCGCCGTCTTCTTGACGAGGCCGTCGTGCGTCGCGAGGACCAGGTACGTCGCGGCCTCGTAGTCGCGGATGTCGAGGATCTCGGCGATCTCCTCGTCGGGCTGCATGGCGAGCAGGTTGGCCACGTGCTGGCCCTTGGCGTCGCGGCCGGCCTCCTGCAGCTCGTAGGCCTTCGCGCGGTACACGCGACCCTTCGTCGTGAAGAAGAGGAGCCAGTGGTGCGTCGTGGTCACGAAGAAGTGGTCGACCACGTCGTCCGCGCGCAGCTGGGCGCCCTTGACACCCTTGCCACCGCGGTGCTGCTGACGGTAGTTGTCGCTGCGCGTGCGCTTGATGTACCCGCCGCGCGTGACCGTGATGACCATCTCCTCTTCGGGGATCAGGTCTTCCATGTTCATGTCGCCGTCGAAACCGAACATGATCTCGGTGCGGCGGTCGTCGCCGTACTTGTCGACGATCGCGGTCAGCTCCTCGCTGACGATCTCGCGCTGGCGGACCGGCTTCGCGAGGATGTCCTTGAGGTCGGCGATCTGCGCTTCGATCTCGGCTGCCTCGTCGATGATCTTCTGACGCTCGAGGGCGGCGAGACGACGCAGCTGCATGTCGAGGATCGCGCTGGCCTGGAGCTCGTCGATCTCGAGGAGGTCCATGAGTCCCGTGCGCGCCTCGTCGGCGGACGGCGAGCGACGGATGAGCGCGATGACCTCGTCCAGTGCGTCGAGTGCCTTCAGGTAGCCGCGGAGGATGTGTGCGCGCTCCTCCTTCTTGCGGAGCCGGAACACGGTGCGGCGGACGATGACCTCGACCTGGTGCGTCACCCAGTTGGTGATGAACCCGTCGAGCGGCAGCGTGCGCGGGATGCCGTCGACGATCGCGAGCATGTTCGCGCCGAAGTTGTCCTGCAGCTGCGTGTGCTTGTAGAGGTTGTTGAGGACGACCTTCGCGACCGCATCGCGCTTCAGCACGATGACGAGCCGCTGGCCGGTACGACCGGAGGTCTCGTCGCGGATGTCGGCGACGCCGCCGAGACGGCCCTCCTTGACGAGGTCGGCGATCTTCAGCGCGAGGTTGTCGGGGTTCACCTGGTACGGGAGCTCGGTGACGACGAGGCAGGTCCGGCCCTGGATCTCCTCGACGTTCACGACGGCCCGCATCGTGATGGACCCGCGACCCGTGCGGTAGGCGTCCTGGATGCCCTTGATACCGAGGATCTGCGCGCCGGTCGGGAAGTCCGGCCCCTTGATGCGCTGCATGAGCGCCTCGAGGAGCTCTTCCCGGCTGGCCTCGGGGTTCGCCAGGTGCCACAGGGCACCGTCGGCGACCTCGCGGAGGTTGTGCGGCGGGATGTTCGTGGCCATGCCGACCGCGATGCCGACGGAACCGTTGACGAGGAGGTTCGGGAAGCGCGCCGGCAGGACGACCGGTTCCTGGGACTCGCCGTCGTAGTTGGGCTGGAAGTCGACGGTTTCCTCGTCGATGTCGCGCACCATCTCCATGGCGAGCGGGGCCATCTTCGTCTCGGTGTACCGAGGGGCGGCCGCGCCGTCGTTGCCCGGTGAGCCGAAGTTGCCCTGGCCGAGCGCCAACGGGTACCGCAAGCTCCACGGCTGGACGAGGCGGACGAGCGCGTCGTAGATGGCCGTGTCGCCGTGCGGGTGGAACTGACCCATGACGTCGCCGACGACGCGCGCGCACTTGGAGAACGAGCGGTCGGGGCGGTAGCCGCCGTCGTACATCGCGTAGATCACGCGGCGGTGGACGGGCTTCAGACCGTCGCGGACGTCGGGCAGGGCACGACCGACGATGACGCTCATCGCGTAGTCGAGGTAGCTGCGCTGCATCTCGAGCTGCAGGTCGACCTGGTCGATCCGTCCGTGCACGCCGTGGTCCTCGTCCGGGACCGTGATCTCGTCGTTGGTTTCGTCTGCCATGTTCTCTTACTTCTCCTGGTCCCTGAGCTTGTCGAAGGGCCTGTTTGATGCGAGGTGGATCACTTCGACAAGCTCAGTGACCGATGGATGAGGGTGGTTCGTGCCACTCAGATGTCGAGGAAGCGGACGTCTTTCGCGTTCTTCTGGATGAAGGTCCGGCGGGACTCCACGTCCTCGCCCATGAGCGTGGAGAAGATCTCATCGGCAGCCGCGGCGTCGTCGAGGGTGACCTGGAGGAGCGTCCGCGTCTGCGGGTCCATCGTGGTCTCCCACAGCTCCTTGTAGTTCATCTCGCCGAGACCCTTGTAGCGCTGGATCCCGTTCTCCTTCGGGATGCGCTTGCCCGAGGCGACACCGTCGGTGAGGAGGGCGTCGCGTTCGCGGTCGCTGTACACGTACTGGTGGTCGGCGTTCGACCACTTCAGGCGGTAGAGCGGCGGCTGCGCGAGGTACACGTATCCGAGGTCGACGAGCGGGCGCATGTAGCGGAACAGGAGCGTCAGCAGCAGCGTCGTGATGTGCTGGCCGTCGACGTCGGCATCGGCCATGAGCACGATCTTGTGGTACCGCACCTTGTCGGGGTTGAAGTCCTCACCGATGCCGGCACCGAAGGCCGTGATCATGGCCTGGACCTCGTTGTTCGCGAGCGCGCGGTCGAGGCGTGCCTTCTCGACGTTGAGGATCTTGCCGCGGAGCGGGAGGATCGCCTGGGTCTCCGGGTTGCGACCCTGCACGGCGGAGCCGCCTGCGGAGTCACCCTCGACGATGAAGATCTCGGACAGCGACGGGTCCTTCGACTGGCAGTCCTTGAGCTTGCCGGGCATGCCGCCACCCTCGAGGAGGCCCTTGCGACGGGCCGTCTCGCGGGCCTTGCGGGCGGCGAGACGAGCGGTCGCGGCCTGCAGCGCCTTCCGGATGATCTCCTTGGCCTGGTTGGGGTTGCGGTCGAACCAGTCGTTGAGCTGCTCGCTGACGACCTTCTGCACGAACGCCTTCGCCTCGGTGTTGCCGAGCTTGGTCTTCGTCTGGCCCTCGAACTGCGGCTCGGAGAGCTTCACGGAGATGACGGCGGTGAGGCCCTCGCGGACGTCGTCGCCGGAGAGGTTGTCGTCCTTCTCCTTGAGGATGCCCTTCTCACGTGCGTAACGGTTCACGAGCGTGGTGAGCGCCGCACGGAACCCTTCTTCGTGGGTGCCGCCCTCGTGCGTGTTGATCGTGTTCGCGTAGGTGTGGACGCTCTCGTTGTACGCCGTCGTCCACTGCATCGCGACCTCGAGCGCGATCTTGCGCTCGGTGTTCTCCGACTCGAAGGAGATGATCTCGTCGTGGACGAGCTCGGCACGCTTGGCCTTGTTCAGGTACTCGACGTAGTCCTCGAGACCGCGCTCGTAGAAGAAGACGTCCTTGCGCTGTGAGTGGGCCGCCGAGTTGTCGTCGACGTCCTCGGCCTCGATGGCGTCGCGCAACGGCCGCTCGTCGGCGAGCTCGATACGGAGCCCCTTGTTGAGGAACGCCATCTGCTGGAAGCGGGTCCGGAGCGTCTCGTAGTCGAACTCCGTCGTCTCGAACGTCTCGGCGCTCGGCCAGAAGGTGATCGTGGTGCCCGTCTCGGAGGACGGTTCGTCCTCGTGGAGCGGGGCGTCGGGGACACCGTGCTGGAAGCTCTGGCGCCAGACCGAACCCTGACGACGGACCTCGACCGAGAGGCGCGTGGACAGTGCGTTGACGACGGACGAGCCGACGCCGTGGAGACCACCGGAGACCGCGTACCCCCCGCCACCGAACTTGCCGCCGGCGTGCAGGATGGTCAGGACGACCTCGACGGTCGACTTCTTCTCGACCGGGTGGATGTCGACCGGGATGCCTCGACCGTTGTCGATGACGCGGACGCCGCCGTCCTCCAGGATGGTCACGAGGATCGTGTCGCAGTAGCCGGCGAGGGCTTCGTCCACGGAGTTGTCGACGATCTCGTAGACCAGGTGGTGCAGACCACGTGGACCGGTGGACCCGATGTACATACCGGGCCGCTTCCGGACGGCTTCGAGACCTTCGAGAACCTGGATGGCACTTGCGCCGTAATCAGAGTCTTGGGCGTGCGTGTTGGGTTCTGATGTCATAGGAAAAGAGGGCTCCAAACCGTCGAGATTCGACCGTTCCATCCTACCAAACAGACCCCGTGAAGCCGCGAGAAAACGCCCGTTTGAGGCACTTTTCCATGCCCGGAGGCCGTATTTGCCTCCCTAGCCGTAAGTATCGCGTGGACCACGCCCTGGGATCGACCTGGGGCCTCTTTTCCAGGAGGGTGCTCCGGGGCCCTGGAAACGGATCGTGTCGACACCGGCGTCGGGATAGCGTTCGGTGATGCGGACGAGGATCTCGTGGCGCATGTGCCGCAGCTGTGTCGCCCAGGCCGTCGACTGGCATTGGACGAGCAGGACGCCGTCCGCGATCGACACCGGTTCGGAGTACCTGGCGGTGTCCTCGCCGCACAACTCCGCCCAGTTCCCGAGGACCTCGTGCTGGGCGAGTGGCGAGTCCCACCCGAGTCCGGCGGTCAGCGAATCGATGACCGTCCCGAGGCCCTTGGGGTCGCGACCGACACCGTACGGCACCGAGTCCTGAGGCCCCTCGGCCGAGCGTTCGCGGCGCTTGCGATCACGGGAGATCCGTTCGCCACCGAAGATCTCCTTGAATCGGAGATACACCGTGGCGGAGAGTTCCCCCGCCGGGTCGGCGTCCCGTCCGAGTCGCCGCGGCTCAGTCATGCGTCGACTCCGTGAGGAGCGGCTCGTTCACTGGGCCGGCCGTCTCTTCCGGACCGTCGACGATCCGTCCGGCCTCGATGCGCACGACGTGCGCGGTGAACCGTTCGGGGACGTCGTCGAACACGGCCGCGGTGATGATGACCTGGTCGTACTCCGCGACCGCGGCCGCGAGGCGTTCCCGGCGACGCGAATCGAGCTCGGCGAAGACGTCGTCGAGGATGAGCACCGGATCGCCGAGGGACGAGTCGGCCCGGAGGAGCTCGGCCGAGGCGAGTTTGGCGGCGAGCGCGAACGACCACGATTCGCCGTGGCTCGCGTAGCCCTTGACCGGCAGCCCGTTGAGACCGAAGAACACGTCGTCGCGGTGAGGTCCGACGAGCGTCAGGCCCCGCTCGAGTTCGGCCGACCGACGCTGCGCGAGCGCCGCACGGAACCGTTCCGCGATGCGCGCCAGATCGACGGGCGCGCCAGGCTCGACACCCTCCGTGGGATCGGCGGCTGCCGACTCGTCCTCGGCATCGGTGCCGGCGATACTGAGCACGGGCAGGAGGACCGGTCGGTGATCGTCGCCGGCCACGGCCTCGTACGCGGCACGCAGTGGCCCACCGAGCATGGCCAGGAGCTGCAGACGTTCGGCGATGATCTCCGTGCCGTACTGCACGAGTCGGTCGTCCCAGAGGTCGAGCGTCGCCAGGGGCCCGGACTTCAGCCCACGCGCCCTCGCCGACTTGAGGAGCGAGTTCCGCTGCTTCAGGGAGCGGTCGTAGTCGGCCATCACCCCGGCCAGGCGGGGGATCCGCTGCACGAGGAGCTGGTCGATGAACCGCCGGCGCGCCGACGGGTCGCCTCGGACGATCAAGAGGTCCTCCGGGGCGAACAGCACGGTGGACACGTACCGCGGCAGTTCGCGCGGCTTGATCTGCGACCGGTTCACCTGCGCGCGGTTGGCCGAACCCCGGTTGAGCTGCACCTCGGCGAGCAGCTCACGACCGTCGTGCACGATGCGCGCCCTGATGATCGCCGCGTCGGCACCGTGTCGGATGAGCGCCTGTTCGGAGGAGACCCGATGGGACCCGAGGCTGCTGAGGTATCCGATCGCCTCGACGAGGTTGGTCTTGCCTTGGCCATTGCGACCCACGAACAGATTGGGTCCGGGTTCGAGCGCCACATCGACCACCGCGTAGTTGCGGTAGTCGGTGAGATTCAAGTGCCGCACGATCACCACGTCACCCTACCGCCTCGCCCCGACGCCGAACGGGTCGGGGCGCCGTCGGACGTCCGAGCGCGCCCGTCACGACGACGCAGGGTGAACGAAATCGACCCTCCAGCGGAGCGGAAGGCTCCGGGAGGGTCGATTTCGTTCGTCAGGAGACGTCGTGTCGTCAGTCGTCGGCCTTCTTGACCGCGTGTCCGCCGAACTGGTTGCGGAGTGCGGCGACAGCCTTCATGGCCGGCGAGTCCTCCTGGCGCGACACGAAGCGGGCGAAGATCGATGCCGAGATGGTCGGGACGGGCACCGCGTTCGCGATGGCCTCCTCGATCGTCCAGCGGCCCTCACCCGAGTCCTCGACGTAGCCCTCGATCTGTTCGAAGTCCGGGTCCTCCTCGAGGGCGCGGACGAGGAGCTCCAGCAGCCAGGACCGCACGACGGTTCCGCGCTGCCAGGCCTTGAAGGTGCCGGGCACGTCCTTGATGATGTCCTCGCGCTTGTCGAGGAGCTCGAAGCCCTCGGCGTACGCCTGCATGAGTGCGTACTCGATGCCGTTGTGCACCATCTTCGCGTAGTGGCCGGCGCCGACCTCTCCGACGTGGACGAAGCCCTCGTCGCGTGGGCCTTCAGGACGCAGGGCGTCGAAGACGGGCATGACCCGCTCCACCTGCTCCTTGGAACCGCCGACCATGAGGCCGTAGCCGTTGTCGACACCCCAGACACCGCCGGAGACGCCGGCATCGATGTAGTCGATGCCCTTCGCCGACAGCAGCTCAGCGTGCTTGAAGTCGTCCGTGAAGCGGCTGTTGCCGCCGTCGATGATCAGGTCGCCGGCCTCGAGCAGGCCGTTCAGCTCCTCGACGACGGAGTCGGTGATGGCCCCGGCGGGGACCATGACCCAGACCGTGCGAGGTGCCGGGAGCGCAGCGACGAGGTCGCTGATCGTCGCGACGTCGGTGACATCGGGGTTCCGGTCGAAACCGGTGACCTCGATGCCGTTCGCACGCAGACGCGTGCGCATGTTGTTGCCCATCTTGCCGAGACCGACGAGACCGATGTGCATGGTGGATCCTTTGCGTGTCAGCGCAGCAGCAGGTTCGGCTGCAGCAGGTACTTGTAGCTGTCGGCACCCGGCTGATCCTTGGAGGATTGGCTCGTGATGAGCATGGGTCCCGGCTTGTTCGTGTTCTCCGTCTTCGTGAACGAGAACCGCACGTACTCGCTCCGGACCGCGGTCAGACCGTCGATCAGGAACTGCGGCTTGAGGGAGAGCACGATGTCGTCGCCGGTGAGGAGGGCGTCGATGCCCTCGGATGCCTGCGCCTGCTCGGATCCGACGGCTTCGAGCGTGAGGCCGTCGATGGTGAAGGTGAAGCGGAGGGCCGCTTCGCGCTCGAGGACGAGCGACATGCGCCTGGTCGCCTCGATGAGTTCCGCGGTGTTGATGATCGCGTAGTTGTCGGTCGTCTCGGGGAAGAGCCGCTTGACCGGCGGGAAGTTGCCCTTGATCAGCAGCGAGGTGACCGTCTTGCGGTCGGCCCGGAACGCGATGAGCTCGCGGTCGTCGCGATTCGTGATCGCGACGTTGATGTTGCCGCTGTGGCCGAAGGTCTTGCCGACCTCCTGGAGCGTGCGGGCCGGCACGAGGGCCGTGATCGTCTCGCTGGAACCGTCGCCCTGGCCCGAGTCCCAGTCGATCTCGCGGACCGCGACGCGGTAGCGGTCGGTCGCGACGAGGCTGAGGCTCGTCTTGGAGACCTCGAGCTGCACGCCGGTGATGACCGGGGTCACGTCGTCGCGGCTTGCGGCGACAGCGACCTGGCTCACTGCGGTGGCGAACTCGTCGGCGGGCACGAGGCCGAAGTCGGCGTCGACCTGCGGGATCGTCGGGTACTCCTCGACGGGCATCGATCCGAGCGTGAACCGGGCAGAACCACAGGTGACCTCGATGCGGTTCTCGACCTTGCTGAACCGGACGGGCGCGTTCGGAAGGCGGCTGGCGATCTCCGAGAGCAGCCGGCCGTTGACGAGTGCCGTGCCGGCCTCCTCGACCTCGGCCGCAATGCCGGTTTGGCTGGAGACCTCGTAGTCGAAGGAGGACAGGATGAGACCGTCGTCACCGGCTTCGATGAGGATGCCGTTCAGGATCGGCAGCGTCGGGCGCTGCGGGAGCAGCTTCACTGCGAACGAGACGGCTTCGCTGAATACATCCCGGTTGACGCTGAATCGCACGACAAGTCCCCTGTCTCTGGCTCTCGATGACGTCACCAATGCTAGTGGGTCTGCTTCCGGGGTCGAGTGGGACGAGGTGCTGTGGAGAAGCGAGCCTGGGGAAAGGTTGTTTGGCGGAGAGATCATTGAATTAACGGTTAACAGTCTTAACCGGTGTGGAAACTGTGGATAAGTCCGCCGAACCCGCTCGAACACAGGGAACTACATGTGTGTAACTTGGTGGTGGCCTGTGGAGAGAACGACACGAGGGTGTGGGACGCGGAGGCCGGTGAACGATGTTCACTCACAAGCCTGCCCGGAGCTTCCACATCTCTCCACAGGTTATCCACAGGGCTGCGAGGTCCGAATGTGGACAGATCGGGCTCGGATCATGTCGTCGAATGAGCGCTCGTCGTCGCCTGATGAACGAAATCGGCCCCTCGAGCGCACCGAGTGCGTCGAGGGGCCGGAAACGTTCACCAGGACGGGTCAGGCGCCGTAGCGGTTACCCGGTCCCCGAGCCTGTCGAGGGCCCTTCGACAAGCTCAGGGACCGAGTGAGGCTCAGTGACCGAACAGGGGTCAGGCGCCGTAGCGGAGGTTCTGCTTGATGCGGCTCGTGAGCTCGGTCACCTGGTTGTAGATCGAGCGCTTCTCCTGCATGAGGTCGGTGATCTTGCGGTTGGCGTACATGACCGTCGTGTGGTCCCGGTTGCCGAACAGCTGACCGATCTTCGGGAGTGAGAGGTTCGTGAGCTCGCGACAGAGGTACATCGCGATCTGACGCGCCGTCGCGACCGCCTGCGACCGGCTCGAGCCGTACAGGTCGTCGACCGAGAGCTTGAAGTAGTCGGCCGTCGTGTTGATGATGTCGATCGGCGAGATGACGTTGTCGTCGTCGAGGCTGATGACGTCCTTCAACACCGTCTGGGCCAACGTCATGTCGACGGCGGTCCGGTTCAGGCTCGCGAACGCGACGACCCGGATGAGCGTGCCCTCCAGCTCACGGATGTTGCTCGACACCTTGGTGGCGATGAACTCGAGGACCTCGTCCGGGATGTGCAGCTTCTCGTTCTGCGCCTTCTTGCGCAGGATCGCGATGCGCGTCTCGAGGTCGGGAGCCTGGACGTCTGTGATGAGTCCCCACTCGAAGCGCGAACGCATCCGCTCTTCGAAGCCGGTGAGCGCCTTCGGCGGCAGGTCGCTGGTGATGACCACCTGCTTGTTGTGATCGTGCAGGGTGTTGAAGGTGTGGAAGAACGCCTCCTGCGTCTCCGCCTTGCCCTGGAGGAACTGGATGTCGTCGATCAGCAGGATGTCGATGTCGCGGTACCGCGACTGGAAGAACGAGCCGCGGTTGTTGGCGATCGAGTTGATGAAATCGTTCGTGAACTCCTCGCTGGACACGTACCGGACGCGGATCCCCGCGTAGAGGTTCATCGCGTAGTGGCCGATGGCGTGGAGGAGGTGGGTCTTGCCGAGCCCGGAGTCGCCGTACACGAACAGTGGGTTGTAGGCCTTGGCCGGCGCTTCGGCCACGGCGACCGCGGCCGCGTGCGCGAACCGGTTGGACTGACCGATGACGAAGTTGTCGAAGCTGTACTTCGGGTTGAGTCGGGTGTCGTTCTCGCGAGCCGGCAGCGTGGGGGTCGGGGTCAGCTGCGGTTGCGGTGACTCGAGCGGTGCCGGGTCGATGTGCTGGAAGCCGGTCTGCTCGTACCGTTCCTCGACGATGTCGGGGTTGACGACGATCGCGTAGTTGCCGACGGGGCCGCCGTCGACGATGGACGCGAGTGCGGCGAGGATCGGTGCCCGCATGCGCTGGTTGAGCATGCCCATCGTGAACTCGTTGGGCACCTCCAGGTAGAAGGTGCCGCCCATGATGCCCTTGGGGACGATGAGGTTGAGGAACCCGCGGAGCGGCGGGGTGATGCGGTCGTCGACGGAGAGGATCTCGAGCACCGATTGCCAGGTCTCAGCGATCGCATCGTCGGCGTCCGACATAGTTCTCCCCACACATACTCACAGGTTCATCCACAGGCTCTCCCCTGAGTATTCGGGGCTGAGCGCGGTGCTATCCACACGCTGTGCATAACCCGAGGGCTTACGCTAACAACACGTCGCCCCAGTCCCAAATCACTGTACGGCCGCCCTGCGTGTCACTGCTACAATATCTGTGAATCCTGTGGATAATCATTCGTTTGGGCGCCGCTGGTTTGACCTTCGCGCGAGTAGACCGTAGGTTTAATCAGTTGACTTCTGCCCACGGGCACCCTTCCGTACCCTGCTGCCACCTGTGCAGTGGTGGGTCATGATCCGGAGATCGTAATTATGAGCAAGAGAACCTTCCAGCCGAACAACCGTCGTCGCGCCAAGAAGCACGGCTTCCGTCTGCGCATGCGCACGCGTGCCGGCCGCGGCATCCTGTCGGCTCGTCGCGCCAAGGGCCGCACCGAACTCTCCGCGTAGAGCCGTCGTGCTCGAGCGTGCGAGCCGGATCACGTCCGGCGACGACTACCGAGGGGTAGTTCGTCGCGGGTCCCGGTTCGTCGGCGAGCACACGGTCACGTACGTACGCATGAACCCGAAGGGCGGACAGCCGCGCTTCGGGTTCATCGTTGCGAAAACGGTCGGTAACGCAGTGACCCGCAATCTTGTCAGACGTCGTTTGAAGGCCATCTGTCACGACAGCGTCGTTCAGGCTGCCCACGGCGCTGACGTGGTCATCCGGGCGCTGCCGTCTGCAGCGACGGCGCCGTTCGCCTCGCTCCATGCCGAGATCGATCGCGCCTTCGCCAAACGCGGCGTCATCGTCGAGAGTTCGGACGCGCACCGATGAACGGCGTCCTCGCTGCCACCTGCCTCGCGCCCCGCAATGCTGCGGTGCTGGCGCTTCGCGGGTATCGCGCCGCGATCTCTCCGCTGTACGGCGACGTCTGCCGGTATTACCCCAGCTGTTCCGCGTACGCTCTGGGAGCGGTGCAGCAACACGGTGTCGTCGTCGGTTCGGCGATGGCAGCGGCGCGCATCGCGAGATGCCACCCCTGGGCAGCACCTCGTTTCGACGAGGTACCGCCCAAGAAGAACTTCCGGTACAGCGTCACTTCTCACGGATTTGTCGTGCAACCGAGCCACGGAAAGGGCTGACCCGCACCTATGGACATCATCGGCACAATTCTCTGGCCGCTCAAGTGGGCGGTCGAGCTGCTCCTCGTGGGCTGGCACCTGCTGTGGACGGCCATCGGACTCGACCCCGCGGCCGGTCTCACCTGGGTCCTCTCGATCGTCGGGCTCGTCCTGGTCGTCCGTGCGGCACTCATCCCCCTCTTCATCAAGCAGATCAAGAGCCAGCGCAAGATGCTCGAGATCGCGCCGCAGATGAAGAAGGTGCAGGAGAAGTACAAGGGCAAGCGCGACCAGGCCAGCCGTGAGGCGATGTCCCGCGAGACGATGGAGCTGTACAAGAAGCACGGCACCTCCCCCGTCAGCGGATGTCTGCCGTTGCTCGTCCAGATGCCGATCTTCTTCGCCCTGTTCTCCGTGCTCAACGACGCCCAGAAGAGCAAGGCCGGCGTCGGTCCCCTGAACGAGACCCTCGCCGTGCAGTTCGGCGACGCGAACCTGTTCGGGATCGCTCCGCTGCACACGAGCATGCAGGCGGCACTCGCCGGCAACCCGGTCAACTGGGCGGTCGTCATCATCGCCGCCGTCATGGTCATCCTCATGTGCGCGTCGCAGTTCATCACGCAGCTGCAGATCGTGTCGAAGAACATGTCGGCCGAGACGAAGGCCAGCCCGCAGTTCAAGCAGCAGCGGATCCTCCTCTACATCCTGCCGTTCGTGTTCCTCTTCTCCGGCTTCGCCTTCCCGCTCGGCGTCATGTTCTACTGGCTGACGTCCAACGCGTGGACGATGGTGCAGCAGTTCCTCGTCATCCGGAACATGCCGACGCCTGGTTCCGACGCTGCGAAGGCTCGTGAGGAGCGTCTCGCGCGGAAGGGCAAGCTCATGACGCCGAACGGCGACGTCATCTCGATCTCCGAGGCGCCGGTACCCGAGAAGAAGACCCCGACGCAGCGCCAGCAGCCCATGGGCAAGGCGCGCGCGAAGAAGCAGCAGACCGACGGACGAGACAAGTAGGAGTATCGGTGACTGACCAGGAACTGGCCCCGGCCCAGGACGAAGCACCCACCATCACGCAGCTCGAAGAAGAGGGCGACGTCGCAGCGGACTACATTGAGGAGTTCCTCGACATCTGCGACATCGATGGCGACATCGACATCGATGCCCGCAATGGTCGTGCGTACGTGTCGATCGACTCCCCCACGGAGAGCAACCTGCGTCTCCTCTCGCGTCCCGACACGGTCAACGCGCTGCAGGAGCTGACCCGCCTGGCTGTTCAGAACCGCACCGGTGGCTTCTCCCGGCTCATCCTCGACATCGGCGGATCCCGCGAAGCGCGTCAGCAGGAGCTCGGCGCCCTCGTGGAGCGAGCGGTCGAGCGCATCGAGGCTGGTTCCACGGAGGCGGCACTCCCCCCGATGTCGAGCTACGAGCGCAAGCTCGTCCACGACATCGTGTCGGCTCGCGGCTTCGTGTCCGAGTCGCACGGCGAAGGCCGCGACCGTCACACCGTCATCACCCGCGGCTGACGCGGCTTGATCGTTTCACGTGAAACTGCGATGACTGACGTGCCTGCAGGACTCGAACCGGAACCGGCGGAAGCAGCCGAGTTGTTCGGCGACCGGATCGATGTCGGTCGTGCCTTCGCCGCGAACCTGGCGGAGTTCGGTGAGCCACTCGGGCTGATCGGGCCCCTGGAGCTTCCGCGTCTCTGGACGCGCCACATCCTCAACAGCGTGATCGTGGCTCCGCTCCTTCGTCCCGGCCGAGTCGGGGATGTCGGCACTGGCGCGGGGCTGCCTGGACTGGTTCTCGCGATCGCCCGGCCGGACGTCGAGTTCGTGCTCATCGAGCCGATGGAACGTCGAGTCGCCTGGCTCAACGATCAGGTCGGAGTCCTCGGGCTCGAGAACGTCACCGTCGTGCGAGCGCGCGCTGAGGAGGTTCGTCTCGATGAGCCCCTCGACCAGGTGACCGCGCGCGCGGTCAGTGCGCTCCGCAAGTTGCTCCCCCTCACTGCTCCCCTGCTCCGGGACGGCGGAGAGCTGGTCCTCATGAAGGGTGCCGGCGCGCAGGCGGAGGTCGATGCATCGACCAAGGAGCTTCGCAAGTACCGGGTCTCCGGCGTCGAGGTTCGAACGCTTGGCGAGGGCGTTCTCGCGGAGCCGACCCGAGTCATCGTGGGAACCGTCCGCGGCTGAAGTCGGGCGAGAGCTCTTGGGGCCTCCGCGAGGGGCCTCACAGACGATGTTCGGCGGTTTGCGAGCTCTCGGGAGAATGGCTCCTGACGAACCCCGCTGGAAAACGAGGCCATTTCAGGGGTCCTGAGTTCGTCAGGAACGATTCTCCGGCCCATTCCGACGCGGATCAGGCCCGCTCGGTGGGCTGGATTCGAGTGTTTTCTGGCCTTTGTCAGCAGTGTTGCTCCTGATATCTCACATATGTTCTTCAATTGGCCTGTAGCCCAGTCTCGTGACGCGGAGCCGGCACCGCCATCGACGGACGGCGATGCTCCGCGCTCCGGTGGTCGGCGCACCCAGGTGTCGATGCTGTGCGCTGTGGCCGGCCAGCTAGCTGCCCCTCCGGAGATGACGGACGAGTGCGGGTGGCAACGGTGGGACCTCCCCGGTTGGTGATCCGGTCGGGCTTGTCAGGGATCTGTGGCCTTGGTTCGAATCCCGGGTAGGTCCGAGGCGGTCGTTGGTTGCAGGGAAGATGCGTCGGCCCCGTCCCCGCGTTCCACACGTTCAACTGACTCGCGGTGGTGCTTCACGTGGCTGATCCGTCGTTGGAGACCTGCTGCGAGATGCGCAGTCCGCCAGTTCCTCACCTGCCTGCGGGCCGACTGGCGCCCGACTATCGGCAGGTTCATGTCCACCGGCGGGTCGGTCCTGGGTGAGGTGCTGGGTGAGCTGCCGGCCGGAGAAGGAGAGATGGTCTGCCTGTCGCTCTCGCGTGCGTCGAAGGCGCCGCGCTCGTGGAGGTTCTGGCGCCGTGCGGTGCGGTCATGCGGAGCACCCTGCTGCTACTCCGAGCGCTCCCCCACGGACGGCGACGTACGGCGCATGGGGGAACTTCGGCGTCACGGTGTGTCGAAGGGTGTCGGCATTGCGGAAATCGTGCTCGTCACTACCGTCAGTTTGGAAGGAGCTGGCGTACTCCCGATTCCCGACGTATGATTTCGCGCCGAGATCGCCTCGACGGAGCGTGCTTACTGCCGTAAGGATGAGATCGAGCGACGTTTCACGTGGAACGTGGGAATGCGCCACGCGCTTGAGTTCTTCGTTCTCAGAAATGGTTCCCGTCGACCCGGAGCCGTGTGACCCGGCTCTCTGAGTGAATGCATACGCGAGTGAGGTCGTCACGGCTGACTGGCACGGTGTTCGATGTTTCACGTGGAACATGGGTGGCGGTCTGCTCCTGCGTGCCTGCAACGCGGTGGCGCAGACGGGTCGAGCTCGACGAGCACAGTGCGCGGGCGCAGGCTGGCTTGCGCTCGAGATCACACCCATCGGGTGCGTTGGTCCCGCCGAGAGTGTTTCACGTGAAACAGCGGCCGGGTATGACTGACCGAGTGTGGATTTGGACCGGTTACGTGATGCTTTGTCGCTACCGCTTCCCCAGTGTCGGATCACACCGGTGAGGCGGATGGCGAGCTGTGGCCAGAGGTTGGAAAGGCGCCTAACGATGTGAGCCGTTCGACGGCTCGGCGTGCACGGAGTCTTGGTTTCACGTGAAACGCTGGCGCGAACTTGCGCCAGTCGTACAGCTCTCCACAATACGTGCGCGTGGAGATGGCGCCTGTGGATAACTCTGTGGACAGTTCTCGCGCCTAACCGGAGGAAGTGGTGATCCTCCGCGAAGAAGCGGGCCCCAACCGGCGTACCACCGCACTGTGGTCAACCCGCACTGGGGCAAGAGAACGGACCTACCGAACCCGGAGAGGGGCCTTCGGGTGCGAACTTCCGCGGAAAGACGCGGATCTCTGCCTGATCACAGAGGACTCTCCCTCGTGGTTGTCAACACACATCCGCCGGGCTCGTCGCGGGCTGATCTGACCAGCTTCGACCTGCACGCCCGAAGCGCACGCGGTTCCGCGGGATCGGGCATCCCGGAGCCCTGTGGATAACCCTGTGGAAGAAGGAGGGGGAGGTGGCCCTTCTGGGCGCCGTTCGGGACGTCCGACGATATGCGGGTGTCGCGAAACAGCGCTCGATGGCCTCCGTGCGTACGCACTCCCCCGATCACTGTCGGAGATCGCTCCCCTGGCGTCAGCCCACGCTGGTACGGTTGAAGTACACGTTTCGAGCAAGAAGGTTTCACGTGAAACAACCCGAACCAACGCATTCCGCGGCTCCCGAGCGCGACTCCGTTGGTAGCGCCTTCGACGCGTCCACGCCGTTGGCTCGCGAGCTCCATCATCTGACTGAGAGGCGTAAAGCCTTGGCTCACGCAACCCTGCCGACGCCCGACCACACTCGGGTCTTCACGGTCTCCAACCAGAAGGGTGGGGTCGGCAAGACGACGACCACCGTCAACATCGGCGCCGCCCTCGCCCGTTCGGGCGCTCGTGTCCTCGTGATCGACCTGGATCCCCAGGGGAACGCGTCAACCGCACTCGGTGTCGAGCATCACTCGGACGTCCCGAGTGTCTACGACGTCCTGATCGACGACTTCCCCCTGGCCGATGTCGTCCAGCAGAGCCCCGAGTTCCCAACGCTGTTCTGCGCTCCCTCGACGATCCATCTCGCCGGCGCGGAGATCGAACTCGTGTCACAGGTCGCGCGTGAGCACCGACTCCGCACGGCGCTCGAACAGTTCATCCAGGACGCCGAAGAGCCGTTCCACTACGTCCTGATCGACTGCCCGCCGTCCCTCGGCCTCCTGACGATCAATGCCTTCGTAGCGGCCAAAGAGGTACTCATCCCGATCCAGTGCGAGTACTACGCGCTCGAGGGCTTGAGTCAGCTCCTCAGTAGCATCCAGCTGATCCAGCGGCACCTGAACCCAGGGCTCGCCGTCAGCACCATTCTCCTGACGATGTACGACGGGCGCACCAACCTCGCGCAGCAGGTGGCCCAGGACGTCCGAGACCACTTCACCGGGCAGGTCCTCGAGTCGGTCATCCCACGAGCGGTGCGCATCTCCGAAGCCCCCAGCTTCGGGCAGAGCGTCATCAGCTACGACCCCACGTCACTCGGCGCGGTGTCCTATCTCGAAGCAGCGGCGGAGATCGCCAACCGATGGGCCGCAGGCTCCTCCGATACACCCGATACGAACCACCCTGAGGGAGTCAGTCACTGATGGCAACGAAACGAACTGGACTCGGTCGCGGGATCGGTGCACTCATTCCGACGACGAGTTCAGACTCGCAGGCGAACCGTCCCGTCGACGTCTTCTTCCCCGACAACCAGGGCACTGCCCGCAAGGCGGCGAAGGACGCGGCTACTGCCGCCGCGGACGCCGCCGCAGCAGAGGCGGCGGCAGCCGACGCGTCCACTGCACCGGACGCCGCTGCGCCCACGACAGATGGGCCGCAGCTCGTGGCCGTCCCCGGTGCCCGGCTGGCGTACCTCTCCCCCGAACTGATCGTGCCGAACGCCAACCAGCCGCGCACGGTCTTCGATGAGGACCACCTCGCCGAACTCGTCACGAGCATCCGTGAGGTAGGCGTGCTGCAGCCGATCGTGGTCCGACCGATCCCTGGCGACGACGAACGATACGAACTCATCATGGGTGAGCGCCGTCTTCGCGCCTCCAAGGAGGTGGGTCTCGACCGCATCCCCGCGATCATCAAGGACACCGCCGACGAGGACATGCTGCGCGATGCGCTGCTCGAGAACCTGCACCGCTCTGAGCTGAATCCGCTCGAGGAGGCTTCTGCATACCAGCAGCTCCTGGCCGACTTCGGAATCACCCAGGACGAGCTTGCCAACCGCATCGGTCGTTCCCGCCCCCAGATCAGCAACACCATCCGCCTGCTCAAGCTGCCCGCGGCCGTGCAGCAGCGCGTCGCTGCCGGTGTGCTGAGCGCCGGACATGCTCGCGCCATCCTGTCGCTGACCGATCCTGAGGCACAGCAGCGCTTGGCCGACAAGATCGTGAACGAGGACCTGTCGGTTCGCGCGGCCGAGGCTGCTGCGGCTCAGGGCATTCAGGCGAAGAAGCCGCGTCCGGTGGCCGGATCGCGACGCGGACAACTCGATGAGATCGCAGACCGCCTCGGCGACCGCCTGAACACCCGCGTGAAGGTGACGCTCGGTGCGAAGAAGGGACAGATGGTCGTGGAGTTCGCAACCATCGCCGACCTCAACCGCATTCTGAGCGAGCTTGGCGAGTCAGGATTCGGACAGTCTTCCTGACGCTGTTTCACGTGAAACATGGGCCAGTCGGCCGCAAGGTTACTCATGCCCTTCGACAAGCTCAGGGACCGAGACGGTCGAGATCGCTCTGTCTGAACGGAGCCTGTTCGGACTAGCTAATCCCTGATCAGGGACGGTTTCGTAGATGTTTCACGTGAAACATCTACGATACCGAAAACCGCCCGGCTCAGATGAGCCGGGCGGTTCAGTGGTTCAGAAAAACCTGATCAGGCGAGGAAAGCTGCGAGATCCTTCTCGAGTGCGGCCTTCGGCTTGGCGCCGATGACGGTCTGCACGACCTCGCCACCCTTGAAGACCTTCATCGCGGGGATGGAGGTGATCTGGTACTTCATGGCCAGGTTCGGGTTCTCGTCGACGTTCAGCTTGAGAACGGTGATCTTGTCGCTGTTCTCGGAGCCGATCGTGTCGAGGATCGGGCCGACCGCGCGACACGGACCGCACCAGGCGGCCCAGAAGTCGACGAGGACGGGCTTGTCGCTGTTGATGACCAGTTCGTCGAACGTGGCCTCGGTGACTGCATCTGACATGAGTGTTCTCCTTCGTGGTGGCCAGGCCGACAGCCTGGCCGTCGATCAAACGGTGGTGGTGAGCACGGGGTCGGCCGGCTGCGGACGACCGGCCGTCTGTGCTTCGCCGATGGCCGACGCTTCCCCAGCAGCCTGCTCGAGGTCTGCGAGGTAGTGCTCCGCGTCGAGGGCGGCGATGGTGCCGCTGCCGGCCGCGGTGATGGCCTGTCGGTACGTGGGGTCGATGACGTCGCCCGCGGCGAAGACGCCGGGGAGGTTGGTCTTCGACGAGCGGCCCTTGACGGCGATCGTGCCCTCGGGGGCGAGCTCCAGCTGGCCGTGGATGAGGTGCGTGCGCGGGTCGTTGCCGATCGCGATGAAGAGGCCACCGAGCGGCAGGTGTGTCTCGGTGCCGTCGGTGGTCGAGCGCAGCGTCACGCCGTCGACCGCGTCGGCGCCGGTGATGCCGGCGACTTCGCTGTTCCAGATGAACTCGATCTTCTCGTTCGCGAACGCACGGTCCTGCATGATCTTCGACGCGCGCAGGGTGTCCTTGCGGTGGATGACGTACACCTTCGACGCGAACCGCGTGAGGAAGGTGGCCTCCTCCATGGCGCTGTCGCCGCCGCCGATGACCGCGATCGTCTTCTCCTTGAAGAAGAAACCGTCGCAGGTGGCGCACCAGGACACACCGTGGCCGGAGAGTCGCTCTTCGTCGTGCAGGCCGAGCTTGCGGTAGGCGGAGCCGGTGGCGAAGATCACGGTGTGTGCCTCGTGCACCTGTCCGTTGCCGAGGGTGACCGTCTTGACGTCGCCGTCGAGCTTGAGCTCGGTGACGTCGTCGTAGAGGACCTCGGTGCCGAACCGCTCTGCCTGCTCCTGGAGCTTCATCATGAGCTCGGGGCCCTGGATGCCCTCGGGGAAGCCGGGGAAGTTCTCGATCTCGGTGGTGTTCATGAGCTCGCCGCCGGCCTCGACCGATGACGCCACGAGCAGCGGCTGCAGCGAGGCGCGGGCAGCGTAGATCGCCGCCGTGTAGCCGGCGGGTCCTGATCCGATGATGATGACCTGACGCACGATGCTCCTCAGTGGTTCGTGGGCTCCCGGACCAGGTGGGTTCCGGGGTTCCGAGTGGTGTAACACATCCTAACCGGCCGCTATTCCGCTCCCCCCGGGGCCTCGGGCAGCTCTCAGCCGGTGTGCGTGAGGTGGCGTCGACCCGTGGGTGTCAGCGCCCGAACCGGGCGAGGACGGGCGCCAAGGCCGCCTTGAGCTCCGGCGTGCGGAGGAGGGCGAGCACCGCGAGGTACACGGCGGCCATCGCCGCCCCGACGACGCCCATGGTGACGATGGCGCCGGGGATCGTGGCGGTCGGGAACCCTTCCTCGCTGACACCGCCGAGCAGCAACAGCACGACGACTCCGACCACAGCCGCAGGCACGGCGGCGGCGATGAACCGGACCAGGCTCAGGACGATACGTCGGCCGTCGAGACCCCCCAGCCGGCGCCGGAGCAGCAGTGCGGCGACCACGGTCTGTGCGATGCACGCGATCGTGATGGCGAGCGCTACGCCGGCACCCACCAGATGCGGTGGGAGGACCAGGAGCACGATCAGCGCCAGGAGGACGAACAGGAGGGTCTGGAACAGGGTGAAGAAGAAGGGTGTCTTCGTGTCTCCGAGGGCGTAGAAGGCGCGCTGGAGGACGAAGAGGATGCAGAAGGGCACGAGTCCGATCACGAACGCGATGATGATGCCGCCCATCGCCTGCGCCTGTTCGAACGTCTCGGCGAAGACACTGCCGAACGGCACGGCGACCACCATGATGACGGCCGCTGCGAGCACGATGAGGACGCTCACGACGCGGATGGCCCCGGAGATGTCGGCCTGCAGCCGCGGGATGTCCCGTCCGCGATCGCGTGTGCCCTGCGCGTGCTCGCTCATCCGCGTGAAATAGGCCGTCGCGATCGAGACGGTGATGATCGAGTGCGGGAGCATGAAGATCAGCCAGGCGTAGTTGAGGATCGCGACCGAGGGTCCCTGCTTGCTCACGGAAGCGACGATCTGGGTCTCGACGATCCCCGCACCGGTCGTCAGGAGCAGCATGCCGAAGGTCCAGCTGGCGATCCGCCCGGTGGCGCGGAGGCCGACGCCTCGCCACTGGAAGTCCGGTCGGAAACGCAGTCCGGCCCGACGCCAGAACAGCATGAGGAAGGCAGCCTGGACGACGACGCCGAGGGTGGCGGAGCCTGCGAGGAGCACCGTTCGACCGTCGGTCCACTCGCTGACCGCGAGGTCGCCGCTGCCGTACAGCGTGATGAAGGCGATCAGCCCGGCGATCGCGATGACGTTGTTGAGCACCGGTGCCCAGGTGAACGGTCCGAACATCTTGCGTGCGTTCAGGACCTCCCCGAGGACGGTGTAGAGCGCGTAGAACAGGATCTGCGGGAGACACCAGTAGGCGAATGCCGTCGCGAGCGCGAATTGATCAGGCGACAGCGTCGCGGCGACGATGAACACGAACACGGGTGCGAGCAGGGTGATGAGCGCGGTGGCCCCGCCGATGAAGACGAGGGTGATGGTGACGAGCTTGTTGATGTACGCGTTGCCACCGTCGGCATGGATCCCCGCACGGACGATCTGTGGCACGAGCACGGCGCTGAGCACGCCGCCACCGATGATGACGTAGATCGTGTTCGGGAGCTGGTTGGCGATCGCGAAGGTGTCGCCGATGACCAGGACGCCGATGGCCTGAGCCACGAGGATCGCCTTGACGAAGCCGAGCAGTCGGGAGACGAGGGTTCCCGAGGCGAGGAGCGCGCTCGCCCTGCCGATGCCGTCAGCCATTCGTCTCCTGTCGTCCGGGTGACGACTCTACCGGGGGCTCATCGCCTAGCGGCTGACCGCTGTGCGGAGCATCTGCGGAGGCGGCGGAGTCGGCACCCGGGCCGCGTCGCTTGGCTCGTCTACTGAGGACCATGCGGACCACACCGCTGACGAACAGCAGGGCGACGAGCAGGGCGAGGACGACGGCACCGATGCCCTCCCAGTCGGCGCGGACGTTCACGCCCACGAAGGACTGTTCGCCGATCGCCTGCCCGCTGGTGCTGAAGAGTTGCAGACGGAGGGTGACGTCGCCGTTGCCGATCTGCGACTGCACGGGGACGAGCACGGTGGCGCGCGAGTCCGCGGCGATCTCCTGCGTCACGGAACCGGAGATGCTCAGTCGACCGTTGCTCGGCGAGGCCTCCATGACCACGGTGACGGGATAGGGCAGGTCATTGCGCACGGCGAACGGCAGGGACACCTCGCCGCCGACCATGTTGATGCGACTGCTGTCGGTGACGCGCACCGACGCGAGGACCGTGTCCGTCCGTTCCTGCTGCGCGGTCACCGCCGATCCCCAGTCGCCCTCCGTACGCAGCCAGCCGGCCGCGAGGCTGGAGAGCAGGGTGGCGCGCTCCCGTCCGGTCAGCAGCTCGGGTTCGTCGAGCACCGAGGAGAAGGCGTTGACGTCCTGTTCCTCGTCGAGGAGGACCTGCACGTCGGACACGCGTTCGCTGTCGGGTGCCATCGCCCCGAGCGTCGCCGCGGCAGGGGGCTCGGCGAGCGTCGCCGCCAGGGAGGTCTGCGTCGTGGCCGGCAGGGAGCGGAGCGCGTTCACGGTGTCGGCGAGGGCGGGCAGGGTCGTGTCCACTCCCCGAGGCAGCACGGCGACGACCGTTCCGCCGGACGAACCCTCGGTGCCGATGGCGGCCGCCCGCGCGTTCACGTCGGCGATGGCGCTCTCGAACGCGGCGTCTGTCGTGGCGGCGGCGGCGTCGCCCAGTGACTCGGCGAGGCCGTGGTCGGCCAGCAGCGTCTGCGCCGTGCCGACCGCCGTCGAGGCGCGCACGGACTGTCCGGTGTCGGTCGTGTTCGCGGAGTCGAGCAACGTGACCGTTCCGCCCGATGCGGCGAAGACGGCGAGATCCGCATCGGTCACCGCGCCTCCCGCCCACACGATGCTGGGGAGCGAGTAACTCCACCTGAGGAGCTCGTCCATCGTCGGAACGGTCGGCACCGCCTGCCCGGGCGTCTCGGAGGGGCTCGGTGTGGGTGTCGGCTCGTCCGACGGAGTGGCTGCCGCCGATGGGTCGGAGGACGTGGCCGGTGAGGAGCCGGCCTGCGGAGTCGGCTGGACGTCGTCGGGCCCGGTGGTCGGCGACGCGGTCGGGGTGGGCGTCTCGGTCGGCTGCACGACGGGGAAGTCGGCGACGTTCAGGGCGAAGGAGAACGAGCTCGGGGTCAGCAGTCGGTCGAGGCCGGCTTCGGCCTGCACGGCGGGTTCGGCGTCGCCGTACTGGAGCGCGAAGGTCTCGTTCGGAGCGGCCTCGAGGCGGGCGAGCCAGGCGACGGCGCTCTCCGGTGCGCGCGTGCCGAGCGCCCGGATGGACGCGATGATGCGTGGGTCGATCCCGAGCGCGATCTGCTCGCCGAAGAGTGCGTCGAGCTGCGTCGTGAGCGCGCCGTCGTCGGCCGTGAGCTCGGTGAGTTCGTCCGCATCGAGGAGTCCGCCGTAACTGAGCGGCACGGTGAGCGGGGCGACGAGCGCGACGGTGGCTGACGTGGGCTGTCCTTGCGCCCGCCAGACGAGCGCCGTCCGACCTCCGGCCGCCGTGTCGCCCGCGACGTAGCCGGCTGAGACGCCGTAGGAGCCCCACGCGTCGGTGTCGTCGAACCCCAGCGCCGGAGGAGTGAAGTCGAGCCCGCTGACGACGTACTGCTGCCCGGCGATGAGCTCGGGGATGTCGATCGTCCGCACCACGGTGGTGCCGGCGGGGGTCGCGGCCGCGTCCGCACCGGTCGTGTCGAGCCAGGCGTCGAGCGCCGCCGTGCCGGTGATCCGCGCCGTGGTGATCGCCACGGACACGGAGCCGGCGGGGAGATCGGCGTCGGTGCCGTTCGTGAGCGTGATGCCGAACGAGGTGAGGGAGGAGGGTTCGACCGCTCCCCCGTCGCTCGGACTCACCTCGACGGACACGAGGCCGTCGGGAGTCGATGCCGTGTTCGCGCTCAGCTCGGGCGAGGCGATCGCGCTGGAACCCGTGGACCATCCGCCGGCGGACACCACGGCGAACGACAGCGCGGCTGCTGCGAGGGCGCTGAGGAGGCGTGGGCGGTGGCGGTGGCGTGTCATGGGCGGTGGGGACGGTCCGCTCGGGCGGAGCCGTCCGGTGACGATTGTACGGGGGCCTCCCAGTCGAACCTGGATGCTTGTGCGCTGTACGACGCCGATGCGACGTCGGCGGAGGTGTGAGGCGGCCTCGCGTCCTACGCCCGCGGGGCCGGGTCGGACGTCTCGGAGGAGTGCGTCCCGTCCGCTCGTGCTCCGGCTTCGTCCTCTCGGTCCTCCCGGCGCCCGGCGCCGAGCGACAGGGTGGCGAGGAAGCCGACGGCCAGGAATCCTGCGGCCGCGAACGCCGCGGAGCGGGTGCCGTCCGACAGGGCGATCCTGGCGTCCTCGGCCACCGTCGCGGTCGCCGGGTTCGCGTCGAGACCGGCGATGGCGGCGCCCGAGCTGTCGACGACACTCGTCACGAGGGCGTCGCGCTGCGCGGTCGGCACACCGGCGTCCTCGAGTCGTCCGTCGAGGACCGACGCCGTGCTCACGAAGAGGATGGTCCCGAGGACGGCGATACCGAGTGCCGAGCCGATCTGCCTCGCCGTGCTCTGCGTCCCGGAGCCCTGGCCGCTCTGCTCGACGGGCACGTCCTTCAGGACGACGCCCGTCAGCTGTGCGGTGGCGAGACCGACGCCGAAGCCGTAGACGAACAGGAACGGCACGATCGCGAACCATTCGGTCGCCGGTCCGACGACCAGCCCGATACCCGCGACACCGATGATCTCCGCGACGATGCCGACGCGGACGATGAGGACGGGCGCGACCCGGTTGCCGAACGCGCCGGCGAACCCGCTCGCGACGAAGGAACCGATCGCGAGGGCCAGGAGGATCAGACCGGTCTGCAGTGCGCTGTAGCCGAGGACGAACTGGAGCCAGATCGGCAGCGAGAGGATGATGCCGAACTCCCCCAGCGAGACGATGAGGGCGGCGATGTTGCCGTTCCGGAACGACGGCAGTGAGAACAGGGAGAACGCGATGATCGTGCTGCGCCCCTGGCGCATCCGGTGGCGTCCCCAGAGGACGAACGCGACACCTGCGAGGACCGTGACCATGAGGGCCACAGGTACCGGGGAGAGGGTGAACGGCCAGGTCCAGTCCCCGATGACGAGCGGGGTGTCCGTGAGCCACCACCCGAGACTCCGGCCCTCGATGAGTCCGTAGACGAGGGACGCGCTCGTCAGGATCGACAGGACGGCGCCGACGGCGTCGATGCGGTCGGTCGCGGGTTCCCGCGACTCCGAGACGAACAGGAGCAGTCCGACGATGATGAGGACACCGAGCGGCACGTTGATCCCGAACGCCCAGCGCCAGGAGAAGTCGGTGGTGAGCCAGCCGCCGAGGAGCGGACCGACTGCCACCATGCCCCCGATCGTGGAGCCCCAGACCGCGAAGGCGATCGCACGGTCGCGACCTCGGAAGGTCGCGTTGATGATGGAGAGGGTCGTCGGCAGGATCATCGCGCCGCCGACGCCCTGGATGACCCGGGACAGGATCAGGAGGTCGCCCGTCGGCGCGATGGCGGCGAAGACGGAGGCTCCGCCGAAGACCACGACGCCGATGAGCAGCATGCGACGACGGCCGAACCGGTCGGCGAGCGTGCCGAACACGATGAGCAGTGCGGCGAAGACGAGCGTGTAGGACTCCTGGACCCACTGCACCTGGGTCGAGGAGATCCCGAGGTCGTCGACGATCGACGGGATCGCCACGTTGACGATCGTCGAGTCGACGATGATGAGCGCGACGGCGATGCTGATGACGACGAGGCCGAACCATTTGCGACGGTCCGACGGCGAGCGCTCAGGCTTCGCGGAAGGCGTGGACTCCGTCATGCGCGGAAACGATCAGCTGGCTGCATATTCTGATTATGCGCCTTCTCGAGGCTGATGTCACACGGACATCCGGTGGTCAGACGAGGAGCGGCTGCAGCTGGTGCGAGCCGTCGAGCAAGAGGTCCAGGAGTGCGGCGGGGCGCTCGATCCGCTCACTGGGTGCCGAGAGCGACAGCCCCGCGACGAGACCGCCGCGGTCGTCCCGGATCGGGACCACGAGGCAACCGTGACCGGGCGTCACCTCACCCACCTGTCGTGCATACCCGAGTCGTTCGACGTCGCGGATCAACGGCTCGGCGTCCCGGAACGGCCGTTGGACGAGTCCTGACCAGTCGTATCCGCCATGAGCGAGCTCGTGCAGAAGGAGGCGCCCGATCGCGGAGGTGTCGAGGCGCCTGACGATCCGCTGCTCGTCACTCAACGGGAAGTCGGGATCCGCATCCGCGATCCTGATCCGATCGCCCTCGTACCGCACGAGGTGGACGCCTCCTCGGACGCTCGACCGCAATCGTCCGATCACCTCGCGCGCAGCGAGCGGGGGTGGGGCCGGAGCGACGAGATGGGCGAGCTCGACGACCTTCCGCCCGAGTGCGAATCCGCGCAGGTCGGGCATGCGGACGAGGTATTCGTCCTGGACGAGGAGGTTGAGGAGTCGGTAGGTGGTCGCCCTCGGCATGTCGAGTCCGGCTGAGACCTCCTGCGCCGTCACACCGGCACCGCATCGCGCGACCTCTTCGAGCACGGTGAGCGCGCTGTGCACGGCCTTCGGCTGTCGGGCGCGGAGCTCGCCCGCGCCGCTCACCGGTGCTCCGCGGACGGTCCGCCGAGCACGTCGGCGCTCACCGTCTCGTCGTAGACCCCCACGGTCGAACTCAGCCACGGTCGGCGTCGATGCCGGATCGCCCAGATCGTGATACCGAGCGCCATCGTGACGAGGAACACCCAGACGCCGACGCCCCGTTCGCCGGTGCTCTCGACGACCAGGTAGACGACGAGCGCGACGGACAGCAGCACCCCGGCCACCACCGCGCGCAGGAGCGGCCAGAGCGTCAGTTCTCCGATCCGCCAGAGGAAGACCGGGGCTGCGATGCAGACGAGGACGTAGGCGGTGATGTACCCGGCCGCGGCCACGACGATGAGGACCTGCATGGCCGCCCAGGCTCCTCCGGTCAGCAGGAGCGCGAGCACCGAGACGGGCGTGACGATCGCCAGAGCCGTGATGATCGCCACATGGGGCGTTCGGAACCGGCCGTGCGTGGTCCCGAGGCGCGACGGGAGGACCCCTTCTCGACCCATCGAGAAGACGACCCGCGAGAACGCCGTGATGGAGGCGATCGCACAGGCGAGGAACGAGGCCGCTACGGACAGGTCGAGCAGCAGTCCCATCCATTCGACCCCGGAGGCCAGCGCCAGGTCGTTGATGGGCGTCCGCGTCGCGGTGATGTCCTCCCCCAACGCCGCGAAGCCCGCCAGCTGACTGTACGAGGTGACGAGGAAGAGGAGACCCGCGCCGACGACGGTCCAGACCAGGGACCGTGGGATGCTCGCGAAGGGCCGGCGGGCTTCGACGCCCAGCGTCGAGGAGCTCTCGAATCCGACGAAGGCGGTCACGGCGAGGACCGATCCGACCGCGAGGTGTTCCGGGGAGGCGTCCAGCCCGAGCACCGCCCAGTCGGGCGTCGGTCCCAGCTGCGACAGGAGCACGCCCACGAGGATCAGGATGATCGCGACCGAGGCGCTCTCCACGATCAGGGTCACCCGGGTGGACAGGTGGATCCCGCGGACGAGCACGACGAGGCAGACCATGGCCATGCAGACGAGCAGTGCGGACACGACTCCCGTCGAACTCGGCATGCCGGGCCAGAACCGGTGCAGCAGGATCGACAGGTAGTACCCGGCTCCGGCCAGGGCGAACATGGCGATGAAGCCGTACCCGATGAGCAGCGCGACGCCCGTGACGAAGGCCGCACCCGTTCCGAGCCCCTTGGAGACGAAGGTGTACAGCGAGCCGGTCGCGGCGATGCGCTTCGCGAACACGTTCACGGTGGTGGCGACGAGCAACGACAGCAGCATCGCGATGGCGAGCGACCACATGGTCGCCCCGCCCGCGGTCACGGTGACGATCAACGGGATCGTCGTCGCAGCGGCGGACGGCGCCACTGCCGAGACGGACTGGGCGAACACGTCGATGAACCCGACACTGCGCCGCTGGAGGCCGTCGACCGGTGACCGGGACTCGAGACCACGGACGCTCGGAGGATTGCTGATCGCGCGTTCCAGAGCCGTCACGTCCCTCACCTCCTCCTCGTCGTTCAGGCTAGGCGCGTCCCGTTGCACCGGCGTGGCGGGCGTGTTTCGGCTTCATGACCGTCAAATGAGACAGCGGTGTCGACCGGTCTCATTCGGTGCCGAGCAGGTGTTACGGCGACGAGACGAGGCGGCAACAGGAGACCGCGATGCTGGCCTCGTCCCGATACCGCCGCATTGCTCGAGGAGTGTCCATGACCGTCACGAAAGGTCCGGCCACCGATGCCGGACAGCCCACCCGGTCCCTGAAGGGATCGCTCGGCGTCACCGCCATCGTCTTCATGGTCGTCGCCGCGGCGTCGCCGTTGACGGTCGTCGGTGGAGCCGCACCGCTCGGCATCCTGCTCGGCAACGGGGTCGGCTTCCCGAGCATGTACGTCGTGTCCGCGGTGATCCTCCTGCTGTTCGCCGTCGGACTCTCGGCCATGACCCGGCATGTGCCCAAGCCGGGTGCCTTCTTCACCTTCGTCGGATACGGGCTCGGCAAGCCGGCCGGTCTCGCGTCGGCGTTCCTCGCCCTCCTGACCTATACGACCATCCAGGTGTCGGTGTACGGCTACATCGGCTACCTGTTGAGCGTGACCTTCGCCGGTCTCGGCGCTCCGGAGATCCCCTGGTACGTCTACTCGCTCGCGTCGATCGCCGTGGTCGGTCTGCTCGGCTACCGCCACATCGACCTCAGCTCGAAGGTCCTCGGCGTCCTGCTCGTGGCGGAGGTCGGGATCGTCCTCGTCCTCGCCGGCGCGGTCATCGTGACCGGCGGTGCCGACGGGCTGTCGGCCGAGCCGTTCGTGCCCGAGCAGGTGTTCTCCGGGTCGCCCGGTGTCGGACTGATGTTCGCGATCGCGGCGTTCATCGGGTTCGAGGCGACCGCGATCTTCCGCGACGAGGCGAAGGACCCGTCCCGCACGATCCCGCGGGCGACCTACATCGCGGTGATCGGGATCGGCCTGTTCTACACCCTCGCCTCCTGGGCGCTCGTCATGGCCTGGGGGCCGGACGACGTCCTCGCCGTGGCCGGTGAGGACCCGGGTGCGATGATCCTCCGCACCACGCTGCTCTACCTCGGTCCGGTCGGAGAGCTCGTCATCAACGTCCTCCTCATCACGAGCATGTTCGCCTGCGTCCTCTCCTTCCACAACGTCATCACCCGCTACCAGCACACGATGTCGAACGCCGGCGTCCTGCCGGGCCGGCTCGGCGGAGTCCACCCCAAGCACCTCTCGCCGCACACCTCGTCGCTCGTCCAGAGCGCAACCGCAGCGATCCTGATCGTCGTCTTCGCCGTGCTCGGTCTCGACCCCGTCCTGCAGGTGTTCACGTGGTTCGCCGGCGTGGCGACCCTCGCGATCGCGATCCTCATGGCGGTCACGAGCCTCGCGGTGATCGTGTACTTCGCTCGCACGAAGCAGGATCGGCGGCTGTGGAACACGGTCGTCGCACCCGGCCTCGGGTTCATCGGACTCGTCGGTTCGGCCGTCGTGATCGTCGTCTACTTCCCGATGCTCGTCGGAGACGTGGATGCGGGCGGCAACCCCGTGTTCGGAACCGTGAGCGCCGTCCTCCTCGCCCTCATCGCGGTCTGCCCCGTCGTCGGCCTCGTGCAGGCCGCGTACCTGCGTCGTCGTCGCCCGGCCGCCTACGCCGACGTCATGGACGCCATCGGCGGTTGACCATCCGACCCTTCCCCTCGCCACCCGCGACCACCCGCATCACCGAACCAGGAGCATCACGATGACCATCACCGACCCCACCACCCTGCGCAGCGCCGACGGCGACACGCCCGTCCAGCACCCGCTCGCCAGCCTGTCCGCACCCGAGTTCGACCGCATCCGCGACATCGTCACCGGCTTCGACGACTTCACCGAGACGACCCGGTTCGCCTACGTCGGCCTCGAGGAGCCCCACAAGCGGGCGGTGCTCGCCTGGCAGGCCGGCGACGGTCCACTGCCGGAACGCCTCGCCCGCGTGATGCTGCTCGACATGGCCACGGGTCGATCGACGGACAACGTGGTGTCCATCGACAGCGGGTCCCTGCTCAGCACGGGCGTGCTGGACGGCTCCCGCGGCCAACTGCCGATCCTCATCGAGGAGTTCGACGCCATCGCGGAGATCGTGGCGGAGGACGAGGGGTGGGTCGCCGCCCTCGCCGCCCGTGGCTGCACGGTCGACGAGGTGAAGGTCGTCCCGCTGTCGGCAGGCTTCTACGACTATCCCGAGGAGGTCGGGCGCCGGATCGTCCGGGTCCTCGCATTCCGCCAGGACTACCCGGCCGACCACCCGTGGGCCCACCCCGTCGACGGGCTGAGCGCCTATGTCGACACCGCGGCGCGGCGGATCACCCGCCTGATCGACGCGACCGCCCTGGCGATTCCGGCGGAGCCCGGGAACTTCGACGACCCGGCGGTCCAGGGTGCTCCGCTCTCCTCGCTCAAGCCGATCGTCATCACCCAGCCCGAGGGTCCGAGCTTCCAGGTCGACGGCGAGTTCGTCGAGTGGGGCAATTGGCGGTTCCAGGTCGGGTTCGACGTCCGTGAGGGCCTCGTCCTCCGTCAGCTCTCGTTCGACGATGCCGGCGAGGAACGACCGATCATCTACCGGGCGTCGATCAACGAGATGCTGGTCCCCTACGGTGACCCCTCCCCCGTGCGCTTCTGGCAGAACTACTTCGACACCGGCGAGTACCTGTTCGGCCGGTTCACGAACTCCTTGGCGCTCGGGTGCGACTGCGTGGGCGAGATCAAGTACTTCGACGCGGTGCTCGCCGATGAACTCGGCAACCCGTTCACGATCGAGAACGGTATCTGCATGCACGAGGAGGACTTCGGCACCCTCTGGAAGCACTCCGACCTGTACACCGGCTCGAACGAGGTCCGGCGGTCGCGTCGGCTGGTCATCTCGTTCTTCACGACCGTCGGCAACTACGACTACGGGTTCTACTGGTACCTGTACCTCGACGGCACCATCGAGTGCGAGTCGAAGCTGACGGGCATCCTGTTCACCTCGGCGTACCCCGGGCTCGACGCGGAGGGCGCCGACTACCCGTACGCCTCGGAGGTCGCGCCCGGGCTCGGTGGGCCGTACCACCAGCACCTCTTCTCGGCCCGTCTGGACATGATGGTCGACGGTCTGTCGAACGCGGTCGAGGAGGTGGACGCGGTCCGGGTGCCGATCGGGCCGGGGAACGAGCACGGCAACGCGTTCACGAAGCGGGTCACGCGGCTCAGCACGGAAGCGGGGTCCGGACGCGTGGCGGACGGCTCGGCCGCTCGGGCCTGGCACATCGTCAACACGGAGAAGACGAACCGGATGGGACGCCCGACGGGGTACGTGCTGTACCCGCAGGAGTCGCCGACGCTCATGGCCGACGCGTCGTCGTCGATCGCCAAGCGGGCGGAGTTCGCGACGAAGCACCTTTTCGTCACGAAGTACGACCCGGCTGAGCGATACGCGGCGGGCGACTTCGTCCACCAGAACCCGGGTGGCGACGGTATCACGCGGTTCATCGAGGGCGACGAGTCGATCGACGGCGAGGACATCGTGCTCTGGCACACCTTCGGACCGACGCACTTCCCACGTCCAGAGGACTGGCCGGTGATGCCGGTGGACTACGCCCGGTTCACGCTCAAGCCCTACGGTTTCTTCGGCAAGAACCCGACCCTGAACGTCCCGCCGAACGAAGCGGTCGGGCACTGTTCGCACGACACCGGCGCCGCGCACGCGGGACACGGAGGTCACGACCAGGGTGCCGAGGAGCACTGTGGCCACGGGCACTAGGTCGCGGCGATGAGCGAGGTCCTCCATCTCGGGGCGCTCGTCCCGGCCGCCGTCGGCGCCTGTTGCACCGTCGGCGGCCGACGCGGACCCCTCGACCTCGTGGCCGCGATCGTCATGCTCACGGCGATGCTCGACCTGGCGACCGGTGTCGGGATGCTGCATCCGTTGCTCTGGGCCGTCGTCCTGATCGTCCTCGCCGTCGCCTCGGCGGTCCGGCTTCGGTCCATCGCCGGACTGCCGGCTCCGGTCGACGACGCTGTGTCGCTCGCCGTCACGCGCCACCGTGCGGCGATGACCGTGCACACCTCAGGCGGTCTCGTCATCATGGCGGCGCTCGTGTGCACGATGGCGGGTCATGCCGCCGAGAGTATATATGCCGGATCGGGTATACACCCGGCAGGCCATCAGATCGGAAGCAGTGCCCTCCCTTCCGTGCTCCTGGCGGGCGCCATGGCGGGGTTCATCGCTCTGTCCACGCGCATCGCGGTCGACGCGGCTCGGCGGCGTGAGCGGGTCGTGGTCGTCGAGGTGGTGAGCATGACGGTCTCCGTCGTCGCCATGGGGCTCGCCGCGGCGCTGTGACCTGGGCGGCGGCGTCGATCTACTCGGCGTCGTCGCCCTCCCACGGCGGCCGCGCGACCTTGCCGGACATCCGCCATACCGCTCGGGTCAACTCGGGGTGCACGCGGGCGATCTCACGGAGTACCTCGTACTCCAAGTGGTCCGCGTTGTCGCGGTGGTCCTGGGCGTCGTCGAGCGACGAGTACCCGGCGAGCCGCGCCATCGCGTGCTGGGCGGCCAGACCCCGGGCGTGCAGCGCGTCGTCCCGGAGGACGGCGACGACGAGCTCGTCGACCGTCGGCATCGAAGGCAGGAAGTCCCAGGGGTCCTCGCCGTCGCGGGCGCGGTGCTCGATGATCACCTCGCGCTCGAGCTGTGCGTCGCGGCGCAACCTGGGGAGGTCGACGGCCTGCAGATCCACGTACCCTCCTCGCTCCGGCGCACCCCGCGGCGCGCACTCGGGTATCAAGGGTACGCCCGGTATCGGTGGACCATGCCGTCAAGGCGCAGCTCCCTCGCGGCCGAGGCTGGTACCGCAGGACCACCGATGTCGTCCGATCGGCGGATGCCGGGGTCGCATCAGGTCCATCCTCATGCGGATGTGACCGGCGGCGGCGCTCCATAGCGTGGAGTGGGGCGGATCGCGCCCACTCCGCGACCGAGAGGCCCGTCCTTCCATGTCATTCCTCACGAGGCTCAGCCTCGCCAATCGACTGATCGTCGGCCTCATCACCGCGGCGATCGTGGCCTTCGGACTCTTCGCGGTCGGTTCGCTGAAGCAGGAACTCCTGCCGTCCGTGCAGCAGCCGGGTGCCGTCGTGGCCGCGACGTATCCCGGTGCATCGCCGTCGTCGGTGGAGCGCGAGGTCACGAAGCCCGTCGAGCAGGCGGTCCAGGGGGTCAAGGGCGTCACCGGCGTCACCTCGACATCGGTCAGCGGTTCCACGTCCGTGCAGGTGAGCTGGGACTTCGGCCAGGACGACGAGAAGATCGTCGGCGACATCCGCAGCGCCCTCGCCGGCCTGAAGAGCACGCTCCCGAACGACACGACCACCGAGGTCTACGCCGGTGGGAGCGAGGACATCCCCGTGCTGCAACTCGCGGTCGCGTCCGAGGACGAGTCCGGCGAGTTCGCGGGCAAGGTCGAGTCCACCGTGCTCCCCGCGCTCCGTGGGATCGCGGGCGTCCGCCAGGTCGATCTCGCGGGTGAGAACGCCACGCAGCTCGTCATCACGATGCGTCCGGCCGACCTCGCGGCCAAGAAGGTGACCGCAGAGGAGGTCATGGCGGCCGTCCAAGCGAGTGGTGTCATCACGGCCGCCGGGACGAGCGTCGACGCCGGCAAGGAACTCTCGATCGAGGTCGGGTCGCCCGTCGGCTCGCTGACCGAGGTGCAGGCGCTCCCCATCCAGCACGAGGACGGGCCCTTCGCGCTCTCCGCCGTCGCGGACGTGGAGCTCGTGCCCGCAGCCGAGACCTCCATCGCCCGGGCGGACGGTCTCCCGTCGCTGTCGCTCACGATCCTCAAGGACCCGTCGGCCAACGCCGTCCAACTCGCCCACACCATCCGTGACGCCCTCCCCGGGCTGGAGCAGGAGCTCGGCTCGGGTGCGGCCTTCACCGTCGTCTTCGACCAGTCGCCGATGGTCGAGCAGTCCATCCACGACCTCTCCGTCGAGGGCGGACTGGGGCTGTTGTTCGCGATCATCGTGATCCTGGTCTTCCTGTTGTCGATCCGGTCCACGATCATCACGGCCGTGTCGATCCCGCTCTCCCTCCTCATCGCGATGATCGGTCTGTGGATCGGCGACTACTCGCTCAACATCTTCACGCTCGCAGCGCTGACCGTCGCCGTCGGGCGGGTGGTCGACGACTCGATCGTGGTGATCGAGAACATCAAACGTCGGCACACCGGGCGGGCGATGACGACCACGAGTGTCGTCGAGGCGGTCCGCGAGGTCGCCGGGGCCGTGACGGCGTCGACGATCACGACCGTGGCCGTGTTCCTCCCGGTCGCCTTCGTCGGCGGGACGGTCGGCGAGCTGTTCCGACCGTTCGCCGTCACCGTGTCGGTCGCGCTCATCGCGTCCCTCGTGGTGTCGCTCACGATCGTGCCGGTGCTCGCCTACTGGTTCATGCGAGGCTCCTCCGCCCCGGCTGTGGGCAAGACCACCGACGACGCGGCCACCGAAGCGGCGTCCGTCGTCGAGGACGAGTCCGAGGCGTACTCGAAGCTCCAGCGCGCCTACCTGCCGGTCCTGCGCACCGCCCTGAAGCGTCCGGTCGTGACCCTGCTCGTGGCGGCGGTCGTGTTCGCCGGGACGATCGTCTCGGCCGGGTTCCTGAAGACCGACTACCTCGGCGACATCGGGGGTGAGAACACCGTCACGGTCACGCAGGAACTCCCCGAGGGGACGAGCCTCGACGTGACCAGCGACGCGGCCGCGGCCGTCGAAGCGGTCCTCGCGAAGACCGCCGGCGTCTCCGGGTACCTGACCACCGTCGGTGGGAACGGCTCGAGCAACACGGCACAGATCAGCGTGACCGTCGGTGAGGAGAGCTCACGCGAGGGCGTCGCCGACACCATCCGGAAGGCCGTGGCGAAGCTCGACGACGTCGGAGAGGTCACCGTCGGTGACGCTGCCGGCGGGTTGACCGGTGGCGGAGGCGGCATGGAGGTCACGCTGCAGGGTGAGGACCCCGTGGCACTCGCCACAGCGGCCGCCGCGGTGCAGGACATGCTCGGCGGTACGGACGGCCTCCGCGATGCGACGAGCGACCTCGCCGACGAGCAGGGCCTGCTCAAGGTGAACGTCGACCGCGCCGCCGCCGCCCGGTACGGCTTCACGCAGGAGCAGGTCGGTCAGGCCATCGCCAGTGCGCTCCGCGGTACGCCGATGGGTTCGGTCATCCTCGAGGGAGCGTCTCGCGACATCATCGTGCGGTCGCAGCGGGTCGGCACGACGCCGGCCGAGATCGCCGCGCTCCCCCTCCCGGTCAGCGCGTTGCAGCAGGCCGCGGCCCAGAAGGCCGCGACCGACGCCCTCACGGCCGAGCAGGACGAGGCCACCCAGCGTGCGAAGGACGAGGCGGCATCCCAGGCCGCGACCCAGCGCTCGGAACTCCAGGAGGCCCGCTCGACCGCGGCATCGCAGCTCGACGCCCTACGGGCTCAGCTGAGCGCGTTGCAGGCGGCTCCCGTCGAGGTGCCGCCGGTCACGCCCACGACACCGGAGGAGGAGGCGGCACGACAGGCCTACGAGGCCCGCGCCGCCCAACTCGCCGGGCTGAGCGACGCCATATCCCAGCTCCAGGGCTCGATCACGACCATCGACGAGCAGCTGACCGCGATGCGGGACGCCGAGAGCGAGGCCGCCGAACAGCAGGCGGAGGCGGACCGCCTCACCCAGGCGCAGAAGGACCTCGCCAACGTCAGCGCCGTCCCGATCCCGGTCAGCGCCGTCGCGCAGGTGGGCGAGGAACGTGCCGCCGCGGCGATCACGCGCATCGACGGCGTCCGGACCGTGACCGTGTCGGCGACGCCGACGGGTGACGACCTCAGCGCGACGACGCTCGCCGTCCGGGAGGGCCTCGACGGCCTGGACCTCCCGAGCGGGGTCACCGCCTCGGTCGGTGGTGTCGCCCAGGATCAGGAGGAGTCGTTCGCGCAGCTCGGCCTCGCGATGCTCATCGCGATCGTGCTCGTCTTCATCGTCATGGTGGCGACGTTCCGGAGCCTCTTGCAGCCGCTCATCCTGCTGGTCTCCGTGCCGTTCGCGGCGACCGGCGCGATCGCGGCCCTCCTCATCACGGGGACACCGCTCGGCATCCCGTCGATGATCGGCCTCCTCATGCTCATCGGCATCGTCGTCACGAACGCGATCGTCCTCATCGACCTGGTCAACTCGTACCGGGCTCGGGGCGACGGCATCGACGACGCGGTCCTGCACGGGGCCCGACTCCGTCTGCGACCGATCATCATGACCGCCTGCGCGACCATCTTCGCGCTCGTGCCGATGTCGCTCGGCCTCACCGGCGGCGGGGTGTTCATCTCGCAGTCGCTCGCGATCGTCGTGATCGGCGGCCTGGTGTCGTCGACGCTCCTGACGCTCATCCTCGTGCCGGTGCTGTACCTGCTCCTGGAGCGCCGGACCGAGCGCCGTCTGGCGAAGCGCGAGCGGAAGCGCACGGCGAAGGCCGCGCAGCGCGAGGCCGAGGAGCACGACGAGCAGACCGATGAGGACCTCGACGCGATCCTCACCACGGATCGCTGACGGCGGCTGCAGGGTGGGCGGCTCGGCCCACCCCGCAGCTGGCACACTGGTGGGCGTGGACCAGCGACTGATCGACCTCCTCCGTTCCGACCTCGACGCGGCCGGGTACACGGTGGAACGGGTGCGTGGCCTCTGGGGTGAGACGGCCGAGGCCGCCCTGCACCGTTCCAACCGGGTCGTGGCGATCCGCTCACTCGACGAACGCCGCCGGACCGCGGGGGTGGAACCGATCGCGACGCTGGCGACGCTCTTCGTGCTCGGTGTCGCCGTGGAGGCCGATGACGCGACGCGGGCACTGCCGTCGCTCGGTCTCGACGGCGCGGTGGCGCTCGGTCTCGTCGGCCTGAGCGACGACGGATCGGTCGCCCCGGCCATCGATCTGCGGCCGTACGCCTGGGTCGACGCCAACGGGAGCGGTGCCTGGTGGATCGCCTCCGATCTCGGCGAACTCGCGCTGGGTCACGAGCTCGGCGAGGAGCACGTCCTCGGGGTCGGCGGCGCGTCGATGACCCTGAGCGGCATCATCCTCCCTGAGCGGATCGGAACGGCACTCGACCTCGGGACCGGGTGCGGCATCCAGGCGCTCCACCTGTCGCGGATCGCGGATCACGTGGTCGCGACGGACATCTCCGAACGAGCCCTCGAGCTCGCCGCACTCAACGCGCGCCTGAACGGCATCGACTCGATCGAATTCCGCCACGGCAGCATGTTCGAACCCGTCCGCGGTGAACGGTTCGACCGCATCGTCTCCAACCCGCCGTTCGTCATCACACCGCGTGCCGAGGGCGTGCCGAGCTACGAGTACCGCGACGGCGGTCTCGTCGGCGATGCGCTCGTCGAGTCCGTGTTCCTCGAGGTCGCCCGGCATCTGACGCCCGGCGGGGTCGCGCAGTTCCTCGGGAACTGGGAGTACCGAGACGGCGCCGACGGGCTCGACCGCGTGGCCGGGTGGGTGGAGCGCAGCCCGGAACCGGTCGACGCCTGGGTCATCGAGCGCGAGGTGCAGGATCCGGCCGAATACGCGGAGACCTGGATCCGCGACGGTGGAACACGGCTCGGGACGCCGGAGTTCGAGCGCCTCGCGGGAGCCTGGCTCGACGACTTCGCGGCTCGGGCCGTGACCGGCGTCGGTTTCGGGTACGTGCTGCTCCGTCGATCGGACCCGTCCACTCCGCTGCGCCGCTTCGAGCGGCTGCACGGGCAGGCGGGCTCGAACTCCGCCGGGCTGGGTGCGCACCTCGCCGTGTGTCTCCTCACTCACGACTGGCAGGTGGCGCTCGACGACGACCAGCTGCTCGGTGAACGCGTCATCCTCGCGGGCGATGTCACCGAGGAGCGCCACTACTGGCCCGGGGACGAGGACCCGACGGCGATGACGCTGCGGCAGGGTGGCGGCTTGGCTCGCTCGGTGGGCATCGACACGGGCCTGGCGGGGCTCGTCGGGGCCTGCGACGGCGAGTTGACCCTGGGAGCCATCATCGACGCGATCGCCCAGCTCGTCGAGGTCGATGCGGCGGAACTCCGCGCCGAACTCATCCCCCGGGTCCGCGCCCTGCTGGACGATGGCGTCCTCCTGCCGAGCTCCTGAGGTGTTCAGGCACGCTGGCCCTACTCGTCGTGGAACCGTGCCTGGGCGATGAGGACGCCGTCGTCCGTGATGCGGGAGACCAGTCGATGCTCCACAGCACCGACCGGGTGCCGGTTCGGGCGGTCTTCCAGGTGATGGCGATAGTCTGCCGTGTCGGACCGACCGACGCCGCCGACGAAAGCGACCACCCTCCATGCCGGAGAGCCCACTCTCAGCCAGCCCGTACGAGGTGCTCGGCGTGAGCACGACGGCGACGCAGGACGAGCTCCGGAGGGCCTACCGACGGCTCATGCGCGAGACCCACCCCGACCTCGGCGGAAGCGCGCGGCAGTTCAACGCCGTCCAGCTCGCCTGGGAGCGCGTCGGAACCGAGCAGGACCGGGCCGCCTACGACCGCGGGCGCAACGTTCCGTCCTCCGACGCGGGCGACGACGACGCGCCGACCTGGTCGGCGTCGACCACTGGTCGGTCGGGTACGCAGCGCGCCGACTCACGCCCTCGCGCTCGTGCCTACGGACACCCCGGCGGAGACTCGCGGGAGGCCTACCTCGGGCTCATCCGGGAGTGGGTCGGCCGAGGTGTCCCACTCGACGACCCCTACGACCCGAAGCTCGTCCGCTCGGCTCCGCGCGAGATCCGGCACCAGTTGGCCAACGCGCTCGCCGAGGAGCAGACGGCGCGCACCGTGGCGACGCTCGGCATCGGATACACGGTCTGGCACGACGTCCTGGCGCCGGGCGAGGCGAAGCTCGACCACGTCGTCCTCGGCCCGACCGGCCTCTTCGCGGTCAAGTCGGAGGACTGGGGTGGGCCGGTCCGGGTGCACCGTGGAGAGGTCGTCGGGGAGACGCTCGATCCTCGCGAGGAGCCCGTCCGGTCGATCGTGCGCTCGGCTCGGACCGTCGCGAAGGCGGCGCGGGTGAAGTTCACGGCTTCCGTCATCGTCGTGCCGGACGGCGCCACCCCGGAGTCGGTGGAGTTCATCGGTCGCAAGCATCCGGTGACGGTCCTCGTCGAGCGCTCCCGCCTGGCCGACCTCCTCCGCACCGGTCTCCCGGGCGTCGACCGCATGGGCGGCAACCAGCTGTTCGACATCCGCACGCGTCTGCAGCAGACCATCCGCTTCGTCGGCCTCTGACACGCGCCGTGACACGGCACGGGAGGAATCCCCTCCCGCCCCACTCGGGGACCTTGTGCCGTCGTGCTCCGGGCCCCAACATCAGGGCATGACTTCTCCCGCAGGCTGGTATCCCGATCCCGAGCAGCCCGGCCGGCAACGATGGTGGACCGGAGTCGGCTGGGGTGGGCAACGCATGCCGGCGGCCGTGCCCGCTCCCCCGGTCGCCGTCCCTGCTGCTGCTGCTGCTGCCGGGGACACGCGAACGCGCCGCCTCGGACCACTCCACATCGTCCTGCTCAGCCTGGTCGGAGCACTGCTGCTCGTCAGCGCCGTCGGTGGCGCGTTCTGGGCGATGCTCGCACTCGTCGCCATCGTTGCCGTGGTCATCGGCGTGGTCGCGCTCGTCCGTGGTCGCGTCTCCTCCCTCGGGATCCGCAACCGCGGGATCGCGGCCGCCGTGATCGGTGCCGCCTTGTGCCTGGTCGTCGTGGGCGGAAGCGCCAACGCGGCCATCCACCCGGTCGGGCCCCGTCCGGCGGCGCTGTTGTCGGCTCCGGAGGGGACGTCCGTCGCCAAGTCGAGTGCCACACCGACCCCCACCCCGACCGAGGTCGTCACCGAGGTGACCGAGGTGGTGGAGATCCCGTTCGCGGTGACCGAGGTGCAGGACCCGAACATCGACGTCGGTCAGGTCGTCGTGACGACGACGGGCGTCCCCGGGCAGCAGACGAACACCTACCGCGTCACCACGCGAGCCGGGGTCGAGATCGCTCGAGAGCTCGTCGCACAGCTCGTGTCGGTCCAACCGGTCGCGCAGGTGACGTCCGTCGGGACGCGGCAACCCGCTCCGCCGCCTCCCGCTCCCGTCGCCGATCCGGCCGGTGGAGGGTGTGACCCGAACTACGAGGGGCAGTGCGTTCCGATCGCCAGCGACGTCGACTGCGCCGGGGGAAGCGGCAACGGACCGGCGTACACGCCCGGCCCGGTGTACGTCGTCGGGAGCGACGTCTACGACCTCGATCGGGATGGTGACGGTATCGCCTGCGACGCCTGAGCAACCCCGTTCGCGTTCGGCGGAAGTCCGGGTCCGAGATGTGGAGCCGAGCGTATCGTCGCTGGCGAGGCGCTGGACGGTGCCTCGACGCTGACGGATTGGAGCGACGATGAGCGCAGCACTCAACGGCAAGCAGGTGGCCTTCCTGCTCACGGACGGCTACGAGGACAGTGAACTGACGAGCCCCTGGGAGGCGGTCACCGGAGCCGGAGCGACCGCCCGACTGGTGTCGCCCGCCACCCAGGACGTGACCGGCAAGAACGGACACGTCCAGCCCGTCGACGTCGCGGTCGCCGAGGCCTCCTCCGACGATTACCACGCACTCGTGCTGCCCGGAGGCGTCGTCAACGCTGACGACCTCCGCGTGGACGAGACCTCGATCGCCTTCGCGAAGGCGTTCTTCGAGCAGGGCAAGCCGGTCGGGGTCATCTGCCATGGCGCATGGATCCTCATCGAGGCGGACGTCGTCCGTGGTCGTGAGCTCACGAGCTACCCGAGCCTCAAGACGGATCTGCGGAACGCGGGCGCGTCCTGGGTGGACGAGGAGGTCGTCGTCGACCAGGGCCTCGTGTCGAGCCGGACGCCCGACGACCTCCCGGCCTTCAACGCGAAGCTCGTCGAGGAGATCGGCGAGGGCGAGCACGAGGGCCAGCACGCCTGACTCGGGTCGCAGCGCGACGCATGAACGCCCGGTCCTGGAGGACCGGGCGTTCGTGCGTGCGGGTCAGGCCCAACCGCAGATCGCGCGGAGCAGCTCGAGCAGCTTTCGGTAGAAGTCCATGAGACCACCTCCCCTCATATCAGATGCTGACATCAAACATCAGACATCCTGACAGGGCGCAGGAGGTCACACAGTCCCCTCAATGGCGGACACCCCGCGGTCGCCAGCCTTCCTCAGACACGCACGAACGCCCGACCCCTTGGAGGGGCCGGGCGTTCGAGTGCTGTGTGGAGGCGCTTACGCCTTCTTGTTGCGGGTCAGTGCGCCGTAGATGAGGAGCACGACGATGGATCCGCCGATGGCGAGGAGCCAGGTCTGCAGCGAGAAGAACTCCTGCAGGTTCGCGCCGAAGAGGATGCCGCCGAGCCAGCCGCCGAGCAGTGCACCGACGACGCCGAGCAGCAGCGTGATCAACCAGCCGCCGCCCTGACGGCCCGGAAGGATCGCCTTGGCGAGAGCGCCGGCGATGAGGCCGAGCAGCAGGAAGCCGAGAAAACTCATGATGTCTCCAAATGTGATTGCCGGATCGAACGGGGTGCCGGTCGACCGTGTTACCGCCCCCGCCGGTGGGCGGGGGCAGCCACTGTATCGCGAGGACTAGTGCTTGAACGCGTCCTTGACATTCTCGCCGGCCTTCTTGGCGTCGGCCTTCGTCTGGTCGGCCTTACCCTCTGCGACCTTGCTGTCGTCGCCGGTGACCTTGCCCAGGGCTTCCTTCGCCTTGCCCGCGAGGTCCTCAGCGGCGTTCTGGATCTTGTCCGATGCACTCATGGCGTTCTCCTTCGTCTGCGTTGGAAACCGGTGATGATGTCCGGTCATCGGGTAAGACGCAGCTCGGCGGGCATTCGTCACGAAATCCGTCGAAAAACTTCCGGGACGCCGCCGGTGTCCGATCGAATGCGAGACTGGAGGTTCGTGTTCCGCCAGGCAGCGCCGCCGTCCAGACCCGCCAGGAGGTGAATCGCTTGAGGACAGCACCCCCTCGCTCGGGCTTCGCGCGCTTCCTGCGTGTCGTCCGCAACACGATGTTCTGGATCATCGGCGTGATCCTCGCCATCGCATTGGTGATCTTCGTCTGGTTGCAGCTGACCCCGTGGCCGGGCTCGATGGTCATCCGCATGGCATTCGACGAGCGGGCGAAGGTCGTGCAATCCGACCTCGTGAAGTACGTCCCCGACGGTGTCGACGTCCGACAGGACATCCCGTACCGCTCCGGCGACGCGGACGCGCTGCTCGACGTCTACACGCCCGACGGGGTGCGCGGCAGCGGTGCCGCCCTCCCGACGATCGTGTGGGTGCACGGTGGAGCGTGGATCTCCGGCAGCAAGGAACTCATCTCCAACTACATGCGCGTGCTGGCCGGCGAGGGGTACACGGCGATCGCGGTCGAATACACGATCGCGCCCGAGGGTCAGTACCCGTTGCCCATCGAGCAGGTCGCCGACTCGCTCGGCTACCTCGACGCCAACGCTCGCGCGCTCAACGTGGACCCGTCCAAGCTCATCCTCGCCGGCGACTCCGCCGGTGCCCAGATCGCCGCCCAGGTCGCGAACGTGGTCACGAGCTCGGAGTACGCCAGCTCCATCAAGGTCGAATCGCCGATCGAACCGGAGCAACTCGCCGGGGTGGTCCTCGCCTGCGGGGCCTACGACCTCAGTCTGGTCAACGCCGAGGGCAGCTTCGGGTGGTTCCTCGACACGGTGCTCTGGTCGTACTTCGGAGCGCGCGACTACAAGACCCGACCGGAGGTGGCGTCCGCGTCCGTCGTCGACTATCTGACGGCGAAGTATCCACCGACGTACATCACGGTCGGCAACTGGGATCCGCTCTACCCGCAGTCGGTCGAGTTCAAGGCGAAGCTCCAAGGCCTCGGTGTGGACGTGCAATCGATGATCTTCAACCCGGACTTCCGACCGGGGCTCGAGCACGAGTACCAGTTCCTGCTCAACGACCAGGGCCGGTTCAACCTCCAGCGCATGGACGCCTTCATCGACGGCGTCACCGACACGAGTCTGCCGTTCGGCCAGCAGGGTCCGCCCGTCCGCTGACCGATCGGCGTCAGGGCAGGCGGATGCGTTCGCCGTCCTCGACGAGACGACCGTGGAGCACCGCCTGGGCGAGCGTGAGGTCCAGCCAGCGTCGAGCGGTCTCACCGAGGCGACCGTAGCCGAGCACGGACGCCGCCTGCATCGGCAGCTGCTCGCGGTCGACCTCGTGCTCGGGGCTCGCGGTGATCACGAGCTCCATGGCGTTGCAGATCTCCGCGGGACTGATGTCGGTGACCGCGCGGTGATCGCGATGCACCACCCGGCGGACGCCTCGCCACGTGACGACGTCGAGTCCGGTGGGCCAGGCGAAACCGTTCTGGACGACGAACGCCTCCGTCACCAGCGCTGACAGCTCGGTGCGGGACTCCTCGGACGGTCGGTCGACGCCGAAGCGCCGGGCGACGATGGTCACGAGTCGTGGGACGGCGATCGGGCCCTCGGTCGTGAGGATCGCCGATGCGACGCGGGTCACGGCGGCCTTCGTGAGCTCGAGGTTGTCGAGCACGGATGCCGGGCCGATGACGGAGTCGTCGGCGAGCTCGAAATCGGTGATGGCGACGCTCAGGGGGACGACCGGGGCCGACGCGGTGACGGGGAGGGCGACCGGGTCGACCAGGCCGGTCGTGGACCGGTCATGGGCTGGTGCTGCCTCGTCGACGTCCGGGCCGGCGACCGGCGTCCGGGGTGCGTGCGCGTCGCGGTCGTCCAGTGGCGCCGAGTCGTCGGGCTGCTGAGTAGGGGGTGTCGGCGTCGCCCGGGATGTGGGATCCGGCGTGCGCCGCGTCGAGTGGTCCGCTGCGGACTCGGCGTCGTTCGTGTCCGGTGTGGCCGGTGTCGAGGGGTCCTCCGAGAGCGCACGTTCAGCGCGTTCGCGCCACGCCTTCGGAAGCCATGTCGACTTCGCGACGAAGCCGTTCCACCCGCGACTCACGGTGCCACGCTCCGCTCGGGACGCGGGCTGGCAGAGCGACGATGCCCTGCTGGGTGGGTCGTCGAGGTCAGAGGTGGCACCTCCACAGGATAGACCGCGGCGGACGTGCGCTCAGCTCGCCGTCTGTCGACGCGCCTCGCGTCGGCGCTCGCGTTCGAGGTCGGCGGCTGCAGCCTCGGCGGGCGTCGGCGCCGTTCCGCCCAGGGCGCGAGGTTGCCACCACGCCCCGGTCCCGTCGACGGGATAGTCGCGTTGCAGTTCGTCGACCATGCCCTGCAGGCGGTCGCGGAGCTGCTCGGTACTCGTACCGACGTCGTCGCCGGGCGCGACGACGATCGGCTCGCCGAACGAGAAGTGCACGGGGACCCCGAACCGCTCGCGGAAGCCGACCCGGTGGTTCTTCGTCAGGAGGCGATGACCGCCCCAGACCGCGACGGGGATGATCGGCACGCCGGCCTCCTGTGCGAGGCGGACCGCGCCCGACTTGAGGTCGCGGACGGTGAACGAGGCGCTGACGCCGGCCTCGGGGAAGACCCCGACGAGCTCGCCGCTGCGGAGCGCTGCGACGGCGTCGGCATAGGCGGCCGCGCCGGCGCGCATGTCGACCGCGATGTGCCGCATGCTCCGGAGGAGGCGGCCCACGACGGGCTGGTCGAAGGCGCCCTGCTTGGCCATGAAGCGGATACGGCGACGGTTGTGGAGCACGGTGGCCCACTCGACGAGTGCGAACTCGAGGTACCCGAAGTGGGTCATCGCGATCACCGCGCCACCCTCGTCGGGCAGGTGTTCGATGCCGGTGGTGTGACGGCGCAGACGCCAGAAGCCGAAGAGGGAGCGACCGACACCGACAGCGGCGTCGTACACGGGCTCGATGCGGCGTCTCATGGCGACACCGTACGACAGCGACCTGGGGAAGTGCCGGGGTGGACACCTGGGGAAGGAGCGGGCTAGGGGCGCCTCGGGAACCCTTCTCCGGCGGTCCTCACGCCCGATACGATCGCAGGATGACGGTGACGCAGACGGGCCGCTCCCGCGGCAGCTACGCCAAGACGGCGGCAAGACGTCGGGAGATCCTCGAGGCGGGGATGGACGTCTTCGCCGAGCAGGGGTTCCGCAGTGGATCGCTCCGTGAGGTCGCGGAGCGCGTGGGCATGAGCCAGGCCGGCCTCCTCCACCACTTCTCGACCAAGAACGACCTGCTCGCCGCGATCCTCGACTTCCGGGACGACCGGGATCGCGAGGAGTCCGGCATCGAGATCGGGAGCGGCATCGAAGGCATCCGTGGGCTCCTCCGCCTCGTCGAGCACAACATGCGCGTCCCCGGTCTCGTCGAGCTCCACTGCGTCCTGTCCGCCGAGGCGACCTCGCCGGACCACCCGGCGCACGAACACTTCGTCCGGCGGTACAGCTGGTTGATCGACGGGATGACCGTCTCCTTCGAGGTGATGGCGCGCGAGGGCCAGCTGGTGGCCGGCGTCGAGCCCGCAAGCGCGGCACGCATGCTCATCGCGATGATGGACGGTCTTCAGCTGCAGTGGCTGCTCGATCGTGATTCGGTGGACATGGCCGAGGAGACCCGACGTTCGCTGCGGCCGCTGTTGACCGTCGAGCTGTAGCACGGCACTCGCCCGGCCGTGATCGGGATCTCTCCACATCCGGCGGTGTCCACCGGTCCCTCACTCATATCTGATATTAGAGTTGGGGTGGCTGCGGGACAACGCGGAGGGGAAGTCCTTATTTTGACTAATTCAAAACAACTCGGTACGGTGGCTGCATGAACGGATCGGGTGTGGAGTCGGCGGCGTTCGACTTCAATACGAAGATCCGGGCAGCCGGGCTGCGGGTGACCACGGGACGCCTCGCCGTCCTCGAGATCCTCGCCCGGACCCCGCACGCCGACGTGGAGCAGGTGGTCGCGTCCTTGAAGCCGCGAGCCCCGCAAACCTCCCCACAGGCCGTGTACAGCGTGCTCAACGCCTTCGTCGCAGCGGGTCTCGTGCGCAGGATCGAACCGGACGGCCATCCCGGCCGGTACGAGCTGCGCGTCGACGACAACCACCATCACCTGGTGTGCAGCTCGTGCGGCGCCGTGGTCGACGTCGACTGCACGCAGGGTGCGGCGCCATGCATGCACCCCGACGACACGGCTGGGTACGTCATCGACACGGCCGAGATCACGTTCTGGGGAGTATGCCCCGCGTGCCAGGCGGATGCCGCCTGACGCCGTTCCACAGACCACTCGACGGCACCTCCATGCCGATCGTCAGCTGACACCGCCAAGGTGGCAGTGCTGAATCCATCCGACCGTCCGACCAGCCCCACCCTCGAGGAGAGACATGTCCGAGACCAGCTACACCACCACCAACAGCGGAGCACCCGTCGCGAGCGACGAGCATTCGCAGAGCGTCGGCGCAGACGGAGCGATCGCGCTCCACGACCACTACCTGGTCGAGAAGCTCGCGCAGTTCAACCGCGAGCGGGTGCCGGAGCGCGTCGTCCACGCCAAGGGCGGCGGTGCGTTCGGACGGTTCGTCACGACCGGTGATGTCTCCCAGTTCACGCGCGCCGCGCTGTTCCAGCCGGGCGTCGAGACCGAGATGCTCGCACGCTTCTCCACCGTCGCCGGTGAGCAGGGCAGCCCCGACACCTGGCGCGACCCCCGTGGCTTCGCGCTGAAGTTCTACACGAGCGAGGGCAACTACGACCTCGTCGGCAACAACACGCCGGTGTTCTTCATCCGCGACGGCATCAAGTTCCCCGACTTCATCCGCTCGCAGAAGCGTCTCCCGGGCTCGCACCTGCGCGACCACGACATGCAGTGGGACTTCTGGACGCTCTCCCCCGAGAGCGCGCACCAGGTCACCTGGCTCATGGGCGACCGCGGTCTGCCGGGCTCCTGGCGCCACATGGACGGCTTCGGGTCGCACACCTACCAGTGGGTCAACGCCGCAGGCGAGCGGTTCTGGGTGAAGTACCACTTCAAGACCGACCAGGGCATCGAGATCCTCACGCAGGACCAGGCCGACCAGATCGCCGGCGAGGACGCCGACTTCCACATCCGCGACCTCTCCGAGGCCATCACGCGAGGGGAGCACCCGAGCTGGACGCTCTCCGTGCAGGTCATGCCCTACGCCGACGCCGCAGGCTACCGCTTCAACCCGTTCGACCTCACCAAGGTCTGGCCGCACAGCGACTACCCGCTCATCGAGGTCGGCAAGATGACCCTCGACCGCAACCCGGAGAACTACTTCGCGCAGATCGAGCAGGCGACCTTCGCGCCGTCGAACTTCGTCCCCGGAATCGCTGCGAGCCCCGACAAGATGCTCCTGGCCCGCATCTTCAGTTACGCGGACGCACACCGATACCGCGTGGGCACCAACCACGCACAGCTGCCGGTCAACGCGCCGCACGCGCCGGTGCACACGTACTCGAAGGAAGGCGCCATGCGCTACACCTTCAACGACGCGGACGCGCCGGTCTACGCACCCAACTCGGTCGGTGGCGCCCACGCCGACCCTGCGCGTGCCGCTGAATCCAACGGCTGGCAGTCCGACGGCGAGCTCGTGCGGGCAGCCGCGACGCTGCACGCCGAGGACGACGACTTCGGCCAGGCCGGGACCCTCGTGCGCGAGGTGCTCGACGACGCCGCCCGCGACCGTCTCGTCGGCAACATCATCGGCCACGTCTCGAAGGTGACGCGCCCCGAGCTCCGTGCGCGGGTCATCGCCTACTGGACCGCCGTCGACGGCACGCTGGGCGCGCGCGTCGCAGCCGGCCTCCCGCCGCTCGTCTAGAGCTCACCGCCGAACACGCAGAAACGGTCGCCATCCTTCGCGGATGGCGACCGTTTCTGCGATCTCGTGGGCTCAGACGCCCATCGGGCCGCCACCACGGCGCGGAACGCCGCCGGTGCTTTCGGCCAGGCCTCTCGCGCGTTCGCGCTCGACCTCCGCGTCGTTGTCGTGCGAATGGTGTTCGTCGGCCGAGCGCGCGGCGCGGTCTCGCCGTGACACGTACCAGACGGCCGCGATCGCCAGGAGGACGAGCGCGGCGAGGATGACGATGGTGCCGATGTCCATGTGATGCTCCTCTCCTCGTCCATCGACCCTAACGAGGCCTCGGATGCACGCAACCCCCTCGCCCGACGGGCGAGGGGGTTGCGGAACGGGGGTGTGTGATCAGCCGGCGACCTGTTTGGCGCGGGCAAAGACCTTCTCGATCTCCTCACGACGACCCGGCTGCTTCAGGGACAACGGCGAGGGGTGCGGAGCGTTGAAGGCGCTGTAGGTGTTGCCGAGCAGGGGCTCGACGTGCTTCCACCAACCGTCCTGGGCGTGGGGTCCGCAGAGGACGACGACGCGCAGGTTCTTGAGGAGGGGCAGGAGGGCACGCAGTTCCATCGCTCCCTGAGCGACCTCGGGCGCGTTCGGCTTCTTCCGCCCGGCGCTCAGGTACCACGGGACGATGTTCCAGACCATGACGTCGTCGAAGCCGATGTCGTTCCGCAGATTCCAGAGGCTCTCGGCGATCGGGTCGTCGTTGTCGACCGAGGCGAAGCCGGATCCCGGGGCGTCGAGGCTGTCGGGGGCCAGGGTCCCCGGGGCGTCGAGGAGGATCAGTGTCTTCGCGTTGACGGCCGCATCGGCCGGGTCGACGAGCGGGAGGACGAGGTCCGCCTGCCGCCGTCCTCGGCGGGTCATCATCGCGTCCGACCAGTCGCGCAGCGGCGCGAGTGCCGGCGACTCGGCCAGCATGCGGTGTCGTTCGGCCAGTTCGTCGGGGTCTTGCAGCCCGCGAGGGGCATCCATATGCATCTTCCGAGCGTAGCCCGTGACGGCTGCCCCGTCATCGTCTGAGCCGGTTCTGAGGCTGAAGATGCTGGACAGGACGGTGGATCCGTGCCCGTCAAGCCGGGGTGGACCGGGTTGACGCGGGCCTAGGCTGGCCAGGATGACTGACGAGCGAACCGCCCCCGACGACCGGACGAAGTGGCGCGCGTTCGCCATCTGCGTGTCGGTCGCCGCCCTCACGATCCTCGACCTCTCGAAGGTCAATGTCGGACTGCCGTCGATCGAGGAGGCGCTCGACGCCGGCCCGACCGCCCTGCAGCTGATCGTCGCCGGGTACGCCCTGGCCTTCGGTCTGATCCTCGTGCCCGCCGGGCGCTACGGCGACCTGCACTCGCGGCGTCGCATGTTCATGATCGGCCTGAGCGTGTTCGGGGCGGCCAGTCTCGCCTGCGCCGTCGCACCGAGCGTCGGCATCCTCATCGGCGGGCGGATCCTCCAGGGCATCGCCGCGGGTCTGCTGATGCCGCAGGTCATCGGGCTCATCCAGCAGTTGTTCGTTGGGAAGGAGCGCGGCCGCGCCTTCGGTCTCTTCGGAGCCATCATCGGCCTCTCGACGGCGTTCGGACCGACGCTCGGCGGTCTGCTCATCGCCATCGGCGGCCCGGAGGACGGCTGGCGCCTGCTCTTCTGGATGAACGTCCCGCTCGCGATCATCCTGTTGCCGATCGCCGCCCGACTGCTGCCCAAGCAGCAGCCGCACGAGGCGGGCGCCGGATCGCTCGACCCGGTGGGCATCGTGTTCCTCGGTCTCGCCGTGCTGTCGCTCATGCTCCCGTTCGTCCTGACGACCGGTTCTCCGGGCGACGACCCGGCGCGCTGGTGGTTGCTGGTCGCGTTCGCCGTCTTCGCCGGCCTTTTCGCCTGGTGGGAGGGTCGCTATCAACGCGCCGGGAAGACACCCGTCGTCGACTTCTCCCTGTTCAAGCTCGGCAGCTACCGCAATGGCGTCCTGATCTCCACGACGTACTTCGCGGCGATGCCGGCCACCTTCCTCACGCTCACGCTGTTCGTGCAGCAGGGGCTCGGGCTCGAGCCGGTCTTCGCGGGCATGATCACGATCCCCTTCGCCCTCGCCTCGGCCGTCAGCTCGTGGTTGAGCGGTCGGGTCGTCGACCGACTCGGACGTCCCCTGGTCGTCGGTGGGCTCGTGCTGGTCGTGGTGGGGTTCAGTCTCAACTCGCTCCTCGCCTTCATCACACCCCCGGAGATCACGCCGTACGCGATGGGTGCCGCGATGCTGCTCGCCGGCATCGGCGGCGGCGCGGTCATCTCTCCGAACCAGACGCTGATGCTCGCGGACATCCCCGTGGCCTCCGGTGGTGTCGCCGGATCGATCGGTCAACTCGGCCAGCGCATCGGCACCGCGGTCGGACTCGCCGCCGCGACGGCCACCTTCTACGCGACCGTGTACTCGGAGAACGGCGGCGATGCGTCGGGGGCCTCGCTCGACGTCTATCACGACGCGTATCGCAACAGCACCCTCGTCACGATCGGCTTCGTGGTCGTGGCGCTCGTCTTCGCGCTGCTCGACACCCGTTCGCGGAAGGTCGCCGCCGACGCACCCGGATCCTCCAAGTAAGGGTGACCTGAGTTAGGGTAGCCTCAGTCGCGGCCGTCGGAGCCGCCGGAGGAAGGGGCTCGAGTGGCTCGCACGAATGCCGAGACGGCGCGCATCAAACCCGAGGCGGCGACACTCCTCACGCTGCGGGTCGTCCGCCGCTCGCGTATCTCGCCGAACATCGCCAGGGTCACCCTCGGTGGCGGTGACATCGCCGACTTCACGTTCCTCGGTTACGACCAGTGGTTCCGGTTCTTCATCCCGGTCTCCGAGGGCGGGCTCGAGCGGCTGCCGACCAAGCTCGACATGCTGGCCTACGCCAAGTACCTCGCGATCTCCAAGTCGGTGCGCCCGGTGCTCCGGAACTACACGGTGCGGGATTTCCGGCGCGACGGCCCCGACGGGCCGGAGCTGGACATCGACTTCATCATCCACGGGTCGGCCGCCGAGGGGAGTGCGGGGCCCGCGGCGAGCTGGGCCCAGTCATGCGAGGTGGGCGATGCCGTGGCGCTGCTGGACGAGGGGCGCATGTTCAACCTCCCGGCGGACCTCGACCGGGTGCTGCTGGTCGCGGACGAGACCGGACTCCCCGCCGTCGCAGGCATCCTGACCTCGCTTCCGGCGTCGACCGTCGGGACCGCGATCGTCGAGATCCCGTCCGCGGCCGACGCGCAGGACGTGCGTGTCCCGGACGGGGTCGAGCTGCGATGGGTGGTCCGAGAGGATCCGCACGACGTCCCCGGACGAGCGGCGCTGGCCGCCGCGACGGCCCTCGGAGTGCCGTCCGCCCCGTGCTACGGGTGGGTCGTCGGAGAGCAGTCCCTGGCCGCGAACGTGCGTCGACTCTGGGTCCGTGGTGGCATGCCGAAGGACCGTGTCATGTTCTGCGGCTACTGGAAGGCCGGCAAGGCGCACTGATCGTCCGACCGAACCGGCGTTCGCGTCGACCGTGCGGTGAATTGGGTCGATCACCCGAATTCGGGGTGTCCCCGACGCGCTGGGCTGACGGCTCCACTAACCTCACGACATGCCCTCTCCCGCCGGTGCGTCCGGAAACACGATCGGTGCGCTGCCGACCGGCGTCGCGACGGGTCTGATCCGGACGGTGACCGGCGGATCCGCCGACCGGGCGTTCGAGGCCGATGTCCCCGAAACGGCCACGAGCGCTGCGGACACGTCCTCGCACTCGCACGACGCCCTCCGCAGCTGGGACGTCGTCCGCTCCACCTTCCGACCAGGTGAGGCGCTCACCTTCGACGAGCGCTACCGGTACGCCCAGCTCCCCCTGATCGACGCCGACCACCCGCTCGCGCTCGACGCAAGCCCTGACGGCGTCTACCGTGGCGGGCGGTACGCCGAGGCGCGCCTGGCGGTCGTCGTCCCCGTCCCGATCGAACGACTGTTCGTCGATCCGATCTTCCTGAGCTACGAGGCCGATCTCGCCTCGGCACCCTTCGCCCCCAAACTCGCCCGAGGCATCGAGCTCCGACGCGCCCACCGCTTGCACGCGACGCTCTCGTCCATCGACGCGGACTCCGGGTTCCTCGACGGGCTGCGGACGAGCGTCGGCGCGTTCACGCCCTTCCGGGTCAGGCTGGCGGGCCCCGTCATCGGCGGCTTCAACCGCGGACGCTGTTACCTGCCCGCCATCGCGGACGCCTTCGCCCCCATCCAGCGGGCCGTCGGCGGGCGTCCAGCACCGCTCGTCGGGGTCGGCCTGCACCACTTCCGCGATGAGCTCGACGCTGCCGAGACCGCGGCGCTCGCCGCATTCCTCGAGCGTTGGCGCGACGTGACCCTGTTCGAGTGGACGGTCACCGAGCTGGCGATCACCTCGACCAACGACGATCTCGTGCTGAGCGGGCGCACGCTCGCGCGCATTCCGCTCCACGCGGCCGACTGACACGCCGCGTCTCCGGGGTCAACTCGCGGTGAGTCGCCTGACCATCGGGAGGTCGGGGGTCGCCCAGTCGAGTTCGCCGAGCCGCTCGCGCGTGACCCAGCGCAGTTCGTCGTGATCGGTGCTGTGGGTCGGGGGCGCACCGCGGAAGACGACCTCGTAGCAGGCGAGGTCGATGACGAGCTCGCCCACGGCGACCGTGGAGCGGTCCAGCAGTGCGCCCACAGTGACGTCGGCGTGGAGCTCCTCGAGCAGCTCGCGAGTCAGCGCGTCCTGCGGCTGCTCATCGGCCTCGACCTTGCCGCCGGGGAACTCCCACAGTCCTCCGGACGCCCGCCCGGGTGCCCGCCGACATGCGAGCACGGTGTCGTCCTGTGAGGCGACACCCGCGACGACCTGGATCGTGGTGGTCATCATGCGCTCCCGTCCCGTGGCGTCGTGGTCGCTGTCCAGGCTAGGGGACGCGGGATCGAGGACGCCCGACGCCGCTCCACAGACGGCTCCCCCTCGGCCGACGACAGCCTGCGTCCCGCGGCGGTGCTGTGGTCGGTGGTGCGTGCCAGACTGACAGCGATCGGAGGCGGACCAGCCCCCGCAGCAGTCGTCTCGAAAGGCACCCACCGCACCGATGTTCCTCCTCGACGGTTCCGCCATCACGAGCGCCAGCGACCTCTCCAACGCCTCCTACTGCGAGTTCGCCTTCCTGCGCACGGTCGACGCGAAGCTCCGTCGGATCGAACCGATCGTCGAGCCCGAGGACGAGATGCTCATGCGGACCTCCAAGCTCGGCGACCAGCACGAGCTGCGCGTCCTCGAGTCCTACCGCGCCGAGTTCGGTACCGGCGTCGTCGAGCTCGACCGCCCCGACGTCCGAGACGCGGTGGCGCTCGCCGCAGCCGTCGAGTCGACGATCACGGCGTTCCGCGACGGAGCCCCGGTCGTCTTCCAGGCCGCGTTCTTCGACGGATCCTTCATCGGCTTCGCCGACTTCATCGTGCGCCGGCCCGACGGCCGGTATCGCGTGCAGGACACCAAACTCGCGCGCTCTCCGAAGGTGACCGCCCTCCTCCAGCTTGCCGCCTACGTGGAGCAGCTGCAGATGGCCGGGATCCCGGTCGACGACGACGTCGACCTCATTCTGGGAGACGGCACCGTCAGCACCCACGCGGTGGCCGACATCCTGCCGGTGTACCGTCGCCGTCGTGCGCGCCTGCTGCGGATCGTCGCCGAACGGCTCGAGGCCGACGGGCCGGTGGCCTGGGGCGACCAGCGCTACAGCGTCTGCGGACGATGCGCGTGGTGCGACGCCGAGATCACGGCCTCACGCGACGTCCTGCTGGTGGCCGGCCTCCGGTTGACGCAGCGCGACCGCCTGCTGGCGGCCGGCATCGCCACGATCGACGATCTGGCGTCGCTCACGCTCACCGGATCGACCGAACGACCGGGGCAGCACGGGCCGTCGGGTGGCGCCGGCGGGACGGTCGACGGCATCGCCGAGAGCACGCTCGCCGCGCTGCGAGAGCAGGCGCACCTGCAGCTCGAGCCGTCACTTGCCGCCGGCGTGCCGGCGTTCCGCGTGCACGACGCCACGGCGCTCGGACTCCTGCCGCAACCCGATCCGGGCGACGTCTTCTTCGACTTCGAGGGCGACCCGCTGTACACCGAGGGCGAGCCGGGCGACGCCCGCCGGGGCGACCGCACGAGGTGGGGCATCGACTACCTGTTCGGTCTCGTCGACACCGACGGCCGGTTCCGATCCTGGTGGGCGCACGACTTCCATGAGGAGCGCACGGCCCTGATCGACTTCCTCGCCTACCTCACCGCCCGTCGTGCCGAGTTCCCGAGCATGCACGTGTACCACTACGCCGCGTACGAGCGGACGCACCTGCTCTCGCTGGCCGCTCGGCACGGCGTCGGGGAGGACACGATCGACGACCTCCTCCGCGAGGCCGTGCTCTTCGACCTCTACCCCTTCGTCAGGAAGACGGTGCGCGTCGGCTCTCGGTCGTACTCGATCAAGAAGCTCGAGCCGCTCTACATGGGCGAGGACCACCGCGACAGCGACGTCACCGACGCCGCGGCATCCATCACCGCCTACGCGGAGGCGCGCGAGCTGAGTCGGAGCGACGACCCGGAGCTCGTCGCCGAAGGCGAACGGAAGCTCGCGGAGATCGCCGAGTACAACGCGTACGACTGCGAGTCGACCCGTCGGTTGCGGAACTGGTTGCTCGACCTCGGTGCGGAACGGGGCGTGCTGCCGGGCACCTTCGTCACCGACGCACCCGAGCCCCTCGTGGACGAACCGACGCCGCTCCACGACGCGCTGACGGCGTTGGCCGGAGACCCCCTCGACCCGGAACGCACCGCCGACGCCACCGCGTATGCGCTCGCGGCCGCCGCCATCGACTACCACCGGCGCGAGCACAAGTCGTTCTGGCAGGAGCACTTCTCCCGACTCATCGCCGCGCGCGACGAATGGGAGGACACCCGGAACGTCTTCACCGTCACCTCGGGAGTCGTCGAGCGCGACTGGTTCCGCGAGGGGCGGCAGCGCAGCGACCGCCGTCACGTCCGACTCCGCGGCCGATGGGCTCCCGGCAGCAGTGTGAAGGTCGGCGCCGACCCGTTCGCGGTCTACGACCACCCGGGACCGTACACGCTCCCCCGCGCCGAGCCCGGCTCGCGACCGGCGGGGCAGATCACGGTCCTCGACGTCGACGACGACTCCCTGCTCATCCAAGAGACGCTCAAAACGGATCGTGAGCCCTACACGGAGCTGCCGGTCGCGCTCACGCCGTCTCCTCCCCCGCGACCCGGAACACAGGTCGACGCGATCGCCGAGTGGGGGCAAGCGGTCCTCGACGCCGCTCCGGAGTGGCCGGACGACGGCGTCGTCGACATCCTGCGGCGACGGCCGCCCCGCACGAGCTCGGGTGAGCCGCTCCCCCACCGTGGAGACGGGCGGACGATCGAAGACGTGACCGCCGCGTTGCTCGACCTCGACGACTCGGCGCTCGCCGTCCAGGGGCCGCCCGGAACCGGCAAGACCTACGTCGCCTCGCACGTCATCACGGCCCTCGTGCAGCAGCACGGCTGGCGGATCGGGGTCGTGGCGCAGTCGCACGACGTCGTCGAGAACCTCCTCGAGCGTGTGGTGAAGGCGGGGCTCTCCCCCGCGCTCGTGGCGAAGACCCTGCGATCCGGTGCCGACCCGGATGCGGAGCGCGGCTACACGGTCCTTCCGGCCAATGGTCATGGCGCGTTCATGGCCGAGCAGGCCGGCGGCTTCGTCATCGGCGGGACGGCCTGGGACTTCAGCAACCCCAACCGGTTCGACCGGAAGTCGCTCGACCTCCTCGTCGTCGACGAAGCCGGCCAGTTCTCGCTCGCATACACGATCGCGGCGAGCGTCGCCGCGCGGAACCTCCTCCTCCTGGGCGACCCGCAGCAGCTGCCGCAGGTGAGCCAGGGGACGCATCCCGAACCGATCGACACCTCGGCCCTCGGATTCGTGGCCGACGGTCGCGACGTCCTCCCTCCGGAACTCGGCTACTTCCTCCACGAGACCTGGCGGATGGACGCCGCGGTCACCGAGCCGGTCTCGCGCTTGTCGTACGGTGGCGAGCTGCGCTCAGCAGCGGCCACGACGAAGCGGCGCCTGGAGGGTCGTGCGCCGGGACTGCACGTCGTCCCGGTCCACCACGTCGGAAATGCGACGAGTTCGCAGGAGGAGGCCGACCGCGTCGCCGAACTCGTCCGGTCGAGCATCGGGCTCCGCTGGACCGATCCGGATGCCGGCCGCATCGACGACCCGGTGAGCGAGGCCGACATCATCGTCGTCTGTCCCTACAACGCCCACGTCGCCGTCGTCCGTGCGACGCTCGACGCGGCCGGGTTCGACGCGGTGCGCGTCGGGACCGTCGACAAGTTCCAGGGTCAGGAGGCCGTCATCGCGATCGTGTCGCTGGCCGCGTCCTCCCCCGCCGACGTCCCGCGGGGCATGTCGTTCCTGTTGATGAAGAACCGACTGAACGTCGGGATCTCCCGCGCCCAGTGGGCGGCGTACCTCGTGCACTCCCCCGCGCTCACCGAGTACCTGCCGGTCACGCCGGAGGGTGTCGCCGAGCTCAGCGCCTTCATCCGGTTGGTCGACGGCCACTGACCAGCTCCACCGCGGCTGCGGAGGGGCGAGGATTCCGTCGCGCCGCGTCGATACGACCGTTCTGCGCCGCCTTCGCGAGCCACCGCTGACGCTGCTCCACGGTCGAATCCTTCACCCGACCGAACCGGTTCACGGCGACGGGCTTGATCCCGCAGAACCGGAGGGTGGTGGTGCGGAGTTGCTTCACCGTCGTGTCGCCGACGAGCGGCAGGTACCACGAGGGCGAGTCCGACGTGACGATCATCCGACCAGTGCGGCCCGCCAGCAGCCCCTCAGGGAGGCCGGTCGACTTCATCCGGTAGGCGCGACGGGGCAGCAGCAGGCGATCGAAGAACCCCTTGAGCAGCGCCGGCACCGATCCCCACCAGACCGGAGCCACGATCACGATGTGGTCCGCGGCGAGGATCTGCTCCCACGCCCGTTCGAGGTCGGGCTCCAGGTCTTGACGGCGGGTGTAACCGAGGCGGAGGTTCGTGTCGAACGCGAGGTCGCGGACGGCGAGGACGGTCGCGTCGCCGTGCGCCTCCGCGTAGCTCGTGGCGAGGGCGGCGCACAGGGACCCGGGGTTCGGGTGTCCGTCGATGACGAGGGCGGGCATGAGTTCTCCAACAGTTGTAGGTCTGGACAGTGCCAAGAATCTGGACACTGTCCACTTCCGGCCGGAACCGACTGTACGGGTACGATGTTGCTTGTGTCAAGATCGACGACGGCGTACCACCACGGCAACCTCGGGCCGGCGCTCGAGGACGCTGCGCTCGAACTCATGCGGACGCAAGGCCATGCCACGCTGAGCTTGCGAGAGGTCGCGCGGCGCGCGGGAGTCAGCCATAACGCGCCGTACCACCATTTCGGCGACCGGACCGCGCTCCTGAAGCGGCTGAGTGAACGCGGCATGGCCGAGCTCCTGGACGCCATGCGCGAGGAGCGGGAGGCGACGGCGGGTCGAGACCCACGGGAGGCGGCCGTCCGGATCGGTTCGACGTATGTGCACTACGCGGCGCAGCATCCGGAGCGGTTCCGCCTAATCTACGACCCCGAAGTCTGTGTCCCCGGTTCGCCCAGCGAGGCTATGGCGCCACTCATCGGTGGCGTCGAAGCGCTGCTCGCCGAGACGACGGCGTCGCTGGCGCCCGGCGCCGAGCCGCAGGTCGTCGCCGCCCTGACCACGGCGGTCTGGGCCGCGGTCCATGGGCTCGCGGAGCTCGTCGTCGCCGGACACATCTCCGAGGTGGAGGCCCGACCCGCGCTGGAGGCGTTGCTCACGCGACCCTGAGTTCGCGTCTCGCATGGAGCCTGTGCACGATCCTTATCCGGGAAACGGTCGGGAAGCTCAGAGGTCGTTCATAGTCGAACCAGACGATTCACTCGGATTGCGGGAGTCAGATGATCTCAGCACCCCGCCGAGAGGAATCCCCGTGAACACCACGCCAGATCCAGAACACCCTGAGCCGCGTCCCGCGGACGGCACGCAGACGCCGCAGCCGTCGCCCGCACCCGACCCGTACCAGCCGCCCACCGGCTCGTATCAGCCCCAGCCCGGGGTGGACGTCACTCCCCCGGCCGGCTACCCCGGCAACACGGCCGCGGGTGGTCCACGACGCGAGCCCACGACGCCCTTCGGTTACGCGACGGTTCCTCACGCGACGAGCGGTCACGTGTGGCCCGATCATCACCAGGGCCCGCAGGGTCAGTACGGACCGTACGCCGCCGGCCAGGGCCAGTCCGCGCCCTCCGGCACCTGGCAGCCCCAACCGTACGGACAGCAGACGATTCCCCAGTCGTTGTCGACCACGGGCACTCCCGCGAAGAAGCAGCCCATCGGCTGGATCATCGCCGCCGCGACGGCCGCCACGGTCGTGTCCCTCGTGACCGGTGGCCTCGGCCTCGCTTCGCTGGCGGCCGGCGCGTTCCAGAGCGTCGCCGCCTCCTCACAGGTGACCGAGACGGTGCCGGACGAGGGCGGTCAGAGCTTCCGCGCTCCCGGCGGGCTGCCTGGGCCGCAGCAGGCGACGCCGGATGCCGCGACGGCGAACACCCGGAGTGCCACCGCCGCTGAATCCGTGGGAGTCGTCGACATCGACACCGAGCTGGCCTACCAGGGGGCCGCCGCCGCGGGAACCGGGATGATCCTCACCGCGGACGGCCAGATCCTGACCAACAACCACGTCGTCGCGGGAGCGACGAGCATCGTCGTGACCGTCGTGGCGACCGGGGAGAAGTACGACGCACGCGTCGTCGGGACGGATGCCACGAACGACGTCGCGCTCCTGCAGCTCGACGGCGCCTCAGGGCTGGACACCGTGGCAGTCGACGATGACGGCGGCGCGGCCGTCGGTGACGCCGTCACCGGGGTCGGGAACGCGGGAGGCACGGGTGGGACGCCCAGCGCGGCGGACGGGTCCGTCACCGCCCTCGACCAGGACATCACGGTGCAGGATGAGACGACCGGGGCGGGCAAGCAGCTGACCGGACTAATCCAGACGGACGCGGACATCCAGTCGGGCGACTCCGGCGGACCGCTCTACGACTCGGAGGGCGAGGTCGTCGGCGTCGACACCGCTGCCTCCTCCGGTGGGACCGACATCGACGGATTCGCGATCCCGATCGACGACGCGTTGTCCATCGTCGACCAGATCCGCACCGGCGTCGCGACCGACACCGTCTCGATCGGCTACCCGGCCTTCATCGGGGTCGGTCTGGCCGCGTCCGGCGTAGCCCAGACCGTGCCGGGGGCTGTGGTCGGTTCGGTGATCGAGAACACGCCGGCGGCGTCGATCGGCCTCGCAGCCGGCGACGTCATCACGGGCATCAACGGTGCCGCCATCGACTCCGCGGAGACCTTGACGGCGACCATGGCCACGCTCGAGCCCGGCCAGACGGTCTCCGTCACCTGGACCACGGCGCGTGGGACCTCGCAGACCGCTGACGTGACCCTGATCGAGGGCCCGGTCGGCTGATCGCGCGCTCGGGACGCTCGACGACTCCTCACCTCCGGCCCGCAGCCGGACCCGAGGAGTGGTCGACGTCTGGCCAGTAGGCTCGGGAGGCGGTGCCTCGCCGCGACCACCGGAAGGAACCGCTCGTGACCCGCTTTCTCGGAGTCGACCTCGCCTGGGGCGAGGGGACCGGCTCCCGCGCGGCGAACGAGTCGGGACTGGTGTGCATCGACGAGACCGGGGCGGTCATCGAGGCCGGGTGGGCCGTGGGGATCGACGCCGTCGTCGCCTGGCTCGTCGACACCGCATCACCGGGCTCCGTGATCGCGGTCGACGCCCCACTGCTCGTCCAGAACCAGACCGGCATGCGTCTCTGTGAACGTGAGGTCGGACAGCGGTACGGGCGCTGGCAGGTTTCGGCCTATCCGTCGAACCTCGGCCTGCCGGCGCTCGGTGGTGTCGCGCTCTTCAGGGCGCTGGAGGCGGCTGGGTTCCAGTATTTCGACGGACTGAGCACGCCCGCCGCGGATGCCGTCCTGTTCTTCGAGGCCTATCCCCACACCACGTTGGTGGGTGCCGAGGAGTTCGGGTACCCGGATGCGCGGCCCCGCTACAAACGACTCGACCCCGGTCTCCCTGTCGCCGAGCGACGGCGACGCCGTGCGGAGGTCTGTGACGACCTCGTCTCGCGCCTGCAGGCGCTGACCTCGGCGACTCCGCCACTCGACCTCGACACACACCCGGTGACGGCGCTCCTCATCGCGGAACCCTCGCCGCTGAAGGAATCGGCACACAAGCACCGTGAGGACCTCATCGACGCGGCCATCTGCGCGTGGACGGCATCCGCCTGGTCCCGCTGGGGGCTCGAACGGTTCCAGGTCCTCGGCGCCTCGGATGCTCCGGACGACCGGGGGCGTGTCCCCACGCTCCTCGCCATGGCGCGGCCCGAGCAGCGCTCCAAACCGGATATTCCTTTCTCGGCATATAACGGTTCAGCCCCACAACGGGCATTCGCGCCACTCAGGGGGCCGATATCCCTGCAAACCACAACAGACCACGATCTCGACGAAGGACATATGAAGAAGAAGGAATACGCCCAGGACGACGCCCCGGCGGAATCGAACACGATCGAGTTCGTCCCCGGCGGAGCGGCGAACGCCGACGCGTCACCCGCGGCCTCGACGCGAGCCCCCTCCCCCGCTCCGACGACCGTCGAACTCCTGCGCAGTGCCACCTGGCACCTCGAGCACGCACGGGTGGTGGGCCACCCCGACGATGTCGAGTTCGAAGCGGCGAGGTCGGCGTTGGCGGAGGCCGTCTTCGACCTCGAGCACGTCCAGTACGGGGAGACGACTCGCGGCTAGGGCACCCGTCAGGCGGGTCCTGAGCCCGATCGGCGCCGTGTCTCCCGGTCCGCGCGTGCGCGTCGCTCGAGGATGTCGTTGCGAACCCAGCGGATCAGCAGCGACATGGCGAGCGACAGGAACAGGAACGCCGCCGCGCCCAGGGCGTAGGAGATGAAGTCCGTGGGGATGAACGTCGTGCCGAGCACGAGCGCCGAGGGCGGCCACTGGTCGGCGAGTGCGGCCGGCACGCCCGTGGCCTGGAAGCACTCGATCGCCGCCGAGAAGACGAACGCGCCGAGGGCGATCTGCCACAGCGGACGCCGTGGGGCGGCGAAGGCCAGGAGGAGCGCGACGAGGACCGTGTACAGCGCGTTGGTCACGGGGTTCGCCCAGGCTGCCGCCACCGACCAGTGCACCGTCAGCCCGGCGACGATCGTGATGATGGCTGCGCCGAGGAGCAGCGCGCGCTTGAGCGAGGTGGCGGGGCGTGGCCCCTCGTCCGTCTGGTCGGGTGCGTCGGTCATGCTTTCGTCCTCCGGGTGCGTCGTTGTCGCCCACGGGCCCAGTCACGGGCCTCGGTTCCGGAGAGGGCGAGGATGATGGAACAGTCGACCGCGAAGCCGATCAGGTTGGTCTGCAGGGTCAATCCGCCGGCGCCGGCGACATAGCTCGCGGCGAGGGTGGCGATGGACGTCGAGCTGAAGGTCATGGCGAGCAGGCGCGCGAGATTGCCTCCCCGATGGACCCGCCAGGCGAGGACGAGGTAGCAGAGCGTCACCACGGCCGACAGGGCCAGCACGGCCCCGACCACCCACGGGATGAGGACGACGTCGTCAGCCGTCGCAGCTGTCGCGCGGGCCTCCGAGATGACCTGCTTCCAATCGGAGACCAGGAGGGCGCCGGAGAGCACGGTGGACAGCGCCGCGACGACCATGAGGACCACGCCGACGGTGGTGTCCAAAGGCCGCGGATCGCCGGCCCGGATGAGGGAGCGCGTCGGGGGAGCGTCGGCGGCCGGCAGGGTCGCCGCCGGCGGCACAACCACGGCGCTGAGATCGATGATCGGCAGGTCGCCGTCGGTGACGATCGCGTCGCCTCCGCCGTTCCGCGAGTGGTAGCCGGTGGAGAAGTTGTCGATCACGGACGTCGACGCCCCGAGGTCTGCGGCCGCGATCGACGCGACGATGTGATCGCGTTCGTCGTCGACGTCGTCGGCGATCCGATGGGTCACCTGCAGGGTGAAGACGCTGATGCCGACCGATCGGTCGTACGTCCCGGCGGCCAGCCAATCCGCCTGGTAGCCGCCCGGGAGCAGCCAACCCTCGGGGGTCGGCCAGAACCGGACGTGGTGCCGCTTCCCGGGACTGCCGTCGACCTCCTGCTGGTAGCAGAACGCCTGGGGGCGACCGAACAGGTAGAGCGACGAGACGGGTGCCTCGGAGTAGCTGCGCCTGGTCAGCGTCGAGGTCACGATCCGCAGGTTCGCGCGCAGGCCGAGGTCGTCGGCGAGCGTCCAGCCCGCCGAGAGCATCGCCATGTGGATCTGCTCCTCCCGACCACGGAGGCCGAGGTTCACGGGATCACCGAGGATGCCCTCGCGCGTGCGAGTGCGTCCGATGAAGTAGTCGGGCAGGTAGACGCGCGACAGCACGGTGTGCAGGCGGGGGAGGATGAGGTAGGCGATGACGAGGTAGATGACGAGGATGAACCAGGCTTGGGCCCACCCGCGCGCGAACGCCTCGGTGAGCAGCACGTACGCCAGGAAGACGGCCGCAGCCGTGCCGAAGGCGAAGAACCAACCGTCGACGATGCGTGCGATCCGTCCGCGACGATCCTCGGACAGGCCGCTTGCGGGCCCGATGAGGTCGCTGCGGGTCTTCGTCACCCGTCCAGGGTAGGGCCTGGTGCATCCACGTGCCGGGTGCGTGGGTGGTGGGAGGATGGTGGGATGGACTCCGTCGCCCACATCACCGACCTCGCCGACTTCATCGTCGCCTCGCCCACCTCGTATCACGCGGTCGCGGAGAGTGCTCGGCGCCTCACGGCGGCCGGCTTCACCCGGCGGCTCGAGACCGAGTCCTGGGACGGCGGCGCCGGCCGGTTCTTCGTCGAACGCGAGGGCGCGGTGATCGCCTGGGTGCAGCCCGAGCAGGCCCACGCCACGACGCCGTTCCGCATCCTCGGCTCGCATACCGACTCGCCGAGCTTCAAACTCAAGCCGAAGCCGACGACCGGCGCTCACGGGTGGCTGCAGGCCGGCGTGGAGGTCTACGGGGGACCGCTCCTCAACTCCTGGCTCGACCGCGAGCTCGAACTCGCCGGACGCCTGGTGACGCTCGACGGCACCGTGCACCTCGTCCGGACCGGCCCGTTCCTGCGCATCCCGCAGCTCGCCGTGCACCTCGATCGAGGTGTCAACGACGGCCTCGTCCTCGATCGCCAGCGCCACCTGCAGCCGGTGTACGGGGTCGGCGACCTCGCCCACGCCGACGTGCTCGCGCACCTGGCGACGATCGCAGGTGTCGACCCCACCGCGATCGCCGGGTACGACGTGCTCGTCGCCGACACCCAGGAGCCTCGGCGATTCGGTCTCGACGGTCAGCTGTTCGCCGCCGGACGCATGGACAACCTGACCTCGGTCCACGCGGGACTCGCGGCGTTGCTGGCCGCGAGCGACGGGGGAGCGACGGACGACGCCGGACACATCACGGTCTTCGCCGCCTTCGACCACGAGGAGCTCGGTTCGGCCTCGACGTCCGGTGCCAGCGGTCCGTTCCTCGACGACGTCCTCACCCGCATCGGCGCATCGCTGGGCGCGACGACGTCCGAACGGCTCCAGGCCTATGCGGCCTCCTGGTGCCTGTCAGCTGACGCCGGCCACGCGATCCACCCGAACTACCCGGAGCGCCACGACCCGGCCAACCGTCCGATCGCCGGTGGCGGGCCACTGCTCAAGATCAACGCGAACCAGCGTTACGCCACCGACGCCCTCGGGGCCGCACTGTGGGCCCGGAGCTGCGCCGCCGCAGGTGTGGCCTCACAGGACTTCGTGTCGAACAACACGGTGCCGTGCGGCTCGACCATCGGCCCGCTCACCGCGACGCGGCTCGGCATCCGGACGGTCGACGTCGGGACGCCGCTGCTGTCGATGCACTCCGCCCGCGAGCTGTGCCACATCGACGATCCGACCGCTCTGAGCGCAGCGGTCCAGGCATTCTTCCGGGGCGCCTGAGCCGCGCCGCAGCAGGAGATCCGCGCGGGAGCAGGACGCCCGAAGGCGGACGGTCCTGCTCCGGCGCTGATCTCCTGCTACCGGACCGGGCTCAGCCCAGTTCGCGCAGTCGCAGACGACGTCCGTCGGGGCTCGCGTCCGGGTTCACCTCGACGAGGTCGGAGCGCGAGTTGATGAAGTCGCTGAACGAGCGGTAGCCGAGCGGCTTCTCCTTGAACGCCGGATCCATGCGGATCATCTGGTTCTTCACCTCGGCGTTCAGCAGCCAGTCCTCGTCGTCGTTCTTGGCGTGCACGAGGCGGAGCGCCCGCACGAGGAGCTCGGTCGCCGCACGCTGTGCGTCGGGGCCGGAGGGGTCCGCGGTCTCCTCGTCGGTGTCGTCCAGGTCGTCGGCGTCGCGGTGGCTGAAGACCGGTTCAGTGAAGAGGCCGCCGATGCGGGGAGGTGTCTGGGCGACCGGCGCTTCGGCCGTCGGCGTGGACCCGGACGAGGCGCGACGACGCCCGCCGGACTTGGGCGCGGACTTCGGCGCCTCCTCCGGGGAGACCTCCGCCGTGCTCTCGACGGCGGCAGGGGTCCGGGGCGTGCGCGTGACGACCGGCCGGACGATCCCGGGGATGTCGTCGTAGTCGGAGAACTCGTCACACGCCGCCATGAGCGCACGACTCGTCGCACCGGCGACACCGATCCCGATCACGTGGCGTCCGAGGCGTCGGCAGCGCTGCGCGAGGGAGATGTAGTCCGAGTCGCCTGCGACGATCACGATGTGCGTGAGGTCGGGGAGGCGGAAGAGGTCCTCGACGACGTCGACGGCGAGGCGGATGTCGGCACCGTTCTTCATCGCCTTCGTCGTGGGGAACATCTGCGTCAGGTCGACCGCGCGGTCCACGAGGTCCTTCTGATACGCGGAGTTGACCGGCTCGGACCAGTCGGCGTAGGAACGGCTGATGACGATGTTCCCGAACGACGAGGTGTAGTCGAGGATGGCGCCCACGTCGACGCGAGCGGCCTGCAGGCGCTCGGAGATCTCGTCGCCTTCGGGTGCGGCGGAGGGCACGTGGGACCGCGCGCGATCCCGGCTGAACGCCGCCTTCCCGTAGAGCTGGTTGTAGCGCGAGATGACGATGTTGTCGAAGTCGATGTAGACCGCGACTCTGGGCGTTCCGGTTTCTGCCATGACTCCATCATCCTCTGGTGGCCCGCGAATCGGCGACTTCAGTCCTCCACAGCCCGGCTTGCGGGGCTCCTCTCCACCGCTGCTGCGCCGGCCAGGCCGTGACCGACCTGGGCTGCGTACCGTGGTCGCATGCCCAGTCACGCCGTCGACATCTTCAGCCCAGGGTCGCAACCCAAGTTATACCCGGTTATACTCTCACCTGTGAAGACCGCCATCTCGTTGCCTGATGAACTGTTCACCCGCGTCGAGGCTCGCGCCGCCGAGCTCGGTGTCAACCGGTCCGAATTCTTCGCGGCGGCGGCGAGTCGGTATCTCGACGAGACCGATGCCGCCGGTCTCACTGACGCAGTGGACACCGCGCTGCGGCGTGCGGGAGTCGCTTCAGCGGAGGAAGCACGGGGCGTCGCCGCGGCCGGACGCGACCGCCTTGCCGAACTCACTGCCGGAGACGATTGGTGATCCGCCGCGGTGACATCCGGTGGGTCGATCTCGGCCCTCGCGAACGGGGGAGTGCGCCCGCCGGCCGCCGCCCGGTCGTCGTCGTCCAACATGACGCCTACACGCGGAGCGCACTCCGGACCGTGATCGTCGCGGTCGTCACGTCGAACACGGCGCTCGCCGAGCTCCCGGGCAACGTGTTCCTCCCTGCGACGGCTTCCGGCCTGCCGAAGGACTCGGTCGTGAACACCACGCAGCTGCTCACCCTCGATGAGGACGACCTCGGTCCGGCCGCCGGAAGGGTTCCCGTCACCCTGTCACTGGACCTGGACGCGGGGCTCCGGCGAGTGCTGCACCTCTGAGGCGGTGCCGGAGCGATCGGCTCAGAGGTGGCCGGTGAGCTTTCCGTGGAACGCCGAGCTGCGTTCGTCGAGTCCGGTGAACACGACCCGCTTGCCGTGTGCGGCGTACTTCTCCTGCACGGCGTCGAGGACGGCGACGCTCGAGGCGTCCCAGATCTGCGAGGCGGTGAAGTCGACGACGACTTCCGCAGGATCGGCGGCGTAGTCGAACTGCTCGACCAGGTCGTTGCTACTGCCGAAGAACAGGGGGCCGATGACGCTGTAGCGGACGGAGGCGGCGTCGTCCGCGAGGACCCGGCGGACGCGGATCACGTGGGCCACGCGCCGCGCGAAGAGCACCATCGCGAGGACGGCTCCTGCAGCGACGCCGATCGCGAGGTTGTGTGTGATGACGACCACCGAGACGGTCACCACCATCACGACCGTCTCGGGGATCGGCATCCGTCGCAGGGTCGCCGGGCGCACGCTGTGCCAGTCGACGGTCTTGATGGCGACGATCATCATCACGGCGGCCAGCGCGACCATCGGGATCTGCGCCATCACCGGGCTGAGCGCGGTCACGAGCAGCAGGAGGAAGACGCCGGCGACGAATGTGGAGATCCTCGTCCGAGCTCGGCCCAGTTTGACGTTCACGACCGTCTGACCGATCATCGCGCAGCCGGCGATCCCGCCGTACCAACCGGCCAGGATGTTGGCGACGCCGAGGGCCCACGACTCACGCCCCTTCGACGAGGTCGTGTCGGTGATGTCGTCGACGAGTTTCGCCGTGAGGAGGGTCTCCATGAGCCCCACGAACGCGACGCTCAGCGCGGTCGGCCAGATGATGCCGAGCGTCTCGAGGTTCAGCGGCACGAGCAGCGCGGTCAGGCCGGGGAGGCCGCCGGAGACGTCGCCCTGGTCGCCGACGGTCGGCACGGCGGCGTGCGCGATCATCGTGATCGCGGTGACGACGACGATGGCGACGAGCGGCGCCGGCACCGTGGTGGTGAGCTTGGGGAGCAGCAGGACGATCAGCACCGTGATGACGAACAGCGGGTAGACGAGCCACGGGACGCCGAGCAGGTGGGGGACCTGGGCGACGAAGATGAGGATGCCGAGCGCGTTGACGAACCCGATCATCACCGAGCGGGGGATGAACCGCATGAGCCGGGAGAGACCGGTGACGCCGAACACGATCTGGATGAGGCCCGCGAGGATGACGGCGGGGAGCAGGTACTCCACGCCGTGTTCCTTGACGAGCGGCGCGACGACGAGGGCGACGGCTCCCGCGGCGGCCGTGATCATCGCCGGACGCCCGCCGAGGATCGACATCGAGATGGCGAGCACGACGGAGGCGATGAGGCTGACCTTCGGGTCGACGCCGGCGATGATCGAGAAGGAGATGACCTCGGGGATGAGCGCCAGCGTCGTCACGATCCCGGCGAGGATCTCGACACTGAAGGCCCTGGGGTTCCGCAGGGTCGCGATGACGCCCGGGCTCGGGCGGACGGCGGTGCGCATGGGGGCGTCGGGCTGACTCACCGTGCAAGCCTAGGCTCGTTCGCAACGCAGGACGCACCGGGCGAGTCGCTGCTGGTGCCGCAGGGGCGCGTCGCGACATGCGACGACCGTCCTGAATTGTGAACCGTCGGTCAGCTCCGCAACCAGGCCTCGAGACCGTCCGCGCTGATCGGGAGTGCTGCGGAGAGCACCTCGTGGCCGGTGGCGGTCACGAGCAGGTCGTCCTCGATGCGGACGCCGATACCGCGCAGCTCCGGCGGCACGGTGAGGTCGTTCGCGTGGAAGTAGAGGCCGGGTTCGACCGTCAGGACGGCGCCCGGCTGCAACGGCTCGTCGAGGTACCGCTCGTCGCCGATGCGGGCGCAGTCGTGCACGTCGAGTCCGAGATGGTGGCCGGTGCCGCTCGGCAGGTAGCGGCGGTGCTGCTGGCCGTTCGGCGACATCGCCTCGTCGACCGACACCTGCAGGATGCCGAGTTCGCGGAGGCTCGTGGCGATCTGCTCGTAGGCCGTGTTCCGCATGTCGATGAACGACCGGCCGGGGCCCACCTCCGACATCGCGGCGCGGTGGGCCCGCTCGACGTGGTCGTGGACCTCGCGCTGGGCCGCGGTGTAGGACCCGCTCGCCGGGAAGGTCCTCGTGACGTCGGCGGTGTACAACGAGCGGGCTTCGACACCGGCGTCCATGAGGATGAGATGCTCGGGGAGGACCGGACCGTCGCAGCGCGTCCAGTGCAGCGTGGGAGCATGCGGTCCGCTGCCGATGATCGTCGAGTACCCGACACCGTTGCCGAAGGTGCGGGCGTGGCGCTCGAAGGTCGACTGCAACCAGCGTTCTCCGCCGAACTCGATGGCGGCGGGCAGTTCGCGCACGACCGAGCGGAACCCGCCGACCGTGGCGTCCACGGCGGCGCGGAGCTGCGCGATCTCCCAGTCGTCCTTGACGAGCTTCGCGGCGGACAGGGCGATGAGGAGCGCTCGCGACGCCGCGAATCGACCGTCGACCCTGGGCTCCGGGGCGCCTGCGCGGAGCGCGTCGGCGGGTACGAGGGCGAGGGACTCGTCCAGCACCTCGAGCGAGCGGACCTCGATGCCGAGCGCCTCCGCCCACTGGGGGAGTCCGGCGGACGGGCCGATCCAGAGCTCGCCGCGCATGGCGTCGGCGTAGAACGCCTCCTCACCGGGACCGACGGGCTCGGCGAGGTACAGCGTCGCGTCGTGCCCACCGGCGGTCGGCCGCATGACGAGGACGGCGCCCTCCGCCTGACAGGAGGTGAGCCACACGAAGTCGCTGTCGGGCCGGAACGGGAACTCGGTGTCGTTCGCGCGCGTCACGGCGCGTCCCGCGGTGACCACGAGCCACCGGCCGGGGAACTGCGCGCTGACGACGTCGCGGTGACGCCCGGCGGCTGCGCCGGCACCCTCGGCGAGGTCGACGGAGCGGTCCACCGCACCCCAGCCCGTCGCGAGGTACTCGCGGAACGCGTCGTCCCGGGGGAGCGGCTGGGTGCGGGGGTCGCGGAACTGCAGGCTGTCTGGACACATGGAGATCAGTAAGCCACCCGCGGTGGACGCCGTCAAGCTGCGACGCCTGGAGCCAGCGGAACATCTCGTCGGTGTCGTCAGATCCGGCGTTTCGTCCTGTCTGACCGGCTCAGGTGATGGACGGGATGGACGGATCGTCGGCAGGTTGACACCTGTTCGGACGCCTCCGCAGAATGACGGCATGACAGGAACCGCCGACACCGGCACCAGTGCCACGCTCGATTTCAACCTCGATGCGAAGGTGTTCGACATGGTGTCGTCGTCCGCGAGCGTCGTCGACGCCGACGCACCCACGCGATTCGTCTACCACGAGACGCACGGCGTGCTGTGGGGCGAATACGTCGGCGACACCGTCTCCGTCGGACGGTTCTGCGGGGTGCGCAGCGGCGAACGCATCGACATCTCGTTCGTGCACCGCAACCGTGCCGGCGACCTGACGACGCGCGGCGAAGCGAGCTCGATCATCTCCCGCGCCGAGGACGGCTCGTTCATCCTCACCGAGGACTTCATCGGCCCGGACGGCCAGTCCCACGTCAGCGTCTGTCGGGAGATCGCCGCCGCCTGAACCGGTCAGGTTCGGCACGCCGCCGCCGGCGGGTCAGCGTCCGCGTCGCTCCGGCACCCGCTGGGCGCGCTCGTCGCTCGTTCGGACGAACCGGGTCATGCCGAAGCGCTCGCCGGAGTCCTCGACGCTCGTGCGTTCGGACCTCGTCATGCGGAGCGACACGTTCGACCGCTCCTCGTCCATGAGGAAGACGGTCGTCGTCGCCTTGATGGACGGCCACTGTGCGAGCCGGGTGGCGACCAGTTCGTGGATCGCCGCCACATCTGGGGCCCGGATCAGCATCATCGCGTCGTGCTCGCCGGTCGTGACGGCGAAGTACTCGAGCTCAGGGACCGAGGACAGGCGCGCGCGGAAGTCCGCCCACTGGCTCTGTCGCAGCGTGATGAAGACCATCGCCGCGACACCGAGCCCGACCGTGGCCGGCTCGATCTCCGCGTGGACCCCTTTCAGGACGCCGGCGCGGAGCATCGCCTCGTAGCGCGAGTAGGCGTTCGAGCGGGAGATCCCGAGCTCTTCCGCGAGTGCGGCGACCGAAGCCCGCCCGTCCTCCCGGAGCAGCTCCAACATGCGGATGTGGGTGTCGTCGAGTTGCATCGATTGCTCCAAACGTCCAGATTCAGCGGTGGTCCTGGCGGTCGATTGAGAGGATATGGCAGATTCGCCGCGAAATCGAGACAATTCTTCTTTGGTAACGGCTTGTGGATTGACGAATGATCGCGTATCGCACTACTTTCAGCTCATCCCTCCAACCAGATAAGGAGCTCCACCTTGTCACGATCCTTCAGCCGCACGAGCCGGCGCGGCATGGCGGCCCTCGGCCTCGCCCTCGCCGCCGGCCTCGCGCTCAGCGCCTGCTCCCCCTCAGGTGGCTCCGATGACAGTGCGGGCAAGTCGCTCGTCGTCGACGCGTCCTTCGACCTCAAGACCGCCGACCCGAACCGCGAGTACGAGACCACCGGCTCGATCGTCGCGAAGGCGCTCTACGAGACCCTCCTCACGTTCAAGGGCGACGACGTCACCGCCCCCGTCGACGGCCTCGCGAGCTACGAGATGAACGCCGACAACACGGTGATGACCCTCACGATGAAGGACGGCAAGAAGTTCTCCGACGGCTCCGACGTGACCGTCGACGACGCGGTGTTCTCGCTGCAGCGCGTCCAGGGCGTGAAGGGCAACCCGTCCTTCCTGCTCGACGGCGTCACGATCGAGAAGACCTCGGACACGACCCTCACGCTCACCTCGGCGACGCCGAACCCCGCCCTCCCGTTCATCCTTCCGAACCCGGCCCTCGGCGTCGTGAACAAGAAGGTCGTCGAGGAGAACGGTGGCAGCGCGACCGCCGACGACGCGGCCGAGTCGTTCCTCAACACCACCTCCGCTGGCTCCGGCCCGTACAAGCTCGAGTCCTTCGACGCCGCCTCGCAGGTCGTCTTCACGGCGAACCCCGAATACACGGGGACCAAGCCCGCGTACGAGCGCGTCGTCCTCCGCAACGTGCAGGGCCCGACCCAGAAGCTCAACGTCGAGGCCGGTGACTCGCAGGTCGCCCTCGACCTGAACCCCGACCAGGTCTCCGAGCTCGACGACTCGAAGGTGAAGATCATCGCGAACCCCTCGCGCTACATGATCTTCCTCATGCTCAACCAGGACCCCGCGATCAGCGACATCACGAGCAACCCGAAGTTCCTCGAGGCCGTCAAGCTCGGCATCGACTACGACAAGATCGTCGACCTCGCCGGCGACGGTTCCGTCCGTCCCGGTGGCTTCATCCCCTCGATCTTCAACGGTGCGCTCGACGCCGCCGACGGCAACCAGTTCGACGCCGATGCAGCGAAGGCTGCGCTCAAGGAGTCCGGTTACGCCGGCGAAGCCGTCACGCTGAACTTCCCGAACGACATCACGGTGCAGGGGCTGTCGCTCCAGAGCATCGCCGAGTCGGTCCAGGCGCAGCTGAAGTCGGTCGGCATCACCATCACGCTGGCCCCGGCTCCGGTCGCCACCGAGCTGGACGCCTACCGCGACGGCAAGGAGACCGTGGGTCTCTGGTACTGGGGCCCGGACTTCCCGGACCCGTCGAACTACCTCGCGTTCACGCCGGGCGAGCTCGTCGGCCTCCGCGCGGGCTGGCCGGCAGGCGCCGACCCGACCGTGACCGACCTCGCGAACGCGGCGCTCGCCGCGACCGACACGGACGCCCGTGCCGCCGCGTACCAGGACCTCCAGAAGGCGCAGAACGCGAGCGGACCGTTCATCCCGCTCCTGCAGCCGGCGCAGAACGTGGTCACCGCGACCACGATCACCGAGGTTCCGCTGAACCCGACGTGGACCGTCGATCTTGCCGGAATCAAGTAGCGTCGCACCGACGACGTCCAGCGCGCGAGCGGGTCTCCACCCGCTCGCGCGCTATCTCGGCATCCGGCTCGGACTCACGGTCCTCCTGATGTTCGGGGTGACGCTCGTCACCTTCACGCTGACCAACCTCGTCCCCGCGGACCCCGTGCAGGCGGCGCTCGGTGAGCAGGCCGCAGCGGATCCGACGATCGTCGCGCAGTTCCGCGAGAGCGCCGGCCTCGACAAGCCACTGCCCGTCCAGTACGTCACCTACCTCGCGAACCTGTTCCAGGGTGACCTCGGGACCTCGCAGCAGACCCGCGGCGCCGTCGCGGACGAACTCGGTCGCGCCTTCCCGGCCACGGCCGAACTGGCGCTCACCGCCATCGTCATCTCGATCATCATCGGCGTCGGTCTCGGCATGTGGGCCGCGCTGCGACGCAAGACGATCACCGACCAGGTCATCCGGGTCGTGAGCCTCATCGGCATCTCGGTGCCGTCGTTCTGGCTGGCACTCGTCGTCTACTTCGTGTTCTTCTCCCAGCTGCACTGGTTCCCGGGCTCCGGGCGACTCTCGCCCGCGGCGATCCCGCCGCCGAAGGTCACCGGGATGTACACGATCGACGCGTTGCTCGCCGGCCAGTGGTCGACCTTCGGCGACGCCGTCGCCCACCTGATCCTGCCCGCCTCGGTCCTGGCGCTCTACACGATCGGTCTGCTCACCCGGTTCGCACGGTCGGCGATCCTCGAGGTGCTCGACCTCGACTACGTGCGCGCAGCACGGGCGAAGGGCCTTCCCGGCCACGTCGTCGTGACCCGGTACGTCCTCCGCGGTGCACTCGTGCCCATCATCACCGTGCTCGGCGTCGCCTTCGGGTCGCTGCTGTCCGGGACGGTCCTCGTCGAGAAGGTGTACTCGTGGCACGGCCTCGGCGAGTACGCGTACTCCGCGGCGACCAAACTCGACCTGCCCGCGATCATGGGCGTCGGGCTCATCGTCGGCTTCGTGTACATCGGCCTGAACTTCCTGGTCGACGTGCTCTACGGCTTCATCGACCCGAGAGTGAGGGTGGCATGACCGACGTCCTCGCCGTCCAGACCAAGCGCAAGGGCCGCCTCCGCATCTCGAAGCAGCTGCGCACCCCGCTCGCCGTCGCGGGTGGTGTCATCGTGCTCTTCTGGCTGCTCGTCGCGGTGCTCGCGCCGTGGATCCGGCCGTTCGACCCGCTCGCCCAGGACTTCGACCGCCTGCAGGCCCCGAGTGCTGCCCACTGGTTCGGCACCGACCAGGTGGGCCGCGACGTCCTGTCCCGGGTCGTCAGCGGCGCGCAGGTCTCGATCCCGCTCGCCCTCATGCTCGTGATCTTCGCGATGCTCATCGGTTCGCTGCTCGGGGCGATCGCCGGCTACTTCGGCAAGGCCCTCGACGAGACCATCATGCGGATCGCGGACCTCGTGTTCGCGTTTCCGACGATCATCCTCGCGATGGTCATCGCGGCTGCGCTCGGCCCGAGCCTCACGAACGCCGTCATCGCGATGCTCATCGTGTCGTGGCCGGCGTACGCCCGAGTGACGCGTTCACTCGTCATCGGAGCCAGGGGTGCCGAGTACGTCATCGCCGGTCGTCTGCTCGGCAATGGGCCGTTCACCTCGCTCGGCAAGGACATCCTGCCGAACGTCGTGTCGCCGGTCGTCGTGCTCGCCACACTCGACGTCGGTACGGCCATCCTGCTGCTGTCGGGGCTCTCGTTCCTCGGCCTCGGTGCCGTCCCGCCGACGCCGGACTGGGGCGCGATGGTGTCCGACGGGGTGCAGAACTTCTCCTCCTGGTGGATCGCGGTCTTCCCTGGACTCGCCATCCTCACGGTGGTGCTCGCCTTCAACTTCCTCGGCGACGCCCTCCGCGACGCCCTCGACCCCCGGTCGCAGGAAGCCGTGCAGGGGCGCGCGCTGTGAGCGGCGAGCACGGAGTGACCGATCCGAAAGGACGCGACATGACCCAGTCAGCAGGCAGCAGCGGTGGCGGGATCGTCATCGAGGGGCTCACGCTCGGCTTCGGTCGCGGCGCCGCCGCCAAGCAGATCCTCCGCGGCATCGACCTCGAGGTCCCCGCCGGTCGCATCACGGGGCTGGCCGGTGAGTCGGGGTCAGGTAAGACCATGACCGGGCTCGCGATCTGCGGGCTCCTGCCGGCCGGCGCGGACCTCGGCGGCAGCATCCGATTCGACGGCACCGAACTCGTCGGGCTCAAGCAGCGCACCATGAACCGGTACCGCGGCACGGAGATCGCGATGATCTTCCAGGACCCGACCGCGAGCCTGCACCCCATGCTCACGGTCGAGGCCCAGCTCGTCGACCACTACCGGCATCACACGGGAGCCTCGAAGGCGGCCGCCCACGCGCGGGCGCTGGAGATGCTCGGCCTCGTCGCCGTCCCGAACCCGGAGGCGGCGCTGCGCAAGTACCCGCACCAGTTCTCGGGCGGGCAGCTGCAGCGCATCGCGATCGCATCGGCGCTCATGTGCGAGCCCTCGGTGCTCATCGCCGACGAACCGACGACAGCCCTCGACGTCACGGTCCAGGCCGGCATCCTCCGCCTGCTGCGGAAGCTGTGCGACGAGCTCGGGATCGCGATCATCCTCGTCACCCACGACCTCGGAGTGATGTCGGCGCTCGCCGACACGATCGCGGTCATGCGGCTCGGCGAGATCGTCGAGCACGGCAGCCGGTACCAGGTCATCACCGATCCGCAGCACGAGTACACCAAGGCGCTCATCGACGCGCTGCCCGACACGGGAACGGAGGCGGCGTCATGACGCTGCTGCACCTCGACGACGTCCACGTGACGTACAAGCTGCCCGGTCGCGGCACGCTGAACGCGGTCGACGGCGTGACCTTCGACCTCGAGCCGCGACAGGTGCTCGGCCTGGTGGGGGAGTCGGGCTGCGGCAAGTCGACCCTCGCGCGAGCGGTCTGCGGGCTGGAACCGACCTCGGGTGGCGCGATCACGTTCAACGGGACGCCGATCGGCAAGCTGGGTCTCCGGAAGCGCGCACCGGAGCTGCTGCGGATCCAGATGGTCTTCCAGAACCCGTACGCCTCGCTGAACCCGCGCCGCACGGTCGGGAGTCAGATCGAGGACGGCCTCCGGGTCAACCCGGTGCGCGACGCGTGGGACGTCGGTCAGCTGCTCGAGCACGTCGAACTCGACGCCGCCAGCCGCACCCGCTACCCGCACCAGTTCTCGGGCGGCCAGCGGCAGCGCATCGCGATCGCCCGGGCCATCGCGGCGGGCCCCGAGCTGCTCATCGGTGACGAGCCGATCGCGTCGCTCGACGCCTCCCTGCAGGCACGGGTGGCGAAGCTCATGCGGAAGCTCGCGGTCGAGACCGGCGCGGCGCTCCTGTTCATCAGCCACGACCTGTCCGTCGTGCGGGTCATCGCGGACGACGTGGCGGTCATGAGCGCCGGTCGCATCGTCGAGCACGGTCCGGTCGACCGCGTCTGGTCCGACCCACAGGACGCCTACACGCAGCGGCTCCTCGCGGCGATCCCGGTCGTCGACGGACTCGGCACCCTCCCCGGCGCCTAGCCGGACCCCTGCTCCGTCCCTGTCTCAGGAGCGTCTCGGCGTGTCGGGTCCCCCGTGCTCGACACGCCGAGGCGTTCCTGAGTCAGGGAACCGGTCAGCGGAGGGTCGGCGGGCCGACCGGGCCGGGGGAGTCGTCGATGAACGGGCGGTCGATCGTCTCCCGGACGAGCAGTTCGAGGAGGCGGAACGCGCCGACCGCCGCGAGCTGGACGAGGAGGAGCGGCCCGAGGAGCGCACCGGCGTACGGCAACCAGACGAGGAGTCTCCGTTCCTCCCGCCAGCACACGGCGAGGACCGCGGGTGCCATCGCGAGGCCGAGCCACCCGGGCGTCGGAGCGCCGAGCACGGGCGTGACGAGTCCGATCGTCGCGACCCAGACGGCCAGGACCCCGAGGACCGACTGCCCGATCAGTACGGCGGCGATGCCTGGAGCGTGCCTGACGTATCGCTCGACCGACACGACCGCCCACATGAGCCAGGCCCGGAGGAGCGGCACCCGCTGCTGGCGGAGGCCGACGCGGAACTGTCGGTCGTCCTCGAACCGCTGCTCGAGTGCCTGGTCCGGCGGGAGCCCGAGCGCGAGGAGTGCCCGGTGGTCGTGCACGACGGCCGGCGCGGACTGTCGGCCGTAGCTGCCGATGAAGCTCCAGAGGACGCCCGGGACGGACGCGAGGTCGGTCCATCCCTCCGTGCGGTCGCCGTCGTGCCCGCCGTCGGACGCCGGTGCCCACACGACGGGACCGTCAGGTGCGTGCTCCTGGAACCCGATCCGCCGTTCGAGCCGGAACCGGCGTCCGGTCGGGGGGATCTGCGCCAGATCGATCCGCTGCAGCGGCTGCTCATCGTCGTCGAGGTAGGGCATGCGGACATCCTCCCGCAGCCCACCGTCAGGTGTGAGTCCCCTGGATGTCGGCTCGTGACCTTGCTCACGAGTTTCCCGCGTCGTAGCGTGGCGTTCCGTTGCCGTTCAACCGAGTCTGGTCAGATGGTCAAACAGCTGCGATGCGGTTCGGAGAGCATCGCTCGAACGAGAGTTGTCACGTGAGTCTTCGCACGGCCGAGTACCCGAGGCCCGATCACTTCCTGCTCCATGTGAGCGACACGCACCTCCTCGCCGGCGGGGGGAGCCTCTACGACAGCGTCGACAGCGAGACGCATCTGCGTCACCTGTTCGCCGAGTTCGAGGCGTCCGGCGGTCGGCCCGAAGCGATCGTCTTCACGGGCGACCTCGCCGACAAGGGCGAACCCGACGCGTACGACCGCATCCGCTCCATCGTCGAGCCGGTCGCCGAGCGCCTCGGATCACAGATCATCTGGGTGATGGGCAACCACGACGACCGCCAGGCGTTCCGGGCCGGGCTGTTCGGTGAGGTGCCGACCACCCGCCCGGTCGACCGCGTCTACGACGTCAACGGCCTCCGCGTCATCACCCTCGACTCGAGCGTGCCCGGTCACCACCACGGTGAGGTGTCGGACGAGCAGCTCGACTGGCTCGCCGAGGAACTCTCGACGAAGGCGCCCCACGGCACGATCCTCGCGATGCACCACCCGCCCGTCCCGAGCGTGCTCGACCTCGCCGTGAGCGTCGAGCTGCGCGATCAGGCGAAGCTCGCCGAAGTGCTCGAGGGATCCGACGTCCGGAGCATCATCGCCGGTCACCTGCACTACTCGTCGACCGCGACCTTCGCGGGCATCCCGGTGTCGGTCGCCTCGGCCACGTGCTACACGCAGGACCTCAACGTGCCCGTCGGCGGGACGCGTGGTCGCGACGGCGCGCGGGCGTTCAACCTCGTCCACGTCTACGGCAAGACGGTCCTGCACTCGGTGGTGCCGCTGGGTGAGACCCCGCCGCTGCATTACATCGACGCCGAGGAGAGTGCGCGCCTGCTCGCTCGCGACGGCATCGAGCTGCCCGTGTCCGACACGGTGCCCGTGCAGCCGGAGCCGCCGCTGACGATGCCGATCGGCGTCCTCGTCTAGGGCGGCACCTCCCCGCTCCCTGAACTTCCCTCCGGTCCCTGAGCTTCCCCCGGTCCCTGAACTTCCCCCGGTTCCCTGAGCCTGTCGAAGGGCTGCACGTTCTCCGGTCCCTGAGCTTGTCGAAGGGCTGCACGTTCTCCGGTCCCTGAGCCTGTCGAAGGGCCGCAGCCCGGCGGGTCCGCCGTTCCGGGAGCCTCCCCAGACCGACGCACCTATCGTGTACGGATGACCTCCCCAGAAGCACCCCGCACCGCACTCGTCGTCGGCGCCAGCGGCATCACCGGTTCCGCGATCGTGTCGCAGCTCCTCGAGGACGGTGGCTGGCGGATCCTCGCCCTCGCTCGCCGAGCGCCGGCGGCCCACCCGCAGGTCGAGCACGTCGCGGCCGACCTCCGGGACGCGGACGACCTCGCGCGCGCCCTCGGCGGCACCGGCGTCACCCACGTGTTCTTCACCGCCTGGTCACGTCAGGAAACCGAGGCCGAGAACATCCGGGTCAACGGCGGCATGGTCCGCGACCTGCTGGCAGCCCTCTCCGCCGAGCCCGTTCAGCACGTCGCCCTGGTCACCGGCCTGAAGCACTACCTCGGCCCGTTCGAGGCCTATGCGGCGGGCGAGATGCCCGACACCCCGTTCCACGAGGACGAGGACCGACTCGACACGCCCAACTTCTACTACGAGCAGGAGGACGAGCTCTTCGCCGCGGCTGCGCGAGCAGGGTTCACCTGGTCGGTACACCGCTCCCACACCGTGATCGGACATGCGGTCGGCAATGCGATGAACATGGCGTCCACGCTCGCGGTGCAGGCGGCGCTCTGCAAGCGGCTCGACCGACCGTTCGTGTTCCCCGGTTCCGAGACCCAGTGGAACGGCCTCACCGACATGACCGACGCCGGACTCCTCGCCGAGCAGATGCTCTGGGCTGCGACCTCACCGGCCGGTGCGGACGAGGCGTTCAACATCGTCAACGGCGACGTCTTCCGCTGGCGCTGGATGTGGCCGCGACTGGCTGCGCACCTCGGCGTCGAGCCGGAGGGTTTCGACACCGAGCCGCGTCCGCTCGAGCAGCAGATGGCGGGCGTCGAGGGCACCTGGGCCGAGCTGGCGGCCGAACACGGTCTCGCCGAGGCCGATCTCTCCCGCGTGGCGTCGTGGTGGCACACCGACGGCGACCTCGGCCGGGACATCGAAGTCGTCACCGACATGAGCAAGAGCCGACTCGCCGGCTTCACCGGCTACCGGCGGACGCTGGACGCCTTCACCGCGATCTTCGACCGCCTCCGCGCAGAGCGCATCGTCCCCTGACCGGCCCGCCGGTCCCTGAGCACCCGTCCGGTCCCTGAGCTTGTCGAAGGGCGGCACTTCGACAAGCTCAGTGACCGGGTTCGGCTCAGTGACCGATTCCGCTCCCTGAGCACCCATCCCGGTCCCTGAGCCTGTCGAAGGGCGGCGACCGTCCCGGTCCCTGAGCCTGTCGAAGGGCGGTCAGCTGAGCTTGGCGGGCTCGATCTCGAGCGCGTTCGGCACGGCGGCCTCGCGCTCCCACGGGGCCGGGAACGGGAAGTACCGCTCGAGGAAGTCGATCACGGCGGTGGTGCGCTGCTCCACCGAGATCTCCGGCCGGCTGCCGTCGTTCAGGCAGAACATGTCCTGGTCGCGTCGCTTGAGGAGTCGCTCCATCTGCCCGAGCGACTGCTTGAGCGTCGTCTCGATGTAGCGGACCTTCGCCTGGGTCTGCTGCACCGCGCGACCCGTCATGAGGCCGTAGTAGTGGTAGAAGGAGTTCGTCACCGAGATGTTGTCGGCCGCGCGGAAGGCGCTGTGGGAGGTCGCGCGGAACTCCTCCGCGAACTCCTGCTCCATCTCCGCCATGATGCTCCGGCGGAGGGGCGCGGCGCAGTGCTCGAGGTGACGGGTGGTGACGCGTCCGAAGCGCTCGTGCAGGAGCCGACGGTTCACGCGGGCCGCGTTCTCGAAGCCGCTGCGCGAGGGGTCGTTCGCCCCGAGGCCGATGCGGGTGGTCGCCTCCACGAACTTGCTGATGCCGCCCGGTGAGAAGAACAGTTCGGGACTGATCGGTCGTCCGAGGAACATGTCGTCGTTGGAGTAGAGGAAGTGCTCCGACAGCCCCTCGATGCGGTGGAGCTGGCTCTCGACGGCCATGGAGTTGTGCGTCGGCAGGGCGTCGAGGTCGCCGAAGAACTCCTCGCTGCGAACGATGGTGACCTTCGGGTGCTCCGCCAGCCATTCGGGCGCGGGGGAGTCGGTCGCGATGAAGATGCGTCGGATCCAGGGGGCGAAGGTGTGCACGCTGCGGAGGGCGTACTTGAGCTCGTTGATCTGGCGGAAGCGGGCGTCGGAGTCGTCGCCGTCGCCGACGACGTAGCTCTGCATCCGCTTGGCGCGGGCGCGCTGGAACTCCTCGGAGGAGCCGTCCACCCACGAGAAGACGAGGTCGATGTCGAAGGTGACGTCGCTCGCGAGCGCGCCGAACATGTGCTCGAGCGTCCGCCAGCTGCGGCCGTATCGTTCGACGGTCGTCTCGACGGCCTCCGTCCGTGGCATGTACGTCCGCATGAGGACGTTCTCCACGGGAGCGGTGATCTCCTCGTCGCCGAAGCGCCAGAGTTCGAGCTGCAGGGCGGTCTCCATGCCGTAGCGGAGGCGGCCGAGCGGTTCGATGCGCGGCCGGTACAGCCGGAACACCTCGGCCTTGCGGGCGCCGGTGAGCAGGCCGTCGGAGAGGAGGTGAGGATCGCCGGCCGGCTTCACCGTCGACATGCGCGCTTTGAGCGGCACGCTGTAGAAGGGCTCGTCGGCGAACGCCTCCGCGAGTGCGGTCTGCAGGCGCTTGCGCAGGGAGCGGTCGACGACGATGACGGGGCGGTCGTGCTCGCCCCGGATGAGGAGGTACTCGATCTCGGCCGCGTCGAGCACGTCGGCGACGGCGAGCAGGTCCTCCACCATCGACTGCTGTGGGGTCAGGTGACCGTTGATGAGGGTGTAGACGCCCTTGCGCTGCACCACGTCGGGGCGGTCGAATCGCTGCGATCGGGAGCCGCCGGTCACGAGGACGAGCTCAGGGGAGGTGGTGAACGGGAGTTCCGGCGGAATCGGGTCCTTCGCGGTACTGGTGAAGGCCGTCGGTGCCTGAGTGCCGACGGTTGGCCGCTGGTCGTCGAGTTCGTTCGTGATCGTGTCCGCCTCTGGTCTGCTGGGGAGTGGGTTCATCGTTATTGTACGGCCGTCGCCCGGGACCGCTCGCGGCTTGACGGCGACGGGGTCGCAGGCGGCGTCCGGGTACGATTGACCCCATGGTGAGCGTGGCGGAATCCTTGGTGCGCCTGCAGGACGTGGCCTCGTCGCCCGTGGTCGCTCGGGTGGCGTCGGCGTTCGCCGAAGCCGGGTACGAACTGGCCCTCGTCGGCGGACCGGTTCGCGATGCGATGCTCGGTCGCACCGTGAGCGACCTCGACTTCACGTCGAACGCCTCGCCCGACCAGATCCTCGCGGTCCTCAAGCCGATGGCGAGCGCCTGGTGGGACGTCGGCCGCGACTTCGGGACGATCGGCGCGAAGGTCACCGTCACCGACGACGGCGGCGTCGAGCACGCCGACACGGTCGAGATCACCACCTACCGGGCCGACGCCTACGACGGCGTGACCCGCAAGCCGGTCGTCGCGTTCGGCGACACCCTCGAAGACGATCTGCGCCGGCGCGACTTCACCGTCAACTCGATGGCGCTCCGCATCCCCGAGATCACCCTCGTCGACCCGTCCGGCGGCGTCGAGGACCTCGTCGCCCACCTGCTGCGGACGCCGAGCTCGCCCGAGGTCTCCTTCGGCGACGACCCGTTGCGTATGCTCCGGGCCGCGCGGTTCGCTTCGCAGCTCGGCTTCCGGCCCACCGACGACGTGATCGAGGCGATGGAGGAGCGTCGCGAGACCATCTCCATCGTGAGTGCGGAACGGATCCAGGCGGAGCTCGGCAAGCTGCTCGCGACCGACCACCCGCGCGCGGGCCTCGAGCTCCTCGTCGACACCGGCATCGCCGATATCGTGCTGCCCGAGCTGCCGGCGCTGCGACTCGAGCCCGACGAGCACCACCACCACAAGGACGTCTACCAGCACTCGCTCACGGTGCTCGAGCAGGCGATCGGCTACGAGCACTCGCGGCACCCCGGCGAGGCGCCCGACCTCGTCCTGCGTTGGGCCGCGCTGCTGCACGACATCGGCAAGCCGGCGACGAAGAAGACCGGCCCCGGCGCAGCCGTCACCTTCTACCACCACGACCTCGTGGGTGCGAAGCTGGCGAAGAAGCGCCTCACCGCGCTCCGGTACGACGGCGACACGATCAAGAGCGTCGCGCGGCTCGTCGAGCTGCACATGCGGTTCTTCGGGTACTCCGAGGGCGTGTGGGCCGACTCCGCGGTGCGGCGCTACGTCCGCGACGCCGGTCCACTGCTCGAGCGGCTGCACATGCTCGTCCGCGCCGATGTCACGACCCGCAACCGGCGCAAGGCCGACCGCCTCGGTTTCGCCTACGACGACCTGGAGCAGCGCATCGTCGAGCTCCAGGAGCAGGAGGAGCTCGAGTCCGTCCGGCCCGACCTCGACGGCAACCGCATCCAGGAGGTGCTGGGCATCGCACCCGGTCGCGAGGTCGGCGAGGCGTACCGCTGGCTGCTGGAGCTGCGTCTCGACGAGGGCCCGCTCGGCGAGGAGGAGGCCACCCGCCGCCTCCTCGACTGGTGGTCCTCCCGGTGACAGCCCCACCTGCCCGCGAACTGTCACAAACGCACAGTCAGACGGCGTCACACTGACCGTTTCTGACAGCTCGCGGGCGTTCAGACTGAACTGCTAGCCTCCCTGAGGTTCACGGAACGAAGGATTCTCATGCTCAAGCGCCACGCCGCCCTCGCGATCGCGGCCGCCTCCGCCCTGATGCTGAGCGGTTGCGCCGCCGGATCCACGGAGCGCACGACGGTCACGGTGCGCGTGTGGGATGCCGCCGTCGCCGACGCCTACGAGACCTCGTTCGCCGCCTTCGAGCGCGAGAACCCCGACATCCGCGTCCGCGTCGACGTCGTCGAATGGGCGGACTACTGGACGAAGCTCCGCACCGACGTCGCGGCGGACACCGCTCCCGACGTCTTCTGGTTGAACAACTCCTACCTCGCCGGGTACGCGGACAGCGGGAGCGTGCTCGACGTCGGGCAGACGCTCGGCAAGGACGCCTCGAAGGACTGGGCACCGAGTGTGGTCAGCCAGTTCACCCGGAACGACAAGCTCTGGGCCGTCCCGCAGCTGTCCGACGCCGGTATCGCGGTCTACTACAACGCCGACCTCCTCGACGCGGCCGGCGTGAAGCCCGCCGAGCTCGAGGACGCGACCTGGTCGCCCGACGCGACGAAGGACACGTTCCTGCCCCTGGCGAAGAAGCTGACGAAGGACGCGGCCGGGGTCTCGGCCGACCAGCCCGGCTTCAACCCGGCGGCGCCCGCGACCTACGGCACCGGCCTCGGGTACGACCTGCAGGCCGTGCTCCTCCCATTCATCGGTTCGAACGGCGGGAAGTACCAGGACGGCGACGACTTCGCCTTCAACGACCCGAAGACGAGCGAGTCCGTGAGCTACCTCGTCAACGCGATCAACGGCGCCAAGGTCGCCCCACCGGCCGCCTCCACGAACGCCGACGGTGACTTCTCCCGCGACGCCTTCCTCCAGGGCAAGGTTGCGATGTTCCAGTCGGGGCTCTACAGCCTGAAGGCCGTGCACGACGGTGCCGACTTCCGCTGGGGTGTCGCCGAGCTCCCGGCCGGCCCTGCGGGCAAGGTCAGCGTCACGAACGGGATCGCCGCAGCGGGCAACGCGGCCACGAAGCACCCCGACCAGGTGAAGAAGGTGCTCGCCTGGTTGGGCAGTACCGAGGGCAACGCTCCCGTCGGTTCGTCCGGCTCGGCGGTCCCCGCCGTCACCGCGGCCCAGAAGCAGTACTTCGACTACTGGAAGGGCCAGGACGTCGACGTGCAGCCCTTCTTCGACGTGATCGCCGACGACGCGAAGACCATCGCGCCGCCGACGGGTGCCGGGTACGCGAAGGGACTCGCCGCCTACGACCCGATCTTCAAGGAGATCTTCGCCGGCACGACGCCCGTCGCCGACGGCCTCAAGAAGGCGCAGGAGGCGGCCAACGCCGCCATCAACGACTGAGTCCGGGCGCAGGGCATCGCAGGGCATGATGGACCATCATGCGGATCCTCATCGCGAGTCACCTCGAGCCTGAGTACGTCGAGGCGATCGGCGCCTCCCACCCGGATGTCGAGGTGCTGTACGACCCGACGCTCGTCGCGGTCCCGCAGTACGTCGCTGATCACCGTGGGCCGGCCCCCGAGCTGTCCGTAGCGGACCAGCAACGGTGGGCGGAGATGCTCGCCCGGGCCGACGTCGCGTTCGACTTCGACTGGCAGGACCCGGCGGCGCTGCCGGAGCGCGCCCCGAACCTGAGATGGATCCAGGCGACGAGCGCCGGCATCGGTGCGTTCATGCGCCGGACCGGACTCGACCGCAGCGGCATCACCGTCACGACGGCGGGCGGCGTGCATGCCGTCCCGCTCGCCGAGTTCGCCCTCACCGGGGCGCTCTTCGTGGTGAAGGGTGTTCCGTTCCTCCAGCGACGGCAGCGTGAGCGCCGGTTCGAGCGGTACACGACCAGGCAGCTCGCCGGGATGCGGGTCACGGTCGTCGGCGTCGGCGGCATGGGGTCGAACGTGGTGCGGACCTTCGACGCCATCGGCGCACGGGTGACCGCGGTGGGTCGGGTCGGTGGCACCTATGAGCTCCCCGACGGCATCGAGCTGAGCGATGTGGACCGGCTCGACGAGGTGCTGCCGGGCACCGACGTGCTCGTCCTCTGCACGGCGCTCACGCCCGAGACCGAGAACCTCATCAGCGCCGACCGGATCGCGCTCCTGCCCCACGGCGCCGCCATCGTCAACATCTCCCGTGGGCAGGTCGTCGATGAGGACGCGCTGATCGAGGCACTTCGGTCGGGCAAGCTCGGTGGCGCGGCGCTCGACGTCTTCCGCGAGGAGCCGCTGCCCGCGGACTCCCCGCTGTGGGACCTCGACAACGTGCTCATCTCGCCCCACTCGGCGTCCACGGTCGAGAGCGAGAACGCGACGCTCACGGCACTGTTCATCGAGAACCTCGCCCGCTACCGCGCAGGCGGACCGCTGCTGAACCGGTTCGACGCCGAGCGCGGGTACTGACCGACCCCGGCCATCGGGGCGTCGAGCCCGGGATCTCGGTGGCGTCCGAACCTGGCGAAACGCGCGGTCATTGCGCTAGAGATGTCGCTCGCGCACGTTTCGTGCTCGTAACGAATCTGCACCGGAAGCCTTCTCGGTTTGAGGGATTTGTTCGGAGCGTGCTGTAATCCTCTACAAGCACGTGCGAAGAACCTGCACACAGCCGTGCCGTCTCTCACACACAGAAAAACGAGGTCGACATCAATGTCATCCCCACGTAGTGGATTCCGGAAGAGCGCCGTCGCGCTCGCGGGTCTGTCCATCACCGCCCTCGCCCTCGCCGGCTGCGCCGCCGGTGGCAGCGGCTCCAGCAGCGGTGCCAGCGGCACGATCGTCATCGGCACGACCGACAAGGTCACGACGCTCGACCCGGCCGGATCGTACGACAACGGCTCCTTCGCCGTCATGAACCAGGTCTTCCCCTTCCTCCTGAACACGCCGTACAACAGCCCCGACGTCGAGCCCGACATCGCCGAGTCGGCCGAGTTCACTTCGCCGACCGAGTACACGGTGAAGCTCAAGAAGGGCCTCAAGTGGGCCAACGGCAACGACCTCACCTCCTCGGACGTGAAGTTCAGCTTCGACCGTCAGCTGGCCATCGCCGACGACAACGGCCCGTCGTCGCTCCTCAGCAACCTCGAGAAGACCGACGCGCCCGACGACCTCACCGTCGTCTTCACGCTGAAGACCGAGAACGACCAGACCTTCCCACAGGTGCTCTCGAGCCCCGTCGGCCCGATCGTCGACGAGGACGTCTTCTCCGCCACCGAGGTCACGCCCGACAACGACATCGTCAAGGGCAAGGCCTTCGCCGGCCAGTACACGATCGACAGCTACAAGTTCAACGAGCTCATCTCGTACAAGAAGTACGCCGACTACCAGGGCCTCCTCGGCGAGGCGAAGAACGACACCGTCAACGTGAAGTACTACACCGACGAGTCCAACCTGAAGCTCGACGTCAAGCAGGGCAACATCGACGTCGCATCGCGCAGCCTCTCCGCGACCGACATCGAAGACCTGAAGAAGGACAAGAACGTCAAGGTCGTCGACGGCCCCGGTGGCGAGATCCGCTACTTCGTCTTCAACTTCGACACGATGCCCTACGGAGCGACCACTGCTGACGCCGACCCGGCGAAGGCGCTCGCCGTCCGCCAGGCCGCTGCCGACCTGATCGACCGCGCTGCGATCGCCAAGGACGTCTACAAGGACACCTACACGCCGCTCTACTCCTACGTGCCCGCCGGCCTGACCGGTGCCACCGAGTCCCTCAAGGGCCTCTACGGCGACGGCGACGGTGGCCCGGATGCCGCCAAGGCGAAGGAGACGCTCGAGGCAGCCGGCGTGACCGTTCCGGTCGCGCTCAACCTCCAGTACAACGGTGACCACTACGGTTCCGGCTCCGGCGACGAGTACGCGCTCATCAAGGACCAGCTCGAGGCCGACGGCCTGTTCACCGTCAACCTGCAGCAGACCGAGTGGGTGCAGTACTCGAAGGACCGCACGACGGACGTCTACCCGGCGTACCAGCTGGGTTGGTTCCCGGACTACTCCGACGCGGACAACTACCTGACGCCGTTCTTCGCCACGGACAACTTCCTCGCGAACCACTACGACAACCCGGCCGTCAACGACCTCATCAACGAGCAGCGCTCGACGACGGACGCGGACGCACGGACCAAGCTCATCGAGCAGATCCAGGACACGGAGGCGGCCGACCTGTCGACCATCCCGCTGCTCCAGGGCGCTCAGGTGGCGGTCGTCGGCAAGGACATCGAGGGCACCGTCCTCGATGCGTCGTTCAAGTTCCGCTACGCGCCCATCACCAAGGGCTGAGTAGCCTGACCAACTGATATCCGACTATGGTGAGTCGGACGTCGCGATCGGGGTGGCTCCACAGAGCCGCCCCGATCGTCTGTCCGGGCTCTACCGAGTCGGTGATCGAGGAGGATCCACTGCAATGACGGCAGCTGTCGCAACCCCACCCCCCAAGGCGGCCAGACGTTCCGGAGGTGGCGGACTCTGGCGGTACCTCGTCATCCGCTTCCTGCTGATCATCCCGACGGTGTTCATCCTCGTCACCATGGTCTTCTTCCTGATGCGCCTGACCGGTGACCCGATCACCGCGGCGCTCGGAGGTCGCCTCCCAGCCGACCAACTTGCGGAACGCATCAGCGCCGCCGGCTACGACCGGCCGCTCTTCGTCCAGTACTTCGAGTTCCTCGGACAGATCGCCGTCGGCAACTTCGGCACGACGATCTCCGACAACCGCCCGGTCATCGAGGTCCTCCTCACCTACGGCTCCGCGACCCTCGAACTCGCGATCTACGCCCTCATCGTCGCGTTCATCGTCGGCATCCCGCTCGGCATGCTCGCCGCCGCCCGCCGCGACCGCTGGCAGGACGCGGGCCTCCGCATCTTCGCGATCCTCAGCTACGCCACCCCGGTGTTCTTCGCCGGCCTGCTGCTCAAGCTGATCTTCTCCGTCTGGCTCGGGATCCTCCCGGTCGCCGGTCGAGCCAGCACCGGCACCGAGCTGACGCTCCAGACCATCTCGAACCCGTCCGGCATCTACCTGATCGACGCGATCCGCCTCGGCGACCCGACGGCGATCAGCGACGTCCTCGCCCACGCGGTGCTCCCGGCGATCGCCCTCGGCCTGTTGACGGCCGGCGTCTTCCTGCGGCTGGTCCGCACCAACGTCATCGGCACGCTCGGTTCCGGCTACGTCGACGCGGCCCGGTCGCGCGGCGTCAGCGAGTTCCGGCTCGTGACGAAGCACGCCTACCGTCCGGCGCTCATCCCGATCATCACGGTCATCGGCCTGCAGATCGCGCTCCTCCTCGCGGGCGCGGTCCTCACCGAGACGACCTTCGAATGGAAGGGCCTCGGCTTCATGCTGAGCGAATACCTCAAGGCGCGTGACTTCGTCGCCGTCCAGGGGATCGTCGCGCTGCTGGCCGTCATCGTGGCCCTGACCAACTTCATCGTCGACATCATCGCGGCGATCATCGACCCGAGGGTGAGGTACTGAGCATGAGTGCTCCGACAGCCACCACCGCCGTGCAGACCGCGCCAGCGAAGCGTCCGCTGCGCGACCGCCTGCCCGTCGTCAAGCAGTTCCGCCAGTCGGTCGGGCTGCAGCGGGCGATGCTCGTCATCGGTCTCGTCGTCACGGGCGTGTTCGTGCTCATCGCGATCCTCGCGCCGCTCGTCGCGCCCTACCGGTTCAACCAGCTGCGCGGCGACGACGGTTCGTTCGGCACGCAGCAGGCGCCGAACGCGACGAACCTCCTCGGCACGACCGTCGGCGGGTACGACGTCCTGTCCCGGGTGCTCTGGGGCGCCCAGACCGCGCTCTTCGTCATCGTCTCCGCGATCATCCTGTCGATCTTCATCGGCGTCCTGCTCGGGCTCGTCGCCGGGTACTTCGGTGGCTGGCTCGACCGCGTGCTCGTCGTCGTGTGCGACGCGGTCTACGCCTTCCCGTCGCTGCTGCTCGCGATCGTCATGTCGATCGTCATCAGCCGCGGGCAGTCGAGCCTCTGGGGTGGCATCCTCGCCGCCGCGATCTCGATCACCGTGGTGTTCATTCCGCAGTACTTCCGGGTGATCCGCTCCGAGGTCGTGCGCATCAAGAGCGAGGCGTTCGTCGAGTCGGCGAAGGTCATCGGTGCGTCGAGCTCCCGCATCATGTTCCGTCACGTGCTGCGGAACGCGACGCGGACCCTGCCGCTCATCATCACCCTCAACGCCTCCGAGGCCATCCTCACGCTCGCGGGGCTCGGCTTCCTCGGGTTCGGCATCGAGCCGACCGCGGCCGCCGAGTGGGGCTACGACCTCAACCGGTCTGTCTCCGACGTCACGAGCGGGATCTGGTGGACCGCGCTGTTCCCGGGCCTCGCGATCGTCCTCGTCGTGCTCGGCATCACGCTCGTCGGAGAGAGCCTCAACGACCTGTCCGACCCGCGTCTGCGCAGCCGTCGTCGTGTCGGCGCGTCGAGCGGATCGGTCGCTGCGACGTCGAGCATCACGACCACCGGTGGCACGCCCGACAGCCCCGGTGGCGCCGGGATGATGGACGCCGAGTCGCTGGGAGCCGTGAGCGACGCCGCGGCGGACAGCGATCTGGAGAACCGACGAGAGGACGAGCGCTCATGAGCCAGTCGACGCCGACCACCGGTCCACGCGACCTCGGCACCAAGGACATCGTCAGCATCCGCGACCTCGGGGTCTCGTTCTCGACCGACGCCGGCGCGGTGAAGGCGATCAACGACATCTCGCTGTCGGTCGCACCGCGCGAGATCGTCGCGATCGTCGGTGAGTCCGGCTCGGGCAAGACGGTCACGGCCAAGACCATCCTCGGTCTGCTCCCGGAGACGGCCACGGCCTCCGGCGCGGTCGTCCTGCGCTCGCGCGACGGTTCGACCGAGCAGGACGTCGTCACGGCGTCGGCGGAGCAGCTGCGGTCCATCCGTGGCAGCGACGCGGCGATGGTGTTCCAGGAGCCGTCCACGGCCCTCAACCCCGTCTACAAGGTGGGGTGGCAGATCGCCGAAGGTCTCCGCGCGCACGGGTCGTACACGAAGGCCGAGGCGCGGGCCAAGGCCATCGACATCCTGCGTCGCGTCGGCATCCCGGAGCCGGAGGAGCGGGTCGATTACTTCCCGCACCAGTTCTCCGGCGGGCAGAAGCAGCGCATCGTCATCGCGATGGCGCTCGTGCTCGACCCCGGACTGATCGTGGCGGACGAGCCGACGACGGCGCTCGACGTCACAGTGCAGGCGGAGATCCTCGACCTCCTGCGTCGGTGCCGCGACGAGTTCGGCACGGCCATCGTCCTCATCACCCACAACATGGGCGTCGTGGCCGACCTCGCCGACCGCGTCGTGGTCATGTACCAGGGCGACATCGTCGAGGAGGCTCCCGTCCAGGAGCTGTTCTCCTCACCGAAGGCCGAGTACACCAAGAAGCTCCTGTCGTCGGTGCCGCACGTCGGCCGCGGCAAGAGCTCCGCGCCGGCCGAGGTTGAACGCGGGAAGCAGCTGCAGCTCGGTGAGCCGGTGGTGGTCGCGAAGGGGCTCGAGATCGAGTACCCGGGGCGTTTCGGCCGTGCCGGGTTCCGGGCGGTCAAGGGCGTCGACTTCACGATCCACGCGGGCGAGGTCCTCGGCCTGGTGGGGGAGTCGGGGTCCGGCAAGACCACGATCGGCCGCGCGATCGCCGGGCTCACCAAGGTGACCGGCGGCTCGCTGTCGGTGCTCGGTGTGGAGATGAACCGGGTGAAGGAGCGCGAGTTCGCTCCGAAGCGTCGTGAGATCGGGTTCGTGTTCCAGGACCCGGCGACGAGCTTCAACCCACTGCTCACGATCGCGGAGTGCGTGGCGGAGCCGCTCATCGTGCACGGCCGCTTCGGCGACGCACGGGCGGCCCGACGTCGGGTGGACGAGCTCCTCGAGGCGGTCCAGCTGCCGAAGGCGTTCGGCGACCGATTCCCGCACGAGCTCTCCGGTGGGCAGCGGCAGCGCGCTTCGCTTGCGCGGGCGTTGGCGCTCGAACCGGCACTGCTGGTCGCCGACGAACCGACCTCGGCGCTCGACGTGTCCGTGCAGGCCCGCGTGCTGGAGCTCTTCGCCGAGCTGCAGCGTGAGTTCGGGTTCGCGTCGCTGTTCATCAGCCATGACCTCGCCGTCGTCGACATCCTCGCTGACCGCATCGTCGTGCTGTACCGCGGGGACATCGTGGAGGAGGGGCCCGGCTCAGCAGTCCTCGGTGCGCCGAGCGACGTCTACACGCGCCGACTCCTTGCATCGCTCCCCGTGCCAGACCCGGCCGAACAGGCCGTGCGTCGCGAGGAGCTCAAGCGCCTCCGCGCCTGACCCTTCTTCGGTCCGTGAGCCCGTCAAAGGGCCCGGTCCCTGAGCCTCACCCCCCGGTCCCTGAGCCTCACCCCCCCCCGGTCACTGAGCTTGTCGAAGTGCGCCCTTCGACAAGCTCAGGGACCGGGATGGAGCTCAGGGACCGCGTCGGTTCAGGCCCCGACCTCAGCCGAGCTTGACGGCGGTGCCGTAGGCGACGACCTCCTGGTAGTTCTGGCCGACCTCGGCCGCGTCGAACCGCATCGCGAGCACCGCGTCGGCTCCGAGGGCGGTGGCGGCCTCGATGAGTCGCTGCTTCGCTTCCTCGCGGCTCTCAGCGAGCTGCTTGGTGAGCCCGGAGAGCTCACCGCCCAGCAGCGCCTTGAAGTTGGCGCCGAGTTGCACGCCCGCATTGCGTGCACGGACCGTGAGTCCGGTCACCTCGCCCAGCACCTCGGTGACCTGGCGGCCGGGGACATCGTTCATCGTCGAGATCAGCATGCTCGCAGTCTGGCACCGCTGCGCCCACCCCCATAGGGGGGATGTCCCGTCTTCGGGGACTGCTTGGCCGTGCCTGCCGCCCAGCGAGCCCGCCCCCCCGTTCCGTCCCTGCGCTGCCCGCACGAGACCCGGATGGAACGCGCGATTCTGTCCGGGTCTCGTGTCTCCAGCGTGAGGTCGCGTCGGGTGAGGTCGGCGGGTGACGGCAGACTGGGGTGGTGCACATCGTCCTCCAGCAGCTCGACGGCGCCCGCGTGCGCGTCGTGCACCTCGAGGACCGCCCCACTCCGTCCGGCGAGCCACCTCCGGTCTCCGAGACCACCATCCCGCGGGCCGACCTCGCGGCCTTCGTCCGGCGTCTCGAAGCCGAGCCGAATCCGCCGCGCTGGGTGTGGGACGACACCACGCTTTGGTACCCGGCGCTCCTCGCCGCGGGTGTCCGGATCGCCCGCTGCGTCGACCTCCGGCTCTCCCACAACCTCCTCCGCAATGCCGCCTTCACCGCCGACTCCGCCCTCGCGACGGCTCCGGCCGGCCCGTGGGACGAGGTCCTCGACCCGCGCGTCGCCCAGCGTGCGGAGGCCGTCGGGACCCTCTTCGACCTCGACCTCCCGGGCGGCGAACGCGATCCCGTCGCCGAGTTCACGCTCCAGCGTGACGCCGTCGACGGCGCGACACCGCAGGGACGCTCGCAGCTCGGACTCCTCCTCGCCGCCGAGTCCGCCGGTGCCCTCATCGCCACGGAGATGACCTTCGCCGGTCTCCCGTGGGACGCCGAGGCCCACGACCGCATCCTCGCCGACGCCCTCGGCCCCAAGGTGCCGCCCGGTGTCCGTCCGGCGAAGCTGGCTGCGGTCCTCGAGGAGGTCAAGGCCGCCCTCGGCGTGCAGGAGCTCAGCCCCGAGTCACCTGGCGAGCTCCTCAAGGCGCTCCAGCGTGCCGGCATCAACGCGACCTCCACCCGGCAGTGGGAGTTGCAGGAGATCGAGCACCCCGTCATCGAGCCGCTGCTCCGGTACAAGAAGTTGTCGCGTCTCCTCACCGCGAACGGTTGGACGTGGGTCGAGACCTGGGTGAAGGACGGACGCTTCCGACCCACCTACGTGCCCGGTGGGGTTGTCACCGGCCGCTGGGCGTCCGACGGCGGCGGTGCCCTCCAGCTGCCGCACCAGGTCCGCGGTGCCGTCCTCGCGGACGAGGGGTGGCGTTTCGTCGTCGCCGACGCCGCCCAGCTCGAGCCACGCATCCTCACCGCGATGTCCGGCGACCGCGCGATGGCCGATGCCGGACGCGGCGTCGACCTCTACCAGGGCATGGTCGACGTCGGCGCGGTCGACACCAGGCCGCACGCGAAGATCGCGATGCTCGGCGCGATGTACGGCGCGACGACGGGGGAGAGCGGGCGCCTCCTGCCCCGGCTCACGCGGGCGTTCCCTCGGGCGATCGAGTTCGTCGAGACGGCCGCCAGGGCCGGTGAGCGCGGCGAGCGGGTCAGCACCCGACTCGGTCGGACCTCTCCGCTCCCCGGTGCCGACTGGCGGGAGATCCAGTCGGCCGCCTCGATGGAGGGGGCGAACGCCGCCGCGACCCAACGCGCCCGCATGGAGGCGCGCAGCTGGGGTCGCTTCACGCGCAACTTCGTCGTGCAGGGCACAGCCGCCGAATGGGCGCTGTGCTGGATGGCCGGCCTCCGGACACGGCTGCAGGCGCTCGCCGCAGAGTCGGTCGGTCCGGCGGCCGCGCTCACCGAGTCGGCCCACCTCGTCTTCTTCCTCCACGACGAGATCGTCGTCCACTGCCCCGAGCACCAGACCGAGCGGGTCGTGGCCCTCGTGCGTGAGGCGGCGGCGGAGGCCGGTCGCCTGATCTTCGGCACCGCGCCGGTCGAGTTCCCGGTCACCACCGCCGTCGTCACCTCCTATGCCGACGCCAAGTAGCCCGCGAACTGTCAGTTGATGCGGGTGTGCGCGGCCCGCACTGTGCCGAAGTGACAGCTCGCGAGCTGGGCCGGGCTCAGCCGCCGGTGATCGCCCGGACCGCGTCGCCGATGATGAGGTACCAGCCGTAGACGGCGAGGGCGAGACCGATGAGCCACCACCATCCCGTCCGGCGGGACAGGCGTCTGCCCTGCCCGGCCACGCCTCGTGGCGGACGGATCAGCGGGAACGAACCCGGCATCGTCGCCGCGTCGACCGGTTCCAGGCGGCGATCCCGCCAGCGCTCCCACTGCGCGATGCGCTCGGCCAGGATGTCGACGACCGACATCAGCCACGTCCACACCTCGGGGTCGAGGGTCGAGAGGTCCTTGGGTGAGTAGAGGAAGAGGTGGTCGTCGACGATCTCGACATCGAGCTCGGCGACGGTGTCGATGAACCTCGCCATGATGTCGGGCGTGAAGAGGTAGAGGGCGTCGGTCTCGTACCCGCGCGGGCAGTACAGCTCGAAGTGGCGGTCGAAGTCGCCTTCGAGCGACAGCCGCTGGTCCTTGGCGTAGGTGACGGGCAGACGGGGGTGCAGGAGCGAGTTGTTGCCGACGGCGTCCAAGACGATGTGGGGGAGCGCCACCGGCAGCCGGAGGGCCACGTAGCCCCAGCGGTGCTCCTTGCGGTTCCGTCCCGAACCGATGGTCGTGCGCAGGTTCCCGACGGACAACGGCGACCGGCCGCCCCGCCACAGCAGGTCCCTGACCACGCTCGTCCCACCCATCGTGAAGATGAGCCCGGGCAGCGCCACCGGTATGGCGAACGGACGGTAGCTCAGGCCGTTCGCCCGCGCGAACCGGTCCAGCCGGAACTGGCGGACGCCGCTGCGTCGTCGGACCGTGCGCACCAGCAGGACGAGCATGCCGACGGGCAGCGCGAGGTAGGGCAGGAGGATCAGGGCCGACCAGTCCCATGGCTCATCCGGCATCGAGCCGTCTTCGAGCACGAACCACCAGGCGGAGAGGAAGCCGATCGGCAGCACCGCCAGCACGACGGCGGGCCAGATCGCCGCCATGAGTGGTGGACGGACTTCGCCCGGGAGGCCCTTGCGGTACTCGCGGAGCGCGCGTCGGTCGATCCGTTCGGTGAGTGCTCGCGTGTCCGGCGTCGTGGTTCGAGTCTTCGGTGCGGTCATCGCACGTCGGGTGTTCCGTGGGGTACGGGCACGGGCGTCATCGTCGCGGGCGTTCGAACAGGGCGGTTCGCGGCGACCGTGAGTGCCCGGCCGGCCGCGTGGACGAGCGCCTCGAGCGGACCCCGACGCTTGGTGAGGGCGATGAGCCAGCCGAGGAGGAGCGCACCGGCGACGTGGATGAGCCAGAGCTGCGGGCTCGAGATGAGCCACGCCGTGTCCGCATACGTCCCGGCGATCGCAGCGATCAATGCGCCGACCGACGCCATGAAGACGTGCGCCGAGTAGACGGTGAGCGGAGCGGCTCCGGCCCCGGTCGCCGGCAGGAGCGCGAGCGACCAGCCGCGGTTCAGGACGGTGCCGAGCGCCAGGCACAGGCCGATGACGAGCGCCGCGATCCCGATCGTGAAGACGAGGTCGAGCGTGGTGCCCGAGTGCGGGGCGCGGGCGACGAGCCACCAGAAGGACTCCGTGGGGCTCGTGCCGTACATCCCTTCGGCGAGGGCGTCCTCGACGGCGGTGATCGTCGTCGGATCGGGCTCGAGGCCGCCGGTCCAGGCGCGCGCGATGCCCTGCACGCCGCCGACGGGACCGAGGAGCAGGGCGGCGAGGCGATCCGCGGCGATGGCGACGACGAGTCCGATCGTCGCGAGCCGGAGTGCGAAACGCCGCAGGGTCCCGTTCGCCCGCGCATCCATGAGCAGCCGGCCGACGGCCATCCCGACGAGCACGTAGACGATCCAGGTGAGCGCCGGGTACACCCCGGTGAGGAGCAGCCCGCGGGCGAACCCGCCGCCCGCGACGTCGAACCAGGACGCACTGCCGATCTCGGGGGAGTCGACGCCGCTGAGCGGCACCCGGAGCGCCTGCGAGCAGATCGGCCAGACCACCGCCCAGGCGGCCGCGACGATCAGCAGCGTGCGTGGACGCCACGTGACGGCCGGGATCGCGAGCCAGAAGGTCACACCGTAGTAGGCGATGATCACGTAGATGCCGCCGGGCAGCACGCCGAGGGTGAGGCCGAGGACGAGCAGGGCGAAGCCGCGTCCGAAGAGGTTGAGGCGCGCTGCTGCGGGAGAACCGGCGGCGAGGTCGCGTCGGCTCGTGAGGACGATCCCGATCCCGGCCAGCACGGCGAACAGGGCCGCGGCCTTGCCCGAGAGGACCTCCGTGATCGGCGTGTGTCCGCCGGTCGCGATGTCGAACGCCCAGACGTGCGTGGCCATCATGCCGATGAGTGCGAGGAACCGCGCGAGGTCGAGACCGATCAGTCGGTCGGCGCGCTGTCGGCTGGCTGGGGTGCTCATCGGGTCCAGCATCCCACGCGTGGCGGCTCCGCGACAGGCCCGCGGTGGCGGTACGGGCTCCCGTCCGGTACGCTGTGAAGGTTGCCCGGGTGCGTCCGCTCTGTTCTCACCCGATCGCAACGATGCTTACACCCTCCTGCCACAGAAAGTCTGTGGCCGTTCGAGTCCGAAGGAGGTGGGTTAGTGACGCATCAGTACGAACTCATGGTCATCCTCGACCCCGAGATTGACGAGCGCACGGTTGCACCGAGCCTCGACAAGTTCCTCAACGTCATCCGCAACGATGGTGGAACCATCGACAAGGTCGACATCTGGGGCCGTCGTCGTCTCGCTTACGAGATCAACAAGAAGACCGAAGGCATCTACGCCGTCGTGGACTTCACTGCATCGAGCGCTGCCACGCAGGAGCTCGACCGTCAGCTGAAGCTCTCCGAGGCCGTCATGCGCACCAAGGTGCTGCGTGCCGAAGAGGCCATCGCTCAGGTCGCCACCGAGACGAAGCGCAGCGAAGAGAAGGCCGCCCGCAAGGCTGCCGCCAAGCCCGCTGCTGCTGTCGCCGCGGCTCCCAAGGCAGACGCGGCTCCGGCTGCGGCTGAGACCAAGGAAGCCTAGGGCTCATGGCCGGCGAGACCGTCATCACCGTGGTGGGCAACCTGACCAGCGATCCGGAACTGCGTTTCACGCAGAACGGCCTGGCTGTCGCCAACTTCACCATCGCTTCCACGCCGCGCAACTTCGATCGCGCGACGAACGAATGGAAGGACGGCGAAGCGCTGTTCCTGCGCGCGAGCGTCTGGCGTGAATTCGCCGAGCACGTGGCCGGATCGCTCACCAAGGGAAGCCGCGTCATCGCGACCGGGCGTCTCAAGCAGCGTTCCTACGAGACGAAGGAAGGCGAGAAGCGGACTTCGATGGAACTCGAAGTCGACGAGATCGGCCCTTCGCTCCGGTACGCGACCGCGACCATCAGCCGTGCACCCTCGGGTGGCGGCGGCGGTGGTCAGCAGCGCGGCGGCGGAGCTCCGCAGGTGCAGCAGAACGAGCCCTGGGCTCAGAGCGCACCCGCAGCTTCCGGCGGCAACGGCGGTGCAGATGCCTGGAACACTCCGGGCAGCTACAGCGACGAGACCCCCTTCTAAACAGATTCGATCGGTCCGGTTCTGCCGGCTAGCCGATCACTCCATTCACACGCAAAGGAACAACCATGGCTGGAAAGTCGAGCGGCGACCGCCGCAAGCCTGCCCGCGGTGCTAAGGGCGGCAAGAACGTCGCTCCCGCGAAGGCGATCCGCGTTGGCGTCATCGATTACAAGGATGTCGCCACGCTTCGCAAGTTCATCTCCGAGCGGGGAAAGATCCGCGCTCGTCGTATCACCGGTGTCAACGTCCAGGAGCAGCGACTCATCGCACGTGCGGTCAAGAACGCACGCGAGATGGCGCTCCTGCCCTACGCCGGCTCTGGCCGCTAGGAGGCGCCGCACATGTCGAAAGTGATTCTGACGCACGAGGTCTCCGGCCTCGGCTCCGCTGGTGACGTCGTCGACGTCAAGAACGGCTACGCTCGCAACTTCCTCGTTCCCCAGGGTTTCGCGACCCCGTGGACCCGCGGTGGCGAGAAGCAGGTCGAGCAGATCAAGTCGGCCCGCGCTGCGCGCGAGCACGCCACGATCGAAGAGGCCCAGGACCTGAAGGCTCGCCTCCAGGCCACCAAGGTCAAGCTCACGGTCAAGACGGGTGGCGAAGGCCGTCTGTTCGGTTCCGTGAAGCCTGCTGACATCGCGAAGGCCGTGGCGGAAGCCGGGCTGGGCGAGGTCGACAAGCGCAAGATCGAGATCCACACCCCGATCAAGTACGTCGGCGAGCACGAGGCCACCATCAGCCTCCGCGACGAGATCGTCGCCACGATCACCCTTCAGGTGGTCGCGGCCAAGTAGTACCCGCCGTGCGGTGTCGGGCCTTCGGGTCCGGCGCCTCATGCACGTCGTGATGAGCGCGATGGCGGTGGACCGAGAGGTCTGCTGCCATCGCGTTTTTCTGTGCCCAGAACAGGGGCGACGCGTCGCTCCGACACCTGTGTGCTACACCCGTTTCGCCCTCTGCGTCAAGCAAGTTGTACACAGGTGACCCCCGTTCTCCCCAACGTTCGACACAGGATCGAAAGAACTTTCCACACACAGCCTGTGGAATCAGAATCTCCTGATCAGGGGCGTATTGCGTGGCAGAAAAACTTCTCTCTCCACAGGGTTTCCCACAGCTTGTGCACACGACACGCGGCGTTTCCCCCGATCTCTCCACAGAGTTATCCACAGGCAGAGTTGGTTGTGAAGACGAGTGGCCCTATCGTGAGTCATCGGCGTCTCGGAACAGTCGGGCGAGCAGGCTGCGCAGCCCTCGTCCGTAGCCCTCGAGCGCCCCGCAGGGCCCGTGCATGTCGCATGTTCCTGCTACACCTGAGTCGTCACCACCAGCACCACCCGAGTCCACATCGAGAAGGGATGTCCACTTGTCGATCGCTCATCTCAACCGCTCCGAAGGCGGCGGTTCGTACGACGAGCCTCGCGGCAACGAGCGGGTCCCTCCGCACGACCTCCTCGCGGAGCAGAGTGCACTCGGCGGCATGCTGCTGTCGAAGGACGCGGTCGCCGACGTGGTCGAGACGCTCCGTGGCGTGGACTTCTATATCCCGAAGCACGAGGTCATCTACGACGCCCTGCTGACGCTGTACTCGCACGGCGAGCCGACCGACGTCATCACCGTCACCGACGAGCTCGTCAAGACGGGCGAGCTGTCTCGCGCCGGTGGTGCTGACTACCTCCACACGCTCACGAGCCTCGTCCCGACCGCGGCGAACGCCGGCTACTACGCCCGCATCGTCGCGGAGCGCGCGCTGCTGCGTCGTCTCGTCGAGGCCGGCACCCGCATCGTGCAGATGGGCTATGCGGCCGAGGGGGAGGCCGTGGAGCTCGTCAACTCCGCTCAGGCCGAGATCTACGCCGTCTCCGGCAACCAGGAAGTCGAAGACTACGTCCCGCTGACCGACGCGGTGAGCGCGGCGATCGACGAGATCGAGGCCGCCAAGCACACCGACGGTTCCATGACCGGCGTGCCGACGGGCTTCCGCGAGCTCGACGAACTGACGAACGGTCTGCACCCGGGCCAGCTCATCATCGTCGCCGCCCGACCCGCTATCGGTAAGTCCACGCTCGCGCTCGACTTCGCTCGCGCAGCCTCGGTCCACTACAACCAGCCGTCGATCTTCTTCTCGCTCGAGATGGGGCGCAGCGAGATCGCGATGCGTCTCATGAGCGCTGAGGCGTCCGTGCCGCTGCAGCTCATGCGGAAGGGGACGGTCGATTCGCAGGACTGGACGAAGATCGCGCAGGTGCGCGGCCGCATCAACGACGCACCGCTCTACATCGACGACAGCCCGAACATGACGCTCGTCGAGATCCGCGCGAAGTGCCGTCGACTCAAGCAGCGCGTGGGGCTGAAGATGGTCGTCATCGACTACCTGCAGCTGCTGACCTCCGGTAAGCGTGTCGAGAGCCGTCAGCAGGAGGTCTCGGAGTTCTCCCGTGCGCTGAAGCTCATGGCGAAGGAGCTCCAGGTCCCCGTCATCGCGCTGTCACAGCTGAACCGTGGTGCTGAGCAGCGTGCCGACAAGATGCCGGCACTGTCCGACCTCCGTGAGTCGGGCTCGATCGAGCAGGACGCCGACATGGTGGTGCTCCTGCACCGCGAGTCCGCCTACGAGAAGGACAGCCCGCGAGCCGGCGAGGCCGACCTCATCATCGCCAAGCACCGTAACGGACCGACCCGGACGATCACCGTCGGCTTCCACGGCCACTTCAGCCGCTTCGCCGACATGGCGCCGGGGATGTAGTGTGAACGCGCAACATTAAGTGTCGTTGGCCAACGTAAAGTGTCGTTTTGTGTTCCCGACGACACTTTAGGTTGAAACGGCCTTAGTGGGCGGCGCACTTTCATGGTGTGAGTGGTCCGTGGGGATTGTTGCCATCCATCGCCTCGATGTACACCCCGATCAACCCGTCATCGCGAGTGATGATGCTCACCTCAGGCTGGGGAGCGAAGTGCACGTTCGCGTGGTCGCCATCGGCGAGTTGGCCTCCGATGGCAATACCATGACAACCACCATCGCCCGCACTCGGGAATCAACGGCGAAGTTCCCGCGGCGCGCGTTTGCAACGTCGCGGGGAAGTGCACCTAGCAGAGCTCTGTAGCGCAGCGCTCCTTCACGTGCTCCAGCAGCACCGTCGACTAGTCGGTCGGAGCGTTCAGCTGGACCTCTTAGAGGCCTCTGCCTCGGTTCTAGGCGGATCCGCGGAGCAACACACCCCGGGCCGCCGTGAGCTCAGGACTACGCGCCTTTACAGTTGACACGACACGTTCGGGCTGACCTTTCGGCCCTGTATGCGCGGAGCCGCAGCGGTCACACGAGGGGATCATCGCTATGCGCATGAGGACGTTGCGAATACAGAACTTTCGCGGCATACGGCAAGCGAATCTCGATCTCAGTGCGCCATTCATCGCCCTGGTCGGCCCGGGAGACAGCACTAAGACAACGATCCTCGATGCCCTCGGATTCGTCCTTACTCCTCGGTACAATCTCGTCTTCACTGACGCGGACTTCCACAACACAGTCACGACCGAGCCCATGGTCATCGAGGCCGTCATCGTTGACCTGCCAGACACTCTGGTCGACGAGCGTACTCATGGCAAGAATCGCAGCGGTATCCGCTCCGACAACACCCTGACCCATGACCCTTTAGACGAGGACTCGGTCGAAGAGTGCCTAATCGTGCGCCTCACCGTCGCAGCTGATCTTGAACCCGTATGGGAAGTGGTCCGCCCGGGAGAAGAGGTCGGCGACCGAATGACTGCGTCCGAGCGCGGGCAGCTCGGGCACTTCAGAATCGGGGAGAACTCCGGGCAGAACCTGCGGTGGGGTCGCGGATCCGCGCTGACCACGCTGACTCAGTCGAAGTCCGGCGCAGCGCATGCTCTCGTAGAAGCACAGCGCCAAGCACGCGACGCAGTGCGCGCACTCACCGGAACTGCATTGCACGACGCGGCAACTCTTGCTCAAAACCAATCCCTCCTGCTCGGCCCGGCGAAATTCTCTGACCTGCGACCGGGGCTTGACCCTGCATTCGGTGCCGGGAGCTCTTCTTTGATGCTGCACGAAGGCGATATCCCGCTCTCCCAATACGGTCTCGGATCGAGGCGGCTCTTGAGCCTCACGATCCAAGAGAACGCGTTGACTACTCGCTCCATGGTTTCCATCGACGAAGTGGAGTCGGGACTAGACCCACACCGCTTGTCGAACCTGCTGCGCCATCTGCGCGAACAGACCGAGTCTGGGACCACGCAGGTGATCTTCACTACCCACTCGCCCTTGGTCGTCGAGTCGCTGTCGTGGAGACAACTTTTCGTCGTTCGATCGGTCGACGGAGTCACAACGGTCAACGCTGTACCTGAAGACCTCGCGCCAGATCACGTCGAGACCGTCCAAGGTCTCGTTCGGTCGGCACCGTCATCCCTGCTTGCTCGTAAGGTGGTCGTCGGAGAAGGCGCCACCGAAGTTGGATTCCTCCGAGCGATCATGAACTCGCGCGACAATGCGCGAGCTGCCAAAGGCAAATCAATCTCGGTGTCGACAGGAACCTCGATAGCCAATGGCGGAGGAGACTCGCAAGCTCCGGAACGCGCCCGAGCGTTCGCTGACCTTGGGTATCGAACGATGCTGGTACTAGACGCGGATGTCGACACGAACGCGGATAGAGTGACGGCAGCCGCAGATGCCGGTGTCGAGGTAGTCCAGTGGGACCCGCCTCACGCACTCGAGGACGCGATCTTCGCCGCGATCCCAGACGCTGGCATAGCGGCGATCCTCGACGTCGTAATCGAGGACAAGGGCGTCGAATCTGTTGCAGGTGCCCTAGGGTCACGATTGGGCTCCAACCTTCCTCAAGACAACGTCGAAGGTTGGTCCGCGCTCGCAAATGACAGTGAATACAGGTCGGCGCTTGCCGCGACCGCAAAGGCCAAGAAGTGGTTCAAGAGAGAAGACCACGGCATGGAGCTCGGCGAAATCGTCTGGCTGCATCGGACCTCCCTTCCGCAAGGCGGGCTGCGCGCAGGTCTGAAAAACTTCCTCAACTTCGTCTATCGCGATGAATCCTGACGAGGACGTTTCGCGCATCCTCGATGCGCTGCCATGCTCCGTTGAGCTGCCCGCAGGAACGGGGAAAACCGAGCTCATCGCCCGACTCGTCGCAAGTGTCTCCCACAAGGGTCAGCGGTCACTGATCCTGACCCACACGCACGCTGGCATCGACGTTCTGCGCAGGCGCTTCAAGAGATTCGGCATCCCCCAGAACTCGTATTCAATCCGAACGATCGACAGCTGGAGCTTCGACCTGATCTCCAAGATGCCGGAGCTCTCGGGCATCGTCGTCGGGGACGAGCCCGACTGGAAACTAGCCCGCGACTACCACGCAGCTGCACAGTCAGCAGTCCAGTCGACGGCGATCACCCGAATGCTGGAGGTGAGCTACGACCTGATGTTCGTCGATGAGTACCAGGATTGCCAACTATGGCAGCACGAACTCATCGCCTCGATCTCGAACGTGGTTCCCACCGCAGTTCTCGGTGACCGGATGCAAGGGCTCTTCTTCTTCAACAATGCACAGCCTGTCGATTGGGAGATGGATGTAATCCCGGCATTCCCTTCCATTGAAGTTTCGATCCATCCGTGGCGTTGGCAAGGTCAGAACCCTGATCTGGGCGACTGGCTCCTTGAAGCTCGCACGTCGCTTCTCAGCGGCGACGGCATCGACCTCGACGGAGCGCCGATCACGCTTGCTGCTCCCTCGGACGGGCTCGCGACATACCACGCTGCACCCCGCCACCCAGAAACCACAGTGGCCATCGCCAAGTGGCCGAGTGACGCTGCGCTCCTCGCCCGAAAACTCGGCGGCGCCTACACGATGATCGAGGAGATCGAGGGCAAACACCTTCGCGCCTTCGCGACCATCATCGACGCGAATGACGCGGGCGAGATCGCAGCTGGCACCGTCCAGTTCGCGATCGATTGCGCATTCGGGCTCACCGATTCCTTTCCGATGCGACAGCGGAACCGCCTGCGCGGCGGTGACCTCCTGAACGGTGCGCCCACGAGCTCAGAAATGGATGAGGCCGTCTGCTCAGTCAACGCGTTGTTCGACGACGCGTCTGCTTCAAGGGTTCGTACCGCGCTGCTGGCGCTCAGCCAGATGCCGAGCTTTCGTCTCTACCGCCGCGAAGCCTGGTTCGGTGTTCTTGACGCCCTTCGTCTCTGCGAAGCAACTGAAGACCTTCCCGTACTTGATGCAGTGGTCAGCATCAGGACACGTGTCAGCCGTGCTGGAAGACGACCCGAGTCGCGAATCGTCGGGCGACCTCTGCTCATCAAAGGTCTGGAGTTCGACCACGCCGTCGTCGCCGACATCTACGGATACAACGCGCACGAGCTGTACGTCGTCTTGAGTCGAGCCTCAACCAGCCTCACGGTGATCACCAATGAGACGTGGTTTGCGCCACCGCGCCCCCGGCGAGCATGAAGTGAAAGTCCAATTTAGTCCGCTCACTCGCCCCGCATGCGCTGGACTTGTCGGTTGCCGGCCCAGCCTGGCTTGAGTGAAGACCATTTTGCAGGGAAGGGGAGGAAGCGTGAAGCGCGCCTACAAGGACGAGCAGGACATTATTGAACACGCCTCGGAAATCGACGATCTCGATGTGTGCTTCTACCCTGCAGAGAGCAACCTCGCTCATCGATTCCTAGCCTCAGTTCGCAACGGAACACTAGTTCAGCGAGAGCGCCCCGATTTCGAGGACCCCGCCGAGGCTCTCCTACTCGAAGCAATGGTCGTTGACGATCATCCGCGTCCGGGCGGACAGGACAAGACAAGGTCGCGCGAGGCCGAGGCGCTTAGAGAGCTCGCGATCGCGGGGCTCAACCTTCCAGCCGACGTCAAAGTGATCACGACGGTGAGCAGCGGGCTGCCGACGCACCAGGACCACAACTATCGGGCATACATCGACCACTTCACGGGTACCGTATTGAAGCACGCTCGGAAATCCGCAGCCTACAGGGCGACGCAACCGGGCTACGAACTGGGGTTCATCGTTTTCGATGAGTCCACCGCATACTTCGAGGAAGCAGATGTGGCCGGGCTACCGGGCGCGGTGCGGCCTCATTTCTGGTTCGCCGATTCGGCGTTCATTCATGTTGTCGTGCAGGCAGGCGCGGACTGTGTCGTGTGGTTGACGCCTTACAAGCGCCTGCTTACGGCGGAGTCTGTCGCAGTACCGCTCCCGGCTATGACAGTCATTGATGTCTCACTCCTGCGACAAGCGAAGCACCTCACCTACGAACCGCCCCGCATGGTCTCATCCGAGCGATGACGCAGAACACGTTTTTTAGAGCTTGTGTAGATGGCATGGTTACCTCGAGCTCTCGCCGCGTCCGGGTCGGTGGTTCGCGCTAGCCTTCAGCAACACGACGGAAGTGAGATGAAGTGGCGCGCTCCAGCAATAGCCTCCCCGACGGACGGATCATGTCAGCCGACGACGAGGGTATCGAAGCCGCCTTCCGAAGCATGGTCCCCACCATTGCTAGCCTTCGTCCTGGTGAGACGCTGGTAGACCTCGTGGGGCGTGCGCCGGGAATCATTCGCACGCATGTCGAGGCAATCTCGACGGTATTCCGCAGAGCAGATGCGTTCGACGTTATTGAACTGATGCGGCTCCGTGAAACGCCGATGGTGCTCGATGGATACCGCGAGAGCCTCGCTGATCAGCGACCCGCCGCGGTCGAAGTGGTAGCTCTCGTCATGTTGGCGCGAGGCCACCGCCTGCCGCCCCGATACCTGCGGCGAGCAGGGAACCCTTCACAAGCGATCTCGAATGTCCATGACCGCGCCGGAGTAATGCTCAGCGTCGGGCAGTTCATGCTCCTGTCAGATGGACAAGCTGAGAGGTTCGGGCCGCTGACAAGCTTGGCAGCCACCTATGTGGGCCACGAACTGAACGTTAAGTTCAAGCAGTATGCGCACATTCAGGATGGGTTGAACGAGGCGCTCTTCGCAAGTGAGTATCTCGGCGAGCTGCTGCTCGACACGCTGGGCTTTACGTATGAGGACTTCCATAGGGTCCGAGAGGCTATTCGGACGGTCTACCTCGACCGCTTCTTCGCGGCACGAGACATGCTTGGAAAAGTCTCGGAGGAATGGTACACGAATGGCCGTCGCGACCAGGGCGCGGAACGGATCGAAGAGGGTAGAGGTGCGGTCGAAGACCTGATGATCTTCCCTGGGCAGCGTGCGAGCTTCACAGCGGGTGACATCGCCGAAGCATCGGCAGTTAATCTCGATCGCGTCGGGCAGATACTCCAGCGGTTCAGCCTCGCGTTCGGTCCGGCGGGCGACGCGGTTGCGGCTGTGGAAGCGTTTCTCGCTGGAGATTCGCCCTTCCGCAGCGCAGCGCTCATCTACGACGGTGATGGGAACTACATCACGATGAACGTCCCGATCGGGACCGATTGCTTCCGCCAGGTGGTCGAGACAAAGCTGAAAGGCCAGCCTGCTCCATGGCGACGATATGAAAGGCGACGGCTTCTCGTCAGTGAACAGTGGTCAGTGGCGCATCTGGCTTCGCTGCTCGGCACAGCTCCGGCTTACGAGAACCTCAAGTACTTCCGACCGAACCCCGGTGTCGACGTTACTGAGCTGTCATCCTCTGGGACGAATATCACTTCGATCGCAGAGCAGACAGAGGCAGACGCGCTATTCATCGTCGAAGACGTCGCCATCTGTGTTGAGGTCAAGGGGCGAAGCGTCTCTCATCAAGCTCGCGGGGGGCATGTCCAGCGTCTGAGTGCGGATCTGCGCGCCACGGTGGGTGACGCTACTCAACAGGCATTGCGCCTCGAAGAGCTGATTCGCTCCAACGGTGGCCTCTGGCGCGAGGATAGAACCTGGCTCGACTTGTCCGGTATCCGCGAAGTCAGATCGATCGCAGTTTGCCTCGACGACATGGGGCCGTTGGGGACTGCTCTTGACGAACTGGTGCGTGGCAACGTCATCGCGTCCGATCGATTCCCATGGGTTGTGTCGCTCCACGACCTCGCGATCATCTCTGAAGTGCTGGATCGGCCAGCGGAGTTCTTGCTGTATCTTCGCCGTCGAACCGAGTCCGAGGTGTCGCTGAAATACTGGGCCGCGGACGAGCTGGACTTGTTCATGCTCTTCCTGTCTGGGCAGTTGTATGTCGAGCCAGACCCGGACCGAGTGAACGAAGAGTTCTTAGGAGTTCGCCGGCCGACTGGTGGTGACCGGCACCGGTATCGTAGCCAAGCCGTCCCGACGCGGGTGATGACTCACACCGATCCCCTCGATGCGTGGATCTACTTCAATGAAGGCGCATCACAACAAGCATCACCCAAGCCGGTATTCGAGTCACACGAGGCCGTGCTGGAGCTCGTGGACTTCCTGCAGGACGGGAAGAAGCCGGGCTGGTTCCGCTTCTCGGCAGATCTGCTGAATATTGCTGGAGACTCGCAGGAAGCGCTCGCGGTCGGAGTGAAGAAGCTGGTACGTGAGACGAAAGCTGACGGGCGACCGCACCACTACTTTGTCGGCTTTGCCGGCGCTTGGGGGTACCCGGCGCTGTTCGTTGGCACCATGCCCGCCGGAATGCCCCTGGCAGACGCCAGCAGCCATCTGGCGACCTACGGGGCCACCAAGAAGCACCAAATCAAGTCCGATCGGGCGCTGATGGTGCTGATTGATGAGCGCGGAAAAATCCGATCCATTCGCTACGACAATTCTCCGTCTGGCGAGAATCCTGCACTCGACACGCTCGGGCGGGCCATCGGACTCCTGCCCCTCGAAGTGATGGGTCGCCCAGTGCCGCCATCCGCGCGAAGGACAACGAAACGGCTGAAGCCCGGCAACAAGAAGCGGAGGTAGACGACGCTCGAAAGAACCATGAGCAAGTGCTCGGTGACTGGGAGATTTGCAGGGTTGAGACCGCTGTCCCCATCTGGCCGATCCATGGTCTCCGCTGTGATGAATGAAGCACCGTCAGGTCGGCTCGGCCGGCCGTGGGAACTATTGATTTCGAGGTTCGAGCTGATGCACCGGACTTATCCTCAAGACGGACCGCGCCTGTGTGAGCAGAAGACGCGCCGGAGAAGGTGACTAAGTTGGAGGCATGAAGCAGTTGAAAGTCGCTCGTGAGCAGCAGGTTGCCGTGTTTGGTGAGTCGGGCAGCGGTAAAACGGTCTTGCTGTCATCGTTCTACGGAGCGGCGCAGGAGCCGGCGTTCTTGAAGCAGAGCCTGTTTGCAATCGATGCCGACGACACCGCGCAAGGTCGCAAGCTGCACCAGTTTTTCCTGGGGATGAAGAACGCCGGTGCCACCCCACCGACAAATCGCTTCTCGGCGACGAAGTACGTGTTCTCAGTGAAGCGTCGTCCAAGAGCTATGGAGAAGGGGAAGAAAGCGGCCGCAGAGGAGCTGCGGCTGGTGTGGCACGACTACCCCGGCGAGTGGTTCGAGGAAGATCCGTCCACTCCTGAGGAGGTCACGCGCCGCGCCGAAACATTCAGCGCGCTGGTTGGCTCGGATGTCGCTGTACTTCTCATCGACGCACAGCGGCTGACTGACAACTCCGGCGAGGAGGAGCGGTATCTGAAGGCGCTCCTAACCAACTACATCTCTCATGTGTCGCGGGTGCGGGATGAGCTACTGCCGGACGGCCAGCGGCTCGTGCGTTTCCCCCGGGTCTGGATATTCGGCCTGTCGAAGGCAGACCTGCTGCCTGACGTGGATGTGACGACATTTCGTGACCTGCTTGTCGAGAAAGTCGGTCAAGAGATGTCACTTCTGCAAGAGGAGTTAGCCGCGTTCGTGGAGGAACCGGAAGCATTCTCGCTGGGCGAGGACTTCGTTCTGTTGTCCTCGGCCCGCTTCGAGCCTGGGAGAATCGATGTCGGCCATCAGGTCGGGGTGCGGCTGATGCTGCCGATCGCTGCCATGTTGCCATTCTCGCGGTACGTTCGTTGGGCGAAGGCGCTCCGCACTGGTGGGAAGGTAGCCTCAGAGCTCGTTAAGTACGCCGGGTCAGCAATCACGTTCCTAACTGCGTTGAAGCTGCCCGGGAAACTGAAGATCTTCACTTTGGTGCTCCCATTCGTCGCAGACCCGCTTCTCGAGTTCAGCACCGCGAAAATCCAGGCGGCGTACGACACTGCGGTGGCCAGACATGATTTTCTCGCTGCAGTGCTGCTCGGCTTCCGGCTCGACCTTGACCGTGCGGTGGAGGAACAGGTGCTCGTCGAAAGCACGAAGTGAAGTTCATCTGGGCAACCCGCGGCAAGTCTTGGGGTTTCCGATTCCTCCAGACGGGCGGGGTCGCAAACCCTCTTGCGGTGTACGAGCGTGCCTTTGCTGGGATCGATGGGGCGCCAGCGTTGCTTGAGAGGCGAGACGAACTCGTTGCGGTGAGGTTTCCTGACCCAGACGGGAGATCGGATCGCGCTGGGCGCCCCATCCCGCACGACTTTGTGATCCTCTCGGCTCACACAGACAGCTTCCACAATGTGGATGATGCGCGCGCGGCGCTCTGGCCGGAAGTCAGGGATGAGTACGATGCGATTTGGGAGACGCCGATCGCGCCGGATTCGGTCGCACCGGAATAGACCGACTGGGCGATATAGAGGATGCTCCTTCTTCCCCTATAGGCATCCCGCCGCACCCACGTGAATAGACCTCAAGCAAGGACGGGGCAGCCAGACCGCCAGCAGGCCCAGCAGACAGCGGTCTCGCTTGGTAGCGATTAGTGTCTGCGCAACGCGAGGTTGTGGAAGCCGCTAGATTTCGACTGTGCGTGCACCCGATCCCATCCCCGCTATAGCCGAACCCATCGTGATCTTCGTCATTAATCGGGCATGGTCTCCTGACTCCGATTCGCAGGCGACGTACGACGCGACTCGTATGTACTGGCGCGTGGGATCCGACACTCGTGAGCGTTCTAGGTATGCGCTCGGCGTCGCTGGTGGGATTGTCCGTGGCGCGTTTCGAATCCAGAGTTGGCACTCGAGCGAAGAGGAGGGCCGCTGGGGCTTCGAAGGCGTGCCGGCACCGGAACTCGGCGTTGTCGGGACGAGCGTCGAACGGCTTGCGCCTCCTAGAGGGGCGGCCAACCCGGTGCGCCGCTACTTGGACGGGGTACCGCCCGCCGAGGAAAGACCAGTTGAGTCGCTCGCCCACGAGCTGAATATCGAGCCGCTCGCGCGAATCATGTATGGACAGCGCGAGTTGTTTCACAGCAACCTACTCGCATGGTTTTTCGACACGCTGCCAGAAACTGCAGACTCCGTTTTCCGCGACCTGACCGTCGACGACCCGTCCGGTATCGGTTCGGTTCGAAGCGTCGAACGAGAACGCGAGAGCCTCGACCTTGTGCTTCGCTGGCCTGCCGCAGCACCTTTGGTGATCGAGAACAAGGTGTTCTCGCTCCCGGAGAGAGAGCAACTTGATGAGTATCGCAACAAGACCGCGAAGTGGAAGGGAGCGCGTGCTCAGCACGTCTTGCTGAGCATGTCCCCGCCGCGCGAGCCTGTCGACGGGTGGACCTACCTGAGCTACCAGGAACTCTCCGAGCGCATCGATCTCGCCCTCGCAGAGTGCGATGAGGTGAGCTACGAGATCGAGACGGTTCGACGCTACTCGCGAATCGTGAGGCTCCTGAGCGCGCTCCTGGACACCACGGCTGTCCACTCTATGAAGGAGCCTGTGTGGCTGGACGGCGATCAGCTGGCTGCGATCGACTTGCGGCAGACGAGGACGGCGCTGCAGAAGCTTCGCGCTCGGCGAGTGCAAGTCGTACTCGAAGAGATGGGTGTGCATCGCGGATGGGTCGAAGCGGGCCACACTCGCGGTGGGCCGTTGGTCTGGTGGCGACGCGGGGTCCGAGTCGGCGGCATCTCTATCCAAGCCGGATGGCAGTATCAATCGGGTCAGTTTCGCCGATGTGTGGTGTTGCCGCATCTCATCGGCCGTTCGGACGGGGACCGGAACGCTCGAGCTGAATTCGCTGCCGCGCACCCGCAGTTGTTCGACTTCGCTCCGCTGGATGACGTACTTGGACACACGGACTTGCTACCGATGCCGCTTGAGGGTTTCGGACACTTTGCGCCTGACTTCGTGCATCGATACGTGAAGGCGCCAGATCTGACCATCGAACAGCTCGTCGGTGCGACCCAGGCTATCGACGCTCAGCTCGAGGCGCTTGGCGAATAGCGTGGTTGGTCGATGGACAGATCAGGAACGCATCGATCGGCTCCGTCCGCAGGCTCAGGGTTCAAGACATAACGTCCCGCTGAAGGACTATCACCGGCTCTTGGCGGCTGTAGGATCCGGATGGTCATCGGGCGCAGCTCTGCCGTTCCGCGAGTGACGATCAACATCGAGGGCTAGTCGGCAGTACACGTATGTTCCCACATTGCTCCATACGCGCTTTGGCCGTCGTCATACGAGTAGACCACACCCATTGGACCGATGATTCCGGCGTTTCGCATTGCTGGAAACACCGTGGAGTCGCACACGCTGTCGATTGTCGCTCGCTGCCCGTCCAGAGCAGTTGTCGCGCTCGACCAGTCGACTGGATTTGCGTAGGTGTAGTAGAACCAGACAACCGAATGAGTTCCTACCGACAGTCCTCGACTACCATCTGACTCCTCCAAGCTTCCTTCGATGCGAACTTCCGAGTACAGGCCTGGGTACTGCGACATGATCTGCGGAATGGTGGCTCGCTCAGCATCCACGTAGCTGAGGAGCGCCTTGGCGTTCGCACTTTCCGCACTTGACACCGAGGAATCAGGGGAGCTTTTTTCCGAGGAGGCAGAGCATCCCGCTGTCACGAGTAGTGCGCTGGAAACGAGCAGGGTGAGGAACAAGCGGCGCAGCGTCACGGAAATTTCTGCCTTCATCGGGTTCGGGTGTCGATGATTTCTACCACGGATTGGCGCAGCGGTCGCGACTCGCCTGAGTCGAATCGTGAAGCACTCTGTTGCTTTGCCGGCAGCAGTCCCTACGGGCAGATCGCAAGTTGATGGTGCAGGTGGATGCGTCTGACCAGATTCAACGTCGTCTCATCATTCCGCACGTAGATCTCGCCGCGGAGCGCCACCAGATGACCCCATCCCTGCCCCAGAATCCGCGGATTCACGCGGGCGTGTTCGGAGCGACCCTTTGTGCTGGAAACCGCGGCGACACTTTACGTTGCAAACCCGCTCGTTCACTGGCCTCACAGCGACACTTTACGTTCGCGTTCACAGTAGTTGTGAACGCGCCACGCAAAGTGACGCGTGGCCAAACTTCTTGTCGTTTCGTGTGAAGCGCGACAGATTATTTGGCATTTCTGCCTCGGCGCGTCTCTTCAGCACAAGAGACGGGGCGCCCCGGTGAGAGCAAACCCGAATTGCCCTCTGGTCCGGCCGTGGCGGAACCCGATCCGCCGCGGCCTGCTTTCAACCTTGGTAGGTGAAGTCACTCGAGTTCGTCTATCCAGCGGTTCACCGTACGAGATTGGCAGATCCCAGTGTGCAGGGGAAGCTTTGGGCTGCTTGGCGTCTGTGTACGTGGGCTGAGGCCACGAAACCGGGCTCATGCGGACTCGAGTTTGCAGGTGGTGTCGACTACCCGACGTCGGTACGCACTCTGGCGTCACCGTGACTGTGCAAAGGGATTGGAACGGAGAAGCCCACGGCTGTTCGGAGGGGACCGGAGTAGCCGTGGGGCCCGAGCGACGTATCCACTTCCGCTCGGAAGTGCAGTGCTGCGGTCGTTCGGGGAAACGGGTGCAGCACCGCGACTGGAGCTGGATGAGAACAGCTCCGAGGGGACGGGGTTCAGGACGTCGGGCGGACGAACTTCTCCGGCGGGGTCCGAGTGCCGGCGAGGAACGCGGCGAGGCCGGCATCGAAATCCATGGCGGAGCCGACGAAAAGCGCACTCTCGTCGGGAGCGACGTAGATCGTCCCGCCCCCGCGCGTGGTATGCACGACGCAGACTCCTGCACCGTCCTCGAGCGGGATACTGCGCAGTTCTGCGTCGGGATCGAGTTGAGCGAAGTACCGCTCAGCCACCGTTACAAGCTGTTCGTTGTTGCGGGATCCGTTCATGGGAGCCTCCCAGGGGTCGTGAGGAGCACATCGAGTGAGATTCCGAGCACTGCACGGTCGCTCCGAGTCAGAGTCGGTGGCCGTAGAAATACTTCGCCCCGCGGACCCAGTCCTGGCGACTGAGTGCGTCGACGTAGGCGTGCACGGCGTCGAGCCGGTCGCCGTTCATCTGCGTGTCGTAGTCGACGGGACAGTCGACACCGGACCAGATCGACAGGAGACTCCCCGGAACGATGATCCCGAGCTGTTCCCCGGAAGCCGCAGCGATCGAGGCGTGTTCGACGAGTCTCCGTGCCAACAGCGAGGGGTGAGCGGGCTGACCGTAGAGGACGTATGCTGTCCGATCAGTCGACTGGATGGCGCGGCCGACGTGCTCGGCGAGTTCGTCGGGGGACGGAGAATCGCCGAGTTCCGCCTGGAACGGCACCAGGCTGGCGATGGCCTGGAGCAGGGCCTCGGAGATCTCCGGGTCTTCGTTCCAGTCCTCGAGCAAACCCAACATCAGCGCCACAGCCTCGATGGACATCATCGACGTGCTGCTGTGCGCGAAGGTAACGACCGTGGACGGAGCCGCATTCGTCAGGAATGCCATCGTCTCGAGGTCGGCCAGGTCGTCGTGCGTCGCAACCGACGCGAACACTCGGACAGCGAAGTCCGTGAATGGCTGGTGACGCACCGTATTGAGAAGATCGATGAGGATGCTCTTCGGATCGAGATCGCCGACCCTGAAGGAGTCGAGTGCTGCGAGAAGGTACTCGTCCGGCGTCCGCGCGGCACGCAGTGCTGCTGCGCGATCCGCAGCCGTCGCGCTCGATACCGGGCCGAACCATTTGCTGCGTTGCAGTTCGATGGAGATCGTCATGGCTGGCTCCTCTCGGCCGTCGAGCCTACCCGTCGCTGCCACGCCATGACGCTGATCGATCCGGAAGGCGATCACTTCGGTGCAGTTCGGGTTCGCTCTTGCGTCGATGTTCAGCCACTCCGGATTGGGCGTCCTACCGTATTGGCCAACGCAGAAGTCGGTGTTCACGTCGGCAAGGGCATCGGACGACACACGGTTCTCGCCGGTGAGCGGACATTGTCGACATCCGATACGCGGCCGACCTCATGGTGCACGGCGACCGGTTGAGACCGCCATCGTTACTGGACGGCGCTCAGCGGTTTATCGTGGATAACGCCAACGTCACACGCTGTTGTGGGACGGTCAGTAGGTCGGCTCGATCCTCATGTCCGTTCCCCGCACCGACCCAGGGCCTACGTTCTAGCGTGAAGCCCGTCGATGCTGGTTTCTCTCACCATCGAAAGCGGGATGGTCGGGAATGCTGCTTTCTCGTGGTGGGGTGGGTCGCGAGCGACGCGCTCCACGGAACCAACGCCAGCGGATGATCGCCATGACGAGCGCCACCGCGCCGGCGCCGCCAGGGAGGATCGCGATGAAGATCCCCGCCATGAGCCTCTCCTGATCGCCACTCGTCATTCCGATGGCGACAAAGAGGGCGGCGGCGCCGAGCATGAGGAGGCCGAGGGAGCCTAGTCCCCAGGGGCTGACCACCGGCCAAAAGTGCGGACCCGCCTGCCGTTCGTCGGTCAGCCAGGGAAACGGCCCACGACGAAAGTCGGGGCGGGGCGGACGAGTCACGTGCAGCTCCTGGTGCGCGTCACGGCTACCCGCCGAACTTCGGGACGTCGATGCTCACGGTGTCGTCCACGCCGTCGATGCCGGTGCTCGTCATCCTCTCACCATACTGCTCACCCCAATGATGACTTCCGCACGAGATCGCGATCACTGGCCGCGCCTGAGTTTGGCACTTTGCCCATCGTCAGTTCTGGCTCGGCACCGGGTCGCGCGCGACATTCCGCGGTGAGAAGCTTGCGTTGTGACCGGTATCGACCTGACCTTCGCGCCACCGCTGAGGGGCACGTTCTATCGCGCGATCGACCCGAGCTTCCGCGAGTTCGCGATCGCCGGATCGCGTGCCGCCGGGCGCTACTCGCGGGCGAACGAGCCGACGCTGTACCTGAGCTCGTCCATCGACGGAGTGGAGGCCGCGATGCTCGCCCACCAGGACGCTCGGGCGGCGGCGCGTGAGATCGTGGAGATCGATGTCGAGGCGTCCGGCATCGTCGACCTGCGCGACGTGGGTGCGCTGGAGTCGGCAGGCATCGACCTCGCTGACGCGGCAGCCCCGTGGCAGAACGTCGCCGCCGCCGGAGGCACGCCGACATCGTGGAGCGTCCGCGACCGCCTCCTTGCCGGCGGCGCGAACGGTTTGATCGATCCCTCGCGCAAGCGACCGGGCCTCTGGCATCTGGTGCTCTTCCGCTGGAACGAGGCCGATGCGCCGGTCGTCAGCTTGAGAGGGACTCATGTTGCCGCCGCGAATTGACGCCGCGATACGACGTTCATACTGATCCGAGCGTGTACCGGGCCGCTCAGCTCTGAGCGCGGCGCGCGTGCGTGCGCGCCTTCATCCGGTTGCCGCAGACCGCCATCGAGCACCATTTCGCGGTGCCAGGTCGGCTGTGGTCGACGAGGAACTGCGTGCACTCGTGGTTCGCGCAGGCGCGGAGGCGCCCGGGGAACTCCGTGATCACGCTCGACCACGCCAGCACGACCCCCGCCACAAGACGATCGTCCTCAGGGACTTGAAGCTCCCAGGCCACGCCATCCGGGGTGATGCGCGGCGTGCGCACGGCATCGTCGAGGATGCCCGCGAGGTCTCTGATCGCTCCTCCGTCATCTCCACGGACCATGGTCTGCAGCGCCTGTCTCGCACGTCGGAGGCGCGCCACCTCGTCCACGGATCCCGTGCCGCCCCAGCTGCGCGCCAGGTCTCGTCCGGTCGCCCCCTCGAGACGGTCGGTCGGGGTGCCCTCGACGACCGGCGCACTGTTCAACAGGCCCAGCAGCAGCTCCTCGTCGCGAAGCATCGTTCTCCGTTCTCGTGCGCCGTCCGGCGCCCAGGATCCATGCTACCGTCTGACTAACCAGTAAAACAATCTAAAGGGGTTAGCAATGGTCGCCGTCCACCACCGCACCGTCTCGATCGACGGGCTCGACGTCTTCTACCGGGAGGCCGGCCCGGCAGACGCTCCCGTCCTCCTGCTCCTCCACGGGTACCCGAGCAGCTCCCACATGTTCCGGCACCTTATCCCGGCGCTTGCCGGCCAGTACCGCGTCATCGCTCCGGACCACATCGGCTTCGGTCGCTCCTCCGCCCCCTCGGTCGACGAGTTCGAGTACACCTTCGCGGCGCTCGCAGGGGTGACCGGCCGGTTCCTCTCGACCATCGGCGTGACGCAGTACACGATCTACGTCCAGGACTACGGCGCACCGGTCGGCTGGCGCCTGGCCCTCAACGACCCCGCTGCCGTCGTCGGGGTCATCTCCCAGAACGGCAACGCCTACGAAGAAGGCTTCGTGCCGAGCTTCTGGGACCCGATCTGGGCCGACGCCGCCGAACGGACCACCGAGACGCGCGACGCGCTCCGTCCGGCCCTCGGGCGGGAAGCCGTCGAGTGGCAGTACACCCACGGCGTGCCGGACGTGACGACCGTCGACCCCGACGCCTGGGAGCACGACCTCGCGCTCCTCGCCCGTCCGGGTCAGGACGACGTGCAGCTGGCGCTCTTCCGCGACTACGCCACCAACCGGGACCTCTACCCCGCGGTGCACGAATGGCTCCGCACCTCACAGGTACCGGTGCTCGCGATCTGGGGTCGTAACGACGAGATCTTCGCCGCCGCCGGCGCCACGGCGTTCACCCTCGACGCCCCCGATGCTCGCGTCGAACTCGTCGACGGCGGACACTTTCTCCTCGAATCCGACCTCGACCACGTCGCTGACACCATCACGGACTGGCTCCGGACGACCGACCGGAGCGCATAGCCCGGCGGGTCAGTCCGTCCACCTGGACCGAGGTCAGCGGCGGCGCGTTCGGCTCGGACGGCTGGCTTGACCGTCCGGCGGCAGCGTGGACGATGCTGGCCATCTTGGAGGCGGTCATCGGCCCGCGGCCGCCGGACCCGTTCGCGGTCGCGGCCGCACCCGTCATACTGGACGGCGACCAGGGCGATGGCGGCCCGCACGGCCGACATGGAGGGCACCCGAGGATGGGTAGAGAACGGACGCCGATGGATCTCTGGGCGCGGATCCTCTTCCTGGTGCTCGGGCTAACGCTGGTCGTCTTCTGTACCTACGCCATTGCGACGCAGGACTTCCTGCGGCCTCGCTTCTACGTGTTCACGGGACTGGCGGGCGGGCTGATGCTCTTGGGAGCACTGGTCGTCGATGCGGTGAAACGGCGCGGCAAGTCTCGTTGAACACGGAAGATCACCGCTGATCCTCGCTGGAAGACGGGTCGTGAGGCGTTCGCTGATCGGGCGCGACGCTCGGCGGCGAGGCGAGGTGCTGGAAAGCAGCGAGGAGCGAGTCGCGCTGAGTCGGAGTCAACGCGGCGAAGTAGGAGGCGTCGGCCGATTCGACGTCTCGTGTCGCCAGGTTCGCCAGCTCGATCCCTCGCTCGGTGGGGTGCAGGGCGTTGGCGCGTCCGTCCTCGGGGTGCGGCTCGCGGCGGATGTACCCTTTCGTCTCCAGCGCACGGAGGACTTGCGAGGTCATCATCACATCGAGTTCCGTGTGCGCCGCGAGGTCCCGTTGGCTCACCGGCACGGTGCGATCCATCCAGGTCAGCGATGCGAGGAGCACGTACTGGACGTGCGTCAGATCGTGCGGGGCGAGGGCTGCACGGATGTGGCGCTGCCAGGAGGTACTGGCGCGCCAGAGCGCGAGCCCGAGGCTCGACTGCGCGTCAGGGAAGCGGGTGTCGAGGTCGCCGGCCATCGGATTACCGGGCCGAGCGCTCTGCCGCGGAGAGCAGTTCGCCCATCGCCACGGGGAAGTCACCGCTGATCTGCGGCCCGAGTTCGGGTCCCACCTCGTCGGAGCCCGGTCCGTCGATGACGAGCGTGTGCGTGACGGTCGTCCCGCCGTCTGCGGTCGGGCGCAGGTCGTGTCGGAAGGTCAGTTCCAGGTCGCCGAAACGGGTCCGGTCCGCATAGGTGGTCTCCGGGACGAGTGCGACGATCGTCGACTCCATCGGTTCCTGCCCCTGCGGTGTGATGGTGAGCGTCGTCCCGACGACGAATGGCCCATGCAGTTCGAAGCTGTCCGATGCCGGGCCAAGTGGGGTGCCGGAGTGCAGGCGCTCGAGCGCACCCCAGACTGCGGATGCGCTGGCCGTCGTCGTCTGCTCGTAGTTCGTCGTCCACATGTTGATCCTCCAAGTAGTAAGTGCGCTTACTGTAACATCAACCGGATCCCCGCGGAAAGCTCTTCGTCGGAATCGGTCTCGTGGCGCGTTCGGCTCGGACGGCTCAGGCTGTTGGCGGGTTGATCGTGAGCTCGCCGGGGAGTCCGGAGGCTGCGAACGCCGCTTGGATGGCGGCGGTGACCTGGTCATCCGGCTTGCTGAGGTTGGCGTGGAGCGTGGTTTCGCCATCGGCGACGGTGTAGATGATGCTGTCCAGGCCCGATGATCCCTGGAACGGGATGGTGAGCGCTTCGAGGAACTCGGCGAGCGCGGCGGGCGGTGTCTCGTCAGTGGTGATGCGTACGCCCTTGTAGGCGCCGGTGCCGCTGTCCCAGGTCAGGGTCCACCGGACGGGACCGACGGTGTCCTCGAGGCGGTCGCCGGTCGTGTGCTGACGGAGCAGGTCGACGAAGTCGGTGTACCGTCCCCGCTCGGAGGCGTCCAGATGGGCTGGGGCGTCGGTGGCGAAGTACAGCGTGATCGGCCCTGGCTCGGCCAGGTGTTCGGCGACCGACACCCAGCCGTCGTCGGAGATGGTGTTCCAGTCCTCGGCGAACACGGTCGAACGGGCGGCCGTTTCGACGGTGCTGATGTCGCAGGGCGCGAAGCGGTCGGTGGGTGCGAGTGACTGCAGGACCGTCGCCGTCTCATCGACCGTGATGTCCTCGTCGAGGTCCACCGACAGGGTGCAGCTCGAGCCGGAGCTGTAGGTGAACTCCTTCGCGTACGCCGAGACGGTGCCGTGTTCGCCGACGACCTCCTGGAGGACCGGTGTCACCCGCCAAGAGGCGATCTTCATCGTCGAACAGGAGTACAGGATCATCGCTGCGATGCAGGCCATGGCGATGAGGAGGACGAGCACGACGATCCGGCCGGCTCGGCTGCGACGGGTGCGTGGCGATCTCGGTCGAGGCTCGCGAAGGGTTGGCTGGAAGAACATCTCACACCACTTCCTGGGTGGCCGACCTGCCTCGGTGGAGGCGACCGGTGCCGACGGCGGCCGCGCGCGGTCTGATCGTCGCCGTCGCGGACATCATCGTCGGGAGAAGAGCCGCTCGAACAGCGAGGGCTTCGGAGCGGGCCGACTGCCGGCGATCCGGCGCATCCGTGCCTGGATCTCCGGATCGCTCTGCATCGCCAACATCGCCAACCGCGCCGATCCGAGACCCCACTGCGACCAGTGCTTCGCGTGAGCCGTCACCGCCGTGATCTGGCTGAGCTGGTTCAGATCGCTGAGTTCCCGCCATCGCGTGAGGTCGAGCATCGCGATCTCCTCGGCATAGGTCTCGTTCACCCGGGTGATCCCGGCGTTGCCCGCTCGACGGCGCGCAGGGGTCTCCGCTGAGGCGTCGCCCGTCGCGAGGTGGATGGTGGCGAGCTCGTCGAGCAACTCCTCGAACACCGCGTGCAGCTCGGAACGGACCTTGGGGGCTGTCGCGATGACCTGGTCCTCCTCGGTCCTCCACGCGATGAGCACGCCGCCGGAGCAGAGGCGGCACAGTTGCCTGGGCACGATGCGGCTCGTGGCGTAGCCGCACTGGCAATACCCCGCGATGTTGGAGAGGGTGTCGTCGAGTGAGACGAAGGTGGTGTTCTCGTCCGACTCGGCTGACTCCACGGACTCCACGGACTCCATCAGCAGCAGGGCTCCGGGCACACCCACGGCCGCTGCCCGTCCGACGTAGGTGCCGGGCACCCGGGTGATCTTCGCGGTCCACAGGTCGACGTCCTCGGTGCTGAACAGCCCACTCGCCTGACGGACGTACTCACTGACGCTCCGCTCGACGATCGCCTCGAGCTCGGTGTCGAGTCGCTTCATCGCCGTGTCGTCCGACGGGTCGTCGAATCGTTCGTTCAGCGCGATCACGGCTTCGCGGCCGCGAGCCACGATCGCCTGGTGCACGGCTGCGGCGCGCGGGTTCCGCTGCAGCAGCAGCTCCTCAGTGCCGAGTATCTCGATGCTCGTGATCATGGGGTTCCTCGCAATCGGGGACACCGGCTCATCCGGTGTGCTGACAGGACGTGTGCCCGGTGGGGCCGCGCCGGGTTTGACAGCCCGCAGGACGAGCCCACCGTGGACCGGCTAAAGAGGCCCAGCACCTCAGCGGGTGAAGGCGATGGCGCCAGCAGCGTCACGGGTCAACACTCCTGTGTAGGAGACGGTCAGGATGGGCAGGGCGTCGTCGGAGAAGCGGATCCGGAACGCCGACGTGGCGTGATACTCGCCGTCGATCAACACGATCTCCGGACCCGGCTCGCGGAACCATTCAGCCGTCACCGCATCACCGAGCGGTCCTGGCAGCACACTCGTCAGCTCTTCCGGACAGGACGGTCCGACGAAGTGCTCGGCCCCGCATGCCGCCTGCAGCCCCTCGATCGCCGCGGCCAGTCCGGGTTCCACGTCTGACATGAACGCCGGCGAGAAGCTGAAGCCGTCTCCCGTGGCCTGTCCATCGGCATCGACCAGATCCGGGACGTACGCGGTGAACGCATCCTCTTTCCCGATCAGCTTCACCAAGCCGGTCGGATCCTCGAAGGCCACGGCATAGGCGCCGGGGAGCAGCTGCAACTCGTTTCCGTCCTCAGCGAGCACGTACTTCAGCTGATCGTTGACGGTCACGGTACCGACCGACTCCATGCGGCTGATCGTGATCGGGCCGTCCCCTCGCCAGCTGGCGATCCTGAGTTCTCCTTCTTCAGGAACAACCCTGAGTTCGAGCCGTCCGGTTCCCTCGGCGCCCTCGAGCGTGTATTCGACGGTGGCGGTGAACCCGCCTGCGTCATAGCCCGTCGTCTTGACGATGCGCGCGTCAGATGGGAGCGCGTCGGACGCGCGGTAGAAGTCGTCGTCGATGAACTCCTCGGGGAAGTCGATGCTGGTCAACGCAGCTGCCTCGGTCGCTTCACCCGCCTCGAGGTGTGCGAAGAACGCTTCGACGAGAGCGATGCTGTCGGAATCGTCCGTGTCGATCGGACGTGCACAGGCCGTGAGCGCGAGGGCGACGGCGCAGACGACGGCGGCGAGGTGCGGAACGCGTGCAGAACGCCTGACCGGCGGCCTCGCGGTCGCGCTCTGCACCTCCACTGGCGGTGCGCCCCGGAGACTCACTGGTTCAATCCGACGAGTGTGATGCGATTCCCCATGGCCAAACAGTACTGTCCCCGTGCCGCCGAGCAGATGGGGACCGCTCCCCATCATCACGGCGGCGGGCCGCTCACTGGCTGGGGTCCGACGGAACGCGTGAGCAACTGGACGCCACATCGTGCGCGGACTTGCACCTGCCGTAGCGTCATGTGGTGCAGTGGACGTATTCCGCCCACCGAGGAAGGCCCCCCACATGTTCTCGTCCTTCACCCCACCGCGCCAGGTCACGATCGGAGGCGCCGCTGCGTTCGTCGGCACCACCCCACGGGCGATCCGTCACTACCACCAGATCGGTCTGCTCCCTGAGCCCGAGCGGGGGAGTGACGATCGCCGCCGCTACGGCTACGACGAGATGATCCGGCTGCTGTGGATCCGTCGGATGGCGGACGCCGGCATCGCCCTCGACGACATCCGCGACGCCTTCGCGGATGGCATCACCGACACCGACGACGATGTCACACGCATCCTGGACCGCCTGGAGGGCTCCCTCGTCGCTCGGCAGGCGGAACTCGAGCAGCAGCGGACCGCTGTGCAGCGCATGCGTGCGCAGGGCAGCAGGCTAGGGCTGCTCTCCGACGTCGTGAGCGACCGCCTCACAGACCTGCCCGAGGGCGCTCTGCGGCAGGACGACCTGGACACCCTGCTCGTGACCGAACGGATCTTCGGCGGGCTCGGCGCGTCCGTCCAGGCGTCGCGGTTCATCGCCCTGGCCACCCACCCGGAGCTGCGGGAGGAGTCCGACCGAGTCGACGCCGCCGAAGCCGCACTCGACGACACGGTCGCGGTCGACGATCCCCGCGTGGCGGAGATCGCCGCCGAACGGCATGCCTTCGAGGCGGTTCTCCGTGCGGTCATCGAGGACTCCGGCCTGGCGCAGACTGACGACGACCGCTTCGACGCGTGGGACGACTCCCACCCCCTTCCCGACGACGAGGACGGCGCAGGCTCGACGTGCGGCTCGACGAGCCTCACCGACGCCGTCCGGATGATGCCCTACGACTTCTCCCGCGCACGCCTGCGGTGCATGGAACTGGTCCTGGAACTCGATGCGCTCGACGTCGCGCCCGCGCTCGGACGCTGAGTCGTCGACCGCGATCGTCCGTGTCGCGGCTGGGCGTCACCGTGCCCGTCCTCGTCTTCATGACCTGATCATCCGCGCTGCTCGGTGTCACCGACACGGGTAGGTTCGGTGCATGGAGCAGACGCAGAACATCCAGGGCTTCCGGAAACTCGTCGATGAGCCGCTCTCCACCTGGCCCGGAGCGCTGGTCGTGCTCTTGGCCGTGTTGGGCGTCGGTTTCGTCGCAACGGCGGCGGCGGTGGGCCCACTGGACGACTACTCCGAGGAGGAGCTGGCGCAGACCCTGCCGGTCATCGTGATCTCGCTCGGGGCGTCGCTCTTGGCTGTCGGAGTCGTCGCCCACCAGGTCGCGGGAGCGGTGCAGCTGCGGATCGACGCCTCTGCCCGCGCCGTGGAGCGGCTGTCCGAGCCGACGACCGCCGCTCCGACCACACCGGCGGACGACGCCTTGAGCCGTCGTTTCGCAGGAGAACTCGCGATGCACGTCGAGACCGTCTCCGGCCTGCGTCGACGTCTCGGTCTCGCCAGGAGGATCAGCGCGGGCCTCGTGTGTGCTGCCGGGCTGGTGCTCGTCTCGGGTGCCGTGCTGAGCTTCTGGGCACTGCCTGTCCTGACCTGAGCCAGTCTCGCGAGGCGTCCGGGCCTCGCTCAGCCCGCGTGGAGGGCGTACCCGACCCCGTAGACGGTGACGAGGCGGGTGGGCTGCTGTGGATCGGACTCGATCTTGGCCCGGAGGTTCTTCACGTGGGTGTCGATGGTGCGGCCTCCGATCCAGCGGTCGGTCCCGTGGAGACGATCGAGCAGGCGGGCACGGCTGAGGACGATGCCGGGATGCAGAGCGAACTCCTCGAGGAGGTCGAACTCGGCACGCGTGAGGTCGAGCAGCCGATCCGCGAGGGTGGCTCGATGCCGGTCCGGGTCGATCTCGAGGTCTCCGACGGTGATGACCGTCGAGGCCGGCACCGTGCGGCGGGCTCGTCGCAACAGCGCTCGGACCCGGGCGACGAGTTCGCGGGGGCTGTAGGGCTTCGCGAGGTAGTCGTCGGCACCGAGTTCGAGCCCGAGTAGCAGGTCGTTCTCGGTGGAGCGTGCGGTGAGGAGCAGGATCGGGAGGTCGAACTGCTCCTCGCGAAGCGTGCGGCAGATCGTGAGGCCGTCGGCCCCGGGGAGCATGACGTCGAGGATGAGCAGGTCGGGCGCGGAGCGACGCACCTCGGAGAGCGCTTCGGCCCCGTCGGCCAGGACGGTCACGTCGTGCCCCTCCCGTTCGAGGTAGCGGCGGACGAGCTCCGACTGCAGGGCATCGTCCTCGACGATCAAGACTCTGGTCACGATCCGATCCTAGGCACGGGCTCGGCGCGCGGTCGGGCTCCGGACCGATCGCTCACAAGTCCTTCACATCCCTCGGCGAGCGTGGGTCACAGCCGCTCATGACACGAGGAGGAACCGTGACACGCATCATCCACCGATCCCTGACCGCCGCCGCGGGTGCCCTGGCGCTCCTGGCGGCACTCACCGCTTGCGCTGCACCGTCCGCCGATCAGTCCGGAGACGGAGGCATCGCGACGTTGGAGACCGCCGCTCCGACGCCCACCGAGGTCGCCGACCCGCTCGTCGCGAAGTACGGCGAGCCCGTGCGTCTGCGTCTCGACATGTCGGATGAGGAGGAGGCCGACGCGTGGAAGCCACGGGACCGCTGTCTCGCAGACCACAGCCCGGCGACGCCGGACGCTCCGACGGGCGGTGATGGAGACGCGGTCAGCGGCGGCGTCGCAGAGGATCTCGCGGGGTTCGCCGAGGCCGAGGCGCTCTGCCAACGCGTGGCGCCCTTGCCGCCGTGGGAGCTCGACGCTCAGAACCCGGACGCCCTGCGGTTCGCGCAGCGCGTGGTGGACTGCCTGCACGAACGCGGTGTCCGCGAGGTCGAGATCACCGAGCCGGATGCGTTCGGCCGGATCAACCTCGCCTTCGGTGGCGAGGCCAACGACACCACCTCGATCTCACTGGGGATGCAGTACGTGGACGCCTGCATGGTGTCCGCATCGGATGGGAGCGCCGAATGACCCGGTCGCGTCGCCGCACCGCGCTCGTCGGATCGCTCGTGCTCTGTGCCGTCCTCGCGGCGGGGGCCGGAGGAGCCGCCCTGTTCCTCCGGCCCGTGGCCGACGCAGCCCCGGTCGAGCAGACCGCCGCGCCGGCCACCGCGGTCGTCGAGCGGGGTGAGCTCGTGCAGACCGCTCACCTCGACGGCACCGTCGGCTTCGGTACCGCGGTCCCCGTGACGACGAAGGCCGACGGCATCATCACCGGGTTGCCCGACGTCGGCGCGACACTCGATCGGGGATCCGTGGCACTGCGCGCGAACGAGCGACCGGTGCCGGTGCTGATCGGAGCGCTTCCGCTCTATCGCGCGATCGACGGCTCGGGGATGGAGGGGGCGGACGTGAGTATGGTCGCTTCGAACCTGATGGACCTCGGACATCTCAGCCGCAGTGATCCGGAGACCTTCGAGGCCGGGTGGGAGTTCACGGAGGCTGTCAGGGACTGGCAGGAATCGCTCGGCCTGGAGTGCACCGGCACGCTGGCCCCCGCCGACGTGGTCGTCTTGAGTGCGCCGAGTCGCATCGCCGCAGTGACGGCACGCCTCGGCGACGCGGCGGGCGGTCAGCCGTTCTCGGTCACGCCAACGACACGCGTCGTCGATGCGTCGGTCCCGGCGCAGGACGCGGGAGTCATCGGGGTCGGCGCGAAAGCGACGATCGAACTGCCCGACGGGCGCGCCGTCGGCGGGTCCATCGTCACGGTGACCACGACCGGGGAAGGAGCCGACGCGAAGGTCCGCGCGCTCGTCGCGATCGACGATCAGGCTGCACTCGTGGGCGTCGACGCCGCCGCCGTGACCGTTCGGGTCGTCACGAGATCCGTGCCGGACGTGCTGATCGTGCCCGTCGCCGCGCTCGTGGCGCTCGCCGAAGGCGGCTACGCGCTGCAGGACGACCGCGGCCGACTCCACGGCGTCGAGATCGGCCTCATCGCAGACGACCGGGTCGAGGTCAGCGGTGCAGGGATCGAGGCCGGCATGACGGTGGTGTCTGCACGATGACGACGCCGGCACTCGAGCTCGAGCACGTCAGCCGCGTCCACCCCGGCGGAGTCGCTGCACTCGACGACGTCTCGTTGCAGATCGACGCGGGTGAACTCACCGCGATCGTCGGACGATCCGGCGCAGGCAAGTCGACGTTGCTCAACGTCCTCGGCACCCTCGACCGTCCCACGGCCGGCGTGGTCCGCATCGGCGGCACCGACACCCGCGACCTCACGGATCGCGCGCTGTCCACCTTGCGCGGGAGCTCGATCGGGTTCGTCTTCCAGGGTTTCCATCTGACCGACGGCGTGACCGCAGAACAGAACGTCGCAATGGCGCTGCTCTACAGCGGCGTTCCCAGGCGGGAGCGCCGTGACCTCGCCCGCGCGGCACTCGAGCGCGTGGGACTCGAGCACCGCATCGGGCACGCGGCGCAGGACCTCTCCGGCGGTGAACGACAGCGGGTCGCCATCGCCCGGGCGATCGTGACCGACCCGCTCGTCGTCCTCGCCGACGAACCCACCGGCGCCCTCGACACGGCGAACGGCGAACGCGTGCTCAGCCTCCTCGAGCGACTGCACGACGAGGGCACCACCGTCGTCGTCATCACCCATGACGTCGAGCTCGCCGCACGACTGCCACGACGCATCGAGCTGCGGGACGGCCGCATCATCACCGACACCCGGACCGACACCAGGGCGGTGCCGCATGCGTGAGCGTCGCAGACGTCTCGACCCCCGGGATCTGCTCGCCGTCGGCACGGTCGGGCTTCGCACCCGACCGCTTCGCGCCGTGCTCTCGACCATCGGGATCGCCATCGGCATCGCGACACTGGTGACCGTCACCGCCGTGCCCGCGTCCTCCCAGGCCGCGCTCGATCAACAGCTCACGGCGCTCGGAGCGGACCTGCTGCGAGCCGACCCTCGCGCAGGCGCAGACGGAACCCCCGTGCCGCTTCCGGCCGAGGCACTCGGCATGCTGCAGCGCATCGGAACCGTGAAGGATGCCGCGACGGTCGGCAACGCCCACGCCCCCGTCCGCAGCAACGAGCTCCGCGGATACCCGGAGACCGGGCTGACCACACTCGCGGTCCGCGGTGATCTTCGCGAGGTGCTGCGAACGGACGTGACCTCCGGCCGCTGGCTCGACGGGAGCGACCTGCCGACGGCCGTGCTCGGCATCGACGCCGCTGATCGGCTCGGCCTGTCGCAGCTCCCCGATCGGCCGGTCACGATCGACGTCGACGGCGTCGCGTTCACCGTGATCGGCGTGCTCACAGCGACGCCGCTCTCCGCCGACGTGCAGTCGGCGGTCCTCGTCGACGATGCTGCCGCTCGGCGTTGGCTGAGCTTCGACGGCGCACCGACGGTCGCCTACGTCACGGGTGTCGAGGCGTCGATCGACGCCTTGCGGCCGGTCGTCGCCGCAACCCTCTCCCCGGGGGCGAGCGGACTCGTGCAGGTGAGCCAGCCGTCAGCCGTGCTCGCCGCGAAGGCTGCTGCCCGATCAAGCTTCGATGGACTCTTCCTCGCGCTCGCGGCAGTCGCACTCGTGATCGGAGGCATCGGAATCGCGAACACGATGTTCGTCTCCGTGCTCGAGCGCCGCCGGGAGATCGGATTGCGACGAGCGCTCGGCGCCCACCGCGGTCAGATCCAGGCGCAGTTCCTCGTGGAGGCCATCCTGCTCTGCGCGCTGGGCGGCGTATCCGGAGTCATGCTCGGTCTCCTCGGAACCGCGGCCTGGAGCGGTCTGCAGGGCTGGCCGCTGGTCGTTCCGGTGGAGACGATCCTGTCCGGCATGAGCGCCGCGCTGGTGACGGGCGCCGTCGCCGGACTCGCACCGTCCATCCGCGCCGCCCGCCAGTCGCCGACCGCGGCGCTCGCCGCGACCTGAGCGGGTCCGACGGTGCGCGGGTGCGCGGATGCGGTCCGGGATGGAAAGTGATGAGAGCATGGCCGACGACATGAGCAACAGCAGAAGAGCGGGTACCGCTGGGCCCCGACGCGTGCCACGGCTGCTCGCGCGCTATCTCGCGGCTGGACTGCTGCTCGTGCTCGCCTCGGCCGGCGGTACGGTCTGGCTGGCTCAGACCTCGGAGTACCGGTACGACGAGCAGGCGTCCGGTGCCGATCTCGTGCGAGACGAGCAGGTGCTGGATGCGCTCAGGACGTGGGCGGGGAGTCACTCCGACTGGAGCGACGTCGGGTCCACGCTGCTGCTGCTCAGCCAGGAGACCGGGCGTCGGATCGCCGTGGTCGACGGTGTCGGAACGGTGATCGCCGACACGGCGCCCGAGCTGCCCCGTCCGGCGACCTCCACCCGATTGCTCGACCCGCTCGAGCCCCTCGGGGACCCGGTGACATCCGAACTGCGTCTGCCCGACGGCATCAGCGGGCCGTTCTCGCTCGACGATGCGCAACGTGACCAGCTCACCGGGCAGGCCGCCGCGGTGGTGGCGTGCCTGGGCGATGCGGTCGTCGACACCGGCGTGTGGGGGAGCGGCCGCCCCGTGGTCAACGGGTACGACGATGCACCGGACTGTGGCCGTGCCGCCTTGAACACCCCGCTGCCGAGCGAGCGGGTCGCCCTCGACGAGCTCCGTGATCGCACGAACGCCTGCCTGCTCGCCGCGAACGCGCCGCTGGTCACCGACGTCGAACTCGATCTGTCTCCGTCGAGCGCCCCTGCGCAGCTCGCGTTGCGCACCGTCCCGACCGGCGACGACTCGGCTGACGGGTGCCTGCTGCAGGCGCGCATCGACCAGGCTCGGGCGACGACGGCGCCTGCCGTGAACGTGGTGCTCACCGACCAGCGAGGTGACGCGCAGGGCCCGCTCGACGCGAGTCCTGGATCGATCGCCCGCGTGGGCGTGTTCGTCGTGGTGCTGCTCGCACTCCTGGCGGTGGCCGCGGCGCTCATCGTTGTGCCGACCCTCCGTAGTGCCCGCCGACTCGAGACCGCGGTCGATCGGTTCAGCGCGGGCGATCGTGAGGCCCGCGCGGCGTTGCCCGCTCGCGATGACCTCGCCGGCGTCGGCGCCGCGTTCGACCGCATGTCCGGTGAGATCGCTGGACACGAAGCGTCACGGCGACGGCTACTCGGCGACATCGCCCACGAACTGCGCAGCCCGCTCACGAACATCCGCGGATGGGTCGAGGCGGCTGACGACGGTCTCGGTCTCGACGATGCGGCACTCCGCCGGCTCGTGCTCGACGAGGCCGGGCGGATGGAGCGGATCACCGGGGACCTGCAGCTCCTCGCTCTCGCGGAGGCCGGCGACCTCGTGCTGGAGCGCAGGGCGTGCGACGCGGCGGTGATCGTGCGAGAGCTCGGCGAAGCGTACCGAGCGCAGGCGGCGAGCACGGACATCGCGTTGCACGTCGAGCTCTCGGGGCCGTTGCCGCTCGAGACCGATCCTGCGCGGCTGCGGCAGATCCTCGACAATCTGCTCTCGAACGCTCTGCGCCACACGCCGCCGGGCGGTCGTGTCGACCTCGAAGCGGTGACCGCTGACGACCTGGTGCGGATCGCGGTCGTCGACACCGGCGAGGGCATCGCCCCGGCAGACCTGCCGCGGGTCTTCGACCGGCTCTGGCGCGGCGAGCCGTCTCGGGTCCGCGCCGGGCAGAGCACCGGCCTCGGTCTCTCGATCGCCCGCGGCCTCGCTGAGGCGTTGGGCGGCACGCTCGTCGCGCAGAGCGCCCTCGGCGAGGGCAGCCGCTTCGAGCTGTCGCTGCCTGCGCGCGTGCCGGAGTGAGGGAATCCGCTTCGCGTCAGAGCCTCTGGTTGCAGGTCGGTCTCAGTTCGGTGCGTCGCCCATCGTCAGTTCCGGCTCGACGCCGGCCGGCATCGGGAACCAGGCGAGGAAGGTGACGCCCTCGTCGGTCGCGTCGAAGACGATCGTCTCGTTCGCCGGCTCGGTGAAGGTGTCGCCGGCGCGCAGGACGGTCTGAGGCCCGGTCCCCACGTGGAAGTTCACGGAGCCGGTTTCGATGGTGCCGAAGACCGGGCCGTTGTGCCAGTGCGGCCCGACGTGGAAGTCGGGGGCGATCGTGATGCGTCGCACTTCGACTGAGGCGAAGCTCGGAGCCCCATCGAGCGTCACCGTGCTCAGGGTCGTTCGTTCGATCGGGGATGCACTCATGGGTCGATGATGCCAGTGGTTAGCGATGCCGGGCCAGGCCGACGGTCAGAGACGTCCCCGCCGACGACGTGCCCGTGCGCCGAACTCATCCAGTGCTTGCAGGACCTCGCTGGCCTGCCAGTGGCGGTTTCGTCGGCCCGCGCTGGACTGGACGAGGATCCCGGCGTCGACGAGCTTCTGCACCGAGGTGTCTGCCGTCGAGAAGTGCAGCCCCAGGGTCGATGCCACGAGCGACGTCGTGATCACCGGCTGCCGCAGGAGCAGTTGCTTCAGACGCTGCACGGATGAGTCGCTGCGCACCTTCACGGTTTCGTCCCACCGCTCTGCGATCGACGTGATGTCGCGTTCCAGCGTTCGGCCGTTGGCGACCGCCGCGTACGCGGCTTCCGTCATCGTCTCGATGATCGGGCGCACGTCACCGGATCGGTACGCCGTGAGCGCGCGGAAGTAGTGGTCAGTGTCGCCGAGCAGGCCAGCGGACACGGGTACAGTGACGTTCCTCGTCACGTCTGCTGCCCGCAGCATGCCCTGCACGAGCGCGCGGCCGGTGCGTCCGTTGCCGTCCGGGAAAGGGTGGATCGTCTCGAACTGAGCGTGAGCGATCGCGATCTGCGCCATGACGGGCACATCGAGACGGTTCGCGAAAGTCATCACATCCGCCATGAGCTCAGGCACACGATCCTGGTGCGGGGGGACGAATGCAGCGCCGTGCGGGGAGAAGCCGGTTCCGCCGATCCACACCTGGTCGTCGCGCCACCGACCCACGATGTCGGGATCGGACCGCTCCAGCAGTGCGCGGTGCATCGTGAGGATCGCCTCGGGGTCCAAGCGATCCGCCAACGCCACGGCCGCCTCCATGGCGGCGACGTTCTGCACGACGAGCTTGGCGTTGACCGACGTCGAGTCGCCGATCTCGGCGAGCGCCACCTGCTTCGCGCTCGAGGTGAGATGCTCCACCTCGGAGCTCGATGCGCTCTCGGTCCGCAGCAGGATCGACGAGAACGGAGCCGCGAGGGTGCCGACCTCGGCGTCGAAGCGGGTCAGCTCGCGGCCGGCGTCCTCGCTTGCCGCCACGAGGTCCGCGGGCAGCTCGACAGACAGATCCGCGATGAAGGGTGGGACTGCCGCCTGGTATTGGCCCGCGGCCAACCGGCGGCGTCGCTTGGACGCGACCGCGTCGCTGTCGTGCGTCCATGGCCGCGGTTCGTAGCCCGTCGCCGGCCAAGACCTCTCCAGCCCAGCGGAGTCGTTAAGCGAGATCATGGTGACACCTTATTCGGGTTTACTGGAATTACCCCGAATACAGATCGCGATCCCAAGCATGGTGAACGCGACGGCGATCACCACGGTCGGGACGGCCTCGGGTACATCGGTGATCAGGACGGATGGCCGATCATGACGCTCTCCCGCTCGGCGCGAGAGAGTTTGACCCGGGCGAGACGGATCCGCTGCCCGCCCTTCACTGGTCGCGGAAGGGCCACGGTGAGCAACCCCTCGTCCTGGGCGCCGAACAGGCAACCGTCCGCTTGTGGAAACACCACCGTCGCGGGAATGGCGCGAAAGACGCCGATCTGCTGCTTGAGCACCGCCAGTCGGTGGATGTCGAATGCATGCGCCACCGTGGCCGCGCGGACCGTGCGCAGGGCGCCTGCGAACACCCACGTCGGCATCCGCGGGCCTGAGACGAGCATGAACGGCTTCTGGAGATCACGAGCGCGAGCTTCACCCCTGCCGCCGACCAGACGCTGGTCGTACGTGATGGTGGGCGAACCCTCGCCACCCCATTCGGCGAGGCCGCTCGGTGCCTGCAGGGCGACCCAGCCGTCCTTGCGGAAGATCCCGAACTCTCGCCGGAGACGCACCTGTATCGACACCACCGAGATGGCGATCAGCAGGAGGCCCGTGGCGACCCACCCTGCCACGGCCGGCCTCGAGAGCCATTCCCCGAGCACGCCGATGCCGGGCTCGGATGCTGTCGTGAAGGCATCGACCAGTCCGAAGACCTGTGGGATCAGGAACGGGATCCCGAGCACCAGCCCGAGTATGGAGTACTCGCCTTCAGTCTTCAACCGGCGACGGAAGCCGCCGAGGGTGCTGATCTCCTGCTCGATGCTCCACCGCAACTCGTCGAGGCGGCGAGGATCGACGCTCGCTTCCCAATCCGGGCCGAGCCAGCCACGCACCGGCCCACTGTCGTTCCGAGGAATGCTCACAGAACCCAGGGTAGAGGCACCGCCGCACTGCTCGACGAGTGGCCGAGAGACGTGTTCCGACTCAGTAACCGGTTGCGACATCCGCTTGGGGAAGCTATCTTCCTATAAACACGTTCCATGAACATTGGGGGAGATGATGATTCGCAAGAAGATCCTGGTACTGCTCACGTCCGGACTGGTGGTCGCCGGCGGACTCGGCGGTGTGGCGGCGCAGGCCGTGGCGAGCTCCGCGAAGGCGCCGGCGGAGGCGACCGCGACGCCGACCGAGAGCGCGACGCCGACCGCGACCACGCCGCCCACCGAGTCCACGCACATCAATGAGTTCTACCTGCAGGGCCTCTGGCAGCGATTCTTCGAGGTTGGTACAGCCGCGATGGCGTCCTGCATGACTGAAGCGGGGTTCGGGTTCGACGACACCAGCTTCGACGGGATGCCGCCAGGTCTGAGCGAGGCCGACCAGGACGCCTGGCAGGCGGCCGCGGTCCCCTGTCGTGAGGAGCGTGACGCGGCGACCGCTGCTGCCGAGGCGGCCTACGTGCCGACCGAGGAGGAGCGTGCCACGGCACTGGGGTTCGCGACGCAGTACCAGGGCTGGATCGATGCGATGCGCTCGTGCATGGCTGATCGCGGCCACGAGTTCGTGGGCGCCGTCGACATGACGCTCCAGGCCTACCCGTATCCCGAAGGTCAGCAGGCGACCGGGATGCCCGACGGCCTGTCTCCGGAGGAGAGCCACCAGTGGAAGTTGGATGCCACCGGCTACGACTACTCCTTCCCCGAGTCGGAGCAGAGCACCTGGGAGGCGTCCTGCGGATTCGTCGCCGACGCCGCCTACGGTGGGCCCGGTCACTGATCGGTCTGTCGAGAGTCGGTCTCGTGTCCGCCACAGAGCGTCGGACACGAGACCGGCCACCGAGTGGGTGAGGATGGGGCCATGCGCGCAATCTTCACGGACATCGTCAACGGGGCCGAGCAGCAGGTCCGAGACCGGATCGCACAGGATCCGTCGGTCGTCGGAGCCGTCGCCGCGGGTACGCCGAAGCAGTACGCCGGACAATCCACTCTGCAGGTGGCAGTCCGTTCCGGTGAATTCGCCATCGCGCACTTCTTGCTGGCGAGCGGCGCCGACCCCGGGTTCATCGACGTCGACTCGCCGAGTGGATGGGCCAAACCCGTGCTCCACGATGCGCTCTTGGCTGCAGTGCAACGCTCACGCTGGATGCGTCAGACGTTCACTGCGCAGTCGGAGCGAGCGTTTCGAACGGTGAACAGCGCATCGAAGTCGGACGACGCGTACAGCGTCGTCGTGGCGCTGCTCGATGCGGGCGCCGATGTACGCGCAGTGGATTCGAAAGGATGCACGCCGCTCGGTCGCGCCGCACGCGCAGCACACGACGTCCTTCCTCGCAGGCCGCACGGACAGCCCGATGCGCGAGACGGCAGACCGTTGAACCCGGAACTCGTCGAAGACCTCTCGCGGATCTTCGACCTCCTCCGCCAGCGTGGGGCCGACCCGGCACTCCGAGAGCCGCAACTGGACATGTCGTTGAGCACCTACTACGAGACTGAACTCGTCGGGGCCTTCCTCGCAGGTCGCGCGCGACCGGATCCCGCACCGTAGTCGACGCCTGCCCTGCCCATGGTGGGGGCAGTGGAGTGCGGGGTCATTCGGCTTGGAAGCCCTGGTCGTCGGTCTGTCGACGATCACCTCCTGGCTGGATGTCGGTCCGAGTCGTCATCCACGGTCACCGGATGCGTGTTCCGGCGTGGCGGGCCGGGCGAACGGAGCCCCCGGCGAGGACGAGCAGCGAGCTGGCTGGGATGGTGAGTACCGCCATCCCCGCGGCGGAGAGGGAGCGCCGATTGGCGCAGACGTCGTAGGGCGGCTCCGAGGTGTCTGTCGAGACGATCCCGCGAGCGACCATCCGGTCGCCTCCCGCGCCGAGCTCGCGGGGCCAGCCGGCGACGACCACGGATGAGCACACGGTGGTGTATCCGGGATGATCATCGCCGTCGACCCGCTCGTGGACGGTCGACGGGATGAACGCGAGCACGCCCATCGCCACGACGGACGCCAGCCCGACCGCGAGCAGCACCCACCACGAGACCGATCGTCGAAGGCTTCCGGTGTCGTCCATGCCGGTATTGTGACGCATCAGGGACTCGCCCGTCATCTCGGCGTGGGCAAGGCCACCGCCGAGGGCTCACCGCGGTCGCCACGACCCTCGATGTCGTCGCCGGCACCGCGGTCACCGGGTTCGGTATCCGTCTCGCCGTAACGCGCTGAGCACGGGCAGTCGAGAGTGTCGGCTTGGGTCGCCGGTCTCCGAGCGACGCTCGAATCGTCCGTAGGCTTGCGCGATGCGCAACTTGGTTCGCTTGGACGATTGGTCACCCGCGGACGTCGACGAGGTGTTCCGTCTCGCCGAGGCCTACCGCGACGGATCCGCCGTCATGTTCTTCCCGCCGACCAGCCTGCGCACGCGGGTCTCCTTCGAGCGCGGGGTCGCCCTGATGGGGCTGCAGCCGATCGTGTTCCCCAGCGAGACCCTCGACAAGTCGGAGGCGCTCACCGACGTCGCCCGGTACCTCGAGTCGTGGGCCGACATCATGATCGTGCGGCACGGCGACATCGGCGTCCTCGAACAGCTGGCCGAGGCCGCGGCGCTCCCCGTCGTGAATGCGATGACCGACGTCAATCACCCCTGCGAAGTGCTGTCCGACCTCTTTGCGATCCGTGAGCGGCGCGGGCTCGACGGGCAGCGGTTCCTCTTCGTCGGCGCCGACGGCAACATCGCCCAGGCATGGCAGGAAGCCGCCAGAGTGCTGGGTCTCGATCTGGCGCAGTGCTGCCCCGCGGACCTCGCGATCCCCGGTGCAGTGTGGACCGACGATCTGGAAACCGCCGTCCGCACGGCCGACGTCATCCTCACCGACGGGTTCGGCGAGCATGTGGCGCAACTGGAGCCGTTCCAGATCACCGCAGCCCTGCTCGACAGCGCACCGGCCGGCGTCCTGCTCAACCCCTGCCCGCCGTTCACGCGCGGCGAGGAGGTCAGCGCCGACGCCATCCGGCACCCCGCCTTCGTCGGTCACCGGTTCAAGGCGCGTTGCTCCCGGTGCAGCAGGCGATCATGGCGTTCGCCATCGGGATGTCCTGAGCTGCAGCGCCACCACTTCCGTGGTCAGCTCTCCGCGCCCGCCTCGGTCGCCGGCATCGACGTGGTGGGCGGCCACCACCAGATCGCGGCAGCGACGAGGCCGAGGAGGGAACTGATCCCGACACCGGCGGCGAGGAGCCCGAGGCTTCCGGCGGTCGCCGTCAGGTGGTCGGCCCAGAAGGCGATCTGCACACCGGTGGCGCTGATCAGGCTGAGCGATTCGACGGCGACGTACCCGAGCAGGAGCGTGGGCGGCGCGAGCGCGACCGCACCGGCGATGCGAGTGCGGCGTCGGGCTGTCAGTGCGGTCCCGACCAATGACAGGACGGCTAGCACACCGACGAGCATCGCCATCAGCGGCGGGACCCGGAGGTCGTCGATGATGATGGCGCGGATGATCCGCGCGTAGGTGTACCCGCCGAGGACGGTCAGGGTGACGCCGAGCGCGAGCATCCAGGACGTGATGCGCTGAGCGGTCCGCACGGTCTTGCCGTGGCGTGGGTCGGCCAGTGCGCTGCGACCGAGCTGGTGGACGCGCCAGGTCACGTCGTGGATGCTCCCGGTGACGAGTCGCCGGACGATGTCCCGGCGAAGGCGCCCGGCCGACCATCCGGCCTCGTCCGCCCAGAGCGCGTGCTCATGCAGGTCTGAGGCGAGCTCATCGCGCCGCGCGGCCGCGACCTCCTCGGGGAGGTCGCGGGTGTACTGAGCGCACCAAGCGAGGACCCAGTGTGCCGTGGTGTTGAACGTCCTCGTGTGGAGCAGGCTCATGCGATCCCCTGGTCGGCGACGCGAGCCGCGACGCGGTGCTCGTCGACGAGTCGTGCGTGCTCGCGGTTCCGTGCGGCGGCACCGACCGCCGTGATGCGGTACATCCGTCTTCGGGGTCGACCTTCGGCGGCCGCGATCTCGTGGTCCTCCCAGTCCTCCTCGATCAGGCCGGCTTCGGACATCCGCGAGAGCGCCTTGTACAGGGTGCCGTGCGCGGCGAGTTTCCCCTCGGGGCCGGCCAGGCGTTTCGCGAGCGCGAATCCGTAGAAGGACCCCTCCGACGCCTGCAGCACCGTGCCCACGTCGAGGATGTCGAGCTCGAGGGGGAACAGGGTGCCGGGGCGACGCTTGACCATGCGGACAGTATACGGAAGCTATCGGCCCATAAATCCACTTGTGTTCTCCGTGGGCAACAGTTGTCCATATATCACGGGCAATTTGCGGCCCGCCTGTTCGCGAGCTATCTTCCTATAAACGTGTTGTTCTAAGTTGGAGAGATGATGGCTCGCAAGAAGTTCTTGATCCTGGTCGCGGCCGGGCTGGTGGCCGCCGGCGGGTTCGGTGGCGTGGCGGCGCAGGCGCTCAGCATGAGGCCCGCGACGGACTCCTCGGATGCTCCGGAGACCTCGGCGAGTTCCCCGGAGACGCCGACGCCGACGTCGCCACCGACCGATGCCGCTCACATCGACGAGTTCTTCCTGCAGGACAAGTGGCAGGAGTTCCGCCAGGTGGGCCTCCTGACGATGGAGTCGTGCATGGTGGAGGACGGGTTCCCGTTCGACGGAACCACCTTCGACGGGATGCCGTCAGGGCTGAGCGAGGTCGACCAGGAGGCATGGTACGCCGCGGCGGAACCGTGCTGGGTCCAGCGGGACGCGGCGTCCGCGGCGGCCGAGGCAGCGTACGTCCCGACCGCGGAGGAACGAGCTACCGCGCTGGCGTTCGCGGCGCAGTACCAGCGCCACATCGACGCGATGCGCTCCTGCATGGCCGACCGCGGCCACGAGTTCGTCGGTGAAGTCGACATGACCCTGCAGACCGCGCCCTTCGCTGACACCGAGCGGCCGGCCGGTATGCCCGACGGCCTGTCGCCGGAAGAGACCCACCAGTGGATCATCGACGCATACGCGTACGACTCCAGCTACCCGGAGTCGGAGCAGGGGACCTGGGAGCGCGCCTGCGTCACCGCCGCCGACGCTGCTGCAGGGTTCGAACACTGATGGGGACGCCAGGAGCTGCACGTCTGGTCCCTCGGAGCCGAGCGCGAACCATGACAGCGCTCCTAGCGGCTGCCCTCGGTGTCGGCGTGTTCGCTGGCACCGGGGCGGCGGCGGTCGCCCAGGCCGCGTATGCAGCCGAACAGCGCACTGTCGGCACGCTCGAATTCGTCCCGCTCGAGGACCGTGGCGTCGATGTCTCCGCGTACCTGAATCCGGATCCCACGATCACGACTGCGGACGGCCGCCGGCGCAACACCTTCGGAACGCCGGTCTACGACGCGGACACCGACCCGAAGCTCGTGACCTACCCGAGCACGCTCACGCCCCAGCAACGTGCGGCGCAGGAACTGCTCGTCACCCGGAACTTCATCGCGGCGCAATGCATGGCGGAACTCGGCCTGGACTTCACCTTCTCCCTCCCGTGGGAGCGGACGGAGGATCAACGCCGCAGCAACTCCATCGATCTCCCCGCAGTCGGCACGCCGGAGTGGAAGGCGTACGTCGGCACGCGGCTCGCGGGCGAAAGCTACAACTGGGAGGACGCCGGCTGTGGCGGGTACGCGGAGCATGTCCTCGCATCAACCGGCGACGGCACCGAATGAGCGTCCCTTGAGGCGCGCTATGCGGCCGAAGCCGCTCCTCTCCCATGACTGCCGTCTCGGGAGACACGCCATGCGCGAACGATCCGCCTGGGACCAGCTCCTCGACGAGCCGGCGCGATGTCGCTGCAGATGCCACGGTGCGAGCCTGGGCTAGGAACCGGCGCAAGCGCCGAGAGTGCCCGTTCCGCTCGCCACGCGCGTCTCAGTGAGCGGAACGTGCGCTTTCGGCGGGCGCTGCCGACGCGGCGTCCAGCAGTTCGAGCACGTGGCGGTAGTCCTCGCCCGTGGCGCGGGTCATCCCGAGTTCGCAGGTGCGGTTGCAGGACGCGTGCGCGTCGGCACCCAGGGCGGCGACCTCGGTGGCCTCGGCCTTCGTCGCGGAGGCCGTCAGCTCGGGGTGCAGCATGCCGCGGTCGCCGGCGAAGGCGCAGCAGCCCCAGTCGTCCGGGACGTGCACGCGCTCGGCCACGGCTTCGCCGATCCGCACGAGATCGGGGTCGAGGCCCATCTGCCGTGAGGAGCAGGTCGGGTGCAGGACGAGTTGCTCGATCTGCGCTGACACGTCGACCCGGGGCAAGATCTCCCGGGCGGCGAAGGCCACCGCGTCCTCGACGACCACGCCGCTCTCGCTGAGGAGCTTCGCGAAGCCCTCGGTGCAGCTCGACGCGTCGCTGACGACCACGAGCCCACTGTCGGCCACGGCCGCTCGGATGCGTTCGACCGTGCGTTGCTCGTTCACCGCAGCACCGGACGCGAACCCCTTCGACGACCACGGGGTGCCGCAACAGATCGACTCCACGCCGTCGGGGACCATCATGCTCAGGCCCGCCCGCTCGAGCAGTCGGGTGAAAGCGCCCATGACGCCGTCCCCGCCGTCCACCGCGCCGAACATGCTGTTCACGCACGCCGGGACGTAGATGCCGACGGTCGGACCGTCACCGGCACCCACCGTCCGGCCGAGGGCCTTCCGCGACCGTCCGCCGCCCGGCAGATCGCCCGAGTACTTCGGCACGGTGTCCGCGCCGAGCACGGCACGCGCGACGTCCGTCACCGCACCGACCACCGGGGCCGGCAAAAGCTTCGCGCCGGAGAGCGCGACCGAACCGATCCTCGTGACCGGCCCCCAACCGGTGGCAGCAGCCTTCCAGCCCGCGGCGGCGACCGGAGCCGCCTCCGTGCGCCGGATGCGCTTGACCAGCGCGCCCGTGTTGATCTGGACCGGGCACGCCGTCTGACACATCCCGTCGACGGCGCAGGTCTGCACGCCGGCGTAGTCGTAGTCGTCCGCGAGCTCCTCCGCGAGGGCGATGTCCCCGCGAGCGCGAGCGGACTCCTCGGCACGGCGGACGACGATGCGCTGCCGCGGCGTCAGCGTCAGGTCGCGACTCGGGCAGACGGGTTCGCAGTACCCGCACTCCACGCAGCGGTCGACCTCCTCCTCGACGGTCGGCTGGAGCTTGATCCGCTGGAGGTGCGCCTGGGGATCCTCGTCGATCAGCACGCCGGGGTTCATCACCCCGGCCGGGTCGACCAACCGCTTCAGCTCGAGCATCACCCCGTACAGTTCGTCGCCGTACTGCCGGCGGACGTACGGTGCCATGGCGCGACCCGTGCCGTGCTCGGCCTTCAGGTTGCCGCCCGCCGCGAGGACGAGGTCGACCATCTGCTCGGTGAAGCCGTTGAACCGGCCGAGTGCGGCGTCGCCCTCGAACCGGTCGGTCAGCATGAAGTGGATGTTGCCGTCCTTCGCGTGGCCGAAGATGACCGAGTCGCGATAGGCGTGCTGCACGAAGAGCTCCTGCAGGCTCGCGCAGGTGTCGGCGAGGGCGGCGGTCGGCACGACGATGTCCTCGAGGAGGGCCGTGGTGCCGGAGGGACGCGCTCCCGCGACCGAGGCGTAGAGGCCCTTCCGGAGTGCCCAGGCGCGCGACCGCTGGGATGCATCGCTCGAGAACACCACCGGCGCGTGCACGTCCAGACCGTTCAGGAGCACACCGCCCGCCGTCGCGCGGTCCCTGAGTTCGACGGCGTCCTCGGAGCGGTACTCGACGAGGAGTGCCGCGTGATCCTGCGGCGTGAAGCCCTGGATCTCCGCCGGGCTGCCGGGGAGACGCTGCCCGACCGTCAGGGACGTGGCGTCCATGAGCTCGAGCGTCGCGGCTCCGGACGCGACCAGCTCGGGCAGCGCGCGCGTCGCCGCGTCGAGGGAGGGGAACACGGCCAGCGCCGTCGACACCAGTGGGAGGACGGGGACGGTGCGGAAGGTCGCCTCGGCGACGAATGCCAGCGTGCCCTCCGAGCCGATGATGAGGTGCTGCAGGACGTCCACGGGCGACTCGAAGTCGAGGAACGCGTTGATCCCGTACCCCATGGTGTTCTTCAGGGAGAACTGGCGCTCGATGGACGCGACCGACGCCGGGTCGGATCGCACGCGGCGCTGCAGGCGCTCGATACCCTCGGCGAGCTCGGGTTCCGCTTCGTGGAGCCGTTGGTCGGCCGTCGGGTCGGCCGTGTCGATCGTCGTGCCGGACGGGAGGACGAACACCATCGACTCCAGCGTCCGGTAGGTGTTCTCGTCGATCCCGCAGGCCATGCCGCTGGAGTTGTTCGCGATGACGCCGCCGATCGTGCACGCCACCTCGCTCGCCGGATCCGGGCCGAGGCGGTAGCCGAGTCGCGTGAGTCGCGCGTTGACCTGCGCCACCGTCGCCCCCGGCTGCACCCGGACACGCTTGCCGTCGTCGAGCACCTCGATGGACTTGAACCGCTGCCTGGTGTCGACGATGATGCCGGAACCGGAGGCCTGACCGGACAGGCTGGTGCCGCCCGACCGGAACGTGACGGGCGCGGCGGACCGCGTCGCCGCCCGGAGGATCGCGGCGACCTCGGCGGCGCTCTCCGCGATGACGACCGCCTCCGGTGTCAGCAGATAGTGCGATGCATCCCCGGCGTACGCGGCCAGGTCGATCGCCCGGGTGCGGATCCGGGAGGGGTCACCCACGGCTTCGCCGATGGCTTCGGTCATGAGGGATGGGACGGTGGTCGGGTGTGCCACGAGGCTTCCTTCTCGAATGCGGGCGTCAGCGGGGTGCCGGGGAGCGGGGTGCTGGGTTGCGGCTGCGGTGGCCGGACGCCTCAGAGGATGGGGCGTCGTCGGCCATCGCCCGGCCGATTCATTCGAAGCGTTGCCAGTCCGGCCGGTTGTCGTAGGTGTAGCGATAGTAGTCCGACAACTGCAGCCCTGATGCCGCTGCCTCGTCGACGATGACGGTGGCGTGCTCGTGCAGCTGGAGCGCCGACCCGGGGACGAACGCGCTGAGCGGTCCTTCGACGGCGGCCGCGACGGCGTCGGCCTTCCCCGCACCCTGGGCGACCAACACGAGCTCGCGCGCCTCGAGGATGGTCCCGAGTCCCTGCGTCATGCAGTGGGTCGGCACCTGGTCGGGCGAGTCGAAGAAGCGGGCGTTGTCCTGTCTGGTCTTCGGTGCCAGGGTCTTGATGCGCGTGCGTGACGCGAACGACGACGTGGGCTCGTTGAACCCGATGTGTCCGTTCGACCCGATGCCGAGGATCTGCACGTCGATGCCGCCGGCCTCCGCGATGGCCCGGTCGTACTCCTTCGCGGCGGCCGCGAGGTCCGCGGCGCGACCGTCCGGGACGCGGACGCGCGAGGGGTCGAAGCCGAGCGGGGCGACGACCTCGCGCGCGATCACGCTGGCGTACGACTCGGGGTGGTCTGCGGGGATGCCCACGTACTCGTCCAGCGCGAAGCCGCGCGCTTCGGCGAACGACAGCGAGCCCGCCTGCACGCGACGGGCCAGTTCCGCGTAGATGCCCTGCGGGCTGGACCCGGTCGCGAGCCCGATGACGGCTTGGGGCCGCCCGGCGACGATCGACGCGATCTTCGCGCCGGCGACGCGACCGACCTCGGCGGCGTCGGGAAGGATGATGATCTCCACGGTGTCCTCTCGTTCCTGCTCAGGCGCTCGCCGCGGCCACGGCCGAGCGGACGTCGCCCACGTGCGATTCCAGCAGCCGGGCGGCCGTCGCTGCGTCCACGTCGGCGAGGAGCATGACGACGGCGGTCTTCGCGTGGGCGCCGGCCTGCTCCAGGGCGTCGTCGGCGATCGACCGTTCGACCCCGGTGGCGTCGGCGACGATCCGCTGCGCGCGGTCGACGAGCTTCTCGTTGGTCGGCTTCACGTCGACCATCAGATTGGAGAAGACCTTGCCCGAGCGCACCATGGACGCGGTGGACAGCATGTTGCACACGAGCTTCTGTGCGGTACCGGCCTTCAGACGGGTCGAACCGGTGAGCGCCTCGGGGCCGGTCATCACCTCGATGGCGATGTCCGCCTCGGCGCTGATCCTGGCGTTCCGGTTGCAGGACACCGCGATCGTCCCCGCGCCCAGGTGGCGTGCGTAGCGCAGACCGCCGATGACGTACGGGGTGCGACCGCTGGCCGCGAGACCGACGACGACGTCCGTGGGGCGGAGGTCGGCCGCGATGAGTTCCGAGGCGCCGAGCTCGATGTCGTCCTCAGCACCCTCGACGGCGACGACGAAGGCGTGCTCGCCCCCGGCGATGAGCCCAACGACCTCGGAGGGGTCGGTGCCGAAGGTCGGCGGGCACTCGACCGCGTCGAGCAGTCCGATCCGACCGCTCGTCCCCGCGCCGAGGTAGATCAGTCGTCCACCCTGCCGACGAGCCTCCGTGATGCGCTCCACGGCGCGCGCGATGCTCGGCAGTTCCGCTCGGACCGCGTCGGCGACGAGTCGGTCCTCGTCGTTGATCACCTCGAGCAGCCGGAGCGTGTCCAGCGTGTCGAGGTCGACCGTGCGCGGGTTGCGTCCCTCGGTGGAGAGCGCTGCCAAGGTACTCGATGCTTCAGGCACGATCGGCCCTCCGTTCTGGGTCGGACGGGCTGGCGCCGTCGTGGTGGTCCGTGGGGCTGTCGACGGTCATGCTTCGAACCGCAGCGAGCGAGGCGGCCCGTCGAGCGTCCGCGCGGGGAGCGAGTGCCCCGGGACGATCGCGCCGAGGACGCTGCCGTGCGAGGCGCCGGTGGCCGAGGGGAGGGATCCCGCCTGGCCGTTCACCGTCAGGAAGCCGAGGACGGCGAAGGCGAGCGCCTCCTTCGCATCGGACGGGAGGCCCGCGTCGTCGCTGCTGACGACGTCGGCCTCGGGGAGTGCAGCCCGGATGCGCGCGACGAGCTGGGGATTGCGCACCCCACCACCGGCGAGGATGACGCGCTCCACCCCACGGACGGCGTCGGCGACGGTCCGTGCGGTCAGTTCGGTCAGGGTCGCGACGAGGTCCTCGATCGGAAGCGTCGGGCGGCCGGCGAGCTGCTCGCGGAGGTAGTCGAGGTGGAACAGTTCCTTGCCCGTCGACTTCGGGGCGGGGCGCTGGTAGTACGGCTCGCGCAGGAGGAGGTCGAGCGTCTCCTCGTCGACGGTGCCACGTGCGGCGAGCTCACCGTCGGCGTCGAACTGCCGGGCGCCGCCGGTGTGCTCGGCGACGACGGCGTCGATGAGGGCGTTCGCCGGTCCGCTGTCGAACGCGATCGGGTCCTGGCCGGGCCGCACGATGGTGGCGTTGGCGATGCCGCCGAGGTTGACGGCCGCAGCGGTCTCGCCACCCAGCCAGAGCGCGTCGATCATGCTGACGAGCGGAGCACCCTGCCCGCCGGCCGCGACGTCACGTGAACGCAGGTCGGCGACGACGGTGCAGCCCGTGCGTTCGGCGATCCAGGCCGGCTGGCCGAGCTGCAGCGTGCCCTCGACCCGGCCGTCCTCGACCCAGTGGTACATCGTCTGGCCGTGGGAGACGATCAGGTCGGCCTCCCCGTCGCAGAGCTCTGCAACCGCTCGGACGGCGAGGTCGGCGAAGGCCTGCCCGATCCGCGTGTCCAACCGACAGATGTCGTCGACACTGGTGGTCGCCGGTGGCAGGGCTGCGGTGATCGCGGCTCGCAGTTCCGGGTCGTACCCGGCGGTGAGCATCCCGAGTGGGCGGACGACGAGGGTGTCGCCGTCCACGCTGATCTCGGCTGCGGCGGCGTCGATCGCATCGTGCGAGGTGCCGGACATGAGGCCGATGACGCGCATCGGGCGGCTCACTTGCGCAGCTCCGCCCGGTGGGCGTTCCCACGCAGCGTACCGATGGCGATCGCGCTCACGAGGCAGGTCGCCATCACGTAGTACGCCGGGACGTCGACGTTGCCGGTCGAGGCGATCAGCGACGTGATGATGAGGCCGGCGCTGCCCGAGAAGACGGCGTTCGAGATCGAATAGGACAGCCCGAGGCCGGTGTACCGCACGGAGGTGGGGAACATCTCGGCGAGCATGGCGGGGCCCGGGCCTGCGATCAGGCCGACGACCGCTCCGGCGACGAACACGGCGAGGCCGTGGACACCGACGCCGAGGTCCGGGTTCTGCAGCACGTTGAGCAGGGGCAGCGCCAGGATCACGATGAGACCGGTGCCGGCGAGCATCACCCAACGCCGACCGATCTTGTCCGACAGCCACCCGGCCGGGAGGATCGTCGCCGCGAAGCCGGCGTTCGCGAGCACCGTGGAGATCAGTGCCTCCTGGAAGGACGCGTTGAGGCTGCTCTGGAGGTAGGAGGGCATGACGACGAGGAAGGTGTACCCGGCGGCGGACCAGCCCATCAGGCGGCCGATCCCCAGGAGGATCGCCTTGGCGGTCTCGGCGGCGCCCGCACGCACGACCACCGGCTTGGCGACGTCGGTGGTGTCTGCGGCGGCGACCTTCTGGAACTCCGGGGTCTCCTCGAGCTTCAGGCGGAGGAACAGGGCGACCGCGCCGAGGGGGATGGCGAGCAGGAAGGCGATTCGCCAGCCCCACGCCGCCAGATCGGCTTCGGACAGCAGGGATGCCAGCAGTGCGACGGTGCCGGCGCCGCCGAGGAGTCCGAGCGCGACCGTGAACGACTGCCACGATCCGTAGAAGCCGCGCTTCCCGGCCGGGGCGAACTCGGTCATGACCGAGACGGCGCCACCGAACTCACCGCCGGCGGAGAGGCCCTGCAGGATGCGCACGATCGTGAGCAGGATGGGCGCCGCGATGCCGATGGAGGCGTACGTCGGGAGGATGCCGATGAGTGCGGTCGCCCCGGACATCATGACCAGGACGAGGATGAGCGTCGGCTTGCGGCCGATCCGATCGCCGATCCGGCCGAAGAGCGCCGCCCCGACCGGGCGGAAGAAGAAGGCGATCGCGAAGGACGCGTAGGTCGCGATGAGCGACTCGATGCCGGTCTGCTGGCCGTCGCTGAAGAACTGCGCGGCGAGGATCGTGGCGAGGAACCCGTAGATCCCGAACTCGTACCACTCGATGAAGTTGCCGACGCTGCCGGCGACGATCGCCCGGCGTCGGGCGGTGCTGCTGATCACGTCGCTGCGTGGTGTGGAGCTGGTCACGGGACCTCCCTTGGTTCCTGGATCGTGCATGCCGGCAGCACCCGCGGTACTCCGCTACACGTGTCGGCCAGTCCGCACCTGAGGAGGGCACTGGTCGCGAGTCGGTGCAACAAACATACACAACTCAACGACGGATGGTAATTTCCATACATCCCGCCGGTGGGTGCCGACGGTACAGTGTTGACGGTCGAGAGGAGCACCGATGGGAGCCGACGTCCACCGGACATCACGGGCGGTGTCCACCGAGGTGCGCGCCCGTCTCGATGAACTCCGTCCCTCCGAGCGGCGGATCGCCGAATCGCTGCTCGCCGACCCGGGTGCCTTCGCAACGCGGTCGGTCGCCGAGATCGCCGAGGGGGCCTCGACGTCGACGACGACGGTCGTCCGTTTCACGCGCAAGATCGGCTACGACCGCTTCAAGGACTTCCGCCACGACCTGACCGAGGAGAACCTCCGCGAGCGGCTCGCGCTCGCCGGGACGAACGTGCAGTCGCCCGACATCGTCGCCGGAGACAGTCTCGACGACATCGTCGCGAAGGTCGCCGCGAACGAATCGCTCTCGATCGCCGACACCGCACAGGCGCTCGACACGGCGGCCCTCACGCGTGCGGTCGCTGCGGTCGCCGGCGCTCGCCGGGTCGACATCTTCGGTGTCGGAGCGAGCTCCATCGTCGCCGTCGACCTGCAGCGGAAGCTCTCGCGGATCGGGCGCGTGGCGCTCGAATGGCCTGACCCGCATGCCGCCTGGACCGCCGCTGCGATCCTCAACGAGCAGGCGGTCGCCGTCGCGATCTCGCACTCCGGCGCGACCGCTGACACCGTCGACTACCTCCGGCTCGCGGCCCGCTCCGGGGCGACGACCATCGCGATCACCAACCACGCGGAGTCGACCCTGGCGACCAGCGCGGACATCGTCCTCCAGACGTCCGCGCGGGAGACGGCGTTCCGCTCGGGAGCGCTCGGCAGTCGCATCGCACAGCTGATGGTCGTCGACTGTCTCTTCATCGGTGTCGCCCAGGTCGACTCCGAAGCGTCCATCGGTGCGCTGCAGCGGACCTTCGACGCGGTCCGCGAGCGTCGCTCCTCCGAGTGACGCCGGTGCCGGGCCCTCTGCACAGCAGGGCGTCGACCGCGAGGGTTGCCATCGCGACCGGCCTTGCTAGAGCATCCCGGTCAACACTCCGCCGTCCGCGCGGAGGGCTGCACCGTTCGTCGCCGACGCCAGTGGGCTCGCGAGGTAGGCCGCCACCGAGGCGATCTCCTCGGGCTCCATGAAGCGTTCGAGCAGAGTGGTGGTGTTGCGACCGATGATCGAGGCCTTCACCGCGTCGACCGGCGCGGCCCGGTCGGCGGCGATCGACTCGATCGTCGTGGCGACGCCGTCCGAGTAGGTCGGGCCGCCGAGGATCGTGTTGACCGTCACGGCGCTGCCGCAGGTCAGCTTCGCGAGTCCGTTGCCGAGGGCGATCATCGCCGCCTTCGTGACGCCGTAGTGGATCATGTCGGCGGGGATGTTCACGCCGGACTCGCTGCTGACGAACAGGATTCGTCCCCAGCCGCGGTCCAACATGCCTGGCAGGGCGTGCCGGGACAGCCGGACGCCGCTCATCAGGTTGACCTCGAGGATGTGGGACCAGTCGTGGTCCGAGATGGCCTCGAATTCCGCGAGACCGAACTGGCCCACGTTGTTCACGAGGATGTCCACGGCGCCGAGGTCACCGAGCAGTTGCTCGACGGAGGCGGGATCGGCGAAATCTGCGACGATCCCGTCGTGGCCGGCATCGGGGTGCGTGCGCCGAAGCGCGGCGACCGCGTCCTGCACCGCCTGCTCGGAGCGTCCGTTCACGATGACGCGTGCGCCTTCGGCAGCGAGCCTCCGCGCGACGGCGGCACCGATGCCGCCGGTCGATCCGCTGATGAACGCCGTCTTGCCGCGGAGTTGTAGGTCCATGTCGTCTCCCTCTGTCGGCGATACGCCGCCTCACTTGCTCAGGCAAGTCACTCTAGGTCGGTTCACTTGCTCAAGCAAGTCGAATAGGCTTGCCCCATGACCGAATCCGCCGAACATCCTGGCCTCAGCGGCGAGCGGCTCGCGGCCTGGGCCTCAGTCGCCACCGTGGTGGAGCGGCTTCCCGCGGCACTCGACGCCCAGCTGCAGCGAGACAGCGGGCTGAGCCACTACGAGCACGGGCTGCTCTTCGCGCTCGACACCGCCCCGGACCGCACACTCCGGATGAGCACGCTCGCCTCGTACGCGAGCAGCACGCTCTCGCGGCTCTCCCGCGCGGTTTCGCGACTCGAGAAGCAGGGCTGGGTGCGACGCGAGGTCGACCCCACCGATGGTCGGTTCACCCTCGCCGTCCTCACGGACGACGGCCACGCGCACGTCGCCCGGTCCACGCCGGCGCACCACGCCCTCGTCGAGGAGCTCGTCTTCGGCTCGCTCACGGAGGCGCAGGTGCGACAACTGGCCGAGATCAGCGCGAGGATCGCGACGACGATCGATCCGACCGTGCCGTGGGCGCCGTCCGAGTGAACCTCGGAAAGACGTCCTTGTGGGCGCGCTCACGCCGGGCGTAGCTTGACCGCATGAGCCTCTTCATCACGTGTCCGGTCGAGAGCGTCGAACGCGCGACCGCCTTCTACGACGCCCTCGGCTGGACCCGCAACGCGGCGATGTCCTCTGACCAGGTCTCCTGTTTCGAGATCGCTCCCGGGCAATACGTCATGCTCGGGAGCCGAGAGATGTACGCGAGCGTCGGCGGCACCGAGGAGCTGATCGGCGGACCGGACACGCCCTCGAAGGTGACGGTCTCCTTCGACCTCGGCAGTCGCGAGGCGGTCGACGAGCTCGTCGAGCGGGCCGGTGCCGCGGGTGGACGGATCGGCGACACCGACGACTACCCGTTCATGTACCAGCGCCAGTTCGACGACCCCGACGGGTACCACTACTCGCCGTTCTGGATGAAGCCCGACGCCGAGCCGACCGCCTGAGTGACCTCCCCGCGACACGGCGCGGCGAGCAGGTCGCCGGGCGCGAGGTCGCGGGGGAGCAGCACGCGCTGCTCGGTTCCTGCCGCGCTGTCGAGGTGGAACGACACTGTGTGCGTCGTCGACGCTCGCCCGATCAGCCGGAGTTCCGACCAGCACGGCTCGACGTCTGCGAGACAGGCGTCGAGGGTGAGGTGATGGCCGTCCTCGCCGAACGCCGCAGCGACGACGCGAGTGACGACCACGGAGGCCTGCTCGGTGGCGGACGGGCACCCGCCGGTGCCGGGGATCACCGCTGCCGCCGAGTGGACGCACGGGGTTCCGCGCTGCTCGACCAGGCGCAGCATCGGAACGTCGTCGACGATCACGTCCGTGGTGCTGAGGTGGGTGTGTGCCGGCCAGCGGTCGGCGAGGAACGGGTCCGGGATGCTGCGGCGGAGTGAAGGCAGGATCGTCGTGAGGGTCATGACCTCCGGTCTACGCCTCGCCTCCCGCCCGAATACCAGTCCTCACGGGATCCATACATCGTTCCCCGGAACCCAGACGGTCTCCTCACGTCGCGCGCGGGCGAGGGGGCATCGGGCCCCGACCATGGCTGGCATCTCCTGTCAGAGTTCGCGCGCGAACGACACCGTCGTGGCCGTGCGTCCGGTCTCGGCGAGTCCCGCCTTCAGGAGGACCCGCTGGGATGCGAGGTTGGTGACGTCGGTCTCCGCGGCCGCCCGTTCTGCGCCATGCGCTGCGGCGAACGACAGTGCGCCGGCGACCGCTTCCGTCGCGAGTCCGACCCCGCGAGCAGCGGGAACGAGACCGTAGCCGAACTCGACGCGGCCATCGCTGTCGGGCGGACCGAAGAAGCCGAAGCCACCGACGGCCGACCCGTCGGCATCACGGATGAGGTACATCGTGAAGATCGGGTCGCCGTCGGTCGATTCCGCGAGGCCACGGAGCGGGCCGAGCTCGTCGGCGAAGGGGTACTCCGGGTGCCAGGCGTCACCGTCGCGCTCATCGAGTTCGATGATGCGTCGTGCGAGCGCGGGGGAGATCGGTTCAAGGGTGGTTCGTTCGGTGCGGATGATCATCGACGCCAGTCTGGCAGGGGCCAGACACGCATGATCGCCATGCGGTATCGGCCGGTCTGACGCCGCCGCCCAGAGCGCCCGTTCTGCGCTTGACCGGAGCGTCAGGGGACGGATTGCGCACTCTCGGTGGCCTCCTCGAGGACCTCCAGCTCGTGACGCACGTGGTCGAGCGCATCCCCGGGGTGGCGATGCTGCAGATCGTGCAGCATGAACCGGCAGGCCCAGATGCGTGCGGCCGTCGACGCCTCGTCGAGGTTCGCGCCGTCGGTCCAGCCCGCGAGGAACGCCCGCCACACCGGCTGGTCGAGCAGCGGTATGGCGTGCGGGTCCAGCCGGAAGATGGCGGAGGTCCTGGCCCGGTCGTAGTCCGGCGACCCGGCTGCGGCGTTGGTCCAGTCGATGACGGCGGTCACGCGGTCGTCCGGCCCCAGCAGGATGTTCAACGGGTGGAGATCGAGATGCAGGAGCGAGCGCTCGCCGTCGATGGAGGCGAACGCCGGCGGAGCGGTGACCGTCCACAGCGCCGCCTGCGCACGACCACAGGCCAGACCCCGGGTGAAGGCCCGCTCCGCGGTCACCCCGCTGAGATCGGCGGCGACGGTGCCGTCGACCCGCTCGATGAGCGAGGCCGCCCATGGTCCGCCGTCGGTCGGGACGAAGGTACCGAGGGTCGCTGGAACCGGCACAGCCACGGAGGCTGCGTTCGCAGCGGCGAGTTCGTGCGCGATCGTCTCCGGGGAGCCCAGGCGCAGCACGACGTCGTCGGTACCGAACACCCGCCCGGTCATCCCGCCGAGCGGCTCGAGGCGTTCATGATCGAGCCCGAAGTGGGCGCTCGCTTCGATGAGGGCGCGACGGAATCCGCGCTCGTTGTCGTCGACCATCACGTCATCGTAGGTGAAGCGCGCCATCTGGTCACGGCTGTCGTCACCGTCTCCCCGATGACGAGCGGGTCGTGGCTGAGCGGCGCTGCCATGCCACTGTCGCAACGATGAGGACGGTCGTGATCGCCAGGCCCAGGACCGCTCCCATCGCGACATCATGGACGTAGTGCACGCCTTGCACGACCCGGCCGGCGGCGACGAGCGCCGCCAGCGCGAGCGCCGAGCATGTGACCCACCAACGGCCGACGGCGATCGCTATGACGACGGTCGCTCCGAACGCGAGCGTCGCGTGATTCGACGGCAGTGACCAGTCGCCGGCCGGCGGGCATTCGGTCGCGATCGACCACCGGGTGCATGGTCGAGGTTGGGCGAAGAGGAGTTTCAGTCCCTCGCTCGCGGCGTAGGCGAGGCCGACCCCGGCGGCGCCGGCGAGCAGCCGCGCCCGCCGTTCCGGGTGGCGGACCCAGGCGAACGCAGCCGTCGACATCGTCGTCGCCGCCAGGAGTGCGAGGCCGATCTCCGAGGCGAGTTCGACGTTCGGGATGGCCGAGCCGAGGGCGGCGAGCCAGCGCGTGCCGACGACGCTGACGCTGCCCGGCGCTGGGGCGATGAGGAGGGTGAGAGCGAAGAGGGTCACCGCAGCGAACGGTAGGAGGGCGCGGCGATGCGGGATAGAAAGCGGCATGCCTCGACCGTATGGACTTGCCACCGGCATCGCATCGGACTCCGGATGGCCCTGATGTCGCCACCGAGTCGGATGTGGAGAGCGCTGAGATCGTGCAACCGGCGCGCTCAGTGCTGCAGTTGTGTGGTCGGAAGCCGGCGCGCACCGAGACCGACGGGCTATACCGCGCCACGACGCACGACAGCCGGGAGAGGATGGATGCATGACTGCTCTCCACGGAATCGATATCGCCGCCGAACTCCGACAGGTCGAGGCCCACTGGACTCCTCGAGTGGTCGGGCGGGTCAACGATCAATACGTGAAGGTGGCGAAGCTCCTCGGCCAGTTGGTCTGGCACGACCACGCGAACGAAGACGAGATGTTCCTCGTCGTCTCGGGCACGCTCCGTATCCAGCTCCCCGACGATGAGGAGGTCGTGCTCACGCCGGGCCAGTTCTTCGTGGTGCCGCGGGGCGTGCAGCACAATCCCATCGCCGACGAGGAGGTCGAGATCGTCTTGATCGAGACCGTCACGACCGCGCACACCGGTGACGTGATCGTCGAGGGCACGGTGCCCGTCGAGCGTCAGCTGGGCGACTTCCGCTGAGGACATGATCGCCGGACGGCACTCGACCGTAGGGTGGGCGGATGCCTGTTCCGGATGAATCACGTTGGACCACGCTCGGGAAGACGACGGTCCAGCGAGGTCGAGTGACCTTGGTCGATCACGAGGTCCGATTGCCGGACGGGTCGCGGTCGAGCTATCTCGTCGACGAGAGCGTTCCCTTCTCCGTCGCCTCGCTGATCATCGACGGCGACGACGTGCTCCTCGCACGTCAGTACCGATACCCGCTTGACCGCTGGATCCACGACCTGCCGGGCGGTGCCGGTCGAACAGACGAAGCCCCGCTCGATGCCGCCCGGCGTGAGCTCGAAGAAGAGCTCGGTATCGTTCCGGACGACCTCCGACCGCTGCACACCTTCTTCATGAACCCGGGGCGAGCGTCCTGGCCGACACACCTGTTCATCTCGACTCGAGGCATCCGCCCCGGCCTGGCAGACCTGTCGGATCCCGCGGAGCAGGTGCGGCTCGTGCGCATCCCGCTGTCCGAGCTCGACGCGCTGATCGCCACCGGAGCGATCGTCGACCCGCCGCTCATCGTCGCCCGAGCCGTGGCGGCGGCCCAGGGCATCCTCCCGCCGCTGGGAGTGGCAAACGAGTAACGATCTCGCTGAACGCATCTGACCGAGAGCTCGAGCAGGCGGCACCGGTCGCGCTCCCTCGATTCGGGTACGCTCGCGGCGTGAACGAAGACGAGACGCTCGTCCACGTGACGCACGACGCGCCGTGGCTTCCCCCGGGAGGCCGGGCCGAGGTGGTCCGCCGGACGACACCACCCCGGCCGATGGCGGTCGTGCGCCTGCTCCTGCGCGACTCCGACCAGGTGTTCTGCGTGCCGAGGCAGGGCACAGGGCGGCTCGATCTGCCGATGCTCGAGGCTGCATCCGATGATGTCGACGGCACGGCGGCCGTTCGTGAACTGGCGCAACGCATCACCGGTGAGCACGCGGGCACGCACTTCATCGGCGCCGTACGCAACGTCGTGGAGGCACCGGCCGACGGATACGACTGGCCGGCACCGGTCGCCCACTTCGGCGTGTGGGCTTCGGACGCGACTCCGAAGGCTCACGGCACATGGGTGCGTCTCGACGATGACGAGCATCAGCTGCGCGACCGACACTGGTACCCGTTGGTGAGCTGAGTCGACAGCTCAGCGCGGCGACCTGACCGGAACGAGGCAATCGACCTCGCCCTCGCGCCGGTAGTGCTCGATGTGGGGACGGCTCTCGTCGTGATCGGCGAGGTCGAAGAGCACCTCGAAGGCGTCGCCGATCCGGGCGTAGACGCCGGGCACCTCGCCGCGAAGACGCAGCCTGAGGTAGTCGCCGCCGGGGACCACGGTCTCTTCCAGGCCGAGCGGGTTGTCGGCATCCCGGTCCAGCCGCGCGGACGCCATGCGGTACCTGTCACTTCCTCCGTAGACCAGGCCCATCATCCTGCGGCCCCGCAACGAGTCGAACGAGTTCTCGAACGCCGGCCAAGCCGCCTGCACCTGCTCGATGTCGAGTGCGACGTCCTGACTGAGAGCGGCGATGTCGTCGAGCGTCACGACGTCGAGCCGGCCGAGGTGGTGGGCCCGTGGGAAATCGGTCGCGTCTCGTGTCATCCGATCCACGTGTTCCCTGCGGCGTAGAGGTCGTTGTCCTCGGCGTCATCCCCCTGCAGGAGCCGATGTTGGATCGCTGCCGCGACGCCGGCAAGAGCAGGCAGACCGATGGCCGCGCTGAGGATCAAACCGAGCTCTCCCGACATGACGGCGAAGGCGATTCCGACCCCGAGCACGACGATCACGACGGCACCGAAGATGAGCCAGGCGCGGCGCCGGTGACGGTGTTCAGCCGCGCGCCGCTCCTCGTCTCGGCGTTGTCTCGTGGAGCGCTTGGAGCGTTGCGTCATGTACGAACTCTCTCACGGAGGTCGTACCCGAGGTGCAGTGGTCGGCCGGTTGGCGATCGAAGCATCTCGGGGGATCGCAGCCTGCCGGAGGGGACGCGACGCACGGACGGCGCACCCGAGATCACCCGGGTGCGCCGTCCGTCTCCGGTGGTGGTTCCCTTACTGCTCGATGAAGGCGAGGAGGTCGGGGTTGATGATGTCGGCGTGGGTGGTCAGCATGCCGTGCGGGAAGCCCTCGTAGACCTTGAGGGTCGCGTTGCTGAGGAGCTCGGCCTGCTTGATGACGGCGTCCTCGTACGGCACGACCTGGTCGTCATCGCCCTGCATGCAGAGGACCGGCACGGAAATCGCCTTGAGATCCTCGGTCTGGTCGGTCTCGGAGAACGCCTTGATGCCCTCGTAGTGCGCCACGGCGCTGCCGGTCATGCCTTGACGCCACCAGTTGTCGATGACGGGCTGGGACACGGTGACACCGTCACGGTTGAAGCCGTAGAACGGGCCCGAAGCCACGGCCTGGAAGAACTCCGCCCGGTTCGCGGCGAGCGCGCTCCGGAAGCCGTCGAAGACCGAGATGGGCGTCCCTTCGGGGTTGGCGTCGGTCTGCACCATCAGCGGAGGCACGGACGAGACCAGGACCGCCTTCGCCACACGACCCTGCGGTTCGCCGTACTTGGCGACATACCGCGCGACCTGGCCGCCACCCGTCGAGTGGCCGATGTGGACGACGTTGCGCAGGTCGAGGTGCTCGACGACCGCCGACACGTCGCTGGCGTAGTGGTCCATGTCGTGGCCTGAGCCGATCTCCGAGGACCGCCCGTGACCGCGTCGATCGCTGGCCACGACGCGGTACCCCTTCGACAGGAAGAAGAGCACCTGCGCGTCCCAGTCGTCCGACGACAGCGGCCAACCGTGGTGGAACATGATGGGCTGCGCCGTCGGGTCGCCCAGATCCTTGTAGTAGATTTCCGTGCCGTCGTCCGTTGTCACGAATGGCATGACTGACCTCCAAGCTCATGTCGAGCCAAGCCGTGCTCGGAACGACTCGCGAATTCCACTTCCACGGAATGTGGGAGCGCGACCACGGTAACGCGGCGAAGCGGCGGATTCGACGGCCAGCTGAAAGTCCCGACACCTGTCCAAACCGGTTGCCGCAGACGTCCAGTTCCGCCCGGCCGAGAGTGCTCGTTCTGCTCGCTGAGCGTGCTCGGAAGAGCAGAACAGGCACTTTCGGCGGACGACGTGTTCAGTCGTGGTTCGCGAGCCAAGCCGTGATGGCCGCCGGTAGCTGCGTGAAGTCCTCGACGGCGGTGTCGGGCTCGATCGGGACACCGTAGCGCTTGCCCGTGCGGTCGGCGTCGACGGCGACCGTCAGGTTGACGACCGCGCCGTCGTAGAGGCGGACCGGCTGGTTCGCCGTGCTGAAGCCGTAGCTCGGCTGACCGAACACGCGCACGTCCGACTGCCCGATGAAGGCGATCGCGACCGCCTCCGCGGAGCTGCCGGTCGCCCCGTCGATGACCACGGCGATCGGACCGTCCACCTTCGGCTGCGGCTTCGTCGCCGCGCTCTGTCGATTGCCGTCGGACGAGACGCCCCCGCCCGACACCGAGACGACCGTCGACCTGTCGACGGACTCGAAGGTCTCGACGGTCCCGTCGTCGAGCAGGGGTGCCACGGCGGCCAGCATCGGCCACACGTTGCCGCCATGGTTGTCCCGCAGATCGACCACCCATGCCGACGTTTGGGGCGCGGCGGCGGTGATCGCGTCGACGGCCGTGTCGATGTATCGCTGGCCGAAGGAGTCGCTCCCGGAGCCGCCACCGATGAGTGTCGGGAGCCGGATCGTCGTCACACCGTCAGCGCTCGTGACGGTGGGCAGTTCGTTCTCCGCTTTCGATCCCGACGACGGCCCGAACAGTTCGGCCGCGGTCGCAGGATCGTTGAAGGTGGTGTGGGGGCCGCCCAGCTCGGCCGCCGCTTTCGTGAGCGGCCCGTAGGTGTCGGCATAGTCGGAGGCGTCCGCGACTGAGGCCAGAGCCCGCTCCCGCACTTGCGTGTAGCGGTCTGGCGTCGCGTTCACGCCCCGCTGCATCGCATCCAGCGCGACCTCCGCATACGTCTGCGGCGATGGTGGGACGAGGTAGATCCCGCACGACCGCAGGAGCGGCGCGGCGACGACCGCACCGCCGACCACCAGCGCGAGGAATGATGCCGTGACGACGGCAGCGATGAGGCCACGCCGACGCCGACGACGTCGCTGTTCCATGGGGGCCGGTGATGGCAAGGGCGGTCGACTGCGGGTAATGCCGGGCATGCCTCCAGGCTACAAATCGTCGATGGTCGAATCGTCAGCCCGCAGGACGATCCCGCTCGCGGAGCATCATCCGCAGGCGGGACGTGGCAGATGGATCCCACACCGAGGTGGCAGGATGCGGTCATGAGAAGTCACCATGTGAGCCGGGTCATCGGCGCTTCGCCGGACGCCGTCTACGAATACGCGTCCGACATCGACAATCTCCAACGGTGGGCGGCCGGTCTCGCGCAGGCCGAGGTGGTCCGCGAGGGCGACACACTCTTCGTCGAGTCGCCGATGGGTCGGGTGGAGGTCCGGTTCGTCGAGCGCAACCGCTTCGGCGTGCTCGACCACGACGTCACCCTGCCGTCGGGGACCGTCGTGACCAACCCGGTGCGCGTCCTGGCCCATCCGGAGGGTGCCGAGGTGGTGTTCACCGTGCGCCAGATCGAGCTGGACGACGACGCGTTCGCGCGTGACGTCGCGATGGTCGAGGCGGACCTCGAGCGCCTCGATCAGCAGGTCGCCGGGCAGGCCGGCGTTCGTCGATGACGCGCAGCACTGGTGGCGTCGTCGCCGTCGCCCTGGCCGGTGGGCTGGTGTTCGGGCTCGTGGGGTGCGCCTCCGCTACTCCGTCCCCTTCGATGTCACCGAGTTCCCCGGTCTCGGCCCCGCCGTCGGCCTCGCCCACGTCGATGCCCGACCGGTCCGTCGAGTTCCAAGCCCTGGAGGCCGAGTTCAGCGCGCGCGTCGGCGTGAGCGCCGTCGACACCGGGACCGGTGCTCGCCTGTCGTACCGCGCGGACGAGCGCTTCGGGTACGCCTCGACGATCAAGGCGCTCGCCGCAGCGGTCTTCCTCCACGAGGTGCGCGGCTCGGCGCGTGACGAAGTCGTCACCTGGTCGGCCGAGGATGTCGAGGAGGCCGGCTATTCGCCGGTGACGAGTGAACAGGTCGAGACCGGCCTGACCCTGTCGCAGCTCGCCGAGGCCGCCGTCCGGCGGAGCGACAACACGGCCCTCAACCTCGTCCTCGCGCGGATCGGTGGGCCCGCCGCGTTGGACGCCGCCCTCGTCGCGCTCGGCGATGAGGTGACCGAGGTCGTCAACGCGGAGCCGCTGCTGAACGTGATCGAACCGGGCAGCACCGATGACACCACCAGCCCTGCCGCGTTCACCGACAACCTGACGCGCCTCGTCGACGGCTCCTACCTGGAGTCCGCCGACCGGGCGACGCTCCTCGCCTGGATGAGCGGCAACGCGACCGGCGACACCCTGATCCGGGCAGGTGCTCCGGCGGGATGGCAGGTGGCCGACAAGTCCGGGGGTGCAGGTGGGATGCGCAACGACATCGCGATCATCGACCGGCCGGGCGGCGACCCGATCGTCCTGACCATCCTCACGAACACCCTCGACCCGGATGCCGAGTACGACGACGCGTTGGTCGCGGAGGCGGCGAGAGTCGCGCTCGCCGCCTTCGAGCAGTAGCCGGGCTCCTGCGCCTACGGGATGAGTCGCTGATCGCGGAGGTCCTGGAAGATGCGGAGGAACATCGCCTCGGTTTCGACGTACTCGTGGAACCCGGCCCGGCGCGACTTCGACGTGTCGGCGATGACGTCGTAGTCCCACGCGAAGACGAAGTCACCGAACGCCCACGACGACACCTCGGCGTAGCTGGTGGGCGCGAGGCCGTGCCGCTCGACCATCGCGTTCCACAGGGCCTCCTTGTCGGCCATCACCTCGACGAGGCTCATCTCGAGTGGCGGCGCGACGTCGAGGTCGAAGAAGGCGGCGATCTTCGGCCACATCGACGACCAGCGGAACACGTCGCCGTTCGTGATGTTGAACGCCTCGTTGCGGGCGTGCTCGGTGGTCGCCGCCCACACCGTCGCCTTCGCGAGGAGGTCGGCGTCCGTCATCTCGATCAGGCTCGTGTACGCACCGGGCTTGCCGGGGAACCGCAGAGGGATGCCGAGCTCCTTGCTCATGGAGGCGTAGACGGCGATGACCATCGCCAGGTTCATCGGGTTGCCCAGGCCGATCCCGGCGACGACCGACGGCCGCAACGCCGACCATGACCAGGCCGCCCCGACCTGGCGGCGCTCGAGGAACTGCTGCTGGTCGACGTTGAACTCCGGCGGCATGTGCGGCGGGTCGGACTCCTTCGCGGGTGTCGCGAAGGGTCCCAGGTGCGCGCCGTAGACCTTGTAGCCCTGCATCAGGCTGATGTGCTCGAGGCCCGGCGCGACGGGTTCGACGGCATCGACGACGTTGGTGAGCATCGCGAGGTTCGGCTCGACGAGCTCGGCCCAGCTGGGGCGGTCCTGGTACGCGGCGTAGAACAGGTGCGTCACCTCCGACAGACCCCGCAACTGGTGGATGGTCGCGTCGCGGTCGAGCAGGTCCACCGCGAGGTGCCTGACGGATCCCCGGTGGGTACCGCCGCGGCGGGACAACCCGATCACGTCCCAGCCGAGCCCCTCGAGGTGGGTGATCAGGTTGCCGCCGATCACTCCACGGGCTCCGACCACCAGCGCTGTGTGCTGTGTCATGACATCTCCATCGTTAGATCGCGATTTACCGATCCACAGTGTTGCACAACATCGTCGATTCGCGATATTGCGATATGGTCGACGTATGACGAACGCTGACGAGTTGGACCTGGTGGCGGTCTTCAAGGCGCTCGGTCACCCGACGCGCCTGGCCATCCTGGGGTGGTTGAAGGATCCCGAGTCGTTCCCGCCGCAGGATCAACCGGCGGCCGAGGTCGGCGTATGCCTCAAGCACATCCAGGCGAGGGCCGAGGTGTCGCAGTCGACCGCCTCGCAGTTCATGGCCACGCTCCAGCGCGCCGGTCTCGTGACGTGCACCCGGATCGGCCAGTGGTCGCACTATCAGCGCGACGAGGCCGCGATAGAAGCGCTCGGTCGGCGGCTGTCCCTCGACCTCTGATCGCTGCGGGACGTCGGGGCGGCCTGCGGCCGCAACGGGGCACGTGCGCGATGGGGCGGGCGTCCGTAGGACCGCCCCGGCACCGACTGGATCATCACCGAGCTCTCACAGGAGTGTGCGGGGTAGGACTTGACCTTGCACCGGGGTGCAGGGTCGACAGTGAGGACATGACTTCCTCGATCGCGCGACGCACCGTGCGCCTGTCCGCTCTCTACGACCTGGTCGTCACCGCCGGGTTCGCCCTACCCTTCACCGCACCGACGCTGTTCGCCGGATTGGGCGTCATCCACTCCGCACTGGCACTTCCCGGGGTCGTTCCCGACCCTGGAGACGTGTTCGCGGTGATGTTCGCCAACCTCATGGGTTCGCTCGTGGTGGTCTGGTCGGCCTTCCGCCTGGTGCGCCCGACGTGGGCGGCCGGTGTGGCCGACACAGCCGGGAGGTTGCTCTTCTCGCTCGGCATGGGGGCCGCGTTGCTGCATGGCGCGTCACTGCTGGTCCTCGGGATGCTCGTATTCGAGCTGCTGTGGGCGGTCGTCCAGGGCGGCGTCATGCTGTCGGCTCGTCGGGCGGCCTTGGCCTAGGGTCGGCTTGTGCGTATCGCTGAGCTGGCCCGGCTGGCCAAGGTGAAGGTGTCCACCGTCCGGTTCTACGAACGGTCCGGTGTGCTCGCCGAGCCCGAACGGACCACCGGCGGTTATCGCGACTATCGGGAGACCGATGTCGTCCGCCTCCGGTTCCTCCGTCGCGGCCAGGAGCTCGGGTTCACGCTGGCGGAGCTCCACGACTTCGACCGGCTGTCTCAAGCGGCCCGGAGCGGCGGCGCTTCCGCCGGTGACGTCGCCGCCGCGGCCGCGCAGAAGCTGCAGGAGATCGACGAGAAGGTCGCCGACCTGCAACGGACGCGTTCCGCCATCTCGGATCTGCTCGATGCCCAGTGCGTCGATCCGTCGGTACCCTGCCCGATCGTCAGTGCCCTCGCCGGTGTGGTGGAGGCTGAGTCGTCCTGACGGGGTCGCCGCGGAGCTCCCGCCGCTCTCATCCAACGCCACCGCGACCTCGAGCGCAGTGAGCTCGACGTTGGTTGTTTCCTTTGGGGAAACACTGTGATAGTTTCTTCAGACGCAACGACTGGAGGTCGATCATGGATCATGAAGACGCACAGGACCGCTTGAACCAGGCACGAGACGCCTCGCGCCGCTCCGCCCGACAGGGAGCGCTCACCACCGCCATCCTCACCGCGGTACTCATCACCGCGCTCGGGGTCGTCGTCGACCTCGACATGGTCTGGCTGCTCGGACTCGTCGCCATCGGGTTCGTCGCCCTGTCCCTCGCGCGCCCGGTGAAGCTCCGCCTCGACTGGTCGGACCGGACCGGCGTACTGCTGCTCACCGCGAGCGGCGTGGCGGTCGCCGTGGTCTACGTCGTGACCCAGTGGATCGCCCGTTCCGCAGGCGTCTCCGTACCGAACACGGTGTCCGCGGTCGTCGCAGCCGTCGTCGTGTTCGCCGTCTGCCTGCCCGCACTGGTGCGCCTCGCGAACGGCTCCACGCCGCTCGGCGGACGGTCGGGGTCGCGCGATGCCTGACGACCACCCAGCCGAGGATGCCGCGGTCAGCCGCCAGGCGCTGAACCCGCTCTTCCACGAGCCTGCCCGCCTCGCTCTGCTGTCCGCACTCGCGCCCGCCGAGTACACCGACTTCGCCTCGCTCCTGCGCATCACCGGCGTCAGCAAGTCGGCGCTCTCGAAGCACCTCTCGGCGCTCGCCGATGCCGGGGTGATCGAGGTCGGGAAGAGCGACGCGGACCGCCGCGGACGCCGTATCGCACTCACGACGGAGGGCCGGGTCGCCTTCGACTCCTATCTCGACGCCCTCGATGCCATCGTGCAGCGGGCGCGTCGGTGACGCGGGGTCTTCCAGCGGCGGGCGGCGCTCATGGCTCGGCACCGGACTTCCGACGGACGTCGCAACGAGGCGTGACCCGCCCGACCTACGGTGGAAGCAGACCATCGGAAGGGGGCGCGATGCGAGCGACACCTGCTGGAGAGCGTCTGTCGATCGGGATCGTGGGCGGCTCCCTCGGTGGCCTGTTCGCGGCTTCCCTCCTCACGCGTCGCGGACATCGTGTGACGGTCTTCGAGCGGTCCCGGACCGGGCTCGAACGGCGCGGCGCGGGGCTCGTCGCCCAGCAGGAGCTCTACGACCTGCTGCACGCGGTGGGCCGTGACGCCGAGGCCCGCGTCGGCGTGGTCGCCACCGATCGCATCACCCTCGCTCGAGACGGCCGGGTCCTGACGAGCGACCCCACACCGCAGATCCAAGTCTCCTGGGACCACACCTACTCGGTCTTCCGTAGCCTTATCCCGCCCGAGGGGTACCGGCTCGGACAGGCAGTCGCCACCGTGCGCGACCGCGACGAGGGTGCCACCGTCGAGACGGCGACGGGGGAGCTGCACGAGTTCGACCTCGTCGTCGGCGCCGACGGACTCCGTTCCGTCACCAGGCATGCCGTCGCCCCCGACGACGACCGCAACCGGTACGCCGGGTACATCACCTGGCGCGGCCTCATCCCCGAAGCCGAGCTCCCAGCCGCCGCCGCACGCACCTTGCTCGGACGTTTCGCCTTCTACTCCGGTCCCGAGGTGCACATGCTCGGGTACCTCGTCCCCGGCGCGGACGGGGAGACCGAGCCCGGCGCACGCCGCTACAGCTGGGTCTGGTACCGCAGCATGTCCGAGCACGAACTCGCCGACCTCATGCGGCTGACGCACCGGCCGGCCGGGAGCTCCTCGACCGCGCCCGGCGACCTGCCGAGCGAGCTCCGCGAACAACTCCTCGCCGAGGCGGATCAGCTCCTCCCACCGCCGTTCGCCGCAGCGGTGGCAGCCGAGCCGCGCCCATTCATGCAGGCGATCTACGACTACGTGCCGCCGCGCATGACGAGCGGTCGCATCGTGCTTCTCGGAGACGCTGCAGCCGTGGTCCGCCCGCACACCGCCAGGGGAGCCGCCAAAGCGGCCGGCGATGCACTCGCGCTCGCAGCGGGCCTGGACCTGGGGCTCGGTGTCGAGGCGGCGCTCGCGCAGTACGAGGCCGAACGACTCCCGGTCGCGCGGGCGATCAGCGACTATGGACGTCGCATCGCTCGTTCCCTGCAGCTCTGACCGCACATTCATCAGGAGGAGAACACCATGGACGACGTCGAGCAGTACATCAAGCCGGACGTCCCGCCGTCCGGGCCCGGTTGCGTCGAGTGCGAGGCGACCGACAGTTGGTGGCTGCATCTCCGCCGCTGCACGTTCTGCGGGCACATCGGATGCTGCGACGACTCTCTGAACAAGCATGCGACGAAGCACGCGACCACCACCGGGCATCGCGTGATCCGCAGCTACGAGCCGGGCGAGGACTGGTTCTACGACTACGGCACGGAGGAGTCGTTCGTCGGTCCGACCCTCGCGCCCCCGCTCAGTCACCCACGCTCGCAGACGGTCCCCGGGCCGCACGATCGTGTCCCCGCCCAGTGGGAACGACTCCTCGGTTCATGACCGTCGTCGGGGAGGTCGCGATCGCGCCACTGCTCGTGTTCGAGCGGTCCTTCGGTCGCGAGGCCTTCGCGATCCGCGACTACCTCACCCGCAGCGGTGTCCCGTTCCAGACGGTGGTCGTCGAGACGGACGAGGACTGTCGGACACAGCTCGGTTCGGGTCTGGCGGAGGCCCGGCTTCCCGTCGTCGCCTTCCCTGACGGCACCCGGCTCGCCGATCCGACGCCCGCGCAGATCGCCGAACACTTCGGCTGGATCAAGCGACCGCAACGCAGTGAGTACGACGTGCTCGTCTACGGCGCCGGACCGGCCGGCCTCTCCGCCGCGGTCTATGCGGCGTCCGAGGGACTCGATGTCGCCGTGGTCGAACGGGATGCCATCGGCGGCCAGGCAGGATCCAGCAGTCTCATCGAGAACTACCTCGGCTTCGCGCACGGCATCTCCGGTGCGGCCCTCGCGGAACAGGCTCGTCGACAGGCGATCGCGTTCGGCGCCGAACTGCTCGTCATGCGTCACAGCCTGAGCCGGAGCTTCGGTGACCACCACATGCAGGCCGAGCTCGCGGACGGCTCGCGACTCTCCGCGCGGGCGGTCGTCTGCGCGACGGGGGTGCAGTGGCGTCGCCTCGGCTTGGCGAAGGAGGACGAGCTGGAGGGCTCCGGCGTCTACTACGGCGCCGGCACGAGCGAGGCGTCCTCGTGCGTCGGCGAGCACGTCTACATCGTGGGTGGCGCTAACTCGGCGGGCCAGGCGGCGATGAACCTCGCCGCGCACGCTGAGCGGGTCACCGTCCTCGTCCGCGGTCACTCCCTCTCGTCGACGATGTCGACCTACCTCCTGCGGCGACTGCTCGCGGCCCCCAATGTCGAGATCCTCGTGGACACGACGGTCACCGCGCTCCATGGCGAGGACCGCCTCCGCGGCCTGACCATCGACTCGGCGGGGACGACGACCGACGTGCCTGCGTCGCGCCTGTTTATCTGCATCGGCGGGAGCCCCAACACCGCCTGGGCCCGCGACTCCGCGGTCGCGCTGGACCCGCGCGGCTTCCTGCTCACCGGAGGCGACCTGCTGCCGGAGCAGCTGTCGGCGTGGCCGCTTCGCCGTCAGCCCCTGCACCTCGAGACGAACCAGCCCGGCGTGTTCGCCGCCGGTGACGTCCGCGCCAACTCCATCAAGCGGGTCGCGTCGGCCGTCGGTGAGGGGGCGATGGCGGTCTCCCTCGTCCATCGCCACCTCGCCGAGACGTTCGGGTAGGCCGAAGAGACACCGCCCGTTCAGCGGCAGCCGGGCCAGGTCAGGGGCGTCCGGCCGCTCGCCGGGTCATCGCGACACCGGCGACCACCGTCGTCACCAGTACGAGCGAGACGAAGATCAGCAGCACGTTGATCTCCGGAGCGAAGGTGAGGGCGAAGCCGATGGCCAGCACCGGGAGTGCGAGGCCGCAGTAGGCGATCAGGAACACGAGCGACAGCGTCTCGCCCCGGCGGGCGGGATCGGCGAGCGATCCGGCGGTCGCGATCGCCGACTTGAACAGGACGCCGACACCGAGTCCGGCGATCACACCGCCGACGAGGAAGACCCCCAGCTGCGGCAGGACCGCCCCCGCGGCGACCGCGGCGAGTCCGATGCCACAGCTCACGGTCGCGATCAGGAGTTGGCGCTGCAACGGGAGTCGAGCGAGCAGCACCTGACCGAGCGCGGCGGCTCCGAACACGGAGAAGGTCGTCACACCGGCGAGCAGGTGGTCCGGTGCATCGAAGGTGCCGATGAGGATGGTGGGTGCGAGTGAGGTGAACAGGCCGAGGAGCGCGAAGCCGGCGAAGGCACCGAACCCGGCAGCGATGAACGCCCCGCGGGACGACGCCGGGACCGCGAGGCGCTGTGGTCGGTAGCGCCTCCGTGGTTCGCTCTGCTCGACGGTCTCGGGCACGGAGACCATGACGATCGCGGCGACGACGAGCGCGACGAGGAACACCGCGTGCGGGAGCACGAGCGGGTTCGGGAGGAACTCGGCGAAGAGTCCACCGATGAGCGGTCCGAGGGCGAGACCGCCCAGGTTGCTGGCTCCGGCGACCGATGCCGCGACGATCGAGTTCTCGTCGGGCCGCGCGACCGCGCGCAGCTCGCCGAGGTGCGCGGTCGCCGTCGCGGTGAGCACACCGATGCTGACGCCGTTGACGACCCGCGCGACGATCAACCCCTCGACGCTGCTCCACAGGAGGAACAGCACTGCCGACAGCGCCGAGATCAGGATCGCGATGAGCAGCATCCGCCGCCGCCCGACCCAGTCGCTGATGTGACCGACGAAGAAGAGGCTGAACACGACGCCGACGGCGTAGGCGGCGAAGATGACGGTGATCGTCGAGACGGGGAACCCGTCCCTCGCCTGGTACAGCGCGTACAGCGGGGTCGGGACGGTCGAGTAGGCCATCACCAGCAGGAACGTGGTGGCGACGATCCAGAATCCGGCACCGTGGGAGACGCGGGATCGGGTCGAAACAGTGGAGGTCGTCATCGGGTCGCTCGGCTCTCGATCGGTGTCGACGTCAGGGCAGGATCGAGTCGACGTAGCCGCCGTCGACCCGGAGCGCGCCGCCCGTGGTGCCGGACGCGAGCGGCGAGGCGAGGTACACCACGAGGTTGGCGATCTCGATCGGCTCGAGGAGGCGGCCGATCAGCGACTGCGGGCGATGCAGACGCATGAACTCCCGCTGGGCGTCGTCCCACTCGAGCTCGTCGCCGACGAGCTGCCGGACGAAGGTCTCCACGCCCGGCGTGTGGGTGGGGCCGGCGATCACCGAGTTCACCGTCACGCCCGTCCCTGCGGCGGCCTTCGCGAAGCCGCGGCTCACCGCGAGGAGTGCGGTCTTCGACATGCCGTAGTGGATCATCTCCTCGGGGATGACCACGGCGGAGTCGCTGGCGATGTTGACGACACGACCCCATCGCCGCTCGGTCATCTCGGGGAGGAGGAGTCGCGTGAGCCTCGCGGCCGACAGGACGTTCACGTCGAACATCGCCCGCCACTGCTCGTCGGTGATGTCCAGCGGCGGTACGGCCTCGAAGACACCGAGGTTGTTGACGAGGATGTCGACCTGGCCGGCCTCGGCGACGAGCCGTTCAGCTCCCTCCCGGGTGGTCGCGTCGGCCGTGATCCCGCGCACCGACTCCACCGATTCGGTGTCGAGTGACAGGACAGCGGCCTCGAGGCGATCGGCGTCGCGACCGTTGACGATGACATCCGCCCCCGCCTCGACGAGCCGCGCGGCGATGGCGTAACCGATCCCGCTCGTCGAGCCGGTCACCAGCGCGGTGCGATGGGTGAGGTCGAGGGGGATGGTCCCCGCGCGTTCGAGTCGCATGAGCGGATCTCCTTGGGCGTCGTGGAGTGGATGGGTCGGATCCCAGGCGGCGGGCCGGTCCGACCGAGGCTACGCCGACGCCGGGCCGGAGTCTTCGGACGTTCGTCGGCGGCAGGTGCGACAGAAGTCGAATCCGACGTTGGCCGGGGCGCTCTCGTCGGGCAGGATGTGGGGATGAGCCCGCCCCAGCAGGAGCCAGGACCACAGCCCATCCTCGGAGGACCCACGCGACGACGCCGCGTCGGGATCTTCCTGTTCGACCAGGTGAAGACGCTCGACTTCGTGGGCCCCGCCGAGGTGTTCACCGAGGCGAACCAGCGGGTCGACGGCTACGACGTCCGGTTCTTCTCCCACGACGGCCAGGACGTGGTCACCTCGATGGGACTCCGGGTCGGCGTGGACGCCGCCGCGGCCGACAGCGGCCCGCTCGACCTCGTGATCGTCCCGGGGAGCGAGTCCGCACCACAGGTGTACCGCCCGGAGGAGGTGCAGCGTGCGGTCCGCCTCCTCGCGGCCCGAGCCGAGCGGGTGGCATCGATCTGTAGCGGCGCGTTCGCCCTCGCGGTCACGGGTCTCCTCGACGGCAAGTCGGCGACGACCCACTGGAAGTTCACCGGCGCGCTCGCCACCGCCTACCCCTCCATCGACGTCCGCCCCGACTCGATCTTCGTCCGCGACGGCGACACCTACTCCTCGGCCGGAGTCGCCGCCGGGATCGACCTCGCGCTCGCGATCGTGGAGGAGGACCACGGTGCGGACGTCGCACGCTCCATCGCGCAGTTGCTGCTCGTCTACATGCGCAGGTCCGGCGGCCAGTCGCAGTTCTCCGCCTCCGTCCGCGCGAAGCCGGCGCGGACCTCGATCGCGAAGGCCGTCGCGGACTACATCCATGGCGATCCGACCCGGGCGGGATCGTTGGCCGACATCGCCGCACACGCGAACGTCGGTGTCCGCCATCTCAACCGGGTCATCCGGGACGAGCTGGGCATGACGCCCATCCAGTACGTCGGCTCGCTCCGACTCGACGTCGCGCTCGGCATGCTGGAGGCCGGGGACACGGTGGGGCAGGTCGCCGCTGCCGCCGGGTACGCCAGCCCGATCGCCTTCCGCCGTGCGTTCGCGGCACGGTACAACACGACGCCCTCCGAGTACCAGCGACGGTTCCGCACGACGGGTGTCGGCGTGGCCGAGGCGTCCCTGCAGACCCGATCGCGCCTGGCTGACCCGATCGACGGAGCCGTGTCGCCGCGCTAACGGATCGCGATGGCAGCCTCTGGCGTCACGACGCGGAAGCTGAAACTCTCCTCGAGGTACAGGCTCACCGACTCGGCCGAGTGCGCCGCATAGCCGAGGGCGATGTCCTGACCGGATTCGAACAGGAAGTCGCCGCCACGTCGGCTGAGGACGACGGCTCCCTCGATACCAGGCGTCCAGACGACCTCCCCGCCGAGGATCGCCTCGATGTGCGAGGACAGCCGCGCACCACCGCTGTCGTTGCCGCCCGTGACCGACACCCAGCCCGGTGCGTCGATGGCCAGGGCGTAGGGGCCGCCGACCCCGGCCCGCGCGAGCGTCTCGACCGCCGTGGCGACCACCTGTGCGAACCGCGTCGGGTCGTCGTCCCGTGTCAGCCGTGGGTGCGGCGAGGCAGCCGTCGCACCCGTGTACCCGGCCGCGGACCAGCCGGACAGGATCGCCGCGTTCTCCACCGTGGACAAGCGGGTGACCGCGTCGTCGAGCGGGGAGAGGTCCACGTCGAGGGCGCCTCTCGCCGCGCTGTCCAGCTCGCTGCGCATGAGCGCGAAGTCGGCACGCACCTCCGTCAGGGGCAGCGACGCACGCTGTCGGGCGATCACCCCGTCCATCGGGGCGTCGACGACCGCGCCGACACGGCCGATGTCGGTGGAGGAGTGCTCCCAACCCAGCGGGCCGGCGAAGTCGACCACCCGTCGGCCGCCGAGTACCGGGGTGAGGCGCGCACGGGCCTCGTCGTCGAGCATCTGCCAGGTCTCATCGGTGATCGGCGCGAGGTGTCGGAAGAGATGGTTGTTCACGGTCACGTCCTTTCGGGAGCGGTTTGGAGCGAGCCGAGACCGAGGGAACCGTCGGCGGGCTCGGGCGGCGAGGCAGGGATGACGGCGCTCGCCGGATCAGCGGGGCCGGACGGGGCCGGATCGTCGTCCATCGCCTCGAGGAACGCGGCGCTCGGAGCGAAGAACACGGAGCCGGTCCGGGCGGTCGAGAAGTCGAGGAGTCGGTCGTGGAGTCCCGGTGGGTCACCGATGAACATGCGCTCGAGCATCCGCTCGATGACCCAGAGCCGTCGGGCGTACCCGATGAAGTAGGTGCCGAACTCGCCGCCGGCCGGGCTCCCGAACGGCATGTTGTCGCGGAGGATGTCGTGCTCGGCACCGTCGACGACGATCGTGGACAGGGTCTTGTGCGACTTCTGGCCGGTCTCCGCATCGTCGAGTTCGACGTTGTCGGCCTTCGTGCGGCCGATGATCGCCTCCTGCTGTTCCGTGGTGAGCGCGCGCCAGCGGTCGAGCGGATGCGTGTACTTCTGCACCACGACGTAGCTGCCACCGGCGAAGGCCGGGTCCTCGTCACCGACGAGCGTGGCGTCGGGAAGGTCCTGCCCGACGGGGTTCGCCGTGCCGTCGACGAAGCCGAGCAGGTCGCGGACGTCGAAGTACCGGAAGCCGACCGTCTCGTCCACGACCTCGACGGCGTCGCCGAGCAGGTCCAGGAGCTGCCGCTCGAACTCGAAGCACATGTCGCGTCTCGCAGCGCGGATGTGGAGCAGGACGTCGCCGGGCGTGGAGGGCGCGGTGTGCCGGTCGCCGACGACCGCGGGGAAGACATGAAGCTCCCTCGGTGCGGGACCGCGCGTGAGCTCACTCCAGACGCGCGCGCCGATCCCGACGGTGCAGGACAGGGCGGCGTCGAGGTCGCGGAAGGCGACGTTCTTCAGGACATCGGTGACACCCGCCAGGGTGCTGCGGACGGTGTCGATCGCGCCGACCGCGTCGCCCACCGTGAGCACGAGGAAGACGGCGGTCCCGCTGAGCGGCGCGTCCACGGCCTGAGGCTCGATCGGGACGCGTCGTGCTGAACTGGTCACGTCGACCTCTACTCGGTGCCAGCGGTCTGCGGGTGCAGCTGCCGCACCGGGGCGACGGTACGGGTCTCCGAAACGCGTCGGCGTCGGCTGGACGCGGACGACCGCTCCGACGCGGTGGGGACGTCGTTCCAGAGGCGGAGCAGCTTCAGCGACAGGTGCAGCGTGCTCCGCTTCAAGCCGTCGGCCAGCGCGTCGCGCACGACCTCCGGCATGGTGTCGAGCCGGTAGTAGAGCGTCGTGCGGTGGATGTGGAGCCGCTCGCACGCGACGACGACGTTGCATCCGGAGTCGAGGTAGGTCTCCACCGTCTCCCGACGCACGGGATCCGCGTGCCAGAGCTCGTCGGCCGCCGGCGACGCCGAGGTCACGAGCTGCGGCCCGCCGCCGATCGCGTGCAGGAGTCGCCAGCCGCCGAGATCCTCCGCGCGGGTCGACCCGAGCGCGTCTCCGACCTGACCGACGATCTCGGCCGCGGTGCGGGCCTCGTCGACGACGCCGAGCAGGTCGTCCTCGTCCGCGTGCAGCACGGCCGAACCGATCGCGGAGATGCGGACACCGGCCGGCGCGACGGAGCGGACCCACTCGTCGACGGGCGAGGCGGCGCGTCGTTCGGAGGTCACGAGGACGAAGCCGCCGACGTGATCGAGGACGAGCGTGTGGTCGCGGCCGTCGTGACGGAGAGCCCGCGCATACTCGTCCCGTTCCATCGTGCTCGTGGTCCCGAGCAGCACCGAACGCACGACCACCTCACCGTAGGAGTCGAGCCAGCGCCTCGCACGCGCGGTCCTGAGCGCGTGGCGCCGACGATCGCGGTGGTCGCTGAGCATGTCGATGAGGACGAACGCCCGGTCGTCCGAGATGGACCAGGAGCCCTCGGCCGGTTCGATCGTGCTGCGTTCGCTGTTCATCGGTGCCTCCGCGCGGTTGAACGAGTGGTGTCCCGCTCAAGCTAGGACGGATGGCCCTGGGCGAGCGTGGCCCGCCGAGAGCCACCCTGCCCGTATCACGGACGCAGCGGCGTGATCCCCTGCGCTTCCCGGGGGAAGGTCGCCAGGGTCGCCTCGTCGATGTTCAGGTGTGCGGCGACGAGCGACGGCGGCACGTGCGCCAGCCAGTTCGCGAGGGAGACCTCCTCGTAGCGGTCCGTGCGGAACACCTCGAGGAACTGGAGCACGTCGTCGCCGGTGTTCTCCACGTAGTGTCCGAGGTTCTTCTTCACGACGCCGATGTCGCCGGGGCGGAAGTCGGTCGTGTTCGCGTGGGGTCCGGTGTTGAACACGGTCATCCTGGCGGATCCGCGGAGGTAGTACTGCCACTCGTCGGCGTTGGGATGCCAGTGCAGCTCGCGCATCGACCCGGGTTCCACCGTCACGAGCGCTGCGGCGACCGACTGCGACAGCGGGAAGTTGGTGCTGTCCGCGATCTGGATGCTCCCGCCGCTGTTCCGGTGGAGTGGCTTGGACCGCGACAGTCGGAAGATGATCGGTTCCGACGCTCCCCACTCGACACCGGCGTCCTCCTGGTCCTTGGCGAGCGGGCCGGGCTCGTCGCCGGGGAAGATCCAGAGGTTGTGGAGCGGGATGTCCGCGAAGGTCTCCTGGGCTACCCCGAAGTTCTTCGCCAGCACGTCCGGCGGCGTGTGGGCGAACCAGTCCGTGAGCAGCAGGGTGTTGGACTCCGACTGGTCGCCGTCGTCGAACGCGAGCACGAACTCGGCGCCGTCGGGACCCAGCCCCTGCAGGGAGTGCGGCGTCCCGGCGGGGAAGAACCACAGATCGCCTTCCTCCACGTCCTCGACGCTGGGCATCCCGGATCGGCTGAGGGTGGTGACCCGGCACCTGCCGCGGGTCATGACGGCCCACTCGGCCGTCTGGTGCCAGTGGAGCTCGCGGATGCCGCCTGACTCGAGGTACATGTTCACGCCGGCGATCTCGTCGGAGATTGCGAAGTCCTGCTTCGTCACCTCGCGCGCCCACCCACCGTCCTGCACGCGGCGAGGCGAGATGTTGAACGACGACCAGAAGAACGCCTGCGTACTGATGTCGGTTCCCGGAGCGTCGATCTGGTTCGGGAACTGGCTTGCGACTGCCGGGTTCTGCGGGCCGGTCATCTGCGTGCTCTGCGGGTGGCGGAACGTGTTCACCTCGCCCTCCGCCGGAAGATCCGGGTTGCCCAGACTCGGGGTCTCGTGGTGCGGGACGGTGTCGTCCGTCGAATCCATGGTGTCCTCCTCGCTCCGCCGCCCTGCGGCCTGGATCGTCTCCAGCCCAGCAGGGACGGCACGACAACCCTTCCGACGGATGACGAGATGGTGCCCGTCGGCGGTCGGATCGTGGCGGCCCGCTCGTCAGGTCCGGTCGGGGGACTGCCCGGCGAGGACCGCGAGCAGCCGTGCCGAAGCCTCGTCGCACGCTCGCCAGACCACGAGACTCACGCCGAAGTGTTCGGGGACCTCCAACTGGAGGTAGCGCAGCTCGAGACGCCCGAGATCCGGACGGTCGAAGGTGAACGACTCGGCCGCATCGGGTCGGAAGCCCGGCTCCAGCCCGGCCCAGGCCTCGGCGAAGCGGCTGTTCCCGGAGCGGAGTTCGTCCACGAGGCCCTCGAAGATCGCGTCCCACTCGTGGGTGCCGAGCGACCTCCGGAGTTCGCCCACCACATGCTCGGTGACGAGGCCGGGATCGGGACTCGCCCGAAGGACCTCCGGGCGGAGGAAGGTCGAGCGCAGCAGGTTGGCTCCTGGGAGGAAGGCCTGCGACAACGCCTGGGCGAGGTGGTTGGCGTGCAGCACCGTGAAGTGGCGGTCATGGACGAACGCGGGGACGGTCGACCAGGAGTCGACGAGATCGACCAGGTCCTGAGGGAGCCGATCGGCGGGTCCGCGCTCAACCATGCGACCACGATAGTGACGTCGGGCGGCGACCGGGTGGGACGCGCAGGGTCAGGCTCAGCGAACGACCGATCGTCGGTCGACATGTCCAGAAACGACCCATGATCGGCCGCGGAAGGATGCATACGGACGAGCTTGCTAGGGGAGGATTGGCGTCGATCCCACTCGCTCTCCGGAGGACGCGGCGATGTCACCAACTCGGCTTTCGAATGCTCTCGGCGAGTTCCTCCGCGCGCGCCGGGAGTTCGTGCGGCCAGAGCAGGTCGGCATCGGCGCCGATGCCTCCCGACGGGTGCCGGGCCTGCGTCGCGAGGAGGTCGCGCACCTTGCGAGCATCAGCCCCGAGTACTACCTGCGGATCGAGCAGGGTCGTGTGCAGCGGCCGTCGGAGCAGGTCCTCCTCGGCCTCGCCCGTGCCCTGCTCCTGGACGACAGTGGACGCCGATACCTGCTCCGGTTGGCGAGTCCGAGGCCGTTCATGCGCGCGGTCGACGACCGGTCGACGCAACTCGACGACCGGGTCGCCCGGCTCCTCGCGCACTGGTCCGGTACGCCCGCGTATGTGAGCGACGGCAATCAGTACGTCGTCGCCGCGAACGCGCTCGCGAGGGCGTGGGTGCCGCCGGGCATGCTCGACCCCGGGGTCAACCTACTCGTCTCGGCCTTCGAGCAGTACGCCGACTTCCGAGGCGCCACGGCGCCCGACGCACCTGAGTACGAGCGCATGCACCGGGAGTGGGAAGGGACCCTCCGCGACCTCACCGCCCCGCTCCGCTACTACGGCCGCCCGGACGATCCTCGCCTTCAGGAGATCGTCGGGATGCTTTCGGCACGGCACCCGGTGTTCCGGACGATCTGGGCGGAACACCTCGTCAAACCGCAGATGTCCCGGCGGACGCGCACGTTCATCGAGCCGCTCGGCTGGGTCGACTTCCGGGCGCAGACCTTCGAGGTCCCGCACACGGACCAGTTCCTCACGGTGTTCTTCGACGAGCCAGGCTCAGCTGCGGCGGCGGCGATCGCCTACCTCGCAGCTCGGGACGAGCTTCAGCGGGAGGGCACCGGATCGCTCGAGGTGGAGGGCTCGTCCGGCGAGACCGCCTCGGACAGCCGCTTCAGCCGCGCCCGGGACGATGCTCCCGACGGGACGAAGACCAGCAGCAGGTCGCCCTCGGGCCCGGGCGCGTTCAAGACGTTGTAGACCATCCGAACCTCCCCGGCCGGCGTGGGGAAGACGATGGGGCCCGACGTCCCGGAGTGCCCGTCGCCCGAGGCCCAGGTCTGGGCGAAGTCGCGCGACTTCGCGGAGAGTTCGCCGATGATCCGAGCCGCCGGGCGATCCGTATCGTGCTCCTCGACCGACCGCTTGAGGAGCTCCGCGGTGGTCTCGGACATCCGGGTCCACAGCGGATCGCCGACGACCCGGTCGGGGGAGAGGAACGCGAAGCGCGCCAGGTTGACGCCGGTGTGGAACGCCGGCGTCAAGCGTGCCGCCGCCGGATTCGCCTCGAGGACATCCAGCGTGCGGTCGCAGAGGACCACGGGTACCTCTCGCCACGAGTCGATGAAGTCCCTGATCCGGTCCCGGCGCTCACGCACGCCCTCGTTCGCGATCATGCGTCCACGGTAGGCGCTGCGACCGCCGTCGGCTACCCCTCCGGTGCCCGCCGGCCCACCTCGGTCAGCGTGCGCCGGTCATCGCTCCGGATGGCGGTCAGTCGGCCCGGGCGGCGAGGTAGGCGAGCACCGCGGCCCCTGGGGAGCCGCGCTCTGCGAAGACCGTCGTCAACTGATGACCGGGCCAGTCGGGGACGAGGAGGTGCTGATACTGCAGCTCGACGGTCCCGAACTCGTCGATCGAGGCCCGAAGTGGACCGCCGGCGAGGGGACGGGCGTCATGGCGAGCCCAGAGTCGGGCGAACAGCGGACTGCGAGCGGTGAGCTCCTCGACGATCGTCTGCAACCGAGGGCTGCTCGGATCGCTGCTGTAGCGGAGCGCTGCGACCACGGCCGGGGCGCTCACCTCCCACTCCGGGGCGATGGACCGCACCCGATCGTCGAAGTACCCGAGCACGTCGTTCCGCCCGACGTCGAGGAGGCCGCCGCCGATGCGTCGCGCGAGCGCGTTCGATGCGACGATGTCCCGGTTGCCGTCGGTGATGTACGCCCCGGTGTCCGACCAGTGGTCGAGGAGTGTCGTGTCCGGGACGGATCGTCCGGCCGGTGCGGGCGTGCCGGCGTCCAACGGTCGGCGCTCGGCCGGGAAGAGGTCGACGTCGTAGGCGAGCCGGAAGAGGTAGTCCACGGCGTGCTCGTCGAGTCGAAGGGCCCGACCGATGCCCGCCAGCACCTCCTCGGACGGGCGCTGATCCCGCCCCTGCTCGAGGCGGAGGTAGTAGTCGGCGCTGACGTCCGCGAGGGCTGCCACCTCGGTGCGTCGGAGTCCGGCGACCCGCCGCCCGTCCTCCGGGACGAACCCCGCGTCCTCCGGTCGGACCAGTCCTCGACGAGCCCTGAGGTAGTCGCCGAGCGCGGCCGCCCGCGTGATGCCGGTCTCCGATGCTCCCTGCGTCATGGCCCGGTCAGAGTCCGCGCGACACCGCGGCTGCCGCTGCGAGCCACGCCCGCTGCGTGCTCGACCGCAGGGCGTCGTGACGGATGACGCCGTTCTTCAAGGCGGGATCGAAGGGGACGACGACCACGTCGCGCACGTAGGGTCGGAAGTCCTCGGCGTATGCGTTGGCGATCGACGTGTCCTTGGCCTCGGCCTCGGAGACGATGACGACGGCGTTGCGCGCGAGTTCAGCACCGCGCTCGCTCACGCGGCTGACGGCGGTGAGGGTGAGCCGCGCGCCCTCCTTCTTGTCCTCGACGGTCGTGGTCGGGATGACGAGCTGGTCGGTCAGCTCCACCATGCGCCGCCAGTTGGGGGCACCGGCCGAGTTGCCGGAGTCCATGACGATCAGGCGGTAGTACTTCGCGAGGACGCGATGCACGAGGTCGACCTCGTCGGCGGTCACCACGTGCTCGCCATCGGCCGCGGATCGCAGCACCTCGTACTTGTCGCCGGGCTGGTGGTGGACGAACCGCGACAGGTCGGCTCGCTCGGCGCCGGGCGAGAGGAGGTCGCCCGCCGCGGCGAGGAGGTCGAGGACGGTCGAATCATGGCCGCCCTGCTCGGTCCGCCAGCCGAGCGTGCCCATGGTCTCGTTGTTGTCCCAGGCCGCGACGCCGCCACCGCCGTACCGGGCGAAGACGGACGACAGGTTGACGACGGTCGGCGTCTTGTTGGCGCCGCCCTTCTGGTTCGCGACGGAGATGGTGCGACGCCTCGGGAAGTGGCGTGACACGGCGTGGACGTCGTCACGCTCGGCGCGCTCGCTCGCGGACGGCGGCACCGAGAAGCCGAGCTTGTTGAGCAGGCCGGCGAGCCCGTGCTGCGCCGGGCCGATCGTGGGCGGCGCGAGGAACGAGGGTGCATCGCGCAGGTCTCGTCGAGCCGGGGCGGTCGGCTGGCCCGGAGCCTGCTGCTGCTGCTGTGGGACCGGGTGCTGCTGCTGCGCGGGCGCGGCCGGCGGTGCCTGCACCGACTGCTGGACCGGGACCGCCCGCTGCGACGGCACCGGTTGCTGCGCGTTCGGCTGGTTCGAGACCGGCTGGAACGGCGGTGTGCCGAACGCGGGCTGCTGCACGGTCGGGCGCTGCGGCGGGACGGGCTGTGGCGTCGCGGTCGCCTGTGGGTTGGCGGAGACCGGCGGCGTGGGCTGCGCCGGGACCGGCGCAGGTGTCGGCGGCTGGACGGGCGCGGCACGGGGCGGTGTCTGCGGCTGCGCCGGGGCCGGGCGCGCGGGTGCCGGCTGCGAGGGCGTGGGCGGCGGCGCCTGGATGAGCGGCACCCGTTGCGCGGCAGCGGGCGGTGGCGTGGTCCGTTGCGCGGTGCGCGCGGGCGCTGTGGACTGCGGTTCCTCCTGCAGTTCGCCGTCGACACCGATGAGGAGCACGGTGACGCTCGTCGGGTCGGTCACCGTCACGCGGATCGGTCGACCCGACTTCCGGGCCTCCGCCTGCATCAGTTCGACGAGCTGGCGGCGGGCCGTTCCCTCGTCGGTGGCGGTCAGGTACTGCTCGGCGGTGCCGACGCGGAACACGCCGGAATTGTCCGCCAGCAGCGATGCCGTCATCGGCGGGAAGTCCTGTATCGAGGCCTTGTCGATCATGCTCTCACTCCTTCGCGGCGGGGGTGAACCCGTCCCCACTATGCCTTAGTACGCCGCATGTCGGATTTCCGGTCCCAGCCGTGACGCCTCGCCGAGAGTGCTCGTTCTGCGCTCTCAGGCGGCATCAGCGAGCGGGATGGGCACTTTCGACGAGCCTCCGAAGTCGCCGGACCCGAGCGATGAATGATGCGCGGTCGACGAAGAGGTCGTGCGCAGTGACGCGGACGATCCGCCACCCTGCTGCCTCGAACCGCTCCCGGCGAACGATGTCGGTGCGAAATCGGTGCTGGTCGGTGCGGTGCAGGTCGCCTTCGTATTCATACGCGATGCGGAGGCGAGGTTCGGCGAGATCCGGATGGAGCACCGCGGTGCCCCCGTCCACCTGCACGGGTGGATTGACGCTCGGCTCGGGGATGCCCGCGTCGATGAGCGCGAGTCGTAAGTGTGTCTCGGGACGGGAGTCGACGCCGATACGGACGAGTGGCAGGGCAGCGCGGAGAAGCAGAGCCGACCGACGAGAGCCGTAGGTGGTTACAGCAGCAGTGAGTTCGTCGATCGTCGTGTGTATGTCGACGCGCGAGCCGCCTCGAGATCGCGACCCCGATACGAGGAAGTCGCCGACAGCGACGAGGTCGGGCAGCTCGAGCATCGTCGCCAGGAGCGCGAACGTGTCGGCCGGGGCGGTGAGGGTGAAGCCTCGGACCTGTGTCGTGCGGGTCGCCTCGGCAAGCCGGTGACCGACGACGCCTCGGCCACGCGCGGGTTGCACTCCGTGAAGCGCGCCGATGTGGAGGTCCGTGGCCTGCTTGCAGGAGTTCGGAAGCGGGGCGCCGAGGAGCGCCGCCGCAGTGAGATGGCTGAAGACCCACCCTGGTCGGAGCCGAGGGGAGAACGCCGCGCAGCGCCCGAAGACGTTACCCAGGTCGACGTCGACCGAGCGCACACCCCAGAACGGTGCCTCGAGATCACTGCCGCGCAGTCTCCCGTTCGTCTCGCCGTGCAGCGCGCGGTCGCCGACCGCGAACGCCGTGCCGCGGAGCCGTGGCGGGAGCGGGCGATGGCGGGACATCGACCCATCGTGCCGACCTCACTCGGACGCTCGCTGTCGCTCTCCACAGAGTGCCCACCGAGAGTGCGCGTTCGGTCGTTGCCGAGCGGTTCAGAGAGCGGATTGCGCACTCTCGATCGCTCCAGGGCCCGCGAGGCCGACGTACATCGAGCGGTGGAGCTCCGCGACGTGGTCGAAGGCGAGGCGACTCGCTGCTGCCGCATCGCCGATGCGGAGGGCGTCGACGAGCTGGGCATGCTCCTCGTTCGACGCGCGCAGGTACTCGATCCGGTAGGGGATGAAGTAGGAGTACAGCTCGCGGGACACGCGGTGATGGAGGTCGGCCGCGCCCGGCACGCCCGCCGACACCGCCAGCTCGGCGTGGAACGCGGCGTCGGCCTCGCGGAACCGGCTCCAGTCCGGCTCCGTCCGCATGGTCGTCACGAGGTCGTCGAGTCGATGCAGGGACGACGCCTCCGGTTCGGTGGCTGCGAGCGCCGCCAGCCCGGCTTCGAGCGTCGCGCGCTGGTCGATGAGCGTGTGCACGTGGACGGCGTCCTCGCGGTAGGCGGCGATCTCGGGCACGGTGCCCACCGCGGGTGCATCCGCGATGAACGTTCCGCCCGTGTTGCCCTGCCGCCGGACCACGACGCCCTCGTCGCTCAACGCCCGATACGCGCGCCGCACCGACATCTCGCTGACCCCGAACGCTCGAGCCGCTTCCTCGGGTGCCGGGAGCCGTTGGCCGGGCACCAGCATCCCGACCTCCAGCGCCAGCGAGATCCGCGCGCGGACGGTGTCGACGGCGGTCGTGCGTCGGATCGCTCCGAGTGAGGGCGAACCCAGATCCATGGCACCCTCGTCTCGTCGCTGATCGACTCCGCGACCCTGGTTCAGCCGGCGGTCGGTTGGTCGGCGGTCGCCTCGCTCACCGCGCCGTCCGGCTCGGCGTCCAGGGGGAACCGCTTCCCCAACACGATACCGATCAGCATGGCGACCACGGGGATGAGGGCGAGCACGACACTCACGGTGACGCTTCCGCCGGTGACGAGCGTGAAGTTCGACAGCACGAGCCACAGCGCGAACGCGAGTCCGACCACCGCGAGGATCGGGAACACCCGCGCACCCCAGGTGCGGCCGGCGACCAGCTCGGGTCGGCGCGCGAAGAACACGAGGACGGCGATCGAGGTCGTCAGCATGAGCAGCACCATCCCGACGGTCGCCACCCCGGCCATGGATCCGAAGACCCCGACGAGCGGGTCGAGGCCGGCGAGTGCGAGTGCTGCGAGGACGATGGCCGCCGTCACCGTCTGCACGATCGAGGAGGTCGACGGGGAGTGGTGTGCGGGGTGGCGCCGGCCGAGGCGGGCGGGCAGCACCGACTTCTGCGCCAGTGTGAACTGGTAGCGCGCGATGACGTTGTGGAAGGACAGCACGCACGCGAACAGGCTCGTGATGAGCAGCACCTGGACGACATCGCGCATGATCGGGCCGAGGTAGGTCGTCGTCGTGTCGAGCAGGAGGTTGCCCTCGCCGGCGAGCGTCTGCTGGGCGACCGCGACGGCGTTCCCCGCGCCGACGCCCGTCACGAGCGCCCAGCAGGAGATGGCGTAGAACACACCGATGATGACGACGGCCAGGTACGTTGCTCGCGGGATGGTGCGTTCCGGGTTGCGCGCCTCGTCTCGGAAGACCGCGGTCGCCTCGAATCCGATGAAACCGGTGAGGGCGAAGAGCACGGCGACGCCGATTCCACCGGTGAAGATGTTGGCGGGGTCGAAGGTCTCGACCGCGATGCCGTCCGCGCCGCCCGTCGCGAAGATGACGACGTCGAGCACGACGACCACGAGGATCTCGAGCGTCAGGGCGATGCCGAGCACCTTCGCGCTCAGGTCGATGTGCCGGTAGCCGAGCACCGCCACGATCGCCATCGTCGCGAAGGAGTACAGCCACCAGGGCAGGCTCGGGCCGCCGAAGTACGTGACGAGGTCGTCGAGCGCCCACCCCATGTAGCCGTACACGCCCACTTGGATCGCCGTGTAGGCGACGAGTGCGGTGAACGCGGAACCCAGACCGAGGCGAGAGCCGAGTCCGGCCGTCACATAGGAGAAGAACGCGCCGGCTTCGCGGACGAACGGCGTCATGGTGACGAAGCCGACGGAGAAGACGAGGAGGATCACGGCGGCGAGGGCGAAGCCGATCGGGGCTCCGGCGCCGTTGCCGGTGCCGATCGCGATGGGGACGTTGCCGCCGATCACGGTGAGTGGTGCGGCGGCGGCGATCACCATGAAGACGATGGAGCCGGTACCGAGCTGGCCGTCGAGGCGCTGACGCGGCTCGGCGATGGGGTTCACGGTCATGAGGTCACTTTCCAGGGGAGTCTGGGGACTCGGAGGGGGAGGGGAGGAGGGACGGGGTCCTTCAATACAGCTCGGCGCGGCGGTCGGCGAGGTAGGGGTTCTCCTGCCTGGCGCGCTTGGTGGCCTCGGGATCGATCGTGGCGATCATGAGACCGACGGCGTCCGCGTCGAGCGCGTCGAGGACCACGCCGTCCGGGCCGACGATGCTGCTGCGGCCGACGTAGGTGAGGTCCCCTTCGGAGCCGACGCGGTTGACGTAGACGAGGTGGACCTGGTTCTCCCAGGCGCGCACCGGGATGAGCCGCTCGGCGATGTGCGCGTAGGGCTCCATCTGCGCGGTGGGGACGATCACGACGTCGGCGCCGTCGAGGGCCGCCGCGCGGACGGTCTCGGGGAACTCGACGTCGTAACAGATGAGGACGGCGACGCGGACGCCACCCAGGTCGACGGTCGGTGCGAGGGTGTCACCGGCTACGAAGAGCTGTCGGTCCAGCTCGCCGAACAGGTGCGTCTTGCGGTAGCGGAGTAGCTCCGTCCCGTCAGGACCGACGAGGACGAGGGCGTTCGCGACGGCTCCGCCGGGGAGCGGTTCGGGGAGGCCGGCGAGGATCGCGATCCCGGTCTCGCCGGCGATGGCGGCGACCCGGTCGATCAGCTCCGGGGTGGCGAGCGGGGCGAGGCGGTCGCCGAGGTTGTAGCCGGTGATGAACATCTCGGGGGTGACGAGCAGATCCGCGCCGCGATCCGATGCCTGTCGGGCGGCGTCGGCGACGAGCGCGAGGTTCGCCTCGACGTCTCCGAGGACGCCGTGGTGCTGCAGTCCGGCGATGGTCAGCGTCATGGCGGTGGAGCTCCTCTATGGGTGTGCGTCGATGCACTCAGTAAACAGCTCAAAGTGAGTTGTTTGATGTCCATCATGTTTCGATCCGGTTTCGCCCGCAAGAGGGGCGGGACATACTGGTGGCGTGCGTGCCCTTCCTATCGACGTCCCGATCGTGCTCGGCCCCTTCGGAGGCCTGTCCTCCGTCGAACTCACCGCGACGGTGAGTGAGCTGGGCGGCCTCGGTTCCTTCGGCCTGTACGGCTACGACGCCGAACGCATCGAGCGGACGGTCACGGCGCTCCGCGAGCGGACCGCGGCGCCCTTCGCACTGAACCTGTGGCTGCCGCGTGGAGACGAGCTGTCGCCCGACGACTCCGAGGCGTCCTTCGCAGCCGCGGTCGAGGCGCTCCGACCCGTGTTCGACGAGTTGTCGCTCGAGCTGCCCGATCGCCCGGCCCGGTACGTGCCGCCCTTCGACGAGCAGATCGAGGCCGTCCTGGAGGCACGGCCCGCCGTGGTCAGCTTCGTCTTCGGGGTTCCACCGCGGCCGGTGGTCGACGCAGCGCACGAGCAGGGCATCGTCGTGGTCGGGACGGCTACCACGGTTGCCGAGGGACTCGCCCTGCAGGAGGGCGGCGTCGACGTCGTCGTCGGCACGGGCATGGAGGCCGGCGGCCACCGCGTCTCGTTCCGGCGAGCGGCCGAGGACTCCCTCGTCGGTCTGGTCGCCTTGATCCCGCAACTCGTCGACGCTTTGGACGTCCCGGTGATCGCCGCCGGCGGTATCGCCGACCGACGTGGTGTCGCCGCCGCACGGGCGCTCGGCGCCGCCGGTGTGCAGGTCGGGACCGCCTTCCTCCGCACGAGCGTCTCCGCGGCGACGGCCGAGCATCGGGCGGCCATCGTCTCGACGCCCGCCGACGGTACCGTCCTCACGCGCGCGATGAGCGGCAGGCTCGGCCGGGGTGTCCCGAACCGGGTGCTGCGCCAGATCGAGGCCTCGGGGGTCGTCGCCCCGTTCCCGGTCCAGAACTGGCTGACCGGTCGGTTCCGCACCATCGCCTCCGAGCGGGGCGTCGCGGACCTCCAGGGCTTCTGGGCTGGGCAGGCGTCACTGCTGACCCGGGATCGGGCCGATGCCGAGTCCGTCTTCGCGGAACTCGCCGCGGGCCTGTCGGTCCCACCCAGGGCGCCCTGACCCCGGTCCGCGTCGCCCGCAGGACCGCGTAAGCTGGAAGGGACTTCCTGCAAGAGATGAGACGTTCACCGTGCCCAGCATTCCGTTCGACGGCGCCAAGCACGATCGGTACTGGATGGTCCCGATCCTGCGTGCGGTGATCGCGCTCGCCACGGCGGGGGTCGTCACCTTCACGCAGGGCCACTCCTCGCAGTTCGGCCTCGTGGTCTTCGGGGTCTTCACGCTGCTGTCCGGAGCGATCGTCGGCGCCTTCGCGTTCCCGAACTTCTCCGACACCGTGACGCGCGCGTTCTTCCTCGGCCAGGGCCTCATCGGCGTCGTGACCGGCGTCTTCTCGCTGCTCGTGAGCGGCGGCGGGCTGAGCATCTTCCTCTATGTCGTCACCCTGTGGGCGGCCCTCACTGGATTCCTCGAGCTGTACAGCGGGATCCGCTGGCGCGGACGCCTCGCCGCGGCGAAGGACTGGACCGCGGTCGGTGCCTTCACGGTGCTGCTCGCCATCGCGACGCTCCTCGTCCCGCCCGGACTCGAGCAGCGATTCGCCGCCCCGGGAGGTGTCGAGGGTGTCCTCCGTGCGGACATCGTCGTCGTCGGCCTCGTCGGGGCATACGCCGCGATCATCGGCGTCTACCTCGTCATCGGCGGACTGTCGCTGCGGTGGGCGGGCAAGCGCCCGGTCACCGGCGCAGCCACCGACGACACCACCGGCACGGCTGGAGCCGCATCATGAGCAAGCCCAACCGCGACGACGTCCTGCGGCCGATCGAGCTCCTCGTGCTCTCGGGCGTCATGGGGGTCTTCACCGGCGTCGTCGTCCTGATGTCGACCCGCGAGATCGTCCTGTCGCTCATCGGCCTGGGCATCGCGTTCATCGCCTCGCTCGTCGTCCTCGCGATGCTGGCGCTCGCCGTGAAGCCCGACTTCCAGGAGAAGCTCGACCTCGACGAGCAGGACGGCGACGACAAGCGTCCGCCGCGCCCCTCCGGCCACTGACCGTCTCGTCCTTCCGGCCCTGAGCGCTCCCTCCGGTCCTTCGGCGTCTTGCCGGGTCCCGCGCGTTCCCTCCGGTCCCTGAGCGTCCCTTCCGGTCCCTGAGCGTCCCTTCCGGTCCCTGAGCCTGTCGAAGGGCGCACGCCGACAGGCTCGGTGATCGGTCTCCCGTTCCCCGAGCCTGTCGATGGGCGACCTACGGCAGGTAGTCCACCAGGTCGTCGGAGAGCCCGAGGTACGTCGCCGGGGTGAGCTCGAGCAGGCGCTGCTTCGCGGCGTCGCCGATGTCGAGCTTGGAGACGAACTCGACGAGCTCCGCCTGCCCGAGACGCTTGCCGCGCGTGAGCTCCTTGAGGAGCGCGTAGGGGTCCTCGATGCTCGAGCGACCCGCGGTCACCTCGGCGCGGATGACCGTCTGGATGGCCTCCGCGAGCACCTCCCAGTTGTTGTCGAGGTCCGCGGCGAGCACGTCCTCCGCGAGGTCGATCTGTCCGAGGCCGCCGAGGATGTTGTCGAGGGCGAGCAGCGAGTGGCCGAACCCGACACCGATGTTGCGCTGGGCGCTCGAGTCGGTGAGGTCGCGCTGGAGTCGCGAGGTGACGAGGGTGGCGGCGAGGGAGTCGAGGATCGCGCTCGACAGCTCCAGGTTGGCCTCGGCGTTCTCGAAACGGATCGGGTTGACCTTGTGCGGCATGGTCGACGAGCCGGTGGCGCCGGCGACCGGGATCTGCCGGAAGTAGCCAATGGAGATGTACGTCCACATGTCCGTGGCGAGGTTGTGCAGCACGCGGTTGGCGTGGGAGATCTTGCCGTAGAGCTCCGCCTGCCAGTCGTGCGACTCGATCTGCGTCGTCAGCGGGTTCCAGTCGAGGCCGAGTCCTTCGACGAACTCGCGCGAGATGGCGGGCCAGTCCGCATCGGGATCGGCGACGACATGGGCGGCGAAGGTGCCGGTCGCGCCGGAGAACTTGCCGAGGTACTCGTTCGCCTCGATCTGCAGGGCGATGCGCTCGAGTCGGTAGACGGTGACGGCGAGCTCGCGGCCCATCGTGGTGGGCGTCGCCGGCTGGCCGTGCGTGCGGGCGAGCATCGGGACGGCCCGGAAGTCGACGGCCTTGGTGCGCAGGGAGTCGAGGACGAGTCGCAGCTTCGGCAGCCAGATGGCGCGGACGGCCTGCGACACGGTGAGCGCGTAGGAGAGGTTGTTGATGTCCTCGCTCGTGCAGGCGATGTGGGTGAGTTCGGCGATGCGGTCGAGACCGAGCTCGGACAGGCGGTGGCGCACGAGGTATTCGACGGCCTTCACATCGTGACGCGTGACGGCCTCCTTCTCGGCGAGCCAGTCGATGTCGGCCTGGCCGAAGTCGAGGTAGAGCGCGCGGAGCTGTTCGATCTCCGCCGGGGTGAGCGGGGAGGAGCCGAACATCGAGTGCTCGGTGAGGTAGACGAGCCACTCGACCTCGACCTGCACGCGGGCGCGGTTCAGGCCGGCCTCCGAGAGATACTCTCCGAGCGCCGTCACGGCGGGGCGGTAGCGACCGTCGAGCGGGCTGAGCGGTTGGGCGGGGAATTCGGTCATGGGGTGGCTCCCTGGGTCAGTGCTGGTTCGAGCTGGTGGAAGAGGGATCTGCAGGCATGGTCGATCATGCCGAGGACGGTCTCGAACATCTGGGCGTCCGAGTAATAGGGGTCGGGCACGTCGCGGGTCCCGGAGGTGCTGTCGAAGCTCAGGAGCAGGTGCACCTTGGAACGGTCGGCGTCGTTGCCCGCCCAGGCCCGCAGGATGCGTTCGTGACTGCGGTCGAGGGCGACGACGAGGTCGTAGCTGTCGAAGCGGTCGGGGTCGAACTGCTTGGCCCGGTGGGCGGTGGCGTCGTGGCCGTGCGCTCGCAGTGCGGTGACCGTGCGGTGGTCGGCGTGCTCGCCGACGTGCCAGTCGCCGGTGCCGGCGGAGGAGACTTCCACGACCCGCTCCAGCCCGGCGGCCGCGACGAGGTCGGTGAAGACGCTCTCGGCCATCGGGGATCGACAGATGTTGCCCGCGCAGACGAAGCACACGCGGAACGGGGTCGTGCCGGGGTCGGCCTCCCCGAGGGTGTTCATGCGTCTATTCTGGCCGACCGCGCCCGAGCCGTCGAACCGTTCTCAGCTGACTCCGCTCCACAGTCCCCGCGAGCGACATCCCCTCCACATCGAACGGACGGCGCCTCTGGCGATCGGCGGTGCTCCGGCAGAGTCGAGAGCTGTGGCTGGCGCGGGATCAGCACAGAGGGGACGGCGGGGATGGACGACGATGGCATCAGGATGTGCTCGGCCGAGGAGAGCCTCGAGGAGTCGGTCGCCGTGCTCGAATTGCGGTCGCTTCGTCTCGAATCCGTGATGTTCGACCTCGAGGTCTGGATGACGACGCTGGGGGACGCGCGTGCCGGGGCGCGGTGGTCGGGCCCAGCGGCCACGGTGTTCGGGTGGAGTGCGGATGAGCTCGCTCAGCACTTGCGTGCTGCCGCAGCCGCGCTCGATGTCGGTGCAGGCATCGCTCGCGGGGCCGCGACGAGTGCCGTGGCGGATGGACGCGGATGAGTGACGACGTCGTTCTGAGCGGAGGCGGCTCCACGGCCGTGGCGACCGACGACCAGCTGCATCTCGCGCGGGTCACCGCCGCCCTCGCCGAGTGGTGTCTCGACGCGGCGTCCCAGGTCGAGGCGGTCGCCGGTTCAGCGGACACCGGCACCGCCATCCCGACTGCGCTCGCGCGTCCGTGGCTCGACCCTTCGTCGTCCTCAACACCGTCCAGTGCGGGCGGGGAGGCTGCGATGCGCGCAGCCTCCGCCCTGCGGGACGCCGCGGTCGATGCTGAACGTCTGAGCGGGCAGCTCACGCTCGGTGCCGAAGCGTATGGGGCACTCGAGCGCGGGGTGTCTGAACTGTTCGAGTCGATCGCGGGTGCGGGTGCGTGGGTCCTCGGGGCTGTCGTCGGCACGGTGGTGCGGTTCCATGAGACCGACAAGCAGGTGGCGCCTGGCGAGGCGCAGTTCATGGAGGACATGGCGGTCACCTGGGGGCGGTCGCTTCTCGTTCCGTTCGTTGCGCCGGCCGTGGCCGCCTTCGCCCTCATCTCGCTCAACCCGAAGGTCTGGCCTGCACTCGAGGCGACGGCACAGCGGACCCTGCGGAACCTAGGATCCTCTGCTGCGACTGCACGTCTGCTGCGGACGTTCGTCTCCTCGGTCGACGATGCGCTGACCGGAGCCGCTGGTGCACCCGTCCCGTTCCTGCGCGACTACGACCCGCGGACGTCCGGCGGGGTCGCCGGTGTCGCGCTGCTCATCGCCCGTGGAGCAGACACGAGCGGGATCTTCACGCCGGCACCGGTCGACGTCAAGCCGATCCGTCCACCCGGATGGACGGCGCCGGCCGGAGCGCCGGCAGCTCAACCATGGGCGGCCATGGGGCCGCCGCGTAGCCCGTCCGAACTCATGGAGCGGATGCCGGGGAACGCTCCTGGCGCCCCGCAGATCAGGATCGAACACCACGTCGACGAGAACGGCGAAGACGTCTGGATCGTCTGGTCCGGCGGAACCGTCGAGATGCTCCCCGTGCCGGGTTCGACTGAGCCATGGGACGCTCGGAGCAACCTGAACGCTGTCGCAGGTGCGGCGGCGGAGAGCGTGCAAGCGACGATGGAAGCCATGAGACAGGCAGGGATCCCGGAGGGAGCGCGCGTCATGCACGTCGGGTACTCCCAGGGAGGGATCGTCGCAGCGGCCATCGGCGCTTCAGGCCAGTACGACTCGTCGGTCGTCACCTTCGGGGCGCCCGTCGAGACGATCGATCTCCCTGAGGACGTCCCAGCGTTGCACGTGCAGCACGAGGAGGATCCGGTCCCGGCGCTGTCCGGGGAACGGGCGGAACCGGTTGACGGTGGGCGAGTGGCGCGGCGTTCACTGTATGACGGTGGGCCGCCCCCGCCTCCCGCCGACGGAGTCGACGAACCGGTCCCGGCGCATCTGGCGCGGAACTACCTCGACACCGCCCGACTACTGGACGGCTCGAGCGACCCGGGCGTCAGAGATGCCCTTCGTCCGCTCGACGGACTGGCCGATGAAGGGGAGCGGATCATGTACCGGGCCGACAAGGTCCTCCCGTGACCGGGTGGTGGAGCTGAGTGTCAGTCGCGCGTCTTCGGGCGGATGACGATGCCGAGCAGCCAGTTCACGATCGAGATGACGATCGCCCCGAGGACGCCCCACCAGAAGCCGTCGACGGTCAGGCCGAAGCCGAACCAGCCGCTGATGCCTGCGGTGATGAGGAGGAGGAGCCCGTTGATGAGGAGCCCGATCAGGCCGAGCGTGAGGATGTAGAGGGGGAACGCGAGCACCTTGATGACCGAGCCGATGATGGTGTTCACGACCGCGAAGATGAGGGCGACGAGCGCGAAGGTCAGGATCGTCTCGAGCGTGCCGCCGGGCGCGTACGGTGTCACGTTCACACCGGCGACGATGAGGGTGGTGACCCAGATGGCGAAGCCGTTGACGATCAGGTTCAGCAGAAAACGTCCCATGACGGCAATCCTCCCACCCTTGCCACGGCGGGCAAAGGGCCGATTCGGACCGGCGCACTGCATTCCGACGCAGGTATCCTTCGCGGCCTAGACTCGTCGAGTGAGTGACAACCTGCCAACCACCGCCCAGCCGGCCGCTCAGCCGGGCCGGAGCCCGGTCCGTCTCCGTCCGGAGATCGCAGATCTGCCGCCCTACCGCCAGGGCAAGCCGGCCGCACCCGACGCCTTCAAGCTCTCCAGCAACGAGGTCCCGTTCCCGCCGCTCGACGCCGTCCTCTCGGCCATCACCGACACGGCTGCGCACTCCCACCGCTACCCCGACGGCGCCGCACTCGCGTTGCGCACGGCGCTCGCCGAAACCAACGGCGTCACGCCGGAACGCATCCACATCGGGGCGGGCTCGGTCGCACTCCTCAGCCAGTTCATCACCGCGACCGCCGGTCCGGGAGACGAAGTCGTCTTCGCCTGGCGCTCCTTCGAGGCCTACCCCGGTCTCGTGACCGTCGCCGGAGCGACGTCGGTGCGCGTCCCGAACCGGCCCGACGGCTCCCACGACCTCGAGGCGATGGCCGCAGCCGTCACCGACCGAACCCGCGTCGTCATCGTCTGCACGCCGAACAACCCCACGGGCCCGGTCGTCGAGCGCGCCGCCTTCCTCGCCTTCCTCCGCTCCGTGCCGTCCGACGTGCTCGTCCTCCTCGACGAGGCCTACCGCGAGTTCGTCACCGACGATGACGCCGTCAACGGCATCCCGCTCCTCGACGAGCACCCGAACCTCGTCGTGCTCCGCACCTTCTCGAAGGCCTACGGACTCGCCGGCCTCCGCGTCGGCTGGGCCATCGGCCACGAGCTCGTTCTCAACGGCGCCCGTAACGCGGCCATCCCGCTCTCCAGCACCGCGCCGGCGCAGCAGGCGGCCATCGCCGGACTCGCGAACGCCGAAGACATCCGAGCCCGCGTCGCGGTCATCACCGCACGACGCGACGACCTCGCCGCCGCACTCCGCGAGCAGGGCTGGTTCATCCCCGCGGCACAGGGCAACTTCGTCTGGTTCGGCCTCGGCGAGCAGACGGCCGCGGCGAACGAGACCTTCCTCGCGCACGGCATCGTCGGCCGCGCCTTCCCCGGCGACGGCGTCCGCATCTCGATCGGTGAAGCCGAGTCGATCGAACCGCTCCTCGCCGCCGCTGCAGAGATCCTCGCCGGACTGCCGGCCGACCACCCGACACGAGAGGGAGTGCGCTCACGATGAGCCGTTCCGGAGACGACCCCACCGTGCCCAGCGTCCAGTTTATCGACGCGGCCGGCACCTTCGCGCCGAACGAACACGCGGAGCGCTATCAGCCGTTCCTCGATCGCCTGACCGAGACCGACCTGCAGCAGTTCTACCGAGACATGGCGAACGTCCGCGCCTTCGACATCGAGGCGACGAACCTGCAGCGCCAGGGCCAGATGGCGCTGTGGCCGCCGAGTCACGGGCAGGAGGCGGCACAGGTCGGTTCGGCCCGTGCGGCGCGAGCCCAGGACCACATCTTCCCCTCCTACCGCGAACACGTCGTCGCGATGATCCGCGGTGTCGACCCCATCGACATCGTCCGCCTCATGCGCGGCAACACGCACGGCGGCTGGGACCCGGCAGATCCGTCCAACGGCAACATGCACCTGTACACCCTCGTGCTCGCCGCTCAGACCCTGCACGCGACCGGCTACGCGATGGGCCTGAACTTCGACAAGGCCGTCGGCACCGGCGACCCCGACCGCGACACGGCCGTGCTCGTCTACTTTGGCGACGGCTCGAGCTCCGAGGGTGACGCGAACGAGGCGTACATCTACGCCGCCAGCTACCAGACGCCGCAGGTGTTCTTCCTGCAGAACAACCAGTGGGCCATCTCCGTCCCCGTCTCCCGCCAGGCCCGCGAGCCGCTCTACCAGCGCGCCGCCGGGTTCGGCCTCGACAGCGTCCGCATCGACGGCAACGACGTCCTCGCGAGCTACGCGACGGCGGCGAAGCACCTCGACGACGCCCGCGCCGGCCACGGCCCGAGCCTCATCGAGGCGATGACCTACCGGGTCGGCGCCCACACCACGAGCGACGACCCGACGAAGTACCGCACCGACGACGAACTCCAGTCCTGGATCGCCCGCGACCCGATCGTCCGGTTCAAGACGTACCTCCAGGGGCTCGGCGCTTCGGACGCGTTCTTCGCCGAGGTCGACGAGGAGGCCGCTGCGCTCGCCGAGGACACCCGCGTGCGCACGCTCGCACTCGAGGCGCCCGGTCCCGAGCTCATGTTCGAGGGCGTCTACTCCGAACCGCACCCACTCATGGTCGAGCAGCAGGCCTGGCTCGAACGCTACGAGGCCTCGCTCGAAGGAGGCAACGCATGACGATGACCACCATGCCGATGGCGAAGGCGTTGAACGCCGGCCTGCGCAAGGCGATGACCGAGGACGACAAGGTCCTGCTGATGGGCGAGGACATCGGCCCGCTCGGCGGCGTCTTCCGCGTCACCGAGGGCTTGCACGCCGAGTTCGGCGGCGACCGCGTGCTCGACACCCCGCTTGCGGAGTCCGGCATCGTCGGCACCGCGATCGGCCTCGCCATGCGCGGCTACCGTCCGGTGTGCGAGATCCAGTTCGACGGCTTCGTGTTCCCGGCCTTCAACCAGATCACGACGCAGCTCGCGAAGCTCACCAACCGGCACGAGGGCAAGCTGCAGATGCCTGTCGTCATCCGGATCCCCTACGGCGGACACATCGGCGCGGTCGAGCACCACCAGGAGAGCCCCGAGGCGTACTTCGCCCACACCGCCGGTCTGCGCGTCGTCAGCCCGTCGACCCCGAACGACGCCTACTGGATGATCCAGGAGGCCATCGCCTCGAACGACCCGGTCGTCTTCCTCGAGCCGAAGAGCCGCTACTGGCCGAAGGGCGAGGTCGACCTCGACGGCTCGGCCGCGCCACTGCACGGTAGCCGCATCGTCCGCACCGGCACGGAGGTCACCCTCGCCGGACACGGCGCGATCGTGAGCGTCATGCTGCAGGCGGCGGAACTCGCCGCCACCGAGGGCACGAGCGTCGAGGTCGTCGACATGCGCTCGCTGTCGCCCATCGACTACGACCCGCTCGTCGAATCCGTCCGCCGGACCGGCCGCCTCGTCTATGTGCAGGAGGCGCCCGGCTTCACGAGCGTCGGCTCGGAGATCGCGGCGACCGTCACCGAGCGTGCCTTCTACTCGCTCGAGGCACCCGTTCTTCGGGTGTCCGGGTTCGACACCCCGTTCCCGCCGGCGAAGCTCGAAGGCGTCTACCTCCCGGATGCCGACCGCATCCTCGAGGCCGTCGATCGCTCGCTGGCGTACTGAACACCGAAGGAAGACGAGGAACCACGATGAGTGATCTCCAGTTCGAACTGCCGGACGTCGGCGAAGGCCTGACCGAGGCCGAGATCGTCGCATGGAAGGTAGCGCCGGGCGACGCCGTCTCGGTCAACCAGGTGCTGGTCGAGATCGAGACCGCGAAGTCGCTCGTCGAACTCCCGTCGCCGTTCGCCGGCACTGTCGGCGCTCTGCTCGTCGAGGAGGGCCAGACCGTCGATGTCGGGACGCCCATCATCAGCGTGAGCACCGGTGGTGGGGCAGCGACCGCCGAGCCGACCGTGCCCGCACCGGCGGTCGTCGAGTCGGAGGAGGCCACGCTGGCCGCTGACACCGCAGCGAGCGTCTCTCCTGCCGAAGAGCCGCGCCCTGGTGCCGTGCTCGTCGGGTACGGCAGCGCCGGCAGCACCTCGAGCCGTCGCCGTGGCCGTGGCGCGACGCCGGTCGTCGAGCCGGCGAGCCCGGCCGTCACCCCGCAGCCGCCCGTGCGCCGCCAGCCGCCGTCGAGCATCCCCGCCGCGTCCGCGCTGCCGGTCATCGCCAAGCCGCCCATCCGGAAGCTCGCGAAGGACCTCGAGGTCGATCTCACGGCCATCGAAGGCACCGGGCTCGCGGGTGAGATCACCCGCGACGACGTCATCCGCGAGGCCAGCCAGGCGAGCGTGTTCCGCAACATCGAGACGCCGGAGTGGGCCGACGAGCGCGAGGAGCGCATCCCGGTCAAGGGCGTCCGCAAAGCCATCGCGACGGCCATGACCCGCAGCGCCTTCACCGCGCCGCACGTCTCCCTCTTCGTCGACGTCGACGCGACGCGCACGATGGAGTTCGTCAAGCGCCTGAAGAACTCGACGGACTTCGCCGGCGTCAAGGTCTCGCCGCTGCTCATCATGGCCAAGGCGATGATCTGGGCGGTCCGCCGCAACCCCACGGTCAACAGCGAGTGGACCGACCAGGAGATCATCGTCCGCCACTACGTGAACCTCGGCGTCGCCGCCGCGACACCGCGCGGACTGATCGTCCCGAACGTCAAGGAGGCGCAGGCGATGAGCCTGCTCGAGCTGGCGCGAGCCCTCGAGACCCTCACCCTCACGGCCCGCGACGGCAAGACGCCGCCGGCCGACCAGCAGAACGGCACGATCACGGTGACGAACATCGGTGTCTTCGGCATGGACACCGGCACCCCGATCCTCAACCCGGGCGAGGTCGGCATCGTCGCGCTCGGCACGATCAAGCAGAAGCCGTGGGTCGTCGACGGCGAGGTGCGCAGTCGGTTCGTGACGACGCTCGGCGCCTCCTTCGATCACCGCGTGGTGGACGGCGACGTCGCGAGCCGCTTCCTGGCGGACGTCGCGTCGATCATCGAGGAGCCGGCGCTGCTGCTCGACTGAGCACCGGGCCCCTGAGTCATCTCTTCGGTCCCTGAGCCCGTCGAAGGGCGATTTTGAGAATCAGTATCAATAGGCGTAGCGTTGGTGCTCTCACCCCGATCGAGAAGGTTCATCAATGCGCGCTCGCACCCTGCTCCCAGCCTTGGCCATCTTCCCGGCAGCCGCCCTCGTCCTCGCGGGCTGCTCCGGCAGCGGCGCGTCGAGCGCGACCGACGATGGCAAGATCAACATCGTCGCCTCCACGAACGTGTACGGCGACATCGCTTCGAAGATCGGCGGCAAGGACGTCGAGGTGACCTCGCTCATCTCCTCGGCCGCCCAGGACCCGCACTCCTACGAGGCGAGCACGCAGGACCAGCTCTCCATCAAGAACGCCGACCTCGTCATCGAGAACGGCGGCGGCTACGACCCGTTCGTCGACACGCTCCTCGACGCAGCCAAGAACGAGTCCGTCGAGGTCGTCAACGTCGTCGACCTGTCGGGCCTCGCCCCGGACGACGACCACGCAGACGAGCAGCACACGGATGAGGCGCACGCCGAGGACGACGGCCACGACCACATCGAGGGCTTCAACGAGCACGTCTGGTACAGCTTCCCGACGATGGCGAAGCTCGCCGACGAGCTGGCCAAGGAGCTCGGCGAACTCGACAGCGGGAACGCCGCCACGTACACCGCGAACGCGAAGGCCTTCACCGAGTCCCTCGGCACGATCGAGACGGCCCAGGCCGCGATCAAGACCGCACACGACGGCGAGGGCGTCGCCATCACCGAGCCCGTCCCGCTCTACCTGCTCGAGGGCGCCGGACTCGTGAACCGGACCCCCGAGGCGTTCAGCGAGGCGATCGAGGAGGGCACCGACGTGTCACCGACCGTCCTCAAGGAGACGCTCGACCTCTTCGGCGGCGGATCGGTCGCGCTGCTTGCCTACAATGAGCAGACGAGTGGCGGCGAGACCGAACAGGTCAAGACCGCCGCGGAGAACGCAGGCGTGCCGGTGCTGTCATTCACCGAGACCCTCCCGGACGGCAAGGACTACCTCTCGTGGATGACCGAGAACGTCGACGCCGTGGCGGACGCCCTGAATCGATGACCAGCGGTCCGACCAACGACTCAGGCCCCGTCGACGTCCTGGCGCTCGCCGGGGCCGAGCTCGGTTTCGGCGGACGCACGCTCTGGGACGGCCTCGACCTCTCGGTGCGCCCGGGGGAGTTCCTCGCCGTGCTCGGCCCGAACGGCTCCGGCAAGACGAGTCTGCTGCGCACCATCCTCGGGCAGCAGCAGCTCGACCGCGGGACCATCAGGGTCGCCGGAGGCCCGGTGCACCGCGGCGACCGCCGCATCGGCTACATCCCGCAGCAGAAGCTCATCCCCGCCGGCACGCCGATGCGCGGTCGCGATCTCGTCGCCCTCGGCGTCGACGGTCACCGCTTCGGACTCCCCATCCGCACCGCGGCGACGAAGCGTCGGGTCGACGAGCTGATCGCCTCCGTCGGCGCGACCGCCTACGCCGACGGCGCGGTGGGCACCCTGTCCGGTGGTGAGCAGCAGCGGCTCCGCGTCGCCCAGGCGCTCGCAGACGACCCGATCCTCCTCCTCTGCGACGAACCGCTGCTCAGCCTCGACCTCCAGCATCAGCGCGGGGTCAGCGAACTCATCGACCGTCGTCGGCGCGAGCACGACACCGCGGTGGTCTTCGTCACCCACGACGTGAACCCGGTGCTCCCCATGGTCGACCGCATCCTGTACCTCGCGGGCGGCCGGTTCCGGGAGGGCACCCCCGACGAGGTGCTCCGCAGCGAGGTGCTGTCGGAGCTCTACGGCACGCCCGTCGACGTGCTCCGCAGCCACGGCCGGGTCGTCGTGGTCGGCATCCCCGACAGCGAGACCCACCACCATCACCACGACGATCCGCACACCGGTGCGGTGGGGGTCGGCGCATGAACACCGACGACCTCTGGGGACGCCTGTTCAACTTCCAGGACTACGGCGCACTCCTCGAACTCGTGCAGAACTCGATCATCGCCGGCGCGGTCCTGGGCATCGTCGGCGGCCTCATCGGCGTGTTCGTGATGCAGCGGGACATGGCGTTCGCGGTGCACGGGATCAGCGAGCTGTCCTTCGCCGGCGCCGCGGGTGCGCTGCTGTTCGGGGCCAACGTCGTCGTCGGGTCCCTCGCGGGCTCACTCGTCGCCGCGATCCTCATCGGCCTGCTCGGCTCCAAAGCGCGCGACCGCAACTCGATCATCGGGGTGCTCATGCCGTTCGGCCTCGGCCTCGGCATCCTGTTCCTCGCGCTCTATCCGGGCCGGAGTGCCAACAAGTTCGGGCTCCTCACCGGGCAGATCGTCTCGGTCGACGACCCGCAGCTCGGCCTGCTCATCGTCATCAGCATCGTCGTGCTGGTAGCGCTCCTCCTCCTCTGGCGGCCCCTCAGCTTCGACAGCCTCGACCCGGACGTCGCCGCAGCGCGTGGGGTGCCGAGCCGGTTCGTCTCGCTCGCCTTCATGGTGCTGCTCGGGCTCACCGTCGCGGTGTCGGTGCAGATCATCGGTGCGCTGCTCGTCCTCGCACTGCTCGTGACACCTGCGGCCGCGGCGCTCAGGGTGTCGTCGTCGCCCGTCCTCGTCCCGGTGCTGAGCATGCTCTTCGGCTTCGTCTCGGCGGTCGGCGGCATCCTGCTCGCCATCGGTGGATCGCTTCCGATCAGCCCCTACATCACGACGATCTCCTTCCTCATCTACCTCGTCTGCCGCATCGTCGGGCCGCGCACCGCGTCCGGGCGACGTGGTCGTCGGGCACCCGTCGGCGAGACGCGGCACGCCAAGGTCGCGTGATGATCGTGGACCGTGCACCGCGTCCGCGTGGAGCTGCTTCGGAGCGTCCTCCGAGCGGTTCCCGGGTACCCTTGAAGCGACAGGCAGGAGCACCCGTGGCGAAGCGCAACACCTGGCAGCGAGAAGCTGTCCGCGAGGCCCTCGGCGGCAACGACGGATTCATCAGCGCCCAGGGTCTGCACGCCGAACTCCGCGACACCGGTTCGCCGATCGGGCTCGCGACCGTGTACCGCGCCCTCTCCGACCTCGCGGTCGAGGGCGAAGCGGACTCCCTGCAGTCGCCTGAGGGCGAGAACCTCTACCGCGCCTGCACGCCGGGCACCCACCACCACCACCTCATCTGCCGCAACTGTGGTCTCACCATCGAGATCGAGGCCGACGAGGTCGAAGCCTGGGCGCGCTCGGTCGCGTCGCAGCACGGGTTCACCGAGGCGAAGCACGTCGTCGACGTCTTCGGGCTCTGCGAGAACTGCTCGGCGGCGGCCCAGCGCGCGTGAGGCCGGAGTGAGCAGGACGACCGGCACCCTCGGGGTCGACGACGACTGGACCGCGCCCGACGACGACGGCGCGGAGCACTGGGGTCGCACCGAGGGGCGTGATCCACGGAACCTGCGGACACCGCTCCTGATCGGCGTCGCACTGCTCGTGGTGGTCGGGCTCTTCGTGCTCCGGGCGCTCATGCCGCTCGACGAGGCGCTCACCCCGCCCACCGCGGTGCGCGACTTCGTGACCCTGACGCTCAGCGTGGTGGTGGAGTCGCTGCCGTTCGTGGTGCTCGGCATCGTGCTGTCGATCCTCGTGCAGATCTGGCTTCCCGACGGCTGGCTCGAGCGGTGGTTGCCCACGCAGCCGATCCTCCGCCGGGCCTGCATCTCGCTGCTCGGCATGTTCCTGCCGGTCTGCGAGTGCGGCAACGTCCCGCTCGCCCGCGGCCTCATCGTGCGCGGGTTCACGGTGCCGGAGTCGATCACCTTCCTGCTCGCGGCGCCGATCCTCAACCCCATCGTCATCGTCACGACGCATCAGGCCTTCGGCTGGGACGGCGGGATCCTCGTCGCCCGGCTCGTCGGCGGGTTCCTGCTCGCGAACCTCATCGGGTGGCTCTTCAGCAAGCACCCCGACCCCAGCTCGCTGCTCACGCCGACCTTCCAAGCCAGCTGCGAGGTGACCGAGCAGCACGGGCACGAGCACACGAAGGTGGAGCGCAGCCTGCAGCAGTTCGTCGCCGAGGCGCGCGCGATCATGCCGGCGCTGCTCATCGGGTCGGCCGTGGCCGGCGCCGTGCAGGTGCTCGTGCCGCGCGAGGTGCTCGTCACCCTCGGCGCGAACCCGGTCTGGTCGGTGCTCGCGATGATGACGCTCGCCGTGATCGTCTCGATCTGCTCGAACGTCGACGCCTTCTTCGTGCTGTCCTTCGGATCGACGTTCATGCCCGGCTCGATCGTCGCCTTCCTCGTCCTCGGCCCCGTCGTCGACGTCAAGATGCTCGCGCTCATGCGCACCACCTACACGACCAGGACCCTCGTGATCATCACCGCCGTCGCCGTGCTGTTCTCGGCGGCCCTCGGATTCGGAGTGAACGCCCTTGCCTGATCAGAACGTCACCCACGGACACGCGCACGCCGAGACGTCGACGGCCGGCGATCGTCGCGTCCCACTGCTCGAACGCCTCCGGCAGCGATGGTGGGGCGTGCTGCTGCTCGTCACCGCCGCCGTGTGCATCCTCTGGCTCGCGCTGACCGACCGCCTCGGCCTCTACATCCACCCGCGCTACTTCGTGTTCACCGTCATCATGGCGCTCATCGCGGTCGCGCTCGGCATCGTCAGCGTCCTCGTCCACGTGGACGTCGAGGAGGTGCCGAAGCGTCGCGGACGAACGGCGCTGCAGCTCGCCTCCGTCGTGGGCAGTCTCGCGGTGGTCGGTGCGATGGTGGTGCTCCCGCCGTCGACGCTGTCGGTCGCGACGGCCGACCAGCGCGCGGTGAACTCCGGCACGCTCGCGGGGGAGGTCCAGGGGCAGGACGCCCAGACGGTGCTGACCTCGAACCCGGACTTTAGCACCTTCGGCATCAAGGACTGGGCGACGCTGTTGCGCCAGACGACGCGTCCCGCCGACCTCGAAGGGCGCGCCTTCACCGGGGTCGGCTTCGTGATCGCCGATCCGGACGCGGCCGACGTCTTCTACGTCTCGCGGTTCGTCGTGAACTGCTGCGCCGTGGACGCCCAGCCGGTCGGTGTGCCCGTGCAGCTCGACGGCTGGGACAAACAGCTCAAGCCCGGTGACTGGGTCGAGGTCTCGGGGGCGCTCACCGCGAGCGACGCCTCGCATCTGCCATTGGTGGTCGGGACGGCGAAGGTCGACAAGGTCGAGGAGCCGGCGGATCCGTATGACTACTGATCGCCGGGATGCTGCACGAGGCCGGTCGACGCAGGCCGCCGGCGACCGGAGCGGTTTCGGCCGACTGGTCGCGATCGTGCTGATCGCGCTCGTCGTCATCGGCGGCGGAGCGGCCGTCGTGGGCTTGACCCAGGGGCCGAAGCTCGTCCGTACGGTGGTCGACCCGACCGGACTCGTGGAGTCCTGGGGCCAGCGGGTGGTCCTGGCGGTGAACCAACCGATCGCGGATCTCGGATCGGACCGGGTGCGGATCGAGCCGGCAGCAGACTTCGACGTCAGTACCGGGGCCGGCGGCATCACGCTGGTGTTCCCCGAGCCGCTCGCCTATGCGACGGACTACCGGATCACGGTCGACGGGGTCACCGCGCCGGGTGGCGGACCGGCGGCCACGCTCACGACGTCGTTCTCGACGCCGCCCGTCGAGGGGTTCTCGCTCGTGCGGAGTCCGGTCAAGGACGGCGGCTCGGCGGCGACGAAGGCGGACGACCGGATCGTGCGCCTCTCGATCGGCGGTGGTGAACCCGAGACCGCGTACGAAGCGGCGAAGATCCAGGAGTTCGCGACGATCGGCGACTCCCTGATCGTCGTGGAGCAGGAGACGAGCGGGCTCGGTCGCATCGTGGTGGTGGACACGACCGACGGGAGTACCCAGGAGGTGGCACTCCCGATGGGCGGGATGATCACCTCATTGCAGACCGCTCCGGCGCAGAGCCGGGTGGGGTTCCTGTTCACGGAACAGTCGTTCGGTCGCGATGGCGGCGACAACCTCACGCTGTACTCGTTCGAGCTGCGGCAGGGGAAACCCACCGAGGCCGCCAGGGTCGGCGGGATCGACGGGGCTGCGGTCCAGGCGGCGGAGTGGTCGTTCGTGCCCCGGACCTCCTCGATGCTCGTCCGCACGGTGGACAACTCGCTCGAGCTGCTCGATCCTGCTGCGACGACCGACCCGGTGCTGCTCGGCCGGGCCTCCCTCATCTCGAGTTACATCCCGGGCACCACCAAGGTCGTCATCGAGCAGGTCGACGGTGTGGTCGTGCTCGACCTCGCGACGGGGAAGAGCGAACCGTTCGTCCTGCCCTCGGTGGCACCCACCGAGATCCCCGGACAACTCGTCGCACTGTCCGAGTCCCTGTCGGCCAGGATCTACGCCGACTACGACCGCGTCGCCGGAACCACGGAGCAGCGGGTACTGGCGATCAAGGACGGCGCGACCGCCGAGCTCTATCGACCTGACGCGGGTGCCGTCATCTGGTCACTGTGCGCGAGCCCGAACGCGGAGTACGTCGCGGTCGTCGTTGTCCCCGACTTCGCGAAGGCCGGCTTCGACGGGTACGCCAACGCGCCGATGCCCAACGGCCCCGAGATCGAGGTCGTCGACGCCCGCACCGGCAAGGTGGTCGGGACGCAGGCCGGTTTCGACCTGTCCTGGTGCGCAGGCACGGGTGTCGCGCAGTGACCCTGCGCCGACCTGTTCGGGGCCCCCTCGGCGAAAACCGCGTGATTCCGGGCGACACGCCCGGGATGCAAGCGGAATTTGCCACGATCCCGAGACACACGTAGAGTAATCACTCGTCACCCCAAAGGTGCGGGAAGCGGAAGAGCTTCTCGGCCTCAAGCGGGGACAATCCCCAGCCAAAAGCGAGAACATTTCGATGTTACCGTTTCAAGTCTCGGTTGGATGACTTCCTCCTGGTGTCACTCGTGCTCAGCATGACTCTGTTCGCAGAGCGGCTGAAACGCCGAGTTGACAACAAGCCGGGAAGATGTAAGATAGAGAAGTTGCCCTGCAGGGCGGTCGTGATGGCCAAAGGCAGGAGCATCCGATCCTTGAGAACTCAACAGCGTGCACAATGTCAAATGCCAAAAACCTCGTGCAATTGATGCCTTCCTTTTCGGTCGGTTGATGTTGTAAGAGATTCCTTTGGAAAACATTTAAACAAAACAAAGCAAGTCAGTAATGATTTGTTCTGTCAGTTTCAAACTTGCATCGTGTTCACCTATTCCGGTGGCATGGTGCGCGAAATGGGTTGATGTTGTAAGAGATTCCTTTGGAAAACATTTAAACAAAACAAAGCAAGTCAGTAATGATTTGTTCTGTCAGTTTCAAACTTGCATCGTGTTCACCTATTCCGGTGGCATGGTGCGCGAAATGTGCCGGTCACTTCGGTGGTCGTGCAATTCAACATTTACGGAGAGTTTGATCCTGGCTCAGGACGAACGCTGGCGGCGTGCTTAACACATGCAAGTCGAACGATGAAGCCCAGCTTGCTGGGTGGATTAGTGGCGAACGGGTGAGTAACACGTGAGTAACCTGCCCTTGACTCTGGGATAAGCGTTGGAAACGACGTCTAATACCGGATACGAGCTTCCACCGCATGGTGAGTTGCTGGAAAGAATTTTGGTCAAGGATGGACTCGCGGCCTATCAGCTTGTTGGTGAGGTAATGGCTCACCAAGGCGACGACGGGTAGCCGGCCTGAGAGGGTGACCGGCCACACTGGGACTGAGACACGGCCCAGACTCCTACGGGAGGCAGCAGTGGGGAATATTGCACAATGGGCGAAAGCCTGATGCAGCAACGCCGCGTGAGGGACGACGGCCTTCGGGTTGTAAACCTCTTTTAGCAGGGAAGAAGCGAAAGTGACGGTACCTGCAGAAAAAGCACCGGCTAACTACGTGCCAGCAGCCGCGGTAATACGTAGGGTGCAAGCGTTGTCCGGAATTATTGGGCGTAAAGAGCTCGTAGGCGGTTTGTCGCGTCTGCTGTGAAATCCCGAGGCTCAACCTCGGGTCTGCAGTGGGTACGGGCAGACTAGAGTGCGGTAGGGGAGATTGGAATTCCTGGTGTAGCGGTGGAATGCGCAGATATCAGGAGGAACACCGATGGCGAAGGCAGATCTCTGGGCCGCTACTGACGCTGAGGAGCGAAAGGGTGGGGAGCAAACAGGCTTAGATACCCTGGTAGTCCACCCCGTAAACGTTGGGCGCTAGATGTGGGGACCATTCCACGGTTTCCGTGTCGTAGCTAACGCATTAAGCGCCCCGCCTGGGGAGTACGGCCGCAAGGCTAAAACTCAAAGGAATTGACGGGGGCCCGCACAAGCGGCGGAGCATGCGGATTAATTCGATGCAACGCGAAGAACCTTACCAAGGCTTGACATATACGAGAACGGGCCAGAAATGGTCAACTCTTTGGACACTCGTAAACAGGTGGTGCATGGTTGTCGTCAGCTCGTGTCGTGAGATGTTGGGTTAAGTCCCGCAACGAGCGCAACCCTCGTTCTATGTTGCCAGCACGTAATGGTGGGAACTCATGGGATACTGCCGGGGTCAACTCGGAGGAAGGTGGGGACGACGTCAAATCATCATGCCCCTTATGTCTTGGGCTTCACGCATGCTACAATGGCCAGTACAAAGGGCTGCAATACCGTAAGGTGGAGCGAATCCCAAAAAGCTGGTCCCAGTTCGGATTGAGGTCTGCAACTCGACCTCATGAAGTCGGAGTCGCTAGTAATCGCAGATCAGCAACGCTGCGGTGAATACGTTCCCGGGCCTTGTACACACCGCCCGTCAAGTCATGAAAGTCGGTAACACCCGAAGCCAGTGGCCTAACCGCAAGGATGGAGCTGTCTAAGGTGGGATCGGTAATTAGGACTAAGTCGTAACAAGGTAGCCGTACCGGAAGGTGCGGCTGGATCACCTCCTTTCTAAGGAGCATGTGCAACGCTCGTCTGTATACAGCGAGGTTTACGTTGCCAAGTCACACTGAGACGAATGTTCTCGGGTGGCGCTCATGGGTGGAACATTGACATTGATGCAGACGTGAGAGTCTGCCAGCAAGTACGTCTTCTTCGGGAGATTGGAACGGTGGCCGGCTGGAGGGTTTGCATATGCACGCTGTTGGGTCCTGAGGGACCGGATCTTCTCCGCTTCGGTGGAGGAAGGACGAACCTCAGGGCCTCTTTTGCTTGACATGAATGGTCAAGGAGAGAGGTACCGCCCGTACTTTGAGAACTACACAGTGGACGCGAGCATCTTAGATTCATGACCCTTCGGGGTTGTGGATCACAAAGATCAAAACATGCTTCTTCGGAAGTGATGTTGATCATTGGTCAATCTGCATCAGGTAACTGGTGCCGATCGATTCAAACTCATGTGATTTCAAATTTCTAAGAGCAAACGGTGGATGCCTTGGCATCTGGAGCCGAAGAAGGACGTAGTAATCTGCGATAAGCCTCGGGGAGCTGATAAACGAGCTGTGATCCGAGGATTTCCGAATGGGGAAACCCCGCCAGGCCCCTTGTGGTGATCTGGTGACTCCCGCCTGAATATATAGGGCGGGTAGAGGGAACGGGGGGAAGTGAAACATCTCAGTACCCCCAGGAAGAGAAAACAACAGTGATTCCGTCAGTAGTGGCGAGCGAAATCGGAAGAGGCTAAACCGGGCATGTGTGATAGCTATCAGGCGTTGCATGTCCGGGGTTGTGGGACTTCTCACTCCGAACTGATATTCGGGGAGCATTAGAACGTGGTATAGACGAATGGGATTGAAAGCCCAGCCAGAGACGGTGCCAGCCCGGTAGTCGAAATGCTGCAATCGTGCGAGGAGTATCCCAAGTAGCACGGGGCCCGAGAAATCCCGTGTGAATCTGTCAGGACCACCTGATAAGCCTAAATACTCCCAGATGACCGATAGCGGACAAGTACCGTGAGGGAAAGGTGAAAAGTACCCCGGGAGGGGAGTGAAATAGTACCTGAAACCGTTTGCTTACAAACCGTTGGAGCACCCTTGTTGGTGTGACAGCGTGCCTTTTGAAGAATGAGCCTGCGAGTTAGCGATATGTGGCGAGGTTAACCCGTGTGGGGTAGCCGTAGCGAAAGCGAGTCTGAATAGGGCGATTCAGTCGCATGTCCTAGACCCGAAGCGAAGTGATCTATCCATGGCCAGGTTGAAGCGACGGTAAGACGTCGTGGAGGACCGAACCCACTTAGGTTGAAAACTGAGGGGATGAGCTGTGGATAGGGGTGAAAGGCCAATCAAACTTCGTGATAGCTGGTTCTCTCCGAAATGCATTTAGGTGCAGCGTTGCGTGTTTCTTGCCGGAGGTAGAGCTACTGGATGGCCGATGGGGCCCAAAAGCTTACTGACGTCAGCCAAACTCCGAATGCCGGTAAGTGAGAGCGCAGCAGTGAGACGGTGGGGGATAAGCTTCATCGTCGAGAGGGAAACAACCCAGACCACCAACTAAGGTCCCAAAGCGCGTGCTAAGTGGGAAAGGATGTGGAGTTGCACAGACAACCAGGAGGTTGGCTTAGAAGCAGCCACCCTTGAAAGAGTGCGTAATAGCTCACTGGTCAAGTGATTCCGCGCCGACAATGTAACGGGGCTCAAGCACGCCACCGAAGTTGTGGCATTGATATTTTTGGTAGGCCTTCGTGGTCCAGCCGTATTGATGGGTAGGAGAGCGTCGTGTGGCGAGTGAAGCGGCGGTGTAAACCAGCCGTGGACGCTACACGAGTGAGAATGCAGGCATGAGTAGCGAAAGACATGTGAGAAACATGTCCTCCGAAAGACCAAGGGTTCCAGGGTCAAGCTAATCTTCCCTGGGTAAGTCGGGACCTAAGGCGAGGCCGACAGGCGTAGTCGATGGACAACGGGTTGATATTCCCGTACCCGCGAAGAACCGCCCAAGATAATCCAGTGGTGCTAAGAGTCCTAACCCGGACGACTGATTCCCTTCGGGGATGATGGGTCCGGTCTAACGCTCGACCCCATGCTGGTGCGTTTAGCGTATTAACAGGTGTGACGCAGGAAGGTAGCCCATGCCGGGCGATGGTTGTCCCGGTGTAAGTGCGTAGGCTGAGAGATAGGCAAATCCGTCTCTCGTGAAGGCTGAGACACGATACGGACCCGTAAGGGATAGTAGGTGATCCTATGCTGCCAAGAAAAGCATCGACGCGAGGTTCTAGTGGCCCGTACCCCAAACCGACTCAGGTGGTCAGGTAGAGAATACTAAGGAGATCGAGAGAATCGTGGTTAAGGAACTCGGCAAAATGCCCCCGTAACTTCGGGAGAAGGGGGGCCTGAGGCGTATTAGGACTTGCTCCGAAAGCGTTTGAAGGCCGCAGAGACCAGTGGGAAGCGACTGTTTACTAAAAACACAGGTCCGTGCCAAGTCGCAAGACGATGTATACGGACTGACGCCTGCCCGGTGCTGGAAGGTTAAGAGGAACGGTTAGCCGCAAGGCGAAGCTGAGAATTTAAGCCCCAGTAAACGGCGGTGGTAACTATAACCATCCTAAGGTAGCGAAATTCCTTGTCGGGTAAGTTCCGACCTGCACGAATGGCGTAACGACTTCCCAGCTGTCTCAACCGCGAACTCGGCGAAATTGCATTACGAGTAAAGATGCTCGTTACGCGCAGCAGGACGGAAAGACCCCGTGACCTTTACTACAGCTTGGTATTGGTGTTCGGTGTGGCTTGTGTAGGATAGGTGGGAGACTTTGAAGCTTGGACGCTAGTTCAGGTGGAGTCATTGTTGAAATACCACTCTGGTCACTCTGGATATCTAACTTCGAACCGTAATCCGGTTCAGGGACAGTGCCTGGTGGGTAGTTTAACTGGGGCGGTTGCCTCCCAAAAAGTAACGGAGGCGCCCAAAGGTTCCCTCAACCTGGTTGGCAATCAGGTGTCGAGTGTAAGTGCACAAGGGAGCTTGACTGTGAGACTGACAAGTCGAGCAGGGACGAAAGTCGGGACTAGTGATCCGGCAGTGGCTTGTGGAAGCGCTGTCGCTCAACGGATAAAAGGTACCTCGGGGATAACAGGCTGATCTTGCCCAAGAGTCCATATCGACGGCATGGTTTGGCACCTCGATGTCGGCTCGTCGCATCCTGGGGCTGGAGTAGGTCCCAAGGGTTGGGCTGTTCGCCCATTAAAGCGGTACGCGAGCTGGGTTTAGAACGTCGTGAGACAGTTCGGTCCCTATCCGCTGCGCGCGCAGGAAATTTGAAAGGATCTGACCCTAGTACGAGAGGACCGGGTTGGACGAACCTCTGGTGTGTCAGTTGTTCCGCCAGGAGCACCGCTGATTAGCTACGTTCGGGATGGATAACCGCTGAAAGCATCTAAGCGGGAAGCCGGCCTTAAGATGAGATTTCCATGCCTTCGGGCGAGAGGCTCCCAGCCAGACTACTGGGTTGATAGGCCGGATGTGGAAGAGAGGACGAAAGACTCTCGGAGCTGACCGGTACTAATAAGCCGATAATTTGATAACACTTTCTTTGTTTGAATACGAAGATGCTACGCGTCCACTGAGTGGTTCTCGATGTACGGTCGAGAACCCGCAAACAACACCACTGTGTTCGCACAGCGTGTTGGTTTGCTTGTTCACTTTGATACATCAATAGTGTTTCGGCGGCCATAGCGAGAGGGAAACGCCCGGTCACATTCCGAACCCGGAAGCTAAGACTCTTTGCGCCGATGGTACTGCAGGGGGGACCCTGTGGGAGAGTAGGACACCGCCGGACTTCTTCGTTGAACGGCGGCCATAGCGAGAGGGAAACGCCCGGTCACATTCCGAACCCGGAAGCTAAGACTCTTTGCGCCGATGGTACTGCAGGGGGGACCCTGTGGGAGAGTAGGACACCGCCGGACTTCTTCGTTGAAGTGGCCACCCAAGGTTCTTGGGTGGCCATTTTGCGTTAACACGCGCAGCGTGTTAACACGCACAGCGCGTTAACACGCACAGCGCGTTAACACGCGCAGCGCGTTGAGTTGTACAAACACGAATTTGCAAAACGCCCGGTCACAGCGTACGCTTGACCCTTGGTGTGGACGCTCCATGTCCACATCGTGTCCACGATCCCCCACCGCTCACGCCGACGGGGATCGCGCACGCCGACAAGAGATCTTGGGCAGGGCAGTCGCCCTGCGGTAATGAAGGAGAAACTACTATGGCAGCAGTGTGCCAGGTGACAGGAGCCGTTCCCGGCTTCGGTCACAACATCTCGCACTCGCACCGTCGCACGAAGCGCCGCTTCGACCCGAACGTGCAGAAGAAGACCTACTACGTGCCCTCGCTGCGTCGTAACGTCACCCTGAAGGTGTCCGCCAAGGGCATCAAGGTGATCGACGCCCGTGGCATCGAATCCGTCGTCAAGGACATTCTCGCTCGTGGGGTGAAGATCTAATGGCTAAGCAGCAGGACGTCCGTCCAATCATCAAGCTCCGTTCGACGGCTGGTACCGGTTACACGTACGTGACCAAGAAGAACCGTCGCAACAACCCAGACCGTCTCGTGCTCAAGAAGTACGACCCCGTAGTGCGCAAGCACGTTGAATTCCGAGAGGAGCGCTAAACATGGCTAAGAAGAGCAAGATCGCCCGTAACGAGCAGCGCAAGGTTATCGTCGACCGCTACGCCACGAAGCGCGCCGAGCTGAAGAAGGCCCTCGTCGACCCCGCCGGGACCGACGAGTCGCGTGAAGCAGCTCGCCTCGGCCTCCAGAAGCTTCCTCGCAACGCTTCGCCGGTTCGCCTCCGCAACCGCGACGCGATCGACGGTCGCCCGCGAGGCAACCTCTCGAAGTTCGGCATCAGCCGCGTTCGCTTCCGCGACATGGCGCACAAGGGCGAACTACCCGGCGTCCGCAAGTCGAGCTGGTAACACCCGCTCAGTCGGAGCTCACATTCCGCTGACACAGCATCGCAACACCGAAAGGGCCGTCCGCATCGCGGGCGGCCCTTTCGCGTTCTCGACGACAACTGCAAGGATCGAACGATTCCCACACCCACCGAGGAGGCGCTGCTGGACGTCCGCACGCAACGGGCCATCGCCCTCCTGGTCGCCGGCTGCTTCTTCATGGAGAACCTCGACGGGACCATCCTCACCACAGCCGCACCGAGTATCGCCCGGGACCTCGGTACCTCGTCGACCGCCGTCGGGCTCGCCGTCACCGCATTCCTGCTCACGGTGGCCGTCCTCATCCCCGTCAGCGGTTGGCTGACGGACCGGTTCGGTGCCAAGCGCATCTTCGCACTTGCGATCGCGGTGTTCACGATCGCCTCCGTGCTGTGCGCGTTGAGCTCGAGCCTGCCGATGCTCGTCGGCTTCCGGGTGCTCCAGGGTGTCGGCGGCGCATTGATGGTGCCGGTTGGCCGGCTGGCCGTGCTCCGGGTGACGCCAAAGGAACGGTTGATCCAGGCCATCGCCCTCCTGACGTGGCCCGCCCTCGCCGCCCCGATCATCGCGCCGTTCCTCGGTGGGGTGATCACCCAGTACGCCTCCTGGCACTGGATCTTCCTCATCAACGTGCCGATCGGTGTCGTCGCCTTCATCGTGGCGCTCCGCATCGTCCCCGACTTCGCCGCCGACGAGGTGCCTCCGCTCGACTGGCTCGGCCTGTCGCTCGCCTGCGTCGGGCTCGCGTCGCTCCTCGTGGCGGCGTCCCTGGTGTCCGGCGCCGGGTTCGACGCCCGGTGGTTCGCCGGGTCGCTCGTAGCGGGCATCGTTCTGCTCGCCCTCGCGATCCGACACCTGTTCCGCGCGCCCCACCCGTTCGTCGACCTCCGGTCGCTGCGGATCGAGACCTTCCGGCTGGCCAACGCCGGCGGCAGCGTCTACCGGCTCACCATCAGCGCCGTCCCCTTCCTCCTGCCGCTGCTGTTTCAGGACGCATTCGGCTGGACGCCCGTCCAGGCCGGTTCGATGGTGCTCTTCCTCTTCGCCGGCAACCTCGCGATCAAGCCGGCGACGACCTGGATGTTGCGGCGGTTCGGATTCCGTCTGGTGCTCGTGTCGTCGAACCTGATCGGAGTCCTGTGCATGGCCGGGATGGCGTCCCTCACCGCTGACACGTCGATCGTGCTCATGGCGCTGCTGCTCTTCCTCAGCGGGGTCGCCCGGTCGATCGGCTTCACGGCGTACAACACCATCACCTTCGCCGACGTCGAACCCGCTGCGATGTCTCGCGCCAACACCCTCAACTCGACCCTGCAACAGGTCGCGAGCGGCTTCGGTGTCGCCGTCGGGGCGATCCTGCTGACGACCGGATTCTCCCTCGAGGACGGGGTCGGTGGCGGCCAGCTGCTGCCGTATCAGTTCGCGTTCCTCGCGATCGCCGTCCTGACCCTCTTCCCGACGATCGAGGCGTGGTTGCTGTCGCGAGCTGCCGGGCACAGCGTCATCGGGGTCCGCTGAGCGGCCACACCGACGGCTCCCAGCTGGGAAACGACCGACACGCAGGCCCGATTGTCCGCGTAGAGCGGAGAAATCCGCGAAATCTCGCGGATTGCTGCTACATTCGAGGCGGTCACACCGACCAGTTGGTGCCGTATCAGCGACACCTTCGCTACCAACACATCAGCTGTACGTTGCAGCAACGTCCGAGGAGGACCCTCACAATGGCAAATTTGAACAAGACCGAACTCGTCGCCGCCATCGCCGCATCGACCGGCCAGAGCCAGGCGACCGTCGGCAGCGTTGTCGACGCGCTGTTCACCACCGTCGCTGAGACCGTCGCCACGGGCGGCAAGGTCTCGATCCCGGGTTGGATCGCCTTCGAGCAGACCGACACCGCCGCTCGCACGGGCCGCAACCCGCAGACCGGCGCCGAGATCCAGATCCCGGCCGGCAAGCGCGTCAAGGTGACCGCCGGCTCGAAGCTCAAGGCTTCCGTCAAGTAAGTCGTCGCGGGCGTCAGCCCGCACGGACTCGGATCACGGAGACACTCCGCCGGTTCAGACCACACAGCAGGGCGTCGCGAGAGCGACGCCCTGCTGTCGTTCGTCCGGGTGCCGTCCGGGGCGCGGCGAGGTGTCGGCGGCTCGGCCTAGCATTGCTGTCATGCGGATCCTCCACACCTCGGACTGGCACCTCGGCCGTTCGCTGCACGGGGTCGACCTGCTCCCCTTCCAACGCGACTTCCTGGCGCACCTCGAGCAGACGGTCTTGGACCACCAGGTCGACGTCCTCCTCGTCGCCGGCGACATCTACGACCGCGCCATCCCGCCGGTCGAGGCGGTGACGCTGCTGTCGGAGTCGCTCGGGCGGCTTGCTGGCCGCACCCGCGTCATCCTCGCCCCGGGCAACCATGATTCGGCCATCCGGCTCGGTTTCGGCGCCGCCATGCTGCGCGACGGGATCGACATTCGAGCCGACCTCGCGCGGGTCGGCGAACCGGTCCTGGTGGACGACGAACACGGGCCCGTCGCCTTCTATCCACTGCCCTACCTCGACCCCGACACCGCACGAGGGGTGCTGGCCCCGGACGACCAGCCGCTCGCGCGGTCGCACGCCGCCGTCATGGGTGCAGCCCTCGAACGCGTCCGAGCCGATCTCGCGGAGCGTCGCGAGCACGGAACGGTCCGATCGGTCGTTGCTGCGCATGCCTTCGTCATCGGTGGTCTCGCGAGCGACAGCGAACGCGACATCCGGATCGGCGGGGTCGATGCGGTGCCCGCCAAACTGTTCGACGACTTCGACTACGTCGCGCTCGGCCACCTCCACGGTGCGCAGCGCGTCGGGGCCGCGACGGGCGTCGAACGCATGCGGTACTCCGGCTCGCCGCTCGCCTACTCCTTCTCCGAACGCAACCAGGTGAAGTCGAGCGTGCTGGTCGACCTCGCCGCCGACGGTTCCGTGCACCTGGAGCTGCTGCCGGCGCCGGTGCCCCGTCGGCTCGTCGACGTCACCGGAACCCTCGCAGAGCTGCAGGGCCCCACGGGAGACGACGCCGTCGACGCCTGGGTGCGCGCCACGGTCACCGACGATGTCCGGCCACCGGAGCTGTACGCGACGCTGACCCGGCGCTTCCCGCACCTGCTCGTCTGGTCGCACGCGCCGGCGAACCGTTCCGAGGAGACTCGCGCCGCAGCCGTCACGGCGGTCTCCGACCCGGTCGAAGTCACCGCCGAGTTCATCGAGTACGCGACGGGTGCACCGGCGACCACTCGCGAGCGGGAGCTCATCGCGGCGGCGAACGAGGCAGCACTCGCCGCGGAGGTGAGTGCCTGATGCGCCTGCACCGACTCACGCTGCAGGCCATCGGACCGTACGCGGGTGAGCACACCATCGACTTCGTCGAACTCGGGCGGGCTGGTCTGTTCCTCCTGGAGGGACCGACCGGCGCCGGCAAGTCCACGATCATCGACGCCATCGTGTTCGGGCTGTACGGCGAACTGGCCGGTACCGGGGCCAGCAAGGACCGCCTCCACTCGCACCACGCGCAGCCCGGGACGGAACCGTTCGTGGAACTCGTCTTCGAGACCGGATCCGGCGTGTACCGGGTGCGGCGGACGCCGGCCTACCAGCGGCCGAAGCAGCGCGGTGCCGGCTTCACACCGCAGCAGGCGAGCGCCACCCTCGTCCGCCTGACCGATCCCGACGCACTGGCCGGAGAGACCCTGTCGACCCGCGCACAGGAGATCGGTCCGGAGATCAGCCGGATCGTCGGTCTCACCCGGGAGCAGTTCGTCCAGACGATCGTCCTCCCGCAGGGCGAGTTCGCGAAGTTCCTCGCCGCCGGCGGTGAGGAGCGCAGCGAACTGCTCCGGTCCCTGTTCGGGACGGAGCACTACGAGCGAGTCGCCAAGCACCTCGTCGAGCAGCGACGGCAGGCCCAACGCGACATCGAAGGCGCACGAGAGGCGCTGGGCCGCGCGATCGCCCGGTTCGCGGGAGCGGCCGAACTCGACGACGCACGGGAACTCGTCGCGGGCAGGGGAGCGGACACCCCGGCCGGGATGGACGCCCTCTCGACAGTCGATGCCGAGCCAGGCGATACCGCGACTGCCGGTGATCCGTCGGCTGCGGAGCCCGACCTCCACCCGGACATCGCGGATGGCGAGCCCGAACCCGACATCGCGACCCTCGCGGTCCCGCTCGAACCCGATTCCGAAGACCTCGTCGGTGACGCCACGCGCATCGTCGCCGTCCTCGAGCGCCACGCCGCCGCCGATGCCTCGACCGCTGGCGCTGCTCGGGTCGCCCTGGAGCGCGCTCGCGCCGAACACGCCGCGGCCCAGACGCTGCTCGCGTCCATCGAACGTCGCGCGGAGCTGCTGACCGAGCGCGAGCTGCTCTCGGTGGACGACGAACCGGTCGCGCGGCTCTCCGAACGGATCGCGGCAGCGGCTCGGGCGGACACCGTCGCGTCCGCGCTCGCCGGAGCGGCCACGGCATCGGCGGCGCTCCAGGATGCCATCGCGTCGCTCGCCGCGATGGAGGAGCAGGCCGACGAGGCGATCGTCGCTCTCGACGATGCGTCCGTCACCGCGCGCCGCGAATCCCTCACCGTCGAGCGAGCGTCGATGGCGGCCGTGCTCGTCCTCGAAGCCGCCGACGCCGACCGGGAACTCGCGCTCGCAGCACTCGCCGAGGAGCTCGCGACCGTCGACGAACGGCTCGCCGAGCTCGCAGCGGAACAGACGCGACGGGACGCCCGCCGGGCAGCGCTCAGCTCGGCACCGGAGCGCGCCTCGCGTGCGGCCACCGAGTCGGCCAGGGCCGCCCGGTCCGTCGAGCGCGCGGCTGAACGCCGTGCGGTGCTGGATCGGGTGGACGCGGCCGACGAACGCCTCGCGGGGCTCGCCGACGAGGTCACCGAGGCCGCCACGGCTGCGAAGGCGGCGATCGACGTCGAGACGTCGCTGCGCCTCCGGAGGATCGAGGGCATGGCGGGTGAACTCGCCACCGGCTTGCGGGACGGCGAGCCGTGCAGCGTCTGCGGCTCGCTCAGCCATCCGGCGCCCGCGGTGCTCGACGGAGACCACCCCGACGCGGACGCGGTCGAAGCGGCATCCGTCGCGCGGGCCGACGCCGAGGCGAGGATGCAGTCGGCGCAGAGCGCCCGGGACATCGCCCGCGCGGAGCGCCGTCGCCTCGTCGAGCAGTTCCTCGCGCTGGCCGACGACCCGGGCGACGTTGCCGCGGCCGGCTCCACCGACGCTTCGACGACGGCGACAGCCGGGTTCGACCCGGTCGCTGCGCGGGCGGCCGTCGATGCGGCCGCTGCGGAGGCCGAGCGGCAGCACGCGGAGGCCGTGGTCATCGCCGAGGAGGCGGACGCCGAGGTCGCGGAGGCCGGACGCCTCGCGGAGGAGCACCTGGCCGGCGTGGTCGCGGTGTCGGAACGCACCGCCACCCGGGCGACACTGACCGAGCGGCTCGCCGCCGCGCAGCGCGTCCACGAGCAGGCCCGCGCCGAGGTGGCCGGCGTCCTCGCCGGTCGAGCGGCTTCACTTGCCGAGCTCGACGCGATGCTCGAGGCCGAGCTCTCCTCGCTGTCGCTGCTCGCGGCGGCACGAGCGACCGTCGCTGACCGGCGCCTGCGTGACGCCGAGCGCGCGGTCGAGCTGGAGGCGGCACTCGAGCGGGCCGGGTTCGCCGACCGCGCGGCCGCGGAAGCCGCAGCCATGAACGGGGTCGAACGGGCGAGCGCCGAGGCGCGGGTGGCTGACCACCTGCGTCACACGACCGCGAACGCGGAAGCACTCGCGAGCCCGGCCATCGCCGGAGTCGCCGGTACCGCCGCACCCGACGTCGAAGCGACCGCTCGACGACTGGCCGACGCCGAGGCGGCGGCAGGCACCGCGACCGCGGCGGCCGCCGTCTCCGCACGACGAGCGACCAACGCGGCTGCCGCCTGCACGGCGCTCGCCGAGGCGGCCGATGAGAACGCCGACGCGGTCCGCGAGGCCGCGGCCGTCGTCCGCCTCGCCGACGTGGTGTCGGCCACGGGCAGCGAGAACAGCACGAAGGTCACCCTCGGCACCTACGTCCTCCTGCGCCGCTTCGAAGATGTCGTGGCGGCGGCGAACGCGCGCCTGGAGTCGATGTCCGGCGGGCGCTACGAGCTCGTCCGCAGCGATGTCAAGGAAGGACCCTCCCGCAGCCAGCGCGTCGGGTTGTCGCTCACGGTCCACGATCACCGGACCGACCGGCGTCGCGATCCGAAGTCGCTGTCCGGTGGCGAGACGTTCTACGCCTCCCTCTGTCTCGCACTCGGGCTGGCGGACGTCGTGACGGGCGAGGCCGGCGGTGTCGAGCTCGGCACGCTCTTCGTCGACGAAGGGTTCGGCAGCCTCGACCCCGAGACGCTCGACACCGTGATGGCCGAGCTCGGTCGGCTCTCGGCCGGCGGCCGCGTCGTCGGCGTCGTCAGCCACGTCGAGGAGATGAAGCAGCGCATCGGCGAACGCATCGAGGTGCGGCGGCTGGAAGACGGCTCCTCGACCCTGCTCGTCCGGGCGTGAGCGGCGCCCTTCGACAGGCTCAGGGACCGGTGGTTCGGCTGAGGGACCGAGCGCCGGCTGAGCCCGCTGCGGTCGGGGTTCCCAGCAGCGCCGCGTAGGCTTGCAGCGTGAATCGTGTCGTCCGCCTCGCGGGTCCTGCCCTCCTGCTCCTCGTGGCTGTGGCGACCCTCCTCGCGGGTCTGGCCTTCGGCGGCGGAGCGGATGCGCAACTCCTGGGCGATCCCGGCGCCGTCGTGCGGTGGGGGCTCCCGATCGCACAACTGCTCGTCAACCTGAGCGCCGCCGTCACCATCGGCGCGTTGCTCATGGCCTGCTGGGCGCTCAGCCCGGACCGGCGCGAGTACGGCGCGGCGCTCGACGTCGCCGCAGCCGGCGCCGCGGTCTTCACCGTCGCGTCCGGTGTGACGGGCTTCTTCACCTTCCTGAACGTCACGCAGGTGCCGCTCACCTTCGACGACGCGTTCGGCGCGAAGCTCAGCCTCTTCTTCACCGGGATCGAGTCGGGCCAGGCCTGGCTGCAGACGACGCTCATCGCCGCGGCCGTCACGGTGCTCTGCTTCGCCGTCCGCAACCACACGGTGCTCGTGTTCGTCTTCGGGCTGTCCCTCGTGTCGCTGCTGCCGAGGGCCCAGCAGGGTCACTCCGCCGAGGCGAGCGGGCACAACGCCGCCGTCACCGCGCTCGGCCTGCACCTCGTGTTCGCCGCCATCTGGCTCGGCGGTCTGCTCACGCTCGTCTTCATCCGCAAGACCCTCGAAGACGGCCGGCTCGCCCCCGTGCTCATGCGGTACTCGACCGTGGCACTCGTGTCCTTCGTCGTCGTGGCCGTCTCCGGATACGTGAGCGCCGAGCTGCGCATCGGCTCGCTCGACCGCCTGGGCACCCCGTACGGCATCCTCGTCCTCGTCAAGGTCTTCGCCCTGCTGGCGCTCGGTCTGTTCGGTGCGCTGCAGCGTCGGGTGCTGATCGGTCGCATCGAGCGATCCGCTGCTGCACGTGCGGACACCCCCGCGGGCCGCACCGGAACCTTCTGGTGGCTGGTCGCCCTCGAGCTCGGGTTCATGGGCATCGCCTCCGGTGCCGCCGCAGCCCTGGCGAAGACGGCCCCGCCGGTCGACCAGACCGTGCCGACCGCGCCGACGCCCGCGGTGCTGCTCACCGGGGAGGAACTGCCGCCGGAACTGACCTTCGCGCGGTACTTCACCGAGTGGAACATCGACCTCCTCTGGCTGCTGGCCTGTGCCTTCGGCATCTTCTTCTACATCGCGGGCGTCGTCCGTCTGCACCGCCGGGGCGACTCCTGGCCGATCCTGCGCACCGTCAGCTGGGTGCTCGGGCTGCTCGTGCTCTTCTACCTCACCTGCGGTGGCATCAACGTCTACCAGCCGTACCTCTTCAGCGTGCACATGCTCGGGCACATGGGTCTCACCATGCTCGTCCCCGTGCTCCTCGTCCCCGGAGCGCCTGTCACACTGCTCGCGCGGGCGGTGCGGAAGCGCTCGGACGACTCCCGAGGGGGTCGGGAGTGGGTGCTCCTGGCCGTGCACTCGAAGTTCGCGGGGATCATCTCGAACCCGCTCGTCACCGCGGTGCTCTTCGCCGGATCACTCTGGGTGTTCTACTACACGCCGTTGTTCCGCTGGTCGATGGAGGACCACATCGGCCACGAGTGGATGGTGGTGCACTTCCTCATCACCGGCTACCTCTTCGTGCAGTCCCTCATCGGCATCGACCCGGTCCCGTATCGCCTGCCGTACCCGATGCGGCTCCTGCTGCTCTTCGCGACGATGGCGTTCCACGCGTTCTTCGGGCTGGCGATCATCTCCTCGACCGGGCTGTTCCTCGCCGACTGGTTCGGGGCGATGGGACGCACGTGGGGGCAGGCACCGCTCCTCGACCAGCAGACGGGTGGCGGGATCGCCTGGAGCGTCGGCGAGATCCCGACCCTGGCGCTCGCCGTCGCGGTCGCGATCTCGTGGAGCAAGAGCGACGCGAAGGACCAGAAGCGACTCGATCGTAACGCGGACCGCACGAACGACGCGGAGCTCAACGAGTACAACGAGCGTCTCGCGCGCATGGCGGCCAACGACACCCGCTCCTAGCCCGCGAACTGTCACTCCGGAACAGTGTGAGGGGTGTCGGACTGTGTCGAAGTGACAGTTCGCGGGCTTCAGCGGAGGTCGATGTAGAGGGAGCCGTCGTCTCGGATCGTCACGAATGCCGACAGCGTGAACGGGACGTCCTCGTCGAGGGTCGAGACCGTGCCGTCGAACAGCGACTTCACGTCGACGACGAGGTGCGCGGCTCCGGCCGTCGCCGGCATCTGCCAACCGGTGTCGCCCGGCTGGACCGCCACCACGGGGTAGGCCGCGATGGACCACACCGGTAGGTCGTCCACGCGATCGCGGATCACCATGCCGAACGGGCACCCGGTGGGCTGGAGGACCTGTTGCGTGGCGCAGTTGTCGAGGTAGCCGTCGATCTGCGTCTGGACCTCCCCGACGAAGTCCGAGGTGGCACTCGCGGTCACCTCGGCGTCGACGACGCTCGCGACCTCGGTCGTCGTCGCCGTCTCCACCGACGCCGCCAGGTAGGTGGTGTCGACGTCGAAGTCGACGCTGCCCGGCGTGAAGGTGAGGAGCGGGATGGTGGAGGTGAAGGCCCCCTCGGTCCCTTCCGCGACGCGGCGGGTGTCGAGCTCGAAACCGTTCGCCCGGAACCCGGTCGTGTGCGCGACCGTCAGCTGGACGACGCTCAACGGGCTCGTCTCGAAGCGCCACGACGGGAACAGCCCGAAGGTGCGCTCGCCGCTCGTGATCGAGAACACCGTGCTGTGCGGCTGCCCCGCGAGTCGGTACGAGAAGGTGACCTCGTGGGCGCCCGAGCCCGTCGTGACGTCGGAGACGAGGCGCACGTTCTCGATGGTGCCGAGCGCCTCGCTCCGGAGCAGGGCGTCCGAGCTCTCGGCGGGCAGGCCCGCGTTGGCGAGTTCGGCGGAGCTCAGGGCGACTCCGGGCAACGCGAGCGCGGTCGCAGCGTCGTCGTCTGCGAGGGCGTCCAGGTAGCCGCGCGCGAAGGAACCGGCGCCGTAGACGTCGCGGGCGACGGCCGACCAGGCGGAGACGATGGCCGCGACGAGCAGCGCCGCGATGCAGAGCCACAGCACGACGGCGCGGACGAGCGCACCGCGCACCGTTCCCGGGCGTCGCAGCTCCCCACGTGTCGCGACATGGCTCATCCTGACATCCTAGGCGGGCACCTCGCGTAGGATTGGAGGGCGAAAACGGGAGGGAACCGAAGCATCATGAGCGTAGCCCTCTCCGCCGAGCAGCAAGCCGTCTTCGACCGCATCGAGAGTACCCGCGAGCACCTGTTCGTGACGGGTCGAGCGGGCACCGGGAAGTCGACGCTCCTCAACCACCTCGCCTGGAACACCTCGAAGCAGCTGGCCATCTGCGCCCCGACGGGTGTCGCCGCGCTGAACGTCGGCGGCCAGACGATCCACTCGTTGTTCCGCCTGCCGATCGGGCTCATCGCCGACCACACGATCGACCAGAACGATCAGACCCGCAAGCTGCTCAACTCCATCGACACCCTCGTCGTCGATGAGGTCTCCATGGTGAGCGCCGACCTCATGGACGCCATGGACCGGAGTCTCCGGCAGGCCCGGCAGCGGCCGCGCGAGCCGTTCGGTGGCGTGCAGATCGTGCTCTTCGGCGACCCGTACCAGCTCGCTCCGGTGCCCGGCAGCCTCGAGGAACGGGCGTACATCGCCGACACCTACCGCTCGTTCTGGTTCTTCGACGCCAAGGTATGGTCCGAGACGCCGCTGCAGCTCGTCGAGCTCACGGAGATCCACCGCCAGCACGAGGCCGAGTTCAAGTACCTGCTCAACGGCGTCCGGCATGGCCAGGTCACCGCCGAGATGGCCGGCCGGCTGAACGGCATGGGCGCCAGGACTCCTCCCGAAGACGGCGTCATCACCCTCGCGAGCCGCAACGACACCGTCGACCGCATCAACAAGGCGGCGCTCGCCAAGCTCGACGGCAAGCCACTCACCGCCAACGCGGAGGTCTCGGGCGACTTCGGCGGGCGGGCGTTCCCCGCCGACGAGGCGCTCGACCTCAAGGTCGGTGCGCAGGTCATGTTCCTCCGCAACGACAGCGAGCGTCGCTGGGTGAACGGCACGCTCGGGACCGTGGTGAAGATCGACTCCACCGTCTGGGTCGAGGTCGACGGCGAGCAGTTCGAGGTCGAGCCGGCGACGTGGGAGAAGTACAAGTACTCCTACTCCTCGGTGACGAAGCAACTGAAGCGCGATATCGTGGCGGAGTTCACGCAGTTCCCGCTGCGGCTCGCGTGGGCGGTCACCATCCACAAGTCGCAGGGCAAGACCTACGACCGCGCGATCGTCGACCTGGGCAGCCGCGCGTTCAGCCCGGGGCAGAGCTACGTGGCGCTCAGCCGCATCTCGACGCTCGACGGTCTCTACCTCTCCCGGCCGTTGCGCCCGAGCGACATCATCGTCGACACCGACGTGAAGCGGTTCATGTCGGGGCAGTAGCGTCTCCGGTCTCGGCCGAAGCCGTCCGGTCCCTGAGCCTGTCGAAGGGCGGCGTTGCAACGGTCGCACGTGCCCTTCGACAGGCTCAGGGACCGGGGTTGGGCTTAGGGATCGGCAGAGTTTGTGCGAGCGGGACTGCACCCGAAGAACTACGATTGTCGCTCATGACCTATGGACAAGCTCAGTGGCCGCAGCCCGGTCCGATCACCGCCTGGCGCACGCTCGAGCTGAACGCCAGCAAGCCGCCGTTCGCCGGATACTGGGGGTTCATCCCACTCGTCGTGCGCATTGACGGCTTCGAGCACCGCCCGACCTGGGGACCGTCGCAGTTCACGGTTCCGGCCGACCGGCCCGTGCAAGTCTCGTGCTCGATGGCGTGGCTGTGGGAGTTCGGCCGTGCCGACTACCTGCTGCAGCCCGGCGAGGCGCCGACGCTCGACTACATCGCGCCGGCGCAGCAGTGGGTCTCAGGCTCGCTCGCTCCGAGGGGTCAGGCGGTCATCAAGGGACGCGGCGCGCAGATCGCGGTGTACGCCGTGCTGGCAGTGGTCTTCATCGCGATACTCGGCATCCTGCCGCTCGCGTACCTCATGACCTGAGCGCCCGTCGACGCCTCGCGTTGACCTGCCTGGTCGTGGGTTGAGCAGAGGTCAGGTGCGGTCGACGGCCCGGAGCAGGATCGCGCCGAGCTCGGCCGGCTTCGTGAACTGCGGCCAGTGGCCCGTCGGGAGGTCGACGAACTCGACGTCGCGCAGCCGTGCCAGTTCCGCGACGTACGGGTGCCCCTGTTCCATCAGGCCGCGCAGCATCTCCGAGGAGAACTCGCACGCGACCACGGTCGCCGGGACGGACAGGCGGCGGTCGTCGTCGGAGAGCTGCTGTCGGTCGACGGCGACGCCCTTCGGTTGCGGGACGGCCCTGGCCCGGAACTGCTCACGGAGTTCCTCGTCCAGGTCGACGAGGTCTTCCGCGTCGAACACCGTCCAGTCGGGTAGCGGGATCTCGGAGCCCGACGAGGGGAGTTCCTCGTTGATGCACGCGCCGTCGGCGAGCGGACCCGAGTCGACGTACACGGCGCGGACGACGCGGTCAGGGCGGGCGTCGATCGCGGCGGAGATGATGGCGCCGCCGCCGGAATGCCCGACGAGCACGACTGGCTCGGTGCCGGAGTCGATCTCGGCGACCACGGCGTCGACGTGGTCGCGGAGGCCGATGCCGGCGCGGTCGGCACTGACGCTCTCGAGACCGGGGAGGGTGAGCGGTCGGACCCGGTGACCGGCTGCCTCGAGCGGGGGTGTGACCGCACTCCACGAGGATGCGTCGAGCCAGAAGCCGGGTACGAGGATGACGTCCATGCCCGAGATGCTACGCCGCGCGAGCGACACGCGGGAGGGGCGTTTCGCCGACCGCACGGCGCCCGGCCGAAAGCTGAGACGGACGGATCAGGCGACGGCGGTCGCTGCGGCCTTCGCGGTCGCGAGGTCGCGGAAGAGGTCGGTGTTGAAGCGGTACGCCACCATGACCTCGTCGATCACGCGGGCCTGCTCCTCGTCGTCCCACGGGACGGCGTCGAGCTGCTCGCGGTAGGTGTCCTTGAACTCGCGCGGCTTCGCGATGTCGCCGAAGAGGTAGAAGCCGACGCCGTTGGTGTCGAAGCCGAACTGGCGCTGCATGAGCGTGCGGATGATCTGCCCGCCCGAGAGGTCGCCGAGGTACCGGGTGTAGTGGTGCGCGACGAAGCCGCCGGGCCAGACGGCACCGACCTCGTTGATCCGTGCCACGTACCGGGCGGTAGTGGGCAGCGGGGTGATCTGTTCGCGCCAGTCCGGACCGATGAGGAACTCGAGGTCCTGCACGATGGCGGGGAGCCGCGTCAGCTTGTCGCTGATGAACGGAGCGGCGACGGCATCGGCGCGCATGCGGTCGGCTGCGGCCTCGAGGGCCTCGTAGATGAAGAAGTGCTGCGCGACGAGGGCGATGTAGTCCTCTTTCGAACCCTTCCCGGTCATGAGGTCGCTCATGAAGTCCGCCCCCTCGCTGGAGGAGTGGCCGGAGGATGTGCGCTCGCGCAGGGCCTGGGAGAAGGGGATCACAGTGCTCATGTCGGACTCCGCGTCGGCTGGTTCGGTAAGGGTTGCCTAAGTGTAACGGGCAGGGCTCGTGAACGGGAGGGTGGATCTGTCGCTGTGGAGGGAATCAGTGGCTGCTGTGCAGGGAACCGTGCGGGACCGCGAACGCACCGGCGTTGGTCTGGGCCAGTGCCGGTGTGGTGATCGCCGCCACGACCGCTGCCCCGGCGAGCAGGGTGAGCACGTATCGTCCGGTGCTCGGCTCGCGACGTGGCCGACGGCTCGCTCGCCTCACCAGGGCGTCGAGCTCGAGTTCGTCCGGCGCCGTCGAGGCGAGGGTGACCCGCCGGAGTCGCCGTGCGAGCACCCCGGCGACGATGAGCAGCAGGACCGTGGACGAGAGGGTCGGCAGGAACGGCGGCACGGTCGTGACACCGAGGGAGGCGAGTCCGTACAGCACCACCCAGACGACGACCGTGCCCACCGCGCCGGCGAAGGATGCTCTGAGGCCCGGCACCCGGTCGCGGACGAGGACCACGACGGACCACAGCAGCGCGGCGACGCCCAGGGTGACGAGCGGGATCGCGCCCACGGGGGAGGACCCGGCGCCGGTCGCGATCAGCACGAGACCGGCGCCGAGCGCGCACATCGCGAGCAGGCTGTTCGAGATCGACGTCGTACCGGTGCGGACTGCGGTGTCGCCTCCCGCTCGGACGTCCTGACGCTCGACGGAGACCGACATGTCAGGCCGTCGCCACCCGCTGCGTTCGCTTGTCCGCAGCCAGTCCGGCACCGAGCAGCACCACGGCGCTCGCGAGGTGAAGGAAGTGGTCGGCCGTGTTGAGCGCGAGGATGTTGAGCGCGGAGCCCACGATGAAGAACCCGACGACACCGAGCAGGAGGTAGAACCCGCCGACCACCGTGTTGACGGTCTTGGCCGCGACGACGTTCGAGAGCCCGGCGATGAGCAGTGCCGCGCCGATGAGGACGTGCGCGATGTTGTGCAGCGGGTTGACCTCGAAGATCCCGAGCAGGAGACCACCCTCGGTGGTGAGGAACGGCAGGCCGCCCGCGACGATCCCGCCGAGGAGTCCGACGACCACGTAGACCGCGCCGAAGACGGCGGCGAGGAGCCGGTTGGGTGAATGACGCATGGGAATGCCTCCTGATCCTTCGTGCCGCGAATCGTCTCGGGGCGTTGAGGAGTTCGGAGGTGCGGGCGTCGACGGTTTGGTCACCTGAGGCGGTCATCCGCGGTCGACGGCCGAGGGGCGGCCGTCGGTCAGTCGTGCGGGCGTGGCTCCACGCCCAGACGGGCGCACGCCGCGTCGTAGAGGGCGACGACCTCGCGTCGGATCTCGCCGCGCTCGGTGATGGTGCCGGCGGGCCAGGGCACCCGCCCACCCGCGGCGGTGCCGTCGACCGTCCAGGTCCACTCGCCACCCGTCCCGTCCAGCGCGATCATGGTGGCGGCTTGGGCTGCCGGTTCCAGGAAGGCGCGCACGATGAGCACGTTGTCGTCGGGGTGGTCGCCGTTCATGTGTGCCAGGACGGCGTCGACGGTGGTCTGGGGGAAGGCGTTCGAGGTCACCTCTCCAGGGAACACCATCGACGGGCCCCGCACCAGGTCCGCCGCCCGAGTGACCGGCACGCGGCGTGCGACCGCAGCTCTCAGCCGCGCCCGGTTACAATCGGGAACAGTCTGCAGCTCCGCAGGCCGCTCATCAGGGGGATGACTTGACTGCAACAGCTCCGAGGCGCCGGCGTCTCGCCGCACTCCTTACCGCGGCGACCCTCGCGACGGTGCTCGTCGGCTGCTCGGGCCCCTCGGTGTCCGACACCGACTTCCCCGACCAGGTCAGCGGCACGCTCGCGAGCGACACGACCGACGCCATCACGGCGGCGGTCGAGGCCGCTGTCGCTCAGTCCGGATCCTCCGGCGCCATCGTCGGCGTCTGGGCGCCGTGGGCCGGGAGCTTCACGGCCGGCGTCGGCACGACCGAGCCGGGTGGCAAGACCAAGATGGACCCGTCCATGGTCTACCGCATCGGCGACACCACGCGCCCGATGACCTGCACCGTGCTCCTCGAGCTCGTCGACGAGGGCAAGATCAAGCTCACCGACCAGGTCCACAAGACGCTCCCGCAGGTTCAGGGCATCGAGGGCATCACCTACCAGCAGCTGTGCCAGGGCACGTCGGGGCTCGGTACCTACACGCCCGCGCTCAACACCCAGTTCACCACCAACCCGACCCGCAACTGGTCGATGGCCGAGATCCTCGCGAACGGCCTCGCGAGCGGGACCCGGACGGCTCCGGGGGCACTCTTCGGTTCGAGCGACACCGGGTACATCCTGCTCGGCATGGCGCTCGAGGAGCTGACCGGTCAGTCCTGGCAGTCCCTGTACGACCACTACGTCTTCTCACCGCTCGGCATGTCGAAGTCCAGCTTCCCCGACGCCTCCACCGTCGCACTTCCGGGCGCGCACCCCAAGGGGTACCTGACGCCGCGCATCGCGGATGGCACCTACCAGTGCGACGCGCCGACCGACGAGACCGAGCTGTCGCCCTCGATGGTGTGGACCGCCGGTGGCGTCGTCTCCTCGGTCGACGATCTGCGGAAGTTCACCCAATCATTCGCGTCCGGCTCGCTGCTGAACGACAGCACCTTCAAGAAGCAGTGGAAGGACCCCGTCTCGCTGGGCGAGGCTGAGCCGACCTGGAAGAGCTTCGGTGTGGGCGGGTTGCAGGTCGGTCCCCTCCGGGGGCAGGCTGGCGCGATCCCCGGCTCGCTCTCGGCGGCCTTCTCCGACCCGACCTCCGGACTGACGGTCGTCGTCATGCTCAACAACTCGACGCTCGGTGCGGGCTTCGCGCAGACGCTCGCGATGCAGCTCGCCTCGATCGGTGCGAAGGCGGCACCGGCGAGCGGCCAGAAGGCCCCCGAGATCGCACTCCCGTGGTCCGGGCAGCAGATGGCGGAGCAGCTGGCCGCCTCGGCGATGGTGTGCGCCCCGCCGGTCGCCCCCGCCGGGTAGCGGAGGCATCGGCACGGTGCCGCCAGCGGGTGAGCGTGGCGGCGGATCGCGGCACGATGACGCTTTCGCGAGGGTCGCTGGGCCGTGCCGCTTCCTAGAGTGAACCCATGACGACGAACACCCCCGAGGACGACACCATCGTCCCGGACACGAAGAACTGGACCTGGGTCCTCGAGCGCGCCTGTCCCGAGTGCGGGATGGACACGTCGCGGTTCGGGTTCCGGGACCTCCCCGGGTTGATCCTGGAGAACGCCGCCGCGTGGCCGGCGGTGCTGGAGCGTGCCGACGTCCGGGAGCGGCCCGACCCGCAGACCTGGTCGCCGCTCGAGTACGCGGCCCACGTGCGGGACGTGTTCCGCATCTTCGACGTCCGGCTGCGGCTCGTCCTCGACGAAGACGATCCCGCGTTCGAGAACTGGGACCAGGACGCGACGGCTCTCGAGGAGCGCTACGGCGAGCAGGACCCGAACCGGGTGTCGGCGGAGCTGGTCGAGGCCGCGACGGTGCTTGCCGCAGCGTTCGAGCGGGTACCGGACGAGGCGCTCACGCGGACGGGTCGACGGAGCGACGGCGCGCGCTTCACGACCGAGACCCTCGGCCGCTACTTCATCCACGACCCGGTGCACCATCTCTGGGATGTGACGAGCGCGCGGTCGTGAGCGTCGTGTGGGCTGGTGACGGCCGCTACTGCGCCCGTGCGCGGAACGCGATCGTGTTGACCCGGTTGCTGCAGCGGACGGAGCAATAGCGTTTCGAACCGTTGCGGGACAGATCGACGAGCAAGCCGTCGCAATCGTCGGCGGCGCAGAGCCGCAGGCGGTCCCAGGCGTCGGACCGGACGACGTCGACGAGTGCCATGGCGATCTCGGTCTGGACGCGGTCGACGAGCGGTGCGTCGAACTCGGTGGCGTGGAGGTGCCAGTCGAAGCCGTCGTGGCGGCGCAGCTGGGGGAGCGCGGCGGACTCCCGGAGCATCGCGTTGATCTCGGTGACGGCGCGGTCGCGGGTGTCCGGGGCGTCCGCGTCGGAGGCCCAGAGTGCGTGGATCCGTTCCCGGAGCCTGGCCACCGCGGCCCGCTCGGGCTCATCGCCGTCGACCCGACCCGAGTACCGACTGACCCGCAGGAGCTCGACGAGTTGTGGCGGTGTCGCGAGCTCGTCGAGTCCGCTCCGGGACGCCGATGCGCGGGTGTTCACGAGCAGCGCGGCGAAGAGCAGCGCATCCTCGGTGTCAGGGGCAAAATGCAAGTTGACTCCTTACTCTCTCCGAGAGTAGCTTCATCTCAGCCGGGCGTCCACCTCTTCTGCCGGCCCCACTCGCGGCAGCTGGAGACACCTATGAAGCACACGTCCTCGACCACGGTCGGTCTGCTCGTCGCGGTACTCGCCGCGGTCGCGTTCGGCACCTCCGGAGCGTTCATCAAACCGGTGCTCGCATCGGGGTGGAGCCCCGCTGCCGCGGTCACCGTCCGTGCCTTGATCGGTGGCCTGGTACTCGCCCCGTTCGCCCTCATCGCGCTCCGCGGTCGCTGGGACGCGGTCTGGCGTGGACGCTGGCGACTGCTCGGCATGGGCCTCATCGGGGTGGCGGCGACGCAGCTCGTCTACTTCGCGGCGCTGCAGACCATCGCCGTCGGGACCGCGATCCTCGTCGAGTACATGGCACCGCTGCTGCTCGTCGCCGTCGCATGGGTGCTGACCCGACGTCGTCCTGCGACGGTCGTGCTCGTCGGCTCCGTCGTGTCGCTCGTCGGGCTCGTGCTCGTCGTCGCTCCGAGCGGTGGCTCGACGCTCGACCCGGTCGGCCTGCTGTTCGCCATCCTCGCGATGGTGGGCTGCGCCGCGTACTACGTCATCTCAGCGCGGCCGGCGAAGGGGTTGCCTCCGGTGGCGTTCGCCGCCATCGGTCTGCTCATCGGGGCGCTCAGTCTGTGGCTCGCGGGGCTCGTCGGCGTGCCGTTCACGACCTCCGACGCCGACGTCACGGTGCTCGGCACCGACGTCGTGTGGTGGGTGCCGCTCCTGTTCGTCGGGGTGGTGTCGACGGCCGTCGCCTATGCGGCGAGCATCACCGCGAGTCAGATGCTCGGCTCCCGACTGGCCTCCTTCGCGGGCCTCCTCGAGGTGGTCGCGGCGACCGGGTTCGCCTGGATCCTCCTGGGGGAGCAGCTGTCGCTCGCGCAGCTCCTCGGTGGAGTCTGCATCCTGCTCGGGATCGGCTTCGTGCGCTCCGAGCGGGCTCCCGCCGTGCCGATCCCCGTCGCGGTGCAGTGACGGTGTCAGCGGTGTGAGACAGGGACGGCGGCGTCGAGGTCGGCGAGGATCGCCATGACCGCCGCCCGCCCGGCCCGGTTTGCGCCGACCGTCGACGCTGAGGGGCCGTACCCGATGAGGTGCACCCGCGGCTCGTCGGCCGCCCTGGTGCCGTCGATCCGGATACCGCCCCCGGGCAGTCGGATGCCGAGCGGTGCGAGGTGGTCGAGCGCCGCTCGGAACCCGGTGGCCCAGAGGATGGCGTCGACCGGGAGGAACGAGTCGTCGGCGAGGACGACCCCGTGCTCCTCGATGCGGCGGAACATCGGCTGACGCACCAGGACGCCGCGCGCCTCGGCCGCTCGCGCCCACGGCGTCCAGTGCATCCCCGTCACGGAGATCACGCTGCCCGGTGGGAGGCCTTGGCGCACGCGTTCCTCGACACCCTTGATCGCCTCCACCCGGGCGGCGGTGTCGAAGTCGTCCTCCACCCACTCCGGTTCGCGTCGTGTCATCCACACCGTCTCCGCCACCCGCGAGATCTCCTCGAGCAGCTGGATGGCCGAGATGCCGGCACCGACGACGACGACGCGTTGGCCGCGGAACTCGTCAGCGGAGACGTAGTCGGCCACGTGCAGCTGGCGTCCGGCGAAGTGTTCCCGTCCCGGGTACGCGGGCCAGAACGGTTTCGTCCAGGTGCCCGTCGCGTTCACGACCGCCCGCGCCCGGAACGCGGCGGCGGGGGAGTCGGTGCCAGAAGAGTCAGCGCCCGAGGAGTCGGCGCTCGCCGCGGTCTCGACGAGGAGTCGACCGTGCGGGTCGTCGTCCTCGCGGCGGACGGCGCGGACCTGCACCGGGCGGCGGACTGCGAGGGCGAAACGCTCTTCGAACGCCGCGAAGTACGGCGGGATGACGTCGACACTCGGCGAGGCGGGATCGAGCTCGGGCTTCGGCATGCCGGGCAGATCGTAGATCCCGTTGACGGTCGACATGGTGAGCGACCGCCATCGGTGCTGCCAGGCGCCGCCCGGGGCGTCGTTCGCGTCGAGGACGACGAAGGTGCGTGCTGCGGTCGCGGCCTCGGTGGTGCCCAGCGGCATGAATCCGCGGCGATGCAGGTGGTACGCGGCCGACAGTCCGGCTTGACCCGCGCCGATCACGACGACGTCGACGGTCTCCGGAGTGTTCACGTGCTCTGCAACGTCGTCGACCGCTCCGGCATTTCCGACGGCGTCCGAGCTCGGGTCCGCGATTCAGCCGTGAGCCAGGACCTGCACGCCGATGACGAGGACACCCAGGAGCACGAGGGCCGCGAGCGCGATGAGCTGTTGCCAGACGGACAGCCGGGCGCGCCGGACGGCGACCCACCCGCTGAGCCCGAGCGTGACGAGGTAGACGATCGCGGACACGCGGAGGGACGTCTCGAGTTCCATGACGTCGAACACGGCGAGCACGAGCAGGATGGTGGGGGTCGCGACGGTGAGGAGCGAGCCCCACGCGATCCGGAGCATGGAGTGCCACCCGCGCTCGTCGGGGAACGCACCGTGGGCGGCGAGGTGTGCGATCATCTCGGCGACCAGGCCGGCGAGGGTGATGCCGACCACGCCGATGACGAGCGAGAAGAGCGCATCCGGCGCGTCGTGGTGCTCCACGTTCGCCGCCAGCACGAGGACGATCGCGAGGCCGGTGAAGGTCGCGTAGACGCGCTCCTTGAGGTACTTCGCGACCGTCTCGACGTCGCCGGGCGGCAGCCCGCGTCCCGCCGGACCGTGTGCGTCCCGCTGCCGTCCACGTCGTCGATCCGCCCAGGTTCCGCCGTCCGTCATGGTCCAGAGCGTAGCCGCCGTCGCGGGATAGAGTGCCGGGTATGAGCGAAACGATCATCACCGTCGAGGGCCGCTTCGACTACCACCACCCGGCTGAGCGTGGGACCGTCCTCATCTCGGCGGGGTTCCAGGGGCCGGAACGTGAGCCCGTCGTCTCCCGGACCACCGCGCTGCACCGGGCGCTCAGCCAGACGGCGGAGCAGTTCCGCGCGCAGTCGGCCGTGACCTGGTGGTCGGCCGACCGGCTGCGGGTGTGGAGTGAGCGACCGTGGAACAAGGACGGGAAGCAGCTGCCGCTCGTGCACCATGCGTCGGTCGCGCTCGAGGTGAAGTTCGCCGACCTCCAGGCGCTGGCCCGCTGGGCCGAGGAGATCGCGGTCCAGGACGGCGTCACGGTGACGGGTGTCACGTGGGCGCTCACCGAGGCGACGAAGCATCGCATCACGGCCGAGGCCCAGCACAACGCCGTCCGCGACGCCGTGGACCGCGCGACCGCCTACGCGCGGAGCCTCGGGCTGGGCACCGTGCGGCCTGTTGCGCTGGCCGATCCCGGCATGCTGGGTGACGAGACCCGCACCTCGGGGACCCAGACCACGGCGCCGATGATGCGCGGGGCCGCCGCACCCGCCGGCGACACCGGCCTCGACCTGAAGCCGGAGGACATCACCGTGTCCTCCCGGGTGCACGCCCGCTTCGCCGCGTCCTGACCTGACGATCAGCTCGGCGCAATGCTCGGCTGCACTTCGGGTGCGCGACCGTGCCGAGCTGAGAGCACGGCGCCCATTCCGGCACCGACCACGCAGGCGATGCCGAGCCACTGCGGTGTCGTGAGCTCCTGACCGAGCACGAGGAGCCCGGCGATCGCGGCGATGGCTGGCGCGGACGCGAGCAATATTGAGAAGGTCGCGGCGCTGAGTCGTCGGAGGGCGACGAACTCCAGCGCGTACGGCACGGCCGACGAGAGTGCGGCGACACCCAGCCCGAGCAGGAGGATGACGGGATCGAACAAAGCGGTGCCGGCGGTCGTCGCGGCGAGCGGGATGGTGGCGAGGGCGCCGATGGCGGCGGCGATCGCCAGACCGTTCAAGCCGAGGAACTCCGTCCCCGTCCGCGCCGACAGCAGGATGTAGCCGATCCAGAGGGCGCCGGCGGCGAGCGCGAGGATGACGCCGAGCGGGTCGAGTGCGGCCGTCGGTCCGCTGTGGAGGAGCACCCCGCCGAGGAGGAGGACGCCGACGAGGGCGACGCCCGCCCAGAGCGCACTCGCCCATCGACGACCCGCGATGACGCTGAGCGCCAGCGGGCCGAGGATCTCGAGGGTCACCGCCGGGCCGAGCGGGATGCGGTCCAGTGCCAGGTAGAAGCAGACGTTCATCGCGGCGAGGACGAGCCCGAAGCCGACCGCCGACCCCCAGGCGCTCCTCGGGTGTCCGCGGAGGGCCGGGCGGGCCACGGCCAGCAGGATGAGCGCGGCGAACACGAGCCGCAGCGTCACCATGCCGATCGGACCGACCTGCGGGAACAGCGTGACCGCGATCGACGCGCCGAGCTCCTGGCAGACGAGTCCGGCAAGGACGAGGAGGGCGCCGGTCGCCGCCTGGCTCGGTCGCGGTCTGCGGATCACTGCACCACGCTAGCGCGCCCCGGTCACCGAGCTTGTCGAGGTGCCGCCCCCAGCCGGGCTCGCCGGTGCGGCATCATGAGGGCATGAGGATCGACGAACTCGCGTACCTTCGGGCGCTCGCCGAAGACGGTCACGTCCCGTACGCCGCTGAGGCGCTCGGTATCTCCCAGTCGACGCTCACGCGGGCGATCGGTCGGCTCGAGGCGGACGCCGGGGTCGAGTTGTTCGATCGCCACCGCAGCCGGCTCGAACTCAACCGCTACGGCGAGATCCTCCTCGTGCACGCGCTCCGGGCGCAGACCGAGCTCGACAACGCGCAGTCGCGGATCGACGAGCTCCGCGACCCCTCGGCCGGACTCGTGTCCATCGCCTACGTCTCGTCCCTCGGTGGCTGGCTCATTCCGCGCATCGTGAGCGAGTACCGCCAGCTGCTGCCGGACATCAGGTTCGTCCTCGACGGCGGGAAGGCCGACAGCGTGCTGGACGCGCTCCGCTCCGGCTCGGCCGACGTCGCCTTCCTCAGCCCGGAACCGCGGGATCCGGACATCGAGTGGCGTCCGCTCACCTCCGAGCGGCTCGCGCTCGGCGTGCCGGTCGGGCATGCGCTCGCCGATCGGACGTCGTTGGCTGCGTCCGACCTCGAGCAGACGGAGTTCCTCGCGATGACGACGGACTCGGGGCTCCGGCAGATCGCGGACGCGTACTTCGCGAGGCACGGCGTCGTGCCTCGGGTGACGATGGAGGTGTCCGAGCTGTCGACGCTCCGTGGTCTCGTGCGTGCCGGGGTCGGGATCGCGGTCCTCCCCGATTCCACGAGCATGGAGGGCGTCGTGCTCGTCCCGCTCGACGACGAGGCGGTCCGGGTGATCGGTGTCGCCATCAGCCGTGCCCGGGCGGTGTCGCCGGCTGTCGAGCAGTTCGTGCGGTTCGTCCGCGAGGAGTGGGCGAGCGCGCGGATCCACTGAGCCGCCCATGTCTGCACGAATGAGTCGCCCAAACCTGCACGACATCGACCGGGATCCGAACCGTTTCGGGCAGTTGACGGGCCGGCCGCTCAGTGTTCGTGGGTGGTGCTCCATGGCGTGAAGGCGTCCGGGTAGTGCGCCCACGCCGCCGGCCCGGCAAGGAGTTCCTCGTCCGTCAGGGTGCAGGCGTGCAGGGCGGCGGTGATGGCGATCTCGTCGAGGTCGATGCCGGTGACGACGAGCTCCTGGCCGAGCGGTGCGCCGGGGTCGTTCGTCTCGAACGAGGTGGGTTCAAGATCGATCATCGAGCCGATGTGCTGCAGGACGCCGACGCGGGAGGCGCGCGTCGCGAGGACGAGGAACCCCGCCGTACGGATGACCTGGCCGAACCGCCCCGCCTCGACCGGTCCGTCGAAGCACGCGAGGAGTCGTTCCGGATGCATCGGTCGGGGGCTGTCGAACCGCAGGGTGGTCACGCGCTCGTGATCCACCCACGGCCGGTGCTCGCCGTTCAGCATCGCGATCCACCCGGGGGACGTGCTGAAGCGGTCCAGTTCGAACGGGGAGTCGCGGTAGCGCGCGAGCGGCTCACGGTTGCTCGCGGTCGCCGGAGTGCCGGGCGTGACGCGCGGTCGGGCTGCGACCGGTTCGACCATCCGCGTCAGCGCCGTCGGGTTCAGGTGGCTGAGGAGCGCGAGGAGCACCGCGAGCCGCTCGTGAGTGACGCCACGTCGGCCGGCGACGGCGATGGTGTCCGCGTACTCGAGCTGCTCCACGGTGATCATCGACCGCGCGGTGTACGCCGTATCGCCGTCCTCGTCGTGGGTGACGTACTCGTCGTCCTGGAGGTCGTGCAGGAGATGGGCTGCGTCGACGACGGTCACGACGGCGTCCAGGACGGCCGTGTCGCGGTGCCCGAGGACGGCGGAGACCGCGTCGACCGGGCGGACCGTGCTCCCGCAATCGAGGACGAGGTGCCGGGGAGCGAGCGGGTGTCGCGCGACGGCGTCGATCGCGTCGTCGATGTCAGGGTGGGCACTCTCGGCGTCGTCCTGCCGCTCGATCGTGACGAGCGCCGCGGACCTTCCGGCGATCTGTCGGGCCACGGTGCGACGCTCCGGCGGACAGGTGCCGAGGACGAGCGTCACGGTCAGCGGGATGCGAGGCGTGGTCACGGCGGGTTCTCCTGGTCGATGGGTGCTACAGTGCGTTCTGTTGAGAATCGTTCTCAACAAGGTAGCACGCATCGTGATCACCAGGAGGTCGCCATGAAGGTCCGCGCATCACTCAAGTCGCTCAAGGACAAGCCGGGGTCGCAGATCGTCCGCCGCCGTGGCCGGGTGTTCGTCATCAACAAGCAGAACCCGCGGTGGAAGGGTCGCCAGGGCTGAGCGTCAGCCGCGCACCACGTTCACGACAATCGTGACGACACCCAGTGCGGCGATCACGTACGCCCAGAAGCGGACGGGGATGAAGAAGAGTGTGGAGCTCGGGCGACTGTAGAGCTGCTCGCCGGTCTGCGGGTGGCGCACGGGGACGGCCTCCTGCTTCACGGTGATGCCGTGCTCGTTGACGTACGGCTGCGCGAGCTGCTGCCACACGACGACCGGCCGCGGTGCATCAAGCTTCGCCAGCGCGAACTTCCCGAAGGCCCAGCACGCGACGGCGCCGAGCAGGAATCCGATGCCGACGAACACCCCGGACTGCGCCGATCCGCCGTCGGGCGAGACGATCGCCTTGATGAGGAAGCCGGCGCCGACGGAGAGCCCGAAGATCAGGAAGACGACGATGCCCCAACGGGTCCAGATGATCATGTGTGCTCCTCCTCGGGTGTCGGTCGCGACGCGCAGCTGAACACGCGGCACCCGCGCGACCGTCGGCTCGTCCATCACGGTACCGAGGTCGGCCGTCCACCCGCGATGGGGAGCGGTGCCCATCGCGGCGGACCTGACGAACCGCTGGAGGTGCGACTGAGAGCGCGACCACGTCGTGAATCGACGGATACGCTGCTCTGAGCGAGACGTGCGGACGTCGCCAGGTGGGAGCCGGTGGGGCTGGTGGGTAACGACGACGAGAAGACACGGGTCGCGACGATCTTCGATGTGGCGCGTCTGGCCGGAGTCTCACACCAGACCGTCTCGCGGGTGCTCAATGATCTGCCGAACGTGCGCCCCGCGACGCGGCAACGGGTCGAGCAGGCGATCGCCCAACTGCGGTACACGCCCTCGCAGGCCGCACGGTCACTCGTCACCCGCCGTTCACGCACGATCGGCCTCATCACGACCGGCGGGCCGGACTACGGGCCGTCGAGCACGGCGCTCGGCTTCAACGAGGCTGCACGGGATGCCCGGTATGCCGTGAGCATGGCGAGCATGCTGGAGTCGGATCCGGCGTCGCTGCGGCAGGCCGTCGAGTTGCTGCTGCGGCAGAACGTCGAGGCGATCGTGCTCATCGCGGCGCATCGTGGGGCGCTCGACGCGGTGCGCGGGATCGAGCTCGGGGTGCCGCTCGTCGCGGTCGAGTCGAGTCGTCGGGACGGGTTCCACCGTGTCTCCATCGACCAGTACCAGGGGGCGCGGATCCTCGTCGACCACCTCGTCGGGTTGGGGCATCGCCGTATCGCGCATCTCGCGGGGCCGGCGGATTCGGTGGACGCGTTGGAGCGGGTGCGGGGGTGGCGTGACGCGCTGTCCGAGCACGGGCTCGTCGCACGCGAGCCGCTGGTGGGCGACTGGACGCCGGGGAGCGGGTTCCGGCTCGGGCGGGAGCTCGTGGCGGGCCTCGGTGTCGATGATGATGATGATGACGACGGACGGTCCGGCGGGCGGGTCGGTGAGTCGTTCACGGCCGTGTTCGCGGCGAACGACCAGATGGCGCTCGGCGTGATCCACGCGCTGTCGGAGCGGGGCCTGCGGGTGCCGGGCGACGTGAGCGTCGTCGGGTTCGATGACATCCCGGAGGCTGAGCACTTCGCGCCGCCTCTGACGACGATGCGGCAGGACTTCCCGGAGCTCGGGCGGACGATCATGTCGACGCTGCTCGAGGTGCTGAGCGATGCGGACTCCGTCGGCGTGGTGCGTTCGGTGCCGCAGCTCATCGTGCGGGAGTCGACGGCGGCGCCGAGCGCCTGAGCTGAGGTCTCCCCGTTCCTCGAGCTGACGCTCCCGGTCCCTGAGCTGACGCCCCGGTCCCTGAGCTTGTCGAAGGGCAGATGTTCGCTCGTGTGCCCTTCGACAGGCTCAGGGACCGGGGCGGCCGGGTTGTCGGATACAGCGTCGTTCCCGGAGCGCGTCGGTTCCCATCTCGGTTCCTGAGTCTGACGAGGGGTGGTTCCTGTCTCGGTCCCTGAGCTTGTCGAAGGGGGGGCGTGTCGGTCCCTGAGCTTGTCGAAGGGGGGTTCCCGTGTCGGTCCCTGAGCTTGTCGGAGGGCAGGCGTGTGCGGAGGCAGACGGGTGCCAGGGTTTAGGCGGCGAGGTGGAGGCGTCCGCCTCGGATGGGGGTTTGGTGGCGGTCGATGTGGCTGGGTGGGATGAACCAGGGGACACCGTTTTGGATGGTGATGGTCCAGTGGTCGTCGTGGATGCGGTGGTGGTGGAAGGGGCAGAGGAGGAT
>NZ_LR733286.1:0-430987 GCF_902506515.1 Plantibacter sp. T3 | reverse complement strand
AGGCGGCGAGGTGGAGGCGTCCGCCTCGGATGGGGGTTTGGTGGCGGTCGATGTGGCTGGGTGGGATGAACCAGGGGACACCGTTTTGGATGGTGATGGTCCAGTGGTCGTCGTGGATGCGGTGGTGGTGGAAGGGGCAGAGGAGGATGCCGTTGTCGAGGTTGGTGGGGCCGCCTTGGGACCACCAGGTGATGTGGTGGGCTTCGGTGAAGGATGGTGGGTGGGTGCAGCCGGTCCAGGCGCAGCCGCCGTCGCGTTCGGCGAGGGCGAGTTTTTGTCCGCGGGTGAACAGTCGGGTGCTGGTGCCGAGGTCGAGGACTTGGGATGGTCCGCTGAGGATCATGGGGATGAGGTTGGCGTCGGCGGCGAGGCGGCGGAGGGCGCCAGCTCCGATGGGTTCGTCGATGCCGTCGATGGTGGCAGCACCGAGACCGGTTTCGAGGGTGTCGTGGTCGGCGCGGATGATGACGGTGACGGGGGTGAGTTCGGTGGCGGCGCTGCTGCAGCCGGCCAGGTGTCGGAAGGTCTCGGTGAGGGCGATGGCGCGTCGCCGGTCGACCGGTTTCGAGGGTGTCGTGGTCGGCGCGGATGATGACGGTGACGGGGGTGAGTTCGGTGGCGGCGCTGCTGCAGCCGGCCAGGTGTCGGAAGGTCTCGGTGAGGGCGATGGCGCGTCGCCGGTCGATGGGGATGAGTGACGGCCCGTCGGGCATGGGGTGACCGGATCCGTCGGGTTGGTCGGCGGGGTCGACCGCGTCGGGGTGGATGAAGTGGGGTTTGCGGAGGGTGGCGCCGATGAGGGCGTCGAGGCCGGCGCGGATGAAGGCGGCGCTTTCTGGGGCGAGTTCGGCGCGGAGGAGGGTCATGCCGGTGGGGAGTTCGTGGATGGTGCAGCGTTCGGCTCGGCGGAGGAGTTCGTCGCGGGGTTCGCGGCCGTCTTGGTCGAGGCGGGTGCGGACGAGTTTGGCGATGCGGGTGACGTCTTGCAGGGGCGCGTGCGCGGCGTGCTCGATGGCGATGACCGACGCCGCCTGGAGTTCGACCCTGGTGCAGATGCGTCCGGCGTTGCGGAGCTCGCGGACGATGACCGCGGCACCATCCACGCTCAGGGGTGCTCTGGGTGTGCCGCCATCGCTTGACGGGTGGGTGTCATCCGGGACCGCGTCGGTGTTCGATGACTCGGGACTGGCGGCCGGTTCGAGGGCGGCGGTGATCGCTGGGAACGGACATTCCTCCAGCTCGCCGAGCAGCCCGCGAGGCTGTGTGATGGCAGCACCGACCTCGGCGATCGCTGCGCCTCGGGCGCGGGAGACCCGCCACCGCTCGGACACCATGACGCCCGGGTTCGCGTAACCAGCAGCGCGCACCAGGGTGCCGTCGCGGCCACTGGGCGACGGGCGCAGGGCGATCGCACCGACGACGCGGGCGGCGAGGACCTCGACCGCATGCTGCACGGCACCGAGTTCGTCCAGGACCCGGAGGACCGCCTCGTCGTTCATGTTCTCGAGCTGCTCCGCGACACCCGAGCCCGGACGGATCGCATCGAGCGCGCCCTGCCAGACCGCATCGAACCCGGCCGCGGCGGCGGCGAGCGGGTTCGGTGCGGGGCTGGTCATGGATCCATCCAAACACGGACCACTGACATTCGAACGCGCACCGAATCGGACCCTGATCTGGGTATTTATCCGACAGTTGATGTTTCGTCAAGGCGCTCTTCGACAAGCTCAGGGACCGGCCGTGACGCGGTCGCCGAGCCGGTCGAGGTGCGGTGAGGGAGGTTGCTCGGGGGTCCTTCGACAGGCTCAGGGACCGGATCTCCGCGGCTGTCGAGGTGCGGTCCGGGAAGGTCCCTCGGGGTGCACTTCGACAAGCTCAGGGACCGGCGGTGACACGGTCGCGGAGTCTGTCGAGGTGCGGTGCGGGAGGTTGCTCGTGGGCCCTGCGACAGGCTCAGGGAACGAGTCTCCGCGGTTGTCGAAGCGCGTTGCGGGAGGTTTAAGCCGGCCCCGCAACCGGCGCAGGGACTGAAACGTCGGCAGCCGGTCCCTGGGCTTGGCGAAGGGCCCCACGCGGACACCTTCCCCGACCGCGGCGCCAGGCCCGCGCTTAGGATCACCGCATGCGTTCATCGGCGATCGACACGGTTCTGGCATTCATGCGCGCGTTCCGCGAGCAGGATCGCGCTGCTGCCGAGGCGCTCATGCACGCGGACTTCGTCTTCACGAGCCCGCAGGACGACCACATCGACCGAATGACCTGGCTGGAACGCTGCTTCCCGAGCGCCGACCATTTCGACACCCCCGGCGTGACGCTCCAGATCGTCGAGACCGACGGCATCGTCCTCCACCGCTACGAGTACGTCGTGCACGGGAAGACGTACCGCAACCTGGAGGCGACTCGTGTCGTGGACGGCGCCGTCCGGGAGGTCGAGGTCTACTTCGGTGGCGCCGTCTGAGCGGCTGCAGCGGGAGCGCCCCTCGCCGGTTCTCCGAGAAGGCCGCCCCGGCACGCCTACGGAGCCCGACCGTGTCGTTCGGAAGCGTCCTCCGGCGACGGAACGCACCAGGGCGCGTCTGACAGGATTGAGTCATGCGCATCAGTTCTCGTCGAACGACCCTGGCCGCGGCTCTCACGATGGCTGCCATCGCCCTCACCGGTTGCTCCACCGGCTCCTCGTCGGACGCAGGCCGATCGTTCGCCTCGCCCACGCCGTCGGTCTCCCAGCCGCCGAGCACCCCGGTGCAGGAGCAGACGCTCACGGATGACGTCGACGGCACGAAGGTGACCGCCCTCGCGATCGTCGACGACTTCCCGGCGCCTGCCGGCACCACCGATGGCCTGCGTCCGATGCTCGTCCAGGTCCGACTCGAAGCCGGCGACGAGTACGGCGGCAGCGTCTTCCCGTACCGGGTCTCCGTCACCACCCGCGCCGTCAACCTCGACTACGTGACGCTCGGCCTCGGAACGCCCGAAGAGCTGAAGGGCCCGATGGCGTCCGCCGGCTACTCGCTCCTCCAGGCGACACCGGTCGGCGAGACGGCGACCGGCTGGATCGGCGCCTGGGTGCGCACCGATGAGACCGAGTTCGACCTCGTCTACGACCGCCCCGAGGGCAAGGTCATCGGCGGCAGTAAGAGCGGCGAGGTCGTGCCGCCGAGCCGCGACATCGTCCCGCTGATCCCTCAGGACTAGCCGCCTGCGGGAGGGCGTCCCGGCGATGTCCGCGCGTGACCCCGCCCGTCAGGTGTCGTCGAATCTCCCGTCAACCCCGGGTGGATCCGCTGATATTCGGTACGCTGATGGCATAGCATTCGCCGACGAAGGAGATCCCGCATGCCCGTGCCCTCAGCCAACCCGCCCGTCGAGCGTCGTTCACTCCGCGAGGTCGCCGTCGAGCGCATCCGCACGGCCATCTTCGACGGCACCCTCGAGCCCGGCGAGCACCTCAACGACGGCGAACTGCAGTCCTGGCTCGGGATCTCCCGCACGCCGATCCGCGAGGCCCTCAACGACCTCGCCCGCGTCGGCCTCATCGAGATGGCCGCGCAGCGGTACACCCGCGTCGCCCTGCCCGACCCGGCGCAGCGCACCGAGGTCATGCAGACGCTGGGCGCGATGCTCGGCGGTGTCGTCCGCGTCACCGTCCCCGGCCTCGGCGCGACGCAGAAGAAGGCGCTCGTCCGCTCGATCAACCAGGTGATCGTGGTCGTCGAGCAGCGCGACATCGCCGAGCACGGGCGACTCAGCTGGGAGCTCTTCGACGCGTTCATCGCCGCCTGCCCGAACGCCACGCTCGTCGCGGCGACGAAGGACATCATCGACGGCCTCACCTACCGGTCCTCCGCGACGCGCACCGAGGAGAACACCGACTGGGCTGCCAAGGAGCAGGGCTACCCGGCACTCCGCGAGGCGGTCGAGGCCGGCGACGCGATCGCCGCCGAACTGGCCGTCGAGAACATCTTCCGCCTCTCCGCGCAGCTGTAGCCGGTCGGCCCTTCGACAAGCTCAGGGACCGGGGGCCGGTCACCGAGCTTGTCGAGGTGCCAGCACCGCCCGCCCGGCGAACCCGAGGAGCACGACCACCGTGCCCACGATGACCGACGTCGGCGGCAGCGTGAACATGAGGACGACGCAACCGACGGCGCCGAACACACTGACCGCGCGCGGGTACCGTCGGTGCTCGCGCGTCTGGCGGAACGCCGCGACGTTGGCGACCAGGTAGTAGAGCAGCACGCCGAACGAGGAGAACCCGATCGCGCTCCGGAGGTCGACGAGCAGGACGAGCACGATGACGACCGCGCCGACGAGCAGCTCCGCGCGGTACGGGGTCGCGAAGCGCGGGTGCACCGCGTAGAGGGCGCGCGGCAGGTCGCCGGTCCTCGCCATCGCGAAGGCGGTCCGGCCGATGCCCGCGAACACCGCGAGCAATGCTCCGAGACAGGCCGCCGCCGCACCGAGTCGCACCAGCGTCGCAGCCCACGGCCACCCGTTCGTCTCCACCACCGCGGCCAACGGTCGCGCACTGGACGCGAGGCCGTCCGCGCCGAGCGTGAGCAGCGACACGACCGCGACGGCCGCGTAGACGACCACGGCGACGACGAATGCGACCCCGATGGCGCGGGGAATCGTCTTGGCCGGGTCGCGGACCTCCTCGCCCAGGGTCGCGATCCGCGCGTACCCGGCGAAGGCGAAGAACAGCAGCCCCGCCGACTGCAGCACGGCGAGCGGGCTGGCGTCGAACCCGAGCGACGCGACCCCCGTCGAACCGGCCTCCGGCCCGACGACGCCTGAACCGACGACTACGGCGAGCACCAGGAGGACGGCCACCACGATCACCCGGGTCGCGGTCGCGGTGCGGGTGACCCCGAGACAGTTGGTCACGACCACCAGGGCGACCGCGAGCGCGGCGACCGGACGACTCCACTCGGCCGGTGCCGCATACGCGGCGAAGGCGACCGCCATGGCTGCGGCGCTCGCCGTCTTGCCCACCACGAAGCTCCATCCGGCGGCGAAGCCCCACCATGGCCCGATGAGTTCGCGGCCGTAGAGGTAGGTGCCGCCGGCCGAGGGGAGTTGTGCGGCGAGCTGCGCGGAGGACATCGCGTTGCAGCAGGCGACGACCGCGGCGATGACGAGCCCGATGAGGAGTCCCGCGCCGGCGACCTGCGCCGCCGGTTGGAAGACCGCGAAGACGCCGGCGCCCATCATCGAGCCCAGGCCGATGAACACCGCGGCGCTCGTGCCCAGGCGTCGCTGCAGTCGGGGATCGCTCACCCGATCACGGTAGTGCCGTCAGGTGAACAGCGGGGTGCTCCGGTCACCGACCCCGACGGACGACGGTCTGTCGGAGGACACGCAGCAGCCCGAGGAAGCCGAGGAACCCGATGAACGCTGCGATCAGGTCGAACACCCGTAGGCCGCCGGGGAGGACCGGGCCGGCACCGGTGACGACGAGGACCACGGCGATCACCAGGGCGGCGATCGAGATCAGGGTTCCGACGATCTCAGCGGTCACGCCCTCCACGAGCCCCTTCGCCGGTTCGTCGGCGAAGCCCTTCAGCGTCACGCCGACAGTCCCGTCCTCGAGTCCGGACAGCAGCGAGTCGAGTCGACGCGGGAGGTTACGGGCCAACGCGGCGGTGACGGCGGCCTGCGCCTGCAGGGTGACCGCCGTCTGCCGGATGGACTGCGAGCGGCGGAGGAGACGCGGGACCATCGGCAGGGCCTGTTCGAACATGTCGAACTCGGGGTCGAGCGCTTTGAGGCACCCTTCGAGGGTCGCGAAACTGCGGAACGCGGCGGCGAGGTCGCCGGGGAGCGCGATGTGGTGCTGCCGGATGACGTCGAGGAGTCGGCTGAAGATCGAGCCGTCGCCGCCCGGACGGTGACGCTCGGTCGTGATGACGATGCCCACGTCGTGGCGCAGGGCGTCGAGGTCGGCGTCCTCCGGCAGGTCGACGATGAGGAGGAGGGCGTCGGTCGCCGCGATGTCGTCCTCGCTGACGGTGGCGAGCATCACCGCGGTGAGTCGCTGCCGCTGGCTGCGCTCGATGACGCCGACGGCCCCGAAGTCGATCAGCCCGAGCGATCCGTCCTCGCGGAGGATGACGTTGCCCGGGTGGAGGTCGGCGTGGAAGACGCCGTGCACGAGGATCTGTTCGAGCACGACCTCCATGAGGCCGGTCGCGAGGGTCTCGCGTTCCTCCTTGGGGATGGTCGCGATGCGGTCCCGTGCTCGACTGAGCGGCAACCCGTCGACGAGGTCCATGGTGAGCAGGCGGGCGCCGGAGGCCGCCGGATAGACGCGCGGCACCGTGATCCGGACGCCCTCGTCGCGCTCCTCGCGACGCTTCAAGGTGCTGCGGATCATCTCCACGTTGCGGGCTTCGATCCGGTAGTCGAGTTCTTCGAGCAGCGTCGAGGTGAAGGCCCGCGCGACGGAGGCGAGGCGGAGGTCCTGCCCGAACTTGGTGTGCGTCTCAGCGCGCTCGGCGAGGCGGACGACGATGTCGGCGTCGGCCTCGACCTGCACCCGGGCGGCCGGTCGCTGGACTTTCACGACCACGGGGGTGCCGTCGAGCAGCTCAGCGGTGTGCACCTGCGCGACGGACGCGGCCGCGAGCGGTTCGGAGTCGATCGACGCGAACACGGTGTCGATGGGAGCACCGAGTTCCGTCTCGATGACGACCTGGACCTCGTGCCAGGGCAGCGTGGTCGCTTCGGACTGCAGCGACGCGAGGGCGCTGAGGTACGGCTCGGGCACCAGGTCGCGTCTCGTCGAGAGCACCTGTCCGAGCTTCACGAAGGTGACGCCGGAATCGTTGATCGTGGCGATGATCGCGTTGGCGCGCTGCTCGCTCGTGGTGAGTTCGAGCTGGACGCGGGACCGGCCGTGCACGAGCCAGCCGGCACCGTGTCGTGATGCGATGGCGAGGATCTGCAGGTATCGCCTCGTCCGTCGCCGTCGTTTGATCGCCGAGCGGACGACGTCGATCGGGTTCATCAGCGGCCGGGTCGGGATGATGACCTCGATGGCGACGAGGACACCGAGGCCGAGCGCGAAGATCCAACCGATCGCGAGGAGCGCCACGGCGATCGCTGCGAAGGCTGCTCGAGCATCTCCGGCCTCACCAGGCTGGACCAGGCCGGTCTGTTGCAGCAGCCAGTTCACGAACGGTGGGCCGGTGACGAACACGACGAGCCCGACGAGGATGCTGCGCGGCCATCCGACCGGGGCGTCGAGCACCCGCCGCGCGGCGAATCCGAGGAGCAGTGCCGACACGACCGCCAGGACGATGGTGAGTGCGTCAGTCAGCATCCGGCATCCCCTCGTGGGTCGAGCGGTCGTCTCGCCCCGCCCGCCAGCGTATCCGGCCCGGCTGAGCGAGCGCGAGCGCTGGTGCGCTCACCGAGAGCGCACAAGACGCTCTCGAACGAGCCCACCGCGAGCATCTTCTGCGCTCTCGGCGGGCGGCCGAGGTCATCCCGCCTGGAATGCTCCCGACGCGGTGTAGGCGTCGAACAGGCGCAGGACCTCCACGGTCGGACCGTGCATCGGGGTGGGCGGGTCGTCGAGCGGAGCCCAGCAGAACTCGACGACCTCGTCCACCTCGGCGCGTAACGAACCAGCCCGCGTGCGTGCCACGAAGCACATCGCGAACGCATGGACCCGGTCGCCGTTCGGGTAGTCGAGGACGTGGTGCTCGGTGGCTGAGAGACAGGCGAACGGCTCGAGGTCGCGCTCTTCCACCGTCAGGCCGGTCTCTTCGGCGAGTTCCATGACTGCGGTCTCCGCGAAGCTGCTCCCGGGCTCGCAGCTACCGGCCGGGATCTCCCACAGGCCGGTGTCGACCCGCCGCTGGAAGAGTGCGTTGCCCTCGCCGTCCAGCACGAGCACCTGCGCACCCGGGAGCGCGAGGAGCCGATGCCCCACGAGCTGCCGCAGCTCCCAGAGATCGCTTCCGACATAGCCCATGCGCGGGAGTCTAGGTGGCTCAGGTCCTCGGGCGAAGCATCACCCGAGGGCGTCGCGTTGTCGGATGAGTTCCTGCAGTTGCTCGTCACGGCGGTCGGCGTCCGCCCTGACCATCGCGCGCAGTGGAGAGTTGTACACGGACGTCGCTTGCTCCGGCTCACAGTCCAGGACGGCTGCGATGCGCTCCAACGCCTCGTCGTCCGACACCGCGCTTCCGACCACCTTGGCGATCTCGGGCCAGGACCGGCGGGCGCCGACTCGCAGCTGCTCTGCTTCGATCTGTCGCTCGAAGGCTCGGCGCTCGCTCGCGGGGTCGGCCCGGTGGCGGTTCTGCTTGGCTACCTGACGCGCCACCAGGTCAGCGGTCAGCTCGACCCGGAGCGGCTCGGCGAGACGAAGCCCGAGTTCGACGACCACGACGTGGAGGTCATAGGGGCCGGGCTCCAGTGAGGTGGGGTCGGACTGCAGCTGGAGTTGCACCGGGACTCGGGCGTACTCCCCTGGGTCGAGCGGGACGGCACGATCCGCTGCGGAACTGACCCAGCCGAAGGAGAACTCGGTTCCGCCTGGCGCGGTGAGCGCACCGACGGCACGGAATCCCTCGTTCTCGGGCGTCCATCTCATGGTGCCTGCGTTGACGATGTCGATCACCAGCTCGCTCGGATCGTGCTGCTCCTCCACGAACGGCGGCCAGCGGAGCACCAAGCCCTGTCGCCGCTCGGCCCGGCTCGGGCGCACGACCAACGTGTCCGGGTGTACGCGCACCACCGGAGGCTGCTCTCCCGGATGCGCCTGTGCGACGCGCCAGGTCCGGTGGTCCGCGTCGACCGGCGAACCGAGATACACGGCACCGCTCTCCAACCGGCGGAGCACCCGCCAACCATCCGACGGGGCCTCAGCGGTGGTGGCGTCGTCGACGCCGCAAGCCAGTTCGTCCGCCAGCTCCGAGAGTGTCGTGCCGTCGCCGGTGAGTGCGTCGCCGTCGACCTCGAGGTCCCCGACCCGTGGTGCATCATCCATGGAAGCCATGCCCGATGGTCTCACGCGACCGCCGCCACCGGCTCGGCCTCCGCGTCACCCCGCGGCGAAGGCCGACCGGCGACCCACGATCGTGAGCAGCAGCGCAGCGAGTCCGAGGGCGATCATGACCACCGGGAGGATCAGCCCGTCGAAGGTGCCGAGGAGGAGAGCCCCGAGGACACCGCCAGCGAAGATCGCGAGGTTGAACGCGACGGGCAGGAAGGAGTTCGCGACGTCCGAGTGCTCGCGTCCCGATCGGGTGAGCGCCGACTGCAGCTGGGCGGAGGAGCCACCGAACGCCAGCCCCCATAGGACAGTCGCAATGAGGACGGCGACGATAGAGACGTGGCCGAGCAGGAGCAGCGCGCCCGCCGCGACGAACATCGCGACGCTCCCGTGGAGCAGCGCGCGCGGAGCCCGATCGATGAGCACCGCCGTGAGAGCGATGCCCGCGATGGACGCGACTCCGTAGACGAGCAGCACGAGATCGGCCCCGAGTCCCGTGCCCGAGGCCCGAAGGAACGGTGCGATGTAGGTGTAGACGGTGTTGTGAGCCAGCATCCAGACGACGATCACCGCGAGGACGACCGCGACACCGGGCAGGACGAGCACCTGTCGGAGCGGGAGCCGTGCCGAGCGAGGCTGCCCTGCCGCGTCGGGTACGAACACAGCGATGGACACGAGCACGACGAGCGCGAGCACCGTGAGTCCTCCGAACGCCCAGCGCCAGTCGAACGCGGTGCCCAGCCAGGCGCCGAGCGGTGTCCCGAGTGCCAGCCCGGCGGGCGCTCCGACGGACACGATCGACAGTGCGAGGCCTCCACGGTCGGGCGGGCTGATGCGACGCCCGTAGGCGGCGAGCATGCCCCAGATCACCCCGCAGAACGCACCGGCGACGAACCGCGACACCAGCGCGACGACGACGTCCCCCGCGACCGCGGTCACGGTGTTCGCGAGGATGAGCCCGACGATCGCGCCGAGGAGGAGCGGCTTGCGACGCATGCCACGGGTGAGGGCGAGCGCCGGGATCGTCACGATGACGGTCCCGAGCGCCCACACACTGATGAACTGACCGATCAGGCCCTCGCTCGTGTCGAGATCCCGGGCGATGACCGGCAGGAGCCCGGCCGGCATCGTCTCCGCGGCCACGAGGACGAACCCCATCGCGGCGAGGGCCGCCAGTGCGAACCAGGGCATCCGGGTGGGCGTCCCGGCGACGGGGAGGGTCGACGCCCCGACCGGCGCGTCGGGCGTCGAGGTGATCGGTGCGGCGCGGCTCACAGCGTCAGCAGCACCTTGATCGCACGGCGCTCGTCCATGGCCCGGTACCCCTCGGCGGCGTCCTCGAGTGGCAGCGTGAGGTCGAAGACCTTCCCTGGTTCGATCCTCCGCTCCCAGATCATCCGGATGAGCTCGGGGAGGAACCGTCGCACCGGCGCCGGCCCACCGTGCAGGTGCACCTCGGCGAAGAAGAGCTCGTCGAGCGGCAGCGAGACACCGTCATGGGCGACGCCGACGAAGCCGACGTGGCCGCCACCGCGAGTGGAGCGGATCGCCTGCAGCATGGACTCCTCGGTGCCGACCGCCTCGATGACGCTGTGCGCGCCGAGACCTCCGGTCAGCTCCTTGATCCGTGCGACACCCTCGGCGCCGCGCTCCTCGACGATGTCGGTCGCACCGAACTCACGGGCGAGCGCCTGCCGGTCGGCGTGACGCGACATCGCGATGATGCGTTCCGCCCCGAGCTCCCGGGCCGCGAGGACGCCCATGAGCCCGACGGCCCCGTCACCGACGACCACGACCGTCTTCCCCGGCCCCACCTCGGCGGCGACCGCGGCGAACCAGCCCGTCCCGAGCACGTCGGACGCGGCGAGCAGCGAGGGGATGAGCTCCGCGTCCGGCTGCCCGGGGGTCGCCACGAGTGTGCCGTCGGCGTGGGGGATGCGTGCGAGCTGCGCCTGCGTGCCCGCGGCGACCGACACGAACTCGGCGTGCACGCACTTCGACTGGTACCCCGCCTGACAGATCTCACAGGTGTTGTCGGAGGTCACGAAGGAGCCCACGACGAAGTCGCCGACGGCGACCGTCCGCACGTCCTCGCCGACCTGCTCGACGACACCGACGTACTCGTGCCCCATGTTCGTGTGGTCGACGGGCTCGACCCCGCGGTAGGGCCACAGGTCGGACCCGCAGATGCAGGTCGCTGTGAGCCGGATGACGGCGTCGGTCGGGTCGAGGATGGTGGGGTCCGGTCGGTCCTCGACCCGGACGTCGCCGGGCGAGTGCATGACGACTGCGCGCATGTGTGCTCCTTCTGTCGGGTGGTGCAGGCGACCAGTCAACGCCCCGCCCGACCCGGGAGGGAGTCCCGCCTGAGAGGTGTACCGAGAGGGCACCTGTCGGCTCGCTTCGAGGACGTATCGTCGGAGGCATGGACGATCGAGCAGACGTACGCGAGTTCCTCATGACGCGTCGAGCACGGCTGACCCCGGAACTCGCCGGCTTGAGCGCGGGCCCCAACCGACGGGTGGCCGGGCTGCGGCGTTCCGAGGTGGCGGCGCTCGCCGGGGTCAGTGTCGAGTACTACGCGAAGCTGGAGCGTGGGGCGATCGCCGGAGCGTCGTCGACCGTCCTCGACGCCATCGCCCGGGCGCTCCAGCTCGACGAGGCGGAACGCACCCACCTGTTCGACCTCGCCCGCGCGGCCGACGGTGTCCCGCTCTCCGGTCGGCCGCGTCGCCGGGCGGCCAAGAACCCCGCGACCCGGCCGAGCCTGCACTGGATGCTCGACGCGATCACCGACGGCATCGCCTTCGTCCGCAACACCCACCAGGACCTGCTCGCGACCAACGAGCTCGGGCGCGCGTTCTACTCGCCCGTCATCGGCGACGGCGGGCGCACCCCGAACCTCGCCCGGTTCCAGTTCCTCGACCCGGCCTCCCGGGACTTCTACCCCGACTGGGACGTCTTCGCCGAGATGTGCGTCTCGGTCATGCGTGCCGAGGCCGGCCGGGACCCGCACGACAAGGGACTGCACGACCTCGTCGGTGAGCTGTCGACCCGGAGTGACGCCTTCCGCACGCTCTGGGGAGCGCACAACGTGCGCACGCACGGCACGGGAACGAAGCGGTTCAATCACCCGATCGTCGGCGAGATGACCTTCGCCTACGAGGAGCTCGCGATCACGGCCGACCCAGGCCACGTCGTGCTCGTCTACACGGCGGAGCCCGGCTCACCGTCCGCCGAGCGTCTGCAGTTGCTCGCGAACTGGGCGGCGTCCCAGCGGGAGGCGGAGCAGCGTGACGCTGCGGCGGTCACGAACGAGCCCGACACCAGCGAGGCCGGACGGGCAGGGGGTCGCTGATGGCGCGCATCCTCGTGACCGGTGCCGCCGTCGGCCTGGGGCTCGGTGCCGCGACCGAGCTGGTCGAGCACGGGCACGAGGTGCTCGTCCATGCCCGGAGCCTCGCCCGAGCCGACGAGGTCCGGCTGCTCGACGAGCCCTCCGCGCACCTCGTCACCGGTGACCTCGCCACCCTCGACGGCGTCCAGGAGCTCGCGGAGCAGGTCGCAGCTGCCGGTCCCGTGGACGCGATCATCCACAACGCCGGCGTCCTCGACGGAGCGGCCGTCCTACCGGTCAACGTGGTCGCGCCCTATCTGCTGAGCGCCCTCGTCCCCGCGCGGCGACTCGTGTTCCTCAGCAGCAGCATGCACCGCGGCGGTACCGCGACGCTCGACGGTCTCGACTGGTCGGGTTCCACGAGGACGGCGAGCTACTCCGACAGCAAACTCCTCGTGACCGTCCTCGCGGCGGCCATCGCGCGAGTGCGTCCCGGGGTGTTCAGCAATGCGGTCGACCCGGGTTGGGTGCCGACACGCATGGGCGGACCGAACGCGCCCGACGACCTGGAACTCGGGCACCGGACCCAGGTGGCGCTCGCCGAAGGGCGTGGTGCCGACACCTCCGGCTACTGGCACCACCAGCGACGCGAGGAGCCGCACCGCGCGGTCCGCGACGAGGCGTTCCAAGATGAGCTGCTGCTCGCCCTCGCCGAGCACACGGGCGTCTCACTACTGCCCTGATCTCCGAACTCAGGTGTCGATGCGGTGGTCCTGGATCGACTCGTAGGTGACGCGGAGCGACTCCGCCGCGGCGTCGTAGCGACGCTGGGCGACGCGGATGAAGAGCAGGTCGACGAGCGCGAGCTGGGCGATGCGCGAGGACATCGCACCCGAGCGGTATCGGCTCTCCCTCGCCTGCGTCGCGAGGACGAGGTCGCACCGGCTGGCGATGGGGGAGTCGGGGAAGTTCGTGATGCACACGGTCGTCGCGCCGGCGGCCCGCGCGAGCTGCATCGCCTGCTCGGTCTCGACCGTGAGCCCGGAGTGCGAGATGCCGATGGCGACCCCACCGGGCCCGAGGAGGGCGGCCGAGGGCAGTGCGAGGTGGGCGTCGACGAAGGTGTTGGCCGGCATGCCGATCCGGTAGAGCTTCTGGTGGAGGTCCTGCGCCGTGAGGTTCGAGGACCCGAAGCCGATGATGTCGATCCGTGGGGCGGTGAGCAGTGCGTCGACGACCGCGTCCAGAGCGTCGCGGTCGAGCGAGCGGGCGGTGAGCTCGATCGCCTGCACCTCCTGGTACGCGACCTTCGCGACGACCGTCTCCACCGAGTCGTCCGGGTCGATGTCGGCGTCGTCGACCTCGAACCGGTCACGCTCCGCCTGCTCGCGACTCGTGGAGGTCGCGACGGCCACCCGGAACTCCCGGTAGCCGGTGTATCCGATGGTCTGGCAGAACCGCGCGACGGTCGCCTGCGAGGTGCCGCAGGCCTTCGCGAGTTCGGTGATGGTCAACTCGACGACGAGCGAGGGGGTGCCGATGATGGTCTCGGCGACGCGCGTCTCGGCGGCGCTCAGACGAGGGATCGCCTGGCGGAGCACGAGCAGCGCGTCAGTGGACATCCGGTGCGGCCCCCGTCGGGTCTTCGACGGAGTGCGCTGCGATGGCCGCACTGAGGGAGCCGTCGCCACCACGGAGGCGGGCGACTGCTTCATCTGCGGCGATGCCGGTCACGAGGACGAGGATAGCGGCCTTCACCCAGCCGTCCACGGATGCGAGCGTCTTCGCGGCCGTGGCGGCGTCGACGTCGGTCGCCAGCATGACCGTGCGTTCCGCCCGCGCTCGCAGCTTCTCGTTCGTGGTGAGGAGGTCGACCATGAGGTTCCGGTACGTCTTCCCGAGCCGCACCATCGTGATCGTCGACAGCATGTTGAGCACGAGCTTCTGCGCCGTCCCCGCCTTCAGCCGGGTCGATCCGGTGAGGAGCTCCGGACCGACGACCGCCTCGATGCCGATGTCCGCGTCCCGGGCGAGTGGGGAGCCGGCGTTGCACGACAGGCCGATGGTGATCGCACCGATCGAGCGCGCGTACTCGAGGGCGCCCAGGACGTAGGGCGTGCGACCGGATGCGGAGACACCCACGACGGCGTCGTCCGCGGTGATCGACAGCGATTCCAGATCCGCTCGACCGAGGTCGTCGCGGTCCTCGGCGTTCTCCACCGCTTGCTGGATGGCGCCCGGACCACCCGCGATGAGTCCGACGATGAGGCCCGGGTCGGTCCCGAACGTGGGTGGCGCCTCGCTCGCGTCGAGGATGCCCATCCGTCCGGCGGTCCCGGCGCCCAGGTAGACGAGTCGTCCGCCCCGGCGGAGGCGCTCGACGATCGCTTCGACGGCCTCGGCGATCTCGGGTTCGACGGCCGCGATGGCGTCGGGGACGGAACGGTTGTCCTCGTTCATCGCGGCGACGAGTTCCCGCGTGGAGAGGGCGTCGAGGTCGGGGTGTCGCTCGTTCACCTGCTCCGTCGAGAGGGTGGCGAGCTCCGCGCGGATGGTGTCGCGGTCGGAGGTCAGCCCTGCGGTGATCGGCCCAGGCCCTTCGACAGGCTCAGGGACCGGTGGTGAGGCGCTCTCAGACTGCGTGGACATCGTCGCGCACGACCCTTCCGTCGTAGGAGATCGCGGTGTCGAGTGCGACGAGCCTGGCTCCGTCGAGCGCGTCACCGCGGGGTGCGACGAGGTCGACGCCGACCTCGTGCATGGCCGTCGCGAGATGTGCGGCGACGTAGGGGTGGGAGGCGATCCCGCCGACGACGCACACGGCGCCCGTGCCGGCGGCGGCGGCGCTCACGGCGAGGTGGGCGCAGGCGGCGTCGACGATGTCCGCGGCGACGGCGTCGCCCTCCTCGGCTCGGATGATGACCGTGGGCGCGAAGGTGCCGAGTTGGCGGGCCGGTGCTCCGGTGCTGGAGACCCAGCGGGGGAGCGCGGGGATCGACCCGATGAGCGCCTCGGCGTCGGCGAGCAACGTGGTCGCGGGGCCGCGCCCGTCGAAGGCACGCATGCACGCCTCGAGGCCCTGCTGCCCGATCCATCGACCGCTGCCCTCGTCTCCGAGCCAGGGACCCCACCCGTCGATCTGCTTCACGGAGCCGTCGGCGTCGACGTCGAACACGACGGATCCGGTGCCGGCGATGAGTACCGTGCCGGGACCACCGGCGAAGGCGCCGGCGTGGGCTGCCAGGGCGTCGTTCACGACGGCGATCGTCGCTCCGAGCGCCAGGCGAAGCTCGGCGGTGAACGCGGCGACCTCGTGCGGTGCCGCCTCCACCCCGGCGGCACCGATCCCGACGTGCTGCACCGCGGCGAGGAGGTCGGCCGGGAGGTGCGCGACCGTCTCGAGGACTGCGCGGGCGGACAGCTCCGCACCCTCGTGGTCGGCGAGGCCCGGTGCACCGTGGCCGCGGGCCTCCGCGAGGACGGTCAGGTCGTCGCCGGATCCGCTCGTGATACGGGCGCGGCAGGAGGTCTTCCCGAGATCGATGGCGAGGACGGGTGCTGCGAGGTGGTTCATGATCCGTTCCGGTGGTGCTGGTCGTACTGATGGCGCATCGGCGCCGCGGTGGAGGCCGCGGTGAGGAGTTCGGTGACCCGGTCGGCGGACGCCCGGGAGGCCGCGAGCGTGTCGATCACCGGCAGGGGCAGGACGGCGTCCTCGGAGATCGGCAGCCCGACGCTCACGACGACGGCGTCCGGGCGGACCAGCGCGACGCGGTCCACCGCGAGCCGCTGCGGGGTGTCGTCGCCGAGACGGTCCGAGAGGAGGACGACCCCGTCGTCGGCGGGGATCGTCGCGAGCAGGAGGGTCAGCTCATCGGAGGCGGGCGCCTCGGCCTGCGGATCCGGTGTCCGGAGGCTCGGGCCGGCAGCGAGCCGGGTGACGTCGAACCGTTCGGCGAGTGACTCGGCGAACGGATCGTGGGCCGAGGCGACGGCGAACGTCGGTCGGTCGCGGAGGTCGACGAGGGTGATCGCCGACGCGTCGATCGCGACCTCGCCCCGGACGCGCACGACCCGCCGGATGGCGTCGGAGAAGCGCCCTTCGACAATCTCAGGGACCGGGGAAGGGCTGACGGACCGCGCGAGCCACGCCACACGGGCGGCCGCGCGCTCGACGATCGCTCGATCGAGCTCGCCGTCGGCGACGGCGGCGCAGACCGCCTCGAACACCTCGAGGTAGTCGTCCTCGTCGGTCGTCGCGCCCTGCTTCGGCCCGAGGTTGGACGGGTTGCCGATGCAGAGCAGGTCGACGCCGGCCTCGAGGGCGAGGACAGCGCCGCGTCCTGAGCCGGTGGTGGACCGGATGGCGGCCATGTCGAGCGCGTCGGAGATGATCACGCCGTCGAAGCCGCTTTCGCGCAGCCGACGGAGGGGGATCGGGTTGAGCGTCGCCGGGGCGTCACCGAACGCCGGGACGACGATGTGGGCGGTCATGACACTCGCGACGCCGGCGGCGATCGCCGCGTCGAACGGTGGCAGGTGCTCGGCTTCGAGCTCCGCCAGGTCCAGGTCGATGCGGGGCAGATCCAGGTGCGAGTCGCTCGCCGTGTCGCCGTGGCCGGGGTAGTGCTTGACACACGCCGCGACCCCGCCGGCCTGCAATCCGTCGACCATTGCGGCGACGTGGCGGGAGACGAGCTCGGCGGTGGAGCCGAACGAGCGCACCCCGATCACCGGGTTCGCTGGGTTGGTGTTCACATCGGCGACGGGCGCGAGGGCGACGTTCGCCCCGGCGGCGTGGAGCCGCTCGGCGAGTGCCGCACCCACCGCGCGCGTCGTCTCGACGTCGTCGAGTGCACCGAGCTGCGCATGCCCGGGCAGGGTGGAGCCCGTCTGCGCCTCGAGGCGGGAGACGTTGCCGCCCTCCTCGTCGACGCCGATGAGGACCTCGGGCCGGTGCTCACGGAGTTCGGCCGACAGCGCCGCGACCTCCGCCGGGTCCGAGGAGAGGTTCTGCCCGAAGTACACGACGCCCGCGAGGCCGCCGTCCAGCTCGCGCAGCAGCCAGTCCGGGGCGGTCCGGCCGAGGAAGCCCGGCCAGAGGACGCCCCGGACGAGCCGCGCGACGTCGGGGTCGATCATCCCTTCACCGCTCCGGACACCAGTCCGCCCGAGAGGCGGCGCTGCACGAGGATGAAGAAGATCATGACCGGGATCGTGATGATGGTCGACGCCGCCATGACCGAACCCCAGTCGTTGGAGTTCAGGCCGAAGAACTGCTTGAGGCCGATGGCCACCGTGTAGTTCTCCGTCGAGCCGCCGAGCAGGGTCATCGCGAAGATGAACTCGTTCCAGGCCGTGATGAAGCTGAACACACTCGTCGCGACGAGGCCGGGGGCCACGAGCGGGAGCATGATCGAGCGGAACATTCGCCACCAGCTGGCGCCGTCGAGGAACGCCGCCTCTTCGAGCTCCACGGGCACCGCCGCGACGAAGCCGCGCAGCATCCAGATGCCGAACGGCAGTGCGAGCGCGACGTACACGATGATGAGCCCGAGCAGCGTGTTGAGCAGCTGCAGGTCGCGGATCTGCACGAACAGCGGGATCACGAGCGCCTCGAGCGGCACCATCTGCACGACGAGGATCATGAGCAGCACCGCGGTGCGGAACTTGAACCGGAAGCGGGCGACCGCGACCGACGCCAGGAGCGCGACGGCGGCGGAGATGAGCACCGTCGCACCGGCGACGATCGCGGAGTTGCGGAGGAAGACCGCGAACCCGCCGTCGGTCAGGACCGACTCGAAGTTCGTGAACGACAACTCCTTCGGGAAGAAGGACTGGCCGCCGCTCGACGCCTGCGCGTCGAACGCGCTCGACAGCATCCAGTACGCCGGGAACAGCGTGAACACGAGCAGGAGGGTGACGAGGATCGCCTTGACGGTGTTCGAGCGGATCTTCCGACCGCTCGCCTTCCGGTGCATCGGGACCTGCGGCTTGGTGGACCGGTCGGTGCCCGGTCCTTCAGCCGGTCGACGGGCGGCGGTGGGGGCGGGAGCGTGGGTGGTCACAGTTCGTCCTCCTTCATGAGGGCGCGGATGTAGACGATCGTGATGCCGAGCAGGACGAGCGTCAACAGCACCGCGATTGCGGAGCCGAAGCCGTAGCGGTTCTGCCCGAAGGACTCCACGTACGACCACACGCCGAGGTTCAACACCTCGCGGTTCGAGCCGGAACCACCCGGCATGAGGTAGATCTGCGCGAACACCTTGAAGTCCCAGATGGTCGACAGGATGATCACGACCGAGAACACCTGGCGCAGCGACGGGAAGGTGATCTGGAAGAAGCGACGGAACGCGCCCGCCCCGTCCATCTCGGCGGCTTCCAGCATCTCCTTGGACACGCCGAGCAGGCCGGCGAGGACGGTGATGGCCACGAACGGGAAGCCGTGGTGGATCACGTTCAGCAGCGCGATGCCGTAGAACGTGAACTGGTTCGTGAACCAGTTGAAGGGCTCGTCCATGAGCCCGAGCCCCATGAGCGTCTGGTTGACGATGCCGCGGTCGGCGTCGAAGATCCAGACCCAGACGTAGGTGCCGGTGACGGCGGGCATCGCCCAGGCGACCATGATGGCGCTGCCGACGATGGTGCGCCAGAAGGAGCCGAGGTTCGCCATGAGCAGGGCGACGAGGGTGCCGAGGACGACCGTACCGATGACGGCGGCCGCGGCGAAGAAGACGGTGTTCGGGAGGACGACGGTCCAGAGGGTCGGGTCGGCGAAGACCTCGGCGTAGTTGGCGCCGCCGTTGAAGTTGGTGTCGCCGCTGACGATCTCGCGCAGTCCGTAGTCCTGCAGGGAGAACAGGACGACGCGGATGAGCGGCCAGAGGAGGAGCACGGCGAGGATGAGGAGTGCCGGCGCGAGCAGCAGCCAGGGGCGGGTGCGCATCAGGAGGCGCAGCCGCTTGGGGGAGGGGCCCCCGGCCACCCGCGAAGCGGGGGCTTCGCGGGTGACCGTGGGCGGGGTGAGGGTCGACACGATCGGCTACTTGCCGTTCATGATGTCGTCCATCTCCTTGGCGGCATCGGTCGTCGCCTGGTCGACCGACTTGCTTCCGGAGAGGATGGCCTGGATCATCGCGTTGGTGGTCTTCTTCGCCTGCACCGCACCGAACTTCGGGGTCACGGGGAGGGAAGCGCCGCCGTCGACGAACTGCTCGGCGAAGGGCTTCACCAGCGGGTCGTCGCTCTCGGTCGAGTCACTGAGGAGCGAGGTCTGGCCGGGGAAGTAGCCGGTCTGCTCGGCCCACTCGGAGGCGAACTTGCCGGTGGTCATCATCTCGATGAACTGGAACGCGAGGTCCTTGTTCTTCGAGGTGTTGAACATGCTGAGGTGCGAACCGCCGAGCACGGAGGGCGACATGCCGCCGTCTTCACCCGGGATCGGGATGGCGGCGAACTTGCCCTCGAGCTCCGGGTTCTTCTGGACGATCGTCGCCGGGGTCCAGGAGCCCATGATCGCCATGGCGACCTTGTCCTGCACGAAGTTGTCGAGGACGTCCGTCTCCTTCCAGGTGGTGGCACCTGAGGAGGAGAGGTCGTACTTGGTGGCCAGGTCGGTCCAGAACTGGATGCCCTTGCGTGAGTCGTCGCTCGCGAGCCCCGACTTCCAGGTGTCGCCGTCGAGCTCGGAGACCTCGCCGCCGGCGCCCCAGACCCAGGGGTACGCCGTGAACTCGGCGTCACCGGGGACGGGGAACGGGATCATGTCGGGCTTGGCGGCCTTGATCGCGGTGCCGGCGTCGATGATCTCCTGCCAGGTGGTCGGCGCCTTGAGGCCGAGCTCCTCGAAGACGTCGGTGCGGTAGACGATCGAGCGGACGCCGGCGTACCACGGCATGCCGTAGAGCTCGCCGTCGTACGTACCGGAGTCGGCGAGGCCCTTGACGAGGTCGTCCTTCAGGCCGGCCTTGTCGACGTAGTCGCCGATGGGGGCGAGGGCGCCGGCATCGGCGAACTCGGCCGTCCAGGTGGTGCCCGTCTCGGCGACGTCGGGGGTGGTGTTCCCGGCGATCGACGTCACGAAGCGGTCGTGGGCGTCGGCCCACTGCACGTACTCGACCTTGAGGGTGGCGCCGGTCTCCTTCTTGAAGGCCGAGCCGACCTCCTTGAAGAAGGCCTCGGAGTCGGGGTTGGTGCCCTGCATGATCCAGACGGTGAGCGTCTGGCCGTCTGCCGAGACGTCGCCTGAGCCGGAACCGCCACCGGCACAGGCGGTGAGGCCGAGTGCCGCGGTGGCGAGGACGGCCAGCGGAAGGGTGCGCTTGCGCATGGTGCTGCTCCTCGATTCTGGGATCGGGAGTCCGAGCCGTCGTTGGCCCGGGATCCGGAGTGACCGGGAAACCGCGGTCGATCCCTGCTGTTTTCAGTGGGTGTGGAAACAGTATTCAATAAGTACAGGAAGCTTGCAAATATTTTCCAGCACTGCAACACGGTCGTTACCTGCGTGACGGACGTGTTTCACGAAGCTGCGAGAACCGTGAGTGCGAGGGGCGGTCGGGCATCGCCGCCGTCAGGCCGTGCGGAGGATGATCACGCGCATCGTCGCGGCGGCCCGCTCGCCGTCCTGCGCCTCGATCGCCGACGCGAGGTCCGTGTGCAACGCCGCGTCGTGGTGGTCGATGCCGTCGCCGGGCAGCTGGTCCACACGATCCCGGAGGGCCTCGTCGACGGCGTCGCCGACCCGGTCGAGGATCGGGTTCGCCGCCGCGCGCCGGATGAGGCGATGCAGCAGGAGGTCGGCCTCGAGGAACGCGATCGGATCCTGGCGAACCGCGGCCGCGCGGAGCGCCTCACTCGTCACGCGGAGCTCGCGGGCGTCGTCGTCGCTGCGTCGCTCGGCCGCGAGCCGTGCCGACTCCGGCTCGGTCGCGGTGCGGAGTTCGCGGATCGCGAGGAGGGTGGACTCCCGTCGTCCGCTCGCCAACGCCCAGCGGAGCACCCGAGGCTGCAACCAGTCCCAGCTCGACGACGGCTGCACCGTGTGGCCGACGTGCGCCTTGCTGGCGAGGAGTCCCATGCCGGAGAGCACGCGGGTCGCCTCCCGGACCACGGACCGCGAGTGCCCAGAGCGGTCGACCAGCTCGTCCACCGTGCACACCGTGCCGGCGGGCAGTCCGCCGTCGACGATGTCGGTACCGATCCGGTCGAGCGTCCGTTCGAAGGCCGACGTCCCCGGTGCGCGGCTCACGCCCGTGCTGACGGACGGGTGGGGGAGATCACGAGCTCATCGATCCGCACGTGTGGCGGGCCGTCGAGGATGAACCGCACGGCGCGGCCGATGTCCTCGGGTGTCAGCATCGTCTCGCGCGCCGCACCTTCCGGCACCTGCGGCCGCATGGAGAGGAACGGGGTGTCGACGTCGCCCGGGCAGAGGTGGGTGGCGCCGACGCCGTGGGCCCCCTCCTCCTCGTTGAGGGTCGCGCAGAGCGAGGCGAGTGCGGTCTTGCTCGCGCTGTAGGCCACGCCACCCTTCGTGGAGAAGCGCCAGCCGGCGAAGGAGGAGATGACGACGATCCGTCCCTGGGCGTCGCGGATGGTGGGCAGCGCGAGGTCGATCGTCCGGGCGACCGAGGTGAGGTTGGTGTCGACGATCGCGGCGAACTCCGTCATCGACTGGTCGTCCCACCGGCGCCGCGGTGCGTTCAGGCCCGCCGCGGTGACGAGGTCGTCGACCGGGCCGAGTCCGGCGACGATGCGTTCGTGGGCTCGGGCGAGCGAAGCGGGGTCCGTCGCATCGGCCTCCGCGGCGACGGCCACACCGCCGGCGGAGGTGACGGCCTCGACGGTCTCGAGGAGCGCCTCGCGGCGTCGCCCCGTCACGGCGACGCGCCAGCCCGCCTCAGCAGCAGACACCGCCACGGCCTGCCCCATGCCGCTGCCGCCACCCGTCACCCAGAGCACTCGATCCGTCATGACGCCAGTGTAGCGAGCCGGCCGACCATAAGTATGTTTTACTCGCCTGGTGCGTACGCGGCCGTCGACACCGGGTCGACGCGTCGACGGACGCGCTCGGACGACGGGAGACACCGATGCTGCTGGACCTGACGGACCGACGGGTGATCGTGACCGGAGGTGCTCGAGGGATCGGGCTCGCCCTCGTGGAGTCCTTCCTCGCAGAGGGGTCCCGCGTCGCGGTGCTCGACCTCGACGTCTCCTCCCTGGACGCGCTCGTGGCGTCCCACCACGGCGACCTCGTCGCCATCGCATGCGACGTGCGTTCCGAGGAATCGGTGTCGAGCGCGGTCGCGGCGGCTGCCGCCGGGCTCGGAGGGATCGACGTCCTCGTGAACAACGCCGGGGTCAACGTGCAGTCGCTGCTCGAGGAGACGAGCGACGCCGCGTGGACGAGGTGCTTCGACGTCAACGTCGGCGGCGTCTTCCGGGTGTCGAAGGCGGTCATCCCGTATCTGAAGGAACAGCGCTCCGGGCGCATCATCAACGCCGCGAGCTTCGCTGCGGTCATCCCGAGCGTCGGCAGCGCGGCCTACGCGGCGTCGAAGTCCGCGGTGGTGCAGCTCACCAGGGTCCTCGCGAGCGAGCTGGGGCCGTGGGGCATCACGGTGAACGCCTACGCCCCCGGCATGGTGCCGACGGCGATGAACGGTTTCGCCGAGCTCCCGACGGCGCAGCAGGACGAACTCCTCGACACGCTCTCGGTGCGCCGATGGGAGGAACCTGAGGACGTCGCGAACGTCGTCCGGTTCCTCGCGAGCGACCAGGCGGGCTACGTCACCGGTGCGCTGATCGACGTCAGCGGCGGCAAGTTCGCGACCCAGTTCCCAGCCCGCGCTCGCCCCTGATCAGGCTCTGGGCCCGACGGGATCCGCGCGGTGGACCGACCGGATTCGCGGGCGATGGAAGCGACGGATGTCGGACCGACGCGCCCGGGAACGACGTTCCCAGGCCCAGATTCGCAGCCAGCGCGAAGGGCGCTTACGATACCGTGGACGGCACATCCGGAGGCCCGCTGCGCGGGTCGTCGGACGGCCGTCGAGTGGGCTGACCGGGGCAGGTCCACACCCGCAGGATCGTCGGGATCACCATCTGGAGCAGAGGAGTTCGGTCAGCCGTGGCTTCACGAGTGCACGAGTCGGAACGTCGCCGTTCGCGCGATGCGCGTCGAGGGCGCCACCGTGCCTCCGCCCAGATCGAACCCTTCACCCGCGGCTTCAGCGCCCTCGGTGAGCTGGCCGCGTCGGGCGCGCAGGTCAGCCTCCGGATCAACGACATCACCACCGGCGAGATGCTCATGTCGGCCGACGACCACGTCGTCGTGCCCACTGCCTCGATCGGCAAGGTCCTTCTCCTCATCGAGGTCGCGGCCCGCCTGGGCGACGCCGACTTCAGCGGGCTCACCATCCTCGACCGCGAGCCACTCGACGCCGTCGCCGACTCCGGGATCTGGCAGCACCTGCAAGCGCCGTCCCTCCCGGTCGCCGACCTCGCGGCCCTCGTCGGCGCGACGAGCGACAACCTCGCCACGAACGTCCTGCTCCGCCACATCGGTCTCGACGCCGTCCGCCACCGTGCCGAGGAGATCGGGCTGAAGCGCACGGCCCTCCTCGACATCGTCCGCGACCACCGCGGCCCCGACAACGCACCGCAGCTCTCCGTCGGTTCCGCCCGCGAACTCGCCTGGCTGTTCCAGGCACTCGCGACGGGCGAGATCGTCGACGCGACCACCAGCCGCCGGGTCCTGGCCTGGTTGTCGCTCAACACCGACCTCTCGCTCGTCGCCTCGGGCTTCGGGCTCGACCCATTGGCCCACCGTGAGCCCGACCACGGCATCCAGCTCTTCAACAAGACCGGTTCCGGGGTCGGTGTGCGAGCCGAAGCGGGCATCCTCCGCGGTCCGAACGGCGCCGTGAGCTACGCCGTGTGCACGAGCTACGACGACACGGAGCTCGGCACGCGCCTCGGGGTGGTCGACGCCGTTCGGATCCTCGGCCAGGACCTCCTCGAGTACGTGCACTGAGCCGGTCTCACTCATCCGGGCCCTGGTCGGCCGGTCCCTGAGCGTGTCGAAGGGCTCACCTCCGCCGGCCCTGAGCTTGTCGAAGGGTTCACTTCCGTCGGTCCCTGACCGTGTCAAAGGGTTCACTTCCGTCGGTCCCTGAGCTTGTCGAAGGGTTCACTTCCGTCGGTCCCTGAGCTTGTCGAAGGGTTCACTTCCGCCGGTCCCTGAGCTTGTCGAAGGGCAGGATCCGCCTGTCGAAGGAACGCCGCTCAGTCGATGAGCCCCGCCGCCGCGAGGCGCTCGAGCACGTCGCGCCCCGCGGGTGGGCAGCGGTTGAGTGACTCCGTGCCCACCCAGTGGACCGCGCTCACCTCGGCGGAGGGCGTCGGTGTCTCGTCCGTCTCGGCCGCGAAGACGTGCATTCGCACGAGCCGGCCGTCGGGCTCGCCGTGCGCCTGCGTGACCACCGTGAACAACGGCGTCACCCGCGCCGGATCGATCTCGACCGCGACCTCCTCGCGTGCCTCCCGGACGGCGGCCTCGGCGGGCGTCTCGCCCGCGTCGATCTTCCCGCCCGGCATGTAGAGGACGTCGCGGCCGCGAGCCGTCACCATGAGCACCCGCCGTCCGCGGACGATCGCGACCGCGGACACGAGGATGTCGGGGAGCGCGCTGCCCGAGCTCTCGGGTGCGCGGCTCACCGGTCGGCCGGGTTCTCGGTGTCGAGTGCGGGCCGCACCCGATCGGCGAACCCGTCGACGGCGAGTTCCACGGCGTCCTTGAGCTCGTCCGTGCTGAGGATCACGAAGTGACCCGGCACCGGGAGGAGCACGTTCGTCGCTCCGGGCAGCACGCTGCTGGACGGCACGTGCGGGTCGAAGGTGCTGTAGATGGAGACGATGTCGGCGTTGACGTCGTGCGGGGCGCCGAGCGCGACGATGGTCTCGTCTGTCGGGAGGAAGGCGCGGAGGCTCGGGTCGACGACGTACTTCGCGAGCACCGACCCGGAGAACGGCGAGCAGATCGCGACGACCCCGAGCAGGCCCAGCCGCTCGCGTTCGGTGAGGAGCAGCTCCTTTCCGACGAGGCCTCCCTTGCTGTGCGCGACGATGACGCACCCGGCGGCGGGCTTCGGCAACCGCCCGAGCGCGCGGGCGAAGCGGGCCGCCGTGTCGCGGATGGGTTTGCGGTTGTATCCGAGGCCGCGGGCGATGCGGATCCGGTAGCCGTCGGCGTTCAGGCGGTCGGCGACCGGCTTCAGGAACGCCCAGGTCTCGTACACGCCGGGGATGAGGACGACGACGGGGCGACTCGCGTCGCCTCGGGCGTACTCCCTCGGGATTCGGCCGCTGAAGAAGGCCCGCGTGTGCCAGACGACGGAGTGGACCCAGTCGACGGCGACGATCCCGGCGATGGTCAGCGCGCCAGGCCGCTCGGCGACCGGCGGGGCATCGGCGAGCGTGACGTCCTCGGCTTCCGCCACCGACTCCTCGTCCATCCGCACCCCCTCGTCCATCTTGCCACCGCCTCCGGTGCCCGCCGCGCGAGCCCAGTGAACATCAGGGATCGCGGGTTACCCTGTGTTGACAAGGCGACGGCGCGCTGCAAGCATGAGTCCGTTCGTCGAACCCCTATGCGCGAGGTGCACCTTCATGACTGATCCGAACTCCGGCCAGCCGAACGACCCATACGGTCAGAGCCAGAACCCCCAGCAGCCGGCCTACGGCGAATCGCAGGTTCCGCCGGCTCCGCAGTACGGCGAACAGGCTCCGCAGTACGGCCAGCCCTCGCCCTACGGTGAGCAGTCGGGCCAGCAGGCTCCGCAGTACGGTGAGCAGCCGAAGTACGGTCAGCCGCAGGCGCCCTACGGCGAGCAGCAGAACCCCTACGGCCAGCCGCAGGCACCCTACGGGCAGCAGCAGAACCCCTACGGCCAGCCCGCCGCTCCGTACGGACAGCCCCAGGCGCCGTACGGCTACGCGCAGCCGACCGGCCCGAAGACGAACGTCATGGCGATCATCTCGCTCATCGCCCCGTTCGTCGGGTTCGGCGTCGTCGGCCTCGTGCTCGGCATCATCGCGCTCGGTCAGATCAAGCGCACGGGTGAGCAGGGCCGCGGCCTGGCCCTCGCCGGCACCATCGTGAGCGGCGTCTCGGTCCTCGCCGGCATCGTCGTCATCATCTTCTACATCCTCATCTTCGCCGGCGTCATGGGCGCTGCGAGCTCGTACGACTACAACTACGACTACTGATCCACGGCCTGCTCCGCAGGCGGATCACGACGGGCATCGGCATCGCGCCGGTGCCCGTTCGTCGTTCCAGCGCCCTTCCGGCCCCGGTCCCTGGGCGGTGACCCTCCTCCCGTACCTGACTAGCACCCCTCTCCGGTCCCTGAGCTTGTCGAAGGGCGGTGCGTGACCCGTTCCCTGAGCGGCAACCCTCTCCGTTCCCTGAGCTGCGCCGCACTGAGCCTGTCGAAGTGTCGAAGGGCACACGAGGAACGTCCATGGTCGGGTCGCGTGTTCGCGCGCACCTCGACAGGCCCGGTGACCGGGGGCCGGCTCGGCGACCGGGCTCAGCTCGATGACCGAAGGTCGGCTCGGCGAACGGAGCCACCCGACGCGAGAAGCCCGGTGCCTTCGGAAGCCTAGGAGGCGGAGGCGGCCGAGTCGGTGTCGGCGACCGGCACGACGACCGCCGGTGTCTGCGGGACGTCGATGCCGAAGAGCGTCTGCAGCGCCGTCGTGTACGCGGCCTGCTCGCCGTTGCGGGCGAGGTTCCGTGCGCGCACCGTCGGCTCGTGCAGCAGCACTCCGGCGAGGTGACGCAGTGCACGGGCGGTCGAACCGTCGTCGCCGCCGCGAGCGGTCGCACGGGCGACCTCGGCCTCGACGAGTGCGTGCACGTGGCTGCGGAGTGCGACGACGGCGGGCTCGAGGCTGCGCTCCTCGCCGACCGCGGCGAACTTCTGCGCGGCGCGGCTGACGATGGAGCGCGCGACCTCGGTGGCCTGCAGCTCCTCGAGCGGCGCGTGGATGCGGATGGTCTCGAGGTCGAGCAGGACGACACCGGAGACGGTGGAGACGTCGGGGTCGACGTTGCGCGGCAGGCCGAGGTCGATGACGAGCTGTGCCGACGCGTGCGGCACCGGGCACTCGGCGGCGGCTTCGGTGATGACGTCGTGGACGAGCGCGGAGACTCCGGTGGGCTCGGGTGCGGCCGGTGCGTCGGACGCGGTGACCAGCGAGAGCGTCGGTGCGTCCGTGGCAGCCGCGGCTCGCGCACGGTGGTCGGTGGCGACGGCCGTGCGACCCGCGCGGAGCAGTTCGGCGTCGACTACGTGGCCCTCGGCGGTGGTGCAGGTGACGATGATGTCGACCTCGCCGGTGGTGCGGGCGAGGTCGTCGTGTCCGATCCAGCCGATCTCGTGCGAGCGCGCGAACTTCTCGGCGCGGCCGGACGGCGAGTACACGAGGACGTCGGTGACGCCGCGGTCGCGGAGGGCGGCGAGGCTCGCGCCGGCGTACGCACCGGTGCCGACGAGCAACACGCGCTGCGTGGCCCAGTCGTCGATGCGGCTCTCCGCGAGGTCGAGGGCCAGGCGAACGATGGAGCGACCGGCGCGCCCGAGCGGCGTGCGGTTCTTGATGCCACGGGAGGTCTGGGACGCGCGCTGGAACAGGCGCTCCAGTTCGGAACTGGTGGTGCCACCGGCGCGAGCGGCCTCGAGGGAGCGCCGCACCTGGCCGGCGATCTCGCCCTCACCGACGACGACGGACTCGAGTCCGGCCGACACGGCGAAGAGGTGCTCGGCTGCCGCGGTGCCGACGCTGAGGTCGAACACCTCCCGCAGCTGCTCGGCGGGGATGCCGGTGGTCTCGCTGACGGCCTCCGCAGCGGCCTCGAAGGCGACGGATGCGGCGGCGGTGACGGGCTCGTCGAGGTCGATGTACGCCTCGAACCGGTTGCAGGTGGCCACGACGACGGCACCCGAGACGCACTCGTGGTGCTCGACCAGGCGCGCGGCAACGCCCTCGGCACCGACTGAGAGTCGTTCGAGGAGGTCGAAGGTGGCGTTCTTATGGCTCGCCGTCACACACATGAGCACCCGATGAGTCTACCCGAGCGGGTACGTCGGCCTCTCCGGGAAGCCACCCAGGTGACCCTCACCCGGTCGCGCGCGCGCCCCTCCCTCTCAGGGCGGAGATGGGAGGATGGAGGGGTGAGTCTCCCACCCGAACACCCGCTCGTCACCGGCGTGACCCAGTCGTCGCCGCTCATCACCGCGTACCGCGGCGCCCGTCCCGAGCGGACGCCCGTCTGGTTCATGCGTCAGGCCGGCCGGTCGTTGCCCGAGTACCGCGAGTTGCGGATCGGGACGGCCATGCTCGACGCCTGCCTCGACCCGGCGATGGCGAGCGAGATCACCCTCCAGCCCATCCGACGGCACCGGACGGACGCGGCCATCTTCTTCAGCGACATCGTGGTGCCGCTGAAGCAGGCCGGGGTCGCGGTCGAGATCGTGCCGGGCCGTGGTCCCGTCATGGGGTCGGCGGTTCGGACGGCCGCCGAGGTCGACGCGCTCGTCGCGCTCGACCCGGCCGTCCTCGACGACACGCTGGCACCGATCCGCGAGGGCGTCGCGCTCACCGTCGCCGGGCTCGCGGGGATCGGCGACGGCCGCACGCCGCTCATCGGCTTCGCGGGTGCACCGTTCACGCTCGCCGCCTATCTCGTCGAGGGCGGACCGTCGAAGGACCACCTCGCCGCCCGCACCCTCATGCACGCCGACCCGGAGTCGTGGGCGAAGCTCATGGCCTGGTGCGCGGACGTCACCGGTCGCTTCCTCCGCGCCCAGGTGCTCGCCGGTGCATCGGCCGCGCAGCTCTTCGACTCGTGGGCGGGGGCGCTCTCCCTCGAGGACTACGAGCGTCATGTCGCCCCGGCCTCCCGGGCCGCGCTCGCGCACGTCGCCGACCTCCCCGTCCCGAAGGTGCACTTCGGCGTCGGGACGGGCGAGCTGCTCGGTGCGATGCACCGGGTCGGCGCCGACGTCGTCGGGATCGACTACCGGCTGGCGCTCGACGAGGGCATCCGACGTCTCGGTGGCGCCGTCCCCGTGCAGGGCAACATCGACCCGGCACTGCTCGCCGCCCCATGGCCGGTCCTCGAGGCGCACGTCCTCGACATCCTCCAGCGCGGGACGGCGGCGCCGTCGCACGTCCTCAACCTCGGCCACGGGGTCCCGCCCGAGACCGACCCGGACGTCCTGACCCGCATCGTCGCCCTCGCCCACGATTGGCAGCCCGCATGAGTCTCGAGCCGAAGCGTCTCGTCGTCATCGGCGGTGGTGTGGCCGGACTCGTCGGCGCGGTCGACTGCGCCAAGGTCGGCATCTCGGTGACGGTCGTCGACGCGCAGGAGTCGTTCGGTGGCGCGCTCGCGGCCGCCGAGGTCGCGGGTCTCCGCATCGACGTCGGTGCCGAGAGCTTCGCGACGCGCGGTGGCTCGGTCGCCGAGCTCATCGAGCAACTGGGCCTGACCGACCGCGTCGTGCGTCCCAACCGGGCCGGGGCCTGGTTGCACGTCGCCAAGCCCGGACAGCCGCAGCGGAGTGTCCCGCTCCCCAAGGCGGGACTGCTGGGCATCCCGACGAACCCCCTCGCCGACGACGTCCGTCGGGTCATCGGCTGGAAGGGTGCCCTGCGCGCCTACCTCGACCGCATCCGCCCGCCGCTCACGATCGGCACCGAGCACAACCTCGGTGCGCTCGTCCGGAAGCGCATGGGCGCGGCCGTCCACGATCTCCTCGTCGCTCCGGTCACCTCGGGCGTCTACTCGGCCGCTCCAGACGACCTCGACGTCGATCGCGCGGCTCCCGGGCTGAACGCCGCGCTGACGCGCACCGGGGCGCTGTCCCTCGCCGTCGCGGCTCTCCGGGAGAACGCGCCCGCCGGTGCCGCGGTCGGTGGCCTCGACGGCGGCATGACCGTCCTCGTCGACGGCTTGACCGCGGAACTCGAGCGGTGGGGGTCGACGCTCATCACCGGCGTCGCCGTCACGGCGATCTCCCGGAACCCGTTCGACATCGACGTGGACGGACCGGGTGTCGGCCTCGGCGACGCAGGCCTCCCACGGATGAGCGAGCGTCCCGCGGCCGCCGGCGCGTCGAAGGCCCCCTGGTACGTCGCCCTGACCGACGGCCGGGTGCTCGAGGCCGATCTGGTCCTCATCGCGACGCCCGAGCAGCCGGCCCGCAACCTGCTGGCCGACGTCGGGCCGGCGCTTCGCGACCTCCCCGCCGCCGGCGACGACGCGGGCGACCCGGTCCTGCCGGCGCCGATCGAGCTCGTGACGATCGTGCTCGACGAACCGGCACTCGACGCCGCACCGCGTGGCTCCGGGCTGCTCGTCGCACCCGGCTCGACGCTCCACGCCAAGGCGCTCACCCATGCGACGGCGAAGTGGGCCTGGCTCGCCGACCGCGCGAAGGCGCAGGGCGAGCACCGCCACGTCGTCCGCCTGTCCTTCGGTCGTCAGGGCGAAGCCGACGCGACGAGCGCGTTGACCGACGAGGAGCTGCTCTCGACGGCGTTGCACGACGCGTCCGCGATGCTCGGCGTCCAGCTCGACCCGGGCAGCGTCCGCGGCTTCCACCGCATCTCCTGGACGGGGACGCAGCCGACCGCCGCCCGCGGCCAGCGCGAACGCTCGACGGCCATCCGGGAAGCAGTGGCCGAGGTGCCCGACCTCGCGGTCACGGGTGCCTGGTTGTCGGGCACGGGGCTCGCCTCGGTGGTGCCCGACGCCCACGAGGCGGCGGCACGACTCCGCCATCAGGCGCTGCAGCGGTAGACACGCCCATATGCCCGACCCGGCATCTTTTCCTGTCAACCCCCGACCGGATGGTGGCGTCGGAGTGACACCCGACTACGCTGGTCCCGTTGGATGCAGCATCACAGCACCACTCGAACAGACGGAGGCGCCATGAAGGGCAAGGTCATGTTCGTCGTCGGTGGGCTCACGGGCTACGTGCTCGGTACCCGCGCCGGACGCGAACGCTACGAGCAGATCAAGACGCAGTGGGTCAAGCTGTGGAACGCGAAGCCGGTGCGCGCGCAGCGCGGCAAGGTCGAGGACTTCGCTAAGGCACGCATCAGCGAGGTCCCCGCGGCTCTGTGGAGCGGCGTCAGCGCCGTCGCGAAGGTCGTCAGCCAGCAGGGCTCGACGCCTGGCCAGAAGCTCGACACTTCGACAGGCTCAGTGCACCGCAAGGCTGAGTCGAAGACCGAGGACACCGTCCAGGACGTGTCCGAGACGGTCAAGGACGCACGCACGGCCTCCGGCACCTCGACGTCGTCGGCCTCGAAGCCCGCAGTGCGCAAGCCTGCCGCGCCCAAGACGACGGCACCGAAGCCCAAGAGCGGCGAGTAGCACCGACGATGCCGTTCATGAGTGACCGCAACCGCTCGGAGCCGCGCTACGACAAGCGCGACGAATCCCTCCTGACCCTCGTCGGCCAGCTGCCCGGGGTCGTCTCGAACCTGGTCAAGGCCGAGATCGCCAACCTCAAGACGCAGCTGGCCCACAAGGGCAAGTACGCGGGCATCGGAGCGGCGTTCGTCGCCGGCGCCGCGGTGTTCCTGTTCTTCGCGGTCGGCGTGCTCGTCGCCGTGCTGATCCTCGCGCTCGCGCTCGTCATGCCCTCGTGGCTGGCGGCGCTCTGCGTCTTCGTGCTCTTCGTCCTCGTCGCGGCGGTCCTCGTGCTCATCGCGCTGCGGTACTTCAAGAAGATCAACGAGGACCCGAGCCCGATGGACAACGTGAAGGAAGACATCAAGGCAGTGAAGGGACTCGGCGAGTATGACCGTTGACCAGTTCCCGGGGGCGACGCCCTCGCCCGAGCAGGCTCGCGCCGAGCTCGTCGCCACGCTGAACGCGATCGAGGACAAGCTCAACGTCCCGAAGCAGGTGCACCGCGCCAAGCGTCGTGCCATCGTGCAGATCGCGACCGTCAAGGTCGAACGCCCGGCGGTCTTCTACGCCGGTGTCGCGGGCCTCGCCGGTGCGGCCGGGCTGGCCGTGTGGGGCATCGTCCGCGCCATCGCGCGCTGACGCGTCCCGCCGCCGGTCAGTCCCTCGGGGTGGCCACGCGCGTCATCGGAACGTGCACGATGTCGTCCTCGACGTAGTCGGGGCCGCTGATCTCGAATCCGAACCGGCCGTACCAGTCGGCGAGGCGTTTCTGGGCGCCCATGCGGAGTTCCCGATGCCCGTGGTCGGCCACGGCGCGACGGATCAGTTCCGCGGCGAGACCCCGCCCGCGGGCGGTGAACGCGGTGGCCACGCGTCCGATCTCCGAGTGCTCGGCCTCGGTCAGGATCCGGATCGTCGCGAGTACCTCGTCGCCCTCCTGCGCCCAGGCGATGAGGGTGCCGTCCTCGAGGTCGCGTCCGTCGAGATCGGCGAAGAGCGCCGTCTGCTCGACGACGAAGACGTCGACGCGGATCTTCAGCACGCGGTAGAGCGTCACCGGATCCATCTCGGCCGCTCTGGCGACGTGGTACTCGACGGGAGGCTGCTCGCTGATCATCACCCGACTGTATCGGCGGTGAGGCTGGGCTCGGTGTCAATCGTGACCTGCCCCTTTTGCCCAATCGACCGAACTGGGTGAGGATAGGACTATGACTCACCCGGCCTCTGCCGAGGCATCGCACCACCCGACCGACTCAGCCACCCCGACTGGCCCCTCAGGATTCACCCTCTGGGCTGTCCTGCGCCGCGAGCCGGCGAGTGCGCTGCCGCTCGGCGAAGAGCATGTCTCCGAACTCGAAGCATCCATCGCGCTCGTCGAAGCCCAGGGCGTGACCCTGCGCGGCATCTACGACGTCTCCGGCCTCCGCGCCGACGCCGACCTCATGCTGTGGCTCCACGGCGACACCGCCGAGGGCCTCCAAGCCGGCCTCCGGGAGCTGCGGCGCACCGCCATCCTCGGTTCGCTGGCACCCACCTGGAACGCCATGGGCGTCCACCGCGACGCCGAATTCAACCGGCAGCACGTCCCCGGGTTCCTCCGCGGCATCGAGCCGAAGGGCTGGCTCTGCCTGTACCCCTTCGTGCGCAGCTACGAGTGGTACCTCCTGCCGGAGGAGGAGCGTCGCAAGATGCTCGCCGAGCACGGCCGTCAGGGCGCGGCGTTCACGGGTGTGCTCGCCAACACCGTCGCCTCCTTCGCCCTCGGCGACTACGAGTGGCTCCTGCCGCTCGAGGCCGACGACGTCGTCGAACTCGTCGACCTCATGCGCGACCTGCGCAACACCGAAGCGCGCCGCCACGTGCGCGAAGAGGTGCCGTTCTTCACGGGCCGCCGTATCACGCCCGCCGAGGCATTGGAGGTGGTGCGCTGATGGCCGCCATGAACCTGGGGAGCACCGGAGCCGAGGCCCCCGAGCGCATCGTCCGCGGCGCGACCGACGCTGCAGCGGCCGGTCCTGAGCACGTCTCCGAGCCGACGGACTACGACGCCATCCTCCTCGCCGGTTTCGGCGGGCCTGAGGGCCAGGACGACGTCATCCCGTTCCTCCGCAACGTCACGCGCGGGCGTGGGATCCCCGAGGAGCGTCTCGAAGAGGTCGCGCACCACTACCGCCACTTCGGCGGCGTCAGCCCGATCAACGACCAGAACCGTGCGCTCAAGGCGGCCCTGGAGCTCGAACTCGCCTCACGTGGCATCGACCTCCCGGTCCTCTGGGGCAACCGCAACTGGGACCCGTACCTGCGCGACGCGCTGACCGAGGCGCACGAGCGCGGCTTCACGAAGCTCATCGCGATCGCCACGAGCGCCTACTCCTCGTACTCGAGCTGTCGGCAGTACCGCGAGGACTTCGCGATCGCCGTCGACGAGACGAACCTCCAGGGCGAGATCCAGATCGACAAGGTGCGTCAGTTCTTCGACCACCCCGGCTTCGTGACCCCGTTCATCGACGGTGTCCGTGACGCGATCGCCGACTACCTGCGCGAACAGCCCGAACTCTCCGCCGAGACGGAGATCGAGGTGCTCTTCGCGACGCACTCGATCCCCACCGGCGACGCGGCGCGCTCCGGCCCCGACTTCCGCGGCTTCGGCGACCACGGCGCCTACGAGGCCCAGCACCTCGCGGTGGCCGAGGTCGTCATGGCGAACGCCATCGACCAGCTCCGTGAGGCCGGTGTCCTCGGTGGCGCGGTCGGCAGCGGCGTCTCGGTGCCGTGGCAGCTCGTCTACCAGTCGCGCTCCGGCCCGCCGAGCATGCCGTGGCTCGAGCCCGACATCAACGACGCGATCGCCGAGCTGCCCGCCGCCGGCCGCAAGGCGATCGTCATCGTGCCGCTCGGCTTCGTGAGCGACCACATGGAGGTCATGTGGGACCTCGACAACGAGGCCATCGAGACGGCCGGCGAGCACGGCCTGGCCGCCGTCCGCGTCCCGACGCCTGGCACCGCCGCCGCCTACGTCAAGGGACTCGTCGACCTCGTCCTCGAGCGCCGCGACGGCACGCCCGTCGAGGAACGACCGCACATGACCGACCTCGGCCCCTGGTACGACGTCTGCCGCCCCGGGTGCTGCGAGAACGCCCGGCTGGGCTTCAAACCGGCGTTCTCGGGGATCGCCCCATGACCCTTCGCATCGGAACCCGCGGCAGTGCCCTGGCGCTGGCGCAGACCGGTCATGTGGCCGACGCCCTCACAGCGGCCACCGGTGAGGACGTCGAGATCGTCACCGTCACGACGCAGGGCGACACGAGTCGCGAGTCGCTCTCCACCATCGGCGGGACGGGTGTGTTCGTCAACGCGCTCCGCGACGCCCTGCTCGACGGCGCGTGCGATCTCGTCGTGCACTCCTTGAAGGACCTGCCGACGGCTCCGGCCGAGGGCTTCACGATCGCCGCCATGCCCATGCGTGAGGATCCGCGCGACGCCCTGTGCGCCTCCGACGACCGCTCGCTCGACGACCTGCCGCAGGGTGCCAGGATCGGCACCGGCTCACCGCGTCGGATCGCGCAGCTGAAGCGCATCCGGCCCGACCTCGAGGTCGTCGACATCCGCGGCAACATCGACACCCGCCTGCGCCGCATCGACGACGACCTCGACGCCGTCGTCCTCGCGGCCGCCGGTCTCACCCGCCTCGGACGCCTCGACGCCGTGACCGGGCTCTTCGACCTCGACACCTGGCCGACCGCGCCGGGGCAGGGGGCGCTCGCGATCGAGTGCCTCGACGACGACGAATCGTCCATCGCCGGTTCCATCGCGTTGCTCGACCACGCGCCGAGCCGCTGGCAGGCCACGGCGGAACGGGCCGTGCTCCGTCGGCTCGAGGCCGGTTGTTCTGCCCCCGTCGGCGCGGCAGCCTGGCTCGACGACGAAGACCTCGTCCTGCAGGCCGCCGTCTACTCGCTCGACGGCACCGAGATGATCCATCTGGAGAGCCGCGCGGAGGGCTTCTCCGGCGACGGACACGGACGCGAGCTGCTCCAGGCGGCCGACGCACTCGGTGTCTCGCTCGCAGACGAGCTCATCGAGGCCGGCGCAGCCGACCTCGCCCCGCTGGGAGGCGCTGCGTGAAGGACTGGACGAAGTCGAACACCGTTCCCACCGCCACCAAGCCGCTCGGTGGGTGGCGCGTCCTCGTGCCGCGCGGCGGTCCGTGGGGCGACTCGGTCGCCGGGACGGTCCGTGGCAAAGGCGGGTCGCCCGTCGTCGCCCCGATGATCAACTTCGCCAGCACCGACGACCCGGAGACCCTCGGGGCCGCACTCGCGGCGCTCGAGGCGGGGGAGTTCGACTGGCTGACCGTGACGAGCGCGACCACGGTCGACGTGCTGTCCTCGCAGCGGATCCGGATCCCCGAGACGACGAGGGTCGCCGCCGTCGGCGAGACGACCGCTGCCGCGCTCACCGCCGTCGGCTACAGCGTCGACCTCGTGCCGGCGAAGGATAACTCCGCCAAGGGCATGGTGCAGGAGCTCACGGCGCTCGAACCGCACCCGAAGCGCATCCTCACGCTCCGCTCGGCCATCGCCAAGCCGCTCCTCACGGAGGGCCTGATCGCCGCCGGACACGACGTCCAGTCCGTCGTGGCCTACCGCACGGTTGGTGTCCCGGTGGCAGAGAAGATCGTCGCCGACGTCGCCAGCGGCCGGGTGCGTGCCATCCTCGTCACCTCGGGCAGCGTGGCGGAGCAGGTCCGTTCGCAGTTCCCCGAGATCCCCGAGAGCACCGTCATCGCCGCGATCGGACCCCGCACGGCTCGTGACGCCCGAGGCTACGGGCTCAGGGTCGACGTCGTGGCGGAGCAGCAGACGGTCGACTCGCTGATCGAGGCGATCGTGTCCGTGGCGCTCAGCCGGAACCTCGACGAGGACGCCGGCGGCGGGATCCGCTGACCGGCTTCACGCCCTGCGCGAACCGGGAGGGCTCGTCGGCAGCGGCGCGTAGGCTGGACGGGTGAGCATTCCCGAGACCCGTCCCCGTCGTCTCCGGCAGCAGCCGGCCATCCGTCGCCTCGTCAGCGAGACGCGACTCGACCCGGCGGAGCTGGTGCTCCCGATGTTCGTGCGGGAGGGCGTCTCCGAGCCGGTCGAGATCTCCTCGATGCCGGGTGTCCGACAGCACACCGTCGACAGCGCCAAGCGGGCCGCGGCTGAGGCGGCTGCGGCCGGCATCGGTGGGGTCATGCTGTTCGGCGTCCCGGCCGAGCGTGACGCCGTGGGTTCCGGCGCGACCGACCCCGACGGCATCCTCAACGTCGCGACCCGTGCGCTCGTCGCCGAGGTGGGCGACGCCCTGGTCGTGCAGACCGACCTCTGCCTCGACGAGTTCACCGATCACGGACACTGCGGTGTCCTCGACGACCGCGGGCGCGTCGACAACGACCGCACGCTCGACCGCTACCGCGACATGGCGCTGGCCCAGGCGGAGTCCGGCTCTGCCCTCCTCGGCCTCTCGGGCATGATGGACGGCCAGGTCGCCGCCGTGCGCGAGACGCTCGACGCCGCCGGGTTCGACGACACGATCATCCTCGCCTACTCGGCGAAGTTCGCGTCCGCGCTCTACGGCCCCTTCCGCGAGGCCGTCGACTCGCAGCTGCAGGGCGACCGCCGTACCTACCAGCTCGATCCCGCCAACCGTCGTGAGGGTCTGCGCGAGGCGCTCATCGACGAGGCAGAGGGCGCCGACATCGTCATGGTGAAGCCCGCAGGGAGCTTCCTCGACGTCCTGGCCGACGTGGCGGACACGGTGTCGATCCCGGTCTGGGCGTACCAGGTGTCCGGCGAGTACGCGATGATCGAGGCCGCCGCCCGGCAGGGCTGGATCGACCGCCGACGCGCGATCGAGGAGTCGGTGCTGTCCATCAAGCGCGCCGGAGCCGAGGTCGTCCTGAGCTACTGGGCCGTCGAACTCGCCGGTTGGTTGGATGAGGCGCGCGGTCTGCGTGCAGGAGGAACCCGATGAACGACGCAGCATTCGCCAGAGCCCAGCGGTCGATCCCCGGCGGGGTGAACTCGCCCGTCCGTGCCTTCCGCTCGGTCGGCGGCACGCCGCGGTTCATGGTGTCCGCGACCGGCCCCTACATCACCGACTCCGAGGGCGTGCAGTACGTCGACCTCGTGAGCGCGTGGGGCCCCGCGCTCCTCGGACACGCGCATCCGCAGGTCGTCGAGGCCGTGCAGGCCGCTGCGGCGCGCGGCCTCTCCTTCGGCGCGTCCACCCCGGCCGAGACCGAGCTCGCGGAGCTCGTCAAGGAGCGCGTCCAGGCGTCCGGTGTCGCGCCGATCGAGAAGCTGCGCATGGTATCCACCGGCACCGAGGCGACCATGACGGCGATCCGCCTCGCGCGCGGTGCCACCGGTCGCAGCCTCATCGTGAAGTTCGCCGGGCACTACCACGGCCACTCCGACGGCCTGCTCGCCGAGGCGGGATCCGGCGTCGCGACCCTCGCCCTGCCTGGGTCCGCCGGGGTCACCGCCGAGACGGCAGCCCAGACGATCGTCGTCCCCTACAACGACCGGGCGGCACTCCGCGAGGTCTTCGCCGAGCGTGGCCAGGACATCGCCGCGATCATCATGGAGGCGGCCTCCGCCAACATGGGCGTCGTCCCGCCGGCTCCCGGGTTCAACGCGAGCGTCGTGAAGCTCGCGCACGAGTACGGCGCGCTGGTCATCATCGACGAGGTGCTCACCGGGTTCCGCGTCTCCTCCGCCGGTTGGTGGGGGCTCGACAACCGCGGACTCGCCGCCGTCGCGCCGGGCACGGAGCCCGTCCCGGGCGCCGAGGCCTGGGAGGCAGGCAACCACGCCGTCGCGAACTCGACCGGCGCCATCAGCATCCCCGTCGGCGTGTACCAGCCCGACCTCTTCACCTTCGGCAAGGTCATCGGCGGTGGCATGCCCCTCGCCGCGCTGGGTGGGCGCGCCGAGCTCATGGACCTGCTCGCACCGACCGGCCCGGTCTACCAGGCCGGGACGCTCTCGGGGAACCCGGTGGCCCTCGCCGCCGGCATCGAGACGCTGCGCCTCGCCGACCAGGACGTCTACCGTCGGGTCGACGCGGCGGCCGCGATCGTGTCCGAGGCGACCTCGAGCGCGCTCACGGAGGCCGGGGTCGCGCACACCGTGCAACGCGCAGGGAACCTGTTCTCCTTCGCCTTCAGCGAGGCGGCACCGACCGATTACGCCGCGGTCCTGCGCCAGGACGCCTTCCGCTACCCGGCCTTCTTCCACCGCATGCTCGACGCGGGGGTGTCGCTCCCGCCGAGCGTGTACGAGGCCTGGTTCGTCTCCGCGGCGCACGACGACGAGGCGATCGGGCGCATCGTCGACGCCCTGCCCGCGGCGGCACGTGCGGCTGCGGCGGCCATCCGCTGAGTCGGACGGTCGCCCCGCCGCCGACGTCGGACGCTGCACAGGGCATGCGTTACCGCTTTGTGAACTTCCGGCAACGCGAACGTCGGTGGGGGTTGGCAGACTAGAGGCATGGCCTCCTTGCGTCTGCACCCCGACCGACTGGAGATCGAGCTGTCCGCGTACGACAAAGCGCTCTCGCTGCGTCGGAGCAACGTCGTCGTGCCACGGTCGAGCATCCGTTCCGCCACCATCACCGACGACCCGTGGATCTGGGTCCGGGGCATTCGTGCGCCCGGTACGGCGATCCCGTTGACGCTCGCCATCGGCCAGTGGAAGTTCCACGGCGGCATGGACTTCCTGGTCATCAAGGGCACCAAACCGTCGGTCGTCATCGATCTCGAAGACGCGGAGTACTCGCGGCTCATCATCACGACCCGTCGCAGCGCCGAGCTCATCGCGGCCCTCGACCTGCACTAGGACGAGCTGCCCGGCGCACGGCGGTCTCGGCCGGATCCGGACCGTCGGCGAGGACGCGGTGTCCGCGCATCCTGGCGCTGATCAGGGCCGTGCGCAATCATTTGCCTCGAACAGGGCACAAAACGACGTCTGACCGGTATTCTGGGCCCGCTCGAACCTCCGCAGATCCGCCTGTTCGAAAGGACCACAGCCATGTCGACTCCTCCTCCCGGTGAATACCCCGGCCAGCCGCCGCAGGCTCCCCAGGCGCCGCAGCCCCCGAAGGACCAGTACGGCGCGGCTCCCGCGTACTCCGGCGGCGCAGCTCCCTCCGGCGACGCGACCGCCGGCAAGACGCTCGGCATCGTCGGCCTGATCCTCGCGTTCCTCGCCCCGCCGATCGGCCTCATCCTCAGCATCGTCGCCCTGGTGCAGTCGAAGAACGCGGGAGTCAAGAACACGCTGGCGAAGGTCGGCCTCATCCTGTCGATCGTCTTCATCGTCATCGCGATCATCGCGACCATCGCGGGTATCGCGATCGGTGCTGCGGCGTTCAACGAGGCGTGCGCCTCCCTCGGGAGCGGTGTCCACACCGACGGCACGACCACCATCACCTGCCCGTAGCCCGGTGACATCCGGGCGATTGGGGAGTTGTCCCCATCGCCTGTCGGGTATCTAACCCACTACTGTTGGCTCGCGCCCGTGGCGCATCTACCATCCTCGAGAGGAACCATCATGACCAACGCACCCCAGTACAACGCCCCGCAGCAGCCGGGCGGCGCCCTGCCCGCCGACTACCCGGGCAAGACGCTCGGCCTCGTCGGCCTCATCCTCGCGATCGTCGTGCCGCTCGTCGGCCTGATCATCAGCCTCGTCGCGCAGAAGCAGTCGAAGGACGCCGGCTACCCGAACCAGCTCGCGAAGATCGGTGTCATCATCGGCATCATCCTCGTCGTGCTCGGCATCATCGGCGGCATCTTCTACGCCGTCGCGCTCGGCTCGGTCATGTCGACCGCCGGCTACTGAGTCTCAGCAGTCCCGTCGGCAGCGGCCGGTCGCCTTCGGGCACCGGCCGCTGTCGCGTTCCTGGAGCGCTGGGCGGTGTCCCTGTCTCAGGAGTCGGCGGGTGTGTCGCCCGGGTGGGCGCGCGCCGCGCCGCAACTCTCCTGAGTTCGGTAGTGCCGGTTCGGTAGTGTCCCTGTCTCAGGAGTCGGCCGGTGTGTCGCGGGGGTGGGCGTGCGCCGCGCCGCGGTCCTCCTGAGTTGGGGACGGCCGGGCCTGTTCCTTGGGTCCGATCAGGCGCGGACGTCGACGACGATCCGGCCGTGGACCGAGCCTGCGAGGACCCGCTCCGCCGCATCCGTCGCCTCGGTGAGGGAGACCGTCTCGGTCAGGGTGTCGAGCACGTCGAGGTCGAGCGCGGTGGTCACGCGCTCCCAGGCGGCCTGCCGCAGGGGGAGCGGTGCCTCGACGGAGTTCACGCCCGCGAGCGTGACCCCGCGCAGGATGAACGGCATGACCGACGTCGGGAGGTCGGACCCGCCGGCGAGCCCACAGGCGGCGACCGTCCCGCCGTACTCGACCTGCGACAAGACCGTCGCAAGCGTCTGGCCGCCGACGGAGTCGACGGCTCCCGCCCAGCGCTGGCTGCCGAGTGGGCGGCCGGCCTCGGCGAACTCGGCGCGGTCGACGATCGACGTCGCTCCGAGCCGCCGCAGGGCGTCACCCAGCTCGTCGACCCGCCCGGTCGAGGCGGTGACCTCGAAACCGGCGGCGGCCAGCAGTGCGATCGCGACGCTTCCGACCCCGCCGCCGGCTCCGGTGACGAGCACTGGGAGCCCGCCAACACGGACTGCACCGGAGGTCGCGCTGCCATGCTCGAGCGCGAGCACGGCGAGGGCCGCGGTGTACCCGGCGGTGCCGATCGCGGCGGCCTGTGCGCTCGAGACGTGGTCGGGGACGCGGACGAGCGCGTCGGACCGCACCTTCGCACGCTCGGACAGCCCGCCGTACCGGGTCTCGCTCAGGCCGTCGCCGAACAGGGCCACGCGGTCGCCGGCGCTCCAAGCGGGATCACTCGACGCCGCGACGACGCCCACGAGGTCGATGCCTGCGACCATCGGGAACGACCGCACCACGCTCGGCTTCCCGGTGAGGACGAGGGCGTCCTTGTAGTTGATGCTCGAGTACTCGACGTCGACGGTGACGGCGGCGTCGGGCAGCGAGGCGTCGGGGAGGTCGCGGAGGTCGACCGTCCGGGTGGGTTTGCCACCCTCGTGCTCGACCTGCTCGACGAGGTATGCGCGGCCCATGGTGCTCCTGTCTCCGGTGCGGTGACCGGTCGGTGGCTGTCCGTCGAGCCTACGCCTCGCCGGCGAGAGGCTGGCTGGCTTGAGCCAGCGCGCCCGCCGTGCCTAGGTGACGTCGCGGCGCCAGGTCGTGGCGTAGCCGATGAGCGCGACGACGACCCCGATGCCGAGGAGGACGAGTCCGCCCTGCCACCAGGTCAGCGCGTCCTGCTGAGCGGACATCATCGAGTAGAAGCTCGGTCCGACGAGCGCGTCCGTCGCAGCACCCGGCAGGAACCGGCCGATGGACGCGGTGACCTCGGAGAATGAGGAAGCCAGGCGCAGCAGCGGCTCGACGAACTGCGTGAAGGCCAGCACGACGATGATCGCGCCCACCTGGCTCGGCAGCACCGCCCCGAGACCGACGCCGATCGCACCCCACAGGGCCATCGCGAGTACCGCACGGCCGATGAGCGCCCAGGTGTCGGGGTCGGTCAGCATCGGATCGATGCCGCTGATGGCCAGGGCGCCGCCGCCGAGACCGACGGACGCGACCAGCGCGATCACGCCGTACAGCGCGCCGACCCCGGTCAGTGCCAGGACCTTGCCGACGAGGACGTGGCCGCGGTTCGGGTTGGCGAGGAACGTCGGCGTCAGGCTCTGATGCCGGAACTCGCCGGTCGTGGCGAGCGCACCGAGCAGGACGGGGAAGACGTACCCGATGCTCGTCGCGAAGCCGTAGATGAGACCGGGTTGGGTGAGCATCTCGCTCGTCGCCTGCGCCCCGGCCCCGCTGGACTCGGCCGCGCCCGGGATGTTGGCGAAGAGGAGCGCCGCCCCAGCCGCGGCGAACCCGACGTACACGAACAGGATGAGCGCGAGGCCCCACCACACGCGGGTGGTGAACACCTTGAGGAACTCGGAGCGGATGGCTGCCAGTAGTGAGGTCATGCGTGGTCCTCCCCACCGCTGACGAGCGCGAGGAACGAATCCTCGAGCCCTGATCGATGCCGCGACAACGCACTGAGCGGAATGCCGGCGGCGAGCGCGACCCGGCCGATGTCGATCGCCTCCACATCGTGCACGACGAGCCCCGCGCGGGCCTGGTCGAAGGTGTACCCCGCGGCGGTCAGCGCCGTGGCGAGCCGCTCGTGCTCCGGGGAGTTCACGACGACGCGCAGGGTGTCGGCGGCGTCGAGGCTCGCGAGCGTGCCCACGTGCGCAAGCCGTCCCTTAGCGATGATCACGACCTCGTCGACGGACTGCTGCACCTCGCTGAGCAGGTGCGAGCTGATGAGGACGGTCCGACCCTCGGCCGCGAGTGCGGTGAGGAAGCCGCGGATCCACTTGATCCCCTCGGGGTCGAGCCCGTTGATCGGTTCGTCGAGGACGAGCACACCGGGGTCGCCGAGGAGCGCGGTCGCGAGGCCGAGCCGTTGTCGCATGCCGAGTGAGTACCCGGCGACGCGTCGGTCGGCGACCTCGAGCAGCCCGACCTGCGCGAGCACGACGTCCACCCGGCTCGCCGGCAGACGCGCTGCCGAGGCGTGCACGCGCAGATGGTTGCGGGCGGTGCGGCCGGGGACGAAGCTCGCCGCCTCGAGAGCCGCTCCGACGGTCGCTGCTGGGACCGGCAGCTTGGCGTAGGGGACACCGCCGAAGGTCGCCCTCCCCGACGTCGGTTGCACGAGGCCGAGGAGCATGCGCAGGGTCGTCGTCTTCCCGGCGCCGTTCGGGCCGAGGAAGCCGGTGACCTTGCCCGGTTCCACGTGGAACGTCAAGTCGTCGACCGCCTGCACCGCCCCGAAGGATTTCGAGAGTCCATCGAACTCGATCGTCACGCCAGCGGTCATCCGGTGCCTCCCCAGGGGCGCGGCCGGATCCGCGCCTCGTCCTGCAACGCTATCGGGGCCGACACCGGTTGCGCATCGGCCGCTCGGGGGAGATCCCGGTGAAGGTGCCGGTGGCCCCGTCTCAGGAGATGCCCGGCGTGGCGTGGGCGCATCGGGGCGGCGCGCCGCACCTCTCCTGAGACAGGGACGGCGGAGCCGAGGAGGAGGTCGGCTGCTACAGCCCGAGCGAGTCGAGCGACGCGCGGACTGCAGCGGCCGAGTCGGCGAACTGCTGTTCCTCGCGGGGCGACATCGCGACCTCGACCACCGACCGCACGCCCGAGCGGTCGACGATGCTCGGCACCGACAGGGCGACCCCGCTGACGCCGTGGTACCCGTCGAGCACGGTGCTCACCGGCAGGATCGCGTGCTCGTCGCCGAGGATGGCCTCGACGATCCGTGCCCCGGAGAGCCCGATCGCGTAGTTCGTCGCGCCTTTGCCTTCGATGACGCGATAGGCGGCCGTCCGGACGTCGGTCGCGATCTCGTCGAGCTGCTGCTCCGTGAAGCGCGACCCGTCGGGCAACTCCCAGTCGAGGATCGGGACGGGGCCGATGGTCGCCTGCGACCACAGCGGCAGTTCGCTGTCGCCGTGCTCACCGACGATGAGTGCGTGCACCGCCGAGGTCGCGACACCCGCGCGCTCGGCGAGCAACCAGCGCAGCCGGGAGGTGTCGAGGACGGTGCCGGAGGAGAAGACGCGTTCGCGCGGCAGCCCCGTGATCTGCTGGGCGGCGACGGTGAGGACGTCGCACGGGTTCGTGACGAGCATGTAGACGGCGTCCGGTGCCTGCTCGACGAGTTTCGGGAGCAGCTGCTCGAGGATGCGGATGTTCGTGCCAGCGAGGTCGAGTCGGGTCTGGCCGGGTTCCTGCTTCGCGCCGGCCGTGATCACGACGACGTCCGCATCGGCGACGACCGAGATGTCGTCACCGCCCGTGATGCTGCTCGACCCGGTGAATTGCGTCCCATGGGCGAGGTCGAGGACCTCGGCCGAGGCCCGCTTGCCGTCGATGTCGTAGAGCGCCACCCGCCGGGCGCTGCCGCGGATGAGCGAGGCGTAGGCGAGGGATGAACCGACGCTCCCCGCCCCGATGATGGCCAGTTTCGACTTCGTGCGAGCACCCATGGCTCCATCTTGGCAGGGGCGGATGTGCGCGGTCAGGGCGCGGCACGACGGGTGTCGGGTTATCTCGATGTCGAGGTAGTCGCCCTTCGACAGGCTCAGGGACCGGACCGCCGCCCTTCGACACTTCGACAAGCTCAGTGGCCGGACCGCCGCACCCTCCGGTCACTGAGCCGCACCTATCGGTCACTGAGCTTGTCGAAGTGCCTCCGCCAACCACCGGTTCCGCGACTCGATGAGCCGTCGCAGGTGCCGGGTGAGCGCGACGTGTTCGGCCACCACCCCGAGCGGACCGAACGGCGCCGAGAACGTGACGTCGTCGAGCATGATGGTCCGCGCCGTCCCCATCGGGCGCTCGAGCGGTTCGAAGAGGTGGACGTGGCGGAACGTCCGGAACGGACCGGACACCTGTTCATCGGTGAACCGGTGGGGTTCCTGGAACGCGGTGATCCGACTCGTCATCGTCCACGGCACGCCGAAGTGCTTCGCCCGCCAGGTGACGGTCTCACCGAGGCCGATCAGCCCGGAGGTCACGCCGCCGACCGCCCGTTCACCGGTGTCCGCCATCGAGCCGAGGTGGGCGTCGATCGACCGCGAGAGGTCGAAGGCCTGCTGCATCGTCCCGGCGAGCTCGGTGCGGAGGCGGAAGTGGGCGGTCATGACGGTGGCGGCTCAGGCGGGCCGGCCGGTGCGAGCATCGGTGGAGACGTCGGCCCCGGTGTGCACGGCGCATCGCGGGCCGCCGTCCGGCCCGTCCGCGTGCGCCTCGCACACGACCAACTGCGTCTTGCAGGAGCGGTCCGCGCAGTTCTGCAGGTGCTTCGTCGACGCGTCGCAGACGACGCAGTGTCCGATGACGGCCGCATGATCACTGAACTCGAGCGAGCCCCGCTTGTCGAACACGTACAGGGATCCCTCCCACAGGCCGTCGTCGCCGAACTGCTCGCCGTACCGGACGATGCCGCCGTCGAGCTGGTACACCTCGCCGAAGCCGCGAGAGCGCATGAGTCCCGAGAGCACCTCGCAGCGGATGCCGCCCGTGCAGTAGGTGACGACCGGCTTGTCCTTCAGGTGGTCGTACTTGCCGCTGTCGAGTTCGGCGACGAAGTCCCGGGTGGTCGCGACGTCGGGCACGACCGCACCGGCGAACCGCCCGATCTCGGCCTCGAAGGCGTTCCGGCCGTCGAAGAACACGACGTCGTCGCCGCGCTCCGCGACGAGCTCGTGCAGTTCCGTCGGCTGCAGGTGCACCCCGCCGCCGGTGACGCCGTGCTCGTCCACCACGAGCTCACCGGGGGCGCCGAAGGACACGATCTCCTCGCGCACCTTCACGCTGAGCTTCGGGAAGTCGCTGCTCCGACGCCAGGGCGCGGGACGGTGCCTGGCCGTGCGCACGTGGTCGTCCTCGTCGAAGCCCGAGCCGTCGCTCCATTTCACGTCGAGGTCATGGAACGCGGGGTGCTCCTTCGTCTTCCGGACGTAGAGCTTGCAGGCGTCGAGCTCGCCGCCGACGGTGCCGTTGATGCCGTCCTTCGAGATGAGGATGCGACCACGGAGACCGAGTGACTCGCAGAGGTCGCGCTGCCACAGCCGGATCGCCTCCGGGTCCGCCAGGGGAGCGAACGCGTAGTACAGGAGGATCTTCGGGTCAGCCACCGCTCAATCGTACGTGGCGCCGACCGCGGATCGTCGGGCCGGTCCAGCGGACACGGACGTTCCGGCCCCTCGCTTGTCGAAGGGCCACAACCGCCGCCGTCGGCGCAGGCGCCAGGCCTAGGGTGGACGCAGACCTCGAAGGAGATGGCTATGCGCACTGCAGTGATCGTCGACGCGATCCGGACGCCGTCCGGCCGGGGCAAACCGGGCGGTGCGCTGAACGCCGTGCACCCGACGGACCTCCTCGCCGGCACGATCCGTGCGCTCGTGGAGCGGACCGGCATCGATCCCGCGGTCGTCGAGGACGTCTACGCCGGCTGCGTCACCCAGTCCGGCGAGCAGGGGCAGAACATCGCGCGGAACGCGGCGCTCGCCGCAGGCCTCCCGCAGGAGACGCCCGGCACCACCATCGACCGGCAGTGCGGCTCCAGCCAGCAGGCCACCACCTTCGCCGCGCAGAGCGTCATGTCGGCCGGCAACGACGTCGTCATCGCCTGCGGTGTCGAATCGATGAGTCGGGCGCCGATGGGCTCCAACGTGCAGGGGGCAGACCCCTTCGGCCCCGCCCTCCGAGCCCGCTTCCCCGAGGGCCTCGTCGGCCAGGGTGTCTCCGCCGAACTCATCGCCGCCCGCTGGAACCTCAGCCGCGAGGAGCTCGACGCCTTCGCCGCCCGCTCCCACGAGCGCGCCGCCGCGACCTGGGCGTCCGGCGGGTTCGACGGCGAGGTCGTCGCCGTCACCCTCCCCGACGGTTCCGTCGTCACGACCGACGAGACGGTCCGTGCCGGGACGACCCCCGAGGCGCTCGCCGGACTCCCCGCCGTCTTCCGCGACGAGCGGCTCGCGGCGCGCTTCCCCGAGATCGCCTGGCGGATCACCCCGGGGAACGCCTCACCGCTCACCGACGGCGCCTCCGCCGCGCTCATCATGAGCGAGGTCCGGGCGCTCGAGCTGGGGCTGACGCCGCGTGCGCGCTTCGTCTCCTTCGCCGCGGTCGGGAGCGACCCGATCGAGATGCTCACCGGCATCCTCCCCGCCACCCGCCGCATCCTGGAGCGCAGCGGGCTCGACATCGACGACATCGACGCGTTCGAGGTCAACGAGGCGTTCGCGTCCGTCCCGCTCGCGTGGCAACGCGAGTTCGGGGTGGACGACGACCGGCTCAATCCGCGGGGTGGGGCGATCGCCCTCGGGCACCCGCTCGGCGCCTCCGGGACGAAGCTCCTCGCCACCCTCCTCGGCCAGCTCGAGGCGACCGGCGGCCGCTACGGGCTGCAGACGATGTGCGAGGGCGGCGGTATGGCCAACGCGACGATCATCGAGCGCCTCTGATGGGCGCGCCCACCACGTGAAGGGAACCACGACATGGATGTGACCGGCAGTTCGGCGATCGTCACCGGCGGCGCCTCGGGACTCGGATTCGCGACCGCGACGCGGCTGGCCGGTGCCGGCGCGCGCGTCGTGCTCGTCGACCTCCCCGGTTCACCCGGGGCGGAGCGGGCCGAGGAGCTCGGCGGGTTCGCGACCTTCGTGCCCGCCGACGTCACCGACGGTGAGCAGGTGCAGGCGGCGGTCGAGGCGGCGGTGTCGCGTGGACCGCTGCGGGTCGTCGTGAACTGCGCCGGCATCGCACCACCGGCGAAGGTGCTCGGCCGCGACGGCCCGGCGGACCTCGGTGCCTTCGAACGCGTCCTGCGCGTCAACGTCCTCGGCACCTTCAACGTCATCCGGCTGACCGCCGACGCGATGCAGCACAACGATCCGGACGGTGATCCCGTCGACGGCGCAGGAGACCGCGGCGTCATCATCAACACCGCGTCCGTCGCCGCCTTCGACGGACAGATCGGCCAGCCCGCCTACGCCGCGTCCAAGGGCGCGGTGCACTCGATGACGCTGCCGATCGCCCGCGAGCTGGCGCGTTTCGGGATCCGGGTCGTGACGATCGCGCCCGGCATCATGGAGACACCCATGCTCGCCGGACTGCCCGAGGCGGCGCAGGAGTCGCTCGGGCACCAGGTGCCGTACCCGGCCCGCCTCGGCCGCCCCGACGAGTACGCCTCGCTCGCGCTGCACATCGTCGAGAACGGCTACCTCAACGGTGAGACGATCCGCCTCGACGGCGCGATCCGGATGGCGCCGAAATGACCGGCTCTCCGATGCCGACGAACCCATCCACCGACCAGGGAGCCACTCCGTGACCAGCGACGACACCATCCTCTTCGAGGTGAGCGACGGCCTCGCGCACCTCACGCTCAACCGGCCCGCGAGCCTCAACGCGATCGACGACCGTGCGGCCAGACGGTGGCGCGACCTCGCCCTCGAGATCGCGGAGCGCGACGACGTCCGGGCGGTCCTGTTCGACGCCAACGGTCCGGCGTTCTGCGCGGGTGGCGACGTCCTCGCGATGTCGCGGATGGGTGACGGCAGCGAGGGATCGACGGGCGCCTTCGTCACCGAGCTCGCCGACATCATCCACGAGGGCCACCGGACGCTGCAGTCGGTCGCGAAGCCGATCGTCGCCGCCGTCCAGGGGGCTGTCGCGGGCGGTGGGCTGGGGTTCATGCTCGTCGCCGACGTGATCATCGCGTCCGACCGGGCGAAGTTCGTCAGCAAGTACGCCGACATCGGCCTGACTCCGGACTGCGGCGTGAGCACCCTGCTGCCCGAGGCGGTCGGGATGCGTCGGGCGCTCGAGCTCACCCTCGGCCCGCGGATGCTGAGCGCCGAGGAGGCGCTCGACTGGGGGCTCGTGACCGAGGTGGTCCCCGCCGAGCAGCTCGACGCCCGCGCCCGCGAGGTGGCCGCGTTCTGGTTGGCCGGAGCCACGGCGGCGTTCGGTCAGGCGCGGCGGCTGCTGCGCGAGAGTGTCGGCCGTGGCTACCAGGACGCCCTCGACGACGAAGCCCGCACGATCGGCGCGGCGATCGAGACGCCCGAGTCGGTCGCGCGCGTCGCGGCGTTCGCCGCCGCGTCGGCGAAGCGCGCCGCCGCGTCGACCACCACCACCCCGAAGGAGCCCACCGCATGACCACCCTCGCCGGCAAGACCATCCTCATGTCGGGCGGCAGCCGCGGCATCGGCCTCGCGATCGCCCTGCGTGCGGCCCGCGACGGCGCGAACGTCGCGATCCTCGCCAAGACCGACACCCCCGATCCCCGCCTCGAGGGGACGATCCACACCGCAGCGGACGCGATCCGCGAGGCCGGTGGGCAGGCGCTCCCGATCCTCGGCGACGTCCGCAACGACGACGACATCACGCGGGCCGTGTTCGAGACGGCCGGTGAGTTCGGCGGCATCGACATCGTCGTCAACAACGCGAGCGTCATCAGCCTTGCGCGGACCCTCGACCTCGACGCGAAGCGGTACGACCTCATGCAGGACGTGAACGTGCGTGGGACGTTCATGCTGTCGCGGGCGGCCATCCCGATGCTGAAGGACGCGGAGAACCCGCACATCCTGTCGCTGTCACCGCCGCTCAACCTCGACCCGAAGTGGCTCGGCGCGCACACCGGCTACACACTCGCGAAGTACGGCATGTCGATGGTGACGCTCGGTCTCGCTGCCGAGTTCGGACGCGACGGCATCGCCGCGAACACGCTCTGGCCGAAGACGACGATCAAGACGGCGGCGGTCGGCAACATCCTCGGCGGCGAGGCCCTCCTGGCGAAGAGTCGCACCCCGGAGATCTACGCCGACGCGGCCTACGAGGTCCTGACGGCGTCGGCGCGTGAGCTCACGGGTCGGTCGCTCATCGTGGAGGACGTCCTCGCGGAGGCCGGGGTCACCGACCTCGCGAAGTACTCACCGGGCGTCGACGAGTCTGAGCTCTACCCCGACATCTTCCTGTAGCGGACGGCTCGCCCTGTCCGCTGACGGCAGAACGCGGGCTCCCCGAGCCTGGCCGAGCCGCGCCTACAGTGAGAGCACGCGGTCACGGAGCCCGCGCCCGCAGCCGGAAGGAGTCGCCATGTTGTACCGCGAAGCCCTCGGCGCGGCCCTGCGCACGCGTCGGCTGGCACAGGGGCGCACCCTGCAGGACGTGGCGACCGCCGCAGCCGTGTCGACGCCCTACCTGTCGGAGATCGAGCGCGGACGCAAGGACGCCTCCTCCGAGGTGGTCGTGACCATCGCCGACGCGCTCCGCACCCGCCTCGACGCGCTCATGTTCGACATCGCGGACCGCTTCGAGACCGCGGCGGCTCCGGTCGTCGTCGAGCTGCCCCTCGCCGAGGACGCGCTCGCCGACGCGACGATCACCCCGCTGCGCCCTGCGGCCGACCCGCAGCTGCTCGCCGCCTGACCCCGACCGTCGGCGATCGTCCGGACACGCTGGTTCGTCCCGTTCGCTGACGGCCAGCCGCTCGCTCGGCCCGCCGCTCGCTCCGTCAGCCGCGGGCGAGTGCCTCGAAGGTCTCGTGAAGGAGCGGCTCGGCCGTCTCCCACGTCGTGTCCGCGTCCCAGGCACCGAGGTCGGTGACCTCGGTGTGGCGGCCGGCCTGGTGCTTCGGCTCGGGATCGCCCGGGAGCCGCAGTCGCTGGGTGAACCCTCCGGTCGTCCGGTCGAAGTCGAGCACGTGGAAGGCGACGTTCCGGTTCCAGTCCTCGGACGGCCACGAGATGAAGTTCACGCGCACCCGCTCCGCGGACAGCGGCCCTTCGGCGACGTAACTGCCGGGGTGGTCCTCGCCCGGCGACAGGATGCGGTACGCACCGTTCGAGCAGTAGAGCAGCAGGGCCGGCACGAACGGCTTCTCCGCGAACAGTTCGGTGTAGTGGAGCGCCTCGGCTCGGACCACGTCGCCGAACAGGTGCAAGGTCTGTGGTGCCCCAGGGGTGTGCATCGGCACGGTCGTCTCCTTCGGTTCGTCAGCGGTCGGTATGCGTGTCACTCTGGCCGCGGCCGCCGTATGCGCGGTGTGCGCGGGCTGGGTGGATGCGGAGAACGAGGCTGGTATTCCACGGTGCCAGGAGAACAGCGCGACAGCAGGACCATTCCACGTGAAATGTCCTGTTCCCGGGCGGTTCTCCTGCTGCGGCGCCACGGACCCGCGGGCGTAGGCTGGAGGACGCGACGCCCCGCAGCACACTCGGACGGGCCGCACCCGAAAGGAACACCCGTGATCCAGCACCACTTGCGCGTCCACCGCAGTGACGAGAACCTCGCCCGCGAAGGACAGCTCGCCTGGCAGCTCGCCCGCGTCGCGACCGATCCGGTGGAGGTGACGCCCGAGGCCGTCGACATGATCATCAACCGGGTGATCGACAACGCCGCCGTCGCAGCCGCCTCGCTCACGCGCCGACCCGTCTCCTCGGCTCGCGCCCAGGCGCTCAGCCACCCCGTCAGCACCGGCGGCGACGGTGCCACGGTGTTCGGGCCCGACCTCGCCCGCCGCGTCTCCCCGGAATGGGCGGCCTGGGCCAACGGCGTCGCCGTGCGCGAGCTCGACTTCCACGACACCTTCCTCGCCGCCGAGTACTCGCACCCGGGCGACAACATCCCGCCCATCGTCGCGGTGGCGCAGCACGTCGGCTGCACGGGCGCCGACCTCGTCCGCGGGATCGCGACCGGCTACGAGATCCAGATCGACCTCGCGAAGGCGATCAGCCTGCACCGACACAAGATCGACCACGTCGCACACCTCGGCCCGAGCGCCGCGGCCGGCATCGGCACGATGCTCGGCCTCGATCAGGCCACCATCCACCAGGCGATCGGCCAGGCACTCCACACCACGACGGCCACCCGCCAGTCGCGCAAGGGCGAGATCTCCACCTGGAAGGCGCACGCTCCCGCGTTCGCCGGCAAGATGGCGGTCGAGGCCGTCGACCGGGCGATGCGCGGCGAGACCAGCCCGTCGCCGATCTACGAGGGCGAGGACGGCGTGGTCGCCTGGCTGCTCGACGGCCCCGACGCCTCGTACGACGTCCCGTTGCCCGGCGCCGGTGAGCCGAAGCTCGCAATCCTCGACTCCTTCACGAAGGAGCACTCGGCGGAGTACCAGGCGCAGGCGTGGATCGACCTCGCCCGCAAGCTGCACCACGAGCACCCGGAGCTTTTTGCCCTTCGACAGGCTCAGGGACCGCAGGTGGACCGCATCGTCCTCCACACCTCGCACCACACGCACTACGTCATCGGCTCCGGCGCGAACGACCCGCAGAAGTACGACCCGACGGCGTCGCGCGAGACGCTCGACCACTCCATCCCCTACATCGTCGCGGTGGCGCTGCAGGACGGCGCGTGGCACCACGTCGACTCCTATCGTCCCGAGCGCGCCACCCGCGCCGACACCGTCGAGCTGTGGCACCGGATCTCGACGGCGGAGGACGCTGAGTGGACGCGCCGCTACCACTCGCTGGACCCGGCGGAACAGGCGTTCGGCGGGCGCATCGAGATCACGCTCACGGACGGGTCGACCATCGTCGACGAGATCGCCGTCGCCGACGCCCACCCGCTCGGCGCCCGGCCGTTCGCGCGCGCCGACTACGTCCACAAGTTCCGCACGCTCGCCGCCGACGTCCTCGACCCGGAGGAGATCGAGCGTTTCCTCGCGCTCGCCGAACGTCTCCCGGAACTCGACGCCGACGAGGTCAAGCAGCTGAGCATCCAGGCCGCCTCCGGGGTCCTCGCCTCGGCACCCCACCCGAACGGCCTGTTCTGATGCCGGCCGACCTCCAGAAGGGACTGCGCTGATGCTGTACAGCGAGACCACGCCGGCCGAGAAGCGCCGGCTGTTCCGCGAGCGACTCGCCACCGGTGAGCTGCTGCGCTTCCCGGGCGCGTTCAACCCGCTCTCGGCGAGGCTCATCGAACAGAAGGGCTTCGACGGCGTCTACATCTCCGGCGCGGTGCTCTCCGCCGACCTCGGGCTGCCCGACATCGGACTGACGACCCTCACCGAGGTCGCCGGTCGCGCCAAGCAGATCGCCCGGATGACCGAGCTGCCCGCGATCGTCGACGCCGACACCGGCTTCGGGGAGCCGATGAACGTCGCACGCACCGTCCAGGAGATCGAGGACGCCGGGCTCGCCGGGCTCCACATCGAGGACCAGGTCAACCCGAAGCGCTGCGGCCACCTCGACGGCAAGCAGGTCGTCGACACCTCCACTGCGCTCGGCCGGATCCGTGCCGCCGTGGACGCCCGGCGAGACCCGAACCTGCTCATCATGGCGCGCACCGACATCGCCGCCGTCGACGGGCTCGACGCCGCGATCGACCGGGCCAAGCAGCTCGTCGACGCCGGAGCCGACGCGATCTTCCCCGAGGCGATGCGGTCCCTCGAGGAGTTCGCCGCCGTCCGCGACGCGGTCGACGTGCCGATCCTCGCCAACATGACGGAGTTCGGCAAGAGCGAGCTGTTCACGACTCAGCAGCTCGCCGATGTGGGCGTGAACCTCGTCATCTGGCCGGTGTCGCTCCTCCGCATCGCGATGGGCGCCGCGGGTCGCGCGCTCGACACGCTGAACGACGAGGGCGCGCTCACGAGCAAGCTCGGTGAGATGCAGCACCGTGCCGACCTCTACGAACTGATCGACTACGAGGGCTACAACCGCTTCGACACCTCGGTCTTCAACTTCACCATCGACCGGTAGGTGTCCCCGCGCCGGTGAACACCACCTGGGTCTCCGCTCCCCGAGCTTGTCGAGGGGCGAGCCGGGTGCCAAGCTCGACCGACGCGCGCAGGACGCGCGCAGGCAGTACGCAAAGGAGCAACGCATGACCGAAGCGACCAGCGACATCAAGAAGGGTCTCGCCGGCGTCGTCGTCGACGTGACGAGCGTCTCGAAGGTGAACCCGGAGACGAACTCCCTGCTCTACCGCGGGTATCCGGTCCAGGAGCTCGCCGAGCACTGCAGTTTCGAGCAGGTCGCGTACCTGCTCTGGAACGGTGAACTGCCCACGGACGCCGAACTCGCGGAGTTCACTGCGTTGGAGCGGGGCCAGCGCGCGCTCGACGACAACGTCAAGGCGGCCATCGACCTCCTCCCGACCGAGAGCCACCCGATGGACGCCCTCCGCACGGCCGTCAGTGTGATCGGCGCGAACGACCCGACCGCCGAGACCAACACCCCCGAGGCCAACGCGGTGAAGGCCGCGAGCCTGTACGCGAAGCTGCCCGCGATCGTCGCCTACGACCAGCGCCGCCGCCACGGCCTCGAGCTCGTCCCGCCGCGCGACGACCTCGGCTACAGCGCGAACTTCCTCTTCATGACCTTCGGAGAAGAGGCCGATCCGGTCGTCGTCGAGGCGTTCGACGTCTCGATGATCCTCTACGCGGAGCACTCCTTCAACGCGTCGACGTTCACCGCCCGGGTCATCACCTCGACCCTCAGCGACCTGTACTCGGCGGTCACCGGTGCGATCGGCGCGCTCAAGGGCGCCCTGCACGGTGGGGCGAACGAGGCCGTCATGCACGTCTTCGACGAGATCGGGACGGCTGACCAGGCCAGCGCCTGGCTCGACGCGGCGCTCGCCGAGAAGCGCAAGATCATGGGCTTCGGACACCGGGTCTACAAGAACGGCGACTCGCGCGTGCCGACGATGCTCAAGGCGCTCGAGCGGCTCGCCGAGCACTACGGCAAGCCCGAGATCCTCGAGCTGTACACGACGCTCGAAGCGGACATGGTCGCGCGGAAGAACATCAAGCCGAACCTGGACTACCCCTCGGGCCCGGCGTACAACCTGATCGGGTTCGACACGGTCACGTTCACGCCCCTGTTCGTCGCCGCTCGGATCGTCGGGTGGACGGCGCACATCGCCGAGCAGCTGGCGTCGAACGCGCTCATCCGTCCGCTGTCCGAGTACGTCGGGCCAGACGAGCGGCACGTGCCGACCGACTGAGGACGAGTTCTCCACAGATTCGGCGACAGCCCCCACGGCGATATTCCAGATGAGTAGCCTCGGTCCTCGTGACTGCTCTGATCCGTGCTCCGCGCTCCCTGCTCCTGCGATCCACGCTCTCGGCCCTGGCCGCTGCGACCATCCTGCTCACCGCGGTGGGAGTCCCGGTCCCGGCGTCCGCCGCTCCGCCCGTCGGGTCCATCGCGGACCAGCAGGAGCACGACGACGCACCCGGTGACGCGTTCGGCACCGGGGATGCCCCCGGTGCGTCGGACGCCGTGGCCCCCGCGGCCGGCTCGTCTCGCGTGATCGGCAAGCTCGTCCTGCAGAACCGTTCCAGCGGATCCTCGGCGTACGTCGGGCTCTCCTCGCCGGAGTCGGGTCGCAACGTCCAGCGGCTGTACTCGTCCTCGGTGGGCGGAGCAGCGTCGCTCGCGGGAACGTATTCCCTCCCTGCCGTCGGTGCGGCCGGGCCGATCACCGGCACGGGAACGTCCTCGACGCTCTGCCTGACGCCCGCCGGCGACGGCTCCCGCGCGCTCGTCGCAGCCCGGACGTGCACGGGGTCCCCGTCGCAGGACTTCGAGTGGCGGTACGTCTCGAACAAGTGGGTCGCCGGCTACGCGCTGTACCCGGTGTCGAGTCCGTACTCCTTAGGCGGGACGGACAACGACACCTTCGTCGAGCTCACGATGGACGCGCTCACCGATGTCGTCGTGGAGTCGCAGCTGGCCCCGATCGAGCCGTTCGAACTGCGGACCCCGGCGATCGGCGCCAAGGTGGACACGCCGACCCCCACGTTCAGCGGTATCGGGCAGCCCGGATCGTCCATCTCGATCCGCACCGACGCGCAGGCCCTGCTCGCGAGCACGAACGTCCCCCTGGACTCCACGTCCTGGTCGGTTCCGGCGATCCAGCTCGAGCCCGGCCGCTACACGGGAACCGCGACCCAGAGCGGGACCGGGTCGGATGCCCAGGTGCGTTTCGACTTCACGGTCCCGTCGCCGCTCGCGCCCGGCGCCTCGATCCCCACGCCGACGCTCGCCCCCGGTCAGTCCGTGGAGGTGGCGGCGACGTTCAACGCCGATGCCAGTGGTCAGCGTATCGACGTCTACCACCCGGTGTACACGCGGATCACTGCGGTCGACCACCCGGCCTTCACGCTCGACGCGTTGGGCATCGGGGGTGTCTTGCCGGTCGGCACGACCACGCTGAGGTTCACGCTGCGGGCGAACGACGACGCTCCTGTCGGCGAGGCCACGGGCGGCAAGGTCACCTACGGTTCCTCCCGCATCACGATCGCCGACTTCACGGCGAACATCGTCCGGGCACCGGACGAGCCGATCGCCCCTCTGGTGGTCGAGTCGCCGAGGCGCGGCGAGACGATCACTGAGACGACCCCAGTGTTCCGTGGGACCGGCGAGCCGGGGTCGCGCGTCGAGATCCGTGGCGCGTGGGGCGATGTCCTCGGGGTCGTCGATCAGGTCGACGCGAGCGGTGCTTGGTCGATCACCTGGAACAAGAGCCTCCTGCCGAGCCGGTATGCCGGAGGCACCGTGAAGCAGTTCGTGGACGGGGTGCCGACGCACACCTTCGTGTACGACTTCACGATCGTCCAGCCCCGACTCGTCGTCACCTCGCCGAGAGTCGGCGACACCCTCACCGGCACCAGGCCGGTGTTCACCGGTGCGGCGAACCCGGGGGCGCGGGTGCAGATCACGGGCGCGTGGGGCACCGACCTCGGCTCCGCGATCGCCGACCCACGGACCGGGGAGTGGACCATCACCTGGCCGCGTGACTATCTCCCGGCGCGGTACTTCGGCGGCACCGTGACCGAGACCGTCGCCGGCAAGGTCATCGCCTCGTCCGGGTACGACTTCACCCTCACCCAGTGAGCTGACCATCGAGCCGCCGGCCCGGCGTCACTGCACCGGGCCGGCGGCTCCTGCCTCCCCCTACAGCCTCCGAAGGAGCACCCATGCCCAAGCAACCCACCCTCCTCGCCGCCGCGGGCCTCGTCGTCATCGCCCTCGCCGGATGCACCGACGCGGATGCGACGTCGACGACGAGCGCGTCACCGACGGTCGCCGCCGAGTCCACCACCGGTTCCGAGTACACGATCCCCGACGTCACCGGTGAGTGCGTCGACGGCACGGCGACCATTGTCGACGACAGCTCGAACGTGACCGTCGACGGCGACTGCGAGAACGTCGTCGTGGAGGCCTCCAACAGCATCGTGACCGTGACGGGAGCCGTCGTGAACCTCTCGTTCAACAGCTCCATCACCCTCGTGAACGTCTCGACCGTCGACAACGTCACGTTCGTCGAGGGAGCCAACGGCAACAAGGTCGCGACCTCGTCGGCGCCGGTGGTCACCGACAGTGGGGAGGGCAACAGCGTCGCCGCTGACTGACCGTCGGCGATCCGGTCCAGGTGTGTCGGACGCCACACGTCGCCAGGCGTCCCAGGACCCGGGTGTTGTCGAGTCGGGACAACCATGGTGTACGACGCCGCGCCGGCGGGATACGGTCACATCCGTGCACCTCATCTTCCGCACCATCGCCATGTTCCTGCAGTCCCGCCGTCGAGCCCGCCGAGGCGAGCGCCTCGAGACCTGGGACGTCGGTCGGATCCGGTTGCGCGTGCTGCCGACCGACCTCGACGTCCTCGGCCACATGAACAACGGTGTCTACCTGTCGATCTTCGACCTCGGCCGGTTCGACCTCCTGATCCGGAACGGACTCTGGGATCGCTTCAAGCACCTGGGCTGGTACCCGGTGGTGTCGAGCGAGAGCATCACCTTCCGGAAGTCGCTGCAGCCCTGGCAGCGTTTCGCCGTCGAGACCCGGGTCACGGGCTATGACGACAAGGGTGTGTTCATCGAACACCGGGTGGTCGTGGGCGGGGAGATCTACACCCAGGCCCTCGTGCGAGGTCGGTTCCTCAAGCGCTCGGGCGGCGTGGTGGCGCTCTCGGAGCTCATCGAGCTCACCGGCCCGGCTCCAACCGACCTCCCTGCGTGGCAGGCGCAGTGGGCGAGGGATGTCGCCCTGCCGCCCACGAAGGCGTCGGCTCCGAGCGACTGGTGAACCGGAAGAGTCGGTCGACATACTGGATTAAGCAACTGGAATACTTGTAGGCTGACCGCGTTCGTTCGCGAACGCTCCGCCGGTGCGTCCGGACGGCCCTCCCTCGGGCCGTCTCGGGCGCACCCTTGCGAAAGGTCGCCCATCGCCCATGAAACTCCCCATCCCCATCGCCTTCGTGAGTCTGCTCGGCATGACGGTGAGTCTGCTCACCGGTCCGGCCGCCCGAGCCGCCGGGCCGGCGCTTGACACGACGCCGGCGGTGTCCTCGGTCGAGGGCAGGTTCGTCGGCCAGGCGTTCCCCTCCGGCTCGGACGCCTTCTTCGCGGTCGGTGGCTCGACGGACGTCCTGAACCCGGCCAGAGTGACGCTGCACGCCACGCTCGACCAGGCGCTCGCCGCATCCGGCCGCTGGACGTTCCCGTCGGTGGACGCGTCCGGTCCGGTCACGACCACGGTCGGAGGCGTCACGAGGTGCCTCCAGCCTGATCCCTCGCAGGCCTACCAGTACGTGTACCCGGCGGTCTGCACCGGCTCGACCGCGCAGCAATGGGGCTGGGAGGAGTTCGCGAACGACCGTGTCAGCGGATACGGCCTCGTCTCGAACGGCGGAGCAGGTGGCTTCCTCCGTCAGTTCGACGGCAGGCTGGCCGTGGGCGGCTTCGGCTCGGTCGTGGATGCCGACCGGGTCACCCCGGAGGGACTCGATCCCGTCCCTGTCGCCATCCCGGTCACCCTCGAAGCGCCGACGCCCGGTTCCGTCGTCCGGGAGCCACGTCCCGTGTTCAGCGGGCGAGGCACGCCTGATGCGGTCGTCGAGGTCCTCGATTCGTCCGGCGGACCACTCGCCACGGCGACCGTCACCGCAGCGGGCACCTGGTCTGCCCGTCCGACCCGCGATCTCGCGCCCGGAGCGCAGTCCGGCACGGTTCGTCAACGCTCTGACGACTCGACCGCGAACTGGTCGCTGACCTACCGCGTCGTCACAGCGGTGACGGTCCGAACGCCCGCACTCGATGCCACGGTGGACGATCCGCGTCCGGTGTTCTCCGGTCTCGGAGAACCGGGCGCGCGGGTGACCGTCCTCGAGGACGCGACGGGTGTGACACTGGTCGACGTCGAGGTGGATGACACCGGCGCCTGGAGTCAGCAGTCACTCCGGACGCTCGAGCCGCGCGCGTACACCGCGACCGCGACGCAGGTCTTCGGGGAACAGCGCACCACGGCACCGCTCCGGTTCACCTATCGGGAGCCCGCGCCCGAGCCGGGCCCGGTCGAGGACGTCACCCTGCTCTCGCCCGCCATCGGGGAGACCGTCGAGACCGCAGACCCGGTGTTCAGCGGTCGTGGAGAGCCGGGCGCGACCATCCGGGTGATCGGTGCCTGGGGTACGGAGATCGCTGCAGCCGAGGTCGGAGACGACCATCGTTGGGCGGCACCGATCAACAAGAGCCTGACCCCGGGTCGGTACAGCGGCGGCTCCGTGCGCCAGGAGATCGACGGTGTCGAGCAGTCCCGTGCGCCGTACGACTTCACCGTGGCAGCCCGCGCCGTCGTCGCTCCGCTCGTCGTGGAATCGCCCGCGAACGGTGGTGTCATCTCCTCGTCGGTGCCCGAGTTCAGCGGCACGGCACAGCCTGGCGCGAGGCTCGAGATCTGGAGCGCCTGGGGCGATCTCGTCGGCACCACCGAGGCCGTGGCTGCGAGTGGGCGTTGGACGATCACCTGGAACAAGTCGCTGCTCCCCGCCCGGTACGCCGGTGGCACCGTCCGACAGATCGTCGGCGGTGTCGAGACGCACCGCAGCGCGTACGACTTCACGGTCGCAGCGCCGCTCAGGGTGACGTCGCCGAGGATCGGCGACACCCTCACCGGTACGCGGCCCGTGTTCACCGGCACGGCGACACCGCTGGCCGACATCGAGATCATCGGAGCCTGGGGCACCCGACTCGGGACGACGAAGGCCGATTCCTCGGGCTCGTGGACCGTCGAATGGAGTCGGGACTACCTCCCGGGCCGCTACCAGGGCGGACGCGTCGAGCAACGCGTGAACGGAACGTTCATCGATCAGGCCGGGTATGACTTCCGCCTGGTGCGATAGCGGATCGGCGGCGGTCGGGGCGTCTTCGCGATCCTCGGCCGTCGTCGGCGTCGCCGGATGTCGGTGGTCACCACGTAGGGTGACCACCATGTCCGCCTCTGCATCGTTCGCCGCTCCATCGCTGTCGTCCGTCGAGGCCGCGCTGCAGCCGACCGGACCGGTGTCGCACGTGGCGGAGCCGATGCGGACGGTGTACCGCCCGAGCGGTCCACTCGACGTCCACAGCACCCTGCGCCTCATCGCCCGGGGAGGCGACGGCCCCTGTTACCGCCGCACGCCTGGCGGGGTCTGGCTGACGGCGCGCACCCCACAGGGCGGCGCGACCCTGTACGTCTCGACGGTCCGCGACGGCGAGGTCGAGGCGGCCGCCTGGGGTCCGGGAGCCGAGTGGATGATCGCCGGCGTGCCGGAGCTGCTCGGTCGGGACGATGACTGGTCGGAACTCGACGTGAGCCGGAGCCCGCTGCTCACCGAGGTGTCCCGGCGGAACCCGGGACTGCGGTTGAGCCGCAACCGGCTCGTGTTCGAGATGCTCGTGCCGTCGATCCTCGAGCAGAAGGTGACCGCCCTCGAAGCATGGCGTGCGTGGCGGTTGCTCGTGCGCCGACATGGCGATGCCGCCCCCGGACCCGCACCCGAGGGCATGGTCGTCGCGCCGTCCGCCGAGACCTGGCGGATGATCCCGAGCTGGGAGTGGCACACGGCGGGTGTCGGGCCGCAGCGCTCGGAGACGGTCGTGCGGTCCTCGAGACTCGCCTCCGCGATCGAACGGACGATCGACGAGCACCCCGACGACGCGTCGCGGCGCCTCCAGAGCTTGCCGGGCATCGGCGTGTGGACGGCCGCCGAGGTGACGCTCCGTGCACACGGCGACCCCGACGCCGTGAGCGTCGGCGACTACCACCTCGCGGCCTCGGTGGGGCAGGCGCTCACCGGCGCTCCCGTGGACGACGACGGCATGCTCGAGCTGCTCGCACCCTGGGCTGGTCACCGGCAGCGGGTGCTGCGGCTCATCGGCCGGAGCGGCATCCACAAGCCGCGTCGTGGCCCGAAGATCACCATCCAGGACCACCGCCACCACTGAGCGCGGCAGCGCCTACTGAGGCGTGCGGGTCAGGCGTCCAGGACGGCCATCGCGGCGTTGTGCCCACCGAGTCCGCTGACCGCGCCACCGCGTCGGGCCCCGGCGCCGCAGAGCAGGACGCGTGGGTGCGCCGTCGCGACGCCCCACCGCTCGGCCGCCGTCGTCCGTGGGGCGTCGTCCTCCAGGAACGGCCACGACAGCGGGCCGTGGAAGATGTTCCCGCCCGGCATCGCCAGGGAGCGCTCGAGGTCGAGCGTCGTCCGCGTCTCGATGCAGGGCCGCCCCTCGGCGTCGAGCAGCAGCAGGTCCTCGATGGGTTCCGCGATCACCGAGTCCAACGATCGAAGTACCGCGGCCTGCAGTGCGTCACGGAAGGCGTCGTGGCCGCCGGGGACCGCGTCCGCCGCGACCGCGAGCCGGTGCGGCACATGGAGCCCGAACACGGTGAGCGTCTGCGCCCCCGAGGCCTGCAGCTCCGGCGAGAGGATGCTGGGGTCGCTCAGCGTGTGGCAGTAGATCTCGCAGGGTAGCGGGTCGGGGATCCGGCCGGCCTCCGCCTCGAGGTAGGCGTGCTCCAGCTGCGCCCAGCCCTCGTTGATGTGGAAGGTGCCGCCGAACGCCGCCGACGGATCGACGGCCGGGTCGAGGAGCTCGGGGAGTCTCCGCAGCAACAGGTTCACCTTCACCTGGGCGCCCTCGGGATGCGGAACACCGTCCTCCGGCACTGGCGCCGTGCCGAGGATCGCGTCGGTACCACTCCACTGCGCCGGCGTCCCCCGCGCCGCCGACCACGCGGCGTACGCCGCCGCGACCGCCCGTTGCTCCGCCGCCGGGTCGAGGAGGCGCTCCAGCACCGCCGGAGCCGCACCCGACAGGATCCACTCGCCGCGGACGACGACCCCGGGGCGAGGCCGGAACCGGTCCAGCGTCGACATCGGCTCGGTCGCCTCGAGCTCCGCCTCCGCGGCGAGGTCCACGTAGGCGACGAGCCCGTGCTCCGGCTGGATGGAGGTCACCTCGGCGAGCGTCCGGATCTCGGCGCCGGCCTCCTCGGCCGCGCGGCGCAGCGCGTCCGTGACCGCGCCCATGCCGCCGACCGGGACGTCCCAGTCGCCCGTCCCGCCGCCGATCAGGTGGTAGAGGAAGCAGATGTTCTGCTGCAAGGTCGGGTCGTCGGCGCGGGCGAAGGTGCCGATGAGCGCATCCGTGAAGACGACACCGCGGACGAGGTCGGAACGCGCGGCGTCCTCGATGGCACGGCCGATCGGCTCATCGAACACCGCCGACCAGATCGACGCGACCTCCCCAGCCGGCACCCCGAGGTCCGCGGCGGCGGCGATCGCCGCGTCACGCGCATCGGAACGGCTGCGGAGCGGCTCGAGCACCGTCGGCCAGAGCACCGAGGCCAGGTGACCGATCCGACGGTGCAGTTCGGCGATGCCCGCGGCGTCCTCCGGATGCCCGATCGACGCGAACGACGCGACGGTGGCGTCGTCGTCACGGTTGTCGATCAGGAGACCCGTGCCGGGGTTCGCAGGGTCGGGCGTGTACGAGGAGAAGCGGCGCCGGACGAGCCGGACGTCGAGCCCGAGCTCGTCGATGATCTGCTGGGGCAGCAGGCTGACGAGGTACGAGTACCGGGACAGGCGTGCGTCCACGCCGGGGAACGGACGTTCCGAGACGGCTGCTCCACCCGTATGGTCGAGGCGTTCGAGGAGGAGGACGCGCTTGCCCGCGCGTGCGAGGTAGGCGGCGGCGGTGAGGCCGTTGTGACCGCCGCCGACGATGACGGCGTCGTACTGCTCGACGGAGTGCATGACCACACCCTATTCGCAGGCGCACTTCGACAGGCTCAGTGACCGGGGGTGGGGCTCAGCGATGTGGCGCACCGGTCCCTGAGCTTGTCGAAGGGCGGTGACCGACCGGGGTGCTCAGCCGCCGGGCGTGTACTCGCGAGCCTCAGCTGGGATCACCGGATCGGAGCATAGGCTGAGCAGCATGGCGAACGTTGCGAACGAGGGTCCCACCGAACCGGTCGGACTCGCGGATCGTGCGATCGCCCTCGCGTCGAAATGGGTCGACGAAGGGGCGGAAGCTCCGACCGATCCCGCCGCCGAGCGGCTCGCCGGCGTGCTGCGCGATCCCAATGGTCTCGAATTCACCGTCGGGTTCGTCGACGGCGTCATGCGCCCGGAGGACCCGCTCGTCGCCGGGAACGCCCTCGCCGCCCTCGCCGGTCGGACGCCGCGGTTCCTGCCCTGGTACGAGCAGGCCGCCGTCCGCACAGGCGGTCTGGTCGGTCCGGTGCTGCCCTGGGTCGTCGTCCCTGCCGCGCGCCGCGTCCTCCGGGGCATGGTCGGCCACCTCATCGTCGACAGCCGTCCTCGTGAGCTCGGCAACGCGATCGCGAAGCTGCGCGCCGACGGTTCACGGCTCAATCTGAACCTCCTCGGGGAGGCCGTCCTCGGCGAGGGCGAGGCGGCGAAACGGCTCGCCGGCACCCGTGAGCTCCTGCAGCGCCCCGACGTCGACTACGTGTCCATCAAGGTCTCGTCGATCGCCAGCCAGCTCTCCATGTGGTCGTTCGAGCAGGTCGTCGACCGCATCGTCCGACGCCTCGTGCCGCTCTACGAGGAGGGGCTCGCGACCGGCACCTTCATCAACCTCGACATGGAGGAGTACCGCGACCTCGACCTCACCATCGCGGTCTTCACCCGACTCCTCGACCAGCCGCAGCTGCTGCAATACCAGGCCGGCATCGTCATCCAGGCCTACCTGCCCGACGCCCTCGAGGCGATGATGCAGCTCACCGCCTGGTCGAAGCAGCGCGTGGCCGCCGGTGGCGCGTCCATCAAGGTGCGGCTCGTGAAAGGCGCGAACCTCGCGATGGAGCGGGTCGACGCGGCGATCCACGGCTGGCCGCTCGCGACGACCGGATCGAAGCGCGAGACCGACACCAACTACAAGCGCGTGCTCGACTGGGCGCTCACGCCGGCGCACACGGACGTCGTGCGGGTCGGGGTCGCCGGGCACAACCTCTTCGACATCGCCTACGCGTGGCTCCTCGCGGGCGACCGCGGTGTGCGTGAGCGTGTGGACTTCGAGATGCTGCTGGGGATGGCGACCGGTCAGGTCGAGGCCATCAAGCGGGATGTCGGGACGGTGCTGCTGTACACGCCCGTCGTGAACCCGAAGGAGTTCGACGTCGCGATCTCCTACCTCGTCCGCCGTCTGGAGGAGAACGCCAGCGAGGAGAACTTCATGTCGGCGGTGTTCGAGCTCGCCGAGAAGCCGACCCTGTTCGCGCGCGAGCGACGCCGGTTCCTCGCGTCGGTCGACGCCCTCGGAGAGACCGCCGGGCAGGTGCCGACTCCCAACCGGACGCAGGACCGCGCCGCGGAGGCCCCGGAGGCACCGCTGCCCGACAACGACGGGGACGACCGCTTCCGCGATCCCGCACAGGCACCGGACGCCGGACTCACGCAGCAGGTCCTCGGGCTGGAACGCGGATCGAGCGGCGGTGAGGACCGCTTCCACGCCGATCCGTCCTCGGCGTACGTCGAGACGGCGGTCTTCTCCCGTTCGGAGCGCGGTGGTGTCGTCGACGGCGCCCCGGGCTTCGAGAACGCCGCCGACACCGACCCCTCGCTCGCGGCGAACCGGGCGTGGGGAGCGTCGATCCTGGCGCGCGTCCCGCAGTCGACCCTCGGTGGCGCAGCGGTCGCGGCCGCGGCCATCGACGACCCACGCGTCCTCGAACGCACGATCACGATGGTCCACGCCGCCGGTGAGCGATGGGGAGCCCGCCCTGCCGCCGAACGGGCCGCCGTCCTGCACGCTGCAGCTCGGGTCCTCGCCTCCCGTCGGGCGGACCTCATCGAGGTCATGGCGAGCGAGACCGGCAAGACGATCGCCGAGGCCGATCCCGAGGTGAGCGAGGCCGTCGACTTCGCGCACTACTACGCGGCCAACGCGCCCCTGCTGGAGAGCGTGCACGGCGCGAGCTTCGTCCCCTCCGCGCTCACGGTCGTGACGCCGCCCTGGAACTTCCCCGTCGCCATCCCGGCCGGAGGCGTCCTCGCGGCGCTCGCCGCCGGCAGCGGCGTGATCATCAAGCCCGCTCCACAGGCGAAGCGGTGCGCAGCCGTGGTCGTCGAGGCACTGTGGGACGCCGGGGTGCCGCGCGACCTCCTCGTGCTCGCCGATGTGGCGGAGGGCGACCTCGGACGTCGGCTCGTGTCCCACCCGGCCGTCGACCGGGTGATCCTGACCGGCTCCTTCGAAACGGCGCAGCTGTTCCGTGGATGGCGTGCCGACCTGCCGCTGCTGGCGGAGACGAGCGGGAAGAATGCGATCATCGTCACGCCCAGTGCCGACCTCGACCTCGCCGTCGCCGACATCGTGAAGAGCGCCTTCGGGCACGCCGGGCAGAAGTGCTCGGCCGCGTCGCTCGTGATCCTCGTCGGCTCGGTGGCACGATCCGACCGCTTCCTCCGGCAGCTCGAGGACGCCGTCCGCTCGCTCCGGGTCGGCTGGCCGTCCGATGCGCGGACGCAGATGGGGCCGATCGTCGAGCCGGCGGGGGAGAAGCTCCTCGCCGGGTTCACCGAGCTGCGCCTCGGCGAGAAGTGGCTCGTCGAGCCGAAACTGCTCGACGACTCCTCGGTCAACTTCGGCCAGCCGAGCGAGCGCCTCTGGTCGCCGGGGGTCCGCACCGGTGTCCAGCCGGGCTCGCCCTTCCACGTGACCGAGTACTTCGGGCCGGTCCTCGGTGTCATGCAGGCCGCGAACCTCACCGAGGCGCTCGCCCTGCAGAACGCGACGCCGTACGGCCTGACCGCGGGCCTGCACACCCTCGACCCGGTCGATCTCGGGGAATGGCTCGACACCGTCGAGGCGGGCAACCTGTACGTCAACCGGGGCATCACCGGTGCGATCGTGCAGCGCCAGCCCTTCGGCGGGTGGAAGCGTTCGTCGGTCGGGACCGGCACGAAGGCCGGCGGCCCCAACTACCTGTTCGGGCTCGGCGAGTGGCGACCGGATCCGGGATCGGCGAGCCGCAGCCTGCACCTCCGCGGGCTCGACACCCGCATCGTGAAGCTCATCGAGGCGGCCCAGCCGTCGCTCACCTACGAAGCCTTCGACGTGCTACGACGGTCGGCGCTCAGTGACGCGATCGCGTGGGGGAACGAGTTCGGCGAGGTGAAAGACGTCTCGCAGCTCGGCGTGGAACGGAACCTCCTGCGCTACCGGCCGGTTCCGGTCGCGGTACGCGTCGCGTCGGGGGCCGACCTGGGCGATGCGCTGCGGGTCCTCATCGCCGCGGTGCGGTCGCGGTCGCGGTTCACCGTCAGCCTCGGCGGGCGGCTGCCGCGCGAGGTGCGCGACTGGTTGTCCGAGCTGAGCATCCCCGTCTCGCTGGAGACCGACGAGCAGTGGCTGACCCGGATGGCGGCCCGCGGGTCGATCGACACGGGAGAGCTGGGCCAGGAGCCGCCGGTCGCGACCCGGGTACGGATCGTCGGTCCGCGTCCCGAGACGGTCGCGGAAGCGGAACCCGGAACGGAGGCCTCCGAGCCTGAGCCGCTCGCGAAGCGACTCGCTGAGGCGCTCGGCGGCGATCCCGAGATCGCGATCTGGGGTGGGCCGGTCACCCAGGCCGGACGGGTGGAGCTGCTGCCGTTCCTCCGCGAACAGGCGATCTCGATCACCGCGCACCGGTTCGGCAATCCCGACCCCTGGTCCCAGAGCGTCATCTGAGCCCGGCGGGTCAGGCGCGGAGCGCGGCCTCCACGAGCGCCACGGCGTCCTCCGGCGAGACGCCGAGGTCTCGGATGCGGTCAGCGTAGGCCGCCGCTGCCAGTTGCGCCTGCCGGTCGATCGCGTCGCCGTGCGCTGACACGAACGTCCCCGCGCGTCCCCGGGTCTCGATGACCCCGTCGGTCTCGAGCAGCCGGTACGCCTTGGCGACGGTGTTCGGTGCGATCCCCAGCTCGTCGGCCAGCCCGCGCACCGTCGGGAGCTTCGCCCCGGTCGCCAGTCGTCCGTCGCGGACGGCCTCGATCACCTGCGTCCGCAGCTGCTCGAACACACTGGTCCCCGCCTGAATCGTCCACTCCATCCGCCCATCCTGCCCGCGAACGGTCACGAATGGCGACTTCAAACGAGCCGCACTGTGCGTTGGTGACAGTTCGCGGGCTGGGGGAGGGGTCAGTCGATGTGGCGGTGGATGAGGCGGGTGAGGACGATCGCACTGCGGGTGTGGTCGACGTTGGGGGCGATCCGCACCTTCTCCAGGGCGTCCTCGAGGGCTGGGATGTTCCTGGCCCGCATGTGCACGATGGCGTCGGCGCTCCCGGTGACGGTGCCGGCGTCGACGACCTCCGGGACGCCCGACAGGATCCGCAGCAGCTCGTTGGGGGACACGGTGCCGCGGCAGAAGAGTTCGACGTAGGCTTCTGTCTGCATGCCGTCGACCGTGGGGTCGACCTGGATCGTGAACGACTGGATGACCCCGTCGGCGACGAGGCGGTCGACGCGTCGCTTCACCGCTGAGGCCGACAAGCCCACGACCGTGCCGATGTCGCCGTAGCCGGCGCGTGAGTTCTGTCGGAGCAGGTCGATGATGCCGCGGTCGAGGTTGTCCATGGGACTCAGTGTAAGCGCAATCATTGCGCGAAAAGCTGCCACTTCGCAGCATTCCTGCGCCAAACTCCGTGAAAACGCTGCGAATCGCATGCAATGATGAACGTGGCGTGCCCCCGGGCCCCTGGACCTCGTCCGCCGACCCTCGCTCGTTTGGAGGCCGACGTGTCGTCGACGCTCAACCACCCCACCCCCACCACGCAGGACGCCACGACCGGCACCCGCGTCGCGAACCGCCGCCGGTACCTCATGTGTCGGCCGGACCGCTTCACCGTCAGCTACCGGATCAACCCCTGGATGAACCCGGACGACCCGACCGACACCTCGCTCGCGGTGTCGCAGTGGGAACAGCTGCACCAGGCCTACCTCGATCTCGGCCACCGGATCGAGCTCATCGATCCGCTCGACGGCCTGCCGGACATGGTGTTCGCGGCGAACGGCGGCTTCACGCTCGACGGTATCGCCTACGGGGCGAAGTTCACCTACGAGGAGCGCATCCCCGAGGGGCCGGCCTACATGGACTGGTTCGAGGCGAATGGCTTCCGCGTCGAGCGCCCCGAGTTCGTGAACGAGGGCGAGGGCGACATCATGCTCGTCGGCGACACCATCCTCGCCGGGACCGGCTTCCGCACCGATCCCCGCAGCCACGACGAGGTTCGTCGGATCTTCGACCGCGAGGTCGTGACCCTCAACCTCGTGAACCCGAGTTTCTACCACCTCGACACCGCGATCGCCGTGCTCGACCCGGTGGCTCCCGCCGACGGCTCACCCGCGAACATCGCCTACCTGCCGACCGCGTTCGACGAGGCGAGCAACCGCATCCTCGAGCAGCGCTACCCCGACGCGATCCACGTGAGCACCGAGGACGCAGCCGTCCTCGGCCTCAACTCGATCTCGAACGGTCGCGAGGTCGTCATCGCCGCGCGGGCCGTCGGGTTCGAGCGTCAGCTGCGCGAGCGCGGCTACACGCCGATCGGCGTCGACCTGTCCGAGCTGCTCCTCGGCGGCGGCGGCGTGAAGTGCTGCACGCTCGAGCTGCGCGGGTAGCCCTTCGACAAGCTCAGGGACCGGGTGTCCGCTCAGGGGCCGGACCGGAGCGGTGCGGTCTCAGGGACCCGAGCTCGGTGTCGAGGGGTTGCGGGTGCCAGTGGGGCGGCGTATACCTGCACTGACCGCTTGAACCTGAGGAAGGGCACCCATGGACGCCGGAGAACGACGTGACCACGAACGCGCCAACGCAGGGCGCTCCGGCACCCTGAGCGATGCGACGGGGTTCTGGGTCGTGATCGCCTTCGCCCTGTTCGCCGGTGGCATGTGGGCGTTCGGCGAGGCGTTCCGCACGGACGTCCTGCAGGCCGTCTGGTTCATGGGCGGCATCCTCATGATCGCGCTCGCCATCTTCATCCCGGCGCATTTCGCCAGCAACAACTGACCCCCAGCCGGACGTTCGCCGACCGTTTCCTGAGCGTCCGGCCGTCCAGTCGGAGGCCGCCGATACGGTCCTGTTCAGCGCGCTACGCTGGCTGAGCAGACACGAGGACGGCACATGGATTCCACGGTGGTCATCATTCCCACCTACAACGAACGCGAGAACCTGGAGAGGATCGTCGCGCGCGTCCGTGTCGCCGCTCCCTCCGTCCAGGTGCTCGTGGTCGACGACAACTCACCCGACGGCACCGGAGCGATCGCCGACCGGCTCGCCGCCGAGGACGACGCGGTGCACGTGTTGCACCGCACCGGCAAGGAAGGGCTCGGCGCCGCATACAAGGCCGGCTTCGCCTGGGCGCTCGGGCGCGGATTCGGCAACGTGGTCGAGATGGACGCCGACGGATCCCATGCCCCCGAGCAGTTGCCGGCGCTCCTCGCGGCCACCGCGGAGGCGGACGTCGTCCTCGGGTCACGCTGGGTCCCGGGCGGCACCGTCGTCAACTGGCCCAAGCATCGCGAGGCCATCTCACGGGTCGGCAGTGCCTACGCCCGGTTCGCGCTCAGGCTCCCCGCCCGCGACGTGACCGGCGGCTACCGCGTGTTCAGCGCTGACGCACTACGGCGGCTGCAGCTCGACGAGGTCCACAGCCACGGCTACGGCTTCCAGGTCGACATGCTCTGGCACGCGAACCGCGCCGGTCTGCGGATCGTCGAAGTGCCGATCACCTTCACCGAGCGGACGCTCGGGGCCTCCAAGATGACGAGCGGCATCGTCGTCGAAGCCATGCTCCGCGTCACCTGGTGGGGCGTCTGCGAACTGACGGACCGCATCATCGGGCGTCGTCCGGCAGCGTCACGGGCGGCCGCCGGCTCCTGAGTCGCGGTGGCGCCCGTCGGCGGACGCACCGTCAGCTGCGGCGCGGACCCGAGGAGATGACCGGAGCCGAGCCGATGAGGTCCTCGTCGTCGACCGCGTCGACGAGGAACGCGGCGACGTCGCAGCGAGGGATCCGGAGCGAGCTCGGCCAGCTTCCTGGCGGTGACGACACGACCGGACGTCGGGCGTCGCTGGCCGAGAGCACGGTCGGGTGCACGATGGTCCAGTCGAGCTCCGAGCGGCGGAGGAACGCGTCCGCCTGCTCGTGATCGGCGTAGACGGTGCCGAGTCGGAGGAAGTGCGTCGCCCACCGCAGGCCGGCGGGGACGCTCTGGACCGACTCGCCGGCACCGAGCGCGGAGAGGAGGACGATTCGACGGAGGCCGCGCGAGCGCATCGCATCCGTCACGACCCGGACGGCGTTCGAGATGAGGTCGGGAGGGCTGACCTGGCGCGCCCACGGCCAGTCGGACGAACCGATGTTGCTGAGGGCGATGATCACGGCCTGCGCGCCACGCATGGCCTCTTCGACGTCCTCGCTCCGCAGGGGAGACCCCTGGACGACCGTCAGGCGGTCGCCGGGGACGACGGCGGCGGGGTCTCGGACGAGCGCGGTGACCGAGTGGCCGCGGCGGAGAGCCTCGCTGATGATGAGTCGCCCGGTGCGGCCGCTCCCACCGATCACGAGGAGCTGTGCCACCGTCGCCTCCAGATCGTCGAACACCGGCCCGACGGCGCAAGTGCTGCGACCGTCGGGACGGTTCCATCGTTCCCGAAGGAGCGATAGAGGACATCGGGGACAACCCGTGGAGTGCGGCGGTGACCGCGTTCGGTCGGGAGGTCAGGCCTTCGCGGCCGCCGGCTTCCGGGCCGGAGCCTTCCGAGCGGTCGGTGCCGCGGGCTTCGCAGTGGCCGGCCGGCCGGCGCTCAGCGACGACTGCTCCGGCATCGGCTGCAGCGTCGTGAACCGCGACAGCTGGGTCACGTGGTGCGGCTGCAGCTCCTCGAGCGACGCGACACCCAGCAGCTTCATCGTGCGCACGATCTCGCCCGAGAGGATCTGGATCGCGCGGTCGACGCCCTCGCGCCCGCCGGCCATGAGTCCGTACAGGTACGCGCGGCCGATGAAGGTGAAGCGCGCACCGAGCGCGACGGACGCCACGATGTCGGCGCCGTTCATGATGCCGGTGTCGAGGTGCACCTCGGCGTCCTTGCCCACCTCGCGCACGACGCTCGGCAGGAGGTGGAACGGGATCGGCGCGCGGTCGAGCTGGCGGCCGCCGTGGTTGGAGAGCTGGACGGCGTCCGCACCGAGGTCGACGGCGAGCTTCGCATCGGCGACCGACTGGACGCCCTTGACGATGAGCTTGCCCTTCCACTGCTCGCGGATGTACTTGACCTCGTCAGGACCGACGGTCGGGTCGAACATGGTGTCGATGAGCGCCGCGACGGTTCCCGACCAGCGGTCGAGGCTCGCGAAGGCCAACGGCTCCGTGGTGAGGAAGTTGATCCACCATGCCGGGCGGGGGAGCGCGTCGACGATGGTCTTCGGGGTGAGCGACGGCGGGATCGTCATGCCGTTGCGGACGTCGCGCAGGCGGGCGCCGCCGACGGGGGTGTCGACCGTCACGACGAGGGTGTCGTAGCCGGCCGCTGCCGCGCGGTCGACGAGTGCCATCGACCGTTCGCGCTCACTCCACATGTAGAGCTGGAACCAGTTGCGGCCACCGGGCGCTGCCGCCTTGACGTCCTCGATCGAGGTCGTGCCCATGGTCGACAGGGTGAAGGGGATGCCCGCGGCCGCTGCGGCGGATGCTCCAGCGCGCTCGCCCTCGGTCTGCATCATGCGGGTGAAGCCGGTGGGAGCGATGCCGAAGGGGAACGCGACGCGCTCGCCGAGGACGTCCCAGCCGGTGTCGACGTTCGCGACGTTCTTCAGGACGGCCGGGTGGAACTCGATGTCCTGGAACGCCTGCCGTGCTCGGGCCAGCGAGATCTCGCCCTCGGCTGCGCCGTCGGTGTAGTCGAAGGGCGCCGTCGGCGTGACCTTCTTCGCGATCGCCCGAAGGTCGCTGATGGTGGTGGCGGCCGCCAGGCGTCGCTTCCGGGCGTTGAACTCCGGCTTCTTGAACTGCATGAGCGGCAGGAGGTCGTGGGGCTTGGGGATGCGGCGTTCAACCATGGTCTGTCTCTTCTTTCCGCGAACTGTCGCTTGAGGTGGGTGTCGAGGGGTGCGGACTGTCGTCTTCCGACAGTTCGCGAGCCTGGTAGTAGTTGGTGATGTGGGAGCGGACGGACTGGCGGGCCAGCTCGGCGTCGGCGCGGCGGATCGCCTCCACGATGCCCCGGTGCTCGGTGCGCAGGCGGTCGGCGGTGGCTGACCACGACGCCAGTTGTGGGACACCGGCCAGGACGTAGCGCTCGATGGAGTCGCGGAGGCCCGACATCGTGGCGACGAGGACCTGGTTGCCCTCCGCCTCGGCGAGCGACAGGTGGAACTGCGCGTCGAGGGCGAGGAACTCGGCCTCCGTGAGGGTGGGCTGGTCCATCGCATCGAGCAGGGACTCGGGGTGCGTGAGATCGGGGACGGCCGCTTCGGCGCGCGATGCGAGACTGTGGACGACCGCGGTCTCGATCACGAGCCTCGTGTCGACCACGTCCTGGACGGCGAAGCCCTGCGCGGCGACCTGGAGCCGCATGAGGGTGGCCATGCCACCAGACGGCGTGGCGACGATGATCGCGCCGGCGGTGGGGCCGGACCCCGTGTGGGTGCGGATGAGTCCCAGGACCTCGAGGACGCGGATCGCCTCGCGGACACTGGACCGACCGACACCGAGGTCGATCGCGAGCTGTCGTTCGCCGGGCAAGCGGTCGCCGGGGGTGAGGACACCGCTGAGGAGGTCCGACTCGATGCGGGCGAGCACGACCTCCCAGGCCCGGGGCTCCGCCGCTGCGGCGGCGGGCTGCGTCGCTGCGGCCGCTGCCGGCGCGGCCGTCGCTGGTGCGTTCATCGATCCTCCTTCGGCACTGCGGTGTGGTCAGACCACAAACCCTACCTCTTGAACCGATTCAACGCGAGCCCTCGCCGTAGATTTTTCTGCGAAGCGAAATCGACGGACGTCGACGCCCGTCTCAGGTGCGGAGGACGATGTTCTCCGGCTCCTCATCGGCCAACAGATGTTCGATCTGTCGACGCAGGAGACGCGCCATCCGCGGCAGCATGGCGCTCGTCGCGCCGCCGATGTGCGGGGAGACGAGCACGTTCGGCAGAGACCACAGCGGATGGTCGGCGGGCAGCGGTTCGGGGTCCGTCACGTCGAGCGCCAGTCGGATGCGACCGCTCGTCGCGTGCTCCACGAGTGCATCGGTGTCGGCGACCGGGCCGCGGGCCACGTTCACGACGAGGGCGTCGTCGGGCAATGCCGCCAGGAAGTCGTCTCCGATCAAGCCGCGGGTGCCGTCGGTGAGCGGCACGACGACGATGACGATCTCAGCGTGCGGCAGGAGTCCGGGCAGTTCGTCGATGCCGTGGATCGGCCCCCGCTCGTCCTTCCGCGCGCTCGACGCCACCCGCGTGACCTCGACCTCGAACGGGAGCAGCCGCTCCTCGATGGCCGCACCGACCCCGCCGTACCCGATGAGGAGCACGCGGCGGTCGGCGAGGCTCGGGCGCTGGCTCTGCAGCCACTCGCCCGTCCGTTCGGCGCGCACGAAGTCCGGGATGCCCCGCTGCGAGGCGAGGATGAGTCCCACCGTGAGCTCCGCCGTCGAGGCCTCGTGCACGGTCGCCGCGTTGGCGAGGGTGATGCCGGCCGGGAGGAGGTCCGCGAGGCCGTCGTAGCCGATCGACTGCACCTGGACGAGCTTCGGCGTCACCGCGGCGACGTTCGCGAGCGGCTTGTTCGAGCCGAGGTAGACGGGCACGACGAGGTCGATGTGCTCGACCGGCGGTTCGGTGCGCAGATCCCATTCGACGAACTCGACGCCCTCGGGGAGGGGGCCCTGCGACAGCACCTCCTCGCGCAGGTCGGCGGGCAGGCTGACGATGAGTGGAGAAGCGGTCATGCTGCGACGCTACCGGCTGACGGACGTGCAGCCGGCAGGCTTGCGCGGCTCGTAGCGAGTCGGCTCGAAGGAACGGACGACGAGGGCGCGCAGGGTCTCGAGGTCGCCGTCGATGATCCCCACCGCCCTGGCCTGGACGAGGACGTTCCCCAACGCCGTCGCTTCGACCGGGCCGGCGATGACGGGGATTCCCGCTCGGTCGGCCGTCAGCTGGCACAGGAGCGTGTTCTGCGATCCGCCGCCGACGACGTGGATCGCGCGCACCTGGACCCCGGACAGCTCGGAAGCCGCGTGGACCGCATCCGCGAACGCCTGCGCCAGGCTCTCGATGATGCACCGGACGAACTCGGCACGGGACTGCGGCACCGCACGCCCGTGCTCGGTGAGGAACTCGGCGATGCGCGCCGGGAGGTCACCGGGCGCGAGGAACCGGGGGTCGTTCGCATCGAACACCGAGACGGGTGCGTCGACCGCGGCGGCCTGGGCGATGAGCCCGGGCAGGTCGATCGTCTCGCCGCCACGCTCCCAGGTGCGCACCGATTCGCTCAGGAGCCAGAGTCCCATCACGTTGTGCAGGAAGCGGGTGCGTCCGTCGACGCCGCCCTCGTTCGTGAAGTTCGCCGCTCGACTCGCCTCGGTGAGGACCGGGCGTTCGAGCTCGACCCCGACGAGTCCCCAGGTGCCGCACGAGATGTAGGCGGCATCCGGGGTCGTCATCGGGACGGCGACGACCGCCGAGGCCGTGTCGTGTGAGCCGATGGCGGTGACGGGCGTCGACGAGGGCAGACCGACCTCGGCGGCGACCGCTTCGAGGAGCGTCCCGATGCGATCGCCCGCCTGGACGATGGGCGGGAGGACGGCCGCCGGGATGCCGAGTCGGGTGAGGAGTCCGGCGTCCCACCTGGTCGGTTCGCCGGCGCGGACGAGGCCGGTGGTCGACGCGTTGGTGGCCTCGGCGACGCGGGCACCGGTCAGCCAGTGCGCGATGAGGTCGGGCACCAGGAGTGCGGTGTCGGCGACGTCGAGCATGCCGGCGTCGCGCTCGGTTGCGAGCTGGTAGACGGTGTTGAATGGCAGGAACTGCAGGCCGTTCAAGCCGTAGAGGTCGGCGAAGGGGACCGTTCCGTGGACCGCCTCGACACCTGCCGCCGTCCGTTCGTCGCGGTAGTGGAACGGTGCGCCGAGGAGGCGCCCCTGCCGGAGGAGGCCGTAGTCGACCGCCCACGAGTCGATGCCGATGCTCGCGAGGTGTGGCTCCTGCTTCGCTGCGCCCGACAGCCCCGCGATGATCGAGCGGTACAGCTCGAGGATGTTCCAGTGCAGGCCGTCGGGCGTGCGGACGGGCGTGTTCGGGAACCGGGCGACCGGCACGAGGCGCAGCTCGCCGGGGCCGACGTGGCCGAGCATGACCCGCCCGCTCGTGGCCCCGAGGTCGACCGCCGCGACGGTGCCGCTCCGGCCTGCCGCACTCATCGCAGGAAGGCCGCGGCCACGCCCGCGTCGACGGGGATGTGCAGTCCGGTCGTGTGGCTGAAGTCGCTCGTGCAGATCGCGAAGACCGCGTTCGCGACGTTCTCGGGGACGACCTCGCGCTTGAGGATGGTGCGCTGCGCGTAGAACTTGCCGAGGTCCTGCTCGTCGATACCGTACGTCTTCGCGCGGTTCGCGCCCCAGCCCGAGGCGAAGATGCCGGAGCCGCGGACGACGCCGTCGGGGTTGATGCCGTTCACCTTCACACCGTACTCGCCGAGCTCTGCCGCGAGCAGGCGGACCTGGTGGGCCTGGTCGGCCTTCGTCGCGGAGTAGGCGATGTTGTTCGGGCCCGCGAACACGGAGTTCTTCGACGAGATGTAGACGATGTCGCCGCCCAGCTTCTGGTCGATGAGCACGCGTGCGGCGGCCTTCGAGACGAGGAACGAGCCCTTCGCCATGACGTTGTGCTGGAGGTCCCAGTCGGCCTCGGTGGTCTCGAGGAGCGACTTGGAGAGCGAGAGACCGGCGTTGTTGACGACGAGGTCGAGCCCACCGAAGGCGAGGACCGTCTCATCGATCGCGGCTTGGACGGCGGCTTCGTTCGAGACGTCGGCGGCGATCCCGATGGCGACGTCCGTCGAGCCGAGCTCGGCCGCTGCGGCCTGTGCCTTCTCGAGCGAGAGGTCGGCGATCGCGACGACCGCGCCCTCCGCGACGAGACGCGTGGCGATGGCCTTGCCGATGCCGGATGCGGCACCGGTGACGAGCGCGACGCGGGTCGCGAGTGGCTTCGGCGCAGGCTGACGCTGCAGCTTCGCCTCCTCGAGGGCCCAGTACTCGATCGCGAACTTCTCCGCCTCGTCGATCGGAGCATAGGTGGAGAGGCCCTCCGCGCCGCGCATCACGTTGATGGCGTTGACGTAGAACTCGCCGGCGACGCGGGCGGTCTGCTTGTCCTTGCCGAAGCTGAACATGCCGACGCCGGGGACGAGGACGATGAGCGGGTCGGCGCCGCGGATCGCCGGGCTGTCGGCCGTGGCGTGGCGGTCGTAGTAGGCCTGGTAGTCCTCGCGATAGGCCTCGTGCAGGGTGCCGAGGCGCTCGATGACCTCCTCGACGCTCGCCGTGGCGGGCAGGTCGACCGTGAGCGGCTTCACCTTCGTGCGGAGGAAGTGGTCGGGGCAGCTCGTGCCGAGCGCGGTGAGGCGCGGGTGCTCCGCCGAGGCCAGGAAGTCGAGGACCTCGGGGCTGTCGGTGAAGTGGCCGACGACGGGGCGGTCGGCGGAGGCGAGCCCGCGGATGGTGGGGGCGAGCGCTGCCGCCTTCGCACGACGCTCGGCCTCGGGCAGGGCTGCGTAGCCGTCGAGCGCCGGACCGAAGGGCTCGGGGCGGGAGTTCGCCTCGATGTAGGCGGCCGCGGTGTCGATGATCCACAGCGAGTTCGCCTCGGCCTCCTCGGAGGTGTCTCCCCAGGCGGTGATGCCGTGCCCGCCGAGGATGGTGCCGATCGCCTGCGGGTTGTCGGCCTTGATGGCAGCGATGTCGAGGCCGAGCTGGAAGCCGGGGCGACGCCACGGGACCCACACGACCTTGTCGCCGAAGATCTTCGCGGTGAGTTCGGGGCCGTCGGCGGCGGTCGCGATGGCGATGCCGGAGTCGGGGTGCAGGTGGTCGACGTGGGCCGCGTCGACGAGGCCGTGCATGGCGGTGTCGATCGACGGGGCCGCGCCACCCTTGCCGTGCAGGGTGTAGTCGAAGGCGGCGACCATCTCGTCCTCGCGGTCGAGGCCGGGGTAGACGTCCTGCAGGGCGCGCATGCGGTCGAGGCGGAGGACCGCGAGACCCTCGGGCTTCAGCGTGCCGAGGTCGCCGCCGGAGCCCTTGACCCAGAGGAGCTCGACCGGCTCGCCCGTCACGGGGTCGATCTCGGTGCCCTTGGCCGAGGTGTTGCCGCCGGCGTAGTTGGTGTTCTTCGGGTCGCTCCCGAGGCGGTTGCTGCGGGCGATGAGCTCGGCAGCGGTTGGGTTCACGGACATTCGCACTCCTTCGTCGGGGCACGTCCGTGCCCGGTGTTCAATCGTGTTAAGTATGACAAGAAGTCACAGATGTCGCAATGGCGGATGTCCCGATCTCAGGAGAACCTCGGCGCGTTGCGGTCGGCGCGGAGCGACGCGCGCGGTGACTCCTGAGAACGGGACGTGCGGGGCCGAGAGCTCAGAGGAGTTCGACGGCGTCGCGGTAGGCGTCGAGCGCAGGGTCGGCGGGGTCGAGTTCCGTGACGAGGAGGTCGATGTCCGCCAGGGCGAAGCCGACCGCCATCGCGCGCTGCCCCAGCTTCGAGGACGCGGCGACGAGGATCGTCTCGTCGGAGGCGCGGGCGAACGCCTGCTTCACCTGCGCTTCTTCGAGGGTGACCTCCGAGCTGCCGACGGTCGGGTCGATGGCGGCGGCCGACAGGAAGAAGCGCCGGTAGAGCACCGACGACGCCGCTTGGCAGGCGATGGGGCCGATGAAGCTGTCGGTCCGCGACTCGGCTTGGCCGCCGACGAGGATCGCGGTGACCTCGCGGTTCGCGCCGGCGAGGATGAAGTTCGGGTAGGAGTTGGTCGCCACCGTGAGGGTCGACTCGCCGAGCAGTCGACTGATGCCGCCGGCCGTGCTGGAGGCGTCGATCGCGATCGCGCCGTCCGTCGGGATGAGCGACCGGAGCTTCTCGACGATGGCGCCCTTCTCGCGGACACCCGTCGCGGACCGCTCGGTGAAGGTCCTCGGTCGCAGGGTCGGGATCGCCCCGCCCCGGACGCGCCGTACCAGGCCGAGCTGCTCGAGGTCGGCGAGGTCGCGTCGCACGGTCATCGAGGACACGTCGAGCTCCGTAGCCGCGTCGTCGAGGCGGATGCTGCCGTCACGTTCGAGGATCGCCGTCAGTCGGGTCCGTCGTTCCTCGGCGCCGAGCGTGCCGGTCGTGGCCATGCCGCCCCCTGTCCATCGGTGTCGGACGTGTCCGTTCGTGTCCGTCTCAACAGGATGTCACAGCGGGGGAGGATGCCGAGCGGTTCCCAACTCAGGAGCACCCCGGCGCGGCGCCGACATGCCGCGGCGTGGCGTGCGCGGCGCGCCGCGAGCGTCCTGAGTTACGGACCGCCGTGCATCACGAGCGCACGGGTGATTCAGGAGGCGGCGTCGATGAGCGTCTCGGCGGCGCGACGAGCGTGCAACGCGGCCTCGGGGGAGCCGGTGATGGCGGCGGTGGTCTGGGCGCCCTCGGCGAGGATCGCGAGCTGGGGGGCGAGCGATGCCGGAGCGCCGGCGTCGGCGACGAGGCCGGCGACGTAGTCCTGGAAGGACGCCTTGTGTTCGCGGGTGATGGTGGCGACCGCCGGCGAGACGCCCCCGAGCTCCCCGAAGGCGTTGATGAACCCGCAGCCGCGGAACGAGTCGTCACTGAACCAGCCGGCCAGGTAGTCGTAGATCGCGAGGAGTCGGTCGCGGGGTGTCTCGGCGTCGTCCACGAGCGCGCTGACGCCGGTGGTCCAGAGCTCGTGTCGGCGCTCCATGACCGCGAGGACGATGTCCTCCTTGCTCGGGAACTCCGAGTACAGGCGCTTCAACGACACGCCGGCCGCCGAGCGCAGTTCGTCCATGCCGACGGACTGGATGCCCTTCGCGTAGTACAGGCGGTCGGCGGCGTCGACGATGATGTCGCGCACGGAGGCCGGTGTCGCGGGTGCGGCCGCCGGGCTTGGCGACGCGATCGTCATCGTCTGTTCGCTGGTCATTCCATCAGTGTACTTGCATTGAGAACGATCGTTCCCTATGCTGATGGACACCGAAGAGAACGATCGTTCTCAATTCGGGGCGTGGAACCGGGCGACGAGTCCGGACGCCGAAGACGAAAGGAATCGAACCATGTCGTTCATCACCGTCGGAACCGAGAACAGCACCTCCGTGGAGCTCTACGTCGAGGATCACGGCAGCGGCCAGCCCGTCGTCCTCATCCACGGCTACCCCCTCGACGGCTCGTCGTGGGAGAAGCAGACCGCGGCGCTCCTCGACGCCGGCTACCGCGTCATCACCTACGACCGCCGCGGCTTCGGCAAGTCCTCCAAGCCCACCGAGGGCTACGACTACGACACCTTCGCCGCCGACCTCAAGGCCGTCGTCGACGGGCTCGACCTCCACGACGCGGTCCTCGTCGGCTTCTCGATGGGCACCGGCGAGGTTGGCCGCTACCTCGGCACCTACGGCTCGGAGCGCGTCGCGAAGGCCGTCTTCCTCGGATCGCTCGAGCCCTACCTGCTCCAAACCGACGACAACCCGACGGGTGTCCCGCAGGACGTGTTCGACGGGCTCCTCGCCGCCGTCACCGACGACCGCTACGCGTTCTTCACGAGCTTCTTCGAGAACTTCTTCAACACGGACGAGAACCTCGGCTCGCGCCTGAGCGAGGAGGCGCTGCGGGCCAACACGCAGCTCGCCTACAACGCGTCGCCGTACGCCTCGGTCGCTGCGCAGCCGACCTGGCTGACCGACTTCCGGGCCGACGTCGCGAAGATCGACGTCCCGTCGCTCATCGTGCACGGCACCGGCGACCGCGTCCTGCCGATCGACTCCACCGGTCGCGTGTTCGCCAAGGCGCTGCCCTCCGCCGAGTACGTCGAGATCGAGGGCGCGCCGCACGGCATGCTCTGGACCCACTACCGCGAGGTCAACGAGCAGCTGCTCGCCTTCCTCGCGAAGTAGTCGGCACTTCGACGGGCTCAGTGACTGATATCCGGTCCCTGAGCCTGTCGAAGAGTGGGTGTGCTCGTGTGCACTTCGACAAGCTCAGTGACCGGGGCTGGCTCAGTGGCTGCTACCCCGGTCCCTGAGCCTGTCGAAGGGCGGGTGTGCTCGTGTGCACTTCGACAAGCTCAGTGACCGGAGCTGGCTCAGTGACCGGAGCTGGCTCAGTGGCCGGGGCTGGCTCAGTGACCGGAGCTGGCTCAGTGACCGATATCCGGTCCCTGAGCCTGTCGAGGGGCTCGGCCTTCTCGCTTACGCGCCCCAGCTCGCCTGGGTCCCGCCGACGCGCTCCTCGGCGATCTGCTGCTGGTAGCCCGAGGCCAGGTAGGCGCCGAACGGGTCGGCCGGCAGGCCGCGGCTCTCGCGCCAGGCGGCGAGCGGTCCGCGGACGTCGGTGTAGAACGCGTCCATGAGGATGCCGTTCGCGCCGAGGACGTCACCGGCCTCCTGCGCCGCGGTCAGTGCGTCGCGGTCGACGAGCAGTGCGCGCGCGGTCATCTCCTGCACGTTCAGCACCGAGCGGATCTGACCGGGGATCTTGTCCTCCACGTTGTGGCACTGGTCGAGCATGAACGCGACCGGCGAGTCGTCGTCGAGGCCGCCGCCGCGGACGACCTCGTAGAGGATCCGGAACAGCTGGAACGGGTCGGCTGCACCCACGATGAGGTCGTCGTCGGCGTAGAAGCGCGAGTTGAAGTCGAACGAGCCGAGCTTCCCGAGGCGCAGGAGCTGGGCGACGATGAACTCGATGTTCGTGCCAGGCGCGTGGTGGCCGGTGTCGAGGCAGACGAGGGCCTGGTCGCCGAGCTGGGCCACCTGGGCGTAGGACGTTCCCCAGTCGGGGACGTCGGTGTGATAGAACGCCGGCTCGAAGAACTTGTACTCGAGCACGAGTCGCTGCTCCTCGCCGAGGCGGGCGTAGATCTGCTGGAGCGAGTCGGCCAGGCGGTCCTGCCGTCCGCGGATGTCCTGCTGGCCCGGGTAGTTGCTGCCGTCGGCGAGCCAGATCTTGAGGTCCTGCGAGCCGGTCGCGTGCATGACGTCGATGCAGGCGAAGTGGTGGTCGATCGCCTTCTGACGGATCACCGGGTTGCTGTGGGTCAGGCTGCCGAACTTGTAGTCCTCATCCTGGAAGGTGTTCGAGTTGATCGTGCCGAGCGCGACGCCGTGGTCCTCGGCGTAGCGACGGAGTGCGCTGAAGTCGTCCACGAGGTCCCACGGGATGTGGAGTGCGACCTTCGGCGCGAGGGCCGTGAACTCGTGCACCTTGGCGGCGTCGGCGATCTTCTCCTCCGGCGTCCGCGGGGTGCCGGGCGTCGTGAACACCTTGAAGCGGGTGCCGGAGTTGCCGAACGCCCAGGAGGGGAGTTCGATGGCCTGCTTCTCGAGCAGCGGGGTGATGGTGTCGAAACTGGTCATGGTCACTTCTCTGTGCGGGTTCCGGTGGTCTGGGGCGCGTCACGGCGCTGCTTGCAGCATACGTGAATCGTTTCAACGTCGCTACTCGTGGAGGGCCGCGAGCTGGTCCTCGAGGTGGAACACCTCGGTGAGCTGGAGGAAGCCCTGGTCCGGCGGGAGGTCGAGGTCGACGAAGAACTCACCCATCTCGGCCTGCCAGCGCGCGTTGACCTCGGTCTCGGCCATGCCGGCCTGGGCTGCCTCGAGCGATTCCGTCTCGAAGTACCCGATGAGGAGGCCGTCGTCGCGGACGAAGAGCGAGTAGTTGTGCCAGCCCGTGTCGGCGAGGGCCTGCAGCATGTCCGGCCAGACGGCGGCATGGCGTTCGCGGTACTCCGCAAGGCGTTCGGGTTTGACCTGGAGCTGGAAGCACACGCGGTGCAGGGGTCGGGCACTCGTCATCGAGGCGTACCTTTCGGTTCGGGAAATCTGAATCGATTCACCACTGCTATTCAGGCTAGCCGAGACGGCGCTGGCGGGTCAATCTCCGCCTCTCCTGTGTCTCCGGCGGTCTCGGCGGGATGGTCCCTGCTAGCGTGGTGAGGACGAATTCGGGGGACGATATGAGATTCACGCTGCTGCCAGTTCCATTCATCGCGGCAGGCCTCCTGCTAACCGGTTGCACTCAGGCGGAGCCCTCGCCCTCGCCGTCTGTATCGCCTTCTGCGTCCACGTCCACGTCGCCGTCGCCGTCGCCGTCTGCGGCTGCGAGTGACGAGCCCGTCGAGCCTGCGGTGTCGCCTCCTCCGGTCGACCAGTCGACGGCGCTGACGGCCCAGACCGCCTACGAGATCTGCACGCGGACCGTCGCAGACACCTATGCGACGGCCCAGGGCGGAACCCCGGACCAGTTTGTGTACCGTTCCATCGAAGACTCCACGGTGATCGCTCGTGACGACGGACTGTACTTCGTCCTCGTCGACTTCACGAATCTCGTGACGACTCCTGACCTGGCGGAGTCAGGCACGGCTAACTGCTACCTTGGCGGCACCGTCGAGCAGCCGTACTTCGCGAGCTTCGGAGCGATCTACCGGCCGTACGCCGACCAGCTCGATCCGTACAACCCCGAACCAGGCGGCCGCGCCTGACTCGCGTTCGGAAGCTGAGCGGGGTCTCATTCCAGCTCTCAGGTTGTGAGAGCGGGGAGCGGTACCGCCGTCAGATGCCCCTGGACACCCTGGAGCGAACTCCCTAGCGTGGGTCGCATGGCTGCCGATGACGCGCCACCCGATGCACCCACGATCGACGGTTCCGACGGTTCGGAGGAGACGACCGTCGCCTCGGAGAGCCCGCGCTGGCGTCGCGACGTCGCGGTGTTCCTGTCCGGACAGACGGTCTCGCTGTTCGGCTCGATGCTCGTGCAGTACGCGATCATGTGGCACCTGACGCTCGAGACGAAGTCCGGAGTCGTGCTCGCGTTCGCCGCCGTCGCGGGGTTCCTGCCGCAGGCGATCGTGTCGATCTTCGGCGGGGTGTGGGCCGACCGCATGAACCGCAAACTGCTCATCATCGCGGCCGACGGCTCGATCGCCATCACGACGCTCGCGCTCGCGATCTTCCTCATCAACGGCGCCGCCGACCTCTGGCTCATCTTCCTCACGCTCGCGATCCGCTCGGTCGGCGCGGGCATCCAGATGCCGGCGGTCTCCGCGCTCGTCCCGCAGATCACGCCGACCGACAAGCTCATGCGGGTCAACGGCATCAACGGATCCATCCAGTCGGCCATGATGCTCGTCGCCCCGGCTGCGGCCGGCGCGCTGTACGCAAGTGCGTCGCTCGTCGCGATCTTCTTCGTCGACGTCGTCACGGCCGCCATCGGGATCGGGCTGCTGCTGCTCGTACCGGTGCGGACGCTCGTGCGGTCGGGCGAGCGCCCCGGCTACTTCGCCGACCTCACCGAGGGCGTGCGCTACGTCTGGCGCCACGGCTTCGTGCGCTGGCTGCTCATCCTCTTCGCGATCGTGTTCCTGCTGGTCGTCGCGCCGTCCTACCTCACGCCGCTCATGATCGCCCGCACCTTCGGCGACGAGGTCTGGATGCTCACCGTGAACGAACTCGCCTTCAGCGTCGGCATGGTCGGCGGCGGAGCGATCATCGCGATCTGGGGCGGCACCAAGAACCGCGTGCTCCTCATCGTCGGGTCCTCGGTGGTGTTCGGGGCGCTGTCCATCGGGCTCGGACTCTCGACCAACCTCTGGGTCTTCTTCGGCTTCATGTTCCTGCTCGGGATCGCTGTGCCGTTCTTCTCGACGACGTCGATGACCCTGCTGCAGGAGCGCGTCCAACCGGAGCGGCAGGGTCGCGTGTTCGGCTTCGTCGGCATCGTCATGGCGGTGTCGATGCCCCTCGGGATGATCGTGTTCGGACCGCTCGCCGACGTCGTGTCCGTCGAACTGCTCCTCGTCGTCGCCGGTGTGCTCACCTTCGTGGTGCTCGCCGTCGCCGTGCTCGTACCGTCCGGGCGACGGGCGATGGCCGAGGTGACGAAGCAGCCATGATCCGCTCCGGTCGTCCGATCAGGGGAGCTGCGCCGAGTAGCCCTCGCGGTAGGTGGGGTAACGGTAGGTGAATCCGGTGTCGCGGAGGGCGGCTGCCATGATGCGCTTGCCGCGGTGCGGTTCTTCCGGGGTGCGACCGGCGTCGTCGAGCGTCGGGGGAGCGACGCCGAGTCGATCGGCGAGGAAGTCGGCGACCGTCGACAGCAGGACCGGCTCCTCGTCGATGCCCGCCACGACCGGCGGGAGTGATGCCGCCGACAGGTCGAGCAGGTGCACGATCACGCTCGCGGCGTCGTCACGGTGGATGCGATTGGTCCAGCCGGAGGGTCGGGTGACACGGCCGTCGCGGACCTGGTCGACGAACATCGTGGACGTCGGACCGTAGAGGCCGCCGAAGCGGATGGCGCTCGCCTCGGGCACGGCGGTGAGGACGGCCTCCTCAGCGGCGAGCAGGGCGCGTGCGGTGCCGGAGGTCGGGACGGCCGGCGTGGTGTCGTCGATCGTCTCCCCGCCGTCCTCGCCCCACACCGCGGTCGACGACACGAACAGGATGCGAGGCGGGGTGCCGGGGAGTGCGGCGACCGCGCTCACGAGATGTCCGACGCCGTCGCGGTAGAGGGCGTCATAGGCCTCGACCGAGCGCGCCCGCGGCGCAAGGGCCACCACGATCGCCGTCGTGTCCGCAGGAAGGTCGGGGGCGGAGGTCGTGAGGTCGCGGAGCTGGAGGGTGAAGCGCCCCTCGACGAGCTCGGGGACCGGGGTCGACTCGGGGGCCGGGTTCGACTCGGGTGCCGTGCGCTTCACGCCGACGACGTCCTCGCCACGGGCCAGGAGTCTCCCGGCGACGTCCGAGCCGAGCTGTCCGAGTCCCACGATCACGACGGTCATCGCTCCACCGTACCCGGCGCGAGGGGTGAGAATGGTGGGATGAGTGCTGCGGGGGAGTTCATCGACGCGGCGCTCCAATACGAGGGGGACGGCTACCGGGCAGCGGACGTCGCCGAGCGGCTCGGCGACGGGGTCCGGTCCTACGGTTCATCCGTCGGGGCCGTGCGCGGGACCGTGCGCGACGCCCTCCGGAAGTTCCGCGGACTGGAGCACGACGAGCTGGCAGCCCTCGCCTCGGAGCTGTGGGCCGTGCCGGTCTTCGAGCGTCGGCTCGCCGCGATCGTCCTCCTGCAGTCGAGCGTCGCGGTACTCAGGCACACCGACCTGACGAGGATCGAAGGCTTCGTCCGCGCCGGTCGGGTTCCCCAGCTCGCCGACCCGCTGGCCACCGACGTCATCGGACCGCTCCTGGAACGCCTCGACGGGACGGCCCGAGCCAAGGCCGAGACCGTCCTCGACCGGTGGATGCAGGACGAGCCCTGGTTGCGACGGGCGGCACTACTCGCCCCGATCCGCGAGCTCGGTGCGGGTGGTGGCGATGTCGATCGTGCCACCCGTCGGCTCGCCGTCGCCCTGGATGGGTTGCAGCGGCCGGCGCCGATCGCCGTCGTCGAGCCCGCTGTGGAGCGTCTTCGCGCCGTGCTCTGATCCGTCCGGTCGCGACTGCCCTTCGACAGGCTCAGGGACCGGGTTGGGCTCAAAGACCGGGTTCGGCTCAGGGACCGACGGCGCCTCACACCTGGCGGAAGTCGATCCCCAGCAGGCTCGCCGCAGCCCGGTAGTCCGCCGCGCGGTGTCCGAGCGACAGCGACCAGTGGTGCCCGATACCGGTCGCGCTCCACTCGTCCACCCAGACACCCGGGTCACGCCCGAAGTCGACACGGCTCGTCGTGTTGCCGATCGCGAGCAGCGGGCCGGGGACGACCTCGCCCTCCGACGCGACGAAGGCGAGCGAGCCGTCGCGGTCCTGCCCCAACCCGAGCAGCGTGACCGGCCCGTGCCGCACGTCGAACTCGACGCTCACACCCCAGCCGCGCTTGCCGTGATAGACCCCGAGGCCGCGCAGCAGCGGGTCGCGGGAGCTGACGGCGAGGTGCGCCGGACCGTCGTGCCCCATCTCGACGACCTCGTCCTCGAAGTCCAGCGCCTGGATCTCGCAGAACGACCCACCGGCGCCGACGACCTGGGTCGCGAGCTGTGCGACCGTGGTCCGCAGCTCGTACTCGCCGGTCGTGGGGATGCCGCGAGCGGTGAGGAGGGACGCGCCGAGGATCATGCCGGCGCCGAGTCGCTCGTGCTGTTCGCCGTCGCGACCGCGGTGGTAGTAGGCGAGACTGTCGAGCGCGAACTCGTCGACGAGCCGGTCGAGGCCGACCGACACCTTCGCTCCCCACGCGAAGTCGTCCTCGACCACCGTGTCGTCGAGGGTGAAGATCTCCCTGGCCAGGGCCATGCGGTCGGCGACCTCGGCGTCGGTGACCTCGTCGACGAGGACGCGGAGGTCGTCGAACTCCAGGACCTCGACGTGTGAGCCGAAGGTGGTCGGCAGCAGCGTGAGGTCGGTGGAGACGTCGAGCATGCCGGGGTAGACGTGCCCCATGAGGCCGTGGCGGGCGTGACGGAGGGCTGCGCGGACGTGCGCCGCCCGGATCCACTGCGAGATCCGATCCCACGCCGACTCCTGACGCAGCCAGCCCGACACCGAGCGGAACGGGATGCCCGCCCGACGGAAGACGTTGCCGACCTCGGGTACCGGGCACTGCCCGCAGTAGGCGAGCCAGGCACCGGTGTCGAAACTCGCGTGGTCCATCCGCTCGGTCGGCTGCAGGTCGATGACGAGGACCGGGGTGTTCGCGCGCTGGGCGATCGGCAGGACCATCGAGGAGGTGAGGTAGGTGGTGAGGAACAGGACGATGAGGTCGCAGTCGCCCTGTCGGAGCTGTTCCGCCGCGGCGTCGCCCGCCTGCGCGTCCGAGATGAAGCCGACGTCGACGACCTCGGCGTCCATCTGCCGGAAGCGTTCCGAGACGTACCGGGCCGACGCCTGGAGCTGGGGGAGCAACTCCGGGAACTGCGGCCAGTAGGTGCCGAGGCCGCCGGCGACGAGGCCGATGCGGGGCTTCCGCCGTGCCTTCGGGGTGAGGAGCGGGTGGACGGCTGCTGCAGTGTGGGTCATCGTCGATCCTTGGTGGGTGCGGGTACGGGAGTATTTAATCGATTAAATACTGGTGACGACTGTACCCGGGCGTCACCGCCGCGTCCAGCCTCGCCGCTGCTCAGGCCGGCAGGGGAGCGGACTCGCGGACGACGAGATGCGGCTCGAGCGTCCGGGTGACGTGCTCGTGCGCAGCGCGGTCGGCGCCCAGCTCGGCCAGGAGGATCTCGACGGCCACGCGCCCGAGTTCGTCCTTCGGCTGCTCGACCGTGGTGAGCGGCACCCGCCCGTCGGCCGCGAGCGCGAGATCGCCGTAACCGACCACGGACACCTCGTCGGGCACCGCCAGACCACCGTCGTTCAGCCCCCTGATGACGCCGAGCGCGAGCTGGTCGTTCGTGCAGAACACGCCGGTCGGACGCGGTGTCTCTGCCGCGATCCGACGGCCCGCGATGCGCCCCGAGTCGACGGTCATCTCGTCCACGGTGACCTCGCGGAGGTCGTCGGGGTCGAGACCGGCCGCGATGAACGCGTTCCGGGCACCCTCGCGTCGGTCGGCGCACTGCGGGATCGCCAGGTCGCCGTTCACGAGCACGATCGACCCGTCGGGCGCCGGGGTGGGACTGGCGAGCAGGTGGGTGACCGCCAGCTCCCCGCCGTGCACGTCGTCGATCGCGACGGAGCAGCCGGTGCCCTCGGGGGCGGTGCGGTCCATGAGCACGAGGCGGCTACCCACCCGTCGCAGCTGGGCCAGTCGGGAGGCGTCGGCCGTCAGCGGAGCGACGAGCGCACCGGCCGCCCGGTGCTCCGCGAGCATCTCGAAGTGCCGGAGTTCGAGGTCTGGATCGTCGTGGCTCACGCAGAGCGCGACCGTGTAGCCGTGTTCGGCTGCGGCCTCGGTGACCCCGCGGGCGATCGCCGAGTAGAACGGGTTCGCGATGTCGGGGATGACGAGACCGATGAGGCGGTTGGTGCCCTGCCGCAGGGTGGCGGCGGCACGGTTGGGGACGAAGTCGAGTTCCTCGATCGCGGCGAGGACGCGCTCGCGGGTGGCGGGGGCGACGATCTCGGGGCGGTTGAGGGTGTTGGAGACGGTCGCGTTCGAGACGCCGGCGAGTCTGGCGACGGCGGCGAACCCGATGTCGTGCTTCGCCATGCTGCCCTCCGATTCCACTCCGAGCGTACCCGGCGCGACCCTCGTCCCGTTCTCAGGACTCCTTCGGTGTGGTGGGGCGATCTCCGCCCGACACGCCGCGGAAGTCCTGAGAACGGGACGGAGGCGACCGCTACGGGAGGGTGTGGCCCGCGGCGGTGAAGAGGCGGTACCACTCCTCGCGCGACAGCGTCACGTTGGAACCTGCGGCCGCTTCCTGGACGCGCGACGGCTTGGTGGTGCCGAGCACGACCTGGATGTTCGCGGGGTGACGGGTGATCCACGCGGTCGCGATGCCGGAGGGCGTCACGCCGTGTGCGGCTGCGAGCTCGTCGAGGACGTCGTTCAGCTCCGCGTAGTGCTCGCGGTCGCCGATGAAGACGCCCGTGAAGAAGCCGGCCTGGAACGGCGACCATGCCTGCAGGGTCATGCCGGTCAGGCGGCTGTAGTCGAGCATCCCGTTGTCGCGGTCGATCGACTGGTCGAGGCCGGCCATGTTCGCGGCGACGCCCGACGCGATGATCGGGGCGTGGGTGATGCTCAGCTGCACCTGGTTGACGATGAGCGGCTGCTCGACGGAGCCCTTCAGCAGCTCGACCTGCGCCGGCGTGTGGTTCGAGACGCCGAAGTTCCGGACCTTGCCCGCGGCCTGCAGGGTGTCGAACGCCGACGCGACCTCTTCCGGCTCGACGAGGCTGTCGGGACGGTGCAGGAGCAGGAGGTCGAGGTAGTCCGTCTTGAGGGCGGCGAGCGACTCGTCGACGGTGCGGAGGATGTGGTCCTCCGAGAAGTCGAAGAAGCCCTTGCGGATGCCGACCTTCGACTGGATGAGCACCTGCTCGCGCTCGGCGGCGGTGAGGGTGACGGCGTCGCCGAAGCGACGCTCGCACCCGTGACGCTCCGAGCCGTAGATGTCGGCGTGGTCGAACACGGTGACGCCGGCGTCTCGTGCGGTGTGGAAGAGGGTGCGGATGGCCTCGTCGTCGAGGGCCTCGATCCGCATGAGGCCGAGGACGATGCTGGACGCGGTCAGGTCGGTCTGGGGCAGGGGGATGGTCTTCATCCGACCATCCTGGCCGAACCCGCCGGTGGTCTGCCTAGGATTGACGACATGTTCGTGTTGTCGTTGCTGCTCATCGTCCTCACGATCATCGCGCTCATCGACGTGGTGGGGCAGCCCGAGCCCGTCGTGCGCAACCTGCCCAAGATCGTGTGGGTGCTGCTCATCGTCTTCATCCCGCTCATCGGCGTCGCCCTGTGGTTCCTGCTCGGCAAGGACTGGTCGACGAGCCGGATCAAGCTCCCCGAACGCCGGGGCCGGAAGCAGTCGCGGACGTCCGGCTCGTGGGGTTCGGGTCGAGGGTCCTCGTCGACCGCGACGTCCTCGCCGTCGCAGCCCGACCGCGCCGTCAGCAGCACGGAGGAGCAGCTCGCCGCCCTCGAGCGCGAGATTCAGGCCGCCGAGGACGCCGAGCGTATCCGCAAGCTCGAGCTGGAGATGAAGCGCAACGATCCCGACGCCGACGACAAACTGCCCTGACTCAGGAGTCCGTCGGCGCGTCGACCGGGTGTGGTCGCGGCACGCCGAGGAGTTCCTGAGACAGGGCAGTCGGGTGTGACTGGGTGACTCCTAGAAGTCGTACTTGTCGATGTTCGACGCGTCGAAGGTGGTCGGTGGGCCGACGATGACGGTGCCGTCGGCGCCGACCTCGCGCTCACCGAGGTCGCCGGCCTCGAAGGTGTCGCCCTCCTTGCCGGTGATCGTGCCCTCCGCCAGTGCCTTGCCGGCGAACGCTGCGACGTAGCCGAGCTGAGCCGGGTCCCACAGCGCGAACGCGGTGACGGTGCCGTCCTTCACGAACGGACGCATCTCGTTCGGGAGGCCGAGGCCGGTCAGTGCGACCTTGCCCTTGTACTCCGAGGTGGAGAGGTAGCGGGCGGTCGCGGCGATGCCGACCGTCGTGGGCGAGATGATGCCCTTGAGGTTCGGGTGCGCCTGGAGCAGACCCTGGGCCTCCTGGAACGACTTCGTGTCGTCGTCGTCACCGTAGACCTTGGCGACGAGCTTGATGTCCTTGTAGTCCGGGTTGGAGGCGAGCTCCTCCTCCATGTACTTGATCCACTCGTTCTGGTTCGTCGCGTTGGCCGTGGCCGAGAGGATCGCGATCTCGCCCGAGCCGCCGATCTGCTCCGAGATGAGCTTCGTCTGGATCAGGGCGACGTCCTTGGCGACGACCTGGGAGATGAAGACGTCGCGGCAGTCCTTGCTGGTGTCGGAGTCGAACGCGACGATCTTCGCGCCGCCGTCACGGGCCTCCTTGAGGGCGGGGCAGACGGCGTCGGGGTCGTTCGCCGCGATGACGATGACGTTCGTGCCGGCCTGGGTCTCGGCGTTGATGAACGACACCTGGCTGGACGCGCTCGCCTCGAGCGGGCCGACGACCTCGGTGGCGCTGAAGCCGGCCGCCTTCGCGCCGTCCTTGCCGCCGCCGAGCACGACGTCCGTGTACGGGTTGTTGAGCTGCTTGGGGATGAAGGTGATGCTCTCCGCGGCACCGCCGCCACCACCTGATCCCGCGGAGTCGCCGGTGGCGCACCCCGTCGCGATGAGTGCGAGGGAGGCTGCTGCGGCGATGAGGGCCGCTGCGCGACGGGCCGAACGGCCTGCTGCGCGGTTTCGAATCGACTGCATTGTCTGTTCCTTTCTGGATACGCCTGGTGCTGTGGCGTGGGGTGCCCCGAGGGCTGCGCCGATCGGGAGATCAGTGCTGGGGCAGGCTGCGTCGGATCCGTCGGTGGTGGTTCCACTGCTTGACGGATTCGAAGATACTGGGGCCGACCACCGAGGCGATCAGCAGGGTCCCGGTCACGATGATGAGGACGACATCGGAGACGCGGCCGAGTCGGAGCGCGTAGTTGATGGTGCCGATGAGCAGCACACCCGCGACGACACCCGGGATGGACCCCTTGCCGCCGAAGATCGAGACGCCGCCGAGGAGCACGGCCGCGATGACGGCGAGTTCGAGCCCGGAGGCGTTGTCGCTGCGGGCGCTCGAGTAGCGGAGCGTCCAGAACACCCCCGCGAGGGCGGAGACACCGCCGGTCGCGACGTAGAGCCAGAACTTCGAGCGGGCGACCTTGATGCCGACGAAGCTCGCGGCCTCCGTGCTGTACCCGAGCGCGTACAGCCCGCGGCCGAAGGGGGTCAGGTGCAGGACGACCCCGAAGGCGAGCACGACGACGAGGACCCCGATCATGACCACGGGGATGCCGGTCGAGCCGATCTTCGACGTGAAGAACGCGGTGAGCTCGGGCGGGAAGTTGGCGACCGCGTTGTCGCCGATGACGACGAGCGCGAGGCCGCGGAACAGCGCGAGCGTGCCGATCGTCACCGCGAGCGACGGGAGTCCGACCACCGCGATGAGTAAGCCGTTGAACGCGCCGGCGACGACTCCGACGAGCAGCCCGATGAGGAGGACGACCCCGATGTCCATCCCGCCGCCGGCCCACAGCACACCGATGACGGCGCTGGTGAGGCCCGCGGTGCTTGCGACGGACAGGTCGATCTCGCCCGTGATGATGACGAGCGTCATCGGCATCGCGATGAGGAGGATCGGTATGACGTCGAGGAGGAGGAAGCCCACGGTGACGGGGGAGGCGAACCGCGGGATGAGCAGGCAGGCGCCGATGACGACGACGAGCAGCGCGTAGATCATGATCGCGTCGCGACCGAGGAGGATGCGCGAGGCACCGGTGCGGCCCTTCGGTTCGGCCACGAGCACGCCGGTGGTGTCGGTGCCGAGCGGGCCGGAGCCCTTGCTGAACGGAGCCTTCGGGGCTGCCGGGGTCTTCAGATCAGACATCGCGTGCCTCGCTCATTCGCAGTTTCTTGGCCGTACGGAGGCTGGCGACGCGGTCGATGATGATCGCGGCCAGGATGAGGATGCCCACGATCGCCTGTTGCCAGAACTTGTCGACGCGCAGGGCGGTGAGGGCGCTCGTGATGGTGGTGAGGAGGATCGCGCCGATCGCGGCCCCGGCGACCGAGCCGCTGCCGCCGAAGATCGCGACACCACCGACCACGGCCGCCGCGACGACGTCGAGCTCCATACCGGACCCGGTGGTCGCGCCGACCGAGTTGAAGCGCGAGGCGTAGAGCACACCGGCGAGTCCGGCGAGCAGGCCGTTCGCCAGGAAGGCGAGGAAGACGCGGCGGCCGACCGGGATGCCGAACAGCTTCGCGGCGTCGGGGTCCGACCCGATCGCGTAGAGGTCGCGGCCGGATCGGGCGCCGGCCATGTAGACGGCGACGACGACCACGACGAGGATCGCGATGAGGGTGATGACCGGGAAGCCGAGGACGGTGTCGACGGACAGGTTCCCGAACGCGTCGGGTCGGTCGTCCGCGAAGTACTGCGTGCCACCGGCCCACGCGTTGTTCAGGCCTCGGTAGATGTAGAGCGTGCCCAGGGTGATGACGAGGGCGGGGACCTTCGCGATCGTGACGAGCGCACCGTTGATCGCGCCGAGCACCGCACCGAGCAGCATCGCGATGGCGAACACCGCGATGATCGGCAGCTGGGGCATCGTCGCGAACATCGTGCCGGTCGCGAAGGCCACGAGCCCCAGGATCGAGCCGACGGACAGGTCGACGTTGCGGGTGATGATGACGAGCGCCTGACCGACGGCGAGGATGATCATGATCGTCGCGTTGAGGAGGAGGTCCTTCACCCCCTGTGCCGACAGGAACAGCGGGTTCGCGAGGTAGGTCACGAGCACGAGCACGACGAGGGCGACGGTGACCGGGAGCTCCCGGAGTCGCACGATCGACGCGATCGGGTTCGTCGTGCGCTCGGTCGCGACGGTGACGGGGCCGCCGCCTCCCGGCTTGGTGGTGGTGTCGGTCATCGTGCGCCTTCCAGGGAACCGGTGGCCGCGTGCATCACGGTCTCCGGGGTCGCTTCTTCGCGGGTGAGCTCGGCGGTGATCCGGCCCTCGTGCATGACGAGGACGCGGTCGGCCATGCCGAGGACCTCGGGCAGTTCGGAGGAGATCATGAGGATCGCGATGCCGCGGCCGGCGAGTTCGGAGATGAGGCGGTGCACCTCGCTCTTCGTGCCGACGTCGATGCCGCGGGTGGGCTCGTCGACGATGAGGAAGGTCGGCTCGGTGGCGAGCCACTTCGCGAGGACGACCTTCTGCTGGTTGCCGCCGGAGAGGGTGGAGACCGCGTACTCCTGGGAGCCGGTCTTCACCTGGAGGCGGGCCGACCACTCCTCGGCTGCCTCGCGTTCGCGGCGGCCGGAGATGATCCCGAACCGCGCGAGCCGGTGGCGGAGGGTGAGGGTCGCGTTGCGGGCGACTGACAGGTCCATCACAAGCCCCTGCTTGCGACGGTCCTCCGGGACGAAGCCCATGCCGGCGTCGACCGCGGCCTGCGGGTCGCCGGCCTTCACCGGCTTGCCGTCGAGCGTGACGCGTCCGGTGTCGTAGGGGTCGATGCCGAAGACGGCGCGGGCGACCTCGGTGCGCCCGGCGCCGACGAGTCCCGCGAGGGCGACGATCTCACCCGAGCGCACCGTGAACGAGATGTCGGAGAAGACGCCGGCGCGCGACAGCCCGTCGACGGTGAGGACCGCGTCGCCGATCTCCGCGTCCTGCTTGGGGAAGAGAGCGGCGATGTCGCGACCGACCATCTGCCGGACGATCGCGTCGACGGAGGTCTCGTTCGTGACGTGCGTGGCGATGTAGCGGCCGTCGCGCATGACCGTGATGCGGTCGCACAGCGCGAAGACCTCCTCGAAGCGGTGGGAGATGAACATGATGCCGGCGCCCGCGTCGCGCAGGGAGCGGGCGACCTGGAAGAGGCGGTCGACCTCGACGCCGGAGAGCGCGGCGGTCGGTTCGTCCATGATGAGGACCTTGGCGTCGAGCGAGATGGCCTTCGCGATCTCGATGATCTGCTGGTCGGCGATCGACAGGCCCTCGGCGACGCGGTCGGGGTCGATCTGGACGCCGAGGCGGTCGAACAGGGCGCGGGCGGCCTTCCGCATGGCGCCAGTGCTGATGAGTCCGAGGCCGTTCTTCGGCTGGCGGCCGATGAAGATGTTTTCGGCGACGGTGAGGTCGGGGAACAGGGTCGGCTCCTGGTAGATCACGGAGATGCCCGCGGCCTTGCTGTCGGCGACACCGCGGAAGGCGACGGGCTTCCCGGCGAGGGTGAAGTCGCCGGCATCTGGGGTGTAGAGCCCGGCGAGGATCTTCACGAGCGTGGACTTCCCGGCGCCGTTCTCGCCGACGAGCGCGTGGATCTCGCCGGCCTCGATCTGGATGGTGCCGTCGGCCAGGGCGACGACGGGGCCGAAGGTCTTGGCGGCTCCGATGAGGGAGAGCGCCGGCTGGGCGCTGCGCCCGGCAGGTTCGGTGCGCGCCGGTTGCGCTGGATGGTCGATCGTCATTGAGGGTCCGTTCCTCCACGGTGAGGGGCTCGCTCCCGGCGGGATGTGAATCGATTCAGGGTCGGGAGCACCTGCACTGTATGGCCGTCGGATCGCGGGCGGCAAGGCGAAGCGGTCGTTCCTGACAGGACCTTCAGAAACGGCGCCCCGGTCGGCTCGCCTAGGCTGTGGATGCTCGATGGCGAAGGAGGACGACCGTGCGGATCCTCGTCGTCGATGACGAACGCGAGATGGCTGGCCTCCTCTCCCGCGGTCTCGGGTCGGACGGCCACGACGTGACGACGGCGTTCGACGGCCCGACCGCGTTGGACCTCGCGCGGCAGGCGATCGCGCCGGTGTCCGGTGGCGACGCGGGCTTCCAGGTCGCGGTGGTCGACGTCATGCTCCCCGGGCTCTCCGGATTCGCCGTCTGCCGCGAGCTCAAAGGCCTCGACCCGACGCTCGCGGTGATCCTGCTCACGGCGCGCGATGCCGTGGACGACCGGGTCCGTGGGCTCGACGCCGGAGCCGACGACTACATGATCAAGCCGTTCGCCTTCGCCGAGCTCGCCGCCCGGATCCGCGCGGTCCGGCGTCGGGACGCCCTCACCGTGCAGCCCCGCTTGGACGTCGGTGGGTTGACGCTCGACCTGCACCGGCACCGCGCGCGCGTCGGTGACCACGACGTGCCGCTGAGCGGGACCGAGTTCGACGTCCTCCGGGTGCTCGCGACCGATCCGGGCGTCGTCGTCTCGCGGGCGGCCATGCTGCGGGAGGTCTGGGAGACCTTCGACAACATCGACCCGAACGTCGTCGACCAGTACATCAGCCGCCTCCGTCGCAAACTCGACCTGGCGGAGGCGGGCGTCCGCATCGTGACGAGCCGCGGCGTGGGGTTCTCGCTCGTCGCCGCAGGGAGCTGAGGGCGTGTCGTCGGACCGTCGCCGGTCGACGCGGCACCACGGCATCCGCACGCGGATCGCCGGGGGCAGTCTGCTCATCGCCGTCGTCGTATCGCTCTTCGCCGGGCTCGCGATCAACGCCCAGCTGGAGCGCATCGTCCGCGACGGCACCGTGCAGGCGCTCCGCAGTGACGGCGCACAATACGTGTTCGCGCTGCAGGCGAGACCCGACGACCCGCTCCAGGGGCCCGGCCTCGGCACCCGTATCGCGGTCATCGCCCCCGACGGCTCCATCCCGGTCTTCAGCCTGCCGACGACGCTCGCCGCGCAACTCCCGGCGCTCGCCGCGACGCGGGAGGTCACCACGGTCGACGCCGGTTCCGCCACCTACATCCTGTTGTCACAGCCCGTGACCGTCGGTGGCGACACCTGGTACGTCATCGCCGGACGCGACGAGGCTGAGGAGACGACCGTCCTCGTCCAGATGCGCCTCCTGCTCGTCGGGTCCTTCGCGCTCCTCGTCCTCGGTGTCGCGGCCGGCGGGTGGATCCTGACGACGGTGTCGCTCCGGCCCGTCACGCGGCTCCGGGTGAGCGCGCAGAGCCTCAGCGAACGGTCGACGGACGAGGTGCTGCCGGTCGGCCGCGCGGACGACGAGATCGCGCAGCTCGCGATCACCCTCAACGACCTGATCGAGCGGCTGCGGGCCTCGGCGGACCGCGAACGGCAACTCGTGTCCGACGCGAGTCACGAGCTCCGCACGCCGCTCGCGATCCTCCGCACCCAGCTCGAACTCGCGCGCCTCGAGGACTCGTCGCGTGAGCAACTGCTCGCCGACATCGAGGGGGCGGAGCGCAGTGCGACGCGGCTGTCGGCGCTCGTCACCTCGCTGCTCGAGCTGTCCCGCATCGAGGCGGCGACGCCGGAGGAGCGGACGAGCGCGGCCAGGTTGGAGGCCGACGTGCTCGAGGCGGTCGAGCGCGCGCGGTTCCGGGTCGCCTCGGACGACGCGCTGGCCGGGATCGAGGTCGAATACGTGAGCGCGATCGCTGAGAGCGGGCCGGGGGAGGGTGCGGCGGTGTACGCCGTGCGCGCCGACGATGTCGGTCGGGTCGTCGACAACCTCGCGGGGAACGCGCTGCAGGCCTTCACCGAGCGCGGGGGCGCTCCGCGCCGGGTGTCGGTCATGCTCGACGACGACGGCGGTCAGCTCACGCTCCGGGTGTCGGACAACGCCGGAGGACTCGACCCGGCCTTCGAACCGCGGGCGCTCGAGCGGTTCAGCCGGTCGGACGCGACGCGGTCCTCCGGGCACGGTTCCGGGCTCGGGCTCGCGATCGTCGCTGCCATCGCGCGCAACGCGGGTGGGGCGATCGTGCTGCACAACCGTCCCGGCCACGGTCTCGAGGTCGTCGTCACCCTGCCCGCCGCGTCGGCCCTGCCGGTCGATCCCGCCTGATCGTCGCCCCGTTCTCAGGAGTCGCCCGGTGTGTCGGGGTCGGGCGGGGCCGCCGCGCCCGGGAACTCCTGAGTTGGGGACGGCGGCGGGCGGATGGCCCGTTCTCAGGAGTCGCCCGGTGTGTCGGGTTGGGGTGGGTGCGGCGCGCCGGGGGAGTCCTGAGTTGGGGACGGCGGCGGGCGGGTGACAGAGGGCTGCACGGGCGCACGAAGGCGCTGCATGCAACAATGAGCCAGCCCGTCCGGCGTCGCCTGGCGGGTCTGACAGGCGAAGGGGAGCTGTGAGCGCGAGCGTGAAGGACGTCGCGGCGAGAGCCGGCGTCTCCGTCGGGACCGTCTCCAACGTGCTGAACCGCCCCGAGAAGGTCTCGCCCGTCACGGTCGACCGCGTCCACGCGGCGATCGACGAGCTCGGCTTCGTGCGGAACGACGCGGCCCGCCAGCTCCGGGCCGGTCGCAGCCGCAGTGTCGGCCTCGTCGTGCTCGACGTCGGCAACCCGTTCTTCACCGACGTCGCCCGCGGTGCCGAGGACCGGGCCGATGCGGAGGGGTGGTCGGTCCTGCTCGGCAACAGCGACGAGAGCATCGACCGCGAGCGCGCCTACCTCGACCTCTTCGAGGAGCAGCGGGTCGCCGGCGTGCTCATCACCCCGCTCGGCGACGACCTCACCCGGCTCAGTCGACTGCGCGACCGCGGGACGCCGACGGTCCTCGTCGACCGGCAGACGGAGGACACGAGCTTCTCATCGGTCGCCGTCGACGACGTCGCGGGTGGGCGACTCGCGGTCGAGCACCTCATCGGACTCGGTCGGCGTCGTATCGCGGTCGTGGGTGGTCCGTCCTCGCTCCGGCAGGTCGTCGACCGGCTCGCCGGTGCGCGTCAGGCGGTCGATGCAGCCGCGGCCGGTGGGGCCGAGGTCACCCTCCAGGTCGTGGAGACCACCGCGTTGACGGTGCTGCAGGGCCGTTCCGCGGGTGAGGCCATCCGGAACCGTCCTCGTGACGAGTGGCCCGACGGGGTGTTCGCGGCCAACGACCTCCTCGCGATGGGGGTCCTGCAGGCGTTCAGCATGCTCGGTTCGGTGCGCGTGCCGGACGACATCGCCCTGATCGGGTACGACGACATCGACTTCGCGTCGGCGGCGGTCGTCCCGCTGTCGTCGATCCGTCAGCCGAGCGCGCTCATCGGCCACACCGCCGTCGAGCTCCTGCTCCGTGAGGCGGACGCGGGCGCTCGACGCGTGCCCGAGCAGATCGTCTTCCAGCCGGAACTCGTCGTCCGGCAGTCGACGGTCGGCGTCGACCCGTCCTGAGGCGGGTGCCGCCCTGCGTCATGCCAGGTGGTCGGGGACCCACGGGTCGATGAGGTGGAGGCCGACACCGGCGAAGTCGCGCGTGTTCCGCGTTGCGAGAGCGGCGCCGGAGGATCTCGCGATGGCCGCGATGATCGCATCCTGAGGTCCGATGGGGTTGCCGGTGCGGCGTCGCGTCGTCATGAGCTCCGCGTAGTCGAGCGCGGCTTCCGCAGAGAAGGGGAGGACGCGTCCTGCGAAGTCGGCATCGAGCACGGTCGCCACGGCCTCGACGAGCGCCGATCGGCGAGCGCCGTCAGGGAGGCGCAGGGCTCCTTCGAGGAGCTCGGCAGCGGTCATCGCGGTGAGGTGGAGATCGGCCTCGTCCTGCCGGTCGACCCACCGGGCAACCGTGGGGTCGGGCCGTGGCCTGAACAGTTCGGAGACGACGTTCGTGTCGAGGATGATCACCTCGGGGCCGGGTCGTCCGCGTCGGCGCTCGCGGCATCGTCGAACGGATTCGGTCGGGTGGTCGTGGTGCGGTCGGGCAGTTCGATGACGAGTTCACCGTCGAGGTGGAGGTCGACGAAGCGCTGATGGATACGCTCCGCCAGGCCTGGTCGGTCGCTGTCGGCGGCCGAGGTGGCGCGGAGATCCTCAGCCGTCGTCGTCCTGACGGCCGCGGCGAGGATCGCCCGGATCTCCGCCTCCATCGAGCGTCCGTGCAAGGCGCCGAGCTGTTGCAGACCGCGTTTCGTGTCCTCATCGAGATTCCGGACGGTCACCGTGGGCATGTCGTCACCTCTCGCAGGAATGGAGTGCTAGCACGATGCTAGCAAATCGGTGATTCGTGCTTCATCGGTCCTCCACAGGCTGGGCCAAGCGGAGGATCCTCTCAGGGACGTCCACGTAGGGTGGCCGTTTCGCCTCCCTCGGATCGGGCAACCGGTCGACCGCGGTCATCGAGGGGCGGCTCTGCCGAGGCGATGCTGCACCCACCGAGCATGAACCGAGCGCGCCCCCGACGCGACCGAGACCCAGGACGGTACCCCGTACATGACCAGCACCACCCCTGCGCGCGCCCTCGAGCGCCGCGACCCGAACACTCCCGCCGTAACCCCCGTGACCCCCGCCCGGACCGGCGGCCGCCACGTGGCCCTCAGCCCACGAGCCGCCCGTCGCGCGGCTCGACTCGAGGACGCCAGCTGGACCGCCTCCGCCGAGGAGGAGCGACGTCACGTCGACCTCGTGCCCACCAAGCGGCCCTCGACCCCACGCGCCAAGAGCTCGTTCGCGAAGCGCGCCAAGCCGTTCGCCACGTTCGGCGTGATGTCGCTCGCCACCGGGCTCTTCGTGTCGGTGTCGCTGCCGGCGGCCGCTGCGGGCGTCGACGTCGATGCGGCGACCGGTGGCGCGATCCCGTCTGCAGCGACGATGCAGTCGGTGTCGTACTCCGTGCCGTCGACCGCAGCCGATGTGCCCTTCGTGCGCGACGGCTACGGCGCAACCAGCCAGGAGGAGATCGACGCCGCCTCGGCCGCCGCTGCAGCAGCCGCAGCCGAGGCGGCCGCGAGTGCATCCGCCGCCTCCTCGTCGTCCGCGTCGGCTTCGGCGGGACGAACCTACGCGGCTCCAGCCGTCGCCCGATCCGGCGAGGCGATCCTCGCCTACGCGGCGCAGTTCGTCGGCGTCGTCCCCTATGGCAACGGCAACGACCCGTCCGACAGCTTCGCCTGCGACGGCTACGTGCAGTACGTCTTCGGGGCGTTCGGTGTGTCACTGCCCCGCGGCGCCGGTGCGCAGGCCGCGTCGGGCGTGCAGATCTCGGCGTCGGAGGCCGTCGCCGGTGACCTGCTCTACTGGCCGGAAGGTCACATCGCGATCTACGACGGCGCGGGCGGCATGTACGACTCTCCCGACTGGGGTCGCTACGTGCAGCACCGTCTGTCGATCTGGGGTGACCCGGTCTACATCCGCATCCCGTAGGCCGAGCGCTGAGTCGCCCGGAACGGTGCGTTTTCACCGTAAATATGCACGGTTCCGGGCAACTCAACCGGAGCGGCGGATACCGTGGAGCGATGAGCGACACACGCAGCTTCGAGACCTCCCTCGGCACGATCCTCGGTCGGGTCGACGGGGCGGTGATTCGGGCTCGCGGCATCCCGTACGCCCGCGCGGGACGCTTCGAGGTGCCGGTGCCGACCGGTCTTCCCGTCGGCGCCGACGGCGATCCGGTGCCATTCCGGGCCTTCGAGCGGGCGCCGGCCTCACCGCAGCGTTCCTCCCGGGTGCTCGAGGCCGTCCTCGAGGGTGCTGGCGAGGGGATGGTCGACTCCGAGGACTGCCAGGCGCTCTCGATCACGGTCCCTGCCGACATGCGCCCGGACGAGTCGCTGCCGGTGATGGTGTGGATCCATGGCGGCGCCTACGTCACTGGCGCCGGCGACCTCGACGTCTACGATCCGATCAGCCTGGTCGTCGAGCAGCGGGTCATCGTGGTGTCGGTCACGTACCGGCTCGGGATCCTCGGCTTCCTCGGTGACGGCGAGACGCTGCCGGCGAACCTCGGCCTGCTGGACCTCGTCCTCGCGCTCCGGTGGGTCCACGAGCACATCGCTGCGTTCGGCGGCGACCCGGGGTCGGTCACGCTCTTCGGGCAGTCGGCGGGCGGCGATGCGATCGCGCACCTCATGATCAGCGACGGCACCGCGGGGCTCTTCCAGCGCGCCATCGTCCAGAGCGCGCCGCTCGGCATCAGTAGTGGGCGGGCGAAGATGGCGAGCGCGATGATGCGGGCGGCCGGCAGCCCGACGCGGGACACCCCGGTGGTCGAGTTACTCGCGCTCGAAGAGCAGGTGGAGCGGGCGGCGCGACGGTTCGGACTGCGTGGCGGCATGGCGTTCGGCACCCAGTACGGTCACGCGCCGCTCCCGGCGGAGGCCGACCGCGACGCCGCCTGGCGGGAAGCCGCCTCGCGCATCGACGTCCTGATCGGCTCGACGACGGAGGAGACTCGGCTGTACGTGCCGCTCATCCCGGCCTTCGCCCGTGTGACCTCGATGCCGCTCGTCGGTGACCCCATCCGGCGGGCGCTCGTCGGCGCGACGACGCACGTGACCTACACGCGCGACGCCCGGAAGTTCGTCGAGCGGCATCGCGCGTCCGGCGGCCGGGCCACGCGGTACGAGCTCAGCTGGGCGCCGCCCGGCAGCCCCTACGGGGCGTCGCACGTGACGGACCTGCCCCTGCTCCTCGGCACAGAACGGTCGTGGAGCCGGACGGCGCTCATCGGCTCGGCGACGTGGGCCGAGGTCGACCGTCGTGGCCGCTTCCTGCGTCAGATGTGGGCCGATTTCGCGCGTCACGGGGTTCTGGCCGCAGACGCGACCGCGGGCCTGAGCGACGTGGTCACGCTCGACCGCTGAGCATGCGGCGGGTGGCTAGCCCTGGAGGGCCTTCACCGAGGGGAGCAGCTCCACGTAGCTGGCGTAGTAGATGACCCCGTCCCGGTAGGTCACGACGGGCAGGTAGTCGGGGTCGTTCACGTCAGGAGCCTGGAGTGTGCCGGCGACCGGCGTGCCGATCTCGGTCCACCCGGCACTGATGAGCGACTGCTGCTGCGCGTCCCACTCGGCGCTGGTCGTGGCTCCCTGCGCGTACCAGACGCGGATGTCGCCGCCGGAGCGGGTCCAGTAGCAACCGAGGCCGCCGGCGTCGATGATCGACTGCATCGTGTCGTCGAGGACGAAGATGTCGGGGTTCAGGACCAGCCCGTCCTCCGCGAGGCTCGTGTACTCCTCGTCCGTCAGGACGGTTTCGCAGGTCGCGTCGCTCATGGGCTCGGAGGTCGCCGAGGGTGTGGCCGTCGGCGTCGGCGCCGCGGTGGTCGCGGAGGGCGACGAGGTCTGCCCCGGGGTGCCCGCCGAACAGCCGGCGAGGGTGAGGAGGATGACGGCGAGGGCGGGGATGGTGGAGCGCTTCATGATCGTCAGTGTGTCAGACGACTCACACTCTCGGAATCGGGGCCGGCCCGGGTTGCGTGGCCTCCGACAGGTGGGCTACTTGTCGACGACCAGTGCGAGGCAGGAGCGGGCGTGCGCCCGTGCTGCATCCGGTGTCGGCGCAGCGGACAAGCCGAGCAGCCTGCGTCGATGCGGTTCGCCGAGGAGCAGGGTGTAGAGCTGTTCCGCCCGCTCGCCGACATGGCCGGCGAGGAACGCGATCGAGCGGGCCGGGCCGGCGGCGTAGAAACCGGCGGCGACCTCCGGGAAGCGTGGAGATTCCGCGATCACGAGTCGGTGCAGCGCGATCGAGACGTCCGAGTGCAGCGCGATGACGAGTCGGGTGGCCGCGTCCTCGAGGGGTTCGGCTTCGGAGCCTGGCTCGTCGGCCGCGAGGAGATATCCGTGCTGCCGTTCGACCGCCGCCGTCAGCATGCCGGCGAGATCGCCGAACCAGGTGTAGATCGTCCGCTTCGTCACGCCCGCGTCGGCGGCGATCGCCTCGATCGTCGTCCCGCCGTACCCGTGCCCGGTGAACCGGCGGATGGCGGCGTCGAGGATCGCGTCGCGCCGTCGGTCACGTTCGGCTGCCGTCGGGCGACCACGTCTCGATTCCATGCTCTAATGATACGGTAACGTCTCATTAAAGGGAGAGGGTGGAGATGACGAAGATCCTGCATGTCGCGATCGTCGACGATTGGGAGGCCAGTCGGCCGTTCGGCGAGTACGAGGTGTCGACTCGAGCCGTGCCGTTCGTCGACGCCGGCTTCGTCCACGCGACGACCGCTGACCGACTGCCCGAGGTGCTCGAGCGGGTGTACGGGTCGCTTCAGCTGCCGCTCGTGCTCATCGTGCTCGACGTGGAGGAGCTGCAGGCGGCGGGCCCCCAGGTCACCTGGGCTCCGACGCCGCGCGTCATCGCCCCGCTCCCGACCGCCGGCCCGGCGATCACGGCTGAGCTCCCGCTCGAACGAGATGCGGCCGGCACGTGGCAGGTGCCCGCGGCGCTCGCCGAGCTGTTGGGCTGAGTCTGGCGACCACAACTCCTGCGGACGGTTCGCCGCCGACCGTGAGGGCAGCGCCTGGAGCGCATGTCAACCTGCAGACGGGCGATCAGCGGGAGTTGTGATCCCTGCGGCTACCCCAGCGCCGGTTTGATGTCCTTGACGATCGACTCCAGGATGCGCGCGTTGAACTCGACGCCGAGTTGGTTCGGGACGGTGACGAGGACGGTGTCGGCGGCCTGCACGGCTGCGTCCTTCGCGAGCTCTGCGGCGATGACGTCGGGCTCGCCGATGAAGCTGCGGCCGAAGCGCGCGAGTCCGCCGTCGAGGTGTCCGACCTGGTCCTTCGAGTCGGCCTGGGCGCGCAGCCCGAAGTAGCGGCGCGTCTCATCGTCGATGAGCGGCAGGATACTGCGGCTCACGGAGACCCGTGGCTGCCACTCGTGACCGGCTTCGGTCCAGGCGTCACGGAACATCTGGATCTGCTCGGCCTGCAGTTCGTCGAACGGCACCCCGGTGTCCTCGGTGAGGAGCGTCGACGACATGAGGTTCATGCCCTGCTCCGCCGTCCACACCGCGGTGGACCGCGAACCGGCACCCCACCAGATGCGCTCACCGAGCTCCGGGGACTGCGGCTGGATCGCGAGCAGACCGTTGGTCCCCGTCATCTGCGGGTTGGCGCGAGCCACACCCGCGCCCGCGATGGCCGCACGGAACACCTCGGTGTGCGAGCGGGCGATGTCCGCGTCGGTCTCATCGTCGCCCGGCACGTAACCGAACGATTCTGACCCGCGGAGGGCTGTTTCGGGTGATCCCCGGCTCACGCCGAGCTGCAGTCGCCCGTCGCTGATGAGGTCGGTGGCCGCCGCCTCCTCGGCCATGTAGAGGGGGTTCTCGTAGCGCATGTCGATGACACCGGTGCCGAGTTCGATCGTCGAGGTCTTCGCCGCCATCGCCGCCAGGAGCGGGAACGGCGACGCGAGCTGTCGGGCGAAGTGGTGCACGCGCACGTACGCGCCGTCCACACCGACCTCCTCCGCCGCGACCGCGAGGTCGATGCTCTGCAGCAGTGCGTCACGCCCGGTGCGCACGCTCGAGCCCGGAACGTCTTGCCAGTGTCCGAAGGACAGGAACCCGATCTTCTTCACGCTGACTACAGCGTCGCGCGGAGCAGATCTATTCCTGTGAATGGATCGCAGGTCGCCGTCCCCGGCCGTGAACCGGCGTCGCAGTCACCGGCGGCTCGCCGACCTCGGCGACCGTGTGGCCACTGCACGCCGTCTTCGTCACGCTGGCCCGCTCGATGCGCGCGACCGTGAACCACCGCATCGCATCGCGCATCCGGCACCATCCGACGAGGTACCACTGACCGTTCGTCGACGCGAACAGCACGGGCTCGACGTCGCGGGTGGTCGTACTCCCGTCCCGCGAGGTGTACCTGATGCGGACGACCCGCTGCTCGGCCATCGCCTCCTCGAGCGCTGATCGGACGACGCGGGAAGCGGTCGGGGGCGCGTCGACCCAGATCCGACCGGCCAGTGCGTCGGCTCGTGCGCGGGTCCTGGGGTCGAGGATGTCCAGGATCTTCTGCACTCCGGCGGCAGCCAGATCCGCGTACGGGGCGTCGGGTGCCGCGGACACCGCCGACATGAGCGCCACCGCTTGCACCGGGGACAGGCTGACCGGGGGCAGTGTCGCCCCGACGGCCAAGCCGTATCCGCCACCTGGTCCGGGGCGGGACCAGACGGGCGCGCCGCTGCGCTCGAGTGCCTGGAGATCCCGCTTCACGGTGCGCACCGAGACGCCGAAGTCCCTCGCCAACCGCTCGGCGGAGGTTCCTCGCGATCCACCCCGACGCAGTGCCTCGGACAGGGCGTGGAGTCGCTCCGCCCGCTTCATCGGCTCACGAGTTCGAGATTCATGACAGAAATAGTGACACACACCTGCCTGGAGCACGCTTCAGGCTGGAGTCATGAACACACAGAACGACACCCCGACCATCATCCTCATCGCCGGCCACTGGCTGGGCGCCTGGGCCTGGGATGACGTCATCGACCATCTCGACCCCGACCGCTCGCGCACCGTCGCGATCGCCCTGCCCGGCCTCGACGGCGCCGATCCCGACCGGTCCAGCAGGACCCTCGACGACCAAGTGGCCGCGATCACGGAGGTACTCGCCCGGCGGGACGTCTCCGCGGACCACCCGGCCGTCATCGTCGCGCACAGCGGCGCCAACGCTCCCGTCACCCTGCTCCTCGACCGGCATCCGGAGCTCGTCCGCCGGGTGGTGTGGGTCGACTCAGGTCCGGTGGCGCCAGGAACCGTCTTCGCGCCGGACCTGCCGGACGACGTCGACGAGCTTCCGCTCCCGGCGTTCGACGTCCTCGCGCAGCAGGCGAGCCTCGACGGCTTGAGCGCCGAGGTCCTCGACCGGTTCCGCGCCCGGGCGGTCCCCGAGCCGGCGCCCGTCCTCCGACAGGCTGTCGAGCTGACCAACGACGCCCGCGCCGCCGTCCCGACCACCCTGGTGTGCTGCTCGATCCCCAGCGCGCAGGTGCTGGACCTGGCCCGAGGCGGACACCCCATGTTCGCCGAGGTCGCGGGGCTCGCGACCGTCGAGGTCGTCGACCTCCCGACAGGTCACTGGCCGATGTGGAGCCGTGCCGGCGAGCTCGCGGAAGTGATCCGCTCAGCGGCGCTCACCCCGCGACCGAACGGTCGAGACCGATCCGACGCTGGAACCCGCCGCGTCGGCTAGCGGACGTCCGCCGCCAACGCCCGCACCTCGGCGACCTCGCGGATCTCGTCGGCACCGATGTTCGCCCCGAAGAGCTCGTGTCCGGGTTCGAGGACGACGCCCGCGCGCAGCGGTCCGATCTCGACGGGGTCGAACCCGAGGGCGTCCACCACGGCCGAGACGGCTGCCCGGTCCGCGGGGGCGTCGCCGGCGATCGCGATGCCCTTGCGGCCCGGCGTGCCGGCCGGACGCGGCTCCCCGTCGAGGTCGTGGTACCCCATGTGGTTGAACGCCTTGACGACGCGCGACTCCGGCAGGAAGGCGGCGACCAGCTCGCTCGTCGACGTCTCCGGTGCGCTGAGGTCCTCGCGGTGTCCGTCGACCTCCCACCAGTAGTTCATGGCGTCGATGACGAGCTTGCCGCGCAGCTCGTCGACGGGCACCGACCGGTGCTTGCCGAGGGGCAGCGCGAGGATGACGAGGTCGGCCTGGGCCGCCGCCTCGGCGGCGGTCGTGGCGACGGCACCCGGTGCGAGGACGTCGATCGTCAGGGCGATCCGGGCGGCGTCGCGGGAGCCGCTGATGAGCACCCGGTACCCGGCGGCGACCGCGAGTCGTGCCAGGACCGTGCCGACCTTGCCGGCGCCGAGGATGCCGATGGTGGTGCCCTGCGACGGGGTCGGCTCGTCGGCGGATCGGTCGGTTCCGGAAGCGGTGTCGGACATGGGTCTCCTTCGTGGACGGTGCGGCCGCACGTGGTCGCCTGGGTCAACCGGGGGTCGTCCGTCGCTATTCCGACACCGATCGCGCGGGCCGCGCAACCCCTCCTGTCCGATCGTCCGCTCGACGTACCGTTGCCGCATGACTGACGCAGAACAGACCGACGCAACGACCCCTGACGCCACGACCTCCGGTGCACCCGAGACGATCGGCGCCACCGAGGAGACCCTCGGAGCACGAGGCGACGACAGCTCGACGAGCGCGAGCAAGGACCCCGAGGACTGGGTCACCGGCGACGAGCCGATGACCGGCCCGCAGCGCAGCTACCTCGACACCCTTGCGCGCGAGGCCGGCGAAGAGCTTCCCGCCGACCTGACGAAGGCGCAGGCCTCCGAACACATCGACCGGCTGCAGAACGCCACCGGTCGCGGTCAGTCCGGATCCTGAGCGCCGCCGCCACCGTGACCGATCCCAGGACGGCACCGCTCCATCACGAGGTGGTCGTCATCGGTGGCGGCAACGCCGGTCTCTCCGTCGCCGGGAGGCTCCGGCGATACGGCGTCGACGACGTCGCGGTCATCGAACCGCGGGAGCACCACCGGTACCAGCCGATGTTCTCGCACGTCGCTGGCGGGACCGCGTCCGCGTCGGTCGCCACGAGGCCACAGCACGCCGTGACGCCGAAGGGCGTGACCTGGATCCAGGACCGGGTCCGGTCCATCGACCCGGTCGCGAAGACGGTGACGCTGGAATCCGGCACCGCCGTCGAGTACGACCAGCTCATCGTCGCTCCGGGCATCCAACAGGATTGGGACGCCGTGCCCGGTCTGACGGAGGCGATGGCCTCGCCGGTGGGGATATCCAACTACACGTTCGAGTACGCGCAGAAGGCCTCGCGCGTGCTCCGGTCGGTCCGCTCCGGCACCGTCGTGTTCACGCAGCCCGCCGGCCCCGCGAGCTGCTCGGGTGCCGCGCAGAAGCCGATGTACCTCGCGTGCGACTACTGGCGGCAGACGGGCGTCCTCGACGACATCCGTGTGGTGCTCGTCGTGCCCACACCCACGATGTTCGGCATGCCGATGATCGACGCCGAACTCGACCGCAAGGTCGCCGAGTACGGCATCGAGGTGCGGTTCTCGCGCGAGCTCGTCGCGGTCGACCCGGAGCAGCGCGTGGTGACCATCGCGCAGACCGACCCGCAGGACGGCCCGGATCGCGGGCAGGACGGCGTGACGGGCGGACTCCGGGAGGAGATCCCCTACGACGTCCTCCACGCCGTGCCGCCGCAGTCCGCACCGGACTGGCTCGCGGCCACGGCGCTCGCCGCCCCCGGCAACCCGGGTGGGTTCGTCGAGGTCGACTCACTGACCCTGCGGCATCCGCGGTTCCCCGACGTCTGGGCGCTCGGAGACGCCGCCGCGGTGATGAGTTCGAAGTCCGGCGGTGCCCTCCGGCAACAGACGAAGACCCTCGCGAAGAACCTCGTCGCCGTGCGGTCCGGCCAGGAGCCGAGCACGGTCTACAACGGCTACTCGGTGTGCCCGTTCACGGTCTCCCGCGGAACGGTGGTGTTCGCCGAGTTCGACGACCGCTACCGCCCGAAGCCCTCGATCCCGTTCTGGAACGGACTCGCGAAGGAGCGTCGGTTCACGTTCATCGCCGACCGCTACGTCCTGCCCTGGGTGTACTGGAACCTCATCCTGCAGGGTCGGGCGTGAGCTCCAGCTCGCGAACTGTCACCAACCGCTCGTCCAGCGCCCCGTCACTGTGCTGGAGCGACAGTTCGCGGGCTTTGGCGGGTGGCGGTTCGGATTCGGTAGAGAGATGTGCTGGCCGTGATGTAGAGGGTGCGGCCGTCGGGGTCGCCGAAGCAGACGTTCGCGGTGCGCTCCGGGACCGGGATGCGCAGGATGGTCGCGCCGGACGGGTCGAACACCTCGACGCCGTCACCCGCCGACGACCACACGTTGCCGTCGACATCGATCCGGAAGCCGTCGGACGCGGGTACCGCGGTGCTCGCGAAGGTGCGACCGGGGGTGTCGCCGGCGACGACCGAGACGCCGTCTGCTGCGACGTCGTAGGCCGCGATCCGGCGGGCGGCGGTGGCGGTGTCGGACACGTACAGGATCGACTCGTCGGGTGAGAACGCGAGCCCGTTCGGGTGCACCATCGCCGTGATGACCGGCTCGATCGCCCCGGTGTCCGGTTCGAGTCGGAAGACGTAGCACCCGCCGTACTCCTGCTCGCCGGGGTGGCCCTCCTCTCCGCTGGCGTCGATGCCATAGGGCGGGTCGGTGAACCAGATCGAGCCGTCGGAGTGCACGACGACGTCGTTCGGGGAGTTGAAACGGCCGCCGGCCCAGCGGTCGACGAGCGTGACCGGGCCGTCCGGCCCCTCGATCTCGACCGCGCGGCGCCCGTGACTGCACTGCACGACCCGGCCCTCGCGGTCGATCGTGCGGCCGTTCGTGTACTCGGCTCCGTCGCGGAACACGGCCGTGTCGCCGGTCGCGGTGTCGTACTCGAGGATGCGGTCGTTCGGGATGTCGCTCCAGCGCACGCGGCCGGTCTCCGCGATCCACGCGGGCCCCTCGCTCCAGATCGCGCCGGTGTACAGGTGCTCGAGTTCGGCTCCCTCGGCGAGCAGCGGTGAAGGATCGGTCATGGTGACGTCGTCGTCGATCATGACACCCAGCCTATTCGGCAGGTGCTGGTCTACGCCGGATCGATGGGGGAGGAGCCGAGGTTGCGGGCGCTCGGTCGGGTGACGGGCGGCTCGACGATCGACTCCAGGAAGGCCCACGCGTCCATGCGCCAGCGGTCACCGGCGACGTCGATCGCCTCGATCCGGAACGGTGGCGTGAGGATCGCGTCCCAATCGATCGAGTCGAGCACGCGACGCGGGATCATCTCGTCGACGTACGGTGCCTCGCGCTCCGGGTCCGGCGCGACCTCCGGTGCCTCGTCGTCGACGAGGTTCTCGAGCCGGTCGATCATCGCGTCGTCGAACGCCTGCATGCGCGTGATGAGCGCCTGGAGCTCGTCAGGCTCGAGGGCGGCGACGAGTTCGAGCAGGTAGGCGCGGCCCGGATAGGCCTCCGCGGGTACGTCGACGATGTTGTACCGGCCGTCGTCGGAGATCCACATAGGTCAACGCTAGCCCGTCGCGGCTGGAGGCCTGCGGTGAGGTGCGTCGATTCGTCGTTCGAGTCGCCGTGGGACGACGATTCGCCGCACCTCAGGCGGTCGGGACCTGGCTCGGGTGGACGGGCAGCTGCGCGGCTGGACGGACGAGCGCCGTCGGGCCGGGATCGGTGAACCCGAACTGCTCGTAGAGGCCGTGCGCGTCGCTCGTGAAGAGTGTCCACCGGAAGTGCGCGCCGGGACCGTCGTCGATCATCGCCTGCACGATCCGCTTGCCCAGTCCGTGGCCGCGGTGGGCCTCGAGGACCACCACGTCGGCGAGGTACGCGAAGCCGACGCCGTCGGACACCGCCCGAGCGAAGCCGACCTGTGCGCCGGTCTCCTCCTCGTACACGCCGATCACGCGCCAGGCGTCGTCGATCTGTGCCTCGACGTCGGTTCGGCTGCGCCATTTGGCCCAGTAGACCTCACGGAGCAGGGCCCACACGGCGTCCTGGTCGATGCGGTCCTTCGAGTCGTCGATGCGGTAGCCCATCGGCCCACTGTAGGACGGTCGGTGCCGGGCCGTGGAGAGCCAGTCCGGCCTCGGCGGCCCGCTCGTCATCGGGCGACACGACGGAATAGTCGAGCCGTCTGCGGGCTTAGCGTGAGGAGAAGTACCAGCGATGCACCGAACCTCTGGAGGATCATCAGATGACTCACGCCCGCACCACCCTCGGAACGTCCGACCTGTCCGTCTTCCCGCTGAACCTCGGCGGCAATGTGTTCGGTTGGACCGCCGACCGGCAGACCTCGTTCGACATCCTCGACGCCTACGTCGCGGGTGGCGGTAACTTCATCGACACCGCCGACGGTTACTCCGCGTGGGTGCCCGGCAACACCGGCGGTGACTCCGAGCGACTCATCGGCGAGTGGCAGGAACTCCGCGGCAACCGCGACGAGCTCGTCATCGCGACGAAGGTCAGCCAGCACCCCGACTTCCAGGGGCTCGCGGCCGACAACATCCTGAAGGCCGCCGACGCCTCACTCGAGCGCCTCCGCACCGACCACATCGACCTCTACTACGCGCACTTCGACGACGAGTCCGTGCCGTTGGAGGAGACGGTGACCGCGCTGTCGTCGCTCGTCGACGCCGGCAAGGTCCGCTACCTCGGCATCTCCAACTACTCCGCAGCGCGCATCGCCGAGTGGTTCGAGATCGTCGAGGCCAAGGGGCTCCACCGCCCGATCGCCCTCCAGCCCCACTACAACCTCGTCGAGCGCGACTTCGAGGGTGAGCTGCGCACGATCGCCGAGCGCGAGCAGCTCGCGGTGCTGCCGTACTTCTCGCTCGCCAAGGGCTTCCTGACGGGCAAGTACCGCGAGGGGTCGAGCGTCGACAGCGTCCGCGCCGAGGGAGCCCAGGCCTACCTGGCCGCCCACGCCGCGCTCCTGCCGGTCCTCGACGAGGTCGCCGCCGCCCACGGCGTCTCGGTCGCGACGGTCTCGCTCGCGTGGCTCCGCTCGCAGCCGACCGTCGCCGCTCCCATCGCGAGTGCCCGCACGGTCGAGCAGCTGCCCGACCTCCTCGCCTCGGCGACGCTCGAGCTCTCCGCCGACGAGCTGGCCGCCCTCACCGCCGCCTCGGTCGCGTAGGGCTCGCTTCACCCCGCCTGTCCCTGAGCGACCTCCGCCGGTCCCTGAGCGACCTCCTTCGGTCCCTGAGCTTGTCGAAGGGCGCACCTCGACAAGTTCGGTGGCCGGTGGGGTGGCTCGGTGGCCGGTGGGGTGGCTCGTTGGCCGGTGGGGCGTCCTCTCCGCGCTCCGAAACACCCCGGCAACATGTGTCCCGGTAGAGTCGGCCCATGGGTGACCTGTTCAACGGCTATGGCGGCACGCTCGCCCCGCGCAAGACTCCGGGCGGTGTTCCCGCGTTCGACGAGATGTTCGGCGAGGCGGCGGAACACGCGGGTGGTGCGACCGCCAGGCGGGCGTACCAGGAGATCTACAGCTCCCTCGCACGGATGACCCAGGAGGAGCTCCGAGGCCGCACCGACGCCCTCGCCAGCTCCTACCTCGCCCAGGGCGTGACCTTCGACTTCGCCGGCGAGGAGCGTCCGTTCCCGCTCGACGCGGTCCCGCGGGTGATCGAGCAGCAGGAGTGGACGCAGGTCGAGGCCGGCATCAAGCAGCGTGTCAAGGCGCTCGAGGCCTTCCTCGCCGACGTCTACGGCCCGCAGCTCGCCGTACGCGACGGCGTCATCCCCGCGAAGCTCATCTCCTCATCGTCGCACTTCCACCGGCAGGCCTACGGGATCCAGGCGGCGAACGGCGTCCGCATCCAGGTCTCCGGTATCGACCTCATCCGCGACGAGCACGGTCAGATGCGTGTCCTCGAGGACAACGTCCGGGTCCCGTCCGGCGTCAGCTACGTCATCTCCAACCGTCGTGTGATGGCGCAGACGCTCCCCGAGCTGTTCGTGTCGATGCGCGTCCGTCCGGTCGGCGACTACCCCAACAAGCTTCTGCAGGCGCTGCGTGCGTCGGCCCCGCCCGGCGTCGAGGACCCGAACGTCGTCGTCCTCACCCCCGGCGTGTACAACTCCGCGTACTTCGAGCACACGCTGCTCGCGCGGCTCATGGGCGTCGAGCTCGTCGAGGGTCGCGACCTCTTCTGCTCCGGCGGCAAGGTCTTCATGCGCACGACCGCCGGGCCCACGCGCGTCGACGTCATCTACCGCCGTGTCGATGACGAGTTCCTCGACCCGCTGTCGTTCCGCGCCGACTCCATGCTCGGTTCGCCCGGGCTCATGCTCGCCGCGCGCCTCGGCAACGTGACCATCGCGAACGCGGTCGGGAACGGTGTCGCCGACGACAAGCTCGTCTACACGTACCTGCCCGACCTCATCAAGTACTACCTCGCCGAGGACGCGATCCTCCCGAACGTCGACACCTGGCGTCTCGAAGACCCGCTCGCCCTCGAGGAAGTGCTCGACCGCCTGGACGAGCTCGTCATCAAGCCCGTCGACGGCTCCGGCGGCAAGGGTCTCGTCGTGGGCCCGGACGCGTCGAAGGAGGAGCTCGCGACCCTCAAGACGAAGCTGCAGGAGGACCCGCGCGGCTGGATCGCGCAGCCGGTCGTCATGCTCTCCACCATCCCGACGCTCGTCGAGGACGGCATGCGTCCCCGCCACGCCGACCTGCGACCGTTCGCGGTCAACGACGGCAACGACGTCTGGGTGCTGCCCGGCGGCCTGACGCGCGTCGCCCTCCCGGAGGGGCAGCTGGTCGTGAACTCCAGCCAGGGCGGCGGCTCGAAGGACACCTGGGTCGTCGGACGTCCGTTCGACCCCAACGCGGCGCCCGAGGCGTCCTCGCACGACATCCAGGGTCTCGTCGCCGAGCAGGCCACGACCGAGACGACGTCGATCCCGATCATCTACGACCACGGCACGACCCCCGAGCACTCGCCCCAGGACCGTCCGGCCGGCAACCAGGACCAGCAGGAGCAGCAGCAGCAGACGCTCTCCGAGCCCGCTGCCGACGGGTCGACGCAGGAGGACGCATCATGCTGAGCCGCATCGCCGAGAGCCTCTTCTGGATCGGCCGCTACATCGAACGCAGTGACGGCACCGCGCGCATCCTCGACGTCCACCTGCAGCTGCTGCTCGAGGACCCGTGGATCGACGAGGACACCGCCTGCCGGTCGCTGCTGTCCGTCATGGGCAGCGACGCGCCTGCCGACCAGGAGCTCACCCGCCAGGACGTCCTCGCGCAGCTCGCCGTCGACCGCACGCACCCGGCGTCGATCGCCTACTCGCTCGGCGCCGCCCGCGAGAACGCCCGGCGCGCCCGCGAGATCGTGTCGACCGAGCTCTGGGAGTGCCTCAACACGACCCGTGCCCGGATGCCGCGTCGCGTCGCGAGCGACAAGGTGCACGAGTTCTTCGGGTGGGTGCGCGAGCGTTCGGCCCTCGCCGTCGGCATCGTCGACTCCGCCACGAGTCGTGACGACGCCTGGCGCTTCTTCACCCTCGGTCGCAGCCTCGAACGCGCCGACATGACGGCCCGACTCCTGGCGACGCGGTCGCTCACCGAGGCGAGCGGTCCGTCCTGGACGACGATCCTCCGCTCCTGCGGCGCCTACGAGGCCTACCTGCGCACGTACCGCGGCATGCCGAGCGCGAAGAACGCGGCCGAGTTCCTCCTGCTCGACCAGCTCTTCCCCCGGTCGGTCATGTTCTCCATCAGCCGGGCCGAGGAGTGCATGCGCGACCTCGAACCGCGCCGAGGCCGCGTCGGGACGGTTGATTCCGCCCAGCGCCTGCTCGGTCAGATCCGCAGCGACCTCGAGTACCGGCCCATCCAGGACACGCTCGTCGACCTCCCCGGTCGGATGGACGCCGTGCAGAACGTCACCAGCCAGGTGTCGGAGGCGATCCGCGAACGCTACTTCCCCACTCATGCGGTGCCCGCATGGATCGGAGAGAACTCATGACCCGGCTCCACATCAAGCACAGCACGGGCTTCTCCTACGGCGGCAAGGTCAACGCCTCGTACAACGAGGCGCGCATGCTGCCGGTGACGACCGAGGACCAGTACGTCCTGTACTCGCACATCGACATCCAGCCGGGGGCGTCGCAGTCGACGTACACCGACTACTGGGGCATGAAGGTCTCGGCGTTCGAGGTGCTGACGCCGCACGAGGAGCTCTCGCTCACGGCGACGAGCCTCGTCGAGGTCCGGCCGCGCAAGCATGAGCCGCACCCGACCGGCTGGGAGCAGCTCGACATCGCGACCCAGGCCGCCGTGACGCGGGTGGAGCACTTGGAACAGACCCGCCGCACGACGCCGCCGGACGACCTCGTCGAGCTCGCCCGGACCATCGCCGACCGCTACGAGAGCCCGTGCGAGGCCGCGATGGCCATCAGCCGGGAGATCGGCGAGCAGATGGATTACGTGCAGGGCGTCACGAGTGTGTACTCGACCGCCGCCGAGGCGTGGGCGAACCGCAAGGGCGTCTGTCAGGACATCACGCACATCGTCCTCGGAGCGCTGCGCTCGGTGGGGATCCCGGCCCGCTACGTGTCGGGGTACCTGCACCCGAAGCCGCATGCGGCGATCGGCGAGACGGTGACGGGGGAGTCACACGCGTGGGTCGAGTGGTTCTGCGGTGACTGGCGTGGATTCGACCCGACCAACATGGTCGACGTGGGCGAGCGTCACGTCCTCATCGGGCGGGGTCGTGACTACGGTGACGTCTCCCCACTCCGTGGTGTGTACGCGGGCCCCTACCGCTCGAAGCTCTTCGTGAAGGTCGAGATCACCCGAGAGGCCTGACCCGGGTGGTGCTGCTGCCAGTGCGGTGCGCTGACGCGAGCGCGGGTCATGCGCGTGAGCGCGGGGCTCCGGAGGGTCGCGCTCACGCGTCGGCTACGCGATCGCGCCCGTTCAGGTGCTCTCGCGTCAGCGCACCGCGCCGACGCCTACAAGCCCGCGCTCGCGTCGGCGCCCCGCGCCGGCACCCGTAGGATCGACGGCATGCAGACCGAGATGATCGTCCCGGCCCGCCGCCCGATGAAGCTGATCCCCGCGGTGCTGCTCGCCGCGTCCGCGTTCTGCCTCTTCGGCCTCATGCAGCCGCTCGCCGGCTACCCGCTCCTCGTCGCCGCGCTCGCGACCGCGATCCTCATCGACCGCGACCTCGCGAAGGACCTGTTCCTCATCGCGATCGGCATCGGGATCGTCTCGACCACGTCCGTGGAAGCGGACGTCTCCTGGCCGAGCTTCTTCCGCATCGGCACCGTCCTCCTGCTGGCGGTAGGCGTCCCGTTCCTCATCGACCGATTCGTCTACCGGCGGAAGGCGATCACCTTCCCCTGGCGCAGCCGCGAGAAGAAGACGAAGGGCGAGATCGCCTACCTCTTCGCCGTCCCGCTGCTCGGCTGGGCGATCCTCCCGTTCTACTTCATCCGCTCCGGTGCCTACGAGAACTGGCCGGTGATCAGCGACGCCGGAGAACTCGGCCGGTTCTTCGTCGGCGTCAACGCGGTCGGCACATGGGACGAGCTGTTCTTCATCTGCACCTGCTTCGCCCTGCTGCGCCGGCACTTCCCGGTCTGGCAGGCCAACCTGCTGCAGGCCGTCATCTTCGTCTCGTTCCTCTGGGAACTCGGTTACCGCTCGTGGGGTCCGCTCCTGACGTTCCCGTTCGCGCTCCTCCAGGGGTACCTGTTCTCGAAGACGCGGTCGCTCGGATACATCCTCGCGGTGCACCTCCTGTTCGACGCGATCGTCTTCCTCGCGATCGTGCACGCGCACCATCGCGACTGGATCCCGATCTTCTGGTACTGAGCGGCGCGTCCGCCCGCCAGCGCACCGCGCTGACGTGAAGGTCGGTGTCCCGGGCCCAGCGCGGTGCGCTGACGCGAGCGGCGGTGTTCAGGCTTCAGCGCGGGTCTGGCAGGTGACCGCGGGTCTCCAGAGGGGCGCGCTCACGCCACAGACCCGCGCTCACGCGAGCGCACCGCGCTGGCAGCAACCCGGACGGGGATCAGGTGGCGGCGGGCCTCGTCGCCGCTCCGTCGAGCCAGAGCTCGGTCGACTCGTCGCGGTGCACCCCGTCGGTGCCGACGTGCTTCTCGCTGATCGTCGGTCCGTTCTTGATGACGTGGACGAGCGCCATCCCATGACCCCGGCCGAGCTCGTAGTCCGTCTTCAGCCACTCGAGGATCTCGCCGGCCTTGGTCGACACGTCGAAGCCGCGGTCGTGCGCCTCGTCGACGAGCTCGCGCGGGGTCTTACCGGTCTTCGCCTCGGCGGCATCGAGATAGGCCTGGAACGACATGACGGCTCCTTCGTCGATCGAGTGTCAGCGCCATCGTAGCCAGCGACGGCACCGAGCGACAGACCCCGCAGCGCGCCATGCGGCCTCCCTCCAGGGTGGGCGGCGGCGACGCCAATAGGGTGAGGGGATGGACCGCCCCAGCAGGACCCCCGCCGGATTCGCCGCGACCGTCGGCATCGACCTCCTCGCCGTCATCGTGTTCGTCCTCATCGGCCGCGCCAGCCACGGCGAAGGCATCCTCGGACTCCTCGTGACGCTGTGGCCGTTCGCCGTCGGGCTCCTCGTCGGACACGTCCTCGCGCTCGTCCTCGGTCAGCGCGAGACCCGCTCCGTCCGCTGGGCCGGCGTCGTGGTCTGGGTGTCGACCGTCGTCGTCGGGATGGTGCTGCGCGCGGTCTCCGGCCAGGGCGTCCAACTCAGCTTCGTCATCGTGACCGTCCTCGTCCTCGCCGCACTCCTCCTGGGGTGGCGTTTCGTCGCGTGGCTCATCGCCCGCCGACGCCGATGACGCCGCCGACACCGACACCGACGATCACATGAGCGCCGAGCGCTGGGGGCGCTGGTACTTCGCCGTGCAGGCCCTCGCCGGTGCAGCATGGTGGGTGTCGGTGTTCCTCGTTCCGCCCGTCCGTGCGGCGACGCTCGGCAGCCTCGACCCCGTCGTCATGGCCGTGCTCGACGTCCCACTCTTCGTCGTCGCCTCGGCGCTCGCCGCATGGGCCATCCGATGGGCGGCGATCCTCGCGACCGGATGGACGCTGCTGGTCACCGTGTCACTGGGGATCTTCGCGGCCGTGACCCAGGAGGCGGGGATCGGCGCCCTGCTGATGGTCGGCGCCGCGGTCGGCTCGGTCACGGCACTCGCGCTCGTCCTCACCGGCGGGATCCCGAGAGCATGGATCGCCATCGGGCCGTTCGCGTTCCGCCCAGCCGATGCGTCGGCGTCGACCGGTTCACAACTCGCGAGGACCGCCGTCGAGATCGTCGCGTTCTGGGGCGTCTTCCTCGCGGTGATCCCCGCCGTCCTGCGGTTCTTCGAGCTGCGATGGCGGGTCGCGATCGCCCTACCGCCGGGTGCGGAGCAGTTCGCCGTCATCGCCGGCATCGTCGTCTTGGTGCTCGGGAGCGTCGTCGGGCTCTGGTCCGCAGCCGCGATGGCGACGACCGGGGGTGGGACGCCGCTGCCCGCCGCGATGCCGAACCGACTCGTCATCGCCGGGCCGTATCGCTTCGTCCGCAATCCGATGGCCGTCGGCAGCATCGTCCAAGGTGTCGGCGTCGGACTCCTGCTGTCGTCCTGGATCGTGGTCGTGTACGCGGTCTTCGGTGCCGTCGTCTGGAACGTCCTGGTCCGGCCGGTCGAAGAGGCCGACCTCGAGGCGCGCTTCGGCGAGCCGTACCGCCGCTACCGCGAGGACCTGCGGTGCTGGGTCCCGAGCCTCCGTCCGGTGGCGGCTCGTTCGTAACTCCTGCCGCCTGCGACGACCGGCGGCGTCACCCGCTGCCCCGCCCGCCCGCGAGCCCCGGCGGTCGCAGGATGCAGGAGTTGTGAACGCCGAGCGGGTCGGAGCGGAGGACCGTCTAGCGGCGGGAGCCGGTGAGGGTCATCGACTCGTCGACCGGCGACGACTCGGGACGCGACTCGGGACGCGGCTCGGGCGCCTTCGCGCGCGGCTTCGGCAGCGGGATCGGCGAGGTGAGCGCGATCTGCTCCGAGAAGTCCTCCGGCGTGACCGGGGACACGACGCCGTCGTGGGTGAACTGCAGGCGCCAGCGGGAGTCGGGCGCGACGCGCAGGCGGAGGTGATGACGGAACACCCCGTAGGCCAGGCCGGTGGCGCAGGCGGCGAAGCCGGCGAGTGCGCCCAGGCCGAGCGCCCAGCGCGGCCCGAAGGTGTTCGCCACCCACCCGACGATGGGCGCGCCGATCGGGGTGCCACCCATGAGGATCGCCATGTACAGCGCCATCACCCGGCCACGGACGGCGGCCTCGGTGCTCGTCTGCACGAGTCCGTTCGCGGTCGTCAGGAGCGTCACCGTCGAGAAGCCGACGAGGATCAGCACGGCGGCGAACGACCAGTAGCTCGGCATGAACGCGGCCGTGAGGGCAGCGACCCCGAAGAGCCCGGCCGCGCCGACGATCATCCGCATCTGGGCCTTCGCCCGCCGCGCCGCGAGGAGCGCCCCGGTCAGGGAACCGATCGCGAGCACCGACGAGAGGATGCCGTACTCGCCAGCTCCCTTGCCGAACTCGACGGCCATGGTCGAGGCGAAGATCGGGAAGTTCATGCCGAACGCGCCCATGATGAACACGATCACGAAGACGACCATGAGGTCCGGCCGCCCGCGGACGTAGCGGAAGCCCTCGACGAACTGTCCTCGAGCCCGCGGTGGGCGCGGCGCGCGGCGGAGCTTGCCGGTGCGCAGGGCCAACAGGGCGCCGATGACGCCGAGGAAGGTGAAGGCGTTCACGACGAACACCCACCCGGAGCCGATCGCGACGATGAGGAGACCGGCGATGGCGGGGCCGACCATGCGCGCCGCGTTGAAGGACGCCGAGTTGAGCGCGACGGCGTTCGACATGTTGTGCTCGTCGACGAGCTCGGAGACGAAGGTCTGGCGGGCCGGGCCGTCGACGGCGTTGATGATGCCGAGGGCCAGCGCGAAGAGGTACATGTGCCACAGCTCGGCGTGACCGAAGATGAGCAGGGCGCCGAGCGCTGCGGCCAGGAGCATGAGGCTCGACTGGGTGAGGATGAGGATCTTCCGCTTGTCGAAGCGGTCGGCGATGAGACCGGTGATCGGCACGAGGACGAGCTGCGGCCCGAACTGCAGGGCCATGGTGGCGCCGACGGCCACGGCGTCGTTGTCGGTGAGGTCGGTCAGCACGACCCAGTTCTGGGTGGTGGCCTGCATCCAGGCGCCGACGTTCGACACAAGGGCGCCGATGAACCAGATGCGGTAGTTGACGCTGGACAGGGAACGGAACATTGCACTCACTGGGTGGCGAGTCTCCTCATGATCTCGGCTGCGCGGGCGAGGGTGTCGCGTTCGTCCGGGGTGAGCGCGCGCAGCTGCTGGGTGATCCACGCGTCGCGTTTCCGGACGGTCTCGGTGACGGTGGTATGGCCCGCTTCGGTGAGGGCGATGGTGACCTTCCGGCGGTCGGCCGCGTCGGTTTCTCGGGTGACGTACCCGGCCTCTTCGAGGCAGTTGACGGTGCGATTCATGGATGGCGCGGACACGCGGTCGCGTTCGGCCAGTGCCCGCAGGGTTGCGGAGCCCTCTTTGTAGAGCCCTCCGAGGACGGAGAACTGCGGATCGCTGAGGTCGTCGACCGACTTCTCCCCGCGCAGTCGTCTCGCGAGCCGGAAGGTGCCCATCCGGAGTTCGGACGCCTGCTCGGCGATCGTCAGTGCCCTGGTCTTCGTCGCTGCTCCGCTTGCCACGATTCATTAGCCTAGCAAATTAGCCACCCTAAGTAAACCCGCGAACTGTCACCAACCGACAGTGCACGGGGTGCAGGACTGACGGTTGGTGACAGTTCGCGGGCTGGGGTGCGGTCAGAGCCAGCGGCGCGCTCGGAAGATCGCGTAGAGAGTGCCGGAGAGGACGAGCATCGCTCCGATCGCGACCGGGTAGCCGAACTGCCAGTGGAGCTCCGGCATGTCGTCGAAGTTCATGCCGTAGACGGTGCCGATGAGTGTCGGGGCGAAGAGGATCGCCGCCCAGGAGGAGATCCGCTTGATCTCCTCGTTCTGCGCCAGCGCCGTCTCGCTCATCCGACGCGACTCCTCGTTCTGCGCGAGGCTCGCCTCCGAGAGGCGTCGCATCTCCTCGTTCTGCTGCTGCGTCATGAGCGTCGCGTGCACCGTCAGCGCGTTCCGGAGCAGGTGACGGAAGGAGTCGACGCGCTCCGCGATCCGGAGGGTGTGGTCGAGCACGTCGCGGAAGCCGTTGCGCAGCTCCTCGTCGAGACCGTACTTGTCGGCGCCCTGCAGCAGCCCGTGGAGCATGGCCCGCAGGGGCGTGGTCGCGCGCTGGAACGCGATGACCTGACGCAGCAGCTCGTAGATGCGACGCGAGACGTCCGCAGCGTCGCCGAAGAGCTCGTCCTCGATCTCGTCGATGTCGTTCTCGAGCCCCGCGACGACGGGACCGTAGCCGTCGACGACCTGGTCGAGCACGGCGTGCAGGACGGCGTCGGGGCCGAGCGCGAGGATGTCGGGCCGGGCTTCGAGTCGCCGCCTGACCTGGCCGAGGTCGGGCTTCTCCGCGTGGCGGACCGTGACGACGAATCCGGGTCCGACGAACAGGTGTACCTCACCGAACTCGACCCGCTCCTCCTCGTCCAGGTAGCGGGCGGGACGCAGGACGACGAACAGCGTGTCGCCGTAACGTTCGAGCTTCGCCCGCTGATGGCCCTTCAGGGCGTCCTCGACGGCGAGCGGATGCAGGTCGAACTCCTGAGCGACGGAGCGGATCTCCGACGGTTCCGGGCGGTACAGGCCGATCCAGGCCATGCCGCGCTGTTCGTTGAGGAGCTCGTACGTCGCGTCGAGCGATCGCGGGCTCGCCGAGCGCCGTCCGGTCACGTAGATGCCGTTGTCGATGAGTGCCATGAGGTCTCCGTCCATCGATCGACGGGAACGTGCGGCGGCCGCGCGGGTGCAGGCGATCGCGGTGGATCGCACCCGGGGAGGTGTGAGTGAGGGCGCCTCGGCACCGGCGGTGGCAGCGCCTACCGGGTGAGGGAGGCGAGGCGGTTCGTCGATGCGATGGCGCGGATACTGTCACCAGCCATGGCCGCTCACCTCGCTTCCGTCGAAACCTGCCGGCCCGCCGTTCGGGCCTCGTTCACCGTACGCCTGCCCTCCGGGAACTGCAAACGGACTCGCCACGCCGCCGGGCCGAGGGCCTACGCTGGCGGGATGAGCGAGCAGACCCCGCCACCCGTCGACGACGCGAACCGCCCCGTCGAGCCGCGACCGTATGCGACCGAGACGATCGTCGACGACGACGGCGTCACGGTCTACGTCTACCTGTGGGAGGTGCCGAATCCGCGGGCCGTCGTGCACATCGCCCACGGTGCGGGGGAGCACGCCCTCCGCTACGATCGCCTCGCCGCACGGCTCAACGACGCGGGGTACACGGTCGCGGCCGACGACCACCGCGGCCATGGTCGCACGGGGCTCGAGCACCTCGGCCTCGGCAAGCTCGGCCCGCGGACGACCCGGGGTGCGATCGACTCCGTCGCCGCCGTCGGCCGGTACCTGCGGACCCGCTTCCCCGAGTCGCGGCTCGCGTTGCTCGGGCACAGCTGGGGCTCGCTCATGGCGCAGAAGGTCGTCGCCGAACACGACCTCTACGAGCTCCTCATCCTCTCGGGCACCTCGCTCGCGATGCCCGGCGTCATCAACGCCGGTGACCTCAACAAGCGCTGGCGGAAGACCGGGAAGACCGGTCTCGAGTGGCTCAACCGCGACCCGGCCGCCTGGGCCGCATTCGCCGCCGACGAGCGCAACTTCGACATCGGCGTCACCCCGGTGTGGAACCCGATCCAGGCGTTCGCCTTCCTCGGTCGCCCGCCGAAGCGCCTGCCGCGCGCGGTTCCGGTGCTCATCCTCGGTGGGTCCGACGACTCGCTCGGTGGCGTCCGTGGCCTGACCCTCCTCCGCGACGCGTACGTGAAGCGGTCGAAGCTGACGGATGTGACGCTCATCATCTACCCCGAGGCTCGGCACGAGATCTTCAACGAGCTGAACCGCGAGGACGTCGAGCGCGACGTCGTGGAGTGGCTCGACAAGCGAACCTGAGCCGCCCCGGCCCGGCAGCGCCCGCCCCGGTCCGTGAGCGCCCGCCCCGGTCCCTGAGCCTGTCGAAGGGCAGCGAACGCCACCACCCGGTGACAAGCTCAGAGGCCGCGGGGTACAGTCGCGGCACCCACACTCGACGCAGAGGAGACCCGGTGACCTCGGACGGACCCACCTACAGCCACCGCAGACGGAACTCGGCGGAGCGCATCGCGCGGTCGCTCGCGGGAGCGAGCACGGTCCCGTACTGGCTCGACAGCCCTGATCGGCCGTCGCCGGAGCCTCGACTCGTCGGCCAGGTCACGGCGGATCTCCTGGTCGTCGGTGGCGGCTATTCCGGACTCTGGACGGCGCTCATCGCCAAGGAGGCCGACCCCTCGCGTGACGTCGTGCTCATCGAGGGCAAGGAGGTCGGCTGGGCGGCGAGTGGCCGGAACGGCGGCTTCTTCGAGGAGAGCCTCACCCACGGCGTCGACAACGGCGAGCGCCACTTCGCCGACGAACTGCCGGAGCTCGATCGCCTGGCGGACGAGAACTTCGACGAGTTCGTCGCCACGCTCGACCGCCTCGGGATCGACGCCGAGTTCGAGCACACGGGTGTGCTCACCGTCGCGACCGAGCCGCACCAGGTGGACGCGCTGCGCGAGGTGTCGGGGGACGGTGTGTTCCTCGATCGCGAGGCCGTCCAAGCGCTCGTGCATTCGCCGGTGTACCTGGCTGGTCAGCGGGAGTGGAAGAGTACCGCGCTCGTCCACCCGGCGAAGCTCGCCTGGGGTCTGAAGCGCGCGTGCATCGAGCTCGGCGTGCGGGTCTTCGAGCACACCCCGGCGACCCGGCTGCGGCGCTCGGGCGACGGCGTCGCGGTGACCACGAAGCAGGGCGGGGTACAGGCTCGGCAGGTCGCGCTCGCCACAAACGGCTTCCCGTCGCTCCTCAAGCGCACGGAGCTGCTGACGATCCCCGTGTACGACTACGTGCTCATGACCGAGCCGCTCTCGCCGGAGCAGCTCGAGAGCATCGGGTGGACCGACCGCTTCGGCATCGCCGATTCGAGTCGTGAGTTCCACTACTCCCGCCGGTCAGCCGACGACCGCATCCTCTACGGCGGCTTCGACGCGGTCTACCACCGGGGTGGCAGGATCCGACCGGAGCACGATCAGCGCCGCGAGACGTTCGAGACCCTCGCCGACCACTTCTTCACGACCTACCCGCAACTCGACGTCCGGTTCACCCACGCGTGGGGCGGCATGATCGACATGTGTTCGCGGCTCTCGGCGTTCCAGGGCACGGCCCTCGGCGGACGCGTCGCCTACAGCGCCGGGTTCACCGGACTCGGGGTCGGCGCGACGCGCTTCGGGGGGAAGGTCATGCTCGATCTGCTGAGTGGCGAGTCGACCGAGCTGACCCGCCTGAAGATGGTGCGGTCCAAACCGATCCCCATCCCGCCGGAGCCCATCGCGAACCCTGCGATCCAGACCGTCCGCCGCGCGGTCGCCCGTTCCGACGCGAACGAGGGCCGCGACGGCCTGCTCCTGAAGGTCATGGACCGCTTCGGCATCGGCTTCGACTCCTGACCTGGTTCGACGCCCCTTCCGGGGAATCCGGACGCCGTCCAGGAATAGGCTGGGGGCATGCATGGTGAGTACAAGGTCCCGGGTGGCAAGCTCGTCGTCGTCGATCTCGAGGTGGTCGACGACCGCATCGCGGACTTCCGTCTCGCCGGTGACTTCTTCCTCGAACCCGACGACGCGCTCGCGCTGATCGACCGCGCCGTCACCGGGCTCCCCGCCACCACGGACGCCGCAGGCCTCGCCGCCGCCATCCGCGGCGCTCTGCCGGAGGACGCCGTGCTCCTCGGGTTCACGCCCGAGGCGGTCGCGACGGCCATTCGCCGCTCCCTCGCGAAGGCGACGGGCTGGGGCGACTACGACTGGCAGCTCATCCATGAGGGCTCGGTGTCGCCGCAACTCCACCTCGCGCTCGACGAGGTGCTGACGAACGAGGTCGGCGAGGGCCGCCGCGGTCCGACGCTCCGCATCTGGGAGTGGGACCAGTCGGCGGTCGTCATCGGCAGCTTCCAGTCGCTCAAGAACGAGGTCGACCTCGACAACGCGAAGGCGAACGGCTTCGAGGTCGTCCGCCGCGTCTCCGGCGGTGGCGCGATGATGATGCAGCGCGGTGGCATCATCACCTACTCGCTCTACGTCCCGGCCGAGCTCGTGAACGGCATGACCTTCGCCGACTCCTACGCCTACCTCGACGACTGGGTGCTCGTCGCCCTCCGTTCGCTCGGCATCGAGGCGACGTACCAGCCGCTCAACGACATCACGAGCCCGTCGGGCAAGATCGGCGGTGCCGCGCAGAAGCGGCTCGGGAACGGCGCCGTGCTGCACCACGTCACGATGAGCTACGACATGGACGGCGAGCTCATGACCCAGGTGCTCCGCATCGGGCGCGAGAAGCTCAGCGACAAGGGCACCACCTCGGCCGCCAAACGCGTCGACCCGCTCCGCAGCCAGACCGGGCTCTCGCGGGCCGAGATCATCGACCGCATGAAGGACACCTTCGTCGAGATCACCGGCGCGACCCCTGGCCACGTCACGGATGCCGAGCGTGCCGCCGCCGAGCAGCTCGTCACCGACAAGTTCGCCACCGACGCCTGGCTCACCCGCGTCCCGTAGCCTGCCGCAGCCCGCGAACTGTCACCAGTGGCGGGTGTGCGGCTGCATCACCCACCGTTGGTGACAGCTCGCGGGCTAGGGTGGGGGGACGATGACAGCGCAGAACGAGACACCCGACCCGTCGACCCCCGCCACGCAGGCCTCCCTCGAGCAGCGGCTCGCCGACGCGGTGGCCGCCGAGAGCGAGACCCGGGTCGTCGAACGCTGCGTGTCCCTCCTCGCCGGTCGCTACGAGGGTGAGGACTTCCTCCGCGTCGTCGGCGGACACCACGCCGAGGGCATCCTCGGCGGAGCGCCCGCGCTGTACTGGCCTGAGCTCTGGGGCACCCGCGCCCTGCTGCACGTGTGGGACGACTCGGCCACCGCGCCCGTCGTCGGAGCACTCGGCAACCAGGCCTGGCGCGTCCGCGAGATGGCCGCACGCGTCTGCGCCGAACGCCGCATCGGCGACGTCGCCGCGATCGCACCACTGCTGAGCGACGACCACGCCCGCGTGCGCGCAGCCGGAGCCCGGTCGCTCGCCGTCGTCGGTGGTGAGGACGCCAAGCCGCTCCTCGAGGCGCTCCTCCGCGACCCCGACCGCGAGGTCCGTCGCGCCGCGCAGCAGTCCGCGAAAGCGCTCGCCGCTCGCCGCTGACCTCGCGAGGGGGCCCGAACGGTCGGTCCCGGACGCTCGGCACCAGCCATTCGGGACCCGTCGCGGGCCGGACTAGTGGGTGCCGGCCTCGAGCAGGATGATCACGATCCCGAACAGGGCCGTCGCGACACCGCCGAGGAGACACCACCACCAGCGTGACCCGCGCACCACGAACGCCGCGCACCCGAGCACGAAGAGCATCAGCGTCGACACCTGCAACGCCAGGATCACGGCGTGCTCATGGCTGAGCACGCCGGCGACGCCGAACACGAGCGGGATCGTCGGAAGGACGGCGGACAGGAGCATCCCGGACGACTCCTGGAACCCGTGCCTGATCGACGCGCCGAGCGTCACCAACGCCTCGTGTCGGTCGTCACCGTGGTGCGCGAGGGCGGCCGAGTAGACGTGCGCGAGCCAGAACACGATGAGGGTCAGCGCACTCGTGATGAGCACCTGCTCGACGTCGTCCTCCTCGTACACACTCGACGCGCCGACGAGGCCGGCGTAGACGACGGTGCCGTAGATCGCGCTCGAGGAGGTGAGGCGTCGCAACGGTGACGGTTTCGGCTGCATGATCCAGAGGATAGCGGGCGCTGCGGCCCGGCGTCCGGTTCAGTCGCCGAGGTTGCGCTCGCCGCGTTCGTAGACCGAGGCCGCGGGCCCGACGATGTTGGTGTCGGGCGTGCCGACGACCTCGTGGTCCTTGTTGTCGTAGTCGAAGCGGTGCAGCACATGTCGCATCGCCTCGACCCTGGCGCGCTTCTTGTCGTTGCTCTTGACGATCGTCCACGGGGCGTCGGCCGTGTCCGTCGCCTCGAGCATCGCTTCCTTCGCGCGGGTGTAGTCGCCCCACTTGTCGAGTGAGGCGAGGTCCATCGGGGAGAGCTTCCACTGCCGGACCGGGTCGACCTGGCGGATCGCGAATCGCGTGCGCTGCTCGTCGGCGGAGACGGAGAACCAGAACTTCACGAGGTCGACGCCGTCGCCGACGAGCATCTGCTCGAACAGCGGGGCCTGGCGCATGAACTCGTCGTACTGCGCCGGGGTGCAGAACCCCATCACGCGTTCGACGCCCGCGCGGTTGTACCAGGACCGGTCGAACAGCACGATCTCGCCGGCGGCCGGCAGGTGTTGGACGTAGCGCTGGAAGTACCACTGCGTGGACTCGCGGGTGGTGGGCTTCTCCAGCGCGACGACGCGGGCGCCGCGCGGGTTGAGGTGCTCCGTGAAGCGCTTGATCGTGCCGCCCTTGCCGGCCGCGTCGCGTCCCTCGAACACGACGACCAGCCGACGGTCGTTCGCCTTGATCCAGTTCTGCAGCTTCAGTAGCTCGATCTGGAGCAGTCGCTTGTCGCTCTCGTACTGCTCTCGCGACATGCGCTCGGCGTACGGGTAGCCCTCGCGCCACGTGTCGATGTGGCTGCCGGAGGCGTCGAGCAGGATGGGGTCGTCGTCGTCGACGTCGACCACCTGGTAGCCGTCGACCTGGTCGAGTGCGGGCGGCGGGGCGTAGTGCGAGACGAGCTGCTGCATGGTCGGGACGCTAGTCCCCGCGCGTAACCGTCAGGTGGCCGGTGGGTGACGCGCTGGTGGCGGTTCACAACTCATGACGCGTCCGGCGTGTCAGCGCCGAGGACGGGCCTCCGATCGAGACGCGCCTGGGTGACCCTGAGTTGTGAACGGTGGCTAGCCGGCTGAGCGGGTGAGGAGGTCCTGACGCTCGGGGTGCGCGTCGAACCACTCGCCCACGTACCAGCACATCGGCACGATGCGCCGCTTGCTGTGCTGCTCGACGTCGTCGACCGCGTAGGCGACGAGGTCACCCGCGTACCCCTTGCCGCGGAAGGGCGGCGTGGTGAAGGTGCGCGGGAACGAGATCGAGTCGCCGGAGATGCGGTAGTCGACGACGCTCACCAGCTGGCCGTCGACGTGCATGGTGTAGCGCTGGGCATCGGTCTCGTTGGCGAACTCCGTGGTCATACGCGGTACAACGCGCGGGGCCGATCGTTCCTTCCCGGGTGTGCGGGCTGCTGGCTGCCAGAATAGGCACATGTCCCTCGCCGCAGCAGCCGATGAAGTGCCGCTGCGATGGACCCCGGACGGCCCGGACCTCGTCCTCGAGGGCGACAACCTCGACGTTGTGGCGCAGCTGCCCGACGAGTCGTTCACGCTCATCTACCTCGACCCGCCGTTCAACACCGGCCGCGTGCAGCGTCGTCACTCCTCGACCTCGGTGCGGACGGCCGAGACGGGGGTGAACCGTTTCGCCGGCTTCAAGGGGCAGGCGTACGAGCGCATCCGCGGCGACCTCCGACGTTTCGACGACGCCTTCGACGACTACTGGGGCTTCCTCGAGCCGCGTCTCGTCGAGGCCTGGCGTGTCCTGGCCGCCGACGGCACCCTCTACCTCCACCTCGACTACCGCGAGGCGCACTACGCCAAGGTGCTCCTCGACGCCCTCTTCGGCCGGGAGTGCTTCCTCAACGAGATCATCTGGGCCTACGACTACGGCGCGAAGGCGCAGAGCCGCTGGCCGACGAAGCACGACACGATCCTCGTCTACGTGAAGGACCCGAAGGGGTACCACTTCGACAACGCGACCGTCGATCGCGAGCCCTACATGGCGCCCGGGCTCGTCACCGCGGAGAAGGCGGCGCGCGGCAAGCTGCCCACCGACGTCTGGTGGCACACGATCGTGTCGCCGACCGGTCGCGAGAAGACCGGGTACCCGACCCAGAAGCCGGAGGGAATCCTGCGTCGTATCGTGCAGGCGTCCTCCCGCGAGGGCGACTGGGTGCTCGACTTCTTCGCCGGCAGCGGCACGACGGGGGCGGTCGCGAAGTCGCTCGGTCGTCGTTACGTCCTCGTCGACGAGAACCCGCAGGCGCTCGAGATCATCCGCGCCCGCCTCTCCTAGCCCGCGAACTGTCAGTTCAGCACAGTCGCTACGCCCGGGACTGTCGTCTGGTGACAGTTCGCGGGCTGGCGGGGAGGGTCAGACGGAGGCGCGCGGGACGAGGCGGGTCGGCATCATCGTGACGCGCTCGACCGGCTCGCCCGCGAGGCGACGGACCAGCACCCTCGCCATCTCGGCGCCGAGGTCGACGGGCGACTGCGCGATCGTCGTAAGCGGCGGTGCGGCGGTCTCACCGTAGCGGTCGTCGTCGTAGCCCACGACGGCGATGTCGCCGGGGATCGTCAGGCCGGCCTCGCGGATGACGGAGTACGCGCCGGCGGCCATCTGGTCGTTCGCGGCGAAGAGCCCGTCGATGGGTACGCCGCGCGCGAGGAGACGCCGCATCGCGGCAGCGCCGTCGGCCGGGGAGAAATCGCCCACCTCGACGAGGTCGTGTGGAAGACCCGCGAGCTCGAGCTCCGCACGCCACCCCGCGAGTCGGTCGACCCCACCCGGCATGTCCTGACGGCCCGCGATCGTCGCGATCCGCGTCCGGCCGGCCTCGATGAGGTGGCGGGCCGCGGTCCTCGCGCCCTCGACGTTGTCGACGTCGACGTACGTGCTGTCGACGACGTCGGCACCCATGGGGCGACCGCCGAACACGATCGGGAGCTCCCGGCCGAGTCGGGTGTACGAGTGGTCGCCACTGTGGTGCGACACGACGAGCGCGCCGTCGACGTTGCCGCCGAGCAGGTAGCGACGGGTCTTCTCGGAGTTCGCCTCACTCGCGATGAGGAGGTTGAGCGTGTAGTCGGTCTCCGCCAGTTCGAGCGCGACGCCCTGCACGACCGACGCGAAGAACGGGTCCGAGAACACCCGGGCGGTCGACTCCGGGACGACGAGCGCGATGACCTGGGTGCGGCGGGAGGCCAGGGACCGGGCGGCGCGGTTCGGGACGTAGTCGAGTGCGGCGATGGCCTCGTTCACGACGGCGACGACCTCGGCCGTGACCTTCGGTGAGCCGTTCACGACCCGCGACACGGTCGCGCGGGAGACGCCCGCGCGGGCCGCGACCATCTCGAGCGTGGGGGCTCCTTGACCGGACTGCATCATCGTCCCCTTCCGAGCGGGTGAGCGTGTCGAGTGCAGTGTATCGCCGGGCGTCTGGACATCCGTGGCCGGTGCCGCTCCTCAGGAGGTGACCGGCGTGTCGCGTCCCCTCGATCGCGACACGCCGGAGTGTTCCTGCGTCAGGGAAGCTCCGCCACGGCGGGCACCACACGCGAGGCGGCGATGCGGCGCGCGTACGCGAGTCCGCTGTCCTTGATCGTGCGCTCCTGCGTGTCGTAATCGACCCGCACGATGCCGAACCGCTTGTCATAGCCGTACGCCCACTCGAAGTTGTCGAGCAGCGACCAGACGAAGTAGCCGCGCACGTCGGCACCGTCGGCGATCGCGAGTTCCACCTGGTCGATGTGGTCCTGGATGAAGGCGTCGCGGTCGACGTCGTGGATGCGGCCGTCCTCCGCGACGACGTCGTCGTAGGCCGCACCGTTCTCGGTCACGTACAGCGGCGGCAGCGTCGGGTACTCGCGGCCGAGCCGGACGAGCAGGGTGCGGAGGCCGGCGGGGTGCACCTCCCAGTCCATCGCGGTGCGCGGGAGTCCGCGGCTCGGGAAGGAGATGTCGGGCGAGGCGAGCCAGGGCGAACCGGCCTCGCGCTCGGTCGCGCCGGAGTGGCCGCCGTCGGCGCCGGAGTCGTCGGGGTGACCCGACACGAGGTCGTCGTGGTAGTGGTTGACGCCGAGGAAGTCGATCGGGGCGGAGATGGTCTCGAGGTCGCCGTCGTGGACGAGCGTGTCGAGGCCGAGGCCTTCGAGGTCGTGGGCGACGTCGGCCGGGTACGCGCCGAGGACGATCGGTTCGAGGAAGATGCGGTTCATGATCCCGTCGACGCGGCGGGCGGCGTCGACGTCGGCCGGGTCGGTGGGGTCCGCCGGGATCGCATTGGTGAGGTTGAGGGTGATGCCGATCTGCTCGGCACCGAGCTCGCGGAGGCGCGTGGTGGCCAGGCCGTGGGCGAGGTGCTGGTGGTGGATGGCGGCGAGCGCGGCGGCCTCGTCGCGGCGGCCGGGTGCGTGCACGCCGACCGCATAGCCGAGCAGGGAGGAGCAGAACGGTTCGTTGAAGGTCGTCCAGTGCTGGACGCGGTCGCCGAGCGCCTCGTAGGTCGCCTCGGCGTAATCGACGAAGCGCAGGGCGGTGTCGCGGTTCGTCCAGCCGCCCTGCTCCTCGAGCGTCTGTGGGAGGTCCCAGTGGTACAGGGTGAGCCAGGGGAGGATGCCGGCGTCGAGGAGCTGGTCGACGAGACGGCTGTAGAAGTCAAGGCCGGCGGGGTTGACGTCGCGGTCGCCCGGCTTGATGCGCGCCCAGCTCGTGGAGAAGCGGTAGGCGTCGAGGCCCAGCTCGGACATGATCGCGACGTCGCCGGCGGTGCGGTGGTAGTGGTCGACGGCGACCTCGAGGTCGTCACCGTTGGCGATCGCGCCGGGCACCCGGGCGAAGGCGTCCCAGATGGAGTCCTCCTTGCCGTCCTCGTGCGCTGCTCCCTCGACCTGGGCGGCCGCGGTGGCGGAACCCCAGAGGAACGGCGGCAGGATCAGGGCCGGACGGGTGGTGGGCTGGGGGGCGTGCGTCATCGAAGCTCCTCGTGGCTGGGTGCACGCCCATGCTATCGCCTGCTGAGAGCGCTCTCATGCTGGTGTCAGATGTGGGTGGGGTGTGGCGCCAGTGCGGTGCGCTGACGCGAGCGCGGGTCTGCGGCGTGAGCGCGCCCCTCCGGAGGGGCGCGCTCACGCGCTGGGGTCGCGGTGACGCCGATTCGACAGCGGTCACGTCAGCGCACCGCGCTGACACCCGGATGGCCCGTCAGCGCGGTGCGCCGGCGGCGGTCACCCCGCGCTCACGTCAGCGCGGTGCGCTGGCAAGCCGACGAACGACGGTCAGCGACGGGCGGACGGATCGACGACGCGGTTGCTCGCCGTGTCGGGTGACAGCTGCGACCCCGCCAGCTCGGCGGCACGCTGGGCGGCGAGCGACAACTCGTCCTCGGCGTCCTCCGCAGCCTGGGCGTCGGTGCGCTCCTGCAGCGCGGACTTCGCCCGCAGCGGCGGCGCCTTGAGGAACCAGCTCAGCACGAACGCGACGGCGACCACCGCGAAGCTCACCCAGAACACGGTCACGGTCGCATCCGCGAACCCCGTGAGGAACGGCGCGGCCAGGTCGTGGTTCGCACCGACGAGGAACGAGGTGTCGCCGTCGAGCGCGGAACCGGCCGAGCCGCTGTTCTCCTGCGCCCGCTGCAGCACCTTGAGGATGCCCTCGTTCGCCGGGTCCGACAGCACGGCCGGGTCCTGCGCCGCAGCCCGGACCCGCTCGCTGAGCGTCGGGTCGGCGAACGCCGCCGCGATGGTCGTCGGGATCCGCGTGTAGAGCACGGAGAAGATCACGGCCGTGCCCAGCGTTCCACCGATCTGACGGAAGAAGGTCGACGAGCTCGTCGCCACCCCGATGTCGCGTGCCTCGACGGCGTTCTGGCTCGCGATCGTCAGCGTCTGCATCAGCTGGCCGAGTCCGAGGCCGACGAGCAGCATGCCGCCCATCATCCACCAGACGGGCTTGTCGGCCGTCGCGAAGCTGAAGTAGAAGAAGCCGCTCAGGAGCAGGAAGGTCCCGACGATCGGGAACGCCTTGTACTTGCCGGTCCGCGCGATGATCTGGCCGCTCGCGATCGACGAGATCATGAGGCCGAGGATCATCGGCAGCATCAGCAGGCCGGACTCGGTCGGCGTCGCACCCTCGACGAGCTGCAGGAACAGCGGCACCGTCATCATCGCGCCGAACATGCCGAACCCGACGAGCACGCCGAGGATGGTGGCGACCCGGAAGGTCGAGTTCTTGAAGAGCTTCAACGGGATGAGCGCATCGTCGCCCATGGCCCGTTCGACGAGGATGAACCCGATGATGCCGGCGACCCCGATGGCGTAGCAGGCGATGGACCCGGCCGAGGCCCAGCCCCAGATGCGGCCCTGCTCGGCGACGAGCAGCAGGGGCACGACGGCGAGGACGACCGTTGCGGCGCCCCACCAGTCGATGCGGACGCTGTGGCGGGTGTGCGGGATGTGCAGGAAACGGAGGACGATCGCGAGCGCGATGACACCGATCGGCAGGTTGATGAGGAACACCCAGCGCCAGCCGGTGATGAACAGCAGCTCGGGGGCACCGGCGAACAGGCCGCCGATCAGCGGGCCGATGACGCTCGAGACGCCGAAGACCGCGAGGAAGTACCCCTGGTACTTGGCGCGCTCGCGCGGGGCGAGCATGTCACCCATGATCGTCAGCGGCAGGGCCATGAGGCCGCCGGCGCCGAGGCCCTGGATGGCGCGGAAGATCGCCAGCTCGTACATCGAACCGGACATGCCGGCGAGGAGCGAGCCGATGAGGAAGATCGAGATCGCGATGATGAACAGCGGGCGGCGGCCGAAGATGTCGGACAGCTTGCCGTAGATCGGCGTCGAGACGGTGGAGGTGATCAGGTACGCGGTGGTGACCCACGCCTGGAGGGCCATGCCGTCGAGGTCGTCGGCGATCGTGCGCATCGAGGTGCCGACGATGGTCTGGTCGAGTGCGGAGAGGAACATCCCGGCCATGAGGCCGAAGATGATGAAGAGGATCTGCCGGTGGCTGAGGACGGGGGCGGATCCCGACGGCTCGGTCGAGGCGGGGGAACTGGATGACATGCGGTCTCGTTCGACTCTGGGCGCGCCGGTTTGCAGGCGCACCGACGTTGGGGATTTTGCGTAGTGTGCAAACTTACACCCGGCGCAAGTTCCGCGGCAACCGCTTCGGTCAGGGTGTGGAGGTCGGCGCTGCGTCGAGGTTCGCGTCGAGCGCCGCGAGGTAGTCCAGGGTGGCCGTGAGTGCCACGTGGGCGTCGTCGAGGTCGAGGTGGAACTGGTACTCGTGGGGGAGTGCCGGCTCGTGGTCCGCGGCCCAGAACAGCTTCGAGACGTCGACGCCGGCATCCTCGAGAGCCCTGCTCATCGGGACCGACTGCAACCAGGTGAGCGCGTCGCCGTTCCCGCCGGTGATGAAGGTCGGCGGGAAGTCGGCGGTGACGAAGTCGATCGTCGACATGAGCGCGCCGGTCGACGTCTCCGACCAGTCCTTCGTGCCCGCGTAGGCCCAGAGGGCGGTCTGGAGGCCCCAGGCGCCGATACCGTCGAGCTCGGCCATCGACGGCAGGTCGTAGACCCCGCAGTTGAGGATCGTCCCGACGAGCTGATCCGCAGCGATGCCCGGGGTCATGCCCGACAGCGTCGCGTAGTCGGGGTTGGTCGTGAGGACGGCGAGCTGGCTGGCGAGCTGCGATCCCGCTGAGTCGCCCGCGAGCACGAGGCGATCCGGGTTCCCGTTCCACTCGGCGGCGTGCTCCGAGATGTACGCGAGGGCGTCGTTGAGTTGGTTCACGGCCGTCGGATAGACGGCCTCGGGAGCGATCGTGTAGTTGACCGCGATCGTCGTGTACCCCGCTGCTGCGAGGATGCGGAGGTAGGGCTCGACGTTGCCCTTCTCGCCGGAGATCCAGGCGCCGCCGTGGATCCAGACGATCGTGGTCAGCGGTTCGGTGCCGTCCGCTGGGGTGAAGACGTCGAGGGTGGTGTCCACCTGTGGTCGGCCGCCGCTCGGTGCCGCGTACGCGATGTCGCGGAACTCCGTGAGCTTCGTGTCGGGGACGTACGGTTCCATCTCGGCGACCGTCGCAGCACCGCCGCGTTCGAACACCGAGCGGATGAGGAGCGCGGACGGCCACGGGGTGATGGCTGCGATGACCGCGACGACGAGGCCGAGACCGATCACGACGGCGGCCGCGGTCAGGAGCCGACGGAATCGCGGGCGCTTCCGGTGCGTCGGCGCGTGGTGTGCTGGCGTCCCTGCGGTCATGATCGGGCCCCTCGTCCGGTGTGCAAGCCTGTCGACAGTGTGGCAGAGGCGCATGCGCCGTGTCGCGGTTAGGCTCGACGTGTGACCGCAGTCCACCAGCCCTCCCACCGACGCCCGGTTTCGCGGCGCGTCCGACGCAACCGCGTGATCGCGTTGAGCGTCCTGGCCGCCGCGCTCGCGATCCTGCTCGTGGTGCTCGTCGTGAACATCGCCGGCGGCGCCACGCCCACCCCGGCCGCCGCCACGAAGACGCCGAGCGCGACCCCGTCCGTCACCCCGACACCGACCCCCACGCCGACGCCGACGGAGACGGTTCCGGTCGCGCCCCCAGCCCCGCCGGCGTTCGACAAGGCCGCCTACTCGATCGACGACCCGCTGAGCCCGTGGGTGGTCGTCAACAAGACCCGGCCGCTGAACCCGGTCGACTACACACCACCGGACCTCGTGTCCGTCCCCGTCGCCCACACCTGGGACCCGCTGTTGCGTGCCGAGGCCGCCGCCGCGATCGTGCAGCTGTTCGACACCGCCTCGGCAGAGGCCGGCCTGTCGCTCGCTTCGAACAGCGCGTACCGCAGCTACTCGAGCCAGGTGTCGGTGTACAACAGTGAACCCGACGACTCGACGACCGCACGCCCCGGCTACAGCGAGCACCAGACCGGCTGGACGATGGACATCGGTGCCGAGAGCGGCAACTGCTCGCTCAACACCTGCTTCGGCGACACGGCGGAGGGGCAGTGGCTCGCCGCGAACGCCTACCGCTTCGGGTTCCTCCTGCGGTACCCGGCCGACAAGGTCGACGTCACCGGCTTCTCGTTCGAGCCATGGCACTACCGCTACATCGGCGTGCCGCTCGCGACCGAGATGCACGACACGGGCGTGACGACGCTCGAGGAGTTCTTCGGGCTCCCGGCGGCTCCCGGGTATCTGAACTAGCCCTTCGACAGGTTCAGGGACCGGGGCGGAGCGGGCTCAGGGAAGAGCGGTCACTGAGCCTGTCGAAGTGCGCCCTTCGACAGGCTCTGGGGCCGGGTGTCGACTCAGGGACCGCCCGTCGACAGGCTCAGTGACGAGGGGTGAGGGCGCCTAGGCGCCGAGGGCGGCGTCGACGATCTGCTTCGCCTCCGCCTGGACGAGCTTGAGGTGCTCCGCGCCCTTGAACGACTCGGCGTAGATCTTGTAGACGTCCTCGGTGCCGGACGGACGAGCGGCGAACCACGCGTGCTCGGTCACGACCTTGACGCCGCCGATGGCCGCGTCGTTGCCCGGCGCGTGACTGAGCTTCGCGACGATCGGGTCGCCGGCGAGCTCGGTCGCCGTGATGGCGTCGCCGTCGAGCTTGCCGAGCCGCGCCTTCTGTTCCTTCGAGGCGGCGGCGTCGACGCGCTCGTACACGGGGTCGCCGAAGCGCTCGGTCAGCTCCCGGTAGAGCACCGAAGGGGTCTTGCCCGTCACGGCGAGGATCTCGGCGGCGAGCAGGCAGAGGAGGATGCCGTCCTTGTCGGTGGTCCACACCGAGCCGTCGAAGCGGAGGAAGCTCGCGCCGGCGCTCTCCTCGCCACCGAAGCCGACCGAGCCGTCGACGAGACCGGGAACGAACCACTTGAAGCCGACCGGGACCTCCCAGAGCCGGCGTCCGAGGGATTCGGCCACGCGGTCGACGACCGACGACGACACGAGGGTCTTGCCCACGGCTGCGTCCTCGCGCCAACCCGGCCGGTTCGCGTAGAGGTAGTCGATCGCGACGGCGAGGTAATGGTTGGGGTTCATGAGCCCGGCGTCGGGCGTGACGATGCCGTGGCGGTCCGCGTCGGCGTCATTGCCGGTGAGGAGGTCGAACTCGTCGCGTCGTGCGACGAGCGCCGCCATGGCGGAGGGCGACGACGGGTCCATGCGGATCTTGCCGTCCCAGTCGAGCGTCATGAACGCCCAGGCCGGGTCGACGTGCGGGTTCACGACGGTGAGGTCGATCTCGTAGCGGTCGGCGATCGCCTGCCAGTAGTGGACGCTCGCGCCGCCGAGGGGGTCGGCACCGATGCGGATCCCGCTGCGCTTGATGGCGTCGAGGTTGATGATGTGCTTCAGGTCGTCGACGTAGTTGCCGCGGAAGTCGTACGTCTCGACGGCAGACGGTTCCGCCATCTTGACGTCGTGCAGCCCACCGGCGATGAGCTCGTTGGCGCGGTTCGCGATCCAGGAGGTCGCGTCGGAGCCGGCAGGTCCGCCGTGCGGGGGGTTGTACTTGAAGCCGCCGTCGGCCGGCGGGTTGTGGCTGGGCGTGACGACGATGCCGTCCGCCTGGTCGCCGTTGCCCTCGGCGTTGTACTTGAGGATCGCGTGGCTGAGCGCGGGGGTCGGAACGAAGTCGTCGAACTCGTCGACCAGGACGCGCACACCGTTGGCGACCAGGACCTCGAGGGCCGTCGTCTGCGCCGGCCCGCTGAGCGCGTGGGTGTCGGAGCCGATGAAGAGCGGCCCGGTGATCCCCTGGCTCGCGCGGTACTCGACGATCGCCTGCGTGGTGGCGGCGATGTGGTCCTGGTTGAACGCGGTGTTCAGCGAGGAGCCGCGGTGGCCGGAGGTGCCGAACACCACCCGCTGCTCGGGGATCGAGACGTCCGGCTTCAGCGTGTAGTACGCGTCGATGAGCGACGGGACGTCGATCAGATCTGCTTCGGTGGCGGGGGTACCTGCGCGATCGTTCATCGCACCAGTCTGGCAGGAACGACCGATGTCAGGAAGGCGCTTGACCCGTGGCGAGTGGCGATTCCCAGCGGAGGTCGGGGAAGCGCGCGAAGTCGCGATCGAGCGTGACGAAGGTGGCCCGGTGTTCGATCGCGAGTGCGGCGTGGGCCGCGTCCGAGACGAGGTTGCCTTGGGCCTCGACCGCTGCACAGAGCGAGGTGAAGACCGTCCAGAACGACGGGCCAGGGCGGACGACCTGAACGCCGGGCTCGTCGCGGAGTCGCTGCATCTGCTCGAGCGCGACGGAGATCGGAGTGGGATCGACGAAGATCCGACGCTGGGTCACGATCCGGATGTACCCCGCGAGCACGGCTTCGCTGACGCCCAGGGGCTCTCTCGATCGGACGGCATCTTCCAACCAGGTTGCGAGCGTGCGGTGGTGTTGTGAATCGGGTCGGAACGCGCCGATGAGGACGTTGGTGTCGACCACCTTCACTCGAAAGCGTCCATGATGTCCTCGAGTTGCGCGTTGTTCGTGAGGTCGATTCCTGGGCGGGGTCCGCCCCCGCCGTACGGCACGACCTTGTAGGGTTCCCGCTCGGGCGGCGCGGCCGCTGCGGCCAGCTTCGCGCGCAGGGCCTCTTCGATGTAGGCGGTGACGGTCTTCCCCTCCTGCGAGGCGTGCTCGCGGACGGCCTCGTAGAACTCGTCGGCGAGTCGGATGGTCGTTCGCATGAGCCGAGCCTACGAAGGCGTATGTCGGTATGTCAACGACGTTACCCGGTTCCCTCGGCGCAGGGGCGGGCCGACACAGATCTGTGGAGAGGTCCCTGCTCCGGGTGCCTGTGGAGGGCCGTCGACTAGCGCGTGGCGAGGAGCGCCGCGGCCGAGGCGGAAGCGGAGGCGGTGGTGGAGGTGCTCGTCGTGGACGCGCCCGCCCCGGCGCCCGCGGCGTCCGGCACGGAGGTGCGCTGGTGGGGCGATACGGGCGTCGTCAGGTCGGCGACCGCCGAGGCCTGACCCGTGACGATGCGCTGGATGGCGTAGAGGCTCTCGGTGGCCGGCCCGAGGTACTTGCCCCGGTCGTCGGCGTTGCTCGACCCGACCGCGTTGTGTCCCTCGACGGCGCCGAGGTGGTCGCCGTCGCCGAGCGTCAGCCCGTCCGAGCCGAAGGTGGTCGCGCCCCAGGAGCTCGTCGCGGGGTCGGCTCGACCGGACAGGAGCTGGCCGAGACCGGCGAGGGTGTCGGCGCTCGCTTGGGAGGCGTACACGCGGCCGGCCGGGACGTGCAGATCGTCGATCCCGATCTCCGTCGGGATGCCGGCCGAACCGAGCATGACGAAGTCGTCGACGTGATAGTCGCCGGACGCCAACGCGAGCGAGGCCGTCGCCGTGCCGTAGGAGTGCGCCACGACGCTCAACCGGGAGACGACGCCGTGGGCGGAGCGGACGGCGTCGTATCCGGCGAGCACCCCGGCGAGCAGGGGAGCCCCCTCGATGGCCCGGTCGTTCGACGGCACCTCGAGTGCGCTCGGGCTGTGTCCGCCGATCCAGAGGATGACCGCACTGTCGGCTGCGGCGGTCTGGATGCGCTTCGCCCCGCGCAGGTAGTCGTCGAGTTCGAGGGCGCTGCTGTTCATCCCGGGGACGAGCACCGTGACGTAGGCGGCGGTGTCCACGTCTCCGACGGCGACCGCGACCCGCGGGGGTCCGGAGCCGCCCGCCTGCAACGTGATCAGGTACTCGGGCTGGAGGCGGGCGGCGATCGCGTCCGGTGCGTACCGGTCGGCGAGCAGCTTGATCGCGTCCAGGCGCGACAGGGTCGTGGCGAGGGCCGCCGAGTCCGCCTGCCCGTCGACCTGGTCGCTGCTCACCGTCAGCGAGCGGTAGCTCGCCTCGGTGTCGGCGAGGAGGCCGGCGAGCCGGGAGACGTTGGCCGTCGCCCGGTCCGTGTAGGCGACACCCTCGAGGTTGCCGATGACCGCCGGGTAACCGGTGATGAGCAGTGCGCGGTATCCAGGAGCGAGCTCGGTCCACAGCTGCGCGACCTGCGATGAGGACATCGTCGTGAGGGTCGTCGCCGCCGCGGCGAGATCCCCGGCGTAGGCGGTGGTGAAGGCGGCGGCCGTCATCGTCGGGACGGAGGAGGCCGCCGGTGCGAAGTCGGCGGCGGAGATCGCGGACGCACCGGCGGTCGAGGTCTGCGTCACCGTGACCACGCCGGCCAGGATCGCGGCGATCGCGACGGTCATGACGAGCGACTTGACGAGGGTCGCGCGGGCCGCCGAGATCGGCCGGTGCACCCAGGTCGGCAGCGACAACGACGGGAGGATCCAGGAGGAGCCGAGGCTGAACGCGGCCTCGCTGCCGCTCGCCAGGTTCAGTCGGGGAGTGGACCGCGGGGCGGCGTCGGTGAAGACACTCGTCACGTCACTCCTGTTCCTGTCTCAGCCCGTCGGGTGGAGCCTCGCGCGACATGGATCACGCATCGAGATCGGGGAGACGAACGGCCGTGAACTCGCTTCCCGAGACGAGCGGCAGCGCTCAATACACCCTTGTATCCATTGTGGCGGGTATTGGCGTGATTTGAATAGCTCAAAACGGGGGGTATCGGGGCCGAAATGGCCCGATCTTCCTGGAAATCACCCGAATGTGACCTGGATGGGAGTCAACGGTCCTCCAAGAGCGTGTCGCGAAGCACACGGTACGCTCGGAGGCATGCCAGCCGCACCCGCCGACGACGCCCTCCGGAGCTACAGTTTCCTCGGTCCGAGCGGGACCTTCACCGAGGTGGCGCTCGGCCAGGTCGAGGAGGCCAGGGGCCAGATCTGGAAGCCCGTGTCGAACGTCGGCGAGGCGCTCGGCGACGTCCTCGAGGGCCGCAGCTCGGCCGCGGTCATCGCCATCGAGAACTCGGTCGACGGAGGTGTGTCCGTGGCGCAGGATGCACTCGCCACGATGCCCGGTCTCCGCATCGTCGGCGAGGTGCTCGTCCCGGTGAACTTCGTGCTCGTCGCCCGCCCCGGAACCCGCCTCGAGGACGTCTCGGTCGTGAACGCGCACCCCGTCGCCTACGGACAGTGTCACCTCTGGCTCGACGCGAAGCTGCCCTCGCACGGGCACATCCCGGCGTCGAGCAACGTCGCCGCCGCGGCCTCGCTCCTCGACGGCACCTCCACCGCCGACGCCGCGGTCGCCCCGCCCGGCATCGTGAACCACTACGACCTCGATGTCCTCGCGGAGAACATCGGCGACAACCCGAACGCCGTGACCCGCTTCGTCGTCGTCAGTCGCTCACGGGAGATCCCGGCCAGGACGGGTGCCGACAAGACGAGCCTCATCGTCGAGCTGCCGAACGACGAGTCCGGCTCGCTGCTCGGCATGCTCGAGCAGTTCTCCACGCGAGGCGTGAACCTGAGTCTCATCGAGTCCCGGCCCATCGGCGACGCGCTCGGCCGCTACCGCTTCGTGATCGACGCCCTCGGACACATCGAGGACGAGCGGATGGCCGACGCGCTGCTGGGGCTCCGACGCTTCAGCCCGAACGTGATCTTCCTGGGCTCGTACCCGAGCGCCGATCGCACCGCCGTCGACTACCACTCCCGCTACAACGACGAGGTGTTCATCGAGGCCCGTGACTGGTTGCGCGGGCTGCTGTCGGCGGAGCCGCTCGACGACTGAGCCGCCCGCGGCGGTCGGGTGTCGCGTTCAGCTGACGATGTCGACACCGTGACCGCGGAGGCGACGCTGGTCGGCGGTGAGTGATGCGATGAGCCGCTCGTTCGTCCCGCGGATGTGGCGCGCGACGAGGTCCGCAGCGCGCTCGGGGTCGCGCGCCGCGACCGCGTCGAGGATGGCGCGGTGCTCCGTGGCGGCCTGCTCTCGGGCCTCGGGCGTCCGCACCTCGAGCCAGCGGGTGCGGGCGAGCCGGACCATCGCGCCGTGCACCCCTTCGGCGAGCAGGTGGTTCGCGGACAGCGTCGCGAGCTCCTCGTGGAAGTCGCCTCCGACGCGGAGCACCGTGTGCTCGTCGTCGGGTCGGGGTTCATCGAGGAGGGTGCGGATCGCGGCGAGCTGCGCTTCCGTCGCGCGCTCGGTGGCGAGCCGGACGCCGGCGGTCTCGAGCGCCTCACGGACCTCGGCGATGAGCCCGATCTCCTCGAGGTCGATGGGTGCGACGATCCAGCCGCGGCCGTCGCGACGCGCCAGCCCCTCGGCTTCGAGCCGGGTGAGCGCGGCGCGCACGGGCGTCCGTGACGCCGCGAAGCGTTGCTCAAGCCCCCGCTCGGTGAGTGGCTGCCCGGGCGCGAGGTCGAGGGTCAGGATCGCCCCGCGGAGGCGCTCGTACAGCTGCGTGGTCTGCGTCGGAGTGCTCATCCGTGTTCCCGATCCGGCCGGTGGCGATTGGTATACCAAAATGGTGTACCGTCATGCTAGCAGTGGGAGACACCCAGCGCAGGAAGCGGCACGATGACCGGATCGACACCAGCCCCCGTGGCCCCGGCGACCGCTGGCGGCGCGCGCCCACCGATGCCGAACGCCGGTCGGGCCTGGACCGTCCTCGGGCTCGGTGTCGCCGCGCAGACCGCCGGCACGCTCTTCGTCAGCACCCCGGCGTTCCTCATCCCGCTCCTGCACGCCGAGCGGGGCATGTCGCTCGCCGAGGCCGGCGTCCTGGCCGCTGCCCCCACGCTCGGCATGGTGCTGACGCTCATCGCCTGGGGCTGGCTGGCCGACCGCGTCGGCGAGCGCATCGTCATCGCGGGCGGCCTCGCCCTCACCGCGCTGGCCGCTGCCGGGGCGATCGCCGCGGACGGCCTCATCCCCTCGCTCGGCTACGGTCCGCTCGGCATCCTGCTCCTGCTCGGTGGCGCCGCCTCCGCGAGCACGAACTCGGCGAGCGGCCGGATCGTCGTCGGCTGGTTCCCGAAGGACCGCCGCGGTCTCGCGATGGGGATCCGTCAGATGTCGCAGCCCCTCGGCGTCACGGCGGCCGCTGTGACGGTGCCTTCCGTGGCGGCGGCGTCGGGCATCTCCGCCGCCCTCGTGATCTCGCTCGTCGCGACGGGTGTCCTCGCCGTGGCCTGCACCATCGGACTCCGGAATCCGCCACGGATCGTCGTGCCGAAGCCGGTCCCGACGGAGACGACGCCGAACCCTGTGACCGCGCGACCCCGCAACCCCTACCGAGGCGACGGCTTCCTCTGGCGCATCCACGCCGTGTCTATCCTGCTCGTGGTGCCGCAGTTCACCCTCACGACCTTCGCGCTCGTCTGGCTCGTCACCGATCAGGGCTGGAACGCACTCGCGGCGGGCGTGCTCGTCGGCGTGGCGCAGTTCGTCGGAGCGATCGGCCGGATCGGCGTCGGGGTGTTGAGCGACCGCGTCGGCAGCCGGGTGCGACCGCTGCGCTGGGTGGCGGTGTCGGCGGTCGTCGTCATGCTGCTCCTCGCCGGTGTCGGGCTGCTGCAGTGGCCGGTGGCGGTCGCCGTCGCGCTCGTCGTCGCCAGTGCCGTGACGGTCGCCGACAACGGGCTCGCCTTCACCTCGGTCGCGGAGATGGCCGGCCCCACCTGGGCCGGGCGGGCGCTGGGAGCGCAGAACACCGGCCAGTTCATCGCCGCGTCCGTCGTCGGCCCGGCGGTCGGTGCGCTCATCGGGCTGGTCGGCTATCCGCTCGCCTTCCTCGCGGTCGCCGTGCTCCCGGCCCTCGCGATCCCGATCATCCCGAGCGAGGCCGCGGAGCACGACCACCTCTAGGCCGTCGTCCCACGGGTCAGGTCGGCTCGTCTAGTCGACGTTTGACGGATATCTATCGCGGCTGCCAGGCTTGCCGAGGCCCCACGACGGCCCGTGTACCTCCCCGCCGGCGAGTCGCGCTCCACTGCCTCCGACCACCGTCGAGCGACAGCCGGAGACGCCTGGTCGGCCGATCAGAAAGCACCACAGTGACCGGCACCACCACGTCCACCGACCCCGTCCACGCCGTCGCGGAGGCCGCCCTGCGGCGCAACGCGGGCGAACCCGAGTTCCACCAGGCGCTCCTCGAAGTCCTCGAGTCCATCCGCCCGGCGCTCGACGAACACCCCGAGTACCTCGAGGCGGGCATCCTCGAACGTCTCGTCGAACCCGAGCGGCAGGTCGTCTTCCGTGTGCCGTGGACCGACGACCGCAACCGGGTGCAGGTGAACCGCGGATTCCGCGTCCAGTTCAACTCGGCGCTCGGCCCGTACAAGGGCGGGTTGCGCTTCCACCCGAGCGTGAACCTGTCGATCGTGAAGTTCCTCGGGTTCGAGCAGATCTTCAAGAACGCCCTCACCGCGCAGGGCATCGGCGGCGCGAAGGGCGGCAGCGACTTCGACCCGCACGGGCGGTCGGACGCCGAGATCATGCGCTTCTGCCAGAGCTTCATGAACGAGCTCTACCGCCACCTCGGCGAGCACACCGACGTCCCTGCCGGCGACATCGGCGTCGGCGCGCGCGAGATCGGCTTCCTCTTCGGCCAGTACCGGAAGATCACCAACCGTCACGAGTCGGGCATGTTCACCGGCAAGGGCGTCGGCTGGGGCGGCGCCGAGGTGCGCACCGAGGCGACCGGGTACGGGACGGTGTTCTTCGTGGACGAGATGCTCGCCGTCGACGGCCGCGGGGTCGAGGGCAAGCGCGTCATCGTGTCGGGCTCCGGGAACGTCGCGACGTACGCGATCGAGAAGGTCCACCAGCTCGGTGGTACCGCCGTCACCGCATCGGACTCCTCGGGGTACGTGGTCGACGACGCCGGCATCGACCTCGAGCTCCTCAAGCAGATCAAGGAGGTCGAGCGCGGCCGGATCTCCGAGTACGCCGCCCGCCGTCAGGGCGCCCACTTCGTCGCCGGCGGCAGCGTCTGGGACGTCCCGGGGGAGATCGCGCTGCCGAGTGCGACGCAGAACGAGCTTCATGAACGCGACGCGATCGCCCTCGTGAAGCACGGCGTCATCGCGGTCGCGGAGGGCGCGAACATGCCGTCGACGCCCGAGGCCGTGCGGGTGTTCCAGCAGGCCGGCGTCCTCTTCGGCCCGGGGAAGGCGGCGAACGCCGGTGGCGTGGCGACCTCGGCGCTCGAGATGAGCCAGAACGCGGCCAGGCAGCGGTGGTCCTTCGACGACAGCGAGGTGAAACTGCGCGGCATCATGCACGGCGTGCACCGCGCCGCCTACGAGGCCGCCGAGCGCTACGGTCGGCCGGGCGACTACGTCGTCGGGGCGAACACCGCCGCGTTCGTGAAGGTCGCGGACGCGATGCTCGCCCAGGGCGTCATCTAGTTCCGTCCTTGTCCCCGACTCAGGAGTGCTCCGGCGAGTCGACCGCTGACGAGGCCGGCGCGCCGCGCACCTCCTGAGTCGGGGACGCGGAATCCGCCGGCGAAGGACACGGCGGGTGTCGGATTGCGACGGGGTGGTCGGCTCCTGGACGGCGAGTGACTAGCCTCGAAGGGTGACCGACCCCCGCCCCGCAACCACCGTCATCGTCGGTGCCGGCCTCTTCGGCCTGGCGACCGCCGTCCACCTCGCTCGCGCCGGGCGACGGGTGACGGTCCTCGAGTCGGGCACCGCCGCCGGGGCGACGACCGCGGCGGGAGCGGGCTTCGTCGGCCTGTGGGCGGCGGGCTACGCCTGGTACTGGGACGAGTCGGAACTCGCCCTCGAGCAGGCGGGCCTCGACTTCTACCGCGGGCTCGACGCGGCCGGATACGACATCGGGCTGCGGAACACGGGCAACGTGTGGCTCGCCCTCACCGAGCAGGCCGTGCTCGATCACCTGCTGCCGTTCGCCGAGCACCCGCTCCGACCCGAGGACGCCCGCCTGCTCACCGCCGTCGAGACCGCTGAGCTCGTTCCAGGTCTCGACCCTGAGGCCATCGTCGGAGCGTTCATCCATCCCGACGGCATCCAGATCAGCGCGCCCGACGCCGGACTCGCGCTCGCGGCGCTCGCCCGGGCCGAGGGCGTCGAGATCGTCGAGCACACGCCCGTCGTCGACTTCCTCGCCGAGGGCGGCCGAGCCGTCGGCGTGCTGACCGCCACCGGCGGGCGCGTCCTCGGCGACGAGGTCGTCCTCGCCGCAGGGTCCTGGACGAACGGACTCCTCGCCGCCACGGACCGCGTGCTGCCGTTCGCACGCGTGATCGCGAGCCGCCTGACCACCGCCCCGTTCGGCCTCGGAGAGGTGCCGACCCTCATGATCCCGGAACTCGACGGACTGTGGATCCGGGAACACCTCGGCGGTCTCACCTATGGCAACGGTGTCGGCTACGAGGCGCTCGCGGTGCACGACAGCCCGGCGGACCGTCGCCCGGACCGCCCCGACCTCGTCGAGGCGATGCGGGAGCACCTGTCGCCGATCATCTCCGAGCTCATCCCGGCCGCCGCGCCCGTCGTCGACGACGCCGACGCCGTGCAGGGGATCGTGTCGTACACCGCGGACCGCCGCTTCATCGCGGGGCCCGTCCCGGAGCTCGACGGGCTGTACGTCGTGGCCGGCGACAACGAGTCCGGCGTCACGCACGGCCCCGGACTCGGCCGGATGCTCGCCGAACTGATGGTCACGGGTGAGAGCCCCTTCGTCGACGCGTCGCGATACGCGCCCGGTCGATTCCCGTCCCGTCCGTTCGCCGACGAGGCCGCCGTGGCCGCCGCGATGCCGGCTCGTCGGGCGGTCGACGCGCGCGCCACCGCAGCGACGCGCGAGACCACGGAGTCGGGCCTGCCTGCGGAGTCGGGCCGATGACCGCGCCGGGTCCGGCAGCGGACGCGACGCCGACCGCGCTGCCGGCGCGCGCCGAGGTCGTGGTCATCGGTGCCGGGATCGTCGGTGCGGCGGCTGCGCGCTCGCTGGCCGAGCAGGGCCGGGACGTGCTGCTCCTCGAGCGGTACCCGCGCGGTCACGAGCACGGCTCCTCACATGGCGCGACCCGCATCTTCCGTCAGGGCTACGACGCCGACGACTACGTCTCCCTGACCTCGGAGGCGCTCGCGGCCTGGCGGGCGCTCGAGTCGGCGAGCGGACGGACGCTGCTCGACCTCACCGGCGCGCTCGACCACGGCCGACCCGAGATGCTCTCGGCGATCGAGGCGGCGATGACCCGAGGCGGGATCGCCTCGGAGCGCCTCACCCCGGAGCAGGCGAGCGACCGCTGGCCCGGACTGCGGTTCGACCGCGAGGTCCTCCACCACGCGACCGGCGGGCGACTGTACTCCGCCGAGGCGATCGAAGCCCTGCTCGACCTCGCCGAGGTGGCCGGAGCGACCCTGCGCTTCGGCGTGCGGGTGGCGGGCGTCGATCCGACTGAGTCGAACGATCCGACCGCGGGTGTCGGCGGCGCCGTCGTCCGCACCGAGCTGGGCGACGTCGTCGCCGACCACGTGGTCGTCGCGGCCGGGTCCTGGACGCCCGACCTCGTCGGCGACCTCGCTCGCAGCGTCGATCGTCCGCTGCCCGAGATCGTCGTGACGCAGGTCCAGCCTGCCCACTTCCCGAGCGAGCTGGCCGCCGACGCCTGGCCGAGTTTCGTCCACTACCCCGCTGAGGGGTCGAGCGTGTACGGCCTGCTGACGCCGGGCGAGGGGGTCAAGGTCGGGCTGCACGGCGGTGCCGTCCACGTCCACCCCGACGAACGCGACGGCCTCGCCGAACCCGAGGAACTCGCGCGGCTCACCGCCTACGTCGCCGAATGGGTGCCCGGCGTCGACGCGTCCGCACCCCATACCATCAGCTGCCTCTACGATCTGAGCCCCAGCGAGGATTTCGTGATCGACCGGATCGACAGCATCATCGTCACGACGGGATTCTCCGGTCACGGGTTCAAGTTCGGCCCGGTGCTGGGACGCCTCATCGCCGAGCTCGTCGACGGAGCCGAACCGCACCCGAGGTTCGCGCTCGCCGCACACGCGGTCCCCGTCGCGCCATCAGCATCAGCATTTGCACTCCCGCAGTCACCCGAAGGAACCGCTCCATGAACCGATCCGCCAGATTCGCCACGGTCGCCATCGGCCTCGGTGTCGTCGCCGCCCTCACCGGTTGCACGGCCCAGGGCGGCACCACGACGACCACCGCGCTCGTCATCGGTACGACCGATCAGATCGTCTCGCTCGACCCGGCCGGTGCCTGGGATCGTGGATCCTTCACGCCGCAGAACCAGATCTACCAGCACCTCCTCAGCTACGACGAGGGCGACGTCGTCCCCGCCCCCGACGCGGCGGAATCGTGCGACTTCGCCGACGAGACCACCTACGTCTGCACGGTCAAGGAGGGGCTGACCTTCTCCAACGGTCACGCGCTCACGGCCGAGGACGTCGTCTACTCCTTCACCCGCGTCCGTGAGATCGCCGCCGACAACGGTCCGTCGCCGCTGCTCGCGAACCTCGACAGCGTCGAGGAGGGTGACGACAACCAGGTCGTCTTCCACCTCACGGTGCCGAACGACCAGACCTGGCCCTACGTGCTCACGAGCATGGCCGGGCCGATCGTCGACGAAGAGGTCTTCCCGGCGGACAAGCTGCTGAGCGACGACGACGTGATCGGCTCCGGCCCCTACGCCGTCGACAGCTACCAGGCGGGCGGGCTGCTCTCCCTCGAGGCGAACTCGCGCTACTCCGGGACCCGCGCGAAGACGCAGCACGTCGTGCTCAAGCCGTACACGACGGCGTCGAACCTGCGGCTCGACCTGGAGAAGGGCGACGTCGACATCGCCTACCGCTCGCTGACCGCGACGGACGTGGCCGACCTCCGAAGCGACTCCGACCTGCAGGTCGTCGACGGGCCGGGCGGTTCGGTGCGGTTCCTCACGTTCAACCTGAACACCCAGCCGGGTGCGAACGACGCCCAGAAGCTCGCCATCCGGCAGGCGGTCGCGTCGCTCGTCGATCGTGAGGATATCGCCGACCAGGTCTACAAGGGCACCTACGCGCCGGCCTACTCGGTCGTGCTCGACGGTCAGACGGGTGCGACGCCCGCGTTCCAGACCGCGTACGGTGACGCGCCGGACCCCGCGAAGGCCGCGGCGATCCTCGCGGCCGCGGGCGTCAGCACCCCGGTCGCTCTGCCGATCCAGTACACGAGCGACCACTACGGCCCCGACTCCGACCAGGAGTACGCGCTCATCAAGTCGCAGCTGGAGACGTCCGGCCTGTTCACCGTCGACCTGCAGTCGACGGAGTGGACGAGCTACGTGAAGGAGCTGAACCCGGAGTCGGGTTACCCGGCGTACCAGCTCGGGTTCTTCCCGGACTACCCGGATCCCGACAACTTCCTGCGTTCGGCGTACTCGACGACCGGCGCGTCCGTCGCCAACGGATACTCGGACCCGGCCGTCGACGCGCTCATCGACACCGAGGCGACGGCGACCGACCCGGCGGCGCGCATCGCGGCGATCGAGCAGATCCAGGCGCTGACCGCGACCGCGGCTCCGATCATCCCGCTGCTCCAGGGCACCGAGACGGTCCTCGCCCAGAAGAACGTGACGGGCCTCGAGGACACGCTCGACGCCACATACACCTTCCGCTTCGCGGTCCTCGACCGCACGAAGTAGCCGTCGCGGCTGGGGTGTGCGTCAGCGCGGTGCGCTGACGTGAGCGCGGGTCTGTGACGTGAGCGCGCCCTTCCGGAGACCCGCGCTCGCGTGCGCGGGGAGCGCTCACGCCGGGTGTGCGTCATTCACGCGGGCGCACCGCGCCGGCACCCGGTGGGGAGGTCTCAGGTCACCGCGGTGCGCTGGCGCGAGACCTGCCGAGTCGGCGTGGGCGCGGGTCTGGGAGGTGAGCGCACCCCTCTGGAGACCCGCGCTCGCGGCTGCGGGGCGCGCTCGCGTCAGCGCACCGCGCTGGCATCCATCACAAGTGGGGGAGGACCTGGGCGAGCGCGATCGTGGCGTCGCCGGTCAGGGACAGGGTGCCGGCCTCGAGTCGGATGGTGTCGTGCCGCTGGAGCGCACCAGGGTCCAGACCTGGCCCCTCCGCCGACAGCAGCCCGTCGAGGAACACGACGAACGTGGTGGCTCCCGGCGGCGTGGTGACGAGCCTCGACCCATCGACGACGCCGACCTCGAGCGATCCACGGAACCGATCCCGCGACACCATCAGGTTGAGATCGAGCGTCGGCCCGACCACGCCCCGCGACGACACCGCTGAGGCCCCGTCGAAGGCGGCGACCTGCCACCGGTCCAACTCGACCGGCTCACCGTCGATCAGGAGTCCGAGTCCGCCCACCGACAACGCCATCAGTTGTCGGTCGACACCCGGGAACGACGAGAAGACGACGTCCGCGTCGACCGTCGCGATGCTCAGCGTCCAACCCGGCCCGGTCGGCGCGTCCCCGCGCCCGTCCCTGGTCGCGGTCCCGTCACCGCCGTTTCCAGCCTCGGCCGGTTCCGCCGCGATCTCCGCCGCCGTCCCCAGCCCGTTCCGCCACCGGTAGCTCCGATGCCCGGACGCGGGCAACCGCACGATGGCACGCTCGTCAGCCTCGCCGCTCATCGCCGTTCACCGATCGTGACGCGCTCGCCGCGCTGCCGGACGCCGACCGTCAACGGCACGCCGGGCCGGTAGGCGAGGTGTGAGACCGAGGGCGCGTCGAGCACCTGCAGGTCCGCGAGACCACCCACGCGAAGCGATCCGACGGCGTCGACACCGTGCTCGCGGCCGACCGCCACCGCGGCCCCTCGCGTCGCAGCCCACACCGCCTCGGCGATCGTCAGCCGCATCTGCAGCACGGCGGTCGCCACGCAGTACGCCATCGACGTCGTGTACGAGGTGCCCGGGTTGCAATTGGTCGCGAGCGCGATCGAAGCACCGGCGTCGATGAGCGCGCGCGCCGGCGGGAACGGTTCGCGCGTGGACAGGTCGCAGGCGGGCAGCAGGGTGGCGACCGTCGACGAACCCGCCAGGAGGTCGACGTCGGCGTCAGAGAGGTGGTTGCAGTGGTCGACACTCGCCGCCTCCAACTCGACCGCGAGGCGCACCCCGCCGCTCTCGCCGAGCTGGTTCCCGTGCACCCGGACACCCAAGCCAGCGGCGCGACCGGCGAGCAGCACCTCGCGCGACTCCTCGACGTCGAAGGCGCCGACCTCGCAGAACGCGTCGATGTAGGACGCGAACGGAGCCACCGCCGCGAGCATCGGCCCGGTCACGAGGTCGAGGTAGTCGCGGCGGTCCGCACCGGCCGGCACGAGATGGGCTCCGAGGAAGGTGACGACGTCGGCGACCTCGGCCGCCGCCCGAGCGGATCGCGCCTCGCCCTCCACGTCGAGCGCGTAGCCGGTCTTCGCCTCGAGGAACGTCGTCCCCTGCGCGAGCGACTCCGTCCGCAACCGCCGCGCACCCGCGACGAGCTGCTCCTCGGAAGCCGCCCGGGTGGCCGCCACGGTCGTCGCGATCCCGCCCGCCGCATACCGGCCGCCGGCCATGCGCGCCTCGAACTCCGCCGAGCGGTCGCCCGCGAACACGAGATGCGTGTGCGTGTCGACCCAACCCGGGAGCACGGCGCGCCCGCCCACGTCGGTCCGCGCGTCGGCGTCGGGCGCGTCGACCGCTGCGCCGAGCCACGCGATCCGGCCGTCTTCGATGATGAGTGCCGCATCGGTGATCCGGTTGCCGTCGACGTCGCCCGGCCCGGAGCCCGCGTTGGTCGTGAGCTCGGCGATGCCGGTGATGAGTTCGCTGGTCATGGCTGCATCTCCTGCGAGGGGTGATCAGGTGTCGGGGACGAGGTGGCTGTCCGGGGCGTCTCCGTCGATGCTGCCAGCTCGGCGAGGGCCACCGCGAGGAGCTGTTCCGGCGTCGACTCCCGTGACGTCGCGAGCAGCCGGCCGCCCTCCGCCACGAGCTGCCCGCCGACGACGACCCGCTCGACGTCGGACGCGGTCGCGACGAGGGCGAGTTGCGCAGGGTCGGTGCCGGTCGTGCGCAGACTCGACGTCGACACCTCGACGAGGTCGAGCGGGTCGCCGACATCCAGCGTGTGCCGCCCGAGTCCGAGCGAACGGTACCCGTTGTCGGTGCCCGCCGCGAGGAGCTCGGCGGGCGAGAACCGGCCGCGTCTGCCGGAGGCGAGCCGCTCACCGGCTTCGAGTCCACGCAGTTCGAGCAGCGGGTCGACCACTGCGTTCTGGTCGGAGCCGACGGCGATCCGGGCACCCGCGTCCGCGAGGCGGCGGGCCGGTCCGATGCCGTCACCGAGGTCGGCTTCGGTCGTCGGGCACATCACGACGGTCGCGCCGGACCGCCCGATCGCCGTGACGTCCGCGTCGGTCAGGTGCGTCGCGTGGACGAGGCTGATGCGTGGGGCGAGCGCACCGAGCGCGGCGAGCACGCCCGTCGGCGTCCTGCCCGTCTTCGCGAGCGTGTCGACGTTCTCCTGCGGTTGCTCCGAGAGATGGACGTGCAGCGGGACGTCGTCGGGCAGGCCGGCGAGGATCGTGCGCATGGCGTCGACGGGCACGGCGCGTACGGAGTGCAGCGCGGCACCGAGCGTGACGAGCCCGGTGGCGCCGACCGAGCCGGAGAGCGCGTCGCGCAGTCGATGCCAGCGGGCGAGCCAGCCGGACGCGTCGCCGTCGCCGAACGCGAGCTGTTCGGTGAGCAGCGGAGCGGCGGGACCCCCGGCGGGCCCGAGGCCACTCGCGAGGTAAGCCGTGTCGAGGAGGGTGAGCCGGATGCCGACGTCGGCGGCGGCTCCGGCGACCGCCAGTTCCATCGCGTGGGCGGTCGGGTACGGGGTGCCGTCGGCCTGGTGGTGCACGTAGTGGAACTCGCCGACCGCCGTCCAGCCGCAGACGAGCATCTCGCCGAACACGGCACGAGCGACCCGGCCGTAGTGGTCCGGGTCGAGGCTGGCGGCCGCCGCGTACATCGCCTCGCGCCACTGCCAGAAGTCACCGCCGTCGGCGTGGGTGCGCCCCCGCAGGAGGCGGTGGAACGCGTGGGAGTGGGCGTTCCCCATGCCCGGGATGACCGTTCCGAGGCGTCGGTCGCCCGTCTGCGGCCCGACGCCCCGCTCGACGGCGGTGATCCGTCCGGAGTCGTCGGCCGTGAAGCGTACGCGGTCGGTCGGGCGACCGTCGATGATCGCGGTCGCGGCCCAGATGGGAGGCCGGACGTCCGCTGCGCCGGGGTCGACGCTCGCGACCGTCACAGGACGCTCCGGAGCAGGGTCTCGAGCGCCTCGACACCGGCGACGCAGTCGTCCGCCTCGGCGAACTCCTCCGGCGAGTGCGAGACGCCCGTCGGGTTCCGCACGAAGACCATCGCCGTCGGCACGGCTCCGTTCAGGACACCGGCGTCGTGACCGGCACCCGTCGGCAGCAGGGGGACCCCGCCGAGCGTGCCCGCCAGCCGCGCGGCGAGCTCGGGGTCGAACTCGACGACGCCCGACCACGACTCCTCGACCAGCTCAGCTGTACAGCCGGAACCGGCGACGGCCTCTTGCACCCGGCTCTCGATGTCCGCGACGAGGGCGCGCGTGCCGGCGTCGGTGGCGGCGCGGGCGTCCACCCAGGCGTCGACCTCGGAGGCGATGACGTTGGTGCCGCCCGGCACGATGCGCATGCGGCCGACGGTGGCGCGGGCGTCGTCCGTCGCGAGGGCTGCCTGCTCGACCGCGAGGACGGCCCGTGCCGCGGCGACCACGGGATCACGGCGCTCGCGCATGCCGGTGGCGCCGGCATGGTTCCCCTGACCGCTCACGCGGAGTCGCCAGCGGCCGTGGGCGAGGATCGACGAGGCGACGGCGGTGGGCGAGCCGAGGTCGATGAGGCCGCGACCCTGTTCCACGTGCAACTCGATGAAGAGTCCGACGCGGCCGAGCGCCTCGTCGTCGCGGCCGAGGTGCTCGGGAGCGAGCCCGGCGGCCGCTGCGGCCTCCGCCACGGTGACCCCGTCCGCGTCCGTCAGCGCTCGGGCGGCGTCCGCGGTGATGGCCCCGGACAGGAGCCGGGATCCGAGGCAGGCGACCCCGAACCGGGACCCCTCCTCCTCGGCGAACACCACGACGGCGACGGGACGCGACGGCTGGAACCCGGTGGCCTGCAGACGCGCGACGGCGTCCAGCGCTGAGACGACGCCGAGCGGCCCGTCGAAGGCGCCGCCGCCCGGGACGGAGTCGAGGTGGCTGCCGGTGACGACCGCGTCGGGCCCGGGCTCGCCCCACCACGCCCACAGGTTGCCGTTCCGGTCCATCTCGACGTCGAGCCCGAGTCGGGCGGCGCGAGCGGTGAACCACTCGCGCAGCTCGAACTCGGCCGGCGTCCAGACGTGCCGGGAGTACCCGCCGCGTGCCGGATCGACGCCGACGCCGGTGATCTCGTCGAGCCCAGCGAGCCGACCGTGGGCGATCAGGCCGTCGGTCACTCGCCCTCCCACATCGGCACCCGCAGGCCGCGTTCGCGGGCGACCTCGGCCGCCCGCTCATAGCCGGCGTCGACGTGACGCATGACGCCGGTGCCCGGGTCGTTGACGAGCACGCGCGCGATCTTCTCGGCGGCGAGCGGCGTCCCGTCGGCGACGATCACCTGACCGGCGTGGATGGATCGGCCGATGCCGACCCCGCCGCCGTGGTGGATCGACACCCAGGTCGCGCCGGACGCCGTGTTGAGCAGGGCGTTGAGCAGCGGCCAGTCGGCGATCGCGTCGGAGCCGTCGGCCATGGCCTCCGTCTCGCGGTACGGCGAGGCGACGGAACCGGAGTCGAGGTGGTCGCGGCCGATGACGACGGGCGCGCTCAGTTCACCCGAGGCGACCATCTCGTTGAACTTCAGGCCGGCGAGGTGGCGCTCCTGGTAGCCGAGCCAGCAGATGCGGGCGGGCAGCCCCTCGAAGGCGATCTTCTCGCCGGCCGAGGTGATCCAGCGGCGCAGCTTCTCGTCCTCGGGGAAGAGTTCGAGGATGGCGCGGTCGGTCGCGGCGATGTCCGCCGGGTCGCCGGAGAGCGCAGCCCAGCGGAACGGGCCCTTGCCCTCGGCGAAGAGCGGCCGGATGTAGGCGGGCACGAAGCCGGGGAAGTCGAAGGCGCGCTCGCAGCCGCCGAGTTTCGCCTCGGCGCGGATGGAGTTGCCGTAGTCGAAGACCTCGGCGCCGGCGTCCTGGAAGTCGACCATCGCCTGCACCTGCTTCGCCATGGCGAGTCGCGAGCGGCGCGTGAAGTCGACCGGGTCGGCCGCCGCCTCGGTCTGCCAGTCGGCGAGCGCCGTGTCCTCGGGCAGGTAGGCGAGCGGGTCGTGAGCGCTCGTCTGGTCGGTGACGATGTCGATGGCGACACCGCGCCGCAGCAGTTCGGGGAAGACGGTCGCGGCGTTGCCGACGAGACCGACCGATAGCGGGCGCCGTTCGGCCTTTGCGGCGAGCACGCGTTCGACGGCGTCGTCGAGGTCGTCCGTCATCTCGTCGAGGTAGCGGTGCTCGACGCGTCGCTCCAGTCGGCTCGGGTCGACGTCGACGATGAGCACGACGCCCTCGTTGAGCGTCACGGCGAGCGGCTGTGCCCCGCCCATGCCGCCGGCGCCGCCCGTGAGGGTCAGCGTCCCGGCGAGGGTGCCGCCGAACCGCTTGTCGGCGATCGCGGCGAAGGTCTCGTAGGTGCCCTGGAGGATGCCCTGCGTGCCGATGTAGATCCACGAGCCGGCGGTCATCTGCCCGTACATGGTGAGACCCTCGGCCTCGAGCTTGCGGAACTCGGGCCACGTCGCCCAGTCACCGACGAGGTTGGAGTTCGCGATGAGCACGCGCGGCGCCCACTCGTGCGTGCGGAAGACGCCGACGGGCTTGCCGGACTGCACGAGCAGGGTCTCGTCGGCCTCCAGCCCTTCGAGTGTGCGGACGATCGCGTCGTACGCCTCCCAGTTGCGCGCGGCCTTCCCGGTGCCGCCGTAGACGACGAGGTCCTCCGGGTGCTCGGCGACCTCGGGGTCGAGGTTGTTCATGAGCATCCGGAGCGGGCCCTCGGTCTGCCAGCTCTTGGCGGTGAGGGTGGTGCCGCGAGCGGCACGGATGGTCCGGGTGGTGGTCGGCATGCGCTGGTCCTTTACGTCTGCGGTGCGGTGGTGGTGGTGCTGTTCCGACGGGCTCAGGGGCGGGTCGCCGTCCTTGAACCGGTTCTCGCCCCCTGGATTGCTTCTCGACCCCGAGCCCGTCGAAGGGTGCTGCTAGCCGAGGTCGGCGTCCTTCAGCCACTCCTCGGCGATGCTCTTCAGGCTCGTGCCGTCGGACGCCTTGCCGTTCATCTCGATGAGGTCCTCGGTGGTGAGGGCCGCGGACACCTTGTCGAGCGTCTTCGAGATCGTGTCGTCGAGCTTGCTCGTGCTGATGACGGGGACGATGTTCTCGGCCGCGAAGAGCGACTTGTCGTCCTCGAGGGCGACGAGCTTGTTCGCGGTGAGCCCGGGGTCGGTGCTGAAGATGTCGCCGACCTGCACCTGGCCGCTCGTGAGCGCGGTCATCGTGAGCGGTCCGCCGGCGTCGAGGCTGACGAACTCCTTGAAGGTGAGCCCGTAGACCTGCTCGAGGCCGACGACGCCGTTGACGCGCGTCTTCCACTCCGGCGGGCCGCCGAGGCTGAGCTCGGACATGTACGGCACGAGGTCGGAGATCGTCTTGAGGTCGTACTTGTCGGCCGTCTCCTGGGTGACGGCGAGCACGTCCTTGTCCTCCGCGGGCGAGATGTCGAGCATGCTGACACCCTTCGGGAGCTTGTCGCCGAGTTCCGCGACGACGTCCTCGCTCGTGCTGGCCTTCGACTCGGAGTCGAGGTACTTGAGCAGTGCGCCCGAGTACTCGGGGAGGAGGTCGATGGAGCCGTCCTGCAGCGCGGCCATGTAGACCTCGCGGCTGCCGATGTTGAACTGCTCCTTCACCTTCACGCCCTCGGCTTGCAGCGCCTGGGAGTAAATGGTGGCGATGAGCTGGCTCTCGGTGAAGTCGGCTGAGCCGATGATGACGGCGTCGCCGGAGGAGCCGGACGCGCCGTCGCTGCTGAGGGCGTCCTGGCCGCCGCAGCCGGTGAGGACGAGAGCGGCGGCTGCGGTGGTCGCGGCGATGGCCGCGAGTCGACGGGGGAAGGTGGGGAAGGGCATGAGGACCTCGATTCGGTGAGATGGACGGATCGGTGGTGCGGTCGTGCGGAGGTGGTCGTGCGGTGCGGGTGCGGCTCAGGCCGGCCGGGGGATCGCCCCGGTGACGGTGGTCGGGGCCACCGTCCGCCGTCTGCGGCTGGTGCGCCGCAGACCGGGGGAGACGATGAGGGTGCCGAGGAGGGTGAAGGCGATCTCCAGCGCGAAGGCGAGGGCGGCGACGAGGATCGCGCCGCCGGCCATCTGGAAGAAGTCGGCCTGGGCGCGGCCGTCGATGATGTACCGGCCGAGCCCCTGGAGACCGAGGTAGGCGGCGACCGTCGCGGTCGAGACGACCTGGAGGGTGGACGAGCGGATGCCGGACAGCAGCAGGGGGAGGGCGCAGGGGAGCTGGACGTGCCAGAGGATCTGCAGCTTCGTGTAGCCCATGCCGCGGGCGGCGCCCACCGCGTCGGGATCGGCGCTCTGGATGCCCGTGTACGTCCCGGTCAGGATGGGCGGGACGGCGAGGAGCACGAGGACGACGATCGTCGGGATGACGTAGACGAGCTGCCCGGGGACCACCGGCGAGATGAGGAGGAACAGCAGGATGAGGAGGCCGAGGGTCGGCAGGGCGCGGAGGGCGTTGGCCGATCCGGCGACGAGGCGCTCGCCCTTGCCGGTGTAGCCGACGAGGATTCCGAGCGGCACGGCGATCGCTGCGGCGATGACGAGCGCGATGCCCGTGTACAGCAGGTGGTAGCCCATTTGTGAGGGGATGCCGTCCGCACCGGTCCAGTTGGCGGGGTCGGTCAGCCAGTCGATGACGCTCATGCTGCCACCGTCCGATCACGCCAGGGCGTCGCGAGCGAGCCGAGCCGGACGATGATCAGGTCGAGGATCACGGCGAGGACGACGCAGAGCAGGATGCCGGTGACGAGCGGCACGAACAGGCGGAGCTGGAAGCCCTGGGTGAACAGGGTCCCGAGTTGCGGGATGCCGAGCAGGGCGGCCATCGTGACGATGCTGACGTTGGAGACGACCGCGACGCGCAGGCCGGCGGCGATCACCGGGACGGCCACGGGCAGTTCGACCAGCACGAGTCGCTGCCAGGACCGGTAGCCCATGGCCTCGGCCGCCTGCACCGCGTCTACCGGCACCGAGGACAGCCCGTCGGAGACGACACGGACGAGGAGCGACACCGTGTAGACGGTCAGGGCGATGACGATGTTGATCGGGTCGAGGATCTTCGTGCCGAGGATCGTCGGCAGGATGATGAACAGTGCGAGTGACGGGATCGTGTACAGCAGCCCGGCGGTACCGACGATGAACGGTCGGCCGCGACGCGAGCGGTGCGCCCACCAGCCGAACGGGAGGGCGACGAAGAGTCCGAGCACCGTCGGGGTGAGCGTCAACCAGAGGTGGTTGAGCGTGAGGTCGCCGATGAGTGGGAGGTTCTCCCAGATCCAGTCGATCGTCATCGGAGGCTCCGCTCGGGGGCGGGGCGCTCGAGCAGTTCGCTGGCGGCGATGGTGCCCGTGAGACGGCCGTCGTCGTCGAGGAGCCCGACACGTCGACTCGGGTGCGCGAGCGCTGCGTTGAGCGCGATGCGGAGCGACGCCGTGCGCGGCACGAACAGGCCGTGGCCGCTGATGGTGTCGATCGAGACGGAGCCGTGACCGGCTGCGGTGTCGAACCAGCCGAGGGGACGGCGTTCGTCGTCCGTGACCACCACCCAGCCGCTCGCGTGCACACCGGTCACGGCGGTGTCGCCGAGCCGGGCGACGGGCTCACGGTGGAGGGCGTCGTCGTGGTCGAGCCCGAGGAAGCCGAGTGCACGGTAGCCGCGGGCCTCACCCACGAAGTCGGCGACGAACGCGTCGTGGGGGCGGGTCAGGAGGTCCACCGGCGGCGCGATCTGCGCGAGGAGACCGCCCTCGCGCAGGACCGCGACCTGGTCGCCGAGCTTGAGTGCCTCGTCGATGTCGTGGGTGACCATCACGATCGTCTTCGAGATGTCGGCCTGCAGGCGCAGGAACTCGTCCTGGAGCTGCGCCCGGACGATCGGGTCGACCGCGCTGAAGGGCTCGTCCATGAGGAGGAACGGCGGGTTCGTCGCGAGGGCGCGGGCGACGCCGACGCGCTGCTGCTGACCGCCGGAGAGCTGCCACGGGTACTTCTTCGCGAACTTCTCGTCGAGACCGACGCGCTCCAGCAGCTCGAGGGCCGCCGTGCGCGTCTCCCGACGCGAGCCGCCGAGCAGGCGGGGGAGGGCTGCGACGTTGTCGACGACGGTGCGGTGCGGGAACAGACCGGCGTTCTGGATGACGTAGCCGATCCGACGACGGAGGGTGACGCGGTCGAGCGACTGGGTCTCGACGTCGTCGAGCAGGATCGACCCCGAGGTCGGATCGATGAGGCGGTTGATCATCCGGAGCGAGGTCGTCTTGCCGCAGCCGGACGGGCCGACGAGCACCGTGAGGGAGCCGGTCGGCACCTCGAAGGAGAGGTCGTGGACGGCGACCGTGCCGTCCGGGTAGGCCTTCTTGACGTTCGTGAAGCGGATCATGCGCGTCCCTCCAGGAGGTCCGCGGCGTCGTCGGGGACGGTCGCGGGTGTGTTGTCGGTGGGTCCGGTGTACGAGGCGAGCCCGCTGGAGAGCCGGTCCGTGGCGGCGACGAGGAGCTCGCCGTAGGAGGCGATGAGGTCGTCGGTCATCCGGTAGCTCGGGATGACGAGGCTCAGCGCCGCGACGATCCGTGCTCCCGAGCGGACGGGAGCGGCGATCGCGGTGACGTCCGACTCGACGCCCCGCTCGACCGTGACGTAGCCGGCGGTGGGCGTCCGCCCGGTGAGTGCGGCACCCGCGGCCGACCCGTCGAGGGGGATCGTGCGACCGACCCAGCTCGCGTGACGGACGGAGTGGGTGCCCTCCGTGATCGCGAGGTAGAGCGCGGTCGACGCGTGACCCTCGACGCTCAGGTAGGCGGACTCGCCGGTGCGTTCGACGAGGTCGAGCATCTCCGTGTGGCAGAAGCCGACGAGCGACTCGTTGCTGAGTGCCTGCGTGCCGAGCTGGACGACGCGGCTGCCGGGTCGGTAGCTGCCGTCGGCGTCCTTCCGGACGAAGCCCGTGGACTCCAGGGTGCGGAGGAGCCGGAGGGCGGTGCTCGGCGAGAGGTCGACGAGTCGCGCGCTCTCGGCGAGGGTCGTGCGGCCGCGGTCGCACACCACGGCGAGGAGCGAGAGTGCACGCTCCACGGTTCGAGTCGATGATTCAGCCATCAGATCCCTCTCTGTCGAGCCACCACGCTATGGCTCCACGGTTTCAGCGAACCGCCTCAAATGTTTCCGTCAGGTAAAACTCGAATTTCATCTGGTGGGACGTTCGCCGTGTGAGCAAGGATGGTGCACACGACGGCGGAGCGCAAGAGAGGGTGTCGGGATGATCGAGATCGCGGGAGCACTGGGCATCGACGAGCTGCGGCGGATCGCGGACCTCGAGGAGGAGGCCTTCGTGCCTCGCACCGTGCTCGACCGACTGGCCTCGGCGCATGACGCAGCACAGGACCTCGCCGAGCACGCGGACGTCTACGGCAGGAGCACGGGCGTGGGGGCGAACAAGGACACCGCGGTGGCCGACGACGGCGATGCCCACGCCCGCCGCCTGCTCCGCAGCCACGCGGTCGACGCGGGTGAGGTCGTCCCCGACCGGGTCGTGCGGGCGATGCTCGCGGTCCGGCTCAACCAGCTCGCCGTCGGCGGATCGGGTGTCGAGCCCGCGGTCGTCGCGGCGCTCGCCGATATGCTGCGCCGCGACGCACTGCCGACCGTCCGGACCCTCGGGTCGATCGGGACCGGCGACCTCACCGCACTCGCCGGTACGGCGCTGACCCTCCTCGGCGAACGGCCGGCGTCGACGCCGCTCGAGCCGTTGGACGCGTGGGGCGCGGAGAGTGCCCTGTCGTTCATCAGCAGCAGCGCCCTGACCATCGCGCGCGCGGCGCTCGCGGTCACGGAGCTTCGGGTGCTCGACCGAGCTTGGTCGGGGGTCTGTGCGCTCAGCTTCCACGCGCTGGACGGCAACGCGCAGGCCTTCGCCGAGGCGTCGGCGGGTGCGTCCGCCGCGCCCGGTGTCGAAGCTGCTGCTGCGGCGTTGCGCGCGCTCATCGGACCCGCGCCGGAACCGGCCCGGATCCAGGACCCGTTCGCGCTCCGCATCGCGGCGATCACGCAGGGCGTCGTGGCGACGGCGACGGACCGGCTCGCGGACCAGGTGGCGGCGCTCATCGGTGCTGCGGAGGAGAACCCGCTGTACGTCCTCGGTGCCGATGCCGGATCACGGGCGGTCCTCCACCACGGCGCCTTCTTCCAGGCGCAGCTGGCAGCGGAACTGGACGCCACCGCCCTCGCGCTCGCGCAGACGTCAACGGTCACCCTCTCTCGCCTGCGGCTGTTGAACGAACCCGCGTTCACGGGCCTGCCGCCGTTCCTCGGCGACGGGGAACCGGGTGCGTCAGGACTGATGATGGTCGAGTACGTCGCTGCGGGCGCGGTCGCCGACATCCGGCACGCGGCGCAACCGGCGGCGCTCGGCACGGTCGTCCTGTCGCGCGGCGCCGAGGAGGACGCACCGTTCGCCGCGCAGGCCGTCGCCCAGCTGGAGGACGCGGTCGTCGCCACGAGGACGCTCATCGCCTGCGAACTCCTCGGTGCGGTCCGGCTCGTGCGGCGCCGTGGTGTCGCCGACCGACTGACCGGGGCGCTGGCCGACGTGTTCGCCCGGGCGTCGGCGTCGCTCGGCACGGACGACGCCGACCGCGACCTCCGCCCCGACCTCGAGCGGGCGACGGCGCTCCTCACCGAGATCGCGGACCTCGTCGAGGGACGGTAGTCGGACTCAGCGGTGTCGCCGGCTACGGGAGCTTGACGAGCAGCCCGCCGCGGTGCGCGTCGAACGCGACCATGGTCGCCATGCCGAACGCGTCGCCGTCGAGCTCGAGGTCCTGGGCCTCGTCGACCCGCACGGTCAGCGCCTCAGCACGCAGGTTCGTCACGGTGTTCCCACCCCGGCCCTCGGTGAAACGGATCATCCGTCGCCCCACGGCAGTCCGCCGCAGGACCCGGTTCTCCCACGTCACCTTCCGCCACACGAGCAGCCAGCCGAAGGCACCCTTCGGTTGCAGCACCGCGACGTCGAGGAACCCGTCGTCGAGTTCGGCGTCCGGCATGAGCTGCACGCCGCCCTGCAACGTGCCGCAGTTCCCGACGAGCACCGAGCTCACGGTCGCCGCATGCTGACGGTGCCCGCGCAACTGGTAGTGGATGCGGAACGGCGCGGCCGTGGCGATCGAGCGGAGACCGGACTCGACGTAGGCGAGCCAGCCGAGCGACTTCTTGAGGTCGGGGTTCGCGGTGGCGATCATCATCGCGTCGATGCCCATGCCGGCCATCACCACGAACGCGTGCTCCTCCTCCGACCCGTCGGCGCGGGTGATCATGGCGACGCCGATGTCGATCGCGCGCGTGTCGCCCGTGAACGCCGTCCCGATCGCGGCCACCTGGTCGCCGAGCGGCAGCTTCAGGTTCCTCGCGAGCAGGTTGCCGGTCCCCGAGGGGATGAGGGTCAGCGGCACACCGCTCCCGCGCAGCCCCTCGGCGACGGCCCGCACGGTCCCGTCGCCGCCGGCCACGAGCACCACCCGGGCGCCGTCGAGGACCGCTCGCCTCGCCTGACCGACACCGGGGTCGTCGACGCTCGTCTCGTACAGGTGCGGAGCCGCCCATCCCGCCTCCTGCGACCGCGCCTCCAACGCGCTCCGCAGCCGGGTGGCGTCGACCTTCACCGGGTTGTACACGAGCGCGGCGTGCGGGGGAGTCGGCATGGCCCAACGGTACTGTCCCGGGGCCTCGTCACCGACCTCGATCGCTAGACTTGCCGGGTGATCGATCCCGTACTCCTCCGCGAACAGCCAGAAGTCCTCCGAGCGTCGCAGCAGAAGCGAGGGTCCTCCGTCGACCTCGTCGACCAGGCGATCGACGCCGATACCGCACGCCGCGCTGCGATCACCGGGTTCGAGGAACTCCGTGCCGAGCAGAACGCGTTCGGCAAGCAGGTCGCCAAGGCCCCCAAGGAGGAGAAGGCCGCCCTCGTCGCCCAAGCGCAGCAGCTCGCCGCCCGCGTCAAGGAGGCCCAGCAGGTCGCGACCGAGGCCGAGGCCTACTTCGCCGACGTCGCCGGTCGCATCCAGAACCCGGTCCTCGAGGGCGTGCCCGCCGGCGGCGAGGCCGACTTCATCACGCTCCGCGAGGTCGGCGAACGCCCCTCGTTCGACTTCACCCCGCGCGACCACCTCGAGCTCGGGGAACTCCTCGGCGCCATCGACATGCAGCGCGGCACCAAGGTCAGCGGCTCGCGCTTCTACTTCCTCCGCGGCATCGGCGCCCGCCTCGAGATCGCCCTCATGAACCTCGCGCTCGACCGCGCGATCGAGGCCGGCTTCGTCCCGCTCATCACGCCGACGCTCGTGCGCCCCGAGATCATGAAGGGCACCGGCTTCCTCGGCGAGCACGCCGACGAGGTCTACCAGATCGCCGGTGAAGACCTCTTCCTCACCGGCACGAGCGAGGTGGCGCTCGCCGGGTACCACTCCGACGAGATCCTCGACCTCGAGGAGGGCGCGCTCCGCTACGCCGGCTGGTCGACCTGCTACCGCAAGGAGGCCGGGTCCTACGGGCGCGACACCCGCGGCATCATCCGGGTGCACCAGTTCAACAAGCTCGAGATGTTCGTCTACACCAAGCCGGAGGACGCCGCCGCCGAGCACGAGCGCCTGCTGTCGTACCAGGAGGCGATGCTGCAGTCGCTCGGCCTCAGCTACCGGGTCATCGACACGGCCGCCGGCGACCTCGGGTCGAGCGCGGCACGCAAGTTCGACGTCGAGGCCTGGGTGCCGACGCAGGACGCGTACCGCGAGCTCACCAGCACCTCGAACTGCACCACCTACCAGGCGCGTCGCCTCGACACCCGGTACCGCGGGGAGTCGGGCAAGACCACGCCGGTCGCGACGCTCAACGGAACGCTCGCGACCACCCGCTGGATCGTCGCGATCCTCGAGACGCACCAGCAGGAGGACGGCAGCGTCGTCATCCCCGAGGTGCTGCGTCCGTACCTGGGCGGCATCGCGGTCGCGAGGCCGATCCGATGACGGACGAGACGACCACCACCGCGAACCCGCTGCTCGTCGCCCTCGACATCGACGGCACCGTGCTGCACGAGGACGGTTCGCTCAGCCTGTCGGTCGCCGACGAGGTGCGCCGCGTGGTCTCGCTCGGCCACATCGTCACCTTGGCCACCGGTCGCAGCTGGGAGAGCACGCGCCCGGTGCTCGAGGAGCTCGAGCTGACGCCGCAGTACGTCGTCTGCGCGAACGGTGCGCTCATCATGAAGCGGAACGAGTCGAAGCCCGACTCCTACGAACGCTTCTTCATGGAGACCTTCGACCCGACCGAGGTCCTCGGGCTCATCCAGCCGCACCTCTCCGAGGGCAGCTACATGGTCGAATACCCCGACGGCTTCCGCAAGTACACGGTCGGCATGGAGGACTGGAACCTCGAGAACGCGATCGAGGTCCCGTTCGAGGAGCTCGTGACGAGCCCGGTGACACGCGTCGTCGTCGTGTCCCCGAGCCACGACGAGGAGGAGTTCCTCCGCATCGTCGACAAGATCGGGCTCAGCCAGGTGAGCTACGCGATCGGGTGGACGGCGTGGCTCGACATCGCGCCGAAGGGCGTCAACAAGGCGACCGCGCTGGAACGTGTCCGGGAGTGGCTGGGGCTCGAGCGCTCGCAGATGGTCGCCGTCGGCGACGGCCGCAACGACGTCGACATGCTCGGCTGGGCCGCCGCCGGAGGGCGCGGTGTCGCCATGGGCCAGGCGCCCGAGGAGGTCCTCGCGGTCGCGTCGGAGGTCACCGGCACGGTCACCGACGACGGTCTCTCTCAGCTCCTGAGGAGCATTTCGGGTTAGCATCGTCCAAAGCTCCGTGCCGATACGCCGTTTCCGGTGGGCACGGGCGTCGGTGCGCGCCTGCTCCAGGTGTCGCCGGACGACTCGCCGCAGCCCGGTCTCCTGGGTTCCGGCCACCCCTGTTCCTGAGACGAGAGCGAGATCCATGACCCGCAACGCCGACGCGTCCAAACCGCGCGCCGCCGTCCGTCACGGCAGACTCCGCAAGTCGAACCCGTTCGTCACCGTCGCGAAGATCGTCGCCGCGACGGCCGCCGTCGTCGGCGTGAGTGGCATCGCGGTCGCCGGTGTGGCCGCGCTCGACCTCGCCAACAGCGTCAAGCCCGTCGCCCACCTCGACAACGAGACGCCGGGTGCGCCGCCGCCCAACATCGGCGCGATCGAGGGCGGCGTCAACCTGCTCCTCGTCGGCAGCGACTCGGGCGATGGCAACCAGGCGTACGGCGAGCGAGACGAGAACCTCAACGACGTCACGATCCTCATGCACATCTCGGCAGACCACTCGAGCGCCACGGTCGTCAGCTTCCCGCGCGACATGTACGTGCAGATCGGCGACTGCGCCGACGGCGGCAACGGTCGCGACAAAATGAACACCGCCCTCATGTACGGCGGGGCCGACGGCGGGCTCGCCTGCGCGGTCTCCACGGTCGAGGGCATCACCGGCCTCTCCATCCCGTTCGCCGCGCAGATCGGCTTCGACGGCGTCATCTCGATGTCGAACGCGGTCGGCGGCGTGCCGGTGTGTGTCACCGAGCCCCTCAACGACGCCTGGAGCGGCATCAACCTCGACGTCGGCACCCACGACCTCTCGGGCGCGTCCGCCCTCGCCTTCCTCCGCTCACGTCACGGCGTCGGCGACGGCAGCGACCTCTCGCGGATCTCGAACCAGCAGGTCTTCCTCTCCTCGCTCGTCCGCACGCTGAAGAGCAGCGACACGCTCTCCGACCCGATCAAGCTCTACTCGATCGCCCGCGCCGCGCTGAAGAACGTGACCCTGTCGAGCAGCCTGAACAACATCGACACGATGGTGTCGATCGCCGCAGCGCTCAAGGACATCCCGCTCGACCGCGTCGCGTTCGTCCAGACGCCGACGGCCACGGTCGAGGGCGGAGTCGAGGCGACGTCCGATGCCGACGTCCTGTGGACGGCGCTGCAGAGCGACCAGGCCGTCGCCCTGTCCGCCACCGGCAAGTACGTCGTGACCGACCCGAACGCGCCGGTCACGCCAGACCCGGCGACCACCGACGCGGCTGCCGATCCGGCTGCCACGGCGGACCCGGCAGCGCCCGCGGACCCGTCCGCCGCCGGCCCCGTCGCCTTGCCCGACACGATCACGGGCCAGAACGCCGCACAGAACACCTGCACGGCCGGTCGTCCGGAGGAAGACCAGTAGTCACCGCGTGATCGGATGGGGCCGCTTCGTCGCTGGCCCCATCCGATACACTCGATCCTGGTCGTCAGCTGCGTCATCGCGGGCGATCGACCATCAGGAGGGCTGTCCGAGCGGCCGATGGAGCCAGTCTTGAAAACTGGTGGGCAGAAATGTCTCGTGGGTTCGAATCCCACGCCCTCCGCACGTTCATCAGATGGCTGGTTGGGCCTGGCGGCGCAATGCTGGCGCGTTGCGGGGTTCGAATCCCACGCCCTCCGCACTTTCTTCACCGTCCTCAGAGACTCCCGCACCTCGGCGCCCACGGCCTCCGGCTGTGCGCTTCACATGAACCCGTGGTTGAATCGACGAATGCCCCCGCATTCGACCGACATCGACGAGCCCGCCGGCGACGCCGCGGCACGCCGACCGGCAGCTCGTGGGCCCCGCCCGAAGAAGCTCGCGACCATCGCCCGCCACGGACGACTCAAGCGGTCGAACCCGATCACGACCGGCCTGAAGATCGTCGCCTCGACGCTCGCGGTCGCGCTGGTCAGCGGTGGCATCGTGGCCGGCATCGCCCTCTGGGACGTCGCCGCGACCGTGAAGCCCGGCGTCGCGCTCGTCGACTCGCAGGGTGAGGCGGTCACCGACCTGCCCGCGATCGGAGCGTATCCGGGCGGGGTGAACCTCCTCATCGTCGGCAGCGACTCGCGCGCCGGCCAGGATCCCGTCTTCGGTGATGCCGAAGAGGAGACCGGCAACCTCAACGACGTCACGATGCTCGTGCACATCTCCGAAGACCACAGCAACGCGACCGTCGTCAGCTTCCCGCGCGACATGTTCGTCCCCATCCCGTCCTGCCCCGACCCGTCCGGTGGCTCGTTCGACTCGATGAGTCGGCAGAAGATCAACACCTCGCTCAGCTACGGGGGGCTCGCCTGCACGGCGTTGACGGTGTCGCAGCTCACCGGCCTCGAGATCCCGTTCGCCGCAGAGGTCCAGTTCAGTGGCGTGATGGCGATGTCGACCGCGCTCGGTGGGGTGACGGTGTGTGTCGCCGACCCGATCGAGGACGAGTACACGAACACCTTCCTCTCGGCCGGCGAGCACACGCTCGAGGGGTACGAGGCACTGCAGTTCCTCCGCACCAGGCACGGTGTCGGCGACGGCAGCGACCTCAGTCGCATCAGCAACCAGCAGGTGTTCCTGTCGGCGATGATGCAGCAGGTGAAGAGCGCCGAGACGCTGACCAACCCTGGAATCCTCTACTCCCTGGCCAAAGCGGCGGCGAAGAACATGCAGCTGTCCGACAGCCTGACGAGCCTCGACACGATGATCGCGATCGCCATGACGCTGCGTGAGGTCGACCTCGCGAACATCGCGTTCGTGCAGTATCCGAACGCGGCCGTCGAGGGTGGCGTCGAGCCGATCGACGATGCGGCAGCCGCGCTGTTCGAGGCGCTCGGCAACGACCAGCCCATCCAGCTCTCGGGCGCGACGGGCGCCGGTGCGGTGGCGAACCCGACCGACCCGACCGCGGTCGATCCCGCCGAGGGTGCGGATGCCGGTGGCGATCCTGCCGCGACGGCTCCGCCTGCCGATGCGACCGACCCCTCCGCCGGTGGTGCAGTGGTCCTCCCGTCGTCCGTGACGGGCCAGACCGCCGACCAGCGCACCTGCTCCCGCGGTCGTACCCTCGACAACCAGTAGGCGTCCCGGTCCGTCAGCGGCCCGGTCCCAACCTGGTTCGGTCCCTGAGCTGCGCCGCACTGAGCTTGTCGAAGTGTCGAAGGGCGTCTCGGACCCGGGTTCGGACCCGGGGATTCGTCACCACGCCCATCACCGGTTATGCTGGTCGTCGTGCGTCCGCTCGCGAGCGCACATGGAGACGTCGCATAGTTCGGCCTAGTGCACCACCCTGCTAAGGTGGAGTCCCCGTAAGGGGACCGCGGGTTCAAATCCCGCCGTCTCCGCACTGGATCTCAGCTCGAAACCCTCGGCTCGCCGGGGGTTTCTGCGTTGCACGATGTCTGCCGGAATCGCCAGCGCGGTGCGCTGACGTCACCGCGCCCCGCAAGCGTGAGCGCGCCCCTCCGGAGACCCGCGCTCGGGGCTGTGACCCGCGCTCACGCCAGCGCACCGCGCTGGGGAATCCGCCAGGTGTCGGGGCGGGGTGGTCAGGCGGAGCGACGGAGCTCGCCGTGGTGGCGGAGTTCGCGGAGGATGCTGAACGAGCCGGCGTAGTGCTCTTCGGTGAGCGTGTTGAGCGCGGCGAGCGTCCCGCGGTCGAGTCCGGAACGGACGGCGATCGACTGCAGTTCGCGGCGTGAGATCGGGAAGTCCACGGTCCTGAGGAGGGACTTCAAGTCGGTGCAGGCCGCTGTTTCTGGCGGCTCCACCGTGTCGGGGTAAGGTCTGGCATCCATGTCCACATTGTCGGTATCGACCCCCGAAAAGGCGACAGTCGGACTCCGTTCTGGCGCAAGAGGGCGCTAGCCTGACGTGAAATGATGCGAGGGAGCGGCACCGTGCCCGATGACCGCGACACCGGAACGCCGGCCCCGACTGGCCTCGCGTCCGCAGCCGTCGAGTTGCTGCGCGTCCCCCTCAGCGGCTTCGTGGCGGAGCGCAAACGCCTGGCCGTCGCAGCGCGCGACGACGGAGACGGCGACCTGGCGACGGCGATCCTCGCGCTCCGCAAACCGTCGGTCGCCGCCTGGGCGCTCAACGTGTTGACGGCGCACCGCCCGGACCTGCTCAGCGAACTGGAACAACTCGGCTCCGCGCTCGGCGACGCTCAACGCTCCGGCGACGCCACAGCGCTCCGCACGCTCGGCACCGAACGTCGCTCGCTGATCGCGACGCTCGTCACCGCCACCGTCGAGGCCGCAGCAGCGGAGGGGGTGTCCCTCTCCGGAGCGGTGATCGAGACCGTCCGTCAGGGTCTGCAAGCGGCGAGTGCCGACGCCGATCTCGCCGCGCAGGTGTCGTCCGGGCGGCTGACCGACGCCCCGACCTCGAGCGGAGCGGGGTGGGGTGGTGTGGTCGGCGGTCCAGGATCCCCCGGTGGGCGCTCCACCGCCGACGGCTCCCTCGGGACGTGGGGCGACGGAGACGGCGACCGTTCCGACGACGACGACGACCGACGCCGACGCCTTCGGACCCGGCTGGAGGCGGCCGAGCGCGACGAGGAGGCAGCGTCCAGCGCGAGTGAGGAGGCGACCGCCTTCCTGGACGAGTCGGCGGTCCGGCGATCGGGACTGCAGCGTGACCGCGAGGACCTCGCACGGCGGCTCGAGGAGCTCGACGCGGACATCGCCGACGCCGATCGCGAGTGGGCCCGACGCCAACGAGAGGCTGACCGGGCGCAGCGTGCGAGCGACGCAGCGCACGAGGACGTCGAGCGTCTGCGGAGCGCGCTCGAGGACTGAGTCACCGAGCTGATCGAGTCACCGCGGTGCCGAAGCCCGCCGCGACGGATCGCTGCTCGAACGTTCCGGCGCACGCACCATGCGGCACGCGCCTAGACTCACCGTGTGGGTGAAGTGCGACAACCGGAAGCATCGCGGCGGCGACGGACACAGCAGCTGGAAGCGGAGCGTTTCGAAGGCATGCCGATCCTCGGTGACGTCCCGCAGCACGATCGGCTGAGCCTCGTCGCCCCCGATCTCGCGTGCACGATCTGCACCGCGACCCTCGAGCTCGGCGACCGCGTGCTCCGCTGCCCCGCCGGTCACAGCTTCGACATCGCCCGGCAGGGGTACGCCTCGCTCGTCGTCGGCGGTCGGACGCCGAAGACCGGCGACACGCAGGAGATGGTCGCGGCCCGCGCAGCGTTCCTCGAGGCCGAGCACTACGAGCCGATCGCCGACCACGTCGCAACGACCCTGCCGCTCGCGCGCTTCCTCCCGGACGGCTCGGTCGACGACGACAGCGCCCCGCTCGTCGTGGACATCGCCGGCGGGACCGGCTACTATCTGGGCCGGATCCTCGACGCCCGGCCGGCCTGGCGCGGCTTCGGGTTCGACCTGTCGCCGCTCGCCGCTCGTCGCGCCGCGCGCGCACACGGTCGGGCTGCAGCGGCGACCGCTGACGCCTGGGCGCCGTTCCCGCTGCAGGCGGCGTCGGTCGACCACCTGTTGAGCATCTTCGGCCCACGCAACGGTCCCGAGATGCGTCGGGTGCTCCGCCCGGACGGCCTGCTCACCGTCGTGACGCCGCAACCCGGTCACCTGGCAGAGCTGCGCGACCGGCTCGGCATGATCGGGATCGCCGAGCGCAAGGACGCCCGCCTCGACGCGCAGCTCGACGGGTTCGAGCTCCGCTCCCGCGACACGCTCGACTACGCGGTCGAACTCATGCCGGAGGAGGTGCGCGACGAGGTCCGCATGGGGCCGAGCGCCCACCACCTCGACGACGACGTCTTCGAGCAGGCGATCGCCGACCTGCCCGGCTACACGACGGTCACGGTCGCCGTCACGCTCAGCGTCTTCGCGCCCGCCTGACGCCACCCGCCTGACGCCGGGCCAGCCCGGCACCGGCACCGCGAGACCGGCGTCGGGGCGTCGGTGGTGCGTCGATACGATGGAGGGCACTCATCGAAAGGCGCTCATGACGATCACCGCTGCCGCAGACGGCTCCGCCCTCGGCAACCCCGGACCCGCCGGCTGGGCCTGGTATGTCGACGACGATTGCTGGGCAGCCGGGGGATGGCCGCACGGCACGAACAACATGGGCGAGCTGCGCGCCGTCCTCGAACTGTTCCGCGCCACCGAGCACCTCGACGAGGACCTCCACATCCTCTGCGACAGCAAATACGTCATCGACTCGATCACGAAGTGGATGCCGGGCTGGAAGAAGAAGGGTTGGAAGAAGGGCGACGGCAAGCCCGTCATGAACCTCGAGCTCATGCAGGAGATCGACGCCGCCATCGCCGGGCGGCGCTACCGGTTCGAGTGGGTGAAGGGGCACGTCGGTCACCGACTCAACGAGGCCGCCGACATCCGCGCCCGCACGGCGGCTGAGGCCTTCCAGCGCAAGACGCCGGTGCCGGAGGGGCCCGGTTGGACCCGCGCCGGAGCTGCGGAGACCCCGTCGACCACCGAGGCTGATGCCGGCGCTGAAGACGCTCCCGAGACGACCGAGCCGGAGCTGTTCGTCGACCTCGAGGTCGAGGAGGAACGCACCGCCCCCGTGTTCGACGCGGAGGACGACGGCGCGCTGTTCTCGCTCGACGTCGAACCGACGTGGCACCAGCTCACCCTCGACCTCACGTCCGACGAGCACGAGCGCCTGGTCCGTCGCGCCCGCGAGGCCGGGACGAGCGTCCAGGAGTTCCTCCGCGGCCTCATCTGACGTCGCTTCCGAGTTCACAACTCAGGACGAGCGCGGCGTTTCCCGCGTGGCACGCCGCGGCAGGAGGTCGCCGCGCCGAGCGCATCCTGAATTGCGAACCGGACGGGGCGCGCACAGGGGCAGGCGACCGGGTCAGCGGGCGGCGGACTCCGGCGCGTCGTCGTCCTCGGGCACGGCGAAGCCGTAGCTCGCGTCCACGAGGATCGGCAGGTGGTCCGAGATGCCGCGGCGGAGCGTCTGCACCCGGTCGATCTTGAGGCCCACGGACGTCGCGAAGTCGAAGTGCCCACGGAACATCTTGTAGCGGGTGTAGGTGCTGCGGTCACTGAGGCTCAGGTCGTAGCCGCTCTCCTGCATCTTGGTGCCGAGACCCTTCTGGAAGAGCGGGTAGTTGTAGTCGCCGACCATGAGCGTCGGGACGTCGCCCATCGCGTGCAGCTGCTCGTGCGCGGCCTTGATCTGGTGCCGACGCAGTGAGTTGAGCGCGGTGAGCGGGGCCGCGTGGAACGAGGCGACGATGAGTTCGCGCCCGGCCTCGACATCGGTGAGGCGGGTGCCGATGAGCCGCTCGTGCGCCGGCGCGAGCACCATGTCGTGCAGCGACTTCTTCAACGCGAACGTCTGTGTCGACTCGGCGGTGAACCGGTCGCGGCGGTAGTAGATCGCGAGGCCGAGCCGGTTGCGGTGGGTGCTGTCGGCGAGGTGCAGGCCGCCGAGCTCGGCGGGCAGCTGCAGGGTGTCAGCCTCCTGCAACGCGAGGACGTCCGGGCCGAACTCTTCGGTGAGCGCGACGAGCTCGCCGCTGGCCTTGTTCTTCCGGAGGTTGTAGCTGATGACCTTCATCCCAGCCTCACATTCTGTTGGCAGAGCCCAAGCCTACGGTCCTTCCCGTCGCCCGGTGCTCTGGAGGGGTCCGGACGACGGTGCGTCGCCGGTTGCCCACGGTCAGCTCGACGAGTCGACGACCGTGAGCCGTTGGGTGGCACGGGTGAGCGCGACGTACCGGAGCGACAGGGCCGCGTGTCCTGTCCCGCCCAGCGCGTCGGGCTGCACGAGGACGACGCTGTCGAACTCGAGGCCCTTGCTCTCGCGCGCGGTGCCGGTCCACACCCGGGCACGGTCCGCCCCGGCGTCGGCGAGGAGGGCGTCGATCTCCGCCAGGAGCGAGCGCGGTGCGATGACGCCCGCGATACCGGCGTGTGCGGTGATCGCGTCGATGGCGGCGCGGACAGCGGTCGGGGCCAGGGCGGCGGGTTCGACCGTGAGCTGCACGGGCTCCTCCTCGCCGCGTCGGATCGACACGGGCGCCGGGGAGTCCGGGTCGAGTTCGAGCCGGACGGGATCGGCGAGCGCCATGATCTGCTCGGGCGTCCGGTAGTTGACGGTGAGCAGCTCCTCGGTCCAGCGCGGGAGCTGGGGGCCGAGCAGCTCCTGCCAGCTGGAGCGGGTGGCGGAGGTGCTCTGCTGGTTGATGTCGCCGACGAGCGTCATCGAGCGGTTGGGACCGCGTCGCAGGACGGCCCGCAGCAGCATGGGGGTGAGCTCCTGCGCCTCGTCGATGATGACGTGCCCGTAGACCCAGGTGCGGTCGCTCGCGGCGCGTTCCGCGGGGCTGCGGTCGTCCTCCACGGTCTGGCGGTCGGCGAGGTCCTGGGCGGAACGGAGGTAGTCGTCGTCCTGGGCCTCGTCGTCGATGCTGATGTCACCGATCATCTCGAGCACACTGCGCGCGTACTCGACGTCGTGCCGGCGCTCGTAGGCGGCGCGGCGCTGGCGTTCCAGCTCGGGACGCTGGTCCTCGCCGATGAGCTCGGCGGCCTCGTCGACGAGGGCGATGTCGCCGGGCGTGAGCCGGGCCGCCCAGTCGGTCTCACCTGCGCCGTCCGTTCCGGCGACGGGTTCGCGGAGCAGGAGGCGACGCTCCTCCTCGGTGTGGTCGGGCGCGACGCGAGCGAGCAGCTCTGGATCGGTGAAGAGGCGGTCGATGATCTCGGCCGGCTCGAGGATCGGCCACATCGTGTCGAGCAGCTCCTCGACCTCGGGCTCCTCGCTCAGCTCCTGTCGACGCTCGTCGGCATCGTCGCCCGTGCGGGGCTCGAAGCCGTCGCGCTTCGCCTCGAGCCCGATGAGGTGCGTCAGCACGGCGCGGTCGAACCGCAGCTTCGCCTCGTTGTGCGGCGTGCCGGAGCGCTCGATGCCGGCCTTGATCCGGCGCAGGACGCCCGGCGTGACGCGGAGCGGGCCGTCACCGGCGATGCGGATCGTGACCGGCTCGTCGAGCGGCACCTGGCGCTCGCGGACGGCCCGGGCGACGACGTCGGCCATCCGCAGTCGACCCTTGAGTTCGGCGGCCTCGAGCGAGTCCTCCGCGTGTGCGTCGAGTCCGGGCACGAGGGTCGCCGGTGTGACGAGGACGACGGCGGTCTCGCCGAGCGACGGCAGCACGCGGCTGATGTAGTCGAGGAAGGTCGAGTTCGGCCCGACGATGAGCACGACACTGCGCATGAGCCGCTCGCGGTGCTCGTACAGGAGGTACGCGGCGCGGTGGAGCGCGACGGCGGTCTTCCCGGTGCCCGGACCGCCCTGGACGAGGAGCGTGCCGGGGAGGGGCGCGCGGATGATCGCATCCTGCTCGGCCTGGATGGTGTCGACGATGTCCGCCATGTGCTTGGTCCGGGCGCGACCGAGGGCCGCCAGCAGCGCACCGGACTCGCCGATGCCGCTCGGCTCGTCGTCGCTGAGCATGGTCGTGTCGAGGACCTCGTCGTGCACTTCCGTGACGCGGCGACCGGCCGTGCCGATGCGGCGGCGCAGCCGGAGGCCTTCGGGGCGGAGCGGCGTCGCGGTGTAGAACGGGCGCGAGGCCGGCGCGCGCCAGTCCAACAGGAGCTGGTCGCCGCTCTCCGGGTCGCGCAGGCCGATGCGCCCGATGTGGTGGCGTTCGTCGGTCTCGCGTTCGAGGAGGCCGAAGAGGAGTCCGTAGCTGGACGAACGCAGCTCGACCATCCGCTGGCGGTGGTGGGCGACCAGGGCGTCGCGTTCCGAGAAGCTCGAGTCGTCGTCGCCGTCGAAGGCGCGGAGGGCCAGTTCGGAGCGTCGTTCCTCGAGGTCCGACTGCGACCGGATCACGTCGTGCAGCCGATCGAGATGGTCCTGTTCCTCGGCGATCGCGTCGTTCTGCACGGTGCTCCTTCTGGGTGTGGCGCGGTCCGTGTTCCGGGTTCACTGCGAGGACCGCACGAATACGGTAGTCGCTTTCCGGGCCCCTCACCGCCCTTGAGCGTGAGCTCCCAGAGAGCTGGAGGCTGCCGTCGGGGCGAGGGGTCGGGCATCGAGCGCGGGCTGGTCGGTAGGCTGACGGGCATGAGCACACCGGACGGATCCAAGCCGCAGCCCTCTGCGCCGCAGCAGGCGTACTCGCAGCATTCGGTTCCGCCGCAGCCGTACCCGCAACAGCAGCTCCAGCCGCAGCAGTACGGGGTGCAGCCGTACGCCCAGCAGGCGCCCTACCCGCAGCAGCAGCCCTACCCGCCGCAGTACGGCATGCAGCCGTACGCGCAGCCGTATGCGCCCGTGTACCCCGCGCCTTACCCGTACCCGGCGTCGCCGCCGAAGGGGCTCAGCATCTCCAGCATGGTCATCGGCCTGGTGTCGCTGTTCTTCGGGTTCACCTTCGTGCTCCCGGTCGTCGGATTCGTCCTCGGCCTCATGGGGCTCCGCCGCGAGCCCGCCGGTCGCGCGATGGCCATCACGGGCGTCGTGCTCAACGGGCTGTTCCTGCTCGGCTGGGCGGCGCTCGTGCTGCTCTGGGTGTTCGTCATGGGTGGCCTGCTCGCCGGCGTCGGCAGCGCGGCCTCCACCGGCATCGCCGCCTAGTCGCCGGTCAACCGCCGAGCCGCCGGTCAGCCGGCCGGGACGACCGTGCTGACCATCGACAGCACCGCGGCGCCGTCGACGTCTTCGCTTTCCAGCCAGACGGCGATGTTCGAGAACTCGCCCAATGACGCCACGTGGGTGCCGCCGCAGGCGATGACCGCGGGGCCGCCCGGCAGCTCGCAGTGCCAGCTGCGCCGATCGGTGAGCAGCTCACCCTCGCGATCGATCCGGACGGCGGCGCCGCTGTCCAACCAACCATCGAGCGTGTTCCGGATGCGTGACCCGAGCGCGTCGAGGTCGTCGAGGGCGGCCGGGTCGAACCCCTTCCGTCGAAGCGACTTGCCGATGCGGTAACGGTCGGTCGACGCGTTCGGAGCGATCCGCGACGACTCGCAGGCGAGCGCGTCGAAATCCGGAGCCCCGAGGGCGTCGGGGACGACCTCCTTGCGCCAGGCGTCGGCGAGCGCGGCGTTCAGGGCGAGTGATGCGAGGTGGCAACCGGTGTGTCCGGCGGAGAGCGCGTGTCGGGTGGACGCGTCCACCTCGACGCGGGCCGTCTCGCCCTCGACGGCGCTCGGGGTCGCCTCGGCGGAGACCAGATGGGCGACGAGGAAGGCCCACCCCTCGGTGCCCTTCTTCACGGGGATGTCGGCGCCGAGGTACAACTGAGTGCCGTCGGTCGCGGCGACGACGCAGTCGGTCACGGCGACCTCCACGGCACTCGTGCCCGCACCGAAGGTGATGGTCGCCGTGTCGGCGGGCTGGTCGGGCCACGCGGCGTCGACCGGGTGGCAGGCCGTCTCGTCGAGCACGACGGCGAGGTGGTCGCCGACGGGTTCGACGTGCAGCACCGTGCCCGTCGAGACGAGGGCTCCGGAGGGATAGGTGACGCGCGTGTCCGTGACGGGGAGGCTCATGTCCCCACGCTATCGCGACCGGCCCGGACGCCCGTCGGCGGCTGTCAACCCCGGGAGACCGTGGAGGATCACGACGTAGAGTCCGAGGACACGGAGCGCGACGCGTTCCGCGGAGAGGAGTGCATCATGACGGATCAGCAGGACCAGCGTTCAAGCGACGACCTCGCGACCGGTGCGGCCGGAGCGGACCAGGAAGCCTGGGAGGGTGCCGACATCGACACCGCAGAGCTCGTGAGCTCCGACCAGACGACCGCCGGACCGGGCTCGGATGGGTCGAGTCAGACCGTCGACGGCACCGGCTCGGAGGACGCGGCTCCCGACGAGGAGCAGGCGACCGAGGAGGCCGTCGAGACCCCGGAGCCCTCGACCGAGCTCGACGCACCGCTGGCCGAGGGCGAGGGTGGCGACGCCGACGGTTCGGCCGACCACCAGCCCGACTCCGGGCCGGCCTCCGAGGCCACCGACGACGCCCGCGAGGTCTACGACACCGCACCCGACTGAGTCGGACACCACACGACCGACGGGCCGTCCTCCGATCCACTCGGACGACGGCCCGTCGTGCGCTCCGGACACCGTGCTGGGGCGGAGACGGCGGCTCAGATCGGCAGGAGCGACCAGACCACCGCGAGGGCGATCAGACCAGCGACGCCCGCGATCGCCAGCGCGTTCAGCAGGCGGTGCTCGACCATGATGGCGACGTACTCGCGGAGGAACGCGCTCGGCACGTAGTAGGCCGCCGTCGGGGAGCCGATGACCTGCGCCTCGCTCCCGATCGAACGTGCGAGGAGCGCCGCGCGGAGGACGTGGTAGTTGTTCGTCACCACGATCGTCTCGCCGTCCCGCCCGGCCGACTGCTGCAGGTCCCGGGAGAGCAACAGGTTCTCGCGCGTGCTCGTGGACGCGGTCTCCGGGAGCACGTCCGTCGGGTCCGCGCCGTTCGCGACGAGGTACTCGGCCATGGCCGTCCCCTCCGGGCGCGGTTCGTCGTCGCCCTGGCCGCCGGACGGGATCAGGATCGGTCGCGTCGTCCCCGGTGCTCTCGCCCGGTAGATGCGGAGTGCCAGGTCCAGGCGACTGCGCAGTAACGGCGGGACCTCGCCGTGGATGAGGCCGGAACCGAGGACGACGAGGGCGTCGGGCGTCCGGGTGTGGCGGTAGCGGCTGTAGACGAGTGAGTACACGCCGAAGGCCGCGAAGGTCGCCGCCGCGTAGAAGCACGCGAACCCGAGCAGGAGACCCAGCGCGACGAGGACGATCGTCAGCCACGAGGGCAGGGACTGCGGGTGCGCTCCGAGGACCAGCAGCACGGCCAGCACGGGCAGGACGAGGATCGCGACCCCGGCGAACAGCGAGAGCAGGTTGCCCAGGCTGCGTCCTTCGAGCCGGAGCATCGTGATGCCGTTGCCGATGAGGAGGACCCCGAGCACGCCCACCAGCAGGACCGTGCCGAACGCGGCGAGGAGCACGGTGAACGGCGTCGTGCGGGACGCCTCCGAGAGGAGCGCCACCAGCCCGCAGGCGATCGCGGAGACCAGGAAGACCCCGTTGCGCAGGCGGCGGGCGTCGCGGCGTCGGCTCGCGACGTAGAGCACCGCGAAGACGGCGGCCGGGAACAACATGATCATGCCCTCATCCTGCCCGACCGATCGTCCTGCACCGGCCGTTCGGATGGGGCGTGCGGGCAGCGTGTCCGGGGTGCTAGGACCGCGGCGGCTTCGGCGTCATCGCCTTGAGCGTCGCCTCCTCGGCGTCGATCGCCGCCAGGACCGCGGCGACCGCAGGTTCCTGGTAGCGACCCTCGGCGCGCGCCGAGAGGAGCGCCTCGCGTTCCGCCGCGATCATCTGGCGGCGGAGCCGGGCGAACGCGACCGTGCGGAGTTCCGAGCCGTCACCCGTGTACTGCTCGAGGGCGTTGGCCACGAAGCTCGCATTGGTCCGCAGACGGTTGAGCACCTGTTCCTCGTCCGCCTCGGTCGTCAGTTCGTCGAGGCGGTCCAGGCCGGCCGTCTGGACCTCCGCCATGAGCATCAGTTGTTCGACGCGCTCCTGGCTGTGGTTCGGCGGCGGGAGGTGCAGTGCGCGGATGATCCGGGGGAGCGCGAGCCCCGAGAGGAGCGTGCCGACCACGACGACGAACGCCAGGAACTGCAGGAACTCGCGCGACGGGGTGTCCTCGGGCAGCAGGAACACGGCCGCCAGGGTCACCACGCCGCGGACGCCGGCTGCGGAGACGGCTATCCCGTTGCCCCACGACCAGCTCCGCTCACGGAGCCGTCTCGGCCCGAGCCGGTAGATCGCCGTGACCGTCATCTCCCACACGAACCGCGAGACGATGAGCGCTGCGAGGACCCCGATGCTGATGAACACGGTCGGCCAGAGCCCCGGACCGGTCTGGATCGCCCCCTCGAGGATGCCGGCCAGGTTGAGCCCGATGAACAGGAAGACGGCGTTCTCGAGGAGGAACTGGATGGTGCGCCAGTTGAGCGACTCGGCGATGCGCGCCTCGGCCGACTGCACGATGGGCGCCCGGTAGCCGAGCAGTAGCCCGGCGGTGACGACCGCGAGGACGCCCGAACCGTGGATCACCTGCGCCAGGAGGAACGCGAGGAACGGGGTGATGAGGGAGAGGCAGGTGTCGAGGACTGGGGCGCGCAGGCGTCGGCGGACCTCGGACAGCACCCAGCCGACCGCGAGACCGACGCCGACACCGGCGACGACCTCGATGACGAACTCGCCGGCGATCATGACCGGGTTGACGACGCTCGTGATGGCGAGGATCGAGGCGTTGAGTGCCACGAGTGCGGTGGCGTCGTTGAGCAGGCTCTCGCCCTCGAGGATCGTCAGCACGCGGCGGGGGAGCCCGAGTCGTCCGGCGATCGCGCTCACGGCGACGGCGTCGGTCGGCGCGATGACCGCTGCGAACGCGAACGCCGCCGCGAGGGTGATCGACGGGATGAGGAGCCAGCTGGCGAACCCGACCGACACGACGGTGAACGCGACCGCTCCCACCGAGAGCAGGATGATGCCGTCGTTACGGGCACGGATGTCGATGAGGGAGATCCGGATCGCCGACGCGAAGAGCAGCGGCGGCAACAGTCCGTAGAGGATCAGGTCGGGTTCGATCTCGACGGTCGGGACGGCGGGGATGAACGACGCGACGCCGCCGACGAGCACCAGGGCCACCGGGGCGGAGACGCCCGCTCGGCCGGACAGGCCGGAGACGATGACGGTGACGACGACGAACACGACGATCCACGAGATGAGCGCGACGGGATCCATGTGGGGATTCTCCCACCTGGGAGGCCGTGGTCGTCCGTACGATCGTCCGAACTCCGGAGCGGCCGGGATCGGCGCCGGTTCCGGACGCACGACGCCCCCGCTCGGTCAAGCCGTGCGGGGGCGTCGGTTGGAACGGCGAGGGAGCTCAGCCGCGGCGGTTGGCCGTGCTGCTGGAGCCGCGCTGCTCCGCACCGGTCTCCCGGGTGCGGAGACCGAAGCGGTAGGTGAGCTTCTCGGTGGAGTGACCGCGGCCGTGGACGGCGGTGCCCGCGGAACGGTTGGAGGACGCTGGGGTCCGAGTCTGGGTGATGGACATGGTGGTTCTCGATTCTGGTGTTGCGGATGATGGATGGGCCGGTTCCAGAAAGGGAATGCGATGACGATCGGTGCAGGTCGCATGGATGGAGCGACGAGACCGTCCGGAGTGCAGCTGCGCCGAGATTCGGCTGCGCTGGTCGGCTGGGGCCGTCCGGTGGATCGTTCTTCGCCGTTCTGGATGACGGCTGGTGGTGTCGTGTCGGGAGCATCGGCGTATCCGTGGAGGTGTGGACTCTGCACACGGAAGCCGGTTGTGACATCGGCACTCGAGGAACGAGCGTACGCGACCAAGCTGAGAACGACCTGGGAATGCCAGACTTCAGTGCTTGCGCGGGTCGATGCCCGAGATTGGACCCGAGCATCGACCGGCGGTGTCGCAGAGCTTCGGGCCACCGCACCTAGGGGAGGGGTGGCCGTATCTCCCGCGCACCCGAAGGGATATCGGGCTCGGGAGGCCGGAGGGTGATCGCGGGGGACGATCGGTTACCGGTGGAGGCGTTGGAAGAACTCCAACACAATATATATTAACAGCTCAGCGTTGCGTGTTGCTGTGGGATTGCTGGGAGTATTCAGTCCGTCGCAAGGAGGCGCAGGATCCGTGCGGTCTCGGCCGCGACCGCGCTGCGCCCGGCCCGCACGTAGGTGCGGGGGTCGACGAGCTTCGGCTGCTCGTCGAGGACGTCGCGCACCGCCCGGGTGAACAAGCCGTTGAGGTGCGTCGAGAGGTTGATCTTCGTCATCCCGGAACGGACCGCCGCGCGGAGCTCGTCGTCGGGGAGTCCGGAGGAGCCGTGCAGCACGAGTGGGACGGGCACCTCGCGGCGGAGCTGCGCGATCAGCGCGTGGTCGACGGCGGCCTCCCGGCTCGTCATCGCGTGCGAGGTGCCGACGGCCACGGCCAGGGCGTCGACGCCGGTCGCAGTGACGAACGCGACGGCCTCTGCGGGCACCGTGCGCGCACCCGGAGCGTGGACGCCGTCCTTCCCGCCGACCTCGCCGAGCTCCGCTTCGACGGCCACGCCGCGTGCGTGGCAGAAGTCCACGATCTCCTTCGTCGCGCGGACGTTCTCGTCGTACGGCAGGGTCGAGGCGTCGAACATCACGCTGTCCACGCCGAGCTCGACGCCCTCGTGCACGAGCTCGGCCGACTCCACGTGGTCGAGGTGGACGAGGACCGGCACCGTCGCGGCACGCGCGATGGCCAGCGAGGCGAGCGTTATGGGGGCGAGCGACCCGTGGTACCGCACGCAGTTCTCGCTGATCTGCAGGATGACCGGCAGCCCGGCCTCCTCGGCGCCGGCGACGATCGCCTCCGCGTGCTCGAGGAGGACCACGTTGCACGCCGCGATGCCGGCGTTCGAGGCCGAGGCATTGGCGAGGAGCGCGGTGAAGTCGAGGGCGGTGGTCATTCGGTTGCTCCAATGGGGTCGGGTGCGGCGGGTGCGTCGAGGAATCGGTGGAAGGCGGCGAGGTCGATCGCGCCGGCGATCGGTTCGAGCACGGCCGCCGCGCCTGCGACCGCCGCCGTGCGGAGTGCCTCGGGAAGTGTGGCTCCCGCGCGGAGTGCTGCGACCAGGCCGGCCGTGGCGGCATCGCCGGCGCCGGTCGGGTTGCCGCTGACGCCGGGGACGGCCGGGACCTCGTGGGCACCATCGGCGTCGCCGGCGGTGAGGCCGTCGGCCCCACGGGAGATGACGACCGCGCGGGCCCCGAGCGCGAGGAGTGCTGCGCGAGCGGTTGCGAGGTCGGCCGCGCCAGTCGCCTCGAGGGCCTCGTCGAGGTTGGGTTTGAGGATCGTCGCACCGGCGCGGGCCGCGGCGAGGAGCGCCGTGCCGCTGACGTCGACGATCACCGGGACGCCGGCGTCGTGCCCGGTTCGGACGAGGGCTTCGACGACGGCGTCGGGCGTGGCCGGCGGGAGCGAGCCCGAGATGACGAGTGCGCTCGCGTCGTGGAGGGCGCGTCGGAGCTCGGTCGTCAGGGTGGTCCACTCCTCGGGTGTCACGACCGGACCGGCTTCGGCGAAGAGGGTCGGATGCTGGACGCCGTCGACGACCGCGACCGTCGAGCGTGTCTCGGCGCGGAGCTCCACGACTCGGGTGGGGAGGTCGTCGGCCGCGAGGGCGTCCGCGAGCCAGGTGCCTGAGGCGCCACCGAGGGGGAGCACCTGCAGCGTCGGGACCCTGAGCGACTCGAGGACGCGAGCGACGTTCACGCCCTTCCCTCCGGCACGCCGCACGACGGACTGGACGCGTTGCGTGACCCCGAGCTGCTGCTCGGCGACCGTGTAGGTGATGTCCACAGCCGGGTTCGGCGTGACGACCACGACGCGACGCGGCGCGGGCGTGGTCGTCATCGGGCTGCCACCAGTCGGCGAGCGAGGATCCCCGCACCGACCGTGGCCGCCTCGTCGCCGTGACGAGCGGGCAGGAGCTGCGGGACGCGGACCACGTCGAGCCGCTCGCGGAGTCCGTGCTCGAGTGGCTCGAAGAGGGCGGCTCCGGCGAGGGCGAGCCCACCGCCGATCACGATGGCGGTGGGTGCGGCGACGACGGTGATGCCGGCGAGGGCCTCGGCGAGAGCATCGACGGCGTCGTTCCAGATGACGATGGCGGCCGCGTCCCCGCGAGCGACGGCGTCGGCGACGGTCTTCGCGTCGCGGGCGCCCGCGCGTCGTGCGATGCCGCCCGCCGAGGCGAGTTCCTCGACCCGGAGCCCGCGGTGCGGGCCGTCCTGGATCACGCGCTGGCCGATCTCGCCGGCCCAGCCGCCGCCGGCGAAGGGGATGCCGTCGATGACGAGCGCCGAGGCCAGACCGGTTCCGACCGGTACGAACGCGATCGTGCCCGTGACGTCGGCTGCAGCGCCCGAGACCGCCTCCGCCAGCGCCCCGGCGCGGACGTCCTGCCCGAAGGCGAGCGGCACCTCGAGCGCGGGACGGAGGAGCTCGGGGAAGGCGAGGTCGCGCCAACCGAGGTTGACCGCGTGGATGCAGACGCCGTGCTCCTCGTCGACGACGCCGGGCACGACCACCCCGACGGCCGCTGGGGCTGCGACGCGGCTCGCGGCGCCGACGAGTCCGAGGACGATGTCGCGAGTCAGGACACCCGAGGTGTCGCCCGAAGGCGTCGCCTCGCGCCAGCGCCCGAGGACCGTGCCGTCGGCATCCGTCAATGCGGCTTTGATCCCGGTCCCGCCGACGTCGATGCCGAGGACCGCCCGCTCGGTCACGGCGTCAGGATGACGGAGCGCGTGAGCGAACGGGGGTGGTCGGCGTCGAGGCCGCGGGCCTCAGCCAACGCGACCGCGAAGCGCTGGGCGACGACGAGCCCGGCGATGGGGTCGAGGTCGTGCTGCACGAAGGTCGCTCCAGTGGCCGCGACGTCCTCCGGCAGGCCGGCGGGCGTCGGGCCGAGGGACCAGACGAGTCGGCCGGGCTGCGCGATCGCGATAGGACCGTGGCGGTAGTCCATGGCGGGGTAGGACTCCGCCCAGAACTGTGCCGCCTCCCGGGTCTTGAGCGCGGCCTCGAAGGTGAGGCCCACGGCGTGCCCGAGTCCGATGAAGGAGACCTGGTCGGCGGCGAGGTACTCGTCGATCGGGATCTGCAGCGCCCGCTCGGCTTCCACGGCGAGTGCCTCGACGTCGTGGCCGAGCGAGCCGCGGAGGAGCGCGAGCGTCGTCGTGGCGAAGCGGGTCTGGACCACGGAACGCTCGTCGGCGAAGGGGAGGGCGATGACGTGTGCCGCCGGAACGGTCGCGGGGGAGTCGTCGACCGCGGTGATGAGGACGGTGGTGACCGAGTCGCCCACCGCCTCCAGCAGGTGCACGATCTCCGTGGTCGTGCCGGAGCGTGAGATGGCGACGATACGGTCGTAGTCGCGGATGCCGGGGAACTCCGAGCCCGCGAACGCGTCCGTGATGCCGAGCCCCGCCTGTTCGCGCAGCACGGCGTAGCTCATCGCGATGAACCAGCTGGTGCCGCACCCGACCACCGCGACGCGCTCACCTGGCTGCGGCAGTACGGCGGCGGCCTCCGGCACGAGGGCGGCGGCGGTGCGCCAGGATTCGGGCTGCGACGCCAGTTCGGCGGCGACGAAGGTCTCGGGCATGACGTGCCTTTCACGTGAGGGGACGCGATCGCAGCGTGGCGATACGTTGCCGCAACCATACCGGATCGAATCTGATCGATACCAGTGCAAATCGTCAGAATCAATCAGACAGGCGCTGGCTGAGCGCCCATATGATGGTCACAGTACGCCCGACCCGACCGGAAAAGCAGGACAGATGACGCAGCAACAGCGACTCAACGCCCTGCTCGAGCTCGTGAGCGAACGCGGCAACGTGACGATCGCCGAGATCGGCGAAGCGCTCGGCATCTCCGCGGCCACCGCTCGTCGCGACCTGACGGCGCTCGCCGAACAGCGACTCGTCACGCGGACCCACGGCGGTGCCGCCGCCCTCGGCACCGGCTACGAGCTGCCGCTGCAGTACAAGATCGCCCGCCAGGCCGACGCCAAGATGGCCATCGCGAAGGCCACGGCCGCCCTGATCAACGTCGGCGACGCCGTCGGACTCAACGGCGGTACCACCACGAGTGAGGTCGCGCGCGTGATCGGGCGGAGTGAGCACCTCGTCCGTTCGGACGGCGACGCTTCGGTCACGATCGTGACGAACGCGCTCAACATCGCCTTCGAACTGTCCGTGCGCTCGCACGTGAAGATCGTCGTGACGGGTGGCGTCGCACGACGCCAGTCCTATGAACTCGTGGGATCGCTCGTCGCTGGGGCGCTCGCCGAGATCGCCCTCGACGTCGCGATCCTGGGCGTCGACGGCTTGAGCGCGCAGTTCGGCGCCACCACCCTCCACGAGGGTGAGGCCTCGGTGAGCCAGGAGTTCGTCAAGGTCGCGAAGCGGGTCATCGTGGTCGCCGACAGCACCAAGATGACGAAGGCGACCTTCGCCCGCATCTGCCCGCTCGACCGCATCGACGTGCTCGTCACCGACCAGCCGGTGGATCCGACGCTTGCCGACGCCCTGGCCGCGGCCGGCGTCGAGCTCATCATCGCCGCCTGAGTCCTCCGCTTCCGGTCACTGAGCCACCCCCTCTGGGCGCTGAGCCGCCCCTTCCTGTCACTGAGTCGCCCTTCCTGTCACTGAGTCGCCCTTCCGGTCACTGAGTCGCCCTTCCTGTCACTGAGTCGCCCTTCCGGTCACTGAGTCGCCCTTCCGGTCACTGAGTCGCCCTTCCGGTCACTGAGCCTGTCGAAGTGCGACTCCGCTCCCCATGTTTCCGCGCGGTAAAACCTCTCCACATCGGCCGCCCAGCACTTGCGTCAGCGCTGTGATCGCCTATTGTCATTTCATGATCGTTTTGGCATCATATGAATCAACTTCACGCAAGGAAGCGGATGTGATCGAGTGAGCACTGCACCAGCCACCACCCCCGAAGGCCTCCGGGTCGCCGTCATCGGCACCGGCCAGCGCGCCTACATCGCCGAACACGTCGCCACGAGCCCCACGTCCGCATCGGTCGTCGCGGCGGTCGACACCACCGAGATCGGTCGCGGTCGGGCACGGCAGCTGTTCGGCGACGACATCGAGGTGTTCGACTCCCACGAGGCGCTCATCGCGCAGGGCGGTGTCGACGCGGCGATCGTGACGACGCCCGACTGGACCCACAAGGAGATCGCGGTCGACCTGCTGCGCGCCGGCATCGCCGTCTACCTGGAGAAGCCGCTCGCGATCACGCTCGACGACGCCGACGCGGTCCTCCAAACCGCCTACGAGTCGCGGACGCCGCTCTACGTCGGGCACAACTTCCGGCATGCGGCCGTCGTCCGGCTCATGCACGAGGTCATCGAGCGCGGCGAGATCGGCGCGGTCAAGTCCGTCTGGGTGCGTCACTTCGTCGGCAACGGCGGCGACTACTACTTCAAGGACTGGCACGCCGACCGCTCGCGCGTGAACACCCTGCTCCTGCAGAAGGCGAGCCACGACATCGACGTCGTCCATTTCCTCGCCGGCGCGTACACGCAGCGCGTGGTAGCGATGGGCGACCTCGCGGTCTACGGCGACATCGACGATCACGAGGACCGCAGCGGCCAGACCATGGCCGACTGGTTCTCCTACGACAACTGGCCGCCCGAGGCGCAGCGCGGCCTGAACCCCGTGGTCGACGTCGAGGACGTCTCGATGATGCTCATGACCCTCGAGCACGGGATCACCGCCAGCTACGAGCAATGCCACTTCACCCCCGATTACTGGCGGAACTACACCGTCATCGGGACGCGCGGCCGGCTCGAGAACGTCGGCGACACCGCCGGTGGCACCGTCAAGGTCTGGAACCGGCGTCGCACCTGGAGCACCGAGGGTGACGTCGAGTACCCGATCGCGGGCGTCGAGGAGGGGCACGCCGACGCCGATCTCGACACGATGAACGAGTTCCTCGCCTTCGTCGCCGACGGCACCCCGACCACCTTGTCGCCGGTCGCCGCACGCCAGGCCGTCGCCGCCGGTGCCCTCGCCGCACACTCCCTCCGCAACGGTTCGATCCCGCTCGACGTCCCGCCACTCGACCCCGCACTCGTCGAGTACTTCTCCTCCCTCACCGCCAGCACCGCACCGCACTCCCTCGACGCCGCCGCCCGGTAGCGCACCTCGAAAGGACTCCAGTCATGCCTTCGCCGTTCATGAACCGCAACGCCGCACCCGGCGGTCGCAACCGACGCCGTGCCATCCTCAGCGGCATCGGCCTCCTCGCCGCCGCCGCGCTCACCGCCGGCTGCAGCACCGGGGGAGGGGGCGCCACCGGTGGCGAGTACGCCGCCGCCCCGAAGGACCTCAAGGCCGAGATCACCTACGGTGTCTGGGATCAGGCCCAGGTCGAGGCGATCGACGCCAACATCGAGGCCTTCAACAAGATCTACCCCGACATCACCGTCAACGTGAACGTCACGCCCTGGGCCTCGTACTGGTCGAAGCTCCAGACGCAGGCCTCGAGCGACACTCTGCCCGACCTCTTCTGGTTGAACGGGCCGAACTTCCAGGTCTACGCGGCGAACGGCAAGATCGAGCCGATCACCGGCGCCGTGAAGGCGGGCGACATCGACCCGAAGAACTACCCCGAGGCCCTGAACGAGCTGTACTCGCTCGACGACACCCAGTACGGCGTGCCGAAGGACTTCGACACCGTCGGCGTCTGGGTCAACACGGCGCTCTTCGAGCAGGCCGGCGTCGCGCTGCCCGCCGACGACTGGACCTGGGACGACTTCGACACCGCCGCGCAGACGATCTCGACGAACCTCAAGGACCAGGGCGTCTACGGTGCCGCCGGCGGTATGGACGGACAGACCACCTACTACAACACGATCCTGCAGGCCGGCGGCGAGGTCATCAACGCCGACCAGACCGAGTCCGAGTACGACAGCCCCGAGGCCCAGGAAGGGCTCCAGTTCTGGACCGACCTCATCGCGAACGGCTCCTCGCCCAGCATGCAGCAGCTGACGGACACGCCGGCCGACCAGTGGTTCACCTCGGGCAAGGTCGCCATGTACTGGGGCGGCAGCTGGCTGCGACCCCTCGTCGGTGAGTCCGATGTCGCCGCCACCACGCAGGCCTTCCCGCTGCCCACCGGCAAGGAGCAGGCGACGGTCATCCACGGCGTCTCGAACGTCGTCGCGGCGGCGAGCAAGAACAAGCAGGCCGCTCAGGCACTGCAGGTGTTCCTGGCGAGCGAGGAGGCCCAGCAGCAGCAGGGCGACCTCGGCGCCGTCATCCCCGCCTTCACCGGCACGCAGCAGTCCTTCGTCGACTCCTACCCGACGATGAACCTGCAGGTCTTCCTCGACGCCCTCGACTACGCGAAGCCGCTGCCGGTGTCGGAGAACACCGCCGCGTGGAACGCGCTCGAGGTCGAGCTCCTGCCCGACGCGTTCAGCGGCGACAAGCCCGTCGCCGATGTGGCGAAGGACATCGCCGAGCAGATGAACGCAGCGCTGGCCAAGAAGTGACCGGTCAGACCGTGCTGCGCACCCCGTCGGCGCCGCTCTCCTCACGGAGAGTGGCCCGGCGGGGTGCCGCCCGCGGCGAGGGTGCCTGGCCGTGGGTCTTCGTCCTCCCGCTCCTCACCGGCATCGGCGTCTTCTTCATCTGGCCGATGATCCAGACCGCCTACTACTCGTTCACCGAGTGGGGCGTCTTCGGCGGAACCACCTTCACGGGTGTCGAGAACTACGTCCGGTTGTTCGCCGACCCGCGGCTCTACGCCTCCCTCGGCAACACGCTGATCTACACGGCGGTGGTCCTCCTCGGCATCCCGATCGCCGTCTACCTCGCGAGCCTGTTGAACCTCCCCGGCCTGCGGTTCGCGAGTTTCTACCGGGTGCTGTTCTTCCTGCCGTACGTCGCGATGCCGACCGCCGTGGCCATCGTCTGGCGGATCATCTTCAACGGTGACTTCGGCATCCTCAACTACACGCTGTCGCTCGTCGGCATCGACGGCCCCTACTGGATCAGCACGCCGGGCACCGCGATGTTCGCCGTGGCGATCGTCGGCCTCTGGTCGTCGCTCGGCTTCTCGATGATCATCCTGGCGTCCGGACTCAAGAACATCGCACCGGAGCTCTACGAGGCGGCCGAGCTCGACGGCGCCACCCGGTGGCGGCAGTTTCGCTCGATCACGGTTCCGCTGCTCACTCCGAGCATCTTCTTCGTCACGATCATCACGGTCATCTCGAGCTTCCAGCTCTTCGACCTGCTGTACGCGATCCTCGGCAGCACCAACCCGGTGCTCCCGAAGAGCATGTCGCTCGTCTACTTCTTCTACGACCAGGGCTTCGTCCAGAACGACAAGGGGTACGCGGCGGCGATCGCGATCGTGATCTTCCTGATCATCGGACTCGTGACGCTCCTCCAGTTCCGGCTCCAGAAACGATGGGTGAACAATGACTGAGCAACTCACGGCCACAGCACCGCTCACCACCCGTGCCGTCACCGTTCCGGGTTCGGGTCGTCCGTCCGCTGCGTCCGCGCGACGCCGCGAGGCCGGTCGCCCCGGCCAGCGTCGCGGGTCGCACGTCGTCGCCCACATCGTGCTCGGCGTCGGTGGCCTCATCATGGCGTTCCCGTTCATCTGGCAGATCATCATGTCGCTGTCGACGAACGCGGAGGTGCAGAGCGTGGTCCCCACGTTCTGGCCGGCCGAACTGCAGTGGCAGAACTACGCCGCGGTGTTCGAGCGCCTCCCGTTCCTCGACCAGCTGCGCACGTCGATCGTCATCACCGTGATCAGGACGCTCGCGCAGATCGTCCTCTGCACGATGGCGGGGTACGCGTTCGCGCGGATGCGGTTCCGCGGGCGCGCGGTGCTGCTCGCCGTGACGCTGTCGATCCTCATGGTGCCGTCGCAGGCGTATCTCATCTCGCAGTACCAGATCGTGCAGGGCTTCGGTTGGCTGAACACCACGCTCGGCATCGTCGCACCGGGCCTGTTCAGCGCGTTCGGCACGTTCCTCATGCGGACGGCGTTCCTGAACCTGCCGACGGAGCTCGAGGAGGCGGCGCGGATCGACGGCGCCGGGCCCTTCCAGATCTTCTGGAAGATCATGCTGCCGCTCGCGAGGCCCAGCATCAGCGTCCTCGCGATCACGACCGTGCTCTGGTCGTGGAACGAACTGCTCTGGCCGCTCGTGGTCTCCACGTACGCGAACTCGATGCCGCTCGCCGCCGGTCTCGCGACGCTCTCGAGCGACAAGACGACGGACTACCCGGTGATGATGGCCGCGTCGATCCTCGCGATGGCACCGGTACTCATCCTGTTCATCGTGCTCCAGCGCCGGGTGATCGACGGGCTGGCGTTCTCCGGGCTGAAGTAGCCCCTCGACAGGTGGTCCCTGCCCTTCGACAGGCTCAGGAACCGCTTGTCGAAGGGCGTGACCGGGCGGGGCGTCAGGCCTCGCCGGTGCTCCACCAGGAGGCGACCGGCGTCCCGTTCACGACGTGGTCGCCGATCGCCCTGGCCTTGAAGCGGGACGGGTTGTGCGAAGCGATCGTGCGGGCGTTCCGCCAGTGCCGGTCGAGCGCCCGGTGCGTCTCCACGGCGCTCGCACCGCCCACGTCGAACAGGGCGGTCGCGGCGTCGAGCACGGCGGGCAGGATCACGAGCTGCGCGCGCGCCGTCGCGATTTCGACGGCGGCGATCCGTTCCTGGACGAGATCCGGGTCGGCACCGAGGATCGCCGCGCTCGAACGCCCCAGCGCGGTCGTCGCGGCGGCCAGGGCGGCGTCGGCAGCGAACGACTTCGCCGACAGCTCACCCACGACCTCCTGCACGATCGGGTCGGCCTGGGCGGTCGACGCCGCACCGTGGCTGTAGGTCCTGGTCCGCGTCCGGACGAACACACCGGCGTCGTCGACGATGGCGCGGCCGATGCCCGTCACCGCCGCCAGCAGGACCAACTGCACGAACGCGCCGCCGTGCGAGGGGCGTTCCGGCTCGCGCCGGGTCACCGCCGACGCGTCGACGGCGACCTCCGTGAAGACGGTGGTCCCGCTGCCCGTCAGTCGTTGTCCGAACCCGGTCCAATCGTCGATCCGCTCGACACCCGTGGCGTCCGTCTCCACGAGCACCGAGACGAACTCGCCGTCCTGTTCGGCGGCGACCCCGACGAGGTCGGCGAACAGGGTGCCCGTGCTGTAGAACTTGGTGCCGTTCAGCCGGAGACCGCCCGGCGTCTCGGTGAGCCGGGTGGCGAGGGATCCCACCTTCGCGGTCGACCGCTCGTGGCTCGCGTTGCCGACGATGGCTCCGTCGGCCAGCCGGGCGAGGCGCGCCTCGCGGTCCGCGGACGCCGGCGCGTGCAGAGTGCGGTCGATGTAGGAGAAGTGGGAGCGGAACAGTTGCGCGAGGTTCGGGTCACGTCTGGCCAGCTCGGCGAGCAGCTCGAACAGCTCGCCGTGCGTGGCCTCCTCGCCGCCGTACCGTCGCGGCAGCGTCACGCGGGTGAAGCCTGCTTGACGCAGTGCCTCCACCTCGGCATACGGCAGCCGGCGCTCACGCTCCCGTTCGGCGGCGTCCCGCCCGAGCTCGTCGAAGAGCGGCGCGAAGCGCTGCGCCAGGTCCCGGTCGATCGTCGCCGTCTCGCTCATGCCTGCTCTCCATCCGCCGGAACGGGCTCTGTCTCGTGTCGCGCCCCCGGAGCCTGCCACTCGGGCAGGGTGCCGTTGAGCTCGAACTGCCCGAGTGCCGCCGAACGCTGCACGGCGGGATTGTGGGAGGCGATCGTCCGGACGTTCCGCCAGTGCCGGTCCAGCGCGGTCGACCGGCCGACGGCGGAGGCACCACCGACCTCGAACAGGCGGCTGAGGGCATCGAGGACGAGCGGGAGGACGACCTGCTGGACGCGGAAGACCTCCAGGAGTGCCGAGCGCGCGGCGTCCGGATCGGAGGTCGGTTCATCCAGGGTCCGAGCGGACGCGAGGACGAGCGCGCGGGCCGTATGCACGACGCTGCTCAGCTGGCCCACGATCGACTGCACGAGCGGATCCTCGCGTGGCAGGTGCTCGCCCGCGTGGCCGACGGTCCGTCGCCTGGAGCGCACGTAGTCGACGGTGTCCTCGAGGGCACGTTGCGCGATGCCTGCCACCACACCGAGCAGGATGAGCTGTTGGAGGGCGCCCGTCCGGTGCCACCCCGCCGCGTCGCCGCTGTGGACGACGAGGTCGCGCGGGTCCACCGGTACGCGGTCGAAGGTGGTCGTCCCACTTCCGGTCAACGGTTGTCCGAATCCGTCCCAGTCGTCCACCGAGCGGGTGCCAGGATCGTGCGCGGAGACGGTCACGGCGACGCGGTCGGTCCCGTCGAGCGCGGACAGGTAGATCCAGTCGGCGTAGATGCTGCCGGTCGTGTAGTACTTCGTGCCGGTCACCGTGAGGAGTTCGCCGTCGCGGTCAAGGACGGTCTCGAGGTGCGCGGTCGCGTGCCGCTCCGACTGCGCGTTCCCGACGAGGTCGCCGACGCTCAGCCGGGCGAACCAGTGCTCCCGATAAGCGGTGTCGGGCGAGGCGAGCAGCGCCTCGACGAACAGGATGTGTCCCCGCCAGACGTGCCCGAGGCTCGAGTCCGCCGCCGAGAGCGTGATGAGCCGCGCGAACAGCTGCTCGAGCGTGAGCCCGCCGCCGCCGGACGCGACCGGGACTCTGGCAGCGGCGAAGCCCAGGTGCTTGAGCTCGGCGACCTCGTCGAACAGGAGGCGTCGGTCGGTCTCGCGCGACACGGCGCCGCCGCGGATGGAGGAGAGGAACGAGTCGAAGTCGTCAGCGCTCATCGGTGCAGCACCCGCTTCGCCAGCACGTTGCCGAGCAACTGGGCGAGCTGCACGAGCAGGACGAGCGTGACGACCACGAGTCCGACGACGATCCAGTCGAACCGCTGGTAACCGTAGGTCATGGCGAGGTCGCCGAGGCCGCCGCCGCCGAGCACACCTGCCACGGCCGTCGCATCGACGAGGGCGACGAGGATGTAGGTCAGTCCGAGGATGAGTGGGCCGAGCGCCTCGGGCACGACGATCGTGAACAGCACCCGCACGGGGCTCGCCCCCATGGCCGCGCCTGCCTCGATGGCACCCGGTGAGACGGCGACGAGGTTCGACTCGGAGACGCGACCGATGGCGACGCTCGCGACGAGGATGAGCGGGATCGTCGCCGGAAGCGGTCCGAGGCCGGTGCCGAACACGAGCCGCGTGAGCGGGATGAGCGCGATCGCGACGATGAGGAAGGGCACCGGTCGGATGACGTTGATGACGAAGTTGAGAACGCCGAACACGACGCGGTTCTGCAGGAGGTTTCCGGGCCGGCTCGCGTAGAGCAGGAGGCCCAGCAGGATCCCGATGACCGTCGCGACGGCGAAGGACACGGAGACCATGAGGCCGGTCTCCCCGATGGCCTTGAGGAGACGCGGGAAGAACGCGTCGGGATCGAAGTCACGCATGGGTGTGCTCCTTCAGCGTGGTGGGGTCCTCGGCGAGCGGTTCATGCCCTTCGACAGGCTCAGGGACCGGAGCAGGCTCAGGGACCGGCGTGGGCTCAGGGACCGGCGTGGGCTCAGGGGCCGGAGCAGGCTCAGGGACCTGCGCGAGTTCAGGGGCCTGCGGGGTCGGCACAGGGTCGATCGCGGTGACGGTCGCCGTGGCGCGGAGCCCTGCGATGGCGGCGTCCACGCGGTCGTCCGGCCCGAGCAGCTCGACCGTGAGACTGCCGAACAGTCGCCCCTGGAGTTCGTCGACGCCGCCGAACACGACGTTGAAGTCGATGTCGTTGTCGCGTGCGACCCGCGAGAGGAACGGGTGGTTGGTGTCGCGGTCCTCGACGTGCAGCTGGACGAGGCGCCCGTGGTGCACGGCTCGGATCTTCGCGAGCACCTCCTCGGAGGGGATGTGGTGGAGCACCGACGAGACGAAGCGTCGCGCGGTCGCGGTGCGTGGTGCCGAGAACACCTCGTACACACTGCCCTGCTCCACCACCTCGCCACTCTCCATGACGGCGACCCGGTCGGCGAGTTCGCGGATGACGTCGATCTCGTGAGTGACGAGCAGGATCGTGACGCCGTACTCCTCGTTCACCCGCCGGAGGAGCTCGAGGACCTCGCCGGTCGTCTGCGGGTCGAGGGCGCTGGTCGCCTCGTCGGAGATGAGGATCTCGGGGCGGGTGGCGAGGGCGCGGGCGATGCCGACCCGCTGCTTCTGCCCGCCGGAGAGCTGCGACGGGTAGGCGAGGGCCTTGTCGCTCAGCCCGACGAACGCGAGCAGCTCTTCGACGCGGTCGAGGATCTCGGCGTCCGGCACCTTCGCGAGTTTGAGCGGGTAGGCGATGTTCTTGTAGACGGTCCGGGACTCCAGGAGGTTGAACTGCTGGAAGATCATGCCGATCCGCTGACGGGCGGCGTAGAGCGCCTGCCCGGCGAGTGCGGAGATCTCGAGCCCCTCGACGATGACCCGCCCGCTCGTCGGCCGCTCGAGGGCGTTGACGGTGCGAAGGAGCGTCGACTTCCCGGCGCCGGAGTATCCGACGATGCCGAAGATCTCACCCCGCTCGACCGTCAGGTCGACGTGGCGCAGCGCCTCGAAGGCACGGCCCTTCACCTCGAACGTCTTGCTGACGTCCTCGAAGACGATTGCTGTGTTCATCACCTGCTCCTCTCGCGGGCGGGCCGTCCGGGAGACCCCGGACGGCCACTGCGTGGTGGCCGCCGGTCATCGGGAGGCGATGACCGGCCGCCGTGGTGCTACTCGGCTTCGGCTTGGAGCTCGGCGAGCTTGTCGCGGAGGTCCTTCACCGGGACCTTCACGAGGATCGAGTTCCCGGCGAACTCGTCGTCGAGCGCCTCGGCGACGCGCGGGTCGGCGTAGGTGTCCTCGAGGATCTTCCAGGCCGGGTTGTCCTTGTCCTCTGCGCGGGTGGCGATGACGTTGACGTAGGGCAGGTTCTTCTCGGAGAGCGAGTCGTCGAGGAAGAGCGCGTCGTCCTTCGTGATGCCCTGGCTCGGGTCGAAGTAGGAGGTCCCGACGACGACGGCCGCGAGGGACGGGTCGTCGAACTGCTGCGGGATGCTCGTCGCGGGCAGTGGCACGAACTGGAGGTTCTTGTCGTTCGCGGTGACGTCCTCGACGGTCGGGAAGTTCCCCGCGTCCGCTGCGATCTCGATGAGTCCGGCCGCGGCCAGGATGTTCAGGGCACGGCCGCCGTTGGACGGGTCGTCCGGGATCGCGACGCGCGCGCCGTCGGCGAGGTCCTTGACGTCGGTGAGCGTCTTCGAGAAGACGCCCCACTGCGTGATGACGGTCGAGAACACCGGTGTCAGGTCGGCGTCGTTCTCCGCGTTGAAGGCCGAGAGGTAGAGGATGTGCTGGAAGGCGTTCGCGTCGACGGTGCCGGCGACGAGTTCGGTGTTCGGGAGTACCCAGTCCTTCACGTTCACCCACTCGACGTCGAGGCCCTTCTCGGCGGCGACCTCCTTGACGGCGTCCTGGAACTGCGTGTCCTCCGACACCGCGATCTTCACGCTGAGGCGCTCGGCGGGTGCGTCGGAACCGGTCGCCGCGTCGGCGGCACCGTTCTGGCCACCGACGACGACCGAGACGACGACGGCGATCGCGGCGACGGCGACGACCGCGACACCGCCGATCAGCAGGTTCCGACGCTTCCGCTTGCCGGAGGCGATCGACGCCCGCAATTCGCTCGGTTCTGGTCCCGTGTGCTCACTCATGATGGTCCTCGGCTCTGTCTGTGGGTGCACTGGTGCGTGCACGGAGCCAGTTTCCACAGGCGTGCGGAGGGACGCCCGTTGCGTTACCGCGGACCGTCACCGTTCGAGATGAAACGTAAACGCGCAGCACGGACGGGCGATCGTCCCTACACTGCGGCACGTCGACCGGCGCTCCGCACCCCCGGTCCCTGGGCTCCTTCTCCGGTCCCTGAGCTCCCAATCCGGTCCCTGAGCTTGTCGAAGGGTGGTGGGCACTTCGACAAGCTCAGTGACCGGGGCCGGGGCTCAGTGACCGAGTTCCTGCACGCGCCTCTTCCGGTCCCTGAGTTCCTCCTCCGGTCCCTGAGCCTGTCGAAGGGCGGGGTCAGGCGGGGTGGACGACGTTGCTCCGGCGGCGGGCGAGACGTCGGCCCGCGAGCTGATCGAAGATGGGGCAGTCGGCCGAGGCGAGCGGTGACCCGTGCTGGATCGGTGTTCCGGTCGAGCGGGTCTGCTCCGGAGCAGATGACGCCGCCTGCGCGTCGAACCCGTGGGTGAGCGTCGTGAAGATCGGGGACGCGGAGCGCGGCGGGCGCGCGGACGAGCTGGGCACGGGGTCCTCTCGGGAGTCGGCGGCGAGGGCTTCGCGATCACGGTGAGTACGTCGCGACAGCGGTGCTCATATTCTAGAACATGAATGCTGAGTGTCGGCCGCCATCTGTCAGGTGACCACCGTCACCCGACGTCGTATCGCGCCAATGCATCGGCGTCCTGGGCGATCCGCGATGCCCGGCGGGCGGCGTCGAGCGCCTCGACCGGATCGTCGACCGCTGCCGCCTCCGCGAGCGCGAGCTGCCGCTGTGCCTCGGCGAGGCGCGTCCTCGCGTCGGCACCCACCCTCCCTCGGTGCGCGGAGATGACGTCGACGGCGACGCGGATGTTGCTGTCGGCGGTGAACAGTGCCCCGCGCATCGCCTCGCGTGCGTTGTCGAGGCGCTGCTGTGCGCTCCGGGCGGTCGCGAGGGCCGCGTCGAGATCGATGTCGGCGGCGCGAACCGCCTCCAGGCGTCGCATCGGATCGGGCAGGACGCGGTCGCCGTCCACGGACGTGGTCGACTCCGCCTCCAGGAGCGCGCGGTTCGCCCGCTCGACGGCAGCCGCGATGACGGCGGCCGTCTCCGCGCGTTCCACCGCCGCGCCCAACGCCTCCGCTTCGGCGATCACCGTGCGGAGCTCCCGCCCCGCTGCGGCGAGTTCGGTCTCCGCTGCAGCGATGCCCGCGAGCGAGCGCTCGACGGCGTCCAGCCGGTCCTCCGCCTGCTGCAGCTCGCGCCCCAGGGCGTGCAGTGCCGCGGCGGCCGGCCGGCCGGTGTCGATCCGATCCTTCGTCTTCGCCGCATCGGCCGTCGCCTGGTCGGCTGCGTCCTGCGCGGTCCGGCGGAGCACCCGCGCGTCCTCGACGGCGCTCGCCGCATAGCGATCGGCGGCCGAGGCGATCGCGAGGCCGGTGGTGGTGAGTCGTTCGCGCGCGCGGTCGATGCGTCGCTCGAGCTGGTCGAGGAGGTCGGGGGCCGAGCGCTCCGCTCCGCGGCGTTCGTCGAAGCCGCGCAGTCGGGCGCTCAGCGTGCGCTCGACGTCCTCGCAGACGCTGATGATCCGTTCGTTCCAGGCGCGGCGCTGCGCCTCCGTGTCGGCGATCTCGTCCTCGAGCGACTGACGGAGACGGAACGCCTCCCCGAGCGCCGAGCGTGCCGAGGCGACGTCGGCCGCATACCCTCGGGCGGCTTCGCGTCCGAACTCCGCTTCGGCGAATCCGACCTCGTCCTCGGCCTCGCGGACCGCGTCGTCGGTGCGGACGAGGGCGATGCCCGCGCGGCGGTGGAGGTCGTCGATGGAGGCGACGGGGGTCTTCGGATTGCGCCGACGCAGCAGGGTGACGAGCAACCAGACGATGATGCCGACGCCCCCGAACACGATTAGCGAGGGGAGCCACCACAGGTCGTCCATGGGCTCCAGTCTACGAACGCGGAGCGGGGATCGGCTGGGAAGGACGTGGCGTCGGGCGTCGGGCGTCGACGGCGTTTCGACGCCTGTCGAGCTTCCTCGGGATCGCGTTCGACGCGTCGGTCCGCGGGGCTACCCTGAACCCATGACCCGCCAGCAGCGCCTCGTGCTCACGATCGCGATCCTCTCCTCGTTCGTGGCGTTCCTCGACGGCTCGGTCGTGAACGTCGCGCTCCCCGCGATGACGAAGGAACTCGGCGGCGGCCTCATCGTGCAGCAATGGGTGGTCGACGCCTACCTGATCACCCTCGGGTCCCTGATCCTGCTCGCGGGCTCGCTCTCCGACGCGTTCGGGCGCATCCGCATCCTCCGCATCGGGCTCATCGGCTTCGGCGTCACCTCGATCCTGTGCGCGGTCGCACCGACCGCCGAGGTCCTCATCGTCGCCCGGCTGCTCCAGGGTGGCGCGGCCGCGCTGCTCGTGCCGAGTTCGCTCGCCATCATCATCTCGACGTTCAGCGGCGTCGCGCAGGGCAAGGCGATCGGCACCTGGACGGCATGGACGGGGGCCGCGGGCATCACCGGCCCGCTGCTCGGCGGGGTGCTCGTCGACACGCTGTCCTGGCGCCTCATCTTCGCCATCAACATCATCCCGATCCTCGTCACCCTGTGGCTCATGATGCGCACGGATCGCGTACCCGAGCCCGAACATCGCCCGCGTATCGACGTCGTCGGCGCGGTGCTCGGCGCCGTCGGGCTGGGTGGTCCCGTCTTCGCGCTCATCGAGCAGGAGCGCTACAGCTGGTCGAGCCCGATGTTGCTCGTACCGCTCATCGGCGGTGTCGTGTCCTTCGTCGCGTTCCTCTGGTGGGAGCGCCGTCACCCCGACCCGATGCTGCCGCTGTCGCTCTTCCGCGTGCGCAACTTCGGCTACGGCAACATCGCGACCGTCTTCATCTACGGCGCCCTCTCGCTCGGCTTCTTCGCCATCGCGGTCTTCATCCAGCAGACGGCGGGCTTCAGCGCCACGCTGGCGGGCATCGCGACGCTGCCGCCGACGCTCGTCATGCTCGCGTTGTCGTCGTGGTTCGGCAAGCTGGCCGGCAAGCACGGACCGCGGCTGTTCATGACGGTCGGGCCGATCATCGCCGGCGTCGGCTTCCTCCTGATGATGGGTGCGCAGCAGGATCTGAACTACTGGGTGCAGCTGTTCCCGGGCATCCTGCTCGTCGGTCTCGGCCTCGCGATCACGGTCGCGCCGCTCACCGCGGGCATCCTCGGATCGATCGATCCGGCCCATGCCGGCATCGGATCAGCGGTCAACAACGCGGTGTCGCGCGTGGCGGGCCTCGTGTCGATCGCCCTGGTCGGCATCATCGCCGGTGGCGCGCTCGGCGTCGACGGGTTCCCGCGGGTGGTCCTGGCGACCGCCGTGTTCATGTTCGTCGGCGGCGTGGTGTCGTTCGTCGGCATCCGGAACCCGCGGACCGCGACCGCGCCGGAGACGCCCACCTCGGCCCCGGAACGTTGATCGGAGGTGCCTCGCTCGTGTCGATCGGCGCTCCAGTTCGACCGATATCGTGAAGCGGGTGAGCTCCTCCACATCCGACACGACCGCGCTGACGCGGCAGATCCGGTGGAGGTCATGGCCGATCAGCCTCGAATCCTCCGTGACGCGGGCATCGGCGCTGGCATGGTGCTCGTGGGCGGGCTGTACTTCGTGTGGATGAGCATCGGTCTGCCACTCGACCTTCCCGCGGAATGGCGAGACCTCGGCACCGCGGTCGAGATCGTCTTCGGCATCACCGGCGTCGTCGCCAGCATGTTCATCATCCTCGGTGCCTTCCTCGTCACGCAGCCCCTCACGGAACGACGTCGACTCCGCGTGCGCTTGTTCGCGGCCGACAACGGGCTCGAGTACCGCGCGGCTGTCGTGCATGACAAACGGGTGGTACTTCGGCTCAACAGCCGAAGTACCACCCGTCGACAGCTCGGCTAGGACCTGCGCGCGGCGGCAGCTCGCTTGCGGCCATGGATGGACGCAAGCGAAACGACCGCTGCGCCGATCATGAGCGCGACGAGCCCCACCAGCGCAGGGTACGCGGCGTCGGCGCCCGTTGATGCCAACGACGCGTCCTTGTCGGACAGGACCGGTGCTGTCGGCGACGGCGACGGCGATGAAGCGGGCGTGACGGTGATGACGATGCTCGCAGTGCCGACGACGCCGTCCGTGTTCGTCACCTGGTAGGTGACGCTGGGAACGGTGCCCGCGAATCCGCTCTCGGGAGTGAAGATGACCGTGCCGGCTGACAACTCGAATGTTCCGCCGGTGACCGTGAGACTCGAGACGGGTTGTGACGCGTCATCGACGAGCGTGAGGGTGCTGGCGTCAACGCCAGGTTCGCCGGCGAGGCCGTCGTTCACCAGGACGTCGATCGTCACGGGCGACCCTGCGGTGGTCGATGCTGCATCATCGACGAGTGTCGTGGGGAGGGGGGCACGGTCCGTGGACTGCTGCAGGAACACTCCGGAGAAGGTCAGCGAACTCGTTCCCGGGTTCACCCAAGACCAGGTGAGTGAGTTGGGTCCGGCGGCAGCGTAGGTCCACGAGAGTCCGTCCGCTGCGACAACCGCGGTACCCGACTGGGCGAGTGCGGGAACACGGTCGGTGTTGCTGAGGTAACCGATCGTCGGGTTGTCTTGAACGTCGCCTGCGATGACGTCGGGCAGCACGATCTCCTGATTGATCGCGTCGATGTAGGTGCCGGAGGTTTCGGCTTGCTGGGTCGCGAGCGCGCTCAGCGGCGACACGTCGACGATGTGGTTTCCGACCAGGAGAAGGTTCTTGATCTGAACCAGACCTGCCAGCGGTGAGACATCGCTGATCTCGTTGAAGTGCAGGAACAGGATCTGCACGTTCGACAGCGAGCTGAGTGCAGCAATCGACTGGATCTGATTGCTTGCCAAGTCGAGGCTTGTGAGCTGGCTGAGGTTGGCGAGCGGAGTGACGTCCTGGATCTGGTTCCCACCGAGGTACAGCTGTCGCAGGCCGGTCGATGTGCCGAGTGTGGAGATGTCGCTGATCTGGTTGCTTCCGAGTCCGAGGTTTTGGAGGCTCGTGAGCCCGACCAGCGGCGCGAGATCACTGATCTGGTTGCTCCCGAGTTCCAGGACGCTCAGGTTGGTGAAGGATTCAAGGCCAGTGAGGGTTGAGATTCCCAGGTTGAAGCATGAGAGGTCGGTGACCGTCGCAGCTTGGGTGTCGGAGATGGGGTCGTCGGGTTGCTGGCCGAGCGCGGCGTTGACGCAACCCCGCAGTCCCGCATCCGGGATGGAGATGTCAGCGGCGTTCGCCGGCGCTGCGGTGAGGAGCGTCGAAGCGACGATCGCAGCGGCCACGAGTCCAGACGATGTGATTCGGGTTCTGATGGTCATGAAACGGTTTTCTCTCTCGGGGTTCCGGGTCGGGTCGGATGCACTGGAAGAACACTCCACCCGCGAATATTGAAGTAGATCATACTTATGATCAGATTCTTCTGAAATGCTAGCAGGTCCGTCCAGGGATGGCCACTGATGGCGCTTGGGCAGGCGATCGCCGTCCCGGTGTCGGCCGGACCATGCCTGGCGTCACCGAGAACGCGGGCATGTCGCCATGAATCAGCGCGAACACGGGTCGACGGACGTGGTCGTCGCGCTTCGCCGCCCGGGCGCCACCCCGTGGGGGTCTGTGCGCGGCGACACCGCAACGTGTGGGGGTGTTCGCGTCGCTCGATCCTCCCCGATCGGGCCCCGGCTGGTCGCGTGTTCTCGAAGGATCCTTCGCGCGCCAGGCGCTCGGCGCTCGTCGCCGCAAGCGGTCCGGCCTGACCGTCAGGGCGTCGCGGTGCTACTCGGCGTACCGGTTTGGCGTCGTCGGAGCGACGCGCGGTTCCAGCTGGCGACCGCAGCGGCATCCGACGTGGACCGGCTGCTTCCGTGGATTCGCGGTGATGACGCCGAGTTCAGGATGCGTTGTCGGCTGTGCCGGTTACCGCGGGCGCGGTGGTCGCCGCCCCGATCACCGCGTGGAGCATCTCGCGGAGCTGGGTGAGGTGCTCGGCGTCCATGCGGAGCTCGTTCATGACCCGATGCGGGATGGCCTCCGCCTGGGTGCGGAGCTCGCGGCCGGCGGTGGTGAGCGAGACGTCGAGGACGCGCTCGTCGATTCGGCTGCGGTCGCGTCGGACGAGCCCGGCGGTCTCGAGGCGCTTGAGGAGCGGGGACAACGTCGCCGGCTCGAGCTGCAGTGCTCCGCCGAGGTCCTTGACCGAGCGCGGGCTGTGCTGCCAGAGCGCGAGCATCACGAGGTACTGCGGATGGGTGAGACCGAGCGGTTCGAGGATCGGTCGGTAGAGCGAGATGACGCTGCGCGACGCGACGGCGAGCGCGAAGCAGACCTGGTTCTCGAGCTGGAGCAGGTCGTCAGTCGTGGCGACGGTGGTGGATTCGTTGGCGGTCACGGTCCCATCGTACCCAAATGATTAGTACACTCATCAATATGAGCGAGAAACGATCCTTCCGGGAGTCCGTGCGCGAGGCCGGCGGTCTGTACGGCTGGGTGAACGGCCGCATGTGGAAGGTGCTCGGTCCGCCGCCCCTCGGTCCCTACAACGAGGAGCCCTTGCCGCCGTCCGCGCAATCGGGGTGCCCGATCTGTGGCCACGCCATGTCGGAGCACATCGTCGACCGCACGACCGGCCCGCGCACGCAGCTGCACTGCCCGAAGGCGCCCGCCGCCTGAGGGCGATCTCAGTCCCGGGTGGCAGGACGTCATCCTCCAGGTGCATGCGCGGTTCCGCCACATCTGCTGAACTGGTGATATGCCTCAGGTCAACATTTCTTCAACGCCGCCGGTTCCGTCCACCGGCGACGCCACCTCGCGTCGCTGGCACCTCATCGACGCCCTCCGCGGGTTCGCGCTCGTCGGCATCCTCTTCGTCAACGTCCCCGACATCACCCGGCTCGGTAGCGACATCCCGTTCGACCAGCGACAGTCCACGCTCATGGACACCGTGCTCGAGTTCGCGGTGCAGACGCGGTTCGTCCCCATTTTCGCCTTCCTCTTCGGGCTGAGCGCGATGCTCGTGATCCAGGGCGCCCGCCGTCGCGGCACCGGCGCGCTCGTCCCGATGCTGCTGCGGTTCAGTGCGCTGGCGGTGATCGGCATCGCGCACGGGTTCCTCTACCCGGGCGAGATCCTCCGCGAGTACGCGATCTGCGGACTGCTGGTCCTCCCGCTGCTCCTCCTGCTCCCGCGGTGGGCGATCCTCGGGGGCGGTGTCGTGCTCACGATCGCCGCCTACGCGCTCACGGGCGGTGGGCTCGCGACCCTGCCCGGACTGTTCCTCGCCGGCGCGGGGGCGGCGGCATACGGTTTGCCGAAGGTGCTCGACGCCGGCGGGCGGCCCGTGTGGATCACCTTCCTCGTGGCGACGGCCCTCGCCGTCCCGGCCATCGTCTGGCAGACCACCGAGCCCGGCGATCCGCGGTTCACGACCGCCGGCGGGATCGCGGGCGGGATCCTCGCCGTCGTGTACGTCACCGGATTCGCGCTGCTCTGGCAGACACCGGTGCGTCGAGTCCTCGCAGCCGTCTTCGAACCCCTCGGCCGCATGGCGCTCACCAACTACCTCGCCGCGAGCGCCGTGTTCGCGGTCGTCGGGCTGGTCGTCCCCTTCCGGGAGATCGACGACCTGGCCGCGGTGAGCGTCGGAGCACTCGCGCTCATCGCGGTGCAGTCGGTGCTCAGCCGGGTCTGGCTGCAGCACTTCCGCTACGGGCCGGTCGAGTGGGTCTGGCGGATGGCCACCTGGCGTCGCGCCGTCCCGCTGCGGGGCGCTGCGCTGCCGGCCGCCTGAGCACTGAGTCGCTCGGATCTGCACGATTTCGGCTCGGATTCGTGCAGATCCGGGCGACTCAGCGGGGCGGAAGTGAGGCGGCAGCGACCGCGACCGTGTCCGCTGGTTCGCGTCCGAGCAGGGTTCGGAGGTCGTCACCCGCGCCGCCAAGGAATCCGTGCCGGACGCCGGTGAAGATCGACATGAGCATGGCGGGCTGGAACGGCTTGAGCGCGGCCTCAGCCAGCGCCGTCCGCTGCTCGGCGAGGGAGACGGAATGGAGTGGGACGCCCAGCCGATCGGCCACCTGCGCGGCCGTGATCGGTTCGCCCACGAGGTCGTAGCTGCGACCGACGTGGTCCGACGGTGACGTCGCGACGACGGCCGCGGCCTCGGCGAGGTCGGCTCGTGCGACGGCGGCGAGCGCGCCGTCGCCGAACGCCGAACCGAGCGAGTCGCCCGACCACGCCAGGAGCGACCCGAACAGTTCGGCGTACAGGCCGTTCCGCAGGATCGTCCAGGCCAGGTTGCTGTGCTGCAGCCGACGCTCGGTCCACCGGTGCGCGAGCGCGAACGCGAGGTGGTCTCCGGCCGAGGTGAGGCTCGTGTACACGACGTGCTGTACTCCGTCCCGCTCGGCCGCGGTGATCGCGGTCTCGTGTCGGGCGATCACGACGTCGTCCTCGGCTTCACCCGCCGATACGAGGACGAGGGTGTCGACCCCGACGAAGGAGACGGTGTCGGGGTCGTCGAAGTCGATCCGTCGCGTGCCGTCCTGTCCGCTGCGGTTGCTCGCGAGCGGTGCAGCCCCACGGGTGGTGAGCGCATCGAGGATCGCGCCGCCGAGTTGGCCGGTGGTTCCGGTGACGAGGATCATTTCAGGGCCTTTCGGTGTTCGGACTGATGACTCGGACGAGTCTGCGTCCCCTGTTCCCGCCCCACAAGAAGGCACTTCCATGTCACTCACGCACACCGCGGTAACCGCCGACCTCGAACCCTGCGGCAAGGAGGACCACCCGGACTGCGGCATCCGGGACGTCCTCGACCGCATCGGCGACAGCTGGTCGGTCCTCGTCGTCGTCGAGCTCGCGTCGGGCGACCGCCGGTTCCGCGAACTCCAGCGGGCGATCGACGGGATCTCCCAACGCATGCTGACGCTGACCCTCCGCCGCCTCGAACGCGACGGCCTCGTCGACCGGACCGTGTACCCGACGGTTCCCGCGCAGGTGTCCTACGCGCTCACCTCGTCCGGTGCTGGGCTCTCCCACCTGATCAAGACGCTCGCCGACTGGTCGCTCGAGCAGCGGCCGGTGATCGCGGTGTCGCGTTCGGCGTACGACGCCGCCCACCCGGGGCACCGCATCCGGTGAGCACTGTCGCGTGACGCCCGCGCGGAGTAGCGTCGGCGCATGGAGCATCCGATCGTGCATGATCCCGACGATCCGTTCGTCGAACGCGTCAGGCGGTTGTGCCTCGCCTATCCGGAGGCCGTCGAGACGTTCGGCCACGGACGCCCGCGGTTCAAGGCGGGCAAGCGCGTGTTCGTGACCGTCGGGTCGGAGATGCGCATCCCGCACAGCGTCACGTTCACGCCGGCCGAGGAGGAGCGCGGCGCCTGGCTCGAGGACGAGCGGTTCTGGTCGCCGAAGTACGACGGCCCGTCGGGCAAGCTCGCGTTCGACGCCGGTCTCGACGGCGACGACGGCCGCACGCTCGACGACGTCGACTGGGCACTCATCGCTGAGTTGATCGACACCTCGTACCGGCAGGTCGCCCTCCAGCGGCAGCTCCGGGCGCTGGACGCGCGCTGACCCGGGACGGGCCCGGTCGCGGCAGCATCTCGAAAGGGTCGTGCCAGACTGACGACCGGGGGAGCGTCATCGAGACGCATCGGAAGTGGGGAGCCATGAGCGACGGGGGCGCAGCCGGGACATCGCCTGAGCGCGATGACGCCGAGGCCAGCGCCGCCGGATCCGTCCACGCGACCTCGACCGTGGCGACCTCGCCCGACCCCGACGACGCATCCGCGGATCCCCAGGATCCTGCCCGCCGGTCGCCCCGAGTCGCGTTCCTGATCGCGTATCTCATCCGCTCCGTCGACCTCGTCGTCTCGGCCGTCCTCATCATCGCCATCGGGGGCGTCGTCACGACGCTGTTCGACATCGTCGGCACCGCCATGCGCGTCGATCAGTCGACCGGGTCGTACGGCCCCGACGCGCCGCTCGTGCTCGGCGGGCCGTCGGGGGCGGAGCTCTGGTACCAGATGCTCGGCTCGCTCGGCGGGTGGATCCTCCTCGCTGTCGGCGTCATGCTCGTGATCGTCCAACCGGTGATGGAGGTCGTCCGTCGGAGGACCCCCTCGCGCGGGCTCGCCTACGTGAGCGGCCTGACGGCGGTCATGGTCGCCGGGATCGGCTTCGGTGTCCTGGTGGTCTTCGGGATACCGCCCGTGGGGTTGATCGCCAGCGGAGCCGCTGGTGGGCTGGTGAGCAATCTCGGATCAGCACTCGCGATACTCGTCTTCGGACTCGTCGTCTACGGAGCCCCCGTGCTGATCGTCGCCGCGCTCATCATGCTCCTCTCCTTCGCCATCGGTCGGCGACGGGTACGGGTCGTCACTGCGGTGCTCGCCGGTCTCATCGTCGTCGCCGTCATCGTGGCGTCGACCGGTGCGTTCCGCCCGCCGCCCGCGCGTGAGGTCGCCGCGGCGCAACGGTCCGAAGCCGAGGACGGATTCACTCGGGCGCTCGCGGACATCGACGGGATCGCCGACATCGAGGTCGTCGGTCACGGCGCGACGGTGACGATGTCCCTCGATGCCGGCGTCGGGCAGGTGCTCGGCGCGGCGGACGCGGCGAAGCGTGCCGGGGAGGACCTCGAGGGCATCGCGATCGTCGTCATCCAGCGCGAGCCGGACCCGACGTCGGCCGCCCAGCAACAGGATCCACCACGGGGACCGTGGCGGGTGCAGCTCGTGCCGAGCGATCAGAGCATGGACGAGATCGCCGACGAACTGCAGCGGCTGATGCTGACGGAGCGGCTGCAGGTGTCGATCGCCGTCACGGAGGGGGCACCGCTCATCACCGTCTTCTCCATGGATGCCCTTCCCGCGGCGGTCCGGGAACTCCGCGGGATCTACCCGGACGGCGCGCACTACCGTGTGCCGGAACGCTTCTCCATGGCGGACGACCCGGCCGAGCTGAGCGTGCCGATGGTCGACGCCATCCTCGCCGTCGTCGAGGCCTACCCCGATGTCGAGATCGAGGTCAACGCCCAACCGAAGCTCTACGTGAACGACGTGACCCCGGAGGAGGCTGCAGCGATCGTCGCCATCCTGCAGGACCCGGCGCTCGCCGGAACGAGTCCGTCGGGCTACCCCGCCGACTACCAGATCCACACCTCCGGACCCGAGGGGGACGTCTACCTGGAGGGCACCTTCGGCTGAGCCCCTGCCGGTAGCGTGAGGGGATGACCGCCGCTCAGCCCTCCCGCCTCCAGTTCGGTGCCTTCGTGATGAACACGGGCTCCCACATGCAGCACGGCCTCTGGCGCCACCCAGACGCGAAGCAGCACACCTTCGACGACGTGAACCTCTGGGTCGACCTCGCGAAGACGCTCGAGCGGGGTCGGTTCGACACGATCTTCTTCGCCGACGTCGTCGGGGTCTACGGCGGTGCCGGAGCGTCCTTCGACGTGAACGCGCGCGAGGGCATGCAGTTGCCGAGCAACGACCCGTCGATGCTGCTGTCGGCGTTGGCGATCAGCACCGAGCACCTCGGCCTCGCGTTCACCTCGTCGATCCTGCAGGAGCACCCGTTCACCTTCGCCCGGAAGATCTCGACGATCGACCATGCGTCCGGTGGGCGGGTCGGCTGGAACATCGTCACGAGCTTCCTCGAGAACGCGGCGCGCAACTACGGGCTCGACCGCCTTGTCGAGCACGACGAGCGGTACGCGTGGGCCGAGGAGTACGTGGCGGTCGTCGGCAAGCTCTGGGAGGGGTCGTGGGACGACGGCGCGCTCCTTGCCGACAAGGCCAGCGGCGTCTTCGCCGACCCCACCAAGGTGCACCGGATCGACCACGTCGGCGAACGGTACCGCGTGGAGGGCCCGCACCTGTCGTCGCCGTCGCCGCAGCGCTCGCCGCTCCTGTTCCAGGCCGGGTCGTCCGGTGCGGGGAAGGCGTTCGCCGCGAACTACGCCGAGGTGCAGTTCATGATGGCGCCGAGCATCGAGGCCGCGCGGGCGTCCGCGGAGTCGACGCGCGCGCTCGTCGCCGAGACCGGCCGCGACCCGCGCGACGTCAAGTTCTGGCAGGCGATGTCGTTCATCGTCGGCAGCACCGAGGAGGAGGCGAAGCGTATCGAGGCCGAGTACGACGACCTCCTGTCGGCCGACGCGTTCCTCGCTCACTCGAACCTCGGCACCGACCAGGCGACCGGCAAGCCGATCGACCCGGACACCCCGCTGAAGGACGTCGAGACCCAGGGCGGGCACAGCATGCTCGAGGCGCTGAAGGCCCTGTCGCCGGACCGGGAGCCGACCGTGCGCGACCTCGCCAAGCTCACCGCGAAGCTGCGGGGTCGCGTCGTCGGCACGCCGGAGCAGATCGCCGACCACCTGGCCGAGTGGCGAGCGGCCGGGATCGACGGGATCAACGTCGCCAACTGGATGGTCCCGCACTCCTACGAGGTCTTCGTCGACGAGGTCATGCCGGTGCTGCAGGAGCGCGGTCTCGCCCAGCGGGAGTACGCGCCGGGCACGCTCCGCGAGAAGCTCTTCGGTGCGGAACCCACCCTGCCGGAGACGCACCCGCTGCGTGCCTACCGCGGCGCCTTCGCCGGCCGCTGACCCGCACCCGCTCGGCAGCAGGACATCCTCCCGAGAGCAGGACGTTTCGACGCGGAATGTCCTGCTCTCGGGCGGATGTCCTGCGCTCGTGCCGCGGCGGGCTACTCCGGCTTGGCCGTACCGACGGCCCAGACGAAGGGCGGCGGCGTTCCGTTGATGGACCAGTCGCCGACGATGCGCGTCTTGTAGATGACGGGGTTGTGCGACGCGACCGTGCGGGCGTTGCGCCAGTGGCGGTCGAGGGCGCTCGTGCGGCTGACGGCTGAGGCGCCGAGCGTGTTGAACAGCAGCGTCGCGGACCGTGGGACGAGCTCTGAGAGCACCACCTGCGCCTGGGCGGAACGGATCTCGGCCTCGATGTTCGCCTGCAGGTCGTCCGCGGAATCCCGGTCGGCGGCGGTCTCCGACGCCCGCTCGATCGCCGCGGCGACCCCGAGGACGGTCTGCTTCGCGACGAACGCGATCGACGAGATCTCGCCGACGACCGCCTGGATCTGCCCGTCGTCCTTCACGAGCGGTGCGAGACCGTGCGTGTAGACGCGGGTGCGGGCGCGGATCTGCTCCCCGGCGTCGCGCTCGACCGCCGCCGCGATCCCCGCGTGCACGGCGATGAGCACGTGCTGGTAGAGCGCGGTCTGGTAGCGGAACCGGTCGGTGAAGGGGTGCAGCTGGTCGGCGTCGACGACGGCGTCCTCGAACACGATCGTCCCCGTGCCGGTGAGCTGCTGCCCGAAGCCGTCCCAGTCGTCGGCGATCGTCACGCCCAGCTGGTTCGTGCGGACGAGCACGGTGACCTCGGTGTCGGGCTGGCCATCGACGACGAGGCGCGCGGTGGCGTCCGTCCAGTCGGCATAGATGCTGCCCGTCGTGTAGAACTTGCGGCCGTTCACGACGTAGTGACCGTCGCGCTCGGTGACGACCGTTCCGGAGACGCCGAGCGCGCCCGAGCCGACCTCGCTCCAGGCGTTGCCGACGATCTCACCGGCGACGAACCGCTCGAGCCAGGCGGTGCGTCGATCGCTGGGGGCCGCGACCAGCTGGTCCTCGACGAGGGCGATGTGGCCGCGGAAGATCTGCGGGAGGTTCGAATCCGCCGCGGCGAGCTCGATCAGGAGTTCCGTGAACTCCGGGAAGGTGAGCCCCGAACCACCGAACTCGGCGGGGACCCGAAGCGCGCCGAAGCCGGCGGCGGCGAGCTTCCGCACCTCCTCGCGCGGGAGCCGGTGCTCGAGTTCGCGCTCCACGGCGCCGGCCTGGATCTCGGCGAACAGCGGCAGGAGCAGCTCGCGGGCGGCCGCGAAGCCGACCGGGCGGGCGGTGGTGGAGGGTGCGGAGGTCATCTGGTTCCGTTCCGGAGGCGGCGGTGGGCTGGTCGTGTGGTTGGCCCTTCGACAGGCTCAGGGACCGGTGGAGGTGCTCAGGGACCGGTGGAGGTGCTCAGGGGCCGGTGGAGGTGCTCGGCGACCGGGTTGAGCAGTCTGGGTTCGGTCCCTGAGCCTGTCGAAGGGCGGGAGTGGCGCGAAGGCCTAGGTGTAGAGCGAGATCGGCTGCAGCTCGCCGTTCAGGTGGTTCGCGCCGACTTCGAGCTTCTTGTAGTCGACCGGGTCGTGGAGGGAGTGCGTGCGCACGTTCCGCCAGAACAGGTCGAGCCCCACGGAGGCCTTCGCCGAGCTGGAGCCGGTGACCTCGAAGATGCGGTTCGCGACCTCGATGCCGAGCTCGGTGGAGACGACCTTGAGCTTGGCGATCTCGATGGCGATGGCGCCGCGGTCCTCCGCGGTCACGTCCGCTCCCCGCTCGATGATGCGGTCGAAGCTGGCGTTCGTGCGGTCGGCGAGCGCCTCGACGGCGGCGATCGACGACACGAACTCGCCGACGACGCGCTGGACGAACGGGTCGTCGCGGTAGGTCTCGGCGTGGCTGAGGAACCAGGCGTTCTTCCGCGCCCGGACGAGCTCGGTGCCCTGCGCGAGCGCGCCCTCCGCGATGCCGAGGTAGAGGTTGCCGAAGGCCAGCTGGATGCCGGGCGTCACGAGGGAGGAGAACGGTTCGTCGCCGACGGTGCCGAGGATGTCCGTCTGCTCGACGAGGACGTCCTCGAACCGCACGGAACCCGACGCGGAGAGCCGCTGGCCGAGCGCGTCCCAGTCGCCGAGGTAGGTGATGCCCGCGCGGTCGTGGTCGAGGACGAACTGGAAGATCGTGCCGTCGTGGTCGCCACCGCGGACGACCGCGTTGACGAGGATGACGTCGCCGGCCGAGGCGCCCGTCGAGAACCGCTTGAGTCCGTTGAGGCGGAACGCGTCGCCGTCCTGGGTGAGCGAGAGGTCGGGGTCCGTCGGGTTCACGGAGTCGCCCCAGATCCACCGGCCCTGCACGGTTTTGCGGTGCCACTCGGCCTGCGTGTCCGGGTCGGCGGTGAAGCCGATGTTGCCGGCGTTGATGTAGTGGTAGGCGAGCAGCTGGCCGATGGAGGCGTCGACGCGCGACAGGATGCGGACGACCCGGAAGGCGCTCTCCCAGTGTCCGCCACCCCCGCCGAACTCGGTGGGGTCGAGCAGGTTGACGAGGCCCGATTCGCGGAGGAGGTCGAGCTCGGTGGTGGGGTCGAGGTTCGCGCGGTCGCGTTCGAGGACGTCGACCGCGAGCTTGGTGGCGACCTCGGTGGCGACGGCGTCCCAGTGCGCGAGCTCGGCGTCGTCGGCGGTGCCGGACCAGTGCGTACGCCCTTCGGGGACCGGCTGCCCGGTCACTGAGCCTGTCGAAGTGCTGATCGTGTCGATGCTCATGCTGAGGCTCCTTCTGGGGCGTAGGCGTTGGTCTCGTCGGCGTTGTCGGTGTCGAAGAGGGAAGGCGCGGTGTCGTCGGCGGCGGACGGCTGCCCGACGTACGCACCGCGGTAGCGGTGGGCCGGGTGCCACTCGGGCACGACGGAAGAGCCGGTGCCGTTCAGGCGGCCGCGCAGCGTCCCCTCCGGGTACTCGTCCCAGACGCGGCCACGGCGACGCAGCTCGGGCACGAGCAGGTCGACGACGGCCTCGAAGGTGCCGGGCGTGATGACGTAGGCGAGGTTGAAGCCGTCGGTACCGGCGACGTCGATCCAGCGCTCGATCTCGTCGGCGACCGTCGCGGCGCTGCCGACGAACACGGGCCCGATGCCGCCGATGCCGATGTAGTGGGCGATGTCGCGCGGCGTCCACTCGCGCTCCGGATCGGCGAGCGTGAAGATCGCGAGCGCCGAGCGGGCGGCGTCGGTGTCGACGTACTTGAGCGGCTTGTCGGGGTCGAAGGAGGAGAGGTCGAGGCCGGACCAGCCGCCGTAGAGGGTGAGGGCGCCGTCGAGCGAGATGTACTGCTGGTACTCCTCGTACTTCGCCTGCGCCTCCTCGTCGGTCTCGGCGACGATCGCCGTGGCGAGGGTGAGGATCTTCACGCTGTCGCGCGGCCGTCCGAGGGCCTCGGCGCGGTCGCGGATGTCGTCGGTCGTCTTGCGCGTCAGCTCCGGGACGAGCCCGTTGATGAACACCGCCTCGCCGTGGGTGGCTGCGAACTGGCGACCGCGGGCCGAGGCGCCGGCCTGGAAGATGACGGGGGTGCGCTGCGGCGACGGTTCCGAGAGGTGGATGCCGGGCACCTGGAAGTGCTCGCCCCGGTGGTTGATCGGGTGCACCTTCGTGGGGTCGGTGTAGACGCCGTTCTCCCGGTCGATGACGACCGCGTCGTCCTCCCAGGAGCCCTCCCACAGTTTGTAGGTGACGTCGAGGAACTCCTCGCCGATGCCGTAGCGGTCGTCGTGCTTGATCTGGGTGGTGAGCCCGAGGTTGCGGGCGGCGGAGTCGAGGTAGGAGGTGACGACGTTCCAGCCGACCCGACCCTTCGTGAAGTGGTCGAGCGTCGAGAAGCGGCGGGCGAGGGCGTACGGCAGCTCGTAGGTGGACGCGACGGTGACGCCGAAGCCGAGGTGCTCGGTCGCCTTCGCCATGGCCGACACCTGGATGATCGGGTCGCCGACGGGCAGCTGCGCGGAGTCGATGAGCGCGGGCGCGGAGGAGTGACGGTAGACGTCGTAGATGCCGACGACGTCCGCGATGAACAGGGCGTCGAAGGTGCCCCGCTCGAGGAGTCTGGCGAGGTCGATCCAGTAGTCGATGTCGTTGTAGCGGTGCGCCTGGTTGTCGGGGTGCTTCCACAGGCCGGGCGCCTGATGGGTCACGCAGCTCATGTCGAACGCGTTGAGGATGATGCGCTTGCTCACAGGGATACCACCGGGTCGTCTCGTCGAGGCTGGGTCCGACGGCGATCACGGCGCCGTCCAGCACGACGGTACTCGGGGGCTCGGGTGCTCGCGAGGGGCTCGAAACAGAGCGTCACATGGGCCGCCGGGCGTTTGTTCCTCACGGTTCGTTCCCAGAGTTACTTTACCTTACGTAAGGTAAAGTAACTCCCATGAGACCCAGTGCACGGAACGAGATCCTCGATGCGGCCGTCCGCGTCGTCGACGCCTCCGGAGAGGCGAACATCACCTACGAGGCGGTGGCGCAGGAGGTCGGTCTGACGAAGGCCGGCCTGCGCTACCACTTCCCCTCACGGGACGCGATGATGATCGCGGTGATCGAGCATGTCGTCGCCCGCTGGCAGCGCGAGCTCGTGGAGGAGCTGGGGGCGCCACTCGAGACGTCGACGCTCGAGGAGCGGGTGCGGGCCTTCGTCGCCTTCGCCGGGGAGGGCGGGGCGAGCCAGGGCGAGTTCGTCGTCTTCGCCGAGGCGGTCAGGCGTCCCGAACTCGCCGCTCCCTGGCTCGAGTACCTTCGCACCTGGTTCGGGTTCGGTGAGGACACCGATTCGACCTCCCTCCTGCTCGTCTGGTTGGCGGCGAACGGTCTCTGGATCGCCGAGGCGACCGGCATCCTCGACGTCGGCCGCGACCAGCGCGCCGACCTGGTCTCGCGACTCCTGGCCCTCGCTGGAGGTGAACCCCGATGAAGAAGTGGCTGATCCTCTCCGCCGCCATCCTGCTGGAGGTCACGGCGACCCTCTCGCTCCGTGGCGCCATCGAGAACCCCTGGTGGTCGATCCTCGCGGTGGCCGGGTATGCGGGCGCCTTCGTCGCCCTGTCGCTCCTGCTCCGGATGGGGGTGCCGATCGGGGTGGTCTACGGCATCTGGGCTGCGGCCGGCGTCGCGCTCACCGCGGTGCTCGCCTCGCTTGTGTTCGGCGAGCAGTTCACCTTCATGATCGGGCTCGGCATCGCGATCGTGATCGCCGGCGTCGTGCTCGTGGAGACGGGCCACGCCCCGGAGCCGCCGAAGCCGGGCGCGGCGAACGAGGAGGTCGGCGCATGACCTGGTTGCTTCTGGCCGGTGCCATCGTTACCGAGGTCGCCGCGACGCTCTCCCTGCGCGCCTCGGAAGGCCTGCGGAAGAAGCGGTGGATCGCTCCCGTCGCCGTGTTCTACGTGACCGCCTTCGGACTGCTGACCATCGCACTCGCGAACGGGATGCCCGTCGGGATCGCCTACGGGATCTGGGCCGCCTGCGGGGTCGCCCTCACGGCCATCGGTGCGCGCGTGCTCTTCAAGGAGAAGCTGACGCCGAAGATGATCGTCGGCATCGGCCTGATCGCGGTCGGTGTCCTCGTCATCGAGCTCGGTTCCCAGGCGCACTGACCCGCGCTGGTCGTCGCCCCACACCCACTCTCCGCCCGAAAGGAAACGCGTGTTCACTATCGCTCCCGCCTCGCCCGCCGACCTCGAGGAGGCCGCGGCCGTGCTCGCGACCGCCTTCCGACAGGACACGGTCACCTCGACGCTCGTCTCCGGTTCCGATCGTGAGCGCCGGCTCGCCCTCCTCTTCGAAGCGATGCTGTGCTCGGGTGCGGCATCGAGTGGCCGCGTCGACCTCGCTCGCCGGGACGCCGACGGCGTCGTCCTCGGTGTCGCCGTCTGGGAGACGCCGGACGCCCGCCACTCCGTGCTCGACCAGGTGCGGCAGCTGCCGAGGTTCGCCCGTGCGCTGGGGCTGCGCGGACTTCCGCGAGCCATGCGCCTGCAGCGGACTCTCGCGCTGCCCCGTCCGGTCGAACCGCACTGGTACCTCGCACAGATCGGCGTCGGCGACGGCGCTCGCGGGGCCGGTGTCGGGGGTGCGCTCCTCGAGTCACGCCTGCGCGCCATCGACGCCGACGGTCTCCCCGTGTACCTGGAGTCGTCGAACGAGCGCAATCGCGCGCTGTATCGGCGAAGCGGATTCCGGAGTATCGCCTCCATCACGGGCATCCCGGGCGTGACGCCGGCTGCGATGTGGCGGGACGCCGCGCGGTCCGCTCCTGCGTCGACCGTCTCGGCGTCGACGGACAGGCGTGGATCGGTGGCCGTTGACGCTGGACTCCCGTCGCCGGCCTGACCGTGGCCTGACGGGGTGGGGAGCAGTACCCATTGAACGGCTGTCGGGTCTGCGGCATCCTCGTCCTGGGCGAACCGCCCGGAATCGACAGCCTTGGGGGGCTCCTGTGGACAGCAACGTGCTCGCGATCATCGCCATTCTCGTCCTGCTCGCCATCGTCGGGCTGGGGGTGTTGAAGGGACTCGGTCGGCGGAAGCTGCGTGAGGCCGGCGAGAGCAAGCAGGCCAGGATCCCCGCGACCCTGCAGGAGTTCGGTCGCTCCGTCATCCTCGGGACCGACACCGCCGGTGCGGTCGCGCTCATCGAGGGCCTGCCGAAGAGTCGGTTGAAGTCACTGCGTCCGGGCGTCTGGGGCCTCAACCAGATCTCGAAGGAGGACGCGGTGATCGAGGTGTGGCCCGCGGGTTCCGGCGCTGAGGTGCTGGTCACCTCGCTGGAGGAGAACTTCGGGTTCCCGCAGGGGCTCGACGGCTGGCAGCGCTTCACCGGTCAGTTGGAGGCCGCTGCCACGGCGCAGGGTGTCGCCGTCCAGCGTGGCGCCCGGGCCTTCCAGTACCAGCCGGCACCCGCGAACTCCCTCGACCGCGCGCACTGGGTGCTCGCCAAGGTCGTCGCTCGCTGAGTCGCCTCTCCCGAATCGCGGCGGCGCTCACTCACCCCTCCGGAAGAGCTGCGGAGGCGCCAGCACCGTCGTGGCCGCGACCGATACCATCGGGCAATGTCCATCGCGAGGTTCGACACCGTCCTGATCAATGGCAGCGTGGGCACCGGCAAGACCTCCGCTGCCGAGGCAGTCGGTGAGGCGTTGCAGCGATGCGGCGTTTCAGGCGCGGTCATCGACGTCGACTGGTCGAGCCGGTTCTGGCCTGCACCCGAGGACGATCCGTTCCGGGCCGCTCTCGCTCTCGAGAATCTGCAGGCGATCACCGCGAACTTCCGGCGCGCCGGCGCAGCGGTCGTCGTCGTCGCCACGGTGATGGAGACGCCCGACCAGCTGCAACGCACCACCGTCGCCCTCGGCTCCCCGAGGCTGCTGCACGTGCGCCTGACCCTGGATCCGGACGTCGCGCGCTCGAGGTTGGCCGGACGCCACGGTGACGACGAGGCGGCGCTCAGCTGGCACACGCGGCGTCACCCCGAACTGGCGGGCGTCCTCGAGCGGGCCGGATTCACCGACGACATGCGCATCGACACGACTCACAAACGGCCCAGGGAGGTCGCTCGAGAGATCCTCTCGGCAATCATCGCCGGTCCCTGAGCTTGTCGAAGGGCTGTGAGCCCTCGTCTAGTCCCTGAGCCTCCCTCCGGTCCCTGAGCCTCCCTCCGGTCCCTGAGCCTCCCTCCGCTCCCTGAGCCTCCCTCCGGTCCCTGAGCTTGTCGAAGGGCCCGCCAGCCGCCCTCTCGCCTACAGGTTCCCGAGATAGGCCAGGCGCTCGCCGCCGAGTTCGACCGCCAGCGCCCGCTGCCGCTTCACCCGCCGCCAGCGCACGATGAACAGCACCGTCCCGATAGCCGTGAGCACGAGGCTGACGCCGAGCATGATCGGCCCGGTCGCGCCGAGCTCCTCCGGGTCGACGGACAGGAGGGCGCCCGCGAGCACACCGACCCCGCCGAGGCAGGTCCCGGCGTAGGCTCCGGCCGCGAACAGGCGCGACGCGGGGATCGGGCCGAGGAAGTGCTGCAGGAGCACCGGCGGGAGTCCGCGGCGGCGTTGTTCCGGGCCGCGCCGGTCGAGCCACTCGAGGGAGAACCGCTGAGCGATGTGGATCTCGCGTGCCCGCGCGATGCCGCCGACGATCCACGCGACGAACGCGAGTAGCGCGGATCCGACGACCGCGACAGCGACGAGCGCGTTCGCGTCGGACGGCAGGAGGCGGTCGATGACCCCTTCCGCGATGGCCGCCCCGAAGATCGCGAGCAGGCCGATCCCGGCTAGCCCGATGAGGATCCAGTCGCAGACCTTTCGGAGGGTGCGTGCGCCGACCGTCTCCGGAATCGGTTGCAGGTGGACGACGTCGTCGTCGTCCGCGAGCCAGGACCGCACCCGAGCCTGGTCCTGTGGCGGAATCCACGACGGCAACTCGCGTCCGTCGTCCGGGTCGACGCGCTCTGCATCCCGATTGCTGCGCTCTGCATCCCGGTTGCCGAGTGCCCCATTCCGGTCACCGAGCTTGTCGAGGTGCACTCGGTCGACGATCTGCTCCGCGGCCAGCCGGGCCGGGTCGTCCGGTCGACGGAACCGGTCGTCGTCCGTGTCGTCGTCGACCGCCGTCGCCTCGTCCTCGTCCGCGACGACCGACCCGTACTGCGGCGCAGGCGGCACGAGGGGAGTGGGGTTCGGGGCGTCATGCGCCGCTGGAGCCACGTCCTGATGCGCGCGCACGACCTCCTCCACTGCGCCCTGTGCGGCCCGCATCGCTTCGTCCCGGATGCTCCGGCCGAGCGGCCCCGCGGCCTGGACCACCGCGTCGAGCAACTTCACGTCGCCGGTGGACTCCGCCACGGCGATGCAGTCGCCGATGAACCCGCGTCGACCGATCGCGACGTCCGAGCCCTTCCCGGCGAGTGAACGGGAGATGCGTTCCCGGCCGACGTCGAGCGGATCCTGGCCGGTGTCGTCGGGGATGCCGCTACCGGCGATGAGCGCGACGAGTGGCACGAGGTCGGACGTGGGGAGGCTCCGGAGCCAACCGCCGTTCACGATGATGCGCGCACGTGTACCGGTGTCGGTCGTGAGTCGCAGACTGAGGGCCGGCGTGGTGGCGGCGGGATTGCGGGTGAGGAGTTCGCCGCTCACGATTGAGCGCAGCGGGATCGTCTCGCCCCGGAGGAGCGCGGTGCCGCGGACGGTGTCGACGCCGACCGGGCGGAAGGCGGTCCGGAGGTATGACAGGCAGATGCCGGCGGTGAGGAGGAAGCAGAACGGAATGGTGATGATCGGGGCGAGCGCGATGTCGAAGACGGAGTCGATGATGCTCCCGAGGCCCCACCCGACGACGGTGGCGAGGATGCCCGACAGGATGACGATCAGGACGAGGTTCGCCCGGACGGGAGGTCGGCCGATCACGGTGAAGCCGTCGTTCGTCGGTCCTGGTGCAGCGCTCACGTCGTCCTCTCCGCAGGTGGTCGCATCGACTGTTCCATGTCGGCGCCGGTCGTGTCGATGGGGAGCCCTCCCATGGTCCGCGGGCCGCACACGTTCCCTGAGTCACCTCCTCCGCTCCCTGAGTCAGCTTCCCCGGTCCCTGAGCTTGTCGAAGGGTGTGGCCTTCCCCGGCCCCGAACCCTTCGCAGCACGATTCGCGTCTTCGGCTTCCGTGTTGTAGGCTCTACTTCGGCCTGCCGAGCCGAAGTTCTCTTCTCTCAGCAGGCAATGCGCCCGTAGCTCAACGGATAGAGCATCTGACTACGGATCAGAAGGTTGGGGGTTCGAATCCCTTCGGGCGCACATCCTGAAAAGCGGTCCACTTCGGTGGACCGCTTTTGTTTTGCCTGGTCAACGGCCATTTCTTGTTCGCCTTTTCAAGGCTGCGAGGCTGTCGTCGGGATCGATTTGTGATCCCTGACAGCAACCGAGACAGCAACGTCTACGGTATGGGGGCTGTGGGCGCCAGAGCGGAGTAAATAGCGGATGCGGCATCGACGAGCGCGCTCGGCATGACATGGGCTTAGAGGTCCGACGTGATGGACATCGTAGAGTGTCCGAGCACATCCATCACGACCCGCAACGGAACGCCCCGTGCCAGCAGGAGCGACGCGCACGTGTGACGCATGTCGTGGAAACGAATACGACGGACGCCAGTGGTAGTGATCGCCTGGTCGAAGCTCCGCCGCAGGTTGCTTGGTTCGATCATCGTGCCGATGCCAGTCGAGAACACGAGACCGTTCTCCTGCCAGGATTCACCGGCCAGTTCGCGCTCGATGCGCTGAGACCGTTGCCTCGAGTGCAGTTTCTCCACAGCGATGTCGGAAGCGGAATGGTCGACGGGAGCGAGCTGACTTCGGCGGACCGATAACCATGCCGTGGGAAGCTCCCAGGCGTTGAGCCGTTTGCCGGACGTGGAGTTTGCGCGTGGCGAGATCAATGTCCTCCCACCTCAGTCCGAGGAGTTCGCCCCTGCGGAGTCCGAGAGCAAGCGCCAGAGTGAAAAGCTCGTTGTGCTGCTCGGTGGTCGTGAGCTGCAGGAATGTCGCCGCTTCCTCCACCGTCCACGGGGTGGTGTGTGGTTGGGCATACCCCACCCCGATCTCAAACGGGGAGTCCCCTCTAATAGCGATGATGAACGGTCGATTCACTGAAGTGACGCGTGTTCTGGATTCGTCGCTTGGCGAGTAGCCTGAGGCCAGGTTAGAGCCGAGCATCCGGGCCGCGCCCTGCGCCTCTTGCGATCGATCCTGCGCTCGGTCCCTCAGTGTTCGTCGTGTAGGCATCTTTGCGGTTGAACGGAACAGGCAGGCGGCCACTCTGTGCTTTGTGCGCCGAAAGGTCACCATTTTCGACGTTGTAGGGCAGGATGTACGACATGACGAATGCGCCCGTAGTGCCAATTTCGGTCCCGGACAGGTTTGAGAGCCTCCGCTCGGTTGGAGATGGAGTCCTGAAGGGCATCGTTATGCCGATCGACGACCTGCTCGAGATTATCGATGCTCGATTCGAGGACATCAACTCTTCAGGAGTCGGTGAATCTTCCGGGAAGGGTTCATTGATGCTCCTGCGCGGAGACAGCGGAGCGGGGAAGTCGACATTCCTGGATACGGTGGGTCTCTTCCGTAGTGGGGTCGAGACGGTGACTATTCGTTCAAAGGAGAACGTGCAAGAGGTCCTAGCTGCTATGGGGGCTAGCCTGGGGCCCAGAATCATTGTTCTCGAAGGTCGTGAGGCATTGAGAGACGTCTCGGATCGAGATCTAGAGTCGGCTCTTCATGAAATCAATTCGTTCACGCGCTCGGAAGAGGGTAAGGAAACGCTGTTTGTCTGGCCGACAAATCGAGATGACCTGTCAGAGAGACTTGCTGATCTGGGCGATAAAATCGGCGATTCCGGCCTGTTTGGTGTCGACGGTCCTATCGTTCAGTTTTCGGGGCCCCCGAAGGAACAGTGGGTGCGAATTGCTGAGCGTACAGTGAGTGCCCTCAATCAGGGGGCTCAGCTCAGTGCGCTTGGTATTTCTGCTGAAAAAGCGGAAGAGCTGTTGAGTGGATCGAGCACTGTCGGGCACTACCTAGCTAGCGTCCGTAAGCTGCTCCTAACGAACACGAGACGCGTCAAATCTCTGCAAAAAGTCAAGCAAGAGCGTGTCTGGATAGTCGTGATTGCGGGTAACGATCCCGACAATGATGTTGCCGCGCTTACCCGCGGCCGTGGGTCCTACGCAGACATTGAACGCTCAATGTCTGCCACGGAAGCCAATGTTGTAGCAGAGCTCAAGAACTATCCAGACCAGCTCGGAATTCTCGGAACGGTCCTTGATGCGCGGATCATGTACGTCGACACCTTGACTGCCCAAGCGGTTGCGCGTCAATACGGTTCGACGGCGCTTCACGCGGCCATGCGGGAGCGCAGTGGTAGCACCGCCCCGGATCCGAAGGCTCCAGACCGGTTTCGCACGAGTGAGCTTGGAATCGTCGCGGGCGGTGGGTCTCTTGGTGTTCGTCGCCGAGGGAAGAAGCCGGGCTCATCCTCCCAGGCAGCCTTCGCAATTTTGGCAGACATCGCAGCCAAGAACGATGGATTACTGAATGCTGCCTTTGCTGCGGCGATGACCCAACTCGGACTAGCGTCCAATGCTGAAACCGAGGTACCCCTGGAGGGATCCGGATTAAAATATCACAGCGACATCCTTGCAACTATTGGCGGTGAACCTGTCCGAATCGAAATGATGTGGCGTAAGCAGACAAGCAGGGCGGAGATCGCGAATTATGCGCTTACAAAGCTAAATAACTACGGCAAAGCAATCGGCCTGCTGGTGACCTGAGCGAAGCCAGCGCATCATGTTTGTTGAGGTAAAGTCTGAGATAACTGACATTTGCAACGGGAGAGACGATTCGACCGATTTCTGATCGCTTCTACTCACCTTCCGGCGTGGATCGGGCGGGGGAGGATGGCTCATCAACCGGGCGTAGTGCGGCGGAGACCGCATCATCCACTTTGGTCGTGTCGGTAGCGGCCATCAATACCATCTAACCGAACTTTGCCGCTGCGTCACCGTGGAGAGTAACTGACCCTGGAGTCCTCATCCATTTTCGCTCATAATAGTCACGTTCGATAGAGGGCATTGCTTCTTCCATCTTCCCCATCCAGTATCCGTAGGTTTGTGTTCCGTTGGGGGATCTACCCCACCCTCGGACGAACCGCCCGTTGTGCTTCCGTCACAATAGTGCCGAGGATATTCGGTAGTCGATCGCTCCTCGATGGCAGTTGTCCGACGGATTGTTCCGGTAGCTTGACCGGAAAGATATTCGCACGGCACCGTGGGTTAGGAAGGACCTGAGGCCAGCTCTCGGCCTACTCGTAGGGTCACCATTCGAGTTCGATCATGAGGCGGTTTCCGTGAGCGTAGGACAAAAGCCTCTTCCGATGCATCTGATGCACCGCCACGCCCGGTGAAACGCCGATCTGTCGTGCAGTACGCACAATCGCGGTGTCGGACGCAAGTCCGCTGAAGGGCTTCAGTCCATCGTCGCCGAACAGGATGTCGAAAGCAAACGAGTTCGCATTTCTCTCTGCGGTGCTGTTGCGAACTTTCTCGTTCTTGTACTCGATGTGGGTTTCACCGCGAGGGTCGTTCAGTACATGGCCGAGCTCGTGGAAAAACGTCCAGATAATGAACCCGTCGCGAGCGCGGCGACCAGACTGCTGAATGACTGGTACTTTCTGATCGATCCACCGGGTCATTCCATACAGGGGCAGTCCATCCGGCGGCTCAACCATGGAGAAGACGACTCCAACGTCGGAGAGAATCGAGGCGAAATCACGCAGCAGGCGGGCGTCGGGCGTCGCGGCACGCTCTCGCAGGATGGGGAGAGCGGCGCGCAACTGCTCGGAGTCGAACTCGTACTTTCTGCCTCGCTCGTACGCCTCGGAGAGTTCGCCGGCTCGAAGCCATGTCGCACAGGTCACGCGATCGAAGGCCGCCTTACTCTCGGTGAGGGCGGCTAGAGCGTACTCGCCTTGTGCGGCGTCCGTAATGCTAGCTTCGAACGACTCCCACGTTCCGCACCTGTGGAAGGTCAGGAAGTCGGTTACCAGTTGCCCCGGCGTCTTCAGGGTTGCCGCGGTCGCCCCGATGCTGCGGAGGTATGTCGCGGTTCCCTTCGGGATCATTGAGGCATGTTTCGCCAGATCGGCATTCTCGCGAACTCGGGCAAGGTCCAACCTGTACTGCGTTTCGAATCGCAGCCATGAATCGGCCGGGATAGAAGTCAAGCGCTCCAGCTTGAGCGCAGTGTCTGACGACACGGGCGCGCGGCCATTGACTATCTCGTTGACGAGCTTCCGGCTGCAACCCAGAAGGTTTGCGGCGTCTTGTTGTGTTGTCGCGGTGTCATCCAGCCACTCGGCGAGATACTCACCCGGAGCGACAGCGTAGTTTGTGTCCAATGTCATTGTTCTGCCCTCCGGTCAGTGGTAGTCAAAGATTTCTATGACAGTGACGGTCACCGCATCAGCGGCAGCACCTTCTCCATCGGGCCTGATTACGAGTCGCTGGTTTCGACTTAGCTTCCCGGCCCAGGTGCCGGCTCGATTTGACGTGAGCGGGTGCCAATCGCCCAGTGGGTCGAGTGATCGAAGATCCCCGACCTTGCTGGCTATGCGGAGTGCGTTGACCCGAAGTCGAAGCTTGTCGGCGACGTCCGCGCGCTTCTTGAACATCGTTCGTTCATCGGCGCAGGTGCGCTCTAGATCTCGGTCCTCGTATCGAACCTCCATGTGTCACCAACTTCGTTACATGCTAGCCCACCTGCGCGCATAATTCTCCCCACACTGAACCACTCTAGGCGGGCTCTCGGGGATGAACCGACGACCGGCGGCCAGCGAGTGCTGTCGGGGTTACCGGCAAGGCGTTTTGTGAGAACTTTCTATACTCATTCAAGCGACCCGGCTTCGCCGCGTCGGAGCGGGTCGTTTCGTCGCCGCCCGCCTGCGGTGCGTCCGTCCTCGCTTCGCTCCGGGCGGGCGCTCCTCGCCGAACAACGACGAAACGACCCGCCTCGGGGAGACGGGTCGTTCTTGTGTCAGCTCTATCGTGTCGCGTTCGGATCGGAGTAGTCCCACCACTTCGATGGGTACACCTCTCGCAGCTGGGCCTCCAGGGCAACGAGGGATGGCGGCTTTGCGGTGTCCCGCCAGCACTCTGTCCGACCGTGCAGCCCTTTGAGCGTGATCGCCTCGCGTCGTGCGTATGCGCGCGCTGCAAGGATGTGCAGTTCGATCAGGCGTGCGACGCGGGAGTTCGCCACCGGGATGAACTCGACGAGAGGACGACGCGTTGTCACGAGTTTGGACAGTCGACCCGTCGAGGATCGAGTGATTCCTACCTTGAAGAGCTCCTCGTCGAGGATGTGGATTATGTAGACGCGATGCGGCACCCAGCCGATGCCGCGGGGCTTGTACTTTGACATCAGCTGAAAAACGCATGCGTACCAGCCCTCGCCAAGGGTGTGGTCTCTATGGGTCTGCATGTTTACACGTCCTCCTGCGGAGCCAACGTCATGACAGCAACCCTGACAGCAGCTCGCCCGGTTCCATTGGCGTCTGACACCGTCCGATCGCGCGCGGTTGCTTGAATTCTCGGATGAGGTGGACTTCCCTGGACGCGCCGCCCGAGACTACGGATCAGAAGGTTGGGGGTTCGAATCCCTTCGGGCGCACGTTTCGAAAAGCGGTCCACTTCGGTGGGCCGCTTTTTTCGTCCCGCCTGACAGCAGGATATTGGCGCGAGAACAGGATGGAATCGCGGGAAACCTCCGGTTCTCGGGCGTTTGTCCTGCTGTGGTGCAGGGGGAGCTACGCCCGGCAGCTGTCCAGCGTGCCCGTGAGTGCCTGGCGGTCGGCGTCGTCGACCGTGAGGTCGTACACCATCAGGACGAGGACGAACCGCGCCGCGTACTCGCAGTGCGAGGCGGCCGCTGGGGGCATCCAATCGCCGGGTCCGGAGTCCGACTTCGAGGAGTTCGTCGCGCCGTCGACGGCCTGCAGGTTGATCGGGTCGTTCGCGAACTGCTCGCGCTGCTGCTCCGTCCACGTGTTCCCGCCGTGACGCCAACCCCACGCGAGCGGCACGACGTGGTCGATCTGCACGAGCTGACTCGACCGCTCACCGCGCTGGAAGTCGATCGTCGACCCCGTGTAGAGGTCGTGCAGCACTCCGGTGAGGACGACGCAGTCGCGGGTCCCCCGCTTGAAGGTGACATCGACGAGGTCGCGTGCCAGCACGTCGTTGCGGGTGTCGCAGCCGTTGCGGTCGATGTCGGCCCAGCGCTGACCGAACCGGTCCCGGTCGTAGCCGGTGGCCACCTGAGTGGCGGTGTCGACGTCGGCCAGCGCGTCTTCGACTGCGGTGGCCGAGACGACCAACTTCCCCGACGCGTCCACGACAGCGAAGCCGGCCGCCTCGAGCGAAGCCCGCGCGCTCGGGCTGACCGCCGCGGGCGTCGGCGCGTCGGATGTCGGCGTCGATGATCCTGGCTCGCCGAACACGATCCCGCCGTCGAACTGTGTTGCGACGAGCACCACGACGGCTGCAAGGAGCGCGACGAGCAACGCCAAGGGAGTCTTTTTCATGCTGGGTGCTCTCCTCGGGGTCTGCTTCACCAGCGTAGAGGTGGGCGCCGACACGAAGTCGCCGGACGTCAGCCCCGGTAGACGTCGCTCCAATGGCCGAGCGTGATGACGACCACGAGGAGCACACCGTCATCGATCGTGTACACGATCCGATACCTGCCAACCCTGACTCGGAAGCCGGGGCGCCCCTGCAGCGCCGTGGCGCTCGGCGGGCGTGGGTTCTCCCCGAGCAGAGCGATCGCGGCCCGGATGCGTCGCTGGTCCTGATGGTCGATCCTGCGGAGCGCCTTGATCGCGGCCGGCCGCAGCTCGATGTCGTATCGACTCATTCCCAGCCGAGGTCGGCCTTCGCCTGCGCCCACGGGATGCTGTCGCCCTCCTCGGCCATCGCCGCGTCGAAGGCACGGGCGTCCTCGGCGTCTTCGAGCGCTTCCATCATCCGGTCGTACTGTTCGGGACTGATGATGACGGCCTCTGCACGCCCGCGACGCTCCACGAACACGGCTTCGGTGTGGGATCGCGCGATGAGCTCGGAGAACTTCGCGCGAGCTTCGGTGACGTTGATCCGGGACATGTCGCAAATGTACGTTTTGGGCCTCCGTCTGTACATGTGGGGGATGACCGTGGCATCGGCCGACGGTCTCAGGGAAGCCTAGACAAGGTGTGCGGACGACCGACGGCGCTCTCCACAGGGGTGCCCTTCGACAAGCTCAGGGACCGGCGGAGGTGTTCTCAGGGACCGGCGGAGGTGTTCTCAGGGACCGGCGGAGGTGCGCTCAGGGACCGGCGGAGGTGTTCTGCGGGACCGGGGGACTGCCGCTCGCGGCAGGGGCGGGATAGGGTCGAGCAGACACAGGGTGCCCCACAACGGGCGCCCGCGATCAAGGAGGATCACGTGTCAGGTAACAGAGCTGTCGCCTACAAAGCAGCGGGTGTCGTCGAGGTCATCGACATCGACTACCCCACCTTCGAACTCAAGGACGGACCGGGGGTGAACCCGGCCAACGTCGGCCGGAAAGTCCCCCACGGCGCCATCCTCAAGACCGTCGCGACCAACATCTGCGGCTCCGACCAGCACATGGTCCGCGGCCGCACCACGGCACCGCCGAACCTCGTCCTCGGACACGAGATCACCGGTGAAGTCGTCGAGGTCGGACCGGACGTCGAGTTCATCAAGGTCGGCGACATCGTCTCGGTGCCCTTCAACATCGCCTGCGGTCGCTGTCGCAACTGCAAGGAGCGCAAGACCGGCATCTGCCTCAACGTGAACCCCGACCGCCCGGGCAGTGCCTACGGCTACGTCGACATGGGTGGCTGGGTCGGCGGCCAGGCCGAGTACGTGCTCGTGCCCTACGCCGACTGGAACCTCCTGAAGTTCCCGGACCGCGACCAGGCGCTCGAGAAGATCATGGACCTCACGATGCTCTCCGACATCTTCCCGACCGGCTTCCACGGTGCGGTGACGGCGGGCGTCGGCGTCGGCTCGACCGTCTACGTGGCAGGTGCGGGACCGGTCGGACTCGCCGCAGCGACCGGGGCCATGCTCCTCGGCGCCGCTGCGGTCATCGTCGGCGACATGAACGCCGACCGGTTGGCCCAGGCGCGGAGCTTCGGCTGCGAGACGGTCGACCTCACCAAGGGCGAGCCGGCGGAGCAGATCGAACAGATCCTCGGTGTCCCGGAGGTCGACTGCGCGGTCGACGCCGTCGGGTTCGAGGCTCGTGGTCACGGCGGCGACGCGGGTCACGAAGCCCCGGCGACCGTACTCAACTCGCTCATGGACATCACCGCGGCCGGCGGAGCGCTCGGCATCCCCGGGCTCTATGTGACGGGTGACCCGGGCGGCATCGACGAGGCCGCGAAGAAGGGCGCGCTGTCGCTGAGTCTCGGCACCGGTTGGGCGAAGTCGCTGTCGTTCACCACCGGTCAGTGCCCGGTCATGAAGTACAACCACGGTCTGATGATGGCGATCCTGCACGACAAGGTGCACATCGCGAAGAACGTCAATGCCACCGCGATCACCCTCGAGGACGCCCCGCGCGGGTACGCCGAGTTCGATGCGGGGGCTGCGCAGAAGTTCGTCCTCAACCCGAACGGGTATCTGGACGCAGCGTAGGCGGCACTGCGACATCACCGAGAGCGCCCGTTGCGTCGTCTGGAGAGCTTCAGGACGACGGAACGGGCGCTTTCGGCTGCCCGTCGACAGGCTCAGGGACCGGGCGCCGGGGACGGATTCATGTCCTCACCGGGAGGTCCCGACTACTGAGTTTTCACCGAAACGCGTGCGGCGAGGCATCCGGTACGGCGTTGTCTGACGAACTGCTGAGTGAACCGTGAGATTCCCTCCTCTCGGTCCGTCTCTCCAATGACGCGGGAAACCGACGGGGCCATGGGGCCCGTCCCGCGACGAAGAGACCCCCACTCGCACAAGGACGACCATGCAACACTCCTTCCTCGCATCCGAATCAGATCCGGAAAGCGACTCGGACACCAGCCCGCTGCTCGGCAGCGCGAGCAGTACGGCGTCGACGGTTCCGGTCCGCAAGGTCACGGTCAGCGGCGACGACCCGGCCACCGCCCGGCAGAACTACGAGCGCGCCTACGACGGCAGCCGCTTCACCGTCACCCGTGGCACCGAGCCGTTCTCGTTCCAGTGGGTGTCGATCGGCGACGACCGTGTCTCGCTCCGCACCGCGACGATGACCGGACACGTCACCGGTGAGACCCCGGGCCTCACGGATTACGTGGTCTCGTGGGTCACGACCGGCGGCGGCTGGATCGTGCGTCGCGACGGCCAACGGATGGAGATCCCGCGACACCCGTTCGTCCTCCCGTTCCGCCGGCCGTACACGGTGCACCTCACCCCGCACCGGCAGAACTCCGTGCTCTTCTCCGCACCGTACCTCGAGGACATCGCGACCGAGATCCACGCCGGCCCGAGTCAGCAGGTGTCCTTCGATCTCGAGGCGACGCCGACACCCGAGGCGATCGAGCGCTGGCGCGTGGCGCTGAACGCCTCCACCCCGGTGCTCACCGACGAGACGGCGCCTCCGCTGCTCCGTATGAACGCCCAACGACCGCTCGCCCTCGCGCTGCTCCAGCTCGCACCGTGGGCGGTGGTCGACCTGCCGGAGCCGCTCCGCGAGCCCTCGATGGCGCGCACACGCCTCGCGGTCGAGTACCTGCACCATCACGCGGCGGAGCCCATCACGCCCGCCGACGCGGCGAAGGCGGCCGGGCTGCACACGAGGACGCTGCAGCTCCACTGCCGTCGCGAGCTCGGCATGTCGCCCACCGCCTACCTGCGCGACATCCGCCTCGACCGCACCCGGCGCGAGCTCGCCGACAGCTCGCCGCAGGAGACCACGGTCGGCGAGGTCGCGAAGCGGTGGGGGTTCGTCCACCTCGGCCGCTTCGCCTCTGCCTACCGGAACCGCTTCGGCGAGGGCCCGAGCCAGACCCTGCGGGGCTGACGTCCGTCGCCGGATATCCAAAAAATGAGTGCTTCCGGGAAAGTTCGAGACGGACCGTGAGATTCGGGCGTGACGCGCAGTCTCATAGATGTCGCCCGCGAAACGGGCACCGCCGCCGGACATCCGGAGCGTGAACCAGCACCATCAGACACCGAAGGAGCAACACCATGTCGAACACCACCGACACCGCGAACCACGCCGCAACGACCTCCACGGGCAAGAACGTCATCGCCGATGGCGTCGTCCAGAAGGTCGCCGGCATCGCAGCCCGCGAGGTCCCAGGCGTGCACGACCTCGGTGGCGGAGCGGCTCGCGCCATCGGCGCCATCCGCAACGCCATCAACGCTCAGGACCGCGGTCAGGGGGTCTCGGTCGAGGTCGGCGAGAAGCAGGTCGCCGCTGACATCGTGATCGTCGCCGAGTACCCCGTCGACCTCCAGCGCGTCGCGGACGACGTCCGTCGCAGCGTCACCGACGCGATCTCGAACGTCGTCGGCATGGACGTCACCGAGGTCAACGTGACCGTCGCCGACGTCCACATCCCGTCGGACGACGACAACGACGCTGACGAGAGCCGCGTCCAGTGACCACGACCGATCGCGGCATCCTCGTCGGTGCCGTCCTGGCGCTGGCGGCCGTCGCATTCGGGTTCTGGAGCATGATCCTCGTCGCACTGTTCATGCTGATCGGATTCGGCATCGGACGCGTGCTCGAGGGCAAGCTCGACCTGCGCGGTGTCGCCGACGCGCTCCGCGGGCGGCGGTCGTCGTGACCGCGGCGGTGACGGCCGAACAGGCCGTGCATGGTCGCAACACGATCAGCTCCCGCGCCGTGCGTCGCGTCGTGTCTGCCGTCACCGCGGAGGAACTCGGTGTGCGGGCGTCGGAGGTCTCGGTCGAGCTCTCCGACGCCCAGGGGGCCCTCACGGTCACCGCGAGCACGCCCATCCACGTGTCGCCGCTCGGCGCCGGATCCCGGACCTCGGGAACCGTCCTCGAACGCCTGGCACGCGCACAGACCAGCATCCGTGAGCGGTGCCTGGACCTGACCGGGTCGACGATCGGACGCGTCGACCTCCACATCACGGGCGCGAAGCTCGAAGAACGAAGGAGGGTGTTGTGAGCACCCCAGCCCTGTACCGCCGCGCGGTGCGTCGCGAGACCCACTCGCCGCGGTCGACGCTCGCGATCACGATCGCGATCATCCTCGCGCTCGTGCTCGCCTGGCTCGGCACCGAGTCGGTCCTGGCCGCGATCGGGCAGCCGGCGCTCCTCGTCGCGCCGAAGGACATCGTCACCGCGGTGCTGACCGCGGCGACCGCCCCTGCCCCACTCCTCGTCGGCATCGGCGCGGTCGCGGCGATCGTCGGCCTCGTGCTGATCGTCCTGTCGCTGGCGCCCGCCCGACAGGGCCGTCGCGGGTCGATCGCCGAGCGCACGGCGGCGGTCGTGGACGACCGGGTGATCGCGCAGTCGCTCGCCCGCGTCGCCTCGTACGCCGGTGACATCGACCCCTCGCAGGTGAGTGTCAGCGTCGGCGCCAGGAGCGCCCGCGTCGACGTCACGCCGACGAGCGGCCGACGCGTCGACCAGCGCGAGATCCAGCAGGCCGTGGACGCGGAGGTCGCGTCCTACGACTACCGGCCGGCGCTCCGCGCCAAGGTCCGCGTGAGCAGCAAGGGAACGGTGGCCTGATGAACTCCACGAATCGCTTCCTCAACCGGTTCTTCATCTTCGTCGTGGGGCTCGTCGTCCTCGCGGCCGGCGCGGCCCTGTCCGTGGGTGCGCTCCTGCCTGACGTGCAGCGGACGATCAGCGAGAACGCCGAGCGGGCCGTCGGACCGACGAACGACACCATCGACGCCCAGCCGTGGATCCTGTGGGTCGCGGCGGTCGTCGCCCTGCTGCTCATCCTCGTCATCCTCTGGTTCGTGTTCCGGCAGGGCCGCGGGCACACCGGAACGCTGCTGCAGGTCGACGAGCAGCGGACGAAGGACACCCCGACCGGTGGTCGCGTCGTGCTCGACGTGAAGGTCGCCGAGCAGGTCCTCGAAGAGGCGATCGGGCGCAACCCCGACGTGGTCTCCGTCGACGTCACCGGCTTCCGGATCCGCAAGCAGTCCACGTTGCGCCTCACCGCACACGCTCGTCGTGGCGCCTCGCCCGTCCAGCTGCGGCGCGACATCGAGGCGGCCATCCACGAGTGGGACGGCGTCCTCGGGACCTCCACCCCGGTGGTCATCCAGATCGTCAGCGGGCTGCGCACACGGCTCGCCAGCACGAACCGGGTCGTCTGACCCGACACCCCGCGGTGCCGCCGCGGCACCCGAACCGACAGCAGCAGGACCGATGCACCGCCGACGCGGTGCGAGGAGGATCGCATGAGCGACGACACGAAGCACCCGGACCAGCACCACATCCCCACCCCGGCCGAGGTCCGGGCGGAGCACCCGACGGTGCTCGTGCCCGCGCATCCCGATGACGAGGTCCACCGCATCGAGTCGCACGACGGCGAGCACGCGGGGACCGCGCCCGCTCCTGTGGTCGCGCCGGCGAACGGGGCTGTCGCTGGTCCGGAGGCCGCTGAACCGGCCGTGGCCGACTCGATCTCCGCCGAGACGCCGACCGTGACGGTGTCGGAGCCGGTGGCTTCGTCGGAAGCGGCAGACGCACCGGTGGTCGAGCTCGACTCCGGCCGCCGGCGTGAGCAGGAGGCCGACGAGCTCGCCCAGGTCATCGCCACGACGGCCGAGACGGTCCCCGGCGTGCACGCCCTCGGCTCCCCGACGGCCCGCGCCATCGACAGCGCCCGCACCCGCCTGCTCGGCCGAACCGCCGTCCCCGGCGTCAACGTCCTGGCCGACGACGACGTGCTGAACGTCGAGGTCTCACTGGTTGCCGAGTACCCGGCCAGCATCGACGAGGTCGCGGACACCGTCCGGGCCGACGTCGCGGCGGCGCTGGAAGCCCGCCACCCCGGACCGGTCGACATCGACATCACGGTCACCGACATCCACGGGCCGTTCGACCCGATCGAGCCCGATCCGGGCGAGGCGATCGACGACGCGAAGGCCGCCATCGGCAATGCGACGTCTGCGGCGGGTGCCGCGATCGGCGATGCAGCGGAGGCCGCCGGGGATGCCCTCGGCACGGCGAAGGCTGCTGCATCGGACGCGGTGGACTCGGCGCGAGCCGGAGCGGCCGACCTGGCCGACGCCGCCGGTGACGCGGTGGAGCAGCGGACCGGCCGGTCCGAGGGCGACGACGGCCGGTCGCTGGAGAACGAGCAGCCGGTCGTGGTCGCGGGTGCCGACGACGAGCTCACGGCCGACGGCGACGTCGCCGGTGAACCGATCGATGAGGTGGTGTCGGATTCCTCCGACGACGTGTCGGAGGAACTCGCCGAGGCCGCCCGCCAGCTGGCCACCGCGGCCGACTCGCTCGCGACCGTCGCTGACGAGGTGACGCACGGCGAATCGAACCTCACCGGCGCCGAGCCCGTCGGGGCGGCTGACGCGATCCACGACGTTCCAGCGGAAGTGCCGGCCACCACCAGCCCGGATGCCGACCTTGTTTCGGACCCCGAGCAGAACGGCGGCGCCGCTGAGCCCGACGGAACCCCGAGCGCACTCGAGCCCGCCGACGATGACACGCACGACCAGCCTGCCCCGAAGGTCGCTGACGTCGACGAGGTGGCGGACGCCTCCGCCGAGGCCACGGCCGTCCAAGCTGCGGCGCCGACGAAGGAGCAGTGACATGCCGCTCTTCAGCCGGACCACGTCGTACGGCGTCCGTCCGCGTCCGCGTGCCGTGTGGGCGGCCGCGATCACGGGGGTCGTCCTCCTCGTCCTGATCGTCGTCGGGGTGCTGATCCCGATCCTCGGGCTCATCGGTGCGGCCGACGGCGCGACGGTCGGTGCGCTCAACGTCCCGGTCGGTGGCATCGTGGTCGCGCTCCTCATCGGGTACGTCCTCGCGCTGCTGTTCCTGCTCGGATGCGTCCGCAGTCGCAACGGCGCACTCTCCTGGGTGCTCGCCGTCGCCGCGGTGATCTCGGCACTCCTCGTGTCGCTGTGGCCGCTGCTGGCGGTCGCCTTCGCGGGCGTCGACCAGGCGTCGGACGTGGTGCCGTTCATCCAGGACCTCATCCGCCGGGTCACGGGCGGCTGAGCACAGGAGATCCGCCCGACAGCAGGAGGTCCTCCCTCAGGATCTCCTGCTGCCGCGCGGATCTCCTGTTGTCAGCTCAGGCGGCGGGTGAGATGGACGTCGACGGTGTCGCCGATGTCCTTGCCGAGACGCTTCCGCAGCTTCGCGCTGATGGACAGCATGTGACCACCGGAGCCTGTCGGCATGAGCCCGAAGCTCGGGAGCTCGACACCGTCGACGGTCGCGTCGACGCGGACGGATTTGCCAGTGCCGAAGAACTCGGCCGAGCCGGGCATCTCGACGCAGGACCAGACGTCGCCCTTCACGTCGACGCCGATCGGCGCGGTGAAGCGGTGATCGAGCTCGGTCGGTTCGATGGCCATCGGTGGCGCCCCTCATCGGTCGTGGTCGGCGGGGCCATTGTCGCGGCTGAGTCCGACCCGTGGCAAGGGCGGGACCATCCCTGGTCTGGCCCTTCGACAGGCTCAGGGACCGCTTGTCGGAGGCCCCGGAAGCACTCGGCCCCTCGGCAGGCTCGCGGGGAGCACTGCCGAGGGGCCGGGAACCTCAGTTCTGGGGGAAGCCGAGGTTGATGCCGCCGTGGGAGGGGTCGAGCCAGCGGGAGGTGATGGCCTTCTGCTGGGTGAAGAAGCGGACGCCCTCGGCGCCGTGGGCCTTGGTGTCGCCGAACAGCGAGTCCTTCCACCCGCCGAAGGAGAACGTCGCGACCGGGACGGGGATGGGGACGTTGATGCCGATCATGCCGACCTGGATCTCGTTCTGGAAGCGTCGGGCGGCGCCGCCGTCGTTGGTGAAGATCGCCGTCCCGTTGCCGAACGCGCCGCCGTTGATGAGCGCAACACCCTCCTCGTAGGAGGCGACGCGGACGACGGCGAGGACGGGGCCGAAGATCTCCTCCGTGTACACCTTCGACGTCGTCGGAACGTTGTCGATGAGGGTCGGGCCGAGCCAGAACCCGTTCGGGTCGCCGTCGATGGGCGTGTTGCGGCCGTCGACGACGATCGTCGCACCATCGGCTTCGGCGATGTCGAGGTAGGACGCGACCTTGTCGCGATGCACCTTCGTCACCAGCGGTCCCATGTCGCAGTTCCGGCGGCCGTCGCCGATCCGCAGGGTCGCTGCGCGTTCGGCGATCTTGGCGATGAGCTCGTCCGCGACGGGCTCGACGGCGACGACGACGGAGATCGCCATGCACCGCTCACCAGCGGAGCCGAAGCCGGCGTTGATCGCGGAGTCGGCGACGAGGTCGAGGTCGGCGTCGGGCAGCACGAGCATGTGGTTCTTCGCCCCGCCGAGCGCCTGGACGCGCTTGCCGTGCGCGGTGCCGGTCTCGTAGACGTACTTCGCGATCGGCGTGGAACCCACGAAGGAGATCGCACGGACGTCGGGGTGGGTGAGGAGCCCGTCGACGGCCTCCTTGTCACCGTTCAACACCGTGAACACCCCGTCGGGGAGCCCGGCTTCCTTCCACAGCTTCGCGAGCCAGATCGCCGCGGACGGGTCCTTCTCACTCGGCTTCAGCACGACCGTGTTCCCGGCGGCGATCGCGATCGGGAAGAACCACATCGGCACCATCGCGGGGAAGTTGAACGGCGAGATGATGCCCACGACCCCGAGCGGCTGCTTCGTGGAATACACGTCCACACCGGTCGAGACCTGCTCGGAGAACTCGCCCTTGAGGTGGTGCGCGAGGCCGGTCGCGAACTCCACGACCTCCTGCCCACGCGTGATCTCACCCAGCGCGTCGGAGACGACCTTGCCGTGCTCCGCGGTGATGATCTCCGCCAGCTCGCCCTTCTTCGCCTCGAGCAGCTCCCGGAACTTGAACACGATCTGCTGACGCTTCGCGAGCGGCAGGTCGCGCCAGGCCGGGAAGGCCGCGGCGGCGGATGCGACGGCGCGGTCGATCTCCGACTGGTTCGCGAGCGCGACGTGCTTCGTCGCGACACCGAGCGCCGGGTCGTAGACCGGGGCGGTGCGACCCGAGGTGGACGGGGCTTCGGCTCCGTCGATCCAGTGCGGGACGACCGGCAGCGAACCGGCGTCGGTGGTGGGGGTGGTGCTCGTGGCGGTGGTGGTCATGCGGAGGGCTCCTGGGCGTCGTGGGGTGCAGGGGTGCTGGGTGCTGGTCGTGCCGGGACGGGTGCCGGGAGTCCCGACACCGAGTCCCAGAACGGGTCCGGGTCGCCGCTCACGCGCGCAGCTCCCCGAGGGCGGCGTCGATGATCGCGATGCCCGAGGCGACCTCCTCGGCGGTCACGACGGCGGGCGGGACGACGTGGATGCGGTTCTCGCTGATGAACGGCAGGAGGCCGGCCTCGAGCAGGGACGACTTGAACCGACCCATCGACGCCGCATCGAGCGGTGCGCGGGTGTCGCGGTCCTCGACGAGCTCGACCGCCCAGAAGACGCCGCTGCCACGGACCTCGCCGATGAGCTCGTGACGCTCGGCGAGGGAGCGGAGCGCGGGCCCGATGTGGTCGGCGCCGATCGCCTTCGCGTGTTCGACGACGCCCTCCTCGGCCATCGCGGTGAGCGTCGCGACGACACTCGCGGCGGCGAGCGGGTGGCCGGAGTACGTGAGCCCACCGGGGAACACCTGCTCGTCGAAGACGCGGGCGATGTGCTCGGAGACGATGACGCCACCGAGCGGCACGTAACCGGAGTTGACGCCCTTCGCGAAGGTGATGAGGTCGGGGCGCACGTCGAACGCGTCGAACGCGAACCACTCGCCGGTGCGGGCGAAGCCGGCCATGACCTCGTCGAGGATGAGCATGATGCCGTAGCGGTCGGCGATCGCGCGGACACCCGCGAGGTAGCCGGGCGGCGGGGTCAGGATGCCGGCGGTGCCGGGGACGGTCTCGAGAAGGATCGCGGCGATCGAGCCGGGGCCTTCCGCCTGGACGGTGCGCTCGAGGTGGCGGAGGGCGCGCTCCGACTCCTCCTCCGGCGTCGTCGCCCAGAACTCGGTGCGGTAGAGGTAGGGGCCGAACACGTGCACGTGACCGCGCGCGTACTCGTTGGGGATGCGGCGCCAGTCGCCCGTCGCGACGATGGCCGCGCCCGTGTTGCCGTGGTACGAGCGGTAGGTCGAGATGACCTTGTCGCGGCCGGTGGCGATGCGCGCCATGCGGATCGCGTTCTCGTTCGCGTCGGCGCCGCCGTTGGTGAAGAAGACCTTCTCGAAGCCTTCGGGGGCGCGGTCGAGGATGAGACGAGCCGCCTCGGCACGGGTCGCGTTCGCCGCGGCGGGCGCGATGGTGGTGAGCTGCGCCGCCTGCTCCTGGATCGCCGCGACCACCTTCGGGTGCTGGTACCCGAGGTTCACGTTGACGAGCTGGCTGGAGAAGTCGAGGTAGTGGCGTCCGTCGTGGTCCCACACGGTGCTGCCGAGCCCACCCGCGATGGGGAGCGGCTTGAGCGTGCTCTGGGCGGACCAGGAGTGCAGGACGCGCTGGGTGTCGGCGTCGCGGACGCCGGCGTTGTCGAGGCCGGAGAGGAAGTCATTGATCACTCCTGCAGCCTGGCAATCGACGCGGCCGATGTACATGGCGGGATCGGTGATAGCTTCGGCACATGTCCACCACTTCAGTGATCGCTGGCGAGGTCGGCCGTGCGTCCTCGAACGTGTCCCTGCGCACGCTCATGGCTGAGCCGGTCTTCAAGCTCGGCCTCGTCGTCGCGGGTGACGCCGACGTCCTCGATCGCGACATCGCCTGGGTGCACAGCTCGGACCTCGGCGACCCGACACCCTGGCTGGAACCCGGCCAGCTGCTCCTCACCGACGGCATGCAGTTCGCCGGCGAGATGAGCGACGAGCTCGCCGACCGCCGCGCCGACGAGTACGTCCGCCGCCTCTCCGCCCGGGGCGTGCTCGCGCTCGGGTTCGCCACCGGGATCATCCACGCCGACATCCCGCAGCGGCTCGTCGACGCGTGCGAGCGTCACGGGTTCACCCTGCTCGAGGTGGGGGAGCGGACCCCGTTCATCGGCATCATCCGGTTCGTCGCCGACGCGGTCGCAGCCGCGCGCGTGGCGTCGCTCGAATGGTCGCTCGCCGCCCAGCGTGCGGTCGCGAGGGCGGCGCTCCGACCCGACGGCCTGACGGCGATCCTCGCGGAGCTGGGGCAGCAGCTCGGCTGCTGGGTCGCGCTGTATGACGCGCTCGGCAACCGGGTCACCACGAGGACGCGCGAGCCGGTGCCGGAGGGTGTGGAGGCCGCCGTCGCGGAGGTGTTGCGCCGCGGGTCGCGGGCCGGCCTGCACCTCGCGGACGGAGCCGAGGGTGCGACGCTGCTGACGCTCGGTCGCCGGGGTGAGCTGCGGGGCATCCTCGCCGTCGGCTCCAGCGTGCCGCTCGACCACGCCGAGCACGACCTCGTCTCCAGCGTCATCGGCCTCGCGAGCATCGCCCTCGAGCAGCACAGCGCCCTCGACCTCGCACGCCGACAGCTGCGCTCCGGGCTCCTCGAGCTGCTGCTCTCCGGGGACCGCGCCGTCGCCGAGCGCACCGCCCAGCGGCTCTGGGGGCCGCTGCCGCCCGACCCGATCCGCGTCGCCGTGGTCGACATCCCCGAGGGTGAGCTGGGCTTCCTCTCGGAACTCGACGTGCAGGCCGCGGCGCACGGCGGCAAGCTGTTCTTCGCCGAGCAGGACGAGCGGATCGTCATCGTGTCGAGCGACGCGGACACCGGACTCTGGGACGCCGTCGTCCGCCGCCACGGGCTGTCGGGCGGGGTGTCGGCGAGGACGAGCTGGGAGAGGTTGCGGGACGGGCTGTCCGAGGCCGAGCGGGCGCGCGCTTCGGCCGGGGAGACGCCGCGACTCGTGCGGTACGAGGCACTCGCCGAGCAGGGGTTGCTCGGGTTGCTGAGTGCGTCGGGCGGATCGGTGCTGGCGAATCGGCTGCTGGAGCCGTTGGGCGGGCTCGGAGCCGAGGCTCGGGCGGTCCACGTGGAGACGGCCCGGGCGTGGTTGGAGGCCAACTGCGTGACCGATCAGGCGGCTGGCCGCCTCGGGATCCACCGGCAGACCCTCCGCGCGCGCATCACCACGCTGGAGTCGCTGCTCGACCTCGACCTCTCGCGCTTCGGCGACCGCGCCGAGCTGTGGAGCGCCCTCCAGCTCACCGACGGCTGAAGATCCTTCGGGTCCCGGTCGCTGAGCGCAACCCGGTCACCGAGCCCACCCCGGTCACCGAGCTTGTCGAGGTGCCTCCGTGGGCCCTTCGACAGGCTCAGGGAGCGGAGAGGTTGCACGGTTCGGGGTGACCGCCGCTTGCTGACGAACCCCAGCGGGGGTTCCGGTCCCCAAGCCACACCCTGCCATCCCGGTCCCTGAGCTGAACCATCCCGGTCCGGTCCCTGAGTCGCACCCCTCTCGGTCCCTGAGCTTGTCGAAGGGCAGCGACCGCACGACGGGACCGCACTTCGACAAGCTCAGTGACCGGAACGCGTTCCGCGGGTGAGGAGCGCGGTGAGCGGGTGCACCGTGTCCCGGTCCTCGCGCGCACCCCATCCCGGTCCCTGAGCTTGTCGAAGGGCGGTCGACATGGGGCGGGGCCGCACTTCGACAGGCTCAGTGACCGGATGGGGGCGTCAGTGACCGGTGGTGCGAGCTCAGAGACTGGATGGGGCGTCAGTGACCGATGGCGCGAGCTCGGCGACCGGGGCCGAAGCGCCTAGGCGATGCGGATGAGCTTCTTGTTGACGAACTCGTCCATCGCGGGCTTGCCCATCTCGCGGCCGGTGCCGGAGCGCTTCACGCCGCCGAAGGGCAGCTCCGCCGCGTCGCCGAGGACGAGGTTGATCCACACCATGCCGGCGTCGATCCCGTCCGCGACCCGCAGCGCCTGCTCCTGGTCGGTCGTGTAGACGTAGGAGCCGAGGCCGAACGGGGTGTCGTTCGCGAGGCGCACGGCCTCCTCCTCCGACGAGACCCGGTACAGCGACGCGACGGGTCCGAAGAACTCCTCGTGGAACGCGTCCATCTCGGGCGTCACGTCGGTGAGCACGGCCGGCGGGAAGAAGTTCCCCGACGGCTCGCCCGATGCCAGGATCGTCGCGCCCTGTGCCTTCGCGCGGCCGAGCTGCTCGCCGAGTCGCTCGGTCGCTGCGGCCGACGACAGCGGGCCGAGCTGCGTGCTCTCCGCCATCGGATCGGCCGGAGCGTTCGCGGTGAAGACCTCGGTGAACTTCGCGGCGAAGTCGTCGAACAGCTCGTCGATGATGATGAACCGCTTGGCGGCGTTGCACGACTGCCCGTTGTTATCGATGCGGGCGTTGACGGCGTCCTGGACGGCGGCGTCGAGGTCGTCGGTCGACAGCAGGATGAACGGGTCGGACCCACCGAGCTCGAGCACGACCTTCTTGAGGTGCTTGCCGGCCAGCTCGGCGACGGCGGAACCGGCGCGCTCCGAACCGGTGACCGAGACGCCCTGCACGCGCGGGTCGGCGATGACCGTCGCGATCTGGTCGTTCGTGGCGAAGATGTTCACGTACACGGAGTCGTGGGCGCCCAGCTCGGCTTCGGCGTCGTCGAAGATCTGCGCGATCGCCAGCGCCGACTCGGGGCACTGCGGAGCGTGCTTGAGGAGGATCGTGTTGCCGTTGACGACGTTCGGGCCGACGAACCGCGCCACCTGGTAGTACGGGAAGTTCCACGGCATGATGCCGAGCAGCACACCGAGCGACGCACGACGGATGAACGCGGAGCCGGTGCCGTCGGACAGCTCGATCGGTTCGTCGGCGGAGAAGGCCTCGCCGTTGTCGGCGTAGTACTGGTAGATCGCTGCGGCGAAGTCGACCTCACCGAGCGCCTGCTCGTACGTCTTGCCCATCTCGCGGACGGCGATCTCGGCCAGCTGCTCACGGCGCTCCGTGTGGAGGGCGGCGACGCGGGCGACGAGCGCAGCGCGGTCGGCGACGGGAGCGCGACGCGACCACTCCTCGTGGGCGGCGGACGCGGCGGTGATCGCCTGCTGCAGCTCTTCGTCCGTGATCGTCGGGTAGTCGCGGAGAGTCTCTCCGGTCGCGGGGTTGACGACGGCGTAGTCGCTCACTGGTGTGCTCCTTTGTCTGAGGTGCTGCTGGTGCGGTGCGGTGTCCGTTGCGGGCCGATGCGAGCTGTGCGGGTTCGACGTGAGCGGGAGCACCACCTGCACCGTATCGAACCAGGCTCCGCCTGTCATGGGTTGGACTTTGGCTCCTGCGTCGAAACCCGGCTCAGGAGTCGAAGCCCAGCCCGACGGCGTCCATCACGCGGAGCCAGAGCCCGCGTTTGCCCTCGTTGCGGTCGGCCCGGGCCATCTCCGACAGCGAGATGCGCGCGCCGATGAACGCGAGCGGGTCGGGCGGGAACGGCGTCGGCTTCTTCTGGACGAAGTCCATGGTCGTGCGCTCGGTCGGCGCGCCGGCGAGGAGGTCGAGCATGACGTTCGCGCCGTACCGCGTCGCCCCGACACCGAGGCCGGTGAACCCGGCCGCGTGCGCGACCTTGCCGCCGTGCGCGGTCTCGAAGAAGGAGAAGAACCGCCCGCAGGTGTCGATCGCGCCGCCCCACTTGTGGGAGAAGCCGAGGTCGGCGAGTTGCGGGTAGGTGTGGGCGAAGTGGGCGGCGAGCTTGAGGAAGGACTCCTCGCGCTGGTCGAACCGCGGCTCGACGCGCCCGCCGTAGTTGTAGACCGCGTCGTAGCCGCCGTAGAGGATGCGGGTCGACCCGTTCGCGTCGGTCGTGAGTCGCGAGTAGTGGAAGCGGTTGTCGAGGTCGGAGATGCCCTGACGGCCCTTCCATCCCAGGCTTTCGAGCTGCTCGGCGGAGAGTGGATTCGTCATCAGCGCGTAGTCGTAGACCGGCACCGTGTACTTCCGGGCACTCGGGATGAGGGCCTTGAAGACGTTGGTGCCGAGGGCGACGTGCTTCGCGACGACCGAGCCGTGCGTCGTCGTCAGGGTGACCGACGTCGCATCCGACCGGATGGAGCGGACGTGCGTGTACTCGTGGATCTCCACACCCAGGTCGAGGCAGACGCGTCGCAGCTCCCACGCCAGCTTCGCCGGGTTGACGAGCGCCGCACCGGTGGGCTCGAACAGGCCGGCCTGGAAGATCGGCGAGTGGACCTCCGCCTGCATCGCCTCGCGGTCGAGGAACCGGGCGCCGTGCTCCTCGGCGCTCTCCCGCAACCAGTCGACGTGGTGTGGAGCCGTCGCCGCCTGCAGCAGCCCCGTCTCCTCCCAGTCGCAGTCCATGCCGTACCGGGCGATGGTCTCGCCGATCTCGCGCAGGTTCTCGCGCCCCAGCTCCTCCAGACGGTCGAACTCGTGCGGCAGGCGACTCTTGCCGTTCGACGATCCGTGGGTGAGGCTCGGCTCGCAGAACCCGCCGTTGCGACCGGACGCCGCCCACGCGATGCGCCGGCCCTCGAGGAGCACGACCCGGCGGTCCGGGTCGCGCTCCTTCGCGAGCAGTGCGGTCCACAGGCCCGAGTACCCACCACCGACGATCGCGAGGTCCGTCTCGACGTCCGCCTCGAGGCGGGGGAGTGGAGCGGGCCGTGCCGGGTCGTCGAGCCAGTACGGCTCCGGTTCGGCCGAGGCCAGCTGCTCCCGCAGGCGTGCGGTGTCGGCGAGCTCTTCGGCCAGTTCGTAGGTGGTTCTCATGGTGGGTCCCCTGTGGTGCGTGGTTCGGTGCGGTCGCGTGGTGCGCGGTCAGTCGGTGCGGGCGGCGTCGGTGCGTTCGGTCTCGGCACGTGGGGTTCCGGCGGATGCCCCGCCGCTCCCGAGGCCCGCGTCGCGCTTGGTGCTCCGCTGCACGAACAGCCAGATCACGACGCCCAGTGCGAGCAGTCCGAGCGCGATGCCGAGCTCGAGGAACCCGCCGTAGCCCGTGGTGGAGAACCCGGTGGCGCCGACGATGAGGATGATCGCGAGGAGCACCGACAGCACGACCGACAGCGGCACGAAGAAGCGCGGCAGGCGGATCGGGCGGACGGCGTCGGGGCGGTCCTTGCGCAGCAGGAAGAAGCCGGAGACGGCGAAGAAGTGCGTGAGGATGTAGCCGAGGTTGCCGGTCACGATGATCGCGAGCGGGTTCTGCAGCACGACGAGGATGACGACGTTCATGACGAGCATCACGTTGAGCGAGCGGAACGGCACACCGCGACGGTTGAGCACGCCCAGGGACGGGACGGTGACGCGCTCCTTGCCCATGTTGAACAGCACGCGTGAGGCGTCGGCCACCGAGGTGGTCATGATGAGCAGCAGCGAGGCGATGAGGCAGAGCACCATGACGTCCGCGGCGCCACCGACGAGCGAGGCGAAGCTGGCGACGAAGAAGGTCGCCGGGTTGTCGGCGATCGCCGCTTCACCCGCGTAGCCGCCGAGGGTCAGCGGGATGACGAAGAAGACGCCGAGGCAGAAGAGGACGGAGGCCTTGATCGCCTTGGTCGTGTCCTTCACCGAGTCGCGGTACTCCGGGGCGAAGGTCGCGCAGACCTCGATGCCGAAGGTGGTCCACGCCATGATGTACAGCCAGACGATCGCGGTGTGCAGACCCTCGATGCCCTCGAGCTTCCAGGTGAGGTCGAGCGGTGCCCAGTCGGCGCTGAAGAGCGGGAAGACGATGAACACGAACAGCGGGATGAGCAGGATGCCCGCGGTGATGTAGACGAACGCCATCGTGACGCGGACGCCGATGACGTTGATGAGGTACATCACGCCGATGACGCCGAGCCCGATGAGGATCGGGAAGGTGATGGAGATCGGGCCGAGCTGGATCACCCAGTCCTCGTTGGGGAACCACTGGGCCTGGATGAGTGCACCGGTGACCGCGCCGTAGGTGGCGAGGTTGGTGCCCCAGGGGAGCCAGTAGCCGACGCCCGTGATCGGTGCGACCCAGGGTGCACGCGACTTCCACGCTTCGGCCGCGTAGTGCGCGATGCCGCCGGAGGAGTTCGGGAACATGGTGGCGAGCTCGGTGTAGATCCAGTTGACGCCCATCGCGAGGATCATGGAGATCGCCCACAGGACGGCGGCCCCCCAGCCGCCGAGGCCGGTGATGGAGGCGCCGAGGGTGGCGATGAGCGCGGCTGGCATGGTCATCGCCATGGCGAAGCCGTCGAACCAGCGCATCCGTTTCGGCAGGTGCGTGGTCTCGTCGGTGCTGGTGACGTGTTCGGTCGACATGGGCTCTTCTCGATTCGTGGGGGACGGGACGTCGCTGTCTCGCTGCTGGTGTACTCAATGTGCCGAAGAATTGTTGTTACGACAAGATTGTGTCGGTCTCGTTGTTGTAATCGTAACTTTGACGAAACAATACTGCTTGTTCGAGGAATCGCAAGGTCCTAGGCTGATCCCACATTCTCCCGACGACATCCGCACGACGCTGTTCGGCGTCGTCGGCCCAGCCACGACACCAGGAGGTCCGGAATGACCACGTTGCCGACACCCACTCGCACCCAGCTCTTCATCGCCGGCGAGTTCACCGACGGAACCAGCTCGGAGCGCTCGGAGGTGATCAGCCCCGTCACCGGTGACGTCATCGCGTCGATCCCCGTCGCCGGCACCGCCGAACTCGACGAGGCGGTGCGACGTGCGCACGAGGCACAGCGGGAGTGGCGGAAGCTCGGCGTGTTCAAGCGCGCGGAGATCTGTCACCGGGTCGGCGACGCGATCAACGCCCGCGTCGAGGAGCTCGCCCGTCTGCAGACGCTGGAGCAGGGCAAGCCGCTCGCCGAGTCGATCGCCGACATCGCCGAGGCCGCGCAGCTCTTCCACCTCCACGCCGAGGACGCCCTCCGCCTCTACGGCGAGACGCTGCCGTCGAGCGACATCGACAAGCGCATGTTCACCTGGCGCGCGCCGGTCGGCGTCTGGGGCATCATCACGCCCTGGAACTTCCCGCTCCTCATGTTCAGCGAGTTCGTCGCCCCGGGCCTCGCGACCGGCAACGCCTGCATCGTCAAGCCGCCGAGCAACACGCCCCTCGCGGTCCTCGCGGCGATGGACTGCCTCGTCGAGGCGGGCGTCCCGGCCGGGCTCGTGAGCGTCCTCCCCGGCGACGGCGCGTTCGGTTCCGAGCTCGTCTCCCACGACGGCATCGACGCGATCGGCTTCATCGGCTCGTCCGCCACCGGGGCGAAGATCGTCCGCACCGCCGGCCTCAAGCGCTCGCTCATGGAGTGCTCCGGCAACGGCCCGATCGTCGTCCTCGAGGACGCGAACATCGAACGCGCCGCGAAGGCCGCCGTCGACTCCGCGTTCTACAGCGGCGGGCAGGTCTGCTGCGCGACCGAGCGGCTCATCGTCCACCACAACGTCCACGACGCCTTCGTCGAGGCCGCCCTCGCCTACGCGAAGGCCACCGTGCGACTCGGCAACCCCTTCGACGAGGGGATCAACCTCGGCCCGCTCAACAACGAGGGCGTCGCCGCGAAGATGGACCGCCACCTCGACGAGGCGCGTGCGCTCGGCTTCGACATCCTGCTCGGCGGCGGTCGTGCCACCGGCCACCCGACGGACCTCTACTACGACTTCACGATCGTCGACGGCGTCTCCGAGGACAGCCTGCTGTCGCGCGAGGAGTCGTTCGGTCCGGTCCTCCCCATCCTCACGGCCAAGGACGACGACGACATCCTCCGCATCGCCAACGCCGACGCGCTCGGCCTGCAGTCCGCGGTGTTCACCGAGAGCCTGTCGAAGGCCTACCGCTTCATGGAGGAGCTCGAGACCGGCCAGGTCATCGTCAACGACTCCAACGGGTGGTGGGACATCAACATGCCCTTCGGTGGTGCGGGCGGCAAGGGCACCGGCTGGGGTCGGATCGGCGGCATGTACACGCTGCACGACATGACCGACCTCCGCACCGGCGCGATCCACGTCCGCTAGTCGGACCGATCCGCCGATCAGCGACCTCCCTCGGTCCGCTCGATCGGCGTCGCCCCGGTCGACCGCCCGCGTTCGGGTCGGTCGGTCGGCCGGGGCTCGTGGCTCGGGTGGGGCGGACACCGCACCCGGGCCGCACGGCTTCCCTCGCTACGCTTGCCAGATGACCATCCGCCCGCTGCCGGAGGAGCCACATGAACGACCTTGACGACATCGACCGTCGGCTGATCGCGATCCTGCAGCAGGACGGACGGAAGGCGTTCTCCGAGATCGCCACTGAGACCGGTCTGCCGGCGTCGTCCGTCCGCTATCGGATCCAGCGACTCGAGGACACCGGGATCCTGCAGATCGTCGGCATCGCGAACCCGCTGTCGATCGGCTTCGACCACCTGGCGCTCATCGGCATCCGCTGCGAACCTGGGATGGCACGTGGGGTGTGCCAGGAGCTGTCGAAGCACGCGGAAACGAGCTACGTGGTGCTCACGAGCGGTGGCTTCGACGTGATGGTCGAGGCCGTGTGTCGCGACATGGACCACTACAAGACCTTCCTCCTCGACACCCTGCAGCCGACGCCAGGGGTGCGCTCGACCGAGACCTTCTTCGTGCTCGAAGCCCACAAGCTCGCCTACGGCTGGGGCGTCGGGTAGGCCGTCGAGCCGCGCCGACCCCGCTCGTCTCCGTCCTGCCCAGAGAGGTATCTCATGACCGACCACCTGCTCGCTCCCAACACGGTGCTCCAGGGTGCCGACGTGGCGCTCGCCGACAACCCGCTCGCGCCCGAGGACGTCGTCTCGGGGTCGCCGCGGAGCGGGATCGTGACGCTCGCGGCCGTCGGCGACACCGAGGTCGGCGTCTGGGAGCTGGGTGTCGGCGTCGTGCAGGACACCGAGATCGACGAGGTGTTCGTGGTCCTCTCCGGTGAGGCGACGGTCGACTTCGCCGACGGCACCCCGTCGCTGGAGCTCCGTGCCGGCTCCATCGGCCGGCTCGCCGCCGGCGCCCGCACCACCTGGACCGTCCGCGAGACCCTCCGCAAGGTCTACGTCGCCTGAGTCGCGCGCCTCGCGGCGCGACAGCAGGACATCCGCCCGACAGCAGGACGCTTCGCGCCCACCCGTCCTGCCCTCGCGCCGATCTCCTGCGTTCCGGCCACCCCAATAGGCTTGTCGCATGAACCTGCGCACCGTCGAGCTCGACCACACGGACCACGCCGCCCTCGACCTCTGGTGGGGTGCAGCGTCGCGCGGCTTCCTTTCGAAGCCCGACACCGACGTGGCGGTGCGTGCCGAGCGGCGTCAGCTCCTCGTCGGCAGCTCCATCCTCGGGGTCTACGACGACACCGCGGCCGAACCGCTCGTCCCCGTCGGCACGCTCGGTTCCTTCCCGACCGCACTGTCGATCCCCGGCGGCACCGTCCGCGCCCTGGCCATCACCGAGGTCACCGTCTCGACCTCCCACGAACGTCGAGGGATCGCCCGGTCACTGATGGAGAACCGACTCCACCACGCGAAGGCCACCGGTGCCGCAGTCGTCGCGCTCACCGCGAGCGAGGCGACCATCTACGGTCGCTACGGCTTCGCCCCGGCGACCTGGGAGTTCACGCACGAGGTCGACCCCAAGCGCGTCGCTTGGCGGGGTGCGCCGCCCGCCGGCCGCGTCCACACGCTCGACCCGCGCTCGCTCGCCACCGTCGCGCCCGGGCTGTTCGAGCGCTCCCGCGGCACCGGCGACATCGACCGCGGGGTCGCGTGGTGGAAGCAGGCCCTCCGTGAGGTGACCATCCGCCACTTCAGCCACGGTGAGGGTGACACGCTCGCCCTCCGCTACGACGACGCCGACGGCGAACCGCAGGGTTACGCGCTCTACCGCGTCGGCGAGGAGTGGGGGACGATCGTCGTCGACGACCTCGTCGCCATCACCCCGGAGGCCCGCTACGCGCTCTGGCGGCACCTGACCGGGATCAGCCTCACCACGAAGGTCACCTTCCACCAGGCTCCGACGGTCGAAGCCATCCAGTGGCGACTCGTCGACCGTCGCGCCGTCAAGACCACCGCGCGAGCCGACTCGCTCTGGCTCCGGATCGTCGAAGTGCCGACCGTGCTCGGCGCGCGCCGGTTCACCGTCCCCGGGGCGTCCGAACCTCGCGAGCACCTGCTCGACGTCGAGGACGCGCTCGGTCTCGCCGGTGGTCGGTTCGCGCTCCGCATCGATGAGCACGGTGCCGCGGTCGCAGAACGCCTCGGCGACGTGCCGGAGTCGGCCGACGACGACGCTGTGCGCCTCACCATCAACGAGCTGTCGGCCGTCCTCCTCGGCGGCCCGCGAGTGTCGGCGCTCGCCGAAGCAGGCCTCATCACCGGGACATCGGAGGCGGTCCGAGCGCTCGACCTCGCCTTCGCGACGGAGCAGGCGCCCTTCCTGCGGACGCACTTCTAGGGGCTACCCGCCAAGGTGATATAGCTCGGCCGATCGATCAGGGAGCGGTTGCGCCGAGGAGGATCGCCGCGGCCGGGAGGGCGAGCAGCATCATCCAGCCGGTGATGACCGCACCGACGAGGCCTGCCAGGAGGGTGAATCCTCCGATGGTGGCGGCAAGGGTGCGGAACAGCTGGCGTTGCTCGTCCGGGATGCTGCGACGCAGGGTGCGGGGAAGTGCCGCGAGCTGCGGGCGTGGGGTGGGGATGGAGCCGGTGGTGGCTGGGTGCTGCAGGGTCGTCATCGGGGTCGGGTGGTTCCTGGTCGGGTTCGGATGGGAGGCGCGCTTCGGGAACGGCTGATCGGTCGGTCTCAGATCTATATCTCGAAGTGCAGATTTGTTATACACCGTGGTAGACGTGCCTGCAACTCGTCGGCGGCGCACACGCTTGACGCCGCTCCACAGGCGCCCGATCCGCGCTCGCCGCGTCATGCCCACCAACTGCCGAGCCGTCGACCGGCTCCCGATCGATACCGTCGCTGCAGCATCGCGACGGCCATCGTCGCGACACACGGCCAGACAGGAGTATGCGTGGACACGATCCCGGATGAAATGACCACCGATGCGCGCGCGGAGGCGCCGCCAGGGCGCCGTTCCAGGTCTCTCGGGCGGCGCTCGACCATGGCGATCGTCGTCGCGGTGGTCGCTCAGCTGAGTGTGTTCGCGCTGGTGATCGTCGCCTGCACGGGACAGGTCGGGGAGCCGCGGGGTGATCGTGTTTCGGCGGTGCCCGAGCCGCCGGTGATCGACCCGAGCGCTCCTCAGCGCGACGACGAGCTTCCCACCCGAGACGAGGTGTTCGCCGTGGCTGCAGACCTCCTCGGGCAGATGGTCAACGCGGCGACGGGTGGGCAGCCGTTCGCGTTCTCGCCCCAGGCCTCGGAAGCGCCCTGCACCAGTCTGGCGCCGTCTGGTCGGGCCACGAAGCTGGCACGCATGGCCGTCGAGGTCGAGCTGCCGGTCGGAACGAGTCGCGCCGTGCTCGTCGATCTCATCAACGGGTACGCGCCGCCGCTCGAACTCGCGGCCGACTCGGACGAGTTCCGGTCGGAGCTGATCGTGCCCTCGTACGGCGAGCTGGAGCTGTCGACGCAGCTCCGCGACGACGCCATCATCTTCGAACGGGGGCTCCGACCCGATGCCGACGTGCTGCGGATCACGGTCGAGAACGGCTGCTTCCTCCCGCCGATAGAGTGACATCCGTCGAGCAGAGGGGAGTGTCGCATGAAGATCGTCGTCGCAGGAGGCAGCGGGATGGTCGGGCGACACGTCGTCGCGGTGGCCCAGGAGCGCGGACACGGGGTGGTCGCGCTGTCGCGTGCCGCCGGCGTCGACCTCGCAACCGGAGCCGGACTCGCGCAGCAGCTGGAGGCCGCGGACGTCGTCATCGATGTGACGTCGACGGCCACGCAGTCCGCCCAGCAGTCGCGCCAGTTCTTCGGGGCGGTCACCCGCAACCTGCTCGAGGCGGAGGGCGCCGCAGGCGTGCCCCACCACGTCGCGCTGTCGATCGTCGGAAGCGACAAGGCGCCCTTCGGCTACTACGCGGGCAAGGCGCTGCAGGAGGAGATCGTCAGCACCGGACGCATCCCGTGGACGATCCTGCGCGCGACGCAGTTCCACGAGTTCGCGCAGCAGATGGTCGAGCGGTTCCGCTTCGGGCCGGTGACGATGGTGCCGACGATGACCTCGCAGCCGGTCGCCGCGCGCGAAGTCGCCGAGCGCCTGGTGGAGCTGGCCGAGGGCGAGCCGCAGGGGCGCCCGGCCGATCTCGCTGGCCCCGAGGAACTGCGGATGACCGCGATGGTCAAGGCCTACACTGCGGCCACGGGCATCCGTGGCCCGGTTCTGCAGATCCCGCTGCCCGGCAGCTTCGGCAAGGCGATGCGCGACGGCACGACCCTCGCCGGGCCAGATGCGCAGCGCGGCGTGCAGACGTTCGCGCAGTGGATCGACGGGCTCAGCGCCGCTCGCTGACCTTCAGCTCCGCTGAGCCGCCCGGACGTCCTGCATGAGTCGAGGCGTGCGCCATTCGCCGATCCGCTTGAACCACACGGACGGTGGGTAGGCGAGCCGGACGACGAAGTAGTTCACGTACTCGATGACACCCAGGAGCCAGACGAACGGGATGCCGATAGCCGCGAAGGGATGGGCGGGGAACCAGACGATGATGCCGACGAGTCCCGCGAGTAGCAGTACCGCGTCGAGCACGCGGAACCCGCGATAGGTGGCGGCTAGTCCAGGAGGCATGGTGCCCTGCTTGACCCACCGCCGGGCGGCCAGCCAGTAGACGCCGGCCTGCACGAGGATCACCAGCAGCGGTACGAGGGCCGACCAGAACGCGAGCGCATCGGTCGGCTGTTCGAGCAACGGCAGCATGGAGACGAACGCGACCCAGACGAACACGAGGGCAGCGAACAGCTCGCCGAGTCCGAGGCTCAGGTACCGGCCCCGGAGGACCGTGCGGCGATCATCGGTCATGTCACCAGCCTAAACACGGTGTACCGGGCCGATCGAGTCCGCTCGGCGGACCCTCAGGTGCTCAGAACGTGACGGTCGGCAGCGTCATGATCTCGGCGCCGTCCTCGGTGATCGCGATGGTGTGCTCGCTGTGGGCCGTGCGGCTGCCGGTCACGCTGCGGAGGGTCCAGCCGTCGGCGTCGGTGACGAGCGTGTCGGTGTCGGCCATGACCCACGGCTCGATCGCGAGGAGCAGGCCTGGGCGCAGCTTGTAGCCGCGGCCGGCGCGACCGTCGTTCGAGACGTGCGGGTCCTGGTGCATCGTCGTGCCGATGCCGTGGCCACCGAACTCCATGTTGACCGGGTAGCCGGCGCCACGCAGCACGGTGCCGATCGCGAAGGAGATGTCGCCGATCTTCGCACCCGGTTTGGCGGCTGCGATGCCGGCGGCGAGGGCCTCCTGGGTGGTCTCGATGAGCGCGAGGTCCTCGGGGGTCGCCGTGCCGACGACGAAGCTGATGGCCGAGTCGGCGGCGATGCCGTCGAGCAGGACGGCGAGGTCGAGGGTGAGGAGGTCGCCGTCGGCCAGCGTGTAGTCGCGGGGGAGGCCGTGCAGGACGGCGTCGTTCACGGCGGTGCAGATGTAGTGGCCGAAGGGACCGCGACCGAAGGAGGGTGCGTAGTCGACGTAGCAGGAGACGGCGCCGGCCTCGAGGATCATCGCTTTGGCCCAGCGGTCGATCTCGAGGAGGTTGGTGCCGACCGTCACGCGGTGCTTGAGCGTGTGGAGGATGTTCGCGACGAGCTCGCCGGTGCGACGCGCCTTCGCGACCTCGGTGGGGGTGAAGATCTCGATCATGCGGGGCCCTTCCATCGGCGTGCTGCGTTCGTGGTGCGGTGGTGTTCGTGCCGCGAACGGCGCTCGACCAATAACTATACCGGTCAAACTATCCCGTACTACACTGGGCGCATGGTCCGCCTCCCGCTCACCCCCTCCGATGTCGAACGCGGTCAGCGCCTCGGTGCGCTCCTGCGCGAGGCCCGTGGTGAGCGTTCGATGCTCGACATCGCCCTGGATGCCGGCCTCTCGCCGGAGACGCTGCGGAAGATCGAGTCGGGCCGGGTGGCGACGCCGGCGTTCTCGACGATCGCCGCCATCGCAGAGGTGCTCGGCCTCTCCCTCGACGAGGTCTGGGCAACGATCAGCCCTGCGCGACGTGACGCCGCCCAACCCGCCGAACGCCTGCGCGAGCGACTCGTCTCCTAGCTCCCCGGTCGCTCCCGTTCCCTGAGCTTGTCGAAGGGCCCGCGCAATCCCGCGGCCGTGTCCGCCCGACGTGCCGCGCCGGTCCCTGAGCTTGTCGAAGGGCGCGGGAACCGGACATCCGCGCGGCAGCAGGACGCTCGCGGCCCATCTGTCCTGCTGCAGGGCGGTACTCCTGCTGTCAGGAGGACGATCGCTACTGCGTGTCGCTCGTCGTCGGTTGGACCGGGCGGGTGAAGACGTTCTCGCTGATCTTCGTCCAGTCCTCGGCGGGGTCGAGCGCGGTGTCGACGACGGCGTCGGAGAGCACCGTGTACTCGTTGACGCTGTCGCTCATGCTGACGCGGTCACCGCTGCCGCAGGCCCGGAACGGTTCGGTCTCCGCGAAGACGATGATGCAGATCCGGGACTGACCCTGCTCCGTCGCCGACGCGAGGAAGATCTCCGTGTCGCCTTGGACGGCGACGAGTCGGGTCGAGTCGGCGTCGATCGTGAACGGGTCGTCGCTGCCGGCTCCGATGGTGCTCGCCGGGAGCCGATCCTTGTCGGCCTGGTCGCGCTCGAGGTCCGCGTAGCTCGTCACTCCGCCGGTGCAGGCGCTCAGTCCGCCGGCGAGTGTGAGTGCGATGAGTCCTGCTGCGATGCGTCGATGCATGTGACGTCCCCCGATGTCGATTCCCGACAGCCTACGACTCCTGCCCCCGGACAGCAGCCGCGACGGCCGACTCGCGGCTGGCGAGGGCGATGGCGACGATCCCGAGGAAGACGGGGCCGACGACACGGACCCACCCGTCGAGGATGACGATGATCGGGATGAAGAGGGACACGTTCGAACCCGCCGCCACGACGATGATCTGCTGGACGACCCACGATGCTGCGGTCACCGCCACGACCCACAGCGGCGCGAGGTTCCACGGGCGGGGCACGGTTCCGGCGCGCGCGATCTGCGTCGTCGCGATGGCCGCGAGCACGAACTGGACGAGCAGGTCGATGTAGCCGAAGCTCAGGAAGGTCTCGACGGCGGCCGGGATCGTCGCCAGACCGCGGACGAACGAGCTGATCGTCATCCAGACGCCGAGCGCGATGAGGGCACCGGTGCCGAGCGGACGCCTCGCGGTCACGCTGCTGGAACGGTCCGAGCCGATCGCGAACAGGGCGATCGAGCAGACGGACAGGAGTGTTGCGAGGATGCCACCGGTCGGCCCGAGGAACGACCCGATCTGGACGAGTGGGCCGAGGAGGACCGACCCGACCAGAAGCGCTCCGGCGACGACCCACACCTGCTTGGACCCTGACGTGACTGCGTTCGTTTCCCCCATGGGCGCCCAGTCTACGGACGGGCCTGTTTCGCTTCGCGGATCCCCGGTCCCTGAGCCTGTCGAAGGGCGAGCACCTCTCCCCGGTCCCGGAGCCTGTCGAAGGGCGGCGCACCTCTCCCGGTCCCTGAGCCTGTCGAAGGGCGGCGCACCTCTCCCGGTCCCTGAGCTTGTCGAAGGGCGGCGCACCTCTCCCGGTTCCTGAGCTTGTCGAAGGGCGCGCACCTCTCCCGGTTCCTGAGCTTGTCGAAGGGCGCGCACCTCTCCTGGTCCCTGAGCTTGTCGAAGGGCGGCGCACCTCTCCCGGTTCCTGAGCCTGTCGAAGGGCCTGCACGCAGGACCCGAGCTGTGTAGCGTGGCTCGGATGACCGAGGAGCTAGCCGACCTGCACACCACCGGTTTCGTCGACGTGGATGGCGGTGCGTCGATCTTCGTCGAGGAGTCCGGTACCCCCGACGGCGTCCCCGCGCTCTGGCTGCACGGCGGCCCCGGCGGGTCGCTCGGCTCCGGTTGGTACCGCTCGCACTTCGACCTGTCGCGGTACCGCCTCATCGGCATCGACCAGCGCGGGAGCGGCCGCAGCCTGCCGAACATCGTGGACGCCCGCGACCAGCTCGACGGTCACACCACGCAGCGACTCATCGCCGACATCGAGGCGGTGCGAGTCGCCTCGGGTGTGGAGCGCTGGGTCGTGGCGGGGGTCTCGTGGGGCACGACCCTCGCGCTGGCCTACGCGCAGGAGCATCCCGATCGGGTGATCGCGCTGGCGCTCGTCGCGGTGACGACCACGAGCCGTGACGAGGTCGACTGGATCACCGAGGGCGTCGGCCGCGTCTTCCCCGAGGAATGGGCGCGATTCGAAAGTGACAGCGGCCGGCGGGAGGGGGAGCGGGTCGTCGAGGCCTACGCGCGTCGTCTCCGGGAGGGCGACGCGACGGACCGCACACACGCCGCGACCGCCTGGGACCGCTGGGAGAGTGCGCACGTGTCACTCGACCACCCCGAACGCGTCGGCCAGCTGTTCGCCGACGCGACCGTGCGCGAGGCGTTCGCGACGCTCGTCACCCACTACTGGAGTCACGACGGCTTCCTGACCGGCGACCGGGCGGTGCTGTTGCGGATGGACCGCATCGCGCACATCCCCGGCGCGCTGGTGCACGGCCGACGTGACATCAGTGGTCCGGCCGTGACCGCCTGGCGCCTCCATCAGCTGTGGCCTGCGAGTGAGCTGACGATCGTCGAGACCGAGGGCCACGGCGGCGCCGAGGAGAGCGCCGTGCTGCGTGCGGCCCTGGACCGCTTCGTGGCGCTGGTTCCCTGAGCCCAGCCCCGCTGCCTGGCCCTACATCCTGTCCCTGTGCGTGTATGCGGACCCTGCGCGCCTAACCGGTCCCTGAGCTTGTCGAAGGGCGCTCGAGCACCTCGACAGGCTCGGCGAGCGGAGCCCGGCCCCGGGTCACTTGGCTAGCGGCGGCGGCCTCCATCTCGGACACCATCCCGCTCCCTGAGCCTGTCGAAGGGCCCACGAGTCCGCCCTTCCCGCTCGGAGGCTTTCGTCCGGGCGGGCGTCCTTCGTGTGCACTTCGACAAGCTCAGTGACCGTCACTCGGTTCCGGGTCACTGGTGCCTCGGCGGTCCCTCCGCTCGAGCCACCCTTCCGCTCCCTGCCCTTCGACAGGCTCAGGATCCGCCTGTCGAAGGGCACCCCGGACTCACCACGTCCCAGCCATGACAGCGGCCCGTGGCACACTCGACCCATGGAACCCGAGGTCGTGATCCGCGTCGCCACGCCAGCCGATGCCACCGGGCTCGCGGAGCTGAAGCTCATGATGTCGCCGCCGGCCGCTCCGCTCGCCGACTGGGAACGGGTGCTCTTCGCCCACGACCTCGTCTCGTGGATCGCGGTCGACCCCGACTCCCGGGTGTGCCTGATCGCCGAGGTCGACGATCAGCTCGTCGGCATGGCATGGCTCGTCGTGTTCTCCCGCGCACCCAACATCGGCGCACTCCGCCGGCTGACGGGCGACGTGCAGAGCGTCTTCGTCCGCCCGGAGTTCCGTGGTCGGGGCATCGCCGGTCGCCTCGTCGACGGCCTCCTCGATGCCGCCCACGCTCGCGACATCGGACGGGTCTCCGTCAGCTCGAACGACGCGGGTGCGCCGGTCTACCGCCGTGCCGGGTTCGAGGAAGCCCCGCTGCTCCTCGAATGGCGGGCCGACCCACCGGGCCGCTGAACGACGAATCGCCCCGAGTGGTCGCTCCAGGACCTCCTGGACGACCACTCGGGGCGATTCGCGATGCGGCGTGACTTACATGTCGCGGTAGCGCTTGGCCTCGGCGACGAGTTCACGCAGCTTGTCGGCTTCGACGTCCGGGCCGTAGCCGGGGGTGTCGCGCTGGATGCGCCATCCCTCGGAGAGCGCACCGATGTCGAGGGGCTCGAACCCGAAGGAGTCGATGAGTGCGGCGACCGTGGCCTTCGCCTCGGCGTCGTCACCGGCGATGACGAGGGCCCGGCGGTTCGGGGTGCCGGACGGCTTGCCCTTGGTGGTGAGGTCGGCGGCGTAGATGTGGTTGAACGCCTTCACGACCTTCGACTCCGGCAGGTGCGCCTGCAGCATCTCGGCCGTGGTGGTCGTCTCCTCGTCGAGCTCGGCGATGTGGCCGTCGCGCTCGGGGTAGTAGTTGTTCGTGTCGATGACGACCTTGCCCGCGAGCGGTGCGACGGGGACGGTGTCGATCGCGTGCAGCGGGATGGTGACGATCACGATGTCGCCGCGCTCGGCCGCGTCGAGGGCGGTGCCGGCGGTGGCGTGCTCGCCGAGCTCCGAGACGAGGTCGGTGAGCGTCTCCGGTCCGCGCGAGTTGGACACGATGACGTCGTGACCCTGCGCCACCGCGAGGCGAGCGAGCTGAGAGCCGATGTTTCCTGAACCGATGATTCCGATGGTTGTCATGTTCAGGGGAACGGCGGGTGTGGGGTTGGGCATTCCTGCTCCTGGCGATTCTCAGCGGACGTTCAACCGCGATTCCCGAGCTGCGTCCCCGGGCCGTGCCGTGCGTCTGGTCAGTCCGGAGCCGCGACGCCCAGGAGCGCGCCGATCGCCGCGTCGAGTCGGGCGCGGACCTCGCCCTCCGGCTCGGGGGCGTAGGTGAGCTGGGAGGCGACGCCGCCCGCGAGCGCCCAGACGGCCCAGGCGGCGGTGTCCGGTTCGACCCACGCGGGGATCTCGCCCTCAGCACGCCCGCGTGCCACGAGCGAGGCGATGAGGCCGCGGAGTCGGGTGTCGCTCTCGGCGATGGCTGCGGCGATGTCCGGGTCGATCAACGCGACCTGCGCGAACACCTCGCCCTGGCGGTGTGCGGCTCGGCGTGGCTCGTCGAGTGGGAGGACGCCGATGAACAGGTCGACGAGCCACCCGCGCAGGTTCGGGCGGCCCGGTTCGCCGGGTGGCAGGGGTGCCGAGGTGTCGCGGAGTCGGGTGAACGCCGCCGCCACCATCCGCTGCTTGCTCGGGAAGGCCTTCTGCACGGAACCGAGCGAGCAGTCGTCCTCACTCGCGACGGCGCGGAACGACAGTGCGCCCAGGCCGGACCGCGCGACGATCCGCAGCGCCGCATCGGCGAGTTGGGTTTGGCGCTCGGTCAGGTCCACGTTCTCAGGGTAGGGCTGGGGCGTCGGTCGTCGCTGCGCCGTCCGGCCGCGAGGGCGTTCGGCGCCCGAGGAGCGCCGCGTAGCCGACCATGACGACGCAGGCCGCGCCGAGTCCGATGAGTGACCGGCTGTCGGTCGCGTCGCCGCCGATGAAGCTGACGAAGTTCCAAGCGGCGTGCCAGGCGATCGCGGGCCAGAGGCTGCCGGTGAGCACGAGGAGTTGGGCGGCGACGAGGCCGAACAGGGCTGCGAACGCCACCTGCAGGATGGAGGATCCGACGTCCGCGCCGCCCGCAAGGTTCGCCAGGTGCAGGACACCGAAGAGGACGGAACTGCCGACGACAGCAGAGCGGGTGCTGCGTGCGCGGAGGATCGCGAACACGATGCCGCGGAACCAGGTCTCCTCGTTCAGCGCAACGGCGGCGACGAGGACTCCATACGCCGCGATGGTCGGTGCGTCGACCCGGATGCCTTGGGCGCGGAGGATGATCAGGACGGTGGCTGCCGCCGGGACGAACCAGAGTGCGGCGCGCGCTTGCCGCGGACGCCGGAAGCCGTAGTCGCGGACTCGAGGCGGCGACAGGCGCATGACGACCAGGCCGAGGATCGCGGAGACGGCGGCCCCGGCGGCGAGCGTGAGGGCTGCTCCGGCCTCGCTCGCCCCGGAGAGTTGCGCTGCTGCTGAAGCGCCGGCCGTGAACACCACGGGGACGAGCGCGAAGGCGATGGCGGCGACCCACGGTGCGCGCACGCGCCAGCTCGCGATGTGGTGGTTGCTGACCCGGTCGGGTGTGGAGGCGGTGGAAAAGAAAGTCGACACACGGATAGAATACATCTGTATTCCGGTGTCGACCGCAGACGCCTTTGGTGTCGTGATTGATTCGGCCGCCTGGCTGCCGCTCGCGGTCTCGTCGAGGCGCAGCCCGGCTCTTGCTGGAGCGCCGTCCACGCACTCGAACTCCGGGGAGTCGATGCCCGACGACAGCCTGCAGGATGCGGCGCGGGGTGGCGTCAGCGGAGAGGATTGATGCCCGACCACAGGCTCAGGGTGCGAGAGCTCGGCGCGTTGCTCGCCTCACGGCTCAGGCGGCAGTAGCTCGAACGAGAGCGGCTCGGTTGCGACGCCGTCTCTGCGACTGCAGGATTGTGGCCGACCCGACCCGGCCAGTCGTGCTGGGTTGGATCGGGGCGCTATGGCTTGGACACCATCTCGCGCCGTCTTTGAGCCTGCTTGGTCTTGGTGATTGCCCTGACCTGGTGAGGATAGAGTACCCGTGGATCCCTGATCAGGTCGTCCAGTGATATGGCGCCGCTGCGCCACTTCCACCACGCTACCGCGACAATTCTCTCGTAGTGTCCCGAGGGCAGATGCTGCAGCAAGCGGAAGGCTAGCTCGTCACCTGTGTGCAACTGTTGCCGCATGAGTCGGGTGCGTGGCGCTGTCGATGCTGCTGGCGCGACAGCAGACCAGCCAATAAGCCCCCGCAGCTTCTGGTTCGCTGGACCGGTCCATTCTTGTTCGATGCTGATATCTCGGAGCGTCTGAAACAATCTCCAGTGGATGGCCTCCGCCGCCTTCGCGTCTTCGTTTACGGTCGTGACTGAGTGGGCGAGAGCGCCCGACTTCTGACGTCGCCAGCGTCTACCTTGTGCGTCGCTGAACGTGATATGTCCGGCAGAGGAGAACTCCGGATCAAATAGCGATGCGCCGAAACCTGAAACGTGGAAAACTCGCCGAGAATTTGGGCCAATCTCTCCAGGCATGAATAAGGTAACTCCTGGTAGGAAGTAGCGGGGCGTGTGAAGTACGAGTTCGTGTACAGGGGCGTCGGATCTATTCTCGACGATAAGTACCTCACCCCAGCACGAATCGAGTCCCAGATGTTTGTGAGCATTCGCGAGTGACAGGTCGTCCTCATAGGGAAGCGGATGCTCCGAGCACAGCTCATGCCACCAGTGAAGCTGTTCGGCTTGCGCGCGTTCAGCTGCTATGCGGGACTGCTCGCGACGTGCCCTCTTCTCGCGCCAGGTGACGATCGCGCCGGATATGGCTATCGCAAGCGACAGCACCACGGCACCGACAGTTCCGACTGCGGTGAGTTGATCGGTCCATGTCACTACATGATTCAAAGACGCAACCACTGATGCCTCAAGTTCTGGGACGCTCATAGCTGGCAACCTAGCGGCTCGAATTAGATTCGGCCAATTCCGAGGGTCGTTGCCACCAGCCTTAACGAGGTGCCGCTTATGGCCCTCTCAGGGCACCGAGACGACGGCGCTGAATCGCAAGCTCAGGGATCGGGACACGGCAACGCGGTGGGCGGATTGCCACTCTCACTCCACCGGCGGCAGCAGTTCGAACGCCAGCGGTTCGGTCGCGACCCCATTCACCTGCAGCGCGATCCCGTGCGCACCCGGGTGGTAGCGGCGGGTGGTGATCGCTCGGAACGAGTGCTCGCGGGAGAGGAGGATGTGCTCGCCGGGAGCCAGTTCGGTCGTCGTCAGCTTGAACGTCTTCGTCGTCTGCGAGCCGTTCGCCTTCTGGTGGTGCACGACGTAGTCGATCGCCAAGCGGGCCGTCTCGGCACCGGTGTTGCGAACGGTCGCGACGAATCGGACGGTGCCGCCGAACGGGATGTGGGCGCTGTCGAGACCGAACCCCTCCACCTCGGTCGTCGTTGCTTTGAAACCGAGGGCCGCGAGGGCACCCGGGTTGCCGCGCTTCGCGAGGGTGCGCAGTGCGTGGCGGACGAGCGCCGGAGTATTGGCGTCGGGGTCGGCGAGCCAACGGCCGGCAGTTGCGACGACGAGGTCGGGGTCGTCGCGGCTGAGGTCGTTGAGGTGGTCGGCGACGGAGCGGCGCACATACTCGCTCGGGTCGCGGTAGAGGGCGTCGAGGATCGGGACGGTGACGCCCGGGTTCGCGACGATCTCCCGCACGCGCACGGCCCACGGCAGGTAGGGGCGGGTTCCTTCGCTGGCGAGGCGGCGGATGTGCTCGTTGTCGGAGGTGGTCCAGGCGAGGATGATGGCGAGCGCGCGGTCGAGATCGTGGCGCAGGAGGGTGCGGATGGCGAACTCGGCGCTGAGGCGCTCGGTGAGTTCGGCGAGGAGTCGCATGGCATCGTCGAAGGCATCGGGGGTGCCCTCGTCGACAGCACGGGCTGCGACGGCGCTCGTCACCGGCCAGATCAGCCAGCCGGTGAACGCGGGGTTCGATGCGTGGGCGGTGCGGATGATGCCGGCGAGCGTCGCGTAGTCGCCCGGAACGTCCTCGAGCAGGGCGTCGCGCAGGAGGTCGGCGCGCTCGCGGAGCGCGAGACCGTCGAGGTGCTCGGCTGCGTGGGCCGTGGTGTCGAACGGGTTGCCCGGCGCGGTCTCCTGGAGCGAGCGGGTGAGGGTGCGGGCGACGGCGGTGCCGAGGAGCTCGTCTGCGAAGGGCATACGGCGATCATGGCGTGTGCCGCTGACAGGCAAGGGGTCGGGGCTGAGTTGAGTTGCTCGGATGTGTTCCGACTCCGCGCAATCTGCAACAGATCTGGGCGACTCAAGATGCTTGGGCGCCGCCACCTGTGCTGAGTCGCCCGAATGTGTTCCAACGTCGCCCGATTCGCAACACATTCGGGAAACTCAGCATGGTTGCGCCTTGCTGCGCTCGGCACTGCCGCGGAGATCACCGAGGTCGGGTCGACACCCAACCGGTCCAGTGTCAGACTCGGAACGTGACGATCGGCGACCGACAACAGCACTCCCAGCAGCTCAGCGGCGGGCTCCACGGAGCCGATCACGACCTCCTCGAACGCCTCAACGCGGCACATGCCGAAGCGCAGATGGTCGGATGGGACTTCTCTCGGCTGGATGGCGCACTCATCTCCGACAGTCCGTGGTGGGACTTCGAAACCGACTGCCTGCAGGCGCTGCGCGACTCTCGCATCGGAGCCCTGGATCTGGGAACGGGCGGTGGGGAGCGGTTGTCCGCGCTCCTGGAATCGCTCTCCCAAGAGTCCGCACAGCCGCCCGTGGTCGTCGCTACTGAAGGATGGCCACCCAACGTCCCCCTAGCGAGAGCGCAGCTCGCACCCCGCCACGTCGCGGTGCTGCAGTACGACTCGGATGCTGACGACGTCCTCGGCCTCCCTGATCAGTGCCAGGATCTGGTGATGTCTCGGCACGAGTCCTACGACGCGGCCGAGGTCGCCCGCGTCTTGGCCCCCGGCGGCAGGTTCCTGACCCAACAGGTTGACGGCTTCGACGCGCCCCAGATCCATGAATGGTTCGGGAGCGAGTACACCCACCCCGATGTCACCGTGGATGCCCACGCGGAGGCTCTGCGGGAAGTGGGGATGCGGATCGACCAGGTCGACCACTGGGAGGGATCGATGCAGTTCAAGGATGCTGTCGCCCTCGTCACCTACATCGGCCTCGTCCCGTGGGACGCTCCCGACTTCACCGTGCAAGCGCACGCTCAGCGACTCTCCGAGTTGAACGCCGCAGCCCCCATCACCGTGACGCAGCGCCGGTTCCGGGTCTACGCCACCAAGGAGTAGCGGCCGACCGGCGTTCCGCCTCCGTTCACCCGGTCGCGATAGCCTGGCGCGCATGACTGCATCGCTGACTGCCCTGGCCGAAGAACTCACGCGTCGGGGCCTCGTCGCCTCACCGGAGATCGAGGACACCTTCGTGTACGGGCTCGCCCGCTTCGACGCGATCGACGCCGAGGTCATGCTCAACGTCGACCCCGAGCCCGAGGAGCAGGAGGGCGAGCCGGAGCCGGCGGCGCTCGCCGACTTGGCACAGCGGGTCCTGTCGACGCCGACGGCGGAGTGGAAGGTGCTGCTCGACCGGGTGGCGTCGGAGATCGAAGAGGCCGTCGAGTCGGACGAAGTCATCGAGACCGCCGACCTCCGTGACGACCTCGTGCTGCGCTCGGTGATCGTCTTCATCGACGCCGTGCTGCTCTCGTTCGACGCGCCGAAGCAGTTCCCCGACAGCTCAGTGCTCGTGCAGCTCGACGCCGACCTCGCGTTCGAGGCCGTCGAGGTCGAGCCCGACGAGGACGACGAAGAGGGTGTCGAGTCGATCAAGTTCTCGACCGTCGAGGAGCTCGTGCGCCGCCTCTCGATGTGAGTGCGGCGTCGGTCGGTGAGTTCGTGCCTCTTCCGGTCCGCGATCTCGTTGCGGAGCTGCCAGTGACACGCCCATCCCCGGTCGCTGAGCGTGCCGAAGGCCTGACATGGGCACGGTGACACATGCTCTCCGGCAACCGATCCTCTGGGTGCTGCTCGCCATCGCCGCCGTCTACGTGACGGTGGTACTGCTGTTCGACGCGTTCTTCGAGGGCAGCTGCCAGGAGTCCTATCCCGCCCGGTGCCCGGTACTGGACCTGGAACCCGCAGCATTGGTCGTCACAGCGCTCCTGCTCGTCGGTATCGCGGCTGTCGCAGGCGTCCCGACTCGTCGGCCCCGTTCGCGCGCTCAAGCCGCCCTCCTGCTCGCGTTGGTCGCTGCATCGATCGTCCTGAGCGTCGCGGGGTTCCACCTCTCGTTGAGCCCGGCCTGGGAGATCCGCTACTGATCGCTGCTTCTCCGCTGGTAGCGGTTCGATTCATCCCGGACGCTCGACGACAAGACCCCACGAACCGGCCGGGGCGGGTTGGTGGGGTCCTGAACGACGACGGGCGAAGTGACTACTCGTTGAGGTCCATGCTCGAGGCGGAGCACGACGCCGAGGCGTACGCGCCGGTCGAGGTGTTCTCTGCGAGCACCTTGCCGTCGACGGTGATCTTGCAGGAGATGTCGCCCGCGTCGTCGGCTCCGTTCATCGCCATGACGTAGAAGGAGCTGTAGTCGAAGGTGCCACCGGCCTTGATGGTGAACTCCTTGGTGAAGGGGAGCGCCTGGTCGTTGGCCTGCTCGGTGCCGCTGTTGCCGTCGGTGAACGTCATGTAGGTGATCGACGACGCGGCGGACGTGCCGGTCACCTCGTAGACCACGGTGACGTCGCGGTCGGCTTCGGCGGACGATTCCGCCTGCGCGGTCTTGATGCCTTCGCTCACGGCACCGGCGAACCCGGCGGTGTAGGTGATCGCGAGGATGATGCTGAGGATCATCGCGATGAGCGACAGGACCGTGCCCGCGATGGCGAGGCCCTTCGACTTGTTCTTGAGGAAGAGGGCGATGATGCCGAGCACCAGGCCGACGAAGGCGAGGAAGCCGGAGACGAAGTTCACGAACGGGATGAACGCGCCGATGAGTGCGACGACACCGATGATGAGGGCGGCGAGTCCGAGACCGTTGCCGGTCTTCGCGGGCGGCGGCGTCGGCTGGCCGAAACCGGGCTGGCCGTAGGGGGCCTGGCCGTAGGGCTGCTGGCCCTGGGGCGCCTGGCCGTACGGCTGCTGACCATAGGGCTCCTGCGGCGACGGAGGCTGCTCGGGGTAGGACATAGTGGTCGTGCCTTTCTGCGGTGTGATCGGCCGGCGTGCTGGCGTCGGTCGGTGGTGCGGGGAAGCGAGTGGGTGAGCGCTGGTCAGTGCTGCGCGCGCGACCTGGATGCCCGGCGGGTCAGTAGGGGTACGCGATGAGGCGTCGGTTGGCGGTGTCGACCTGGGACTGCATGGTGCAGAGGTCGATGATCCACCACACGAAGGCGGCGAGGATCGCGACGAAGCCGATGCCGAAGACACTCAGCGCCCAGCCGCCCCACCAGAGCGCGATGAAGCCGATGCCGGCGCCGACGTTCCCCAGATAGAACTGATGCGCACCGAAGCCGCCGAGGAGGATCGCCAGCAGGTAGCCGGTGCCGCTCTCCTTGAGCGGACGGGCGTACGGGACCGGTGCCGGGTACGGCTGGTGTGCGTAGGGCATGGGCGCATACGCGGCTGGAGAGGCGGGTGCCCCATACTGCGGTGGTGCGGGAAGCATCGGCATAGGCCCGGTCGGAGCGAGCGGTGCGACGGCCGAGGTCCAGGCGGTGCCGTCCCAGTACTGCTGCTGACCGGGTCGCTGCGGGTTCGGGTACCAACCGGCCGGGATGTTTCCGGGCTGCTGCGGGACGAGCGTCATCGAGGTGCTTTCGGAGAGGGCATGCACCGGCGGAAGGTTCAGCGGGCAGGCAGCGAAGTCAGGTTGACGCCGTGAGGCCCCCTGTGTGTTCAGTCTGATGTCCGCACTGTGGGGGACATCAGTCCCAATCTAGGGCACGCGACCAACTTCGAAGAGGGGGGTATCCCCTGGTCTGGCATCGGAGGAGATCGGCGTTCGCTTGCGTCTGGGGCGTGCTCGGCAGACTCGTCCATGATGCGTACGGCCCGAGGGCATTCGACCGATCTTGTGGTGATCGGTCGCGTGGTCGTTCCCCGCTATCGTCGGGCGGCCGCGCGCCCTTTTGTTGGCCGTCGCCGAATCCACGTCGGAATCGTCGGCGACGTAAATGAATGGAAGTGGATACGGCTCAGGGGGAGGAGCTCACAGGCCACTGCGGTGCTGGTCCAAGGAGTCGTGCGCGATCTCAGGCGAGCCCTGCGCATGAGGGTGCAGGAGTCGGCTGGGGCTCATTCGCTAGGCAACAACGCCTGCCGCGACATCTACTTGAAACCAGCCAGACGCAACGCGGGGGCGACCAGCGATTTCGGCGCTGACGCTAAGCTCTACGTCTTCGGCAGAGCGACACCCGTGGCTCGCGCGCAGGTAACGGATCGCGAACGTTTACGACAATCGCAAACGAATGTGGCGTGAACGGTGCAACATAAGGTACGCATCCTTGTGGAACAAGACTGCGCGGAGAGTTTCAGCGATGCCCCGCAACCGGAGAATAGCCTAGAGATATGGATCGCGTTCTGACCAATCTACTGAGAGTACTTCTGACTTTCAATGCCACCTCTTTGCTCATTGTGGTCTACCAAATCAAGGATCCGTTTCTTCTACCCGCAATCGACGGGGTTCCCAGATATCTATTCAATACCGGCCTCTTGATCGTGCCTGCCCTTCTGACGTGTTTCAGTATTTTGCTCAGCTCTGGCCTCGGTAAGGATCAATTCGTCAAGGGGGATGTTGCTTCAATTGAGTACGCCAACAACTCCTTTCTGCCTAGCTATCTCGGATACTTTTTTGTTGCCTTGAGTATACCCAATCTGGAGACCTTAGTATTCGTTTATGTGATTCTATTCGTATTCACTTACTTCTCCCAGGCGCTGTACTTCAATCCGCTTTTTCTCATCTTTGGATACAAGTTCTACAATGTAACCACTTCGAAAGGTTCGGTGATCTTCTTGATCAGCAAAAAGGACTTCAGGGTCCCTTCTGATATCGCCATTCCGGACGCGCGGCGAATCAACGGATATACGTTCTTGGAGAGAAGATAAATGGACCAGATCTATGCCCGAATTAAACGACTGAGAAATTCACCTTACAGGCGAGTTGTCTCAGGCGAGAGGCTTTTTGACGTCGATGTTGCAAGCCCTGATTCCTGTTCTGAGTATGATCCGAGCACTTTACTTGACGATGGTGAGTGGTACAAGATATCTGGGTTCAGGGAACGCGAATTCTGTTTGCCAGTTCTCCGTGAATCACTGACATCCGCAGATGTGCCCGAACTTGCGAAGGATCAGTTCGAGAGCATCGCCTTTTTGATGTCGGTCCAGGATGGGAAGTACTTCTTTCAACGAGTTCGACCGAGCGCGCTACTGCGTCGCAAATCGATCGTCTTTGGAGATGCCGCGGTCCTTGAGGAGCCTTCGAACAGAATTGTGATCAATCCACAGCCTGATGCGATCTACCTTCCCGATCAGAACGCTCTACTGTTCCGGGAGCTCGCTGCTGTGTCGTCGATTTTCGCGGGTATTGACGCCTTGTACAAGGAGGCCACGGATGATCAAGTCCAGGAGTTCCTCGACTCCACATTTATTGCTTCTGAACTCGAACCGTCCGGTGTATCAAAACCAAATCGGAAGCGAATTGCACTTGCGCTAGACACGTTGAGTAGGATGTCGGAATTTGACCTCGCCAGCGTTTTTGCTTACATTGGCGACTATAGCAACGGAAGGCTTCAGTACGATCCTGATGCAGGCGCTTTCTCGATCGAGAATGACGACGATCTGAAGGTCCTCGTGTATGGCATCGAGCAGCGTTTCTACACTACTTTAGTCGGATCTGAGAAGCGCTTGGCAAACTCCATTGTTCGAATGTAACCAGTGAACTGGCTTGCTTTGAGACCGCAACTCTGGGCATGCAAAGCACGGCGGTTTCCTGCCTTGTTTTGATTGTAGGAAGAGATTGGGGTCATCTTGGTTCAAGTGGTCATGTGGAAGTAATCGACAGGGTCCGCGAGCGGTGCTAGACGAAGGACGACCATCGCGGCGTTGGTGAAACAGTTAATGCAGCACCGGGGAGCCCATCTGCATGCAGTCTGGAGGAGTGTTGGGCCGCGTGTTGTGTGGTGCCGCACCGAGGAACCGCGGAAGTCGTCGTCGCATCGTTCCTGCTCGTGGGAATATCGGTTGCATACGCCCTCGTGGCAGGCCGCCTCAGTCAGTAATTCGGACCGCTTCGCTCGGCAACCCGATCTCCCGAGCGAGCGCCGTCATCGGGTATGGATATGAACTCTCGCTCAGCCCTCCATGGGGAGCCCAGTGCCGAACAAACAATCTTCGGTCATGCCCGCAGCCGCCGACACGCATCGCGCTCGCCCCGGTCGTACGGTTGCAAGGCCGTCATCCGCTGACGTGGTCGTCGCCCTATTTGTTCTCCGTCACCCCGTCCACACCCGACGCGGAGCACGCCACCGATGCATACGCGCCCGTCGAGGTCTGCTCGGCGACCACGTCACCGTCGACGGTGATCTTGCAGCTCACGGACCCGGTGTCCTCGGCGCCGTTGGTCGCGACGAGGGAGAACGCGGTGAAGTCGGTGTCGCTGCCGGCCTTGACGGTGAGCTCCTTGATGAACGGGAGCGCCTGGCCGGTGGACTGCTCGGTGCCGTTGGTGCCGGCCGTGTAGGTGGAGTAGACGATCGAGGCGTCGGTGGCGGTGCCGTTGACCTCATAGACGACGGAGATCTCCTTGTTGGCGGCCTCGGAGGACTTCGCTTCGGCGGTCTTGACCGCGTCGCCGATGAGCCCGGCGAATCCAGCCGTGTAGGTGATCGCGAGGATGATGCTCAGGACGATCGCGATGGCCGAGACGATCGTGCCGGCGACAGCGAAGCCCTTCTTCCGGTTCTTCAGGCACAGCGCGATGATGCCGAGCACAAGGCCGACGAGTCCGACGAACCCGGCGACATAGTTCAGGATCGGGATGAACGCCCCGATGAGCGCGAACCCGCCGACGATGAGGGCGGCGATGCCGAGTCCATTGCCGCGCTTGCCGGTCTTCACGGGAGCCGGGCCGGGCACCGGAAGCGGGTAGGGCTGGTTCTGGGCGGGCGGCTGGTTCGAAGTGGACATGCGCGTGGTGCCTCTCTGCTGCGTTGGTTCCACCGTACCGAGGTCGACGCCGTGGTTCACTGCCGTCTTCGGTTCGCGGTCCATGCCGACAGCGAAGGGGCGGGGCATGTCGGCCGCGCCCTTCGCTTGCCGGCACCAGTCGCTACCGGCTCGCGTCGCGGACGAGTGCCGTGTCGACGAACTGCTCGAAGCGCACGATGAGTCCACCGCGGACAACGAAGTGGTGGGCCACCCGGGCGTTCAGTTCCTTGCCCGTGCCGCGGTGCGTCGCCGTGTACCGCGCGAGCACCACGACGTTCTCGCCGTCGACCACGTAGGTGTCGTCGTGCGCGGTCCAGTCAGCCCAGTCCGCGCCGAGGCGTTCCATCACGTTGCTCGTGACGCCCTCCGGCGTCCGGTACGTTCCGGCGAGCGGGAAGCCGGCCATCTCGGTCCACTCGACATCGGGGGCGAAGGTCGCCCGCAGTGCGTCGAGGTCGCCGGCGGCGGAGGCGAGGTACTGCCTCCGCACGACGTCCCGTGGTGCCGAGGACGGCTCGGTCGTGGTGGTCTCGTTCAGCCCCATGTCATCTCACCCTTCGCGACCTTCGGTCCGATCTGGGCGGCGATGAGCATGCCCGAGGACGGGTACTGCTCGACGAGCGCCTGCGTCGCGGCAGCGCCATCGGCGGACGCTGCGACGATCGTCTCGAACGCCTGCAGGTACGAGCGCGTGTAGTCGATGGCGGTCGCGTCGTTCGCGGTGTCGGGGAGGCGGTGGCCGGCGATCACGAGCTGCGGGTCGAGGGTCTGCATCTCGTCGAGGAGTTCGATCCACGCTGCGCGGAGCTCCGGCGTCGCCGTGTCTGCGGTCCACACATGCTCCTGCTGGAAGAGGAGGACGCCACCGAGGATGGCGCGGTGCTCCGCGTTCCAGAGGTACTGGCGGTCCGGGAGGGCAGCTGAGGCGCCCTTGAGTTCGAGGCGCTGGCCGTCGACGACGAGTGCGTCGCCGCTGAGCGGGGTGAGGGGGACGAGTCGGGTGGGCAGGTTCGCGCCGAGGGAGGCCCAGGCGGTCAGCTTGCCGTCGAACGACGCGTTGATGTGCTCGATGACGATGGGAGTGGCGACGAGCGCTGCGTCGGGGAAGGCGTCTGCGACGACCTCGAGGCCGAAATAGAAGTCGGGGTCTGCGTGGCTGACGAACACGGTGGTGAGCGTCTTGCCGGAGTCGAGGATGGCCGCGACGAGGCGGTGGCCGTCGGCACGCGTGAAACCGGCGTCGACGAGGAGTGCCTCGGTTTCGCCGGTCACGAGGACGGCGGACTTGTTCTTCGAACCTGCGGGGAAGTCGAGGTCGAAGACGTCGAAGTTGAGCGTCATGGTGGTGGATCCTTCGGTTGGACGAGGCTCGGTGCGCCCGAGTCGATGCCGCGGTGCGGCGTACATGAAGGTGCAACAAAAGCTGACTTGTCAGCTATTCCCGACCCTTGGACATAGATCTCCCGACCGATCGGCGGCCTGTCCCCGGCGTCTACTGTGGAGACGTGACGACTGAGAACGAGTTCGCTTCGGCGAAGGACGCCGCGAGTGATGCGCGCATCCTGGTGTTCGGTCGTCTGTTGGGCGCGGCGAACGGGCTCGAGTACCTGCTGGGCAAGGAGCTCGAGGAGCAGACCGGCCTCAGCCATTCGCTGTTCGAGCTGTTGCTGATCGTCGGCCGAGCGGGTGTCGGTGGGCTGTCGGTGCGGGACATCGCACAGGCGAAGGTCGTGACGTCCGGTGGGGCGACGCGGCTCGTGCACCGCGCGGTCGAGCAGGGGCTGGTGAGTCGCCGGGCCTCTGCCGAGGATGGCCGGGTGCAGCTCATCGAGCTGACGGCGGAGGGCGAGCGGGCGGTCGTCGAGGCTGCTGGTCTGCATGCTCGGAACATCGAGCGCCTGATGCTGTCCGTCCTGCCGGTTGAGAACCGCGCGGCCTTCGAGGAGTCGGTCAAGACGTTGAGCAAACAAGCTTCGGGGGCGCTGCCGGTGATGCCGTAGGACGCGTCGGCCCGTGTTCGACCCGTCGGCTTCGGTGCATGCCCTCTGGCTTGCTGAGCACCCGCTTGGCTAGGCTCGCCGCATGAGTAGCGATGTCCCTCTCGTCCCGGGCGAAGACGCCTTCCCGCTCCACATCTTCGACGCCCTCGGCTTGGACCCGGTGGTGTTCAAGGACCGCATCGGTGGGTCGGTGATGGTGATCGAGAAGCGTCCTGAGGACGGGCCGGTGACCATCCTCACCTCAGGGGTGTCTCGGCTTGCGACCGACTCCGGCGAGCGGATCGAGCTCGCGGTCGAGGTCGTCGACGGTCAGCAGGGTGCAGCGATGGTCGCGCTGAGGATCGTGATCAACGAGATCGCCACCAACCGCCGGGTGCCACCGGTGCTCGCGCCATGGCGCAACGGGACGCCGTTCCTCAACGGGACGGCGATCTCTGCGCTCCTGGTGACGCCGTCGCGCTGGGGTGCATCGTTCGACGAGATCCGGAACGAGGCCGGCCAGGTGCTCGGGCACGTGCGGACCCTGCGGTTGCTCACGGACGGTGAAGCCGCGGTCGCGGGGGAGCGTGGTTGGGACGCGCTCGTTGCCGAGGTGGGGTCCGTGGATGCGTTGTTGGATGTGGAGCGAGCGGAGCAGTTCGGCAATCCGGGCGTGCAATAGCTCACCGCTTGCATCGATTGCCGCTGGTAGATTGACCGAATGGCGGACCCCTCACTGCGCGACGAGCTCGCCGATTTCGTGGCCGAGCGTGATTGGGCGCAGTTCCATACGCCGGAGAACCTTGCGAAGAGCATCTCCATCGAGGCAGCCGAGCTCCTCGAGTGCTTCCAGTGGGGGCCGGATGCCGACACCGGTCGCGTGCGCGACGAATTGGCCGATGTCCTCACCTACTGCTTGTTGTTGACGGATCGGCTCGGTCTCGATGCGGAGACCATCATCCGCGACAAGCTCGCACGTACGCGGGAGAAATACCCGGTGGAGAAGGCGCGGGGGCGGTCTGCGAAGTATGACGAACTTTGAGATCACGAGTCTCGACTTCACGTCGACCGAGGTAAAGCTCTGGGCGGCGGGTGATCGGCGGTTCAGCGATTGGCCTGTCGTGTATCTGTTGGATGGGCCGGTCGGATCGTCCAAGGTTCCTTCGGCCTCGCGACGGAGGCGGGTCGGAGTCGCCGCCGAGCGTGATGTCTATGTCGGTGAGTCGCTCAACGTCGCTGCGCGTATGCGCCAGCACTTCGAGTCCACGGCGAAGGAACATCTCACCGGCCTTCGGGTGATCGTGGATGAGACATTCAACAAGTCGGTCTGTCTCGATCTCGAGTCCTTCCTGATCCGTATGCTCGCCGGGGACGGCGCCTACCAGGTGCTCAATCGCAACGACGGCATCGTCGACGCGAACTATTTCGATCGCGACCGCTACCGCGAGTCCTTCGAGGACGTCTTCGATCGACTCAGGGCGGATGGTGTCTTCACTCGATCTCTTCCCGAGATCGAGAACAGCGACCTCTTCAAGCTGTCTCCGTTCAAAGCGCTCACACCTGACCAGACCCTCGCCGTCGAAGGCGTGCTCGAGGGGCTCTTCGAGGACCTCACCCGGTCGCAACGAAGTACGACCGTCGTTCAAGGCGATCCCGGTACCGGCAAGACGGTCGTCGCGATCTACCTGCTGAAACTGATCGCTGACATCCGAGGCTCAGCGGCCCTCGACGAACCTGACGATGACACGCTCTTCTCGTCGTTCTTCACCGAGCGTCACCGCGAGCTGCTGCAGGGTTTCAAGATCGGCATCGTCGTCCCTCAACAGTCATTGCGGGCTTCGATCAAGCAGGTGTTCCGCAAGACGCCTGGCCTGCACCCGGACATGGTGATGACCGCGTTCGATGTCGGGGCATCCGGCGAGGAATTCGATCTCCTCGTTGTCGATGAGGCGCACCGGCTCAATCGGCGTGCGAACCAACCATCCGCGGCACAGAACAAGCAGTTCCGCGAAATCACGACCAAGTTGTTCGGCGCGGACGACAAGTCGAAGACGCAGCTCGACTGGATCATCGCGAAGAGCGCGCACCAGATCTTCCTGCTCGACGCCGGACAGAGTGTCCGTCCCGCGGACGTTCCCGCTGAGCACCTGCACCAGCTGGTCGCCAGTGCGCAGGCTGCTGATCGATACGCCGGCCTCGCCTCGCAGATGCGCGTGCGCGCGGGGTCGGGCTACGTGGACTACGTCCGGAACATCCTCGGAAATCAGGTAGAGATCGAGTTGGCGCCGGACTTCGGCGAGTACGACCTCAGATTGTTCGACGACCTCGCTGAGATGCGAGAGGAGATCCGCAAGCGGGACGCCGAGTTCGGGCTCGCGCGAATGGTCGCGGGCTACGCCTGGGAGTGGAAGACGAAGAACGACAAGGATGCGTACGACATTGTGATCGACGATGTCTCCATGCGCTGGAACGGCACGCAGACCGACTGGATCGCGTCGCCGAAGGCGCTCGAGGAGGTCGGCTCGATCCACACCGTTCAGGGATACGACCTGAACTACGCAGGAGTGATCATCGGGCCAGACCTGCGCTACGACGCTGAGACGAACCGCATCGTCTTCCATCGAGAGTCCTACTTCGACAAGAAGGGCAAGGAGAACAACCCGGCTCTCGGCCTGACCTACTCGGACGACGATCTTCTGCGCTACGTCACGAACATCTACACGGTGTTGCTCACGCGCGGCATCCGGGGGACGTATGTTTACGTGAGTGATCCCGCCCTGCGCGGGTATCTCGCACAATTGATGCGGGAGGATATGCGTGGAGCCGCAGAATCGTAGACGTCCGCTCTCCGCATCGGAGGCCTGAACGCTCGAACCCACGCGCAGATTGTTGGTCGGTCAGCCACCAGCATCGATCTGTCGCTGACAGGTACCAGGCCCAATAAATTGACGGGTGTATGGATGTAGCGCCCATGCTCCTAGCCAGATCAATAGCGAAGTAGATACCCTGTAACAGTTGGATCGGCGCAGGCGGCGCCCTTATCGAGCGATAGGTGTATTCAGATGACGCGCGTGCGTAGTTTCTCCGAGGGAAGACAGAACGTGAAGGCACATGAGACGGAGGTTGAGTGCTACTACCAGTCTGTGAGGACCGTCGAGGGCGACCTACTGCTCCACCTGTCCACTTTCGGCTCCAGCAAGCGTGTCTCGGTGCCCAAGAGTAGCCAGTCGTTGCAACTGGACGTCGTACAGGCGCGAGCACTTCAGCTTCTCATCGATCAAACCTTTGGCTCTCTACGCGACGCTAAAGAATAGGAAGCTTCAACCTCAGGCATAGCTCCACATGCTCGGTCCGGTGCATGTAGTGTCCTCTTCGCCCAGGCTCCAGGCCTTGAACCAGGGCGAAAGCCCGTCATTGACTGGCGATATCCGCAGGCCTAGGGTTTCTATCGTCAGGTAGTCAAGCGCGTTAGGCTGCCTGGACCTCGACCATGCCCGGCGTGCGCACTCTTGGGTCCGACTCCGTTTAGAAACTCCGGCGGGAGGGGCATAACCGGAAGGGCATGTCGAGGCGGTGCCGCGCGCAGCAGCCGTGGTGTCCCAGGCGCGGCGCAGCCAGTAAGAGTCTCCCGTATTGCCTGACCCATGACCTGGGCTAGCAAGGGTGGTGTGGCGTTGCCTGCTTGTTTTGTTCTAGCACGATAATCGCCGGCGAGCTTCCAGGAGTCATCGAACGATTGCAGCCTCAGCTGCTCACGGCTCGATAGAGGTCGGTTCTCCCAGTGAAACGGTCCCGTGGATGGACCTGGCGACGCTGCCAGGGTCCAAGATGGAAGCGAGCGAGATAGCTTTAGAAGGAAGTTCCAGTATTTAGTGCGGTAGCCGAATAACTCTGGACCACCACCGCGACTAGTCAACCATTGATAGTTGTGGCCTTCGGGAATGCTCGCCAATAGCGGTGTCCACTTGCCTTGACTTACCGGCACATCCTCGCGTGGCGCATCATGCAAGGCGTCCCAGCTCGTGCGGGGCGAATCCTTGAATGTAGCTTCAGGCCAGCTAAAATCTCCGCCGTCACGAAGCGCAACGATGATTACGCGACGACGGTTCTGCGGAACCCCATAATCGGCAGCATTCACAAGCCGCCAGTGCAAATCGTATTTCACTCCGTGTCGACGGGCTATGCTCGACAGTTCGTCCTGGAGGTAGCTCAGGGCTGCCCCCTTGCCCTCAACAAAACCGAGCACATTCTCCATTAGCACGGCCCGAGGCAAGAATCGCTCAATTAGAGCAAGAGTGCTGGTAACAGTCGCGGCTCGAGGGTCAAGCATTCCTGCTCGCCCGCTAGCGGCCCATTGCGCCGCAGCAGAGAAAGGCTGGCAGGGCGGACCACCGGCCATGAGGTCCAACTCCCCGGTAGCGAGTCCGACGGCTGCTGGAGTCAGAGTATCCGCAAGTTCGATCACGTCTCCCGAGCCGATCGGGGCCCAATCCCGATTCATCTGGATCGTGCGCCGAGCTGTCTCATCGATCTCGACGAAGCCGGAACAGTGGAAGCCCGCGGCCTCGAGGCCAAGATCCATGCCCCCCGCGCCAGAGAATAGAGATAGAACTCTGAGGTCACTCTTCGCACGGGGTGCGGGCAGTTGAAGCATACGTCGAGCTCACCATGTTCTGATCCAGCTGTCAACTTGATCAGCCTCCGCCTATCCTCTCAGCACTTCGCCACGGAGGACGCTCCTAACGACGCGCACGTCTTGACGAGCTTGGCATCAGGTCAGTTCGGCCAGAACATCGTCCAAGCTTGCTCCTGAGAGCGCCGCGACCTGAGTGAGATCGGCGTGGAAGTGGATCTCTGAGATGGGCGCAGCCTCGGGTACGACCACGCGGGGAATGAGCCGCGCATCCAGTAGAACACAGGCGTTGAGGCCTCTTGGGGCCCACCGGAAGTCGGCAGCCGCCTCAATGTCGCCACCCAGTACCGAGAGGGCCCCTCGGATGACGTGAGCCCTTGACGCAGCCGTGAGCCGAGGACCAATACGTGCCAGCAGATCCTCGATGGAGTACCCTCCGGCGTCAGCCATCGCCCAGATGGAGGCGATCCACGTAGGCCGATCTTGTTGTTCGAGCTGAGCTAACGCAAAAACGTGTCCACGCGCTGCGCGCTCGGTCGTTTTGATCTCGAGGCGGGCGTTGAGGAACGAGAAATCAAAAATGCTGTGACGTTGGTCGTGCCAGCCAGCAGCCAGCGTCTCGGGATCACGCGCTGAGTCCAGGAGCCAAAGCTCACCCCAGAGGCCCAGGAGCGTCGACCGCTCTACTACTGGGGACGCAGAAAACATCGATTCAAAGTCACGGAACAGTCGCTCGATTTCGCCCACGTTTGGCGTCACAGGCACCATCGAAAGCAGCATGCCCGCCAGTGCCCCGAAAGAGCCTGTTAGGTGAACAAAATTTGCCCCTAGGGAAATGCGAGCAAACGTACCCTGCAGACGCGTCGATCCGTCTAGCACAGTCAGTTCGGCACCAGAGGCGAATTCGATCACACTGGTCCTGTATTCACTGACGATGAGACCTGATGGCACTTTCAAGAGCAAATGGAAGGTGCCGTCGACTTCTAGCGCAAAAAAAGCATCAGAGAAGCCTTGCACTGACACGGCGGGCATCGCTCCGGACTCGGTGCCGCGCTGGATCAGCGACTCGCGCGCGGAGATAGCGAAGTCAGCTAAGCTCGACAGTTCAGACATTTTCGAGATAAGCGTCGTTGGCAACCGCGCGTGGAAAGCGCAAGGCGATCCATGGAACAACACCGTAGCTCTCCGAGGAACCTGGTCGAAGATCGGACAGTTTGACAAGCCGCAACTGCACCGCGAGCCGGCTCGGATCTGCGAAGCTGGCGTCACCGGAATAGATGAGCTCCTCGGTGGACGACTTGGCCGGGTTTCTACCGACGTGAATATTGTCGCGCAGTACGGCCAGCTGGCGTCCACTACCAGTGGGATCCGCCAGATCATTCATGAATATGACGTCGCACGCAAGATCAGAAACTGTACCCCTGGCGAGAGCCATATCGATCGCAGAAATCACCAATGAGTCCTCAGCGGTACCGAACCGAAGACTCATGAGAAAGTCTTCCACCACATCGAGCCCCACATCTCGCCAGACCTTGTTCTTGACCACGCGTCGATCCACAGTTCCAGGTATGTTCGTGGCTGGACGTAATGATGGCTGAGCGGCGACCCGTAGGCGCTCAAAGAGCTCCAAATTGTGCAACACGATCGGTGCGCTCACGTGCATAGACTTTGGCCAGAGCCAGCCCAGGCGCAGAGGTATACGACGGACGCTCCGCCCAACTACGTTGTCTCGCGTTGGACGGGCGATTTGACCGTGAAGGATGAAATCACGCTTCCACTCCAGCATGGGCTTACCTTCGTGCCTGTGAAGGCTCTCGCGAAGAAACTCCTCGTCCTCGACGTAGCCCGTAAATGCCTCGATGGCGACGCTGGGCAGATACACGCGACAGAAATCAATATAGCTCTTCCTATACCCGAAGAATCGAGCCCTTTGCTGAAGGACATCGGAGTTCTCGGTCACACGTCGAGGCATGTATGTAACAGTAAGTCCTTCGACTGTGAAGCCTCGGTCCAGCTTTTGGCCGCCGATCAAGATCCAATAAGGCCACTGTTTCCAATCAATCTGCTTCTCGGCATCTTTAGTTGAATTCACCTTCACCACACGCACGTCACGAATGCAATCGAGTAAAGATTGCAGAAGATCCGCTAGAGGCGGGAGATCTGAGACCGTGCGCGACAACTCCTCGAATGCGGGCCGGAACTCCTCATATAGTTCATCAAGTACCGCCGGCTGCGCGCCGTCAAGTGCTTCGTCCCAAGCGGCAATAAGGCTTGACACCCACGTGTGGTATGTCGCGTGGGGAGACGTGTTCTGGTGGGCCTGTATCATCATCGAGCGATTTACTGCAGTGGTCGCCCCTGCGCCGGCAGCCAGCCCAAGGAGGAATAGGCGGAGAGCGTCCTGTAGGCTTGATGGGGGTTCGCTAAAAGGCTCTTTGGGATCGAAGATGTCCGCATCGGGAACCTGCACAATAAGGTCGTCCTTGCGCTCAACAAAGAACGTCTTCCCGCCGGTGTAGCCGTCGCCGCTCTGGATGACCTTTACGAACGATGGGTTGAGGGAATCGCTTATTGCGAGCAGAAGGTTGGCTTGGGGTGTTGCCGTGTACTGTGCATAGGAGTGAAAGGGGAGTGACTCGCGAAGATGTAAAAGCGCTTCGTATGTCCCGCTGCTATCAAATGTTCCGCGCAGCACATTGCTTCGAGCCTTTGTATTCAGGCCGGCTTGGTCGCTTTCGTCATCGATAACGAGAGTCGGTACGTCCACAAGGTCAAGGTTGCTCAGAATCTCCGCAGCACTGTGCAGTCGCATGGCGTGTTTCAGCACCGTTATGAGAATTGCGGGCTTTTCCTGGCTAGTATTGCCGCTGCGGAAACGTTTCCAGCCGTCAATCGTCTTCTTCATGTCTGCGAGGACCTGTGGACTGTACTCCGGGTTCGGGAAGTGGCGCCAATCCCGTTGTAGCTCTGTTAGGCCGAGGTCCGAGCGCAGCCGTTGTTCCGACTGATCCTTGAGGTTGTTTGTTGTCCCAGCCAAGATGACAACGGCGCCGAAGCCATTGTCTCGAGCGAGTGAGGCAAGTGCGGTGAACGAGAGAGTCTTCCCGGATTGCACGTAGCCAACTACCAGGACGGCGTTAGAGGAGGAAGGCATGGCAGGGTTGATGCATTGCGCAAGGATTTCGGCAGACTCCGCGAGAGCTGATTGGAGAGCCGCATCCGGCAGGGCGCCTTTCCCTGCAGTTTTGGCCACCCGGAAGCTATTTGCTCTGTCGCCGGCTACTGGCTTCCACGTTTTTGTCTGAAGTGAGGTATCGGCTGCGAGGATCTTTATGCTCATTGTTTCACTCGTTCCCAGTAAATGTCTTGCGCGCAAGAGTATTCATGTGTTGAAGTATGCTGTAGCTCTTAGCGCCATTCTGTTTCCCGAGAGCTAGGGCTAGTCCGAAAGCTGTCGCCATCGACAGTATGGCTTCAGTATTTTCATTGTTTGAGCCAATGAACTTCTGACTAAACGGATGGGCTAGGCTGATGCTGATTTGCACAACCGTTCGAGGCCCGTCCTGCATAGTGCTCTGTGTCATGGCTCCAACCTGGATCCAGTCACCCATGGCCTCGTCGAGGGTTGCTCGTAGATCTACTCGCCAAGGCTGACCCGCAACGACGACATCGACAAACCGGTGAATCGACTTTGGTGCGGATGGCGGTAGATCGTCCGGGACATGTTGGTCAGGTTCGTTGTCTGCGAGAATCTCGGTCGCGACGGCGCTGAATCGTGACGACACAGAAGATTGAACTTCTGTGGTAGCTCGTTCAATTGGCCTAACCTTGTCGACTATGGATTTGGCTCGGAAGTTCGAAGCCTGACTGAGAAGATCCAGAGGGGCCTTCCTGAGTGCCGTGGCGAGTAGCGTGAGAAATTCGGCCTCATCCTCCTCCCAGCGAATACCGTCTTTTGTATGGCTGACTTCAAATCCCTCCAGGGTCAACTCCCCAAACAGGCGCTGATAGACGTATGAGTTCGATTGACCAAAGATCTCACTTGGTCGATACGGGTCATCATGGCTGCCGACAATCAGCCGCCCACGTCGCATGAGAGCGAACCCCGCGTGCGCGGTGGATCCAACTGCTCGGACTCCAGCAAAGCCGGTGACGCGTTGGCCGCCGCGCATGGTGAAGTCGACCGTCTTTTTCCATCGAACCACATCCTCCTGCGGCTTTGAGGCCGGCGATGCGACGAGACTTTCCACCTCGTTATATCTCAACTGTTCGCCCTGGAAGCTGAGCTGCAGTGTCTGGTCGCGCAGAAATGATCGATAGATGCTTGAGAGATGGTCTCGGATCTTTGTCATTGTCCGATATTGTGGGACGTGGTTGAGATCCTCCAAGACAATCTCCGTAAAATGACTGGAACTCAGGGCCGGCGTCTCAACCACGTGTAGGCGGTCAATCTGTTCAGATGAAATTGCCTGCAGGTCGAAATCAATTGCGCGTTCAATCGGTTCACCCATAACTGACGTTCGCACCCGCCACTTGCGAGCGAACCAAGACGAGGCGCTTTTCATACCCATTCCAAATTCGGATAGACCGCTCCGGTCGGGGGGAACTTGTGCTGCGCGAAACGCCCGAGCAAAGTCTTGAGCTCGGATGCCGGCAGCATTGTCCCGCACCACAATTCGACCCGCGCCCTCGCGCTCGATTGTGATGTCAACGCTCAGTGGTTGTGAGACCAAGGGAAGCGTGGAGGCTAGGTAGCTGCCAAGGGAGTTATCTACATACTCGGCGAGCGCGAACCAGGGTTTGTAGTTTAGATGCCGAAGGACCGCGAGAATGTTGACCTCTGGTCGTATGTCAATGTCCATACATACCCCCGACAGCCTCGCCAGACTCCGGACGAGTGCTCCGCATGTTCGTGTCGTTGATTTTCGTCCCCCCCCGGGCCCGTGCTCCTGCGTAGCATTTTGTTCTCTAGTTGTATCGCACTTTTAGGCAGTCGTGTGTGGTTAGTGGATTGTCGCACCATCGAATTCTCCCGTACGGTCTGAGACTTCGTGTTTCGAGGAGGTCGTGAGGTGGTTCGGGTCAACGCGCATGCGATTTCCGTTGGAGCAGGGTTCCGTCTGCGCACTGGGGCTGGCTCCTTCGTGTGGAGGCGAAGCTCTGCCGGCGTCCGCAGTGTGCAATGTGGCGCCGGTCGCAACTTGTGCGGGGTGTCGCGGGTAGCCTGCTTAGGTCAAGCCGGTCGGGCAACGGTCTTCTAGCTTCGACGGCGAGCAGACTCAGCCCCGTGACGCCCAGGTTTGACGTACCCGCTTCTGAGAGGCTGCGCCCGTGAAATATATTGAACTCAACTCCGCCGTCGGCCAGGGGCTCGAGCAGCTTGGGTTGGGGCTTCGCCGCATCGTCGAGGGTGCGTTCACCGAGGCGGTGCCCGGTGTCGAGTGGACTCGGATTATCGAGGAGAAGGACCGCGCGGCCGGGATCGGGCACGGGCGGTACTCGGCGACCGACGTTTCACTGATGCTTCGGGCGATGACTGAGCGGATCGGGGAGCTGGGGTACCCGTTCGATCGCGTGCTGTCGCGGAGCGCTCGCGGGTATGCGAGTGAGCTTCGGGAGGTTCGGAACGCCTGGGCTCACAACGCGGGGTTCACGGAGCAGTCGGCCTACCGGGCGTTGGACTCGATGCAGTTGTTGTTGGAGAGTGTCGGGGCGACTGAGCAGGCTGCGATTGTGGGGGAGTTGAAGGGGCGGGTGTTGAGCCCTTCGACAAGCTCAGGGACCGATGGGGTGAGCTCAGGGACCGAGACGGGTGCGTTGACGAAGACGGCGAACGAAGACGAGATGGGCCCTTCGACAAGCTCAGGGACCGGAGCGGTTGCGTCGACAGGGTTGGCCGACGGTCGCGAAGCGGAAGATGCGCAGAGCGCCGCAGGCTCCATTTCCGTTGACGGCGCCGCAGGCTCCTCGTCTGCAGCAGACGCCGCCGAAGCCTCCTCCGTCACCATCCGCGTCAGCGCGACGCCGACGCTCAGCTACGCGATGGCGCACTGCAGCATCGCGGTGATCGACGAGATCGTCCTCGAGAATCACGGCGGGGAACGCCGGGCGGCGTCCGTCGAGATCGACGTCGTCACCGCCGACGGCGCCCTCGCCGACACCAAGGTGCTCCTCGCCGACCTCGGCGAAGACCGCACCACCCTCCTCCGCAGCCCCGAGGTCCTCCTCGACCCACGCCGCATGCTCCTCGTCGAAGAACAGCGCCCCGGCGTCATCCGCGTCACCGTGCGTGATGCCACAGGCAACACGCTCGGCACTGACGAGAGCCCCGTCACCGTGCTCGCGTCCAACCAGTGGATCGCCGCACCCGTGCAACTCGGCCTCGAACTCCTCGCCGCCCACGTGCAGCCCAACGCCCTCGTCGTCAGCGAGCTCATGCTCGAAGTCTCCGACCTCCTCGACCAGCAGACCGGCAACAGCTCCCTCGCCACCTACCAACTCGACGACCCCGCCCGCATCGACGCCATCGTCGCCGCCGTCTGGGACGCCGCCCGCGCCCGCGACATCCGCTACGCCGAACCGCCCGCCAGCTGGGGCCAGAGCGGCCAGAAGGTCCGCACCCCCGAGGAAGTCCTCACCAGCCACCTCGGTACCTGCCTCGACACCACCATCCTGCTCGCGTCCGTCCTCGAAGCCATCGGCATCCACCCCTTGCTCTGGCTCCTCAAGGACCACATCTTCCTCGGCTACTGGCGCGTCCAGACCACCCTCGACGTCGTCGCCAGCACCGACGTCTCTGAAGCCGTCAACTCCCTCGAACTCGGCCGCATCGGCGTCGTCGAGACCACCATGCTCACCGGCACCTCCGGCACCTCCGCCACCTTCGCCGACGCCTCCCGCCGGCCCCACACCGACCACCTCGCCGGCTCGCTCGACGACTTCATCGGCGTCACCGACGTCGTCCAGGCCCGCCTCCGCAAGATCTACCCGCTGCCGAGCCGCCGGATCAACGCCGAGGGCGAACCCGTCGTCACCCTCTACCAGGCGCCTGAAGCCCGCGCCCTCACGCAGGACGCCCCGGCCACCGCCGAGTCGACCGCCGCCGGCCACGGCCCCGACGTCCCCAAGCGCGTCTCCACCTGGAAGAACGCCCTCCTCGACCTCAGCCTCCGCAACAAACTCATCAACTACACCGATCGTTCCGGCTTCGAACTCGCCGTCCCCGGCCCCGCGCTCGGCCGCCTCGAGGACAGCATCAACCACGGCACCCCGCTCACGCTCGTCGCCTCCGACACCGTCGCGACGATCGACCAGCAGCGCGGCATCCGCTTCGGCCGCGACCTCGACGAGAGCGACCGCATCACCTTCCTCGAAGACAAGAAGAGCGCCTTCATCGACGTCACCGAGGCCGCCTACCCGACGAAGCTCCGCGCCCTCGCCTACAAGGCGAAGACGATCGTCGAGGAGACCGGCGCCAACAACCTCTACCTCGCGTTCGGCATGCTGAGCTGGCGCTTCGGCGACCGCGATCTCCGCTCACCCCTCGTGCTCGTGCCCGTCACGCTCACGACCACGAGCCGCGGCTCGTCCTACCGCCTTACCCTCGATGAGTCGGGCTCGTCCACACCCAACTACTGCCTGCTCGAGAAGCTACGCCTGAGCTTCGGCCTGGAGATCCCCGGACTCGCCAACCCCGTCGAGGACGGCTCCGGCATCGACCTCCTGGCCGCGTTCACCGCCGTGCGCCAGGCGATCCTCGACGCCGGCCTCCCGTTCCGCGTGGAGGAGACGGCGTCGCTGTCGATCCTCCAGTTCGCGAAGTACCGGCTGTGGAAGGACCTCGACGAGAACTGGGAGACGCTTGCCTCCAACAGCCTCGTCGACCACCTCATCAACTCGCCGCTCGAGGCCTACGCCGACCCGACGCCGGCGCAGACCGACACCGACCTCGACCGCCTCGGCCTCGACTGCCCGGTCGCTGCCGACTCCTCGCAGCTCGACGCGGTCGCCGAAGCGGTCGCCGGCCGCACCTTCGTGCTCGAAGGCCCTCCCGGCACCGGCAAGTCGCAAACCATCACCAACCTCCTCGCCCGGTCGCTCGCCGAGGGCAAGAAGGTCCTGTTCGTCGCCGAGAAGCGTGCGGCGCTCAACGTGGTGAAGCAGCGACTCGAAGACGTCGGACTCGGCGCGTTCTCGCTCGACCTCCACGACAAGGGCGCCAGGCCCAACGTCGTCCGCGCGCAGATCAAAACCGGCCTCGACCTCCGCACCAAGGCCGACATCGACGCGCTGAGCACCAACCGCGAGCTGTCCGAGTCCGGCCTCCGCACCCTCACCCGCTACGCCGATCGCCTCCACGAGGTCAACGCCGCCGGCTTCTCCCTCTACTCCGCGCGGAGTCGCCTGCTCGCGATGGACCACGACCTCGTCCCGATGGCGATCCCCGAGCAGCTCGTCGCCGCCGGCACGCCCGAGGCCTTCGAGGAACTGCGGCAGGTGTTCCGGGATCTGCCCGAACGTTCCGACCTCGCGCGCCCGAGCACGACGCACCCGTGGGCTTTCCTCGACGGCCCCTCGGCTCCCGGGCTCGACGCCGCGACCGTCCAGCAGGCCGCCCGCGCGATGGACGCCGCCCTGGCTGCGACCCTCGACGCCGGCCTCCCGATGGACGCGCTGCGTCTCGCGTCGCGCCCCGACCTGCTCGGCCTGTGGTCCACCGCCGTCGCTGCGCCGCGTCTGCCGATCGGCGCGTTGATGGCTGGAACCAGGCCCGAGGACTTCGTCCGGCTCGGCGACGCCCTCGCCGCCGCCGAGCAGCTCCGCGACGCCCAGGCCGAGTGGCGCTCGACCTTCACACCTGCCATCCTCGACCGCGACATCGCCGGCCCGCTCCACGCCGCCGAGCAGGCCGCTGCGTCGAGCTTCTTCGGTCGCAAGAAGCGGCTCCGGGCCGCGCTCGCCCAGCTGAGCGACGTGCTCGCCGTTGACGCGACCTCGTTCAAAGTCAAGCAGCTCGTGCCGCAGCTCACCGAGGCGAAGGCGGCGCAGGACCGTCTCGTCCAGCTGCGCGGCACGCTCCGGTCCACCGCCCTGCCGCTCGTCGGCGACCGCTGGAACCCGCTCGTCGAACCGACCCAGCCCGTCCGCGAACTCCTCGGTTGGTATCGCTGGCTGTCGGAGGGCTTCCGCCTGCCGGGCACGCCCGACGACGCGTTCATCACCGCCGTCCGCGACCACTACGCCACGACCCAGCCGTCGCAGCAGGCGGCCCAGGCGCTGACGACGCTCGCGAGCACCTGGAGCGACTTCCTGCGCAGCGCGTCCGTCAGCACCGAGCGCCTGTCGGCGTGGTCGGGTGGCGAGGGCTTCCTGCAGGCCTGGTGGTCGACGCGCGACGCCCGCCGTCTCGACGCCGCCGAGCCCGTCGTCCTCGAACGCTGGCTCGACCTCGTGCGGGTCGTCGAACCGCTCCGCACCCACGGACTCGACGACGTCCGCGCTGCGATCCTCGCCGGTCGCATCGAGACCGAGGACGCGACGCTCGCCTTCGAGAAGGGCCTCGCACAGGCGTCGATCGACGAGCGCGAGCGCACCACCACGCTCGACGCCTTCGATGCCACCGCCCACAACCGCAGCGTCACCCGCTTCACCACGAGCGTGAAGGCCGTGCGCGAGGAACTGCCTCGGGCGATCCCGGCGTCCGTGCTCGGGCTAAGGACGTTCAGTTCGCAGTCGGAGAGCGGTCAGGTCGGCGGGCTGCGTCGGCAGATCGACCGTCAGCGCGGCGGCATGAGCGTCCGTGCACTGCTCGAGAACTTCGGCGAGCTCATCACGCAGATCATGCCGTGCACGCTCGCGAGCCCGGAGTCGGTCGCGCGTTTCTTCCCGGCCGCTGCGGAGCTGTTCGACATCGTCGTGTTCGACGAGGCGTCGCAGATCCGGGTCGCCGACGCGATCGGGGCGATGGGGCGTTCGCGCTCGGTCGTCGTCGTGGGCGACAGCAAGCAGATGCCGCCGACGACGTTCGCCGAGGCCGGCGCGACGATCGACGACGACGCCGACTTCACGAGCGAGGTGCTGCAGGACGAGGAGTCGATCCTGTCCGAGTGCGTGCAGGCTCGGGTGCCGAGCAAGTGGCTGTCGTGGCACTACCGCAGCCAGGACGAGTCGCTCATCGCGTTCTCGAACCACCACTACTACGACAGCCAGTTGTCGTCGTTCCCGGCGCCGTTCGCGGGTGCGGGCGACGGTGGCGTTGCGGGTCACGGACTGGCGTTCGTGCGGCTCGACGGGCAGTTCGAGCGGGGTGGTCGCGGCAAGTCGTTGCGGACCAACCCGGTGGAGGCCCAGGCGATCGTCGAGGAGATCTCGCGCCGCTTCGAGGCCTCGCCGGACGAGACGCCGTCGCTCGGGGTCATCACGTTCAACGCGCAGCAGCGGACGTTGATCGAAGACCTGCTCCGCGACAGTGCCGACCCGCGGATCGCGCTGGCGCTCGACGAGCAGGACGGGCTCTTCGTCAAGAACCTGGAGAACGTGCAGGGCGACGAGCGCGACACGATCCTGTTCTCGATCGCGTTCAGTGCGAACGAGAAGGGCGTGATCCCGTTGAACTTCGGTCCGCTCACGCGCGCTGGCGGAGAGCGACGGTTGAACGTCGCGGTGACGCGGGCGCGGCGACAGGTGGTGTTGTTCGCGAGCTTCGACCCGTCGGAGCTGCGGGCGGAACAGACCTCGTCGATCGGCATCAAGCACCTGAAGGCGTACCTGGAGCTGGCGCAGCGGGGGAGTGAGTCCGCGGGCGAGGACGGTCGTCGTCAGGCGATCATCGACCGTCACCGCGACGAGATCGCCGACGAACTCCGGTACGCCGGGCACGCCGTGCGGACGGACGTCGGCTTGTCGGACTTCCGTGTGGACATCAGCATCGCGACGGAGGCGGAGCCCGACCGACCGCTGGTGGCTGTGCTGCTCGACGGGGCGTCGTGGCGTGAGCGTCGGACGGTCGCGGACCGTGACGGACTGCCAGTCGAGGTGCTCAGCGGCCTCATGCGGTGGCCGGGCGTCGAGCGCGTGTGGTTGCCGGAGTGGTTGCACCACCGCGAGGAGGTGCTGGACCGGTTGGTTGCGGCGGTGGAGGCTGCGGCCGAGCGGGCTGCGGCGGGGAGTGCGGTGCCGGAGGTGTCGGCTGGTGCGGAGTCGGATCCGGCTGACGCCTCGGCTGCTGATGATGCGGACGTCGCTGGCGAGGATTCGGATGCGCCCGCACCCGTTCGCAGCGCCCGCGTGCGCGAGTGGTCGGAGCGGCTGGCGTCGCTGGAGACCCTCTCGGAGTTCCGCGACCGCAAGGTCGGTTCGGCGCAGCCCGTCGAGGCGGCCACGGTGGCGGACACGTCCGCGCGCCACCCGGAGCTCTCGGAGTACCAGCCCTGGGACGCTCCCACGTTGGGTGGGATCGAAGTGCTCGACCGCTTGCCCGGGCGGCAGTCGGTCGTCGCGGTGCAGGGCGCGATCCGCGCTGCGGTGGAGGCCGAGGGGCCGATCCACGTGACGCGTCTGGCGAAGCTGGTCGCGGGTGCGTTCGGTCTCGACCGGGTGGTGGGTTCGCGGGCGAAGTCGATCCTCGACAAGGTCCCGGCCGAGTTGTTGGGCCGCTCCGACGAGCCGTTCGCCTGGCCGGCCTCGATCGACCCTCTCACGTGGCGCGGTGCGCGGCAGTCCTCGGCCGAAGCGGCCCGAGCGATCGAACACATCTCCCTGGTGGAGATCGCGAACGCGATGGCGATCGCCGCGGAGCAATCCGCCGGTCTCTCGCCCGACGAACTCCGACGCGAGACCCTCGCGATCTTCGGTGGCAAGCGAGTCACTGCTGCGATCGGAGCCCGCCTCGACGAAGCCCTCGAGTTCGGGTTGGCGTCCGGGCGTGTTCGGCAGAGCGGCGAGACCATCGTTGCTCAGACTGTTTGAGTCTTGGCTGCTTCGGTCGTTCAGAGTCTGAACGACCGAAACGCCTTGACCGAACGACTCCGCCTCAGACGAGTCGAACAGCTCCCAGATAGTCGGAGTGCGTAGCGACCTGGTCCGTCACATCGACATTCTGCAACTTGCTCGACGCGGGCGTGAAGCCCGTGAGTCCTGCCGCTGTCTCTCCGAATTGGGCCGTTTTGTACACGTACTTCAACACGGCGTCGTTACGAGAGTGATATCCGTAGACGACTTCATCTACGGCAGCGGTGAGCCCGTCCCAGTTGCTCTCTGCGCCGATCGCTGCGCCGAGAAGGTGGGCCGACTGGATCCTCGGGCCACCGGGCTTCGTCCCGAGTGTTTCTGCCGCGACGACCATGACCCGTGCACCCAAACTGTGGCCGATGAGTACGTACGATTCAGCGTTCGTGCGCGCCAGTAGGTCTCCGACGATGACACCCGTCTTGTCGGCTCGACTCTTCGCCACATGCCAGGGGTTCTTCGCGAGGTCGGTTGCGATCAACGCCGGCCCGATCAGACCGCCTACAAGCCTCCCGCCAATCTTTGTCGCCACCGCGGCGGCAGCCTGCGCCGCGAACGCGCCGCCGGCTTTGCTCGCGATCCCCGCGCTGAGCACTCCGAAGTCTCGGAGTTCCTTGGAGCCCCAGCGGACTCGATATACCGGGGAGTCGGGGTATCGGTCGCTGACAATCTTCCTCCAGCCTCCCCATTTCTCGCCCTCGCCGTCCGTGAGGAAACCGTTCGCAACGACCACGGGCACGCCTCCGTTGCCGGGACGGAGCAATTCGATGCGGAAGGACTTGTCCTCTCGGACGTATGCGTTGGAAACCGATGCTCCAAGCGCGCCGCCGACCGCCGCACCCACAGCGGTCACGGCTGCGGTGCCGCCCGCCATGCCGAGCCCGCCGGCTGCCAAGCTCCCACCCCCGAGAAGGGCAAGGCCGTGAGCGGAAGCCGCGGCGCCCGATAGTCCGCCGAACAACCCGAGCGAACCGATCGCGCCTCCGATCGCAGGTGCAGCGAGAAAGGTGAGCGGCACGGCGACGCCCACAGCGAGTGCGGCGCCGATCGTGATCTTGGATGCCTTATCGAGGTCGGGTTCTTCGTATCGGAGGAAGTCCTCGTAATCGTGCAGATCCCCGAACGGACCATCGGCCTTCTCGAAGCCCGGAATGTCGTGGCGATGCTCGGCACAGAATTGCGGAATGCGAATGGCTCCGCGGTCGCGGACAGCCAGGTTGTCGCAGCCGAGTGCGACGCAGGGCAGCGTGGGAGATCCGCAGGCCTGACAGACGTACACGGGAAGTTGGCCGACAGGACGGTTCGACTTCCGATGCTCGCTCTGCGTGAAACAGGATGAGCACCATCCATGCTCCACGTCGAGGAGCGACACATCGTCGGCGACGTCGGCGATCCATTGCGCGGTCTTCCCGTAGTCATCAGCACGCTTCTGCGCCATCTTGCGCGCACGTTCGATGAACTTGATGGCCGCCTTCTGCTCATCAGGATCGGCCACACTCAGTGCATCGACAGTCGAGGTCGCACGAGCTGTGTACCAGGTCTTGGCGTGCGCCCACATGTTCCTGAGTAGCGCAGGGTTCGACTCGAGAACACCGCCGCTTTCAACGGTCGGTTCCAGGTCTGTCAGCTCACCGATGAGTGAGAGCGTCGCTCCTTGATCCGATACCACTCGGACGTTGAGATGAGTTCCGTCCATGACGTGGACGTGCAGGGAACCAGGCATGGCAGATGATCCTTGGATTGGGACCCGGCGTGAACCGATGGTGACATCGAAGCGATCGACGGAGCAGGTGACGGACCCGCGAACCGGGCCAAGCACAGTCTGGCGGGGGAGGGGCGGGGGTCATCAGTCCCAGAATGGGTCACGCGCCCGAGTTGTGGGAGGGTAGCGGAAGGTGGATCGACGAGCCCGGCATCTCCCGGCCAGCATCGACCACTCCGACTTGACCCGATGGAGAGTGACCTCCGCATGGCTGAAGCGCTACCCGAAACGGATCCCGGGGGAGACCCACCCGCGCCGCTGAAGTTCACACGAACGACTGCGGGACAGTTGCTGATCGCGTGCTCGATCATCGCGGCGATCGGTGCGATCGTCGTCGTCAGCGTTGTCGTCGGCGGATCGCGTCCTCCAGCAGCCGTCCAGTCGGACAGGCAATCGTCGGTGCAGTCGTCGCCAGCTGACGCTCCTTCGCTGCGGACTGCGGATGATCCGATAGAACAAGCACGCGAGGCGGTTGGCGGCTCGTACTCCTACGAACGAGTGCAGCAGGCGACTGCCGCGGCGCTGGTCGCGACCGGTACGCCGGTCACGACCGACAACTTCTCCAGAGCCTGGAGCTCGGTCCTCGCTGTCACCGACAAGCTCGGTATCGAGCCGATGGACGTCATGTTGTGCGTGCCAGAGCTCGCTTCCTCCGAATCGGGCCTCACCTTTCCAGAGGTCGCTGCGCTCTGTGCCAGTGAGATCTATCTCGGCAAGCGGTGACGAGGGCGACCGACCACCGACTCTGAGCGGACCCGCTGGCGTTGGCGTCCTCGCGAGCTGACCCTGCGCCGCACCGTCATGAGGCGCGCGATCAGCGGCGGAGTAGCTGGTCTCACGGACCACGCGTGTGGCTTATGTCACCAGTGCATTGACGTCACTTCACCCTGCGCCTAGCGTCGATGAGATGTTCGGCATCGGCCGACCGCAGCGAGGGAGGAGCCTGATGGGGAAGCCCTGGTACATCTTCACGGCCGCCGTGGCAGCCGCCATCGTGCTCGTGTGGCTCGTCCAGTCGATTCTCTGGCAGGAGGTCCCGCTGCCGATGGTGACCGCTGCCTACGCGGTGATCGTCATGTCGTCGGGCCTGGGATTCAACATGCTCCGGGATCGTCTCCTCGCGAAGGGTCGGGTCGACGAGTCGGCTGGTCTTGAGCGTGACCTATCGGTCACCGCCCGGGCCGGCAGCTTCAACGATCTCCTGCTCGTCTGCCTCGGGCTCGGCGGAATCTTTCTGCTCAGCGGCAACACCATCGCCGGGCTCGGCTGCGTCGGCCTGGTCATCATCGCGATCGTCAGCGTCGAGACGCGGGTAGTGATGCTCAGACCTCGTCATCCCGCGAACCGTTGAGACCAGGATCCGCGGCGGTCGACCGTGCCCGACAAAGCCTGGGGCATGAGCACGTTCGAGCGATCGACTCTGAGTTCGACGCCACCCGTCGTGTTGTCGAGCCGGCCTGGGGGACGCTCTCACCTCTCACCTTGGCGTTGTCACTCGAGATGTCTGGCCCAGAATCCATCATCGGCCCAACTCGCGGGTACCCCCATCCCTGTGAGGTTCATCAGCGGCCTGGTGACGAGGAGGTTGTGCAAACGACGCGACCATCCGCTGTGAGGCGAGATGGTGTTCAGAACGGACTGCAGCGAGATGAGCACGGGATAGAGACGCTTCTCGGACCGACGAGGAAGAGCGCCGGGAGCCTCCAGCCAGGACACTGTCTGTGATGTTGGAATTGCCGGGTACACGCCCAGACCGACGTTCCAGAGGCGTCCATGGTGCGCACAGATGTTCCGTACGCGGACGTAGCTTCGCAGCCACGATGTCAACACTCGTTCATTGAGTCCAATGCTCGCAGCGATGGCGCTTCTGTCCGAGCGACGCTTCAAGTTGCCGACAAGACTGTCCAGCTGGCCGATTGTCAGTGCTTCAAGCATCAGCCAGGATGGCGGAACTTCCGGTTCGTCGTACGTGGTCAGATAGTGCTCCAGAGCGGACCGGTGGACCAACGCGTCTTCGCCCGCATCGGGCGCACCTCGTAGCCGTTCGTCGCATGACTTTCGAACGATCTGCAGCAGCCCGGCGTGCATTCGGACGTCGCGGAAGTGCTCGGCATTCATGTACCAATGGGCATCTCCGTATGCCGTCGACATGTGGTCGGTGACCGCAGCCCGCACGGCGACTTCGACACGCTCCAACGCATCCATCACGAGCAAGCGAAGAGCCCGGTCGAACACATAGAGGTCGAGCACGTCGTCGAACGAGGTTCCGTCGCGGAACAGATGGTCTGTCCCTGGACTCCGGAATGGAATCGTGCATGGAGATAGCCGGAAATAGCCGATGTGTCTGAGGTACCGACGAGTTCGGTCTCGGTCAGCGATCGTCAGACCGCGCTCTTCGAGTCGACTCACGAGCGCCGCCTCCTTCTCATAGCGAAGGGTGCCGCGGGGTCGAGGTGGTCGAGGCAACGATGGTCCTCCCGAGTGAACAAAAAAATCCCCCAAGTGCGCTTCAACGAGAGGCGTGGGGGATGTGGTGAGTGAAGCCTAGCATTCAGGCGCTGATGGTGGGACGGCGGCATTGAGGCTGTGCAGAGCGTCGACTGCGGGATCCGCGACCACCTCGACCTTGAAGCCCGCCTCGTTCTCGAGCCAGCCCGCGTAGTGCTGCTCGCCACCGGCGTGCGGATAGCGATCCTGATACAGCGGCCGCCAGCCATGCTCGGGGCCCGCCGTCATGATCGCGTCGACAGCCTCCCGCGTGCCGCCGCGGAACGCGAGATGGTTCACGCCCGGACGTCGCCGATCGTGCGACTCCGCGCTGAGGTTCGGCGACGCCGTCAGCGTGACGTAGGTGTCGCCGGCCTCCCAGGACTCGCCGCCCGGCCACTCGCTCTCCTGGGAGAACCCGACGCGCGACAGCAGCCAGGCCCAGCCCGCCCGCTCCGCCTCCACGTCCGCGAGCCACACCTCGACGTGATGCAGCCCGGGACCGGCCGGCGCCGACGGACGCTCCCGCTGCAGCGCATCAGCTCCGTCCTGTAGTCGCTCCAGCGTCCCCGCCACCGCGACTCGCGCCAGTGCATGAGGCCGCGCGAGCACGTCGATGTTGCGGGCGATCCGAACGTCCTCGAGCGGCACCAACACCAGTCGCGGGTCGGCCCGCGGCGCCGTGTACCTCGGGAACAACGCCAGCAGCTCCCCGCCCACGATGAGCGACGCCGCCAGGTGGTAGTCGTTCACCCGATGCGCCCGATGGAACCGCACCCCAGCCGTCGCCTCGACCACCCCGAGCGCGACATCCGGCGCGAAGCCCGCGTGGGCTGCGATCCACGACTCGTCCGCGAGTTCGACCGCCGACACCGACGACCGGCCCGCGAGCGGATGGTCCACCGACATCGCCACATCGAACGGCTCGCTCAACAGCGTCGTCACCGACAGCTGCTCCGACGGCCACGGCTCGTCATGGTCCATCCGGTGCGCGATGACGAGGTCGTACTGATCGACGAGCTCGGCGAACTCCGGTTGCGCGACATCATGCTCGCCGAACACCAGCGACGGTCCACCCTCAGCGTCCTCCAGCAAACCCGGCAACAACGCCTGTCCGGCACTCTGGAACGCCGCCACCCGCACCCGCGCGCCGGTGTCGCCGCCGTACTCGCGCACCGTCTCGGCCGCACGGTCGATCAGCGTGTGCACCGTCCCCGCCATCTCGGCCAGCGCCGTGCCTGCTTCGGTCAGACGGATCTCCCGCCCCACCCGATACGTCAGCGCGACACCGAGCTCGCGGTGCAACGCGGCCAGCTGCTGCGAGATCGCTGGCGCCGTCACATGCAGGTGCCGCGCGACCGCCGCGATCGTGCCGCGTTCGGCCAGTTCGCGCATGATCCGCATCTGAGAGAGATTCATCAGCTCAAGCTAACTGGTGACGTGGAAACCCTCAATATTCATGACGGATCGATCTGACTACGTTGGTCACCAGGACAGCGCAACGACGCCCGTCCGCGACAGCCGGCCCCACCGGCCGCCGCCGCTCCCGCAGGAAGGAACGCCGTTGCTCGCCCTCTGGAAACGACCCGACACCGCCGGTTTCGAACTCGTCGAGCGCGCGATGCCGGCCATGGGCTCCGACGACGTCCTGATCCGCGTCCACCGCACCGGTATCTGCGGCACCGACCTCCACATCGAGTCGTGGGACCCGTGGGCGGCCGGCGCGGTCGACGCCCCGCTCGTCCCCGGCCACGAGTTCTCCGGTGAGGTCGTCGAGGTCGGCAGCCGCGTCGAGGGGATCCCCATCGGCGCAGCGGTCTCCGGTGAGGGGCACCTCGTCTGCGGCACGTGCCGCAACTGCCGCTCCGGCCGCCGCCACCTCTGCCGCCACACCCGCGGCCTCGGCGTCAACCTCGACGGCGCCTTCGCCGAGTACGTCGTCCTGCCGGCCACGAACGTCTGGGTTCACGGCGACCAGGTCACCCCCGACCTCGGCGCCCTCTTCGACCCCCTCGGCAACGCCGTCCACACGGCGCTCAGCTTCCCGATCCTCGGCGAAGACGTCCTCATCACCGGCTGCGGACCCATCGGCCTCATGGCCATCGCCGTCTGCCGCGTCGCCGGGGCGCGCAACATCGTCGCGACCGACGTCGTCGCCGACCGCCTCCAAAAGGCGCTCGCCGTCGGCGCCGACCGCGTGGTCGACGTCTCGAAGGAACGGGTCGCCGACGCCCAGGCCGAGCTCGGCATGCTCGAGGGTTTCGACATCGGCCTCGAGATGTCCGGACAGGCCGCCGCGGCGAGTGAGCTCATCGAGAACCTCAACACCGGTGGCAAGGTCGCGCTCCTCGGTCTGCCCTCGACCAACATCGAGATCGACTGGACCAAGGTCATCACCCGCATGATCACCATCAAGGGCATCTACGGCCGCGAGATGTTCGACACCTGGCACCACGCGAGCGCCATGGTCGATCACAGCCCCGAACTCCGCAACGCCCTCGAATCGCTCGTGACCGCCCGCTTCCCGCTGGCCTCCTGGCAGGACGCGTTCGACACTGCGCGCGGGGGAGCGGCGGGCAAGGTGCTCATCGACTGGACCGACACCCGCGACGTCGTCATCACCGGCGTCATCGCCGAACAGGCACCGGTCGCCGCGACCGCCGCGACGGCGGCCTGAGCGACCGCCACCTCAGCTCAACCGCCCGCTCGACCCCGAGGAGACGACATGTACGGCACCATCAAGACGCAGCTGCGCGACCAGCTCGACCGCATCGAGGCGGACGACCTCACGAAGCGCGAGTTCGCGATCACGTCCCGCCAGGGCAGTCACGTGACGATCGACGGTCGGGAGGTGCGGAACTTCTGCGCCAACAACTACCTCGGCCTCGCCAACGAGCCCTCGATCGTCGACGCCGCCAAGCTGGCGCTCGACGAGTGGGGCTACGGGCTCGCGAGCGTCCGCTTCATCTGCGGCACCCAGCAGATCCACCGCGACCTCGAGCAGGAGCTGAGCGCCTTCCTCGGCACGGAGGACACCATCCTGTTCTCCTCCTGCTTCGACGCGAACGGAGCGGTCTTCGGGGCGCTGTTCGGCGGGCACGACGCGGTCATCTCCGATGCACTCAACCATGCGTCGCTCATCGACGGCATCCGTCTGAGCAAGGCCCGCCGCCTGCGCTACCGCAACCGCAACATGGCCGACCTCGAGCAGCAGCTCATGAACGCCGCCGACGCGCGTCGCACCGTGATCGTCACCGATGGCGTGTTCTCGATGGACGGTTTCTACGCACCCTTGGACGAGATCTGCGACCTCGCCGATCGCTACGGCGCGCTCGTCCTCGTCGACGACTCGCACGCCGTCGGCTTCGTCGGCCCGGGTGGTCGCGGGACGCCCGAGCTGTTCGGGGTGCAGGACCGCGTCGACATCCTCACCGGCACCCTCGGCAAGGCGCTCGGCGGTGCGTCGGGCGGATACGTGAGCGCGAAGCAGGAGATCGTCGACGTGCTGCGGCAGTCGGGCCGGCCGTACCTGTTCTCGAACAGCCTGGCGCCGTCGCTCGTCGCCGGAGCGCGTCGGGCCGTCGAGCTCGCGGCGGAGGGTGACGAGCTGCGCGAGGGACTGTTCCGCAAGGCGGACCTGTTCCGTGCCCGCATGACTGAGGAGGGCTTCCATCTGCTGGAAGGCTCGCATCCGATCATCCCGGTGATGTTCGACGACGAACAGCAGGCGGTGCAGGTCGCGGCGCGGATGCTGGAGCAGGGCATCTACGTGATCCCGTTCAGCTTCCCGGTGGTGCCCCGCGGAGAGGCTCGCATCCGCGTGCAGATCAGTGCCGCGCACAGTGAGCAGGACATCGAGGACTGCGTCGCGGCGTTTGTAGCGGCGCGGGGGTAGGTGCGGCGGTTACTCAGCGAGGTGATCGGCGTCGCTGAGGGCGGCCGTCGATCGAAGTCGCATGCTCAGCACGTGCCGCACCGACCCGTCTGCCCCGAGGTCGTCGGCCACCCGTCGCATGCCGATCTTCTCCGCCACGCGTGACGAAGCCCGGTTGTCGGGGTGAACGATCGCGACGAGCTCTGACGAGTCCGTGTGCTCCTGGGCGAAGTCCCGACTGGCGGCGGCGGCCTCGGTCGCGAACCCTCGACCCTGCCAGGCGGGGCTCACGTGGTACCCGACCTCGAGCTTCAGCTCGCCGTTGACCCGCTGCCACGTCAGGCCGCAGTCACCGACGAATTCGCCGTCGTGGGTCTCGATGATCCACAGTCCGAGGCCGTACTGGGCGTCGTTGTCCTCGTTCCAGGCGATCCACGCCGCGGCCTGCTCGCGGGTCTTCGGTGACGGGTAGAACTGCATGACCGCAGGGTCGCCGAGGAGCTTCGCCATGTCGTCGAGGTCCGCCGGCGTCATGCGCCGGAACCGGAGGTGCTCCGTGTCGTGGGGAAGTGGCATCGGTTGCGCGGCCTCTACTGCGGCAGGACGCGTCCTGCGGCGGCTCGGCGCTCGGCCTGTGTCTCTGCGTGGTGCTTCCGAAGCGCGGACAGGACCGCGGTCCGGATGATGAAGATCCACAGCAGCACGAACAGGATGAAGCCGAGCAGCCAGGCGGCGCTGTAGGCGATGATGATGGCGGTCGGGTCGAGGTTCACCCGTGAAGGCTACCGAAGTCGTGCGTCCGGAGAGTTGGGGCGCTCCTTGGATGGCCCGGGCAGTCACGCAGGCTCCCTGTCGTGCCGAGCGGCGGTGAGGAGGACTGCATCCTTCACCGACGATCCTCGTTACTGAAGTTTGGCTCCCTAACCTTCAGTAAGGGACCTCCTTAGTGAAGTTTGGCTCCCTAACCTTCAGCAAGGGTGTTCATTGACGAAGGTTTCCTTCGCGGAAGGCGCCCGCAGAGACGTCGCCAACACCAGAAAACTTCCGTATTTGACTCTCCCGTAGGGGGAGGCGTGATGCTTGAAACATGTTGCACATCGGAGAGTTCGCAGGCATGACCGGGTTGAGCGTGAAGGCGCTCCGCCACTACGACGAGAAGGGCGTCCTGGTTCCGGCCGACGTCGATCCCGACTCCGGCTACCGCCGCTACGGCGAGGAGCAGGTGCGTTCGGGCGTGATCGTGAAGGCCCTCCGCGATGCCGGCGTGCCCCTCGCCGCGGTGGGCGTCTCCGTCGCCGGCGCCGACCCGTCGACCGCGATCGACGTGCACCACCGCCTGGTCCTGGAGCAGCGGGAGCAGGAGGACCACGCGTTCGCGCAGGCCCGCTCGGTCGTCGCGTCGCTCGCGGCACCGGTCGAGATCGTCGAACGGGCGCTCCCTCCCCAGCCCTACGTCGGCCGGGTGCTCACCGTGCCGCGCGGCGACGAGGACGCCGTGACGGACGACGACGCGAACGAGCAGTTCTCGCAGCTCTACGTCGCCCTGCAGGAGGCCGGCGTCGGCCCGACGGGCACGTTCTGGACCGCGCTCCGTCCGGGCGAGCAGGGGGCGGTCGAGATCGTCTGCTGCTGGCCGACCTCGTCGCAGCTCGAACCGACGTGGGGTGGTGACGAGACCACGGTCGACGTGCTGCCCGAGCGGACCGAGCTCGCCGCGGTCTGGCGATCCGAACCGGGCGTCGAGCTCCCGGAGGGATCGACCCACCCCGCGGTGGTCGCCCTGTTCGACGCGATCGCGGAGCGCGGCATCACGATGCCGACCACCGAGCTCCGGCAGCGGGTGCTCGGCCAGACCGCCGACGAGTACACGGTCGAAGTGTCGATCACCCTGCCGTGATGCGATGGCGAGTCGACACCTGTGGGGCTGTCAGGGCAGGTCGTTAGGCTGGAGTCGTGGCCAACAGCAGAGATTTCGACGCCCGTTACGAGCTCCGTGAGTTCCCGTTCGCGAACGGGGCCGACAGTGAACCGACCCCGGAGAGCCTCGCGGCCCTCGACGCCATCGGATTCGGCTTCCACGAGTCCACCCCCAAGCCGGAGGCGCGCAAGCGCAAGGTGAACGAACTCATCGCCGACGAAGCGGTGCTGCTCGGCGCCTACGTCCGCAAGCCGCAGCCCGGTTCGGTCGACGAGACCTGGCCCGCGGGCACCTTCTCCTGGTTCCCGAAGGCGCTCAGCTGGGGCGACGGCACCAGCATCAACACGCAGGCGATCTCCGACGTCACGGTCCGCCCGACCGAACGACGCCGCGGCATCCTGCGCCGCATGATGACGCAGGCTCTCGAGCGCGGCGTCGCCGACGGCTATGCGATCGCGGCCCTCACCGCCAGCGAGGGCACCATCTACCGTCGCTTCGGATTCGGCTCGGCGATCCGTGAGCGCAACGTCGTCGTGAAGCGCGCGAAGGCACTGCCGTTCCTCGCGCCGACGAGCGGCATCGTGTCGGTCGTCACGCCCGAGTACCTGGTCGATGGCGTCGCGCGTCAGGTGTTCGACCGCTTCGGCGAGCGTTCGATCGGGTCCATGGTCCGCAACACCGGGTCGTGGCCGCTGGTCCTCGGCACGCTGGGTCGCGACGGTGAACCGGCGAAGGACACCCGCGCCGCAGTGCACCGTCCCGCCGACGGCGAGGAGGTCGACGGCTACGTCACGTGGCGCATGGTCGAACAGCCCGGCGGACAGACCGGTATCGAGATCATCGACCTCGTCTACGCGACCGACGCGGCTTACCTGTCGCTGTGGGAGTTCCTGCTCTCCATCGACCTCAACGACGTCGTGAAGTACAACCGCGCGCGCCTCGACGACCCGATCGTCTCGGCCCTCGGCGACAACCGTGCCTACGACATCGAGCACGAAGAGGACCATGTGTGGCTGCGCGTCCTCGACCTCCCGGCCGTCCTCGCGTCACGTCCGTTCGCGGTCGACGGCTCGTTGACGATCGCCGTGACCGACGCACTCGGCTACGCGGCGGGCACCTTCCGCCTCGAGGTGACCGGTGGTCGTGGAACCGCCACGAAGCTGAGCGACGAGACCGACGCTGCCGGCGCCGACCTCGCGCTCGACGTCGCTGACCTCGGTTCGCTCCTGCTCGGCGCGGTCTCCCCGGTGTCGCTCGCCGCAGCCGGTGTGCTGCAGGCGGCCGACGATGCTGCGCCCCTCCTGCTGCGATCGATGCTCCAGACGCCGCGCGCGCCGCACGGGATCACCTTCTTCTAGGCGGTCCCGAGCAGCGACCCGCGGGCGTCGCGCTGTCGCGGATCAGTCGCGCTGCTCGATGAGGGTGAGTTGCGTGCCGTCCGGGTCGATGAGGAATCCGGCCCGGAGTCCCCAGTCCTGCATCCGGACCGGGTGCAGGCGAGGCGCGTCGACGGTCGCCTCGGCGACTCCTGAACGTCGGATCGCGGCATAGAGCTCGTCGACGTCGGCCACGCGCAGACAGCACATGAAGTTACTCGATGCCGGGTCGAGGTCCGGTGCCGGGAAGAACTCGAGCTGCAGACCACCGCGGACGAGGATCAACCAGCCCTCGTCTCGGAACGCGCGCTCGAAGCCGAACGCCGAGTAGAACGTCTCCGTCGCGTCGAAGCTGCGCGACGGCAGGTTTGGTGTCGCGCGGTCGTGTCGTGTCGTGGTCATGGAGTCGATGATCGCAGCGCGGCGGGCGGCTGGGAAGATCAGGCCTGCGTGGCCGGTGTCGCGAGTCGTTCGCGGAGGAAGGCGACCACGCGCTTGCGGGCTTCGAACGCCGGGTGGCCGTCGCGCTCGCGGACCTCGCCGGTGAGGACCGAGTGGGCGGTCTTCGCGAAGCCGGCTGCGTTGCCGGGGGAGGAGTCGAGTTCGATGACCTCGAACGCGTCGCCGAGCTTGGCTGCGATGGTTGCGAAGCGCTCCCGTGGGACGGCTCGGTCCTCGCTGAAGCGGAGGCCGAGTGCGCAGACCGAGCCCTGAGCCGCACGTGCTGCGACGGCGTCGAACTCGGCGGCGGACATCCCGGGGTCGATGCGGCGGGCCCGGCTGACAGGGAACGGCGTGGACGGCTGGCTCATGACGGAGGCGAGGACGTGCTCGTCGACGGCAGCTGCGAGCGCGAAACCGCCGGTGAAGCACATGCCGATGACGCCGACACCAGGACCCGGTGTGCGGGCCGCGAGGTCGGCGGCCAGTGCCCGGACGTGGTCGGCGACGGGTCGGTGGGCGCCGGTCGCGAACGCCTTGAACTCGGCGGAGACGCAGACCTTGCTGACGCTCGCGAGCGTGTAGCCGAGGGTCCCCTCGTGTCCGGGCGTCCCGAACGGTGACGGGATCGCGACGGTGAAGCCCTCAGCGACGAGGTGCTCCGCCAGCCCGAGGACCTCGGGCGTGAGTCCGGGCAGCTCGGGGATGAGGACGACGCCCGGCCCCGACCCCTTCTCGAAGCGGTCGTGCGTGACGCCGCCGCCGGTGAACGGGGTCCGCACCCAGCCGGTGAGGTCTGCGCGTGGAGCGGTGTCGGTGGTCGCATCGTCGGTCATGGGGTGAGCGTAGTCCTGGTCGCTGCGTCCGATCTGCTGGATCGTGGCACGTCCCGCCTGGGAAGCCACCCGCCGTTCACCTCCCGGTCACCGCCGCTCCTCCACCCGGCCACCCCGCGCCGATGGGATGGGACACGATCCCCGTCCCTTCGTGCCCTGGAGACCCATGCCCCACCTCACCCGTGTGTTGACGATGACCGCCGCGTGCGCCATCGGCGCAACCGCCCTCATCGCGACGCCCGCCGCCGCCATCGCCGCCCCAGCGCCGGGGCTCCAGATCAACGAGATCGAGTCCTCCGACGGCCAAGCCTCAGACTGGATCGAGTTCACCAACACCGCGACGACCGCCGTCACGCTCGACGGCTGGGTCGTGAAGGACAACAAGGACGACAAGCCCTACGCCTTCCCGGCCGGCACGGTCGTCGAGCCCGGCGCGTTCCTCGTCATCGACGACACGCAGTTCGGCTTCGGTCTCGGCAAGGACGACTCGGTCCGCCTGTTCGACCCGACCGCCGCGATCGCCGACGAGTACTCGTGGACCGCCCACGCGCCGGTCACCTACGGCGTCACCGCCGACCGCGCCGGCTGGGCCGAGACCACCGAGTCGACGAAGGGCGCCGCGAACGTCTTCACCGCACCCGAGGTTCCCGAGACCGACGGTGAGATCCGCATCAACGAGATCGACTCGCAGCCATCCGACTGGGTCGAGTTCTTCAACCCCGGCACGACGGCCCTCGACATCTCGCGCTACGAGATCCGCGACAACTCAGACGACCACCGCTGGCAGTTCCTGCCCGGCACGTCGATCGCTCCCGGTGAGTTCCTCGTGGTCGACGAGTCGACGATCGGGCTCGTCGGTGGCACCGAGACGCAGGGCGCGTTCCGCGACCCGATCGGCATCGGCAGCGCCGACGAGATCCGCCTGTTCGACGCGACCGGCACGCTCATCGACCGCTCGGGAACGTGGAGTGGCCACGCGGCCATCGACGGTGACTTCATCGCCGCGACGCTCGCCCGCTGCCCCGACGGTGAAGGCGACTTCACGCTTGCACGCATCACCAAGGGTGCCGCGAACGACTGCGTTCTCCCGAACGTCGCGATCAACGAGGTCGAGTCGAACAACGACGCGACCGACTGGGTCGAGATCGTCAACCTCGAGGCGACCGCGCTGGACATCTCCGGCTGGACGCTCATGGACAACGACCCGGTGGGCCACGCTGCCGACACGACCCCGCTGCCCGCGGGCACGATCCTCGAGCCCGGCGCCTACTTCGTCTTCGACCAGAATGTGAACTTCGCGTTCGGGCTCGGCAACGGCGACACCACCACCGTGCGGAACGCCGCCGGCGCGACGGTCGCCGAGTACACCTACGCGGCCCACGCGGACGGCGTCTTCGCGCGCTGCCCCGACGGCACGGGCGAGTTCGTCGACACCGCCGTCTCCACCAAGGGCCTGCGCAACGCCTGCGGCAACCCGGTGCGCATCAACGAGGTCGAGTCCGACGGCGGATCACCCGACGACTGGATCGAGCTCGTCAACCCGACGACCGCCGCCCTCGACGTCTCCGGCATCGTCGTGAAGGACGACGACGACACCCATGCCTACGCCATCCCCACCGGCACGAGCATCGCGGCCGGCGGCTACCTCGTCATCGAGCGCGCAGCCCTCGGCTTCGGTCTCGGTGGCGGCGACACGGTCCGTCTCTTCGAGGGTGACGCACTGCTCGACTCGACCACTTGGGGCGAGGGACACCCGGCGAACACCTGGGGACGCTGCCCCGACGCGACCGGCGCCTTCGCTGCGACGGCCGAGGCCACCAAGGGCACGGCCAACGTCTGCGCCGGTGAGATCCCGGTCGGTCCGTGGCCCGGTTCGCCCGATGTGACGGTGCTCGACACCACGCCGATGTTCCTCGAGGACAGCTCAGGACTCGACACCCAGGTCACCGCCGACGGCGCGTTCCTCTGGGCGGTCGACAACGGCACCGGCTCGTTCTGGAAGCTCGCGATCGCCGCCGACGGTTCCGTCTCGTTCGTCGACGGTTGGGAGAACGGCAAGCGCGCCCGCTTCCAGAAGGACGCGTCGAACCCCTCCGCAGCCGGCCCCGACACCGAGGGCATCACCGTCGACGGCGCAGGTTCCGTCTATGTCGGTGTCGAGCGCGACAACAGCGTGAAGGGCACGACGCTCAACGCCGTGCTCAAGGTCGACCCGAACGCGCCCGGCCCCGACGTCGTCGCCTCCCAGGAGTGGGACCTCACGGCCCTGCTGCCGACGGTCGGCGCGAACCTCGGTGTCGAGGCCGTCGAGTGGGTGGCCGACGGCGACCTCGCCGGCAAGCTCTTCGACGACAACACGAAGGCGACGTACGACCCGGCGAATTACGCTGGCCACGGCGACGGACTGTTCTTCGTCGGCGTCGAGGACACCGGCGACGTGTACGCGTTCGCACTGAACGCCGACGGCTCGGCCACGCTGATCTCGACGATCGACCCGGGCCTCCCGGCGGTCATGGCGCTCGACTACGACACGACGCTCGGCGTGCTGTGGGCCGTGTGCGACGACGGCTGCGCGGGTACCGGTGCACAGATCACGCTGAACGGGACCGAGCAGCCGGGGATCGCTCAGGTCGAGCGTCCGGCGGGCCTGCCCAACCTCAACAACGAGGGCTTCGCGACCGCGCCGGCCTCGCTGTCGGTCGACGGCAAGCGTCCCGTGTACTGGTTCGCCGACGGCTACGCCTCCGAGGCCCTGCGTCTCGGGTCGCTGCCCGGCACGACCACGCCGCCCGTGACCCCGCCGACCGGTGGCGTCACGCCGCTGCCCGGGACGAGCCTCACCGAGGGCAACCGTGGTGCGATCACGCTCGCCGACACGGTGCGGCGGGGCGAGACCGTGACGGTCGGTCTCGAGGACCGCTTCGCGACCACGGCCGTCGAGGTGTGGCTGTACTCGACGCCGGCGCGGATCGCCACCGGCACGACGAACGCCGCCGGTGACCTGCTGGCGACCATCCCGGCCGACGCGACGCTGGGCGACCACCGGGTCGCGGTCTACGCGGCGGACGGCTCGCTCATCGGCTGGACCGAGGTGCGGATCGTCGCGGCCGACGGGACGAGCGTCGACGGTTCGGCGTCGGGTGGGGCGCTCGCGACCACCGGGACTGAGCTGCCGTTCGGCACGATCGGCGCGGGGGTCCTGCTGGTCCTCCTCGGCGGAGTCCTCGTCGCGATGCGTGCGCGTCGCCGGGCGGTCTGACCGACTCGCTGCACGTCCGACGGCCCCGGGAGCACGCAGCTCCCGGGGCCGCCCGCGTCACCGGTCGGGCCTGCCCGGTGTGTGGTGGTGCCAGCGCGGTGCTGTGACGTGAGCGCGGGTCTGGCGCGAGGGCGCGGGTCTCCGGAGGGGTGCGCTCGCGCGTGTGGGGTGCGCCCACGCCGGGAGGCGCACGCTCGCGCCGAGTGCGGCGCACTCACGTGAGCGCACCGCCCTAGCGAGTTCGGTTCCGGTGTCAGCGCGGTGCGCTGGGGCTGACCGCGGGTCTGGCGCGTGGGCGCGGGTCTCCGGAGGGGTGCGCTCACGTGTGTGGGGTGCGCCCACGCCGGGTCGGGAGCACTCGCGTCAGCGCACCGCGCCGGCAGCAGGCAGAGGACACAGGTCGGGCCGGGGTGCGATGCTGGGTGGATGGACGAGCACGGGAGGGCCGAGGGTGGCGTGACCGTCGGTCGGGCGGCCGCCGAGATCGGGGTCAGCGTGCGGACGCTGCACCACTGGGACGAGATCGGCGTCGCGACACCCTCGGGGAGGACGAACAGCGGCTACCGCTCGTACCTGCCCGTCGACATCGCCCGCCTCCGCCGGGTCGTCCTCCTGCGTGACCTCGGGGTCCCGCTCGCTCGCATCCCCACCCTGCTCACCGCGCCGGCCGCCGAACGACGGGCGGAGCTCACGCAGCGTCGGCATGAACTCGACGACACCATCAAACGACTCGAAGCCGTCGCCCGGTCCGTCGACCGCCTGCTCGAAGCCGACGAGGTCGGCGTGCTCATCCCCGAGGACGAGCGCGAAGCGGTGTTCGGCGACGACTGGAACCCCACGATGGCCGAGACAGCTCGCGCCCGCTGGGGCGACTCCGCGCAATGGGCCGAGTACGCCGAACGGTCTGCGACCCGCACGCCGGACGACTGGCGGGTGCTGGTCGGACCCATGCGCGACCTGGTCGACGAACTCGCCGAGGCCGAGCGCGCCGGTGTCGCCGCCGGAAGCGCGACGGCGGACACCCTCGCCGAACGGCATCGCGCCGCCCTCAGCGAGTACTTCCACTGCACGCCGTCCATGCACGTGATCATCGGTCGCCTCGCCCTCACGGAGCCCGGCATGGCCGACACCTACGACCGGATCGAACCCGGCCTCGCCGCGTGGCTCTCACACGTCATCGACGAGAACGCGCGCAGCCACGGCGTGGACCCCGAGACCGCCGTCTGGGAGTGAGAGCGATCCGCCTCAGCCCAGCTCGCGGAGTGCCACCTCGATGATCGTCGCGCTCGGAACGTGCAGGGCTTCGGCGGCGGTCGTCCCCGTCGCCGCCAGATACGCGTCGACGAGACGGTTGCCCGCTGCATACCCGGCACCCATCGGCAGACCGACCGGCTCGCCCCCGTATCGCAGCGCGGCTTCGTCACCGTGTACCCACGAGACGAAGTGCTGCATCCCGCCGACGTCGACACCCTCGACGACCCGGTCGAACACCGCGTCGTCGTCGAGGTGCGCGACACCGATCGGCGTGTAGCCGGACGGCCCGTACATCTGCCGGGCGAACGCATCCGCGAGCCCCTCCGACACCACCTGCTCGCCGACCACGACGGTCGCCGGGTCCCACACCACCCCGCCTGGCGCGTATCGCAGGTTGTGGTTGAGTTCGTGGACGGCGGCCGCCTCGAGGCGCGCGAGGTTCTCCTCCGTCGGCCAGAGGATGAGGGAGATGAACCCGGTCGCGCTGCCGTTGCCGATGAACCCGCGGATCGACTCGATGAAGTAGGTGTCGTCGGGGTCGCCGAGGACGAGCAGGACGGTGATGTCGGGGACGACAAGGGCCGGGACCGCGTCGAGCTGGCTGGCGACCGCCGCGTGGAGCGCTCGTGAGATCCGTCCCCACGCGTCCGCCGCGACGAGTCGGTCGAGGGCGTCGACGACCCGATCCCGGCTCCGATCGATCGGGAACCCCGAGCCCATCGAATGCATGGCGAGCAGGTCGACCTCGCCCGGGAAGTACCGGTACATGTCGGCGACGGGCTCGAGCATGGCGCGGAGTCGCGCTGGTCGTTCGACTTCCGGTGCATCGAGGACGGAACGCATGCCGCTGGCGGTGTCGAGGATCGTGATCGTCATGGTGACTACGCTAAAGCCTCACGCCGCGTGAGGGTCAAGTGCCCCACCCCGGGAAGCTGCCGGCGCGGTGCGCTGACGCGAGGGTGGTGTACCCGGCGTGGCCGCTGCATAACCGGCGTGACCGCTGCACAACCGGCGTGACCGCACCCCGCGCGCGCGAGCGCGACCCTCCGGAGACCCGCGCTCACGCGTCAGACCCGCGGTCGCGTCAGCGCACCGCGTCGGCCCAAGGCGACGGCGGGCGGAGGAGCGGGCTACCGGGAGCGCAGCACTTCGAGCGCCTGGGGCGAGAGCGGTGACCCGGCGCGCTTCGCGGCGTACAGCGCGGCGCCGATCGCCGGACCCAAGAGCGGGGTCCGGAGTTCGTACCGGGCGGGCAGCGCCGCGATGGCCTGCTCGAAACCCGACCGCACCGGCTCAGCGGAGAACACCCCGCCCGAGTACGACACCGGAACGACCTCGTCGCCGCTGAAACCGAGCTCCACGCGGGTCGCCTCGACGATCTCCGCCAGCTCCCCGCTCGCGTCGGCCAGGATCCGCGCCGCGACCTCGTCACCCTGCTCGGCAGCAGCGACGACCGTCTTCGCGAGATCCGCGATCCGGCCACGCTGACCCTTCCAGCGGTTCATGACGACGTCGATCACATCGAGGTCGCTCGTGATCCCGACCCTCGCCCGCACGAGGTCGACGAGCGGACCGCGCGGCAGGCGACCATCGCTCATCCGCGTGAAGGCGTTCAGGCCCCGGGCGGCGATCCAGTACGCCGACCCTTCGTCGCCGAACAGTTCGCTCCATCCGCCGACCCGGTGCCCGCGGCCGCGGCGCTCGCCGTACGTCATGGAACCGGTTCCGCTGATGACGTTGATGCCGTCGACGGCGCCGAGCGATCCGGCCCACCCGCACACCATGTCGTTGTCGCAGGAGAACCGGTCATGACCGAGCACGTCGCGCGGTAGCGCATCGAGGTGGGCGATGTCGGAACTCACCTCGCCGTACCCGGGCAGACCGAAGAAGGCCTGATCGATGTCGGCGGTCGTGACACCCGCCTGCCGGCACACCTCCGAGACACCCTCGGTGAGGATGCGACCGACCAGCTCGATCCCCTCGTCGAAGTAGTAGCAGCTCGCCGTCCTCGCTTCCGCGAGCACCCGTCCGGCGTCGTCGAGCAGCACGAAGGCCGTCTTCGACCCGCCACCGTCGACGCCGAGGTACCACGCCACGACTACTGCTCCTGCAGCTGAGCGGCGACACTCCGAGCGTCGTCGACGCCGTCGAACTCGTGGATCCGGACGCCCTGCACGACGCGGTTCACCGTGCCGCTCGGGAACGGGTTGTCCGGGGTCGCGCCGAGCTGGAGCGAGTACGACAGGCCGAGCAGCTGGGCGATGAGCACGTAGCCGATCGCGAGCTGCGCGTCGTCGAGGCCGGCGAGCTCGGGCAGCACCCAGTCGTACACCGTCGCGTCGGCGACGGGCTCGGAGGAGATCGCGATCACGCGCTCCGGCGAGAGCGTCTCGCGCAGTTCGGCGACGATGTCGAGGTCGTACCGCCGCGTGTATGGATCGGACGACAGGTAGACGACGACGAGCGTGCTGTCGTCGACGACCGCCTTCGGTCCGTGACGGAATCCGAGCGCCGAGTCGTAGTAGGTGACGATCCGTCCGGCGGTCAGCTCGAGCAGCTTGAGCGCCGACTCGCGTGCCAGTCCGGTGAGCGGGCCGCTGCCGATGTAGACGACGCGTTCGCACCCCTCGTTGGCCAGGGCGCGGATGTCCACCTCGCGCTGGTCGAGGATCGTCGTCGCTCCGGCCGCGAGCGCCTGTACGGCGGAGTCGTCCGCGCCGCCGAGGATGAGGAGGACCGAGAGCAGCATCGAGCTGAAGCTCGACGTCATCGCGAAGCCCTCGTCGTTCGACCGCAGGGGCATGAGGACGGTGAGCGACGAGGCGCGGTCGTGGTGGCGTCGGTACAGCTCGCCGGTCTCGTCGCACGTGATCACCAGGTGGTGCACCTCGGCGAGCGACTGGTCGGCGAGTTCCGTCGCGGCCACGCTCTCCGGGCTGTTGCCGGAGCGCGCGAACGACACGAGGAGCAGCGGGACGTCCTCGGCGAACGACTCCTGCGGGTTGGAGACGATCTCGGTGGTCGCGACCGCGTCGATCCGGCGACGGAGCGTCCGGGTCAGAGCCGGTGCCGCGATCTCGCCGATGAAGGCCGAGGTCCCCGCCCCGGTCAGGACGATGCGCAGCTCGGGTCGTGCCAGGAGCGGTGCGAGGAACGCGTCGATCTCCTCGCGGCGGGCGGCGATCCCCGTCGACGCCTCGAGCCAGACGTCGGGCTGCTGGGTGATCTCGCGGACGGTGGCTTCCGAACCGACGATGGTGGTGATGGACACGGGTTGCTCCTGGGGTGGGTCGAGGTGATGAGGGGGAGTTGCGAGGTATCGATGTTGGTTGAGCGTTCGACGCGCGCGCGGCGATGGACGTGATCCTGCCACGCCGGGATTGGTGCCTACCCCTTGAGGCCTGAGAAGGTCATGGTCGCCACGAACTGCTTCTGGGCGAAGAGGAAGAACACGATCAGCGGGAGCGTGGCGACGACGTTGCCGGCCATGAGGAGCGCCCAGTCGGTGCGGCGCGCGCCCTGGAAGTTCGTGATGCCGAGCTGCAGGGTGAAGGCCTGGTCGTTGTTGATCGCGATGAGCGGCCAGACGAGGTCGTTCCACGAACCCAGCAGCGTGAAGATCGCGAGCGTCGCCAGCGCCGGCTTCGCGAGCGGCAGGATCACCCGGAAGAACACCTGCAGTCGGGTGCAGCCGTCGATGAGCGCGGCCTCTTCGAGCTCCGCCGGGAGTGACAGGAAGAACTGCCGCATGAGGAAGATGCCGAACGCGGACGCCAGCCACGGCACGATCGCCGCCCCGAGGCTGTCGATGAGCCCGATCCGGGAGAACAGGATGTAGGTCGGGATCATGAGCAGCTGCGTCGGGATCATGATCGTCGCGACGATCATGAGGAAGCCCATCGTCTTGCCCCGGAACTTCAGACGCGCGAACCCGTAGCCGGCGAGCGAGCAGAGCACGAGGTGGGACAGGACCGCTACCGTCGACACGACGACCGTGTTGCCGAGCCAGAGCAGGATGTTCGACTCGGAGAAGAGCTTCGCGAACCCGTCGAAGGTGATGTGCGAGGGGAGGATGCGGGGCGGATAGGTGTTGATCTCCGACTCCGGCGTCACCGAGGTGATGAACATCTGCACGAACGGGATGGCGAAGATGATCGCGATCGGGGCGAGCACGAGATGCCAGGGGCTGAACCGCCGACGCGTGCGTCGTCCGGCGGGCGGAGCGGTCAGGGACGGCTTGCCGGTGGCGGCGTCGCCGCGTGGTGGGGTGGTCAGGACGGTCATCAGAATGCCTCCACGTTGGAACGGCGGGAGTACAGGACGACACCGATCGTGGCGATGAGTGTCACCACAAACAGCCCGTAGGCGACCGCGGAGCCGTACCCGAACTGCAACTGCTTGAACGCCGCGTCCCAGAGGTAGAACACGATCGTCTGGGTGGCGCCGAGCGGGCCGCCTCTGGTGGTCGTGTACACGAGGTCGAACAGCTGGATCGCCTGGATGAACTGCCAGATGGCGACGAACACGGTGACCGGCCCGAGCTGCGGGAAGGTGATGCGCCAGAAGGACTGCCAGGCGTTCGCACCGTCGATCCGTGCGGCCTCGAGCAGTTCGGCGGGGATGTCCTGCAAGGCCGCCAGGTAGATGACGGTCGTGAAGGCTGCCTGCCCCCAGAGCGACATGATCGTGATGACGACCATCGCCTGCCCCTGGTCTTCGAGCCAGCCCTGCGCCGGGAGTCCGAGGAACCGGAACACGGTGTTGAGGAGCCCGAACTGCGGGTTGAAGAGGTAGGTCGTGAGGATGCCGGTCGCGGCGGCGGAGGCGACGAAGGGGACGAAGATCGCCGTGCGGTAGACGCCGATGAAGCGGATCCGGCGGTTGAGCGCGACGGCGAGGAAGAGTCCGAGGCCGAGCGATGCGGGGACGAAGAGGAGCGTGTAGACGACGGTGTGGACGACGGCCGCCTGCAGCTCGTCGTTGCCGATCATGCTGGCGTAGTTCTCCAGCCCGACCTGCTCCGGCTCGCTGAACCCGTCCCACTTCTGGAGCGACAGGAAGAACGCCCAGATCGCGGGGAAGATCGACAGACCCAGCACGATGAGCATGGCCGGGGCGACGAAGCCCCAGCCGGTGAGGCTGTCGCGGAACCGTCGTCCGGAACGGCGGGGCCGGGCCGGAGCGCGCTCGGCACGCTCCGGCTTCGGCTCCGTCGATGGACGTGTGTCGCGTCCGGCGACCGTGGACATCAGTCCTCCGCCAGAGCGTCGTCGGCGGTCTTCGCGGCGTCCTCGAGCGCTTGCTTCGGATCGCCCTGGCCCTGCAGCACCGAGGAGATCGCCTTGCCGATGGCCTCCGAGAGGCCGACGTAGCCGGGCACCGTCGGGCGGGCCTGCTTGGCGTTGACGCCGTTCTCGGCCATCACGTCGAGGCCGGGCAGCTGAGCCACCTGCGCCTGGAACTCGGGGGTGTCGATCTCGCTCGAGCGCAGCGGGAGGTTGCCGTAGGCGACGTTCCACTTGAGGTCCTGCTCCGAGTCGGTGAGCCACTTCGTGAACTCGTACGCCCAGTACTCGCGGTTCTTGTCCTTGTGGTCGAAGAGCGCCCAGACGTCGGGACCGGAGACGGTCTGGTGGTCGCCGTCGGTGCCGGGGAGGACGGTGACGCCGTACTTCGTGCCCTTCGTCTGCAGCGTCGACAGCTGCCACGGACCGGAGGTGATCATGCCGATGCGGTCGCTGGCGAAGAGGTCGCCGAACTTCGTGTCGGTCTGGTCGAGGTAGACGCTCTTGTCCTCGACCGCCATGTCGCGGAGGAAGGTCAGTGCGTCGACGCCCGCATCCGAGGCGAACTCGGCCGTCTTGGCGTCGTCGGAGATGATCGATCCACCGTTCTGCCAGAGGTGCGGCCAGAACTGCCAGGTCGTCTCCTCGCTGCCCGACACCGAGTACGCGTAGCCGTAGGTGTTCGTCGCCGGGTCGGTGAGCTGCTTCGACGCCTCGCGGAAGTCGTCCCAGGTCCAGTCGGCCGTGGGGTAGTCGACGCCGGCCGCATCGAACACGGTCGTGTTGTAGAGGAGGGAGATGTTGTCGACCACGGCGGGGAAGCCGATCGTCTTCTCACCGGTCGGCTGCACCGTCTTGCGGGCCGCCTCGGAGAACTCGTCCCACTTGACGTCGGGCTCGGCCACCTGGTCGGTGATGTCGAGGGTGCGGCCGGACGCCTCGAGTCGGCTCGCCCAGGATCCGAAGGCGTACGAGACGTCGGGGTAGTTGCCGCCCGCGAAGCTCGCGGAGAGCTTCTGCAGGAGGTCCTCCGTGGACGGCGCGCCCGAGGACACGTCGATGGTCACGTTGGGGTGCAGCTTCTCGAAGTCGTCGACGAGACCGGTGAGGATCTGTTGGGCGGCGTCGGCCTGCCCGGTCCAGAAGGTGAGCTTCACCTTCGCGTCCTTGTCGAGCGTCGTGGCACCGGAGGATCCGCCGGCGCACCCGGAGAGCGCGAGCGCTCCGACGGCGAGGACGGCGGTCGCGGTGATGAGGCGACGTGCGCGGCGGGCGTGCGGGGAGGTGGAAGCGTGGATCGTGGAACGGGGTGGGAACATCGGTGGTCGTCTCCTGTGTCGATCGTTCGGGAACGGTGCGGGTCGGCGGTGCTTCGGGTCGGTCAGATGCGGTCGGCGGGGATGATCTCCCGCAGCGGCTCCGGCAGCAGCTCGCCGTGCGCGGCGACGAGGTCGTTGCACAGCTCCCAGATCTGCTCGGGCGTGAGGGTGGACGAGGCGTTCGGGTCCATGAGGACCGCCTGCCGGATGAGTGTCGGGTTGCCGGTGCGGGCCGCCTCGATCGTGAGCTCCGCGACGGAGACGTACGGGCGGTTGAGTGCGGCGCACTGCACGGGCAGGGCGCCCATGGGCTGCGGGGCGATGCCGTTCCCGTCGACCTGGACGGGGACCTCGACGACGGCACCCTGCGGCAGGTTGTCGATGAGGCCGCGGTTGACGACGTTCCCGTGGATGAGTCGCGGGGTGTCGGTCACGAGCGAGTGGATGAGCTGCGGCGCGTACTCGCTCGCCTCGTCCTCAAGGGTCAATGGGGTCCCGGCGGCGAGGGCGGCCTTCGTCGCCTCGAACTCCGCGACGTTCTCCTCGCTGATGCCGAGATACTCGAGCGGCTGGAGGCGGAAGCGCTCGACCTGCTCGGGGGAGCGGAGGAACCACGACAGGTACTCGGAGGAGTGCTCGCTCGTCTCGGTGGGGTAGTAGCCGATGCGGCGGAACATCTCGACGCGCACGCGGCGGCTGAGCTCCGGGTCCTCGCGGATGCGCTCGCGCAGGGCCGGGTAGAGGTCGCGGCCCTCGTGGGTCCACTCGAGCAGCCACGACTGGTGGTTGACGCCGGCGGCGCGGTAGTTCGTGCCCTCGATCGGCACGCCGACGAGCTCGCAGAGGTCATTGACCGTCCAGAACACGCTGTGGCAGAGACCGATCGTGCTGATGTCGGGGGCGACGACCGACGCCCACCAGATGTTCATCGCCATCGGGTTGGTGTAGTTCAGGAGGTGTGCGTCCGGGCAGATCTCCCGCATGTCGGCGGTCAGCGCCGAGAGCAGCGGGAAGGTGCGGAGGGCGCGGAAGACGCCGCCGACGCCGGTGGTGTCGCCGATGGTCTGCAGGAGGCCGCGGGCCGCCGGGATCTCGAGGTCGGAGACGGTCGCGCGGATGCCGCCGACCTGGACCATGTTGATCACGAAGTCCGCACCGGCGAGGGCGCGACGGCGGTCGGACTCCGCCGAGATCGTCGCGCGGCCGTCGAGGCGCTCGTCGACGTGGCGGGCGGTGCCCTCGGCCACGGCGAGGCGTTCGGGGTCGATGTCGTGCAGGACGATCTCGAGGCCGGCGAGGTCGCGGTAGCGGAGGAGGTCGGCGATGAGTTGGCGGGTGAAGACGACGCTGCCCGCCCCGATGAAAGTCACTCGTGTCATGGAGTGATCATCGACTACAGTGATCGAACCGAGCAAGAACTTGATCGGAAATCGATTGAAATGATCACTTTCGCTGAGCAGAGCCGTCGGCGACGAGGGAGGGGTTCGCCGTGGGAGGACCGACCGCAGCCGAGCTCTCGCGACACGCTCCGTCCGGGAAACGCAGTCAGCGGATGCGCGCCATCCTCGCGCTCCTCGCGGCGGAGGACGCCGTCGTCTCGATCGACGACCTCACGGCCCGGCTCGACGTCTCGGCCCCGACGATCCGTCGTGACCTCGCCGACCTCGACGACCTGGGCCTCGTCCTCCGGACGCACGGTGGCGCTCGGGCGGTGGAGTCGCGCGACGAAGTGCCCGTGCGGTTCCGCGACACGCAGTTCCGTGAGGCCAAGCGTCGGATCGCCTTGCGCGCGGCGGAGATGATCCCCGCGGGACCGTACGCGATCGCCCTGAGTGGTGGCACCACCACGGCGGCGGTCGCGAAGGAGTTGAGCAACCGGGCGGAACTGACGATCGTGACGAACTCGCTCACCACGGCGACCGAGATCGCCTCCCGGCCGAACCTGCAGGTGATCATGACGGGAGGCCTGGTGCGCTCCTCGTCGTTCGAGGCGGTGGGGGCGCTCGCCGAGAACACCTTCAGTGCGATCAACGTCGGCACCGCGATCCTCGGGACCGACGGCATCAGTGCGCAGGGCGGTGCGACGACGCACGACGAGCGTGAGGCGCGGACGAACCTGGCGATGGTGCTACACGCGCAGCGGGTCATCGTGGTCGCCGACGGTTCGAAGGTCGGGCGGGTCACGCTCGCGCGCATGGCCGAGTTGGGGCAGATCCACGACCTCGTGACCGACTCCTCCGCCGACCCCGACGAGCTCGAGCGCCTGGCGGCCGCGGACATCGCCGTGCACGTCGTCGCCCTCTGACCGCTCCTCCTTCCTCTGCTGCGGGTTGGGCCAGCGCGGTGCGCTGACGTGAGCGCGGGCCTCCGGCGTGAGCGCTGGTCTCCGGAGGGGCGCGCTCGCGGTTGTGGGGTGCGCCCGTGCCGAGTGGCGCACACTCGCGTCAGCGCATCGCGCCGACCTCAACCCCACAGATGTCGCGGGCGCGGACGGCATTGTTCTAGTACCATTGCAAACATGTTGTTCCGCGTCGATCCCACCTCCGCGGTCTCGCTCGCCGAGCAGATCGCGGTGCAGGTGCGCTCCGGCATCGCGACGGGCGCGCTGGCGCCGGGGGAGCGCCTCCCGCCTGCCCGCGACCTCGCCCGAGCACTGCAGATCAACATGCACACGGTCCTCCGCGCCTACGGAGAGCTCCGCGACGACGGACTCATCGGGATGCGACAGGGCCGCGGCGCGTGGGTGAACGAGGATGCAGCACCGGGCCTCGTCCGGGTCAACGAACTCGTCGCCCAGCTCGTCACCGAGGCACGCAAGTTCGGGATCACCCCGAAGGACCTCAGCCGGATGATCGAACGCACCTGACGATCCCCGACGCCAACCGCACGACCCCGTCGGTCGACGACGCCGACGATCAGACCACCTCAGCAGCTCAGGGGGAGCACATGCACGACACCACCACCACACCGCCACCGGCAGCACCTGCGCGCGGACGGATCCTGCTCGCCGGCCTCGCCATGGCCGTCCCCGCGATCGCGATCGCACTCACCCGGCTCGTCTGGGGCGATGCGATCCCCGTCGACGTCGCCTCGCACTGGTCGGGCACCGGGGCACCGGATGACTCCCTGCCGGCCGCGGGCGTCTTCCTCGTGACGCTGATCATCGCGTCCGTCGCCGCGATCGCAGCCATCATCCTGCTCGCCCTGCCGAAGCCGGACATGCGCACCAAGCGCATGATCATCCTCTTCATCGGCATCGCCGCTGGGTCGGCCGCGTCCGTGTGGATCATCCCCACCTGGCTCACTGTGCAGGCGGGATCGGTCGACGGTGCCGTCCTCGGCTGGTGGGTCGTCCCGCTCGCCGCGTGCTCGCTCTGGGGCGTGATCCCCGCCGTGCTCCTGCCGGCTCAGCCGCTGCTCGCCGGTGCAGCTGCACGACCGGCGCCGATGGACCTCGGCGAGACCGAGGTCGGTGCCTGGAGTCGGAGCGTCACAGCCCTGCTGTTCCTCTGGCTCGCCCTCGCCCTCGTCGCGATCGGCGCCGTCGCCTACACGCCGATCCTGCTGGGTGGCGAGTCGGGCGTCGCGATGTTCGGTCTGTCGATCCTCGCCCTCGCGACCCTCCTCTGCGCCTCGTTCATCCGGCTCCGCGTGAGCGTCGACTGGCGCGGCCTCCGCGTCGTCTCGCTCTTCGGCATCCCGATGAAGCGCATCCCCCTCGACCAGGTCGACGTCGTCGAGGCCACCGACATCCGCCCGATGGACTGGGGCGGCTGGGGATACCGGATCATGCCCGGCCGCTCGGCCGTCGTGCTGCGCTCCGGCCCCGGACTCGTCGTCACGAGCACCTCGGGCAAGCAGTTCGCGATCACGATCGACGACCCCGAGGAACCCGCCGCGCTCTTGCAGGCACTCGCCGCCCGCGCCGGCTCGCGCGTCTGACGTTGCACCGCGTGACGAACCGGACGTCCAACCTGTCCTGACGCCGTACGGTGAATCCATGAGCGAAGCACCCCTGGCCACGGAGCCGACCACGACCGCGCTGCCCTCGACCACGATCGGGGTCGGCGACACCGCCGCGCAGGTCGGCGCCATCGGGTACGGCGCGATGTCCATCGCCGGCACCTATGGGGCGATCGCCGACGCCGATGTGACCACGATCCTCGACGCCACCCAGGCGAGTGGGGTGAACCTCATCGACACCGCGAACGTCTACGGCGATGGTCGGAGCGAGGAACTCCTCGGCCGGTACCTGACCGGGCGCCGCGACGACGTCTTCCTCGCGTCCAAGGTGGGCATCGTCACCGGCGGCGGCATCGGCAAACGAGGGATCCGTGGCGACCGCGCCCACCTCCACGAGCAGATCGACGGGACGCTCACCCGCCTCGGCACCGACCACCTCGACCTCTACTACCAGCACCGCGTCGACCCCGACATCCCGATCGAGGAGACGGTGGGGGCGCTCGCCGAACTCGTGACCGCCGGCAAGGTGCTCCGCATCGGTCTGTCCGAGGCGACGGGCGACGAACTCCGCCGCGCGCACGGCGTGCACCCGATCGCCGCGATCCAGTCCGAGTGGAGCATCGTGAGTCGCGACATCGAGACCTACGTCGTCCCGACGGCGGCGGAGCTCGGCGTGACGGTCGTCGCGTTCTCGCCGCTGTCGCGCGGGCTGTTCACCGAGGACTTCACGGCCGAGACGGTGCCGCTCGGGGGGACGCGAGCGAACTTCCCGCGCTTCCAGCCCGAGCACCTCGCGGCGAACCTCGAACTGGCGGCCCGCTTCCGCACCCTCGCTCACCGCATCGGGACGACCGCGGAGGCGCTCGCGCTCGCCTGGGTGCACGACCGAGGACAACAGCTCGGCGCGAGGGTCGTCTCGATCCCCGGCACCCGGAGCGTCGCGCACCTGCACGCGAACCTCGAGGCGTTCCAGGTGGAGCTGACGGACGAGATCCGAGCCGAGATCGACACCTACGCCGACCAGGTGAGCGGTCCGCGGGCCGCCGACCCGAACTGGGTGTCGGGCGGTCGCGAGGGGCTCATCTGACGCCATCGCGTGGGTCGTCTCCTCTCGGCCAGCGCGGTGCGCTGACGTCAGCGCGGATCTGTGACGCCAGCGCGGGTCTCCGGAGGGGCGCGCTCACGGCTGTGGGGCGCGGTCACGCCGATTCGAGCGCGCTCGCGTCAGCGCACCGCGCCGGCCGCGGCGCACACCGGCGTGGAGGTGCAGGTGTTATCCGTGCCATTGACTAACATGTGGGAATGACGTCACCCGGGGGACAGACCGCGCTCGACGCGCCCGCATCGACGGCGAACGGCGGGGGCCGATCGCGTCGCGAGAAGCGGACGCGGATGCCCACGATGGCCGATGTCGCCGCGATCGCCGGCGTCTCCCCGCAGACCGTCTCCCGCGTGCTCCGCGGCCTCGACAACGTGACCGAGGTCACCCGCCTCCAGGTCGAGGCGGCCGTCGAGCAGACGGGTTACCGGCGCACCGGCCTCGCTCGAGCGCTCGTCACCGGCCGCAGCCGCACCATCGGGGTCCTCACCCACGAGACCGACTACTACGCCCGCTCCTCCATGATGCTCGGCATCCAGCGGGCGACGCACCAGCACGACTACTTCGTGAGCGCCGCCGGCACGACGTCGCTGTCCGCCGCGTCCATCACCGACGCCATCGATCGGCTCCGTAACCAGGGTGTCGACGGCCTCGTCATCGCCGTCCCGATCTGGGACGAGGTCTCCCTGCTCCGGGTCACGGCCGACCTGCCGACCGTGGTGATCGACGGCCTCGAGTCCTTCGCCGACGAGATCGTGCGCGTGGACCAGGAGGCAGCGGGTCGCATGGCGACGGAGCACCTGCTCGACCTCGGACACGAGACCGTCTGGCACCTGAGCGGGCCGACGGCCTGGAAGGACGCGGGAGGTCGGACGACCGGCTGGCAGGCGGCGTTGCGCGACCGTGGCATCGACGAACCGCCCGTGCTCTACGGGGACTGGAGCCCGGAGTCCGGCTACCGCAACGGTCTGCTGCTCGGGCGCATGCCCGACGTGACGGCGATCTTCGTCTCGAGTGACGAGATGGCGTTCGGCGTCCTGCGTGCCCTGGACGAACTCGGTCGGAGCGTACCCGGCGACGTCTCGGTGATCGGCATGGACGACATCGCGCTGGCGCGATACGCCTCACCGCCGCTGACGACCATCCGGCAACCATTCAGCGAGATGGGTCGAGTGGCGGTCGAGCACCTGCTCACGCTCATCGAGGAGCCGGCCGCGGAGCGGGAGACGGTGGTCATGCTGCCCGAGCTGATCGTGCGCGAGAGCACCGCGGCACCGACGACACGCGCCTAGCCCGCGCAGCGCAGCTCAGAACTCCTCGACGTACTCCTCGGTCGGTCCGAGTTCCGGGCGGTCGACGAACTCGACGGTCGACCCGGCCTCGTGGAGCTCGAGGACGACGATACGGTTCGTGCCCGCCCGCAGGAGGGGCCCCGGCACGTAGAGCGTCTGCTGCGGGCCGATGTTCCAGTAGCGACCGAGGAGCGCCCCGTTGACCCAGACGAAGCCCTTCGTGGAGCCGGGCAGTCGGAGGTGCGTGTCGAGCGGCTCGTCGACGACGAAGGTCGCGCTCGACAGGCAGCCCCCACCGCTCGCGGCGGTCGTCGGGTCGCCGGTCCGGTCGACGACCGCTCGGAGATGGAGCGGGTCCAGCTGGTCGAGGGCCACCGGTCGCGCCCGCCAGCCGTGCACGAGCCGGCGTTCGACGAGGACGGGCCCCAGCAGGCCCTTTTCTGCGCCCAGCTGCGGACCGTAGTTCACGCGGCCGAGGTTCTCGACGACCACGGTCAGCTTCGACACTAGGCCGGAACCGGTCACGGTGACCGTGCCCGAGCCGGTGATCGTGGCCTGGAACGCCCCGTCGAGGAAGACGAGGGCGCGGTCTGCGACGCCGTCGAACACGAGGTCGACCGGTCGATCGGGGAGCAGGACGTCCGCCTCGTAGACGACGAGACCGCCGTCGACGCCGAGGTCCTCGAACGACCGCGGCGCCGACGACCGCGGACTCACGGGGTCGCCGAGCTCGGCGAGTGCGTCCAGGAGCCCGACGCCGCGCTGGAGGGGCACGCTGCCCTCCGGCAAGAACCGCACCTCGGGGGACCGCAGCGGCTCGTCTCCGACGCCGAGGACCTCCCGCAGGGCGAAGAACTTGTCCGTGAACCGGCCGTCCTCGGCGATCGGCGCGTCGGAGTCGTAGCTCGTGATGGTCGGGCGCAGTTCGCCCTCGACGATGTTGGCTCCGGACCAGAGCCCGAAGTTCGTGCCGCCGTGCGCCATGTAGATGCTGATGCTCCCGCCGTCGGCCAGGATGTCGCGGGCCACCGCTGCGGCGTTCCGCGCGTCCCGCACGTGGTGCGGCTGCCCCCAGTGGTCGAACCACCCGTTCCAGAACTCGGCGACGAAGAACGGCTCGTCCGGGCGCCGACTCCGCAGGAGGGCGCGCGCCTCGTCCGGCTTCGAGCCGAGGGTCGCAGCCATCATGATCCCGGGGATGGAACCGCCGTCGATCATCACGTCGGTGGGCCCGTCCGCGGTGTACAGCAGCTCCTGCACGCCGAGGCGACGCAGCAGCGCGGCGAGCCACCCGGGGTGCTGTGCGTCGTCGCCGTAGCTGCCGTACTCGTTCTCCACCTGCACGGCGACGACCGGGCCGCCGTGGATCGCCTGGTACGGCGTGAGCCGGGGGATGAGCTCCTCGAACCACGTCTCGACCGGCCGCTGGTACCCGGGGTCCGAGCTGCGGAGCGCGATGTCGCGGGCGGTGAGCCAAGCGGGGAGGCCCCCGTTCGACCACTCCGCGCAGATGTACGGGCCGGGTCGCAGCAGGACGTCGAGCCCCAGGTCGGCGGCCGTCTCCATGAACCGGCCGACGTCACGCCAACCGGAGAAGCTCGGTGCAGCGTCCGCGCGTGGCTGATGGAAGTTCCACGGGATGTAGGTGTCGATCGAGTTGAGCCCGAGGTCGACGAAGCGCAGCATCCGATCGCGCCACTGCTCCGGCACGACGCGGAAGTAGTGCAGCGATCCGGACCGCACGGAGTGCGGCGCCCCATCGCGGAGCAGCCGGCCGTCCCGCCAGTGCAGTGCGGCCGGAGCCTGCCCCACGGCGTCGTCGATCACGAACGGAACGGCGGGACCGACGGTGTCGGCGAACTTCGTCATGGTGCGGTCGTCTCCTCGGATCGGCGTGCAGACTTCCACTATGAGCCATGCATGTTATGGATGCCAACCCTCTAATTGGCTCATTTCAGCCGATTTGTAACGCTTTCGAGTCAGCGATTGTTATCCGTAGCATTTTCTGCCAGCATGACTGCCAAGCACCGCCGACCCCGCTCCACTCCCACGGAAAGGCCGCACCGATGACCAGCACCGACGCTCCCGCCCACGGCCTCCGTGGTGCGATCTCACGAGGTCGGCGCCGCTCGCTGCTGCTCGCCGCCGGAGCCCTGGTGCTCACGGGAACGGTCGTCGTCGGTGTCGCCGTCAGCGGAGCGGGCGCGGCACCCGCCGAGCTGGGGACCATCGACGGAGCCCCGGTCACCCGCGACGAGCTGCTCTTCCACATGGAGCGCGTCCGACCCGCCATCGAGAACGAGGTCCTCGTCGAGACCGGATCCGGTTCCGTCGACTGGGAAGCGCCGCTCGGCGACACGACCGCCATCGACCGACTCCGGACGGCGGCCCTCGACGAGCTCGCGGCCGACCGCGTGGTGCTCGACCTCGGGCACGAGCGCGGACTCGTCCCGTTCTCGGACTTCGCCGGATTCGAACAGGCCCTCGCCGACACCAACACCGCTCGCGCGGCGCAGCTCGACGAAGGCGAGGTCGTCTACGGACTCACCTCCTTCCGCGCACAGGAGTTCTACGGCCGGTCGATCGCCGATCTCCGCACCAGGCTCGTCTCTGCGCTGAGCTCGGGCTCGGACCCGGTCATCGACGTCTCCGACGAGGAGGTCCGGGGCGCCTTCGACGCGCACGCCGAGGACTGGACCCTGAACGCCGCCACCTACCAGCTCACCCGGATCGCGGTGCCCCTCGCCTCGACCACCGCCGAGCAGTTCGCGGCACGACTTGCCGCGGAGGGCGTCGACGCCGTCTCAGGCACCGACCCGGGCACCACCGTCTCCGCGTCCACCCTCGACGGCGCGACCGGTCTCCTCGACGGCGGCTCCCGCACACCGGACCCACGCCTCGTCGCCGAGGTCGCGACCCTGCCTGCCGGCGCGCTCAGCTCGCCCGTGGTGGAGCTGGGTGAGCACGTCGTCTACCGCGTGGACGCCGTCACCGTCGACCGGGACGCCGCCTTCACCGCCTACGCCGGCCGCATCCGAGCCCAGCTCGAGAACGCCGCCCTCGCCGCGCTCATCGCCGAACGCGTCGCGGCTCAAGACCGCCAGATGAACAGCAACGCCCTGCACCAACTCACGATGGAGGACACGCACTGATGAACACCGCCACCCCCGCGGCGATCCCGGAACCCCGACGCAGACGTCGGAACCGGTCCGCCCACCACCCCGCCCTCCGAGGACTCGCCGTCCTCGGGCTCACCGCCCTCTTCGCCACGGCCTTCGCTCCGGCGGCGTCCGCGGCACCGACCACCCCGGAGACCGCCGTCCAGGCGGCTGCCGCTCCGACAGGCTGGGCCGGTGACACCCCGAACACGACGGGTGGCACGGACTACTTCGTCGACGCCACCGCCGGGGACGACGCGGCCACCGGCACGTCGGCTGCCACCGCCTGGAAGAGCTTCACCCCGGTCAACGCGAAGACCTTCGCGCCGGGCGACCGCGTCCTCCTGAAGGCCGGCGAGACCTGGTCGAACACCTCCCTGTGGCCGAAGGGCTCCGGCACCGAGACCGCGCCCATCGTGATCGACGCGTACGGTGACGCCGGTGCGCGCCGTCCCTACATCGCGACGAACGGACAGGTCCCCAGCCCCTTCACGAGTCCCGGTGTCAAGAACCCCGAGACCGTCGGACTGACCGGCGCAGTGATCCTCCGCAACCAGCAGTACGTCCACATCGCGAACCTCGAGGTGTCGAACGACGACGACTTCGCCACCGACATCACCACGGGCAGCTACGTCCGCGACGGCATCTCCGTCTCGATCAACGCCGACAAGCTCGAGGCCGGCGCCGATTCGATCATGCGCGGGATCTCGATCTCGAACGTCTTCGCCCACGACATCGACGGCCCGAGCTCCTGGCAGAAGATCCACTACGCCGGGGTCAACTTCCAGGTGTTCGGTTCGCAGCAGTACACGGCGTACCCGACAGGTGGCCACCACTTCGAGGACATCAGCATCCAGGACAACACCTTCGAGAAGGTCGAGCTGCACGCGGTGCAGTTCGCGTTCAACTGGTTCGGCGACCAACAGGGGCAGACGGACGCCTCCGGCAAGTACCACGAGGGTTGGGAACAGCTCTGGGTCCGCGACCGCGACCTCTACAGCCGCGACGTGACGATCAGCCACAACTACGCCGAGAGCACCGGCCAGGGTCCGTTCCAGTTCGCGAACACCCAGCGTCTGACCGCCGAGTACAACGAGGCGAACGGCTGGCTCGAGCGCTACAACCAGGTCTCCGCCGGTCTCTACCTGTGGGCCGGTGCCGACAGCGTGATGCGCTTCAACGAGATCTACGGCGGCCCCGCCAACGAGTACGACGCCACCCCGTGGGACCTCGAGTTCACCAACTTCAACGTCGTCTACGAGCACAACTACTCGCATGACAACCAGGGCGGCTGGATGTCTTACATGGGCAACAGCTCCAACTCGATCGCCCGCTACAACCTGAGCGTCAACGACAACGGCGTGATCTTCAAGAACATGCTGTCGTCGAACTACTCGCCCACCTACATCCTCAACAACGTGTTCGTCTACGACGGCGCGGAGCTGGAGAGCTTCCACGACGAGGTGTTGAAGGACCGCGTCTACTTCGCGAACAACATCTTCTACAACACCTCGACGACCACCTCCACGAACTGGGCTCGGAAGGCCGGCGGCCTCGACAAGGGCGTGTTCTCGAACAACGCCTACTTCGAGGCGAGCGGCACGCAGTCGGCCAACCAGCCGGTGGACAAGCGTGCCGTCATCGGCGACCCGCAGTTCGTCGGGAACCCTGCCGACTACGCCAAGGACGCCGGCGTCGACGCCATCCGCGACTCCGCGTCCCTGTTCAAGCTGCAAGACACCTCGCCGCTGATCGATGCCGGTCGGTACAACGAGCGCATCGGCTCGGACGACTTCTTCGGCACCGAGCTCTACTACGGTGACGGCGTCGACATCGGGCTGTACGAGGCCGCGGTCGGGACGAAGGTCGAGAACCCGGTCGACACCGACCCGATCGAGAACGAGGGCGTGGACACGCGCGTCGACCTCGCCAAGGGCAAGCCGATCGTCGCCAGCAGCACGCACCCGCACAACGACTTCGAGTTCAACGCGGGCAAGCTCGTCGACGGCGATCCGGCGACGCGCTGGGCCGGTGCAGACGACGCCACCTATCCGCTGACGATCGACATCGACTTCGGTGCCGACACGACCTTCGACGAGGTCGACCTCTCGGAGTTCACCGACTCGGGCACCGATCCTCGCGTCAACGCCTTCTCCCTGCAGCGATGGGACGCGGCGGCCGGGGCCTGGGTGACGTTCTCCTCCCAGACCGGGATCGGCGCGAGCAAGGTCGTGAAGGACTTCGAGTCCGTCACCAGCTCCAAGCTCCGGGTGTCACTCGAGAGTCTCCTGCCAGGCCAGATCTACGCGCCGACCCTGACCACCATCAGCGTCTTCAACAGTGCGGTCGCCGCAACCGACCCCACGGTGACCCCGACGGCAGCGGTCATGGACAAGAACGCCGCGATGGCGGAGGACCCCGACAACCTGCCGACGTTCACGGTCGACCTCGACGGAGACACGCTCACCGGTCTCCGGTACGTCCAGCCCTCCGGCGCGATCGTCGGCAGCCTCGACAGTGCCGACTATGCCCGCACCGACACCGCGGACGGCGCGACGATCACCCTCACGAACGCGTTCGCCGCCGACAAGGAGCTCGGTACCTCCGGGGTCGTCTTCGAGTTCGGCTCGAACGCGACCAAGCGGGTCACGGTCGAGATCGTCGACACGACCGAACTCGCGGCGTCGATCGGCACGGCGAAGGCCCTCCTCGCCCCGACGGCGGCCGCGGCTCAGTCGGCGCGCGCCGCTGCTCCGGCGGCGGACGGTGCCGAGACGTTGACCGCGGCGGTCGCCTCGGCCGAGGCGGTCCTGGCCCTCGTCAACCGCGACACCGTCGCGACCGGCAACACCGCCGTGACGAACGCCGACGTGCAAGCTGCGGTCGTCGCGCTGAACGCCGCGATCGAGGCCTTCGAGCCCGGTGGCGGCACCCCGGTCACGCCGGGTGGACCGGGTACGCCCGGCACGCCCAGCGCAGGAAGCCCCGGTACCGGTGGATCTGGCGCCACCGGTACCGGTTCCAACGGCGGTTCGCTTGCGAGCACCGGAGTCGACGGCCTCGTGCCGGCAGCCGCAGGGATCCTCCTCCTGCTGGCCGGAGCAGCAGCACTCACCCTGCGGGCCCGTCGCGCATCGGCCATGAACCGATGACGGACCCCAGCACCCTCGCCCACCCCCGCACCACAGCACGGTGGGCGCGTTGGTCGTCATAGTCCGCAATACAACAGGAATCCCCCGGATCCTGTCAAGTGCGAGCGGAAGATGACGTTCTGTTACTCGGGGATTGTCAGCTGGCGGCACAACTGAGATGAGGCGGGAGCAGGGGTCAGACGACGCCGTAGAGGCGGTCGCCGGCGTCGCCGAGCCCGGGGACGATGTACCCGTTCTCGTCGAGCTTCTCGTCGAGGGCGCCCAGGACGATGGTGACGTCCTTGCCGGNCGAGTGTGGCCGGAAGCAGCTGCGATGACGTTGGTGTGGAGCCCGCGGACACCCCAGGCGGCGGGCTCGGTCGTGACGGTGGGGGCGGCGGGGGCGAAGCTGGCGACGTCGCGGATCGTGACGGGGGCCGCCGGTGCTGCTTCGAGGTCGGTGCCGAGGTCGCCGGGGGTGAAGGTGTAACACTCGTCCGGCCGCATGAGGCTGCAGACCGTCCGCTCACCGTTGGGCCCGTCGGTCACCCCGGGTGGCAACTCGGCCGAGCCGCCGCCGCCGCCGCCGCCGCCACCGCCGCCGCCTCCGCCTCCGCCTGTCCCGCCGCCGGAACCACCGCCTCCACCCGAACCAGGCCGCTCGACGCTGCCCCCGATGTCGACCGAGCCGTTGCCAGCGCATCCCCAGATCGCATCCGCGGACCCGCAACTCGCGGCCCTCGCCGGTCCAGGAGCGGCCATTGTGATCGTCACTCCCGCGACGAGAGCCATGGCGAGCATTGCAATTGCCGTCTTCACACGCATGATGAAGCACCTTCTTCCGCATCCTTCGACGTGATGAGGAAGCGGCCGGAGCTTGCCGGGTCAACGCCGAGGGATATCTCGAATCCGATGGCGGGCAGGCGGGCAGGTTGCGGTTGGGGTTGACCGTTCGCATCCAAGATCTCGACGGATCCGATGATCTCGCATGCGAACGCTCGAGCGACGACTCCGACTGAGTCGGGCGAGTTGTAGAACTCGCGAATCTGGACACCGGACAGAGTTATATCTCCTCGGGTGCTGTAGCCGCCATCGCGCATTCGGGAGTAGGCCTCGTATTCGATCGCCGCAACGTCGGCGGACGCGATCACGTCGATGCGCTCCGGATTGACGCCTCCCTCATGGAGGATCGTGTTCGAGATGTCGAGGAACTGCTGATAGCTCTCTGTCACCGCTGCAAGAGCCTCCTGCTCGTTCCCGAAGACCGGAGGCGTGCTCGTCGGTGGCGGGGCTGGTGCCGGGCCGGTGCAGGCCACAAGGCCCAGGAGTCCTGACACGATCGCCAGCGTGGAAACGGTTCGAGGCATCGAGGTCTTTGGCATCCCTCGACGCTAAGCGCACCCAGACTCCCGCCCAGGGTTATCCACAGAGCAGATATGCCTACACGGACATACGTCGCACAACTGGCCCGTGTGCCAGCGCGGTGCGCTGGCGTGAGCGCACCCCGGAGGACGTGAGCGCGGGGCTCCGGAGGGGCGCGCTCACGTCGGTGACCCGCGCTCGCGTCAGCGCACAGCGCTGGCGTCAGGCCCAGGCCCAGGCGCCGAGGTCAGGCGCGGCCGAGCCACCAGGCGGGGGAGGCCGCGATGACGGTGCGGGCCGCCGCGTCGATGTCGTCGAGGTCGCCGGACCGGAGCCACTCCTCGATCGCCGCGACGGTGCCGGCACCGGCGTAGGCCACGAGCATCCGCACGTGTCGCTCGGGCGTGATGCCGTCCTCGCGGGGTGGGGCGATGTGCGGGTGTCGGACGAGGTGGTGCGCGAGCGCCTGCTCGATCCGCTCGGTGAGCGCGTCACGCAGGGGTCCGATGAGCCGGGGGTGCATGGCGTTGCGGTAGATCGTCGCGTGCTCGGCGACGTGACGCAGGAGGTCGCGTTCGGACTCGTCGAAGACGCTGAGCGTCGAGTCGCTGTGCGCCGGCAGATCGGCGTGCGCCTGGAGCGTCTCATCCAGTTCCTCGCCGAGCACGTCGGCGAGCAGGTGGACGGGCGTCGCGGCGTGACGGTAGAAGGTGTCGCGGGTGATCCCCGCCACCCGGGACACCTCCGCCACGGTCACCTGATCGATGCGCTTCGCCGCCGCGAGGGTGTGGATCGCGTCGCGGAGGGCACTGCGGGTTCGCGCCTGACGAGGGTCCATGCGTTCACTCTAGTGATGCCCGACCGGGCGGCTCGTGCCGTAAGTTGCACCCCGGCTCGGAGAGTGCAATACTGCACTTCGTGATGCAGAGTGCAACTTCGACGAATCGACTGTCCGACCGGATGGCCGCCACCGCCGCGCGCCTGACCACCGTGTCACGTCGGCTCACGGCCGCCCAAGGCCTCAACGGCTTCACGATCGAGGAACTCTGCGAGGAGGTCGGCGTCTCGCGTCGCACCTTCTTCAACTACTTCCCGAGCAAGGAGGACGCCGTCCTCGGCATCGACGAGACCGAGGAGACCGAGCGGTTCGCCACCGAGTTCCTCGCCCTCGGCTCGCGGGGGTGGCGCGCCGTGCTCGACGACTTCATGCTCATCGCGGCCGGCCATGCGGAGCGGTCCGGGTTCGGTCTGGCCGAGCACGTCGACTTCCACGCCGCCCTCGAGCGCGAACCGAAGTTGCTGGTCCGGTTCATGGGCCTCAACCGTGAGCGCGAGCAACTGCTCGTCGAGCTCATCGCCGTGCGGGAAGGCGTCCCGGCAGACGACCCGCGTGCCCGCGCCTGCGCGGACCTCTTCGGGATGGCGATCAAGACGACGATGGCGCGTGTCTTCGGCAGCGGCGTCGCCGACATCGGCCAGGGCGGGGAGTTCGACATCGTCGGCTCCATCCGCGACTGCCTCGCGACGTATCGCGCCATCCTCGAGCCCGACGACCCCGAATCCGCCGACGCCGGACTCACCGCCGCCGCGCCTCAGCATCCCCACACGAACCCCACTCCCCGAAAGGACCTCCAGTGACCGCCGCCACCGCCGCACCCACCGAGGGCCCGATGCTGCTCACCAAGCGCCGCATCTGGATCATCTTCGCCGCCCTCATCGCGGGCATGCTGCTCTCCAGCCTCGACCAGACGATCGTCTCCACCGCCATGCCGACGATCGTTGGACAGCTGGGTGGCGTCGACCACCAGGTCTGGCTCACCACCGCCTACCTCCTGGCGACCACGATCGTCATGCCCGTCTACGGCAAGTTCGGTGACGTCCTCGGTCGTCGTCGCCTCTTCCTCGTCGCGATCGCCCTGTTCACGATCGCCTCCGTCGGCTGTGCGTTCGCGGGTGACTTCACGCAGCTCATCGTCTGGCGAGCCGTCCAGGGCCTCGGTGGCGGTGGCCTCATGATCCTGTCGCAGGCGATCATCGCCGACATCGTGCCCGCCTCCGAGCGCGGCAAGTACCTCGGCCCGCTCGGCGCCGTCTTCGGTCTCTCCGCCGTCGGCGGACCGCTCCTCGGTGGCTTCTTCGTCGACCACCTCACCTGGCAGTGGGCGTTCTACATCAACATCCCGGTCGGCATCGCCGCCTTCGCGATCGCGTTCTTCACGCTGAAGCTGCCGAACAAGAAGGCGACCGCGCCGATCGACCTCCTCGGCGTGATCTTCCTCTCGGCGTTCACCACCTGCCTCATCTTCTTCACCGACTTCGGTGGCGACGCTGCGCACGGTTGGGGTGCCATCGAGACCTGGATGTTCGGCATCGGCATGCTGCTCGCCGCGCTGCTCTTCGTCATCACCGAGGCGCGAGCCAAGGACCCGATCATCCCGCTGTCGCTCTTCAAGAACCCGACGTTCATCAACGCGACCGCGATCGGCCTCACGCTCGGCCTCGGCATGTTCTCGGCGATCGGCTTCGTGCCGACGTTCCTCCAGATGTCGTCCGGCACCTCGGCAGCCGCATCGGGCCTGCTCATGATCCCGATGATGGTCGGCCTCATCGGTACCTCGATCGTCTCGGGGAACCTGATCACCAGGACCGGTCGCTACCGGATGTTCCCGGTCATCGGCACGCTCGTCACCGCCGCCTCGATGGTCGCGTTCACGACGCTCACGGCGGACACCCCGATCTGGCTGATCTGCGTCTTCCTGTTCTTCTTCGGCGCCGGTCTCGGCCTGATCATGCAGGTCGTCGTGCTCGTCGCCCAGAACTCGGTGGACGCGTCGATGGTCGGAACCGCGACCAGCACGAACAACTACTTCCGCGAGGTCGGTGCGTCGCTCGGTGTCGCCGTGTTCGGCACGATCTTCACCACGCGCCTCACGGCCAACCTGAAGGACGTGTTCGCGAGTTCGGGTGCCAGCGCGGGGGACGCTTCCAATGCGGCAGCGACGATCGACCCGCAGACGCTCAGCCAGCTTCCGCCGGGCATCCGCGACGGTGTCGTGACCGCCTATGCCGACGCTCTCGCCCCGGTGTTCTGGTACCTGCTGCCGTTCATCGGCGCGGCCTTCCTGCTGTCGTTGTTCCTCAAGCAGATCCCGCTGTCCGACGTCGCCGGGCTCGTCGCCCGCGGCGAGGCGGTCGGCGGGGACGAGGCGGAGTCGCTCGAGGCTGCAGCGCGCGGCAAGGTGCCTGCTTCGACCACCGGGGCACCCGCGTTCGACCGGGCCTCGGGTGGCGACGGTGAACTGGCGGACGCTGATCGCGAGCAGTCGCCGCGGTAGGACTCGGCCGCTGCCTGACGCCGGCCCTGGGACACGTCGTCCCGGGGCCGGCGTCGTCATGCTGAGGGCTGCCTGAAACTATCTGACATGTGACTGATAGATGCGTATGCTGGGGGGTGCTCGCCAGAGCCGGTGAGCAGAACGGAGCGGCATCATGTCGAATGCATCAATCCAGGGCCGGTTCGCCGGCAAGGTCGCGATCGTCACCGGGGGCGTGTCCGGCATCGGGGCGAAGATCACCGAACGGCTGGTCGCCGAGGGCGCCTCGGTCGTCGTCGCGGACATCAATGCCGAGCTCATCGCGCGTGCCGCCGAGACCTTCGGCGATCGCGTGTGGGGTCGGCGCACCGACGTGACCGACGAGGCTGACTTCTCCGCGCTGGTCGCCGAGACCGTCGAACGCTTCGGCACGCTCGACACGCTCTTCAACGTCGCCGGTGGATCGCGCGCCGGGACGATCACCGACATCTCCTTCGAGGACTGGGACTTCACGGTCCGACTGAACCTCTACAGCGCCTTCAACGGCACTCGGCTCGCCGCCCGTCAGTTCCTCGCCGAGGGTAAGGCCGGGTCGATCGTCAACATCGCTTCGCTCAACTCGCTCGTCCCCATGCACTTCGGTGTCGGCTACACGGCGTCGAAGGCCGGCGCGGTCATGTTGACCAAGCAGGCGGCGCTCGAGCTCGGTGAGCATGGCATCCGGGTGAACGCCGTGTCGCCGGGTCTCGTCGCGACGCCGTTGACGAAGTCGCTGACCGACATCCCCGGTGTGCAGGCCGCGTACGACGAGCGCATCCCGCTCCGACGTGCCGCTGCGCCGGAGGAGATCGCCGCAGCCGCCCTGTTCCTCGCGAGCGACGACGCGTCGTACATCTCGGGCGACAATCTCGTCGTCGACGGTGCCTGGCAGACCACCGGCTATCCGGACCTGCGACCGTTCATGAGCTGATCAGGTGGGGCCGACGGCTAGCCCTTCGGGGAGACGACCTTGATGCGGGAGTGACCCGAGGGGCCGCCGGTCGACTCGATGTGGGTCTTGAACGCCTCGAGCGCCCCACGGACGACCCGTCCGGCGAGCCCGAGCGCCGCAGCGGTCCGCTCCACCGCGGACACCGGCTTCCAGTGCACCGTGACGTCCACGCGGGTCTGCTGCTTGTCGATCGCGTCGAAGGTGGCGTCGCCACTGAACCAGACGTCGCCCTCGATGGTGCGCCAGACCAGACGCTCCTCGGGGAGCTGCTCCAGGATCTCGACGAGGAACTGCCGCGAGAGCTTGCTGATCGCGACGGTCCAGCGACTGTAGACCTCGCCGGTCAGCTTCACCTCGCGCACCGCCGGCAAGAACTCCGGGTACGACTCGAAGTCGACCCACTGCTTGTAGACGGCGGCGATGGGGAGGTCGACGATGATGCTGTGTTGGACGGTCGAGACCCCGTCCTCCGCCGTACGGGTTCGCTTCGCCGTCTCTTCGTCCCCGGGCTCGAACGATCCGCCGTCGGGGGCGGAGTCGGTGCTTCCTCGTCGCTTCATTTGTCCTTCTTGTCCTTGTTCTTGCCGTTGTTGCCGTTGTTCCCGTTGTTCCCGTTGTTCCCGTTGTTCCCCTTGTTCCCGGAATCGTCCCCGCCTCCGTCGTCTTCGACCGGTGCAGCGGGTTCGGCCGGCGCGACCGAACTGGGTTCCGGGGTCGGCGTCGGGGTCTCGACCGCGGGGGAGAGGTCGGCGCGGACGAGCGCGATCGCCGCACGGATGTCCGCGGCTCGGGTCGCCGAAACGGTCCCAGCCGCCTCAGCAGCGGCCAGCTGCGCCTCGAGCGCGTCGAGAGCCGCGAGCGCACCCGCAGTGTCGCCGTCGGCGGCTGCGTTCGCGACTACGAGTACACGACTCTGCAGGTCGCGGCCGGTGCTCGCGTCGAGGTCTGCAGCGGGTCCGGCGCAGCCACTCAGCAGGGCGACGACGATCACCGGTGCTGCGAGCAGCCGGAGCCCTCGGTTCCAGGAGTTCCTCATGGCGTCACCTCCCGCAGGAGTTCATCCAGATGCGTCGACAACGGTTCGGGCAGGGTGGGCAGCGTCGGGGCGGGCGACTGTGCCTGGGACACGATGAGCCAGACGACGGCGACCGCGATCACCAGCAGCACGGCCGCGAGGATCAGCCAGCGTCGAAGGCGCCGCGGCTGGTGCGCTGCGGCCGGTCGCCGTGCGCCACCGTCGAGACGTCGCTCCGAGCGGCGAGTGCCGTCGAGCACCGCGGTCGGGCCGGTCTCGGCGCGCGCGCCTGTCATCGGCTCGAACGGCGTCGTCGAGACGAGCGGCTCGGTCGCTGCCGTCGGTGCCGGGTCGCCGGTCGTCGTCATCGCAGGTGCCGAGGTCGCTACGGTCACATCCGCCGGGTCGAGCACGGGGTCCATCGCGCGGACGGTCGTCGCGACGTCGAGGGCGGTGGGGCGTTGCGCCGGATCGGCGGCGGTCATCGCGGTGAGCAGCGACTTCCACTGGTAGCCTAGCTCGCCGGGGATCGTCGGCGACGCGTTGAGGCGTGCCATGAGCGACTCGTGCGTGGTGGTCTGTGGGTAGGCGCGGCGACCGGTCAGGGCTTCGAGGAGGACGAGTCCGAGGGCGTACACGTCGGCCGGAGGGGCCGGATCCGCTCCACGGACGAGCTCAGGACTGAGGTAGGCGACCGTGCCCATCAGTGAGCCCGGCGCGGTCATGCGGGTGCTGTCGATGAGGTAGGCGATGCCGAAGTCGGCGAGCTTCGCGCGGTACTCCTGGTGGGGCAGGATCGTCGGTCGTAGCAGCACGTTGGACGGCTTGATGTCGCGATGGACGACCCGCGCCGCGTGCACCGTGTGGAGTGCCTCCGCGAGGTCGACGGCCATCGCGGCGACCTCGGACGACGGAAGCGGCGACCGAGCGATGCGTTGGGACAGCGTCGGGCCGTCGACGTGCTCCATGACGAGGTAGGAGCCGTCACCGGCCACGACCCTGGCGTCGAACAGGGTGACGAGGGCCGGGTGGTTCAACGACGCGAGCAGACGCGTCTCCGAGGCGGTCCTGGCACCGTCGGTCGCATCGGTCGTTCCCGGGCGGAACAGCTTCACCGCCACCTTGCGCCCGAGCACCTCGTCGGTCGCCAGATGGACGGTCGCCATCCCGCCGGCACCGATCGGTCGCTCGAGTCGATACCGACCGTCCAGCAGTTCGCCGCTCTGGGACGGCGCGGTAGCGGGTTCGGTCATGGGTGGTGCGGCCGGTCCGGTCGTCAGAGGACAGGGCCGTCGTTGTCGGTCGTGCTGCGGCGGGTGACGCGTTCGCCGCTACCGGGGTCCACGGCGGAGCGCGTGGTCGAGGAGACCTGTCGACGGCGGAGCACGAGCACGAGCGAGATGAGGAACACCACGGCGCCGGCGGCCATGAGGATGTACCCGATGAGCGTGAGGTCCACAGCGGGGACGTCGACATTCACGGCGAAGGCGAGGATGGCGCCGATGACGATCAGGGCGATTCCGGTTCCGAGACCCATGAGTAGCTCCTCTTCTGGACGACCGTGAGTTCGAGCGGATCGCTCAAGGGGTGTTCACGGACGACTCAGCCTATTATTGAGTCAATCACGGTTGAGTCAACGGGGGTTGTGTCGGTGGAGTCGCTGGCGGTAAGGGCGTCCAAGTTCGCTGCTCTCTCGGAGCCGGCGCGGCTGCGCATCGTGGACCTTCTCGCGCTCGGCGACCTCTCACCGACCGAGATCCAGCTCGCCCTCGGGATGGGGTCGAACCTCGTCTCCCATCACCTGAGCGTCCTCCAGCGAGCGGGGATCCTCTCGCGGTCGCGATCCGAGTCCGATGGACGCCGCAACTACGTGCGGCTCGTCCCGGGGGCGTTCGACCGCCTCGCGCCCGAACCGATCAGCGCCCCGGCGCGGGTCGTCTTCGTCTGCACGGCGAACTCGGCGCGGTCGCAGATGGCGGAGGCGCTCTGGCAGGACCGCAGCGATGTCCCCGTCGCATCGGCGGGCAGCCGGCCGGCGAGCGAGGTCAACCCGGGCGCCGTCCGGGCGGCGGCACGCCATGGCGTCCGGATCCGCCCGAGCGTTCCACGCGCAACGGCGGAGGTCCTCCGGCACGGCGACTTCGTCATCACCGTGTGCAACCGGGCGCACGAGGAGCTCGGCGGGCTGGACGACCTGCACTGGTCGATCCCCGACCCTGCCGTGCCCGCGACCGACGAGGCGTTCGACGAAGCGTTCCGGGACATCCGCCTGCGCGTCGACGAGTTCGTCAGCCGGCTGGCACCGGTCGCCGGATAGGACCGGGGCGCCCGGCGGTGGCAGCTGGTCGCGGCACCGACCTCATCCGGCGTCGGGCAGGAGTTCCGGGCACTCGCCGCCGGGGACAGTGGCCAACTCGAAGTGCCAGATCTCGTTCGCGTAGGTCTGGCAGAGGCCGTAGTCGGCGCCGTGCTCGATGAGCCAGTAGTCGGCGTCCGTCGCACCGATGTCGACTGCCGCCCCGCGCGTGTGCGAGGACCCGTCGGGCGTGGCCACGTACTGCCGGGCGGCCGCCTCGCTGCCGTACTGGAGGATCGCCTCGTCGAGCAGGTGCTGCTGGTACGCCGTGCTCCGCCAACCGGAGCTCACGTACAGCGCGATGTCGTCCTGCGCCGCTGCGTCGGTCGCCTGCTGGACGGCCTCCAGGAGGTCCGCATCGAGGTTCGCGATGGCCGGGAGATCGGTGTCGTAGGCCGAGCACCGGTTCTCCTCCAACACGCCGTCGTCGGATCCGAACGCGCCATCCGTCGTGGTCGTGGTTCCGTCACCCGCGTCTCCGGACGGTCGCTCGGCCAGTGCGGAGATCCCGCGGGTGATGGTCGGCGCGACGCCCGTGCACGCGGCCAGGGCGATCGCGGCGGTGAGGGCGACGGCCGTGGCGGCGAGGATGACGACGGCTCGGCCGGAGCCTCGGCGGGCGACGGTGCTCCGTCGGCCCGGGTGCCGGTGCGGCTGCTGCTGGTGCTGGTGCTGGTGCTGCTGCTGCATGTCGTGCTGCATGGTTCCTCCTCGGTCGGTCGTCGGTGTTCGGCACGCGACGACCAGGCCCCAGTCCAGCTCGACGGCGGTTGCGCGGGCGTCGGACGATCATCAGACGGTTCCGAAACACGGTGCCGCCTACGATCGACACGACGCCCATCGCGGGCGCCGGAGCGACGCCTTCGACGCGTCGTCCGTCCCGAACACCGGAGGTCCCATGCGTGTCCTGATCGCCGAGGACGAGCAGTACCTCGCCGAGAGCATCCTCGAGGGCCTGCAGCACGAGGGGCTCGCCGCCGACCTCGTGTTCGACGGCGACACCGCGCTCGAGCGGCTCGCCGTCAACGCCTACGACGTCGTGGTGCTCGACCGCGACCTCCCTGGCACGCACGGCGACGACGTCTGTCGCTGGATCATCGCCCAGGAACTGCCCTGCCGGGTGCTCATGCTCACCGCGGCCGCCGACCTCGACGACAAGGAGAGCGGCTTCGAGATCGGCGCCGACGACTACCTGACCAAGCCGTTCGAGCTGCGCGAGCTCGTCCTCCGGCTCCGTTCACTGGCGCGTCGACCCAAAGCGTCGCTCCCACCCGTCCTCGAGTACGCCGGTGTGCGGCTCGACCCGTTCCGCCGCGAGGTGTACCGCAACGGCCGCTACGTGCGTCTGGCGAAGAAGCAGTTCGCGGTGCTGGAGATCCTGCTCGCGGCCAAGGGTGGCGTCGTGAGTGCCGAAGAGCTCCTCGAGCGCGCCTGGGATGAGCACGCCGACCAGTTCACGAACGCCGTGCGGGTGACGATGTCCACACTCCGGAAGGTGCTCGGCGAGCCGTGGATCATCCACACCGTGCCGGCCGTCGGCTACCGGGTCCTGCCGCCAGGTGAGGCTCCCGCCGAGACGAGCGGCGCGGACGCCGACGACGAGGACGACGAGGTGGGCGCATGACCGCCGCTCCGGCCGACGGTGACAACGCCCGGCCGACGTGGATGACCGCCCGCGTCAAACTCACCGCGACCTACGCGGCCTTCACCGTCGTGACGGGACTCATCGCGCTCATCGTCATCAACGTCATCATCTGGCGGTTCCCCAGCTATCCGCTCGCGCCCGCCGCCGACAGTCGACAGATCTCCGCCATCACCCGCGGCGAGATCCGCGATTCGCTCATCAACTACTCGATGCTCGCACTCATCGCGATGGCCGTGATCGGCACCGGCGTCGGCTGGATCGTCGCCGGACGGGTCCTGCGGCCGCTGCGGGACCTCAACGCGGCCGTGCGCGCGGCGGCGGAGGGTTCGCTCGACCACCGCATCGCGATGACCGGTCGCCGCGACGAGTTCCGCGAGCTCGCCGACCGCTTCGACGACATGCTCGCGCGCCTCGAGCAGTCCTTCCTGACGCAGAAGCGGTTCGCGGCCAACGCCTCGCACGAACTGCGGACACCGCTCGCGACGATGAAGATGCTCATCGAGGTCGCCCAGGCCGACCCGGAGGGCCGCGACGTCGACCGCGCGTTGCGACGGCTGCACGAGACGAACGAGCGGGGGATCGCGATCGTCGAGGCGCTCCTGCAGCTGAACCAGCTCGATCGCCGACCGCTCGAGTCCTCGCCCGTCGACCTTGCGGCGGTGGCTCGCGACGCGTCGCAGTTCATCTCGCCGGAGGCCGCGGACGCCGGGGTCACGATCTCGTCGACGCTCCGGAGCGCATCCGTGCGCGGCAACCGCGTGCTCCTCCAGCAACTGTTGACGAACCTGCTGTCGAACGCCGTGCGCTACAACAGCGGTCCGGACGGCTGGGTCTCGGTGTGGGTCGGACCCGACCCGCAGGCGCCGGGACGCGCCGTCGTCGTGGTCAGCAACTCGGGGCCGCTGCTCGACGAGGCTGAGGTGGCGCGGTTCGTGGAGCCGTTCGACCGGCGGGACGCCCGGATGGCGCGGGCTGCCGGTCGCGATCGGGGGAACGGTCTCGGGCTGACCCTGGGGGCCCGCATCGTGGAGCTGCACGGTGGGTCGCTGCGGCTCGCGCCGCTGCCGGCGGGTGGACTCGAAGTGATGGTGCTGTTGCCGGCTCACGACGCCGACCCGGCCGGAGCCTGACCGCGGAACGACAGGACACGGAACGACGGAACGGCCGACCGATCACAGGATCGGTCGGCCGTTCCGTCTGGTGCGGAGGTCACTGCACGGCGCAGGCCCTGGCCTCATCGAACAGGTCCTCCGGCAGGTCCCACACCCCGTTCGCATCCGGGTCCGGGACGTCGAACCCCTGGTCGCGCAGGCATTGGGCGCGGAGCCTGAGCTCGTCGGAGATCTCGGCCTTGCTGGGCTGATCGGGGTTCGTGGGCGGCGGGCCGAGTTCCTCGGCGCAGGCGTCGTAGGCCGTGTTCATCGCCTCGCCACCGTCGAGGGTGATCGCGGTGCCGGGTTCCGGGTCCTCGACGTCGAACCCCTGGTCGCGCAGGCAGCCGGCGAGGGAGATGGTGTAGTCGTCGAACGCCTCGGCGTAGGAGTCGGCGGTCGACGGCGAACCACCGGTCGACGGGGCTTCCGCGGATCCGGAGCAAGCGGTGAGCCCGAGCATGAGGGCGAGGACGGGGACGGCGAAGCCGATGGCTGTGGGTCGGCGCATGGGTGGTCCTTTCTGACGGGCGACCGGTGTCGGTCACCCAGCCATCCCATCAACCGGCCTGTTCCGTCCTCGTCTCCCGATCACCAGACGTTCCCAACACCCTCCCCTGCCCGCGAACTGTCACAAACCGCTAGTCCCGCCCCTCCGGACTAGCAGCAAGTGACAGTTCGCGGGCAGGGGAGGGTCAGTTCATGCGTGTGACGATCCAGACGATCAGTGTTCCGACGACGAAGGCGATGGGGATCCACGTCCCGGAGCGTCGCAACCTGCGGCCGGGCGGAGCGACGCCCGGCGGCGGGGTGAGCAGTCCGATCGCGGGTGGGCCGGCCTGAGCGCCGGGTGCCAGCGGGTGCTCCGGAGCTCCGGACGTCTGCGGCTGCAAGCGGTCGTCCCGCCACCGGGCCCACTGGTCCAACTTCGTCATCAGGGCGTCGATGACGCTGAACAGCCAGGCCCAGGTGTCGGGGTCGAGCGTCGACACCTCCCGTTTCGTGTAGAGGAACAGCCAGTCGTCGATGATCTCGACGTCGAGCTCGGCGGCGTGGTCGATGAACCGCGCCATGATGTCCGGCGTGAACAGATAGAGCGCGTCGCGTTCGTAGCCTTCGGGGCAGTAGAGCGTGAAGTGCCGGTCGAAGTCCCCTTCCAGGGAGAGTCGCTGGGCCCGTTGGAACGCTGCCGGGAGGTTCGAGCCGAACCCGTTGTTGCCGATCGCATCGAGCACGATGTTCGGCAGGGGGACGTCGAGCTTCACCGCGACGTATCCCCAGTGGTGGGTCGTCGAACGCTTCCCGTGACGGACCGTGTACCGGTAGTTGCCGAACTCCACGGCGCGGGCACGACCACCCCGCAGCACGTCGGTCGACTGCCGCGACGATCCGATCCCGAAGATCATGCCGGGGAACGGCGGGTGGCTGAGGTCTGCGGTGTAGGTCATCCCGTTGGCCGCGGCGAACTGGGAGAGACGGAAGCGCTTGATGCGCCTCGTCCGCCAGGAGAGGACCGCGACCACTGCGACGGCGGCGGCCGCGAGGAGTCCGATCCCGAGCAGCGGTGTCGGGCCGGAGCCGCCCCGTGAGGGCGTGGGCAGCGTTCCCAACAGGACGAACCCGCCGACGGTGACCACGACGATCCCCGCGATCAGGCCGATGAGCAGCCGGGCGGACGGCGCGCGATGGTACGAGGGCGCCTTCGCCATGGCGTCACGGTCGATGGGGTCGATGAGCGCTCGGGTGTCGATCGTGCCGTCCATCCCCTCACGCTACCTGCCCGCGAACTGTCACCAACTGCTAGTTGGAGCGGCCAGGACTAGCAGCAAGTGACAGTTCGCGGGCAGGGGGAGGGGTTACATCGAGCGGCGGAGCCAGCTTTCGACACCGGAGACATGGACCGTGACCAGCGCGCGGGTGAGTTCGGTGTCGCGCTTCTCGAGGGCGTCGACGATCGCGTGGTGCTCCTGCAGGGTGCGGGCGACGGCCTTCTCCTCGGTGAGGCCGCGCCAGATGCGGGCCCGGACCGTCTTGCTGCCGAGCGCGGCGAGCAGACTCGCGAGGTAGGCGTTGCCGCTCAGCTCGATCACGCGGGCGTGGAACTGCAGGTCGTGCGCGACGAGGTCCTCGACCGTCGTGGACTCGTCGACCTCATCGACCATGCTGCGCAGCTCGGCGATCCGCTCGTCGTCGAGGTGCTGGATCGCCATCACCGACGCGGAGGGTTCGAGGATGCGGCGCACCTCGAACATCTCGATGAGGGAGGCGTCGGCGTGCATGTCGATGACGAACGACATCGCCTCGTGCAGCAGGCTCGGTTCCAGCGTCGTGACGTAGGTGCCGTCGCCGCGACGGACGTCGAGCACGCGGATGAGCTCCAGCGCCTTCACCGCCTCGCGGAGGGAACTGCGGGAGAGCCCAAGGGTCTCGCTGAGCTCCTTCTCCGGAGGGAGGCGCTGGCCGGGTGTGAGGTCGCCGGCGACGATCATCGCCTGGATCCGCGCGATCGCCTCGTCCGTGACTGCCATGCGACCCCCTGCTCGAGCGAGACGGTCACGTGGAACACCGCCTCGCGCCATGATACATCCGACGTTTCCACGGGCCGCACCCCGACCAGGCTCCACGCACCGCCGACATCGGGCACCTTGTGTTACGTCAGGTTGAGCGCCCTCTCGCGGCCCGTCCGATCACTCCCTACTGTTGCTGCAACCCGACGTCCCGGTGCGCCCCGACCGCTCCGACAGCGGATGTCGGCACGCTCCACCACCCCCTGCACCGTCCCGCACCCCACCGTCATCTGGAGTCCCCATGCGTCGTCGATCGCGCCTCGCGCTGTCTCTTGTCACCCTGGCCGTCGTGGCCGGCCTCGCCACCGGCTGTTCCCTCAAGCAGTCCTCGTCCAGCGAGTCGACGAGCGGCGCCGCTGCCAGCTCGGCCGCCTCCGACGTCGACGTCCCCTCGCTCAAGGGCAAGACCGTCGGCGTCGCCGCCAAGGACGTCGTCCGCGACTTCGGCCGCCTCACCTACCAGGGTGTGCAGGACCGCCTGGAGGAGCTCGGCGCCAAGGTCGTCGCCACCCAGGCCGACGCACAGGACGACAAGCACCTGGCCAACGTCGAGAACCTCGTCTCGCAGAAGGTCGACGCGATCGTCGTCATCCTCGGTGACGCGACCACCCTCGCCCCGGCCTTGCAGCAGGCGAAGGACGCCGACATCCCGGTCTTCACGATCGACCACGCCAGCGAGAACTCGGTGAACAACATCGGTTCCGACAACTGGCAGATCGGCTCCACCCTCGCCCGCACCCTCGCCGAGGACATCGGCGGGAAGGGCAAGGTGCTCGTCTTCAACGGCTTCTACGACGTCACCCCCTGCCAGATCCGCTACGACGAGTTCAAGCTCGTGCTGAAGAACTACCCGAACATCGAGATCATCGAGCCCGAGCTGCAGGACATCTACGAGGGCACCATCGAGGACGCCAAGCAGAAGACGAACGACGCGCTCACCCGCTACCCCAAGGGCGAGATCTCGGCCGTGTGGTCGTGCTGGGACCTCCCGGCGATCGGTGCCTCCCAGGCCATCGACGCGGCGGGCCGCGACGAGATCAAGGTCTACGGCGTCGACGCCGAGCCCGGAGCGCTCGACCTCATCCAGGACCCCGACTCGGTGTACCAGTTCACGGTCGCGCAGCAGCCGACCCTGTTCGGGACGACGAGCGCGAACAACGTCGCCCTGTACCTCGGCGGCAAGCAGGACGAGGTGCCGCTGAGCACCTACCTCGACGCCGTGTTCATCGACAAGGCGAACGTCGCCGACGAGCGCAAGCGACTCGGCCTGGAATGACGCACGACACCTCGATCGACGGTCAGGCCGCCCAGCGCTCGCTGGGCGGTCGGCCCGGTGCCGCCACGGCCGAAGCCTCGGCTCCCGCCGTGAGTATGCGTGGCATCGCGAAGGACTTCGGCGGCGTCCGGGTGCTGGACGACGTCGACCTCGAGGTGTACCCCGGCGAGGTCGTCGCGCTCGTCGGCGAGAACGGCGCGGGCAAGTCGACGCTCATCAAGATCCTCACCGGCCTCTACACGGCGAGCGAGGGCACCATCGAGATCGACGGTGAACCGGTCGTCATCCGCAACCCGGGCGACGCCGAACGCCTCGGTGTCCGCGTCATCCACCAGGACCGCCACCTGGCCGGTCGCCTCACGGTCGCGGAGCAGCTGTTCCTCGGCTCGCGCTCCGCGTTCCTCACCGGCCGGCAGCTCGACCGGCGCGCCGAGCGGGAGCTGCTCGACCTCGTCGGGCTGGACGTGCCGGGCAAGACCCTCGTCGACGAGCTGAGTGTCGCCGAGCAGCAACTCCTGCAGCTCGCGATCGCGACGATCACGCGCCCACGGGTCCTCGTGCTCGACGAGCCCACCGCGCCGCTCGCCGCCGGCGACGTCGAGCGGCTGTTCCGCACCGTCCGGACCCTGCAGAGCCAGGGTGTCGCCGTCATCTACATCTCCCACTACCTGCAGGAGGTGCGCGACATCGCGTCCCGCGTCGTGGTCCTCCGGAACGGTGAACGCGTCGGTGCCCTCGACCTCGCCGATCCCGACGCGACCCTCGACGCCATCGTCCAGCTCATGGTGGGGCGGAGCGTCGAGGAGTTCGGCGACCGCGAACGGATCGTCGCCGACGCCGTCGCCGAACCGGTCCTCGCGATCGACGGCCTGACGGTCGCGGAACGGCTGCGCGGCGTCTCGATCGCCGTCCGTCCGGGCGAGATCGTGGGCGTCACGGGGCTCGTCGGATCGGGCCTCGAGGAACTGGCCGACGCAGTCACCGGGCTCCGGGCGCACGGCGGAACCGTGCGGGTCGGCCAGGCGACGATCCGCTCGCCGCGCGCCTTCGTCCGGGCGGGTGGGGCGTACGTGCCGGCGAACCGCCACCGGGACGGCATCCTGAACCGTCAGTCCGTCCGCGAGAACCTCACGCTCGCCGCGCTCGACCGCATCACCGGGCTCGGCGGGATACTGCGTGGCCGACGCGAGCGGGAGATCGCCGCAGACCTCGTCACGAGGCTCGACGTCCGGCCCGCGAACGACACCGCGGTGGCCGGGAGCCTCTCCGGCGGCAATCAGCAGAAGGTCGTACTCGGTCGATGGCTCGCGGCCGGATCGACATTGTTCGTACTCGACCAGCCGACCTCCGGCGTCGACATCGGGTCGCGTCAACAGATCTACGCGGAGATCGACGCGCTCGTCGCGCAGGGCGCCGGCGTCCTGCTCGTGAGCGTCGACCTCGAGGAACTGATCGGCCTCGCCGACCGCGTCCTCGTGCTGTACCGCGGGACGATCCGGACCGAGCTGCCCCGATCGCAGGCGACCGCCGACACGATCCTCGCCTGGTCGACGGGCGCCGCCGAGGTCGCGTCAACGCCGCCGGCCCCCTCGGTCCCGCCGGTCCCTGAGCTTGTCGAAGGGCCCACGTCGTCGACACAGGCTGATCCCCCGAGGTCTGCCCCGTCGGCAGACCCTGGAGGCGGCACTCTGCCCACCCGAGGAGCTTCCGCATGACCGCCCTCTCCGCTCCACCCGTCGCGCCCGGTCAGGCGCCGTCGGCCGCAGCCGAATCCGCGACCAAACGTCGTCGCCCGGTCTCCCGGCTGGGACTCATCGGCTACGCGATCGTCGTCATCGAGGTCGTCGTCTTCGCGGTCGCCTCGCCCGGCTTCCTCGACCCGGCCAACCTCGCGACGATCCTCACCCAGTCGGCGGTCTACGCGATCGCGGCCTTCGGACTGTCCATCGTCGTCGTCACGGGCGGTGAGGACGTCGTCCGCGGCGGCATCGACCTCTCCATCGGCGCCGTCCTCGGCTTCTCCGGTGCCCTCGTCGCGGTGCTCCTGCAGGCCGAGCTCGGTCTGCCGCTCGCGCTGCTCATCGGGCTCGGAGCCGCGGCGGTCATCGGGCTCGTGAACGGTCTTGTCGTCGTCGCCGGGATCCGCCCGCTCCTCGTCACCCTCGCGATGATGAGCATCGTCACGAGTCTCACGATCGTCATCACGAACAACGTGAAGGTGCCGGTCTCCGACGCCGGGCTGGTCTGGTTGCGGAGCGGACACGTCGTCGGTGTCCCTGCGGCGGTCGTCGTGCTGCTCCTCGTCTTCGCGGTCGCCGCCTTCGCCACCGGGCGCACCAGCTGGGGCGTGAAGAACGCCGCGGTCGGGCAGAATCCGACGGCCGCCCGGGTGGCCGGGATCGCCGTCAACCGCCACATCGTCGTCAGCTACGTCCTCGCGGCGGTCCTCGCCGGGATCGCGGGCGTCCTCATGACCAGTCGGTTGTCCGCTGCCCTGCCGGGGATCGGCGAGCAGTCGCTCATCGACATCCTCCTCGCGACGTTCCTGTCCATCGCGTTCTCCCGTCGGCTCGTCGTCACGATCACGGGGACCCTGTTCAGTGCCGTGTTCGTCGCGATCCTCACCAATGGCTTCAGTCAGCTCGGCGTCCCGAGCCAGTGGATCGGCATCACCAAGGGTGTGCTGATCCTGCTGGTCCTCGCGGTCGCCGCGATCCGCGAACGGAGCGTCAAGCGATGAGTGTCGACACGCGCACGCAGTCCTCCACCACCACCGGCGTCTCCGTCCCGAAGGCCGGGTCGGCTGGAACAGGAGGCGGCGATGACCAGCGTCCCGGCGGCCCGCTCTCGAGGCTGACGGTCCGTGGCCTCGGTGCCGCGGTGCCGCAGGCGCTCGCCCCCGCCGTGCTGGCCGTGCTGCTCATCGTGTTCGCGGTGCTGTCGCCGTCGTTCCTGACCGCCGACAACCTGCTCGGGGTGCTCAACCAGAACGCGCTCCTCCTGCTCGCGGCCGTCGCGATGACGGTCGTCGTCCGCGCAGGCGGTATCGACCTCTCGATCGGTGTCGCCATCGACCTCGCTGCGCTCACCGCGTCGGCGCTCCTGGCCGACGACTACGTGGCCTGGGTGGCGATCGTCGGCGGTCTGGTCGTCGGCCTGCTCGTCGGGGCCGTGAACGCGTTCCTCATCGTGGTGCTGCGCATCCGACCGTTCCTCGCGACGCTGAGCGTCTGGTTCATCGGTGGTGGCGTGCAGCAGGTCGCGACCGACGGCGGGTCGCCCATCTACCTGTCGCGGAGCAGTGTGCCGGACGAGTTCGCTTGGCTGGGTGCCGGAACCGTACTCGGTGTCGCGGCGCCGATCGTCGTCGCCGTGCTCGTGCTGATCATCGTCTGGGCTGCGCTCGAACGGAGTCGCTGGGGTCGGGTGCTGACCGCGGCAGGTGAGCAGCCGACGGCGACCCGGATCTCCGGTCGGCTGGCGGGGACGTCGATGGCGACCGCCTTCATCTTCGCTGCCGGGATCGCGGCCATCGCCGGGCTGATCCTGGCCTCGCGGAGCCAGGGCTTCGTCGCGAACAGCGGGCAGCTCTACGTGCTGGACTCCATCGGCGCGGTGTTCATCGGGACGACGCTGAGTCGGACGGGGCGGCCGAACCTCTTCGGGACGCTCGTCGGCGTGCTCATCTTCGCGCTGCTGACGAACGGGATGAACCTCATCGGGCTGTCCTTCTACTGGCAGGGTCTCGCCCGCGGTGTCGTGCTCATCCTGATCCTGCTGCTCGGTGTCCTCCTGGCGCGCGACCGCGCCCGCAAACCCCTCACCTGACGTCCATCCGAGTCTGGTGGTGCGGTTGCGCCAGCGCGGTGCGCTGACGCGAGGAGGAGTGACTCGGCGCGAGCGCGCCCCGCACGCGTGAGCGCGGGCCTCTGGAGACCCGCGCCCACGTGCATGACCCGCGGTCACGCCAGCGCCCCGCGCTGGCGTCACCCGAGGGAACGGATCAGACCCGGAGGTCGAGCCAGGCGACCTGCTCCGCGGTCAGCTTCAGGGAGAGGGCGTCGGTCGACGAACGGGTCTCCTCGATGGACCGCGGCCCGATGAGGGCGAAGGTCGGGAAGTCCTGCGCCAGGACGTACGCCAGGGCGATCGCCGTCGGCGCGACCCCCAGCTCCGAGCCGAGCTGACGCGCACGGGCCAGCCGCTCGAAGTTGTCGTCGCTGTAGTAGCAGCGCACGAGGTCCGGATCCGACAGGTCCTCGGGCTCGGCACGCCCGGTGAAGAAGCCGCGCGCTTGCGACGACCACGGCAGCAGCGGCGTCTTCGTCTCCTCGAGCCACGCCCGGCTCGTCGGATCCGTCACCTCCACACACCCGGCCCACGGCACGTCGAGCGCGCGGGCGAGACCGAAGTGGTTGCTCAGCGCCGCGAACCCCCGCTTCCCGTTGGCCGCCGCATAGGCGTTCGCCTCCTCGAACCGGTCGATCGTCCAGTTGGAGCCACCGAACGCACGGATGCGACCGGCCTCGGCGTGCTCGTTCAGCACGTCGACGAACTCGCCCACCGGCACCTCCACGTTGTCGCGGTGCATGAGGTACAGGTCGAGGTGGTCGGTGCCGAGACGGTCGAGGCTCTCGAACAGCTGCCGGGAGATCGACTCCGGGTCGCAGAACGGTGTGTGCGCACCCTTGCCGATCACCACGACGTCGTCGCGGAGACCCCGGTTGGCGAGCCAGCGTCCGAGCAGCTGCTCCTGGAGCCCGTCGCCGTACAGCCAGGCCGTGTCGAAGGCATTGCCGCCGCGCTCGAAGAAGTCGTCGAACATCGCCGACGCGTGCGACAGGGTCTGCTGGTTGTCGACACCCATCACGAGCCGCGAGATGTCGTGGTCGATGCCGGCGATGCGACCGGTCGGCATCGGGAGCTCGGCGCGCACGGCGAGCGGCCGGCCGGAACCGGTCGGGATGTCGGTGTCGATCGACTCGAACGGATACTCGAGGCCGACCGCCTCGCGCCAGCGGTCGAGGGTCGCCGCGTTGCCGAGCGAGTCCGCCCAGCGCATCTGCGGTGCCTGACCGGCGTCGGCGAACGCAGCGACCGCGTCGGCCTGGATCGCGTACTGCGGTGCCCCGGGGATGTGGATCGACTCCGTGCCCGAGATGGTGCGGACCTCGATCGTCGAGCCGTCCTCGACCGACGGCAACCACGGGTCGGACACGATGATCTGGCCGGTGGACCCCGTGACGACGACGCGGTTGTCGTCCTGCACGCGCACGCCGCTCGTGACGTGCGCCGTGATGCCCGACGGGAAGACGAGCGACGCGCTGGCCCACTCGTCGACGCCGGTCGAACCGATGGTGCCGTTCCCGGTGACCTCCGTCGGGTCGGCGAACGGCGCACCCACGGCAGCACCCGCGATGAGCCGCGAGATGGAGACGGGGTAGCCGCCGACGTCGAGGATGCCGCCGCCCGCCAGCTCCGGGTTCATGAGTCGGTGGTCGGCGGGCAGATCTGCGGCGAATGCGAACGACGCTTCGATGTGCTGGACGTCGCCGATGGCACCCGACGACACGAGCTCGACGAGCTTCGCGGTCTGCGGGTGGAAGCGGTACATGAACGCCTCGGCGAGGTACACGCCGGCACGGCGGGCGGCCTCGATCGCGAGCATCGCACCGGCGCGGTTCACCGAGAGCGGCTTCTCGCTGACGATGTGCTTGCCGGCTTCCGCCGCTTCGATCACCAGCCGGACGTGCTCCGTGTGCGGGGTCGCGATGTAGACCGCGTCGACGCCGGGGTCGGCCAGCAACTCGGCGACCGAGCCGTACCCGCGGACGGGAGCCGTGCCGTCGCCGAAGCGCTCGCCGAACTCTTCGGCACGCGACGCGTCACGACTGGCGACGGCGGCGAGTCGACCGGTGCGACTGGCGTGCAGCTCGGTCGCGAACCGTTCGGCGATCGTTCCTGGGCCGATGATTCCCCAAGCGACGTGTTCCATATGGTGGTGCTCCTCAACGTTGATCGGCGGTGCGATGGTCTGTGGTGAACGTCACCGTGAACGTTCACGGTGTGAGCGTATCAGTACGATGTGACCATGACCAGGCCCCGCGACGATCGCGCTCCGGCGCGAGCGACGATCATCGACGTCGCCCGCGTCGCCGGTGTCTCGCGCCAGACCGTGACCCGCGCACTCAACGGGATGCGCGACGTCAGCGACGCCACCAGGCAACGGGTCGTCGAGGTCGCGGCTTCGCTCAACTACCGTCCGAACCGCGCCGCGCAGCACCTGGTGAGCGGCCGGACCACGACGCTCGGACTGGTCGTCGACGACCTGCGGAACCCCTACTACCCGGAGCTCGCGGCCGCCCTCGTGCAGCAGGCGGCAGAGCGCGGATGGACCGTGTTGGTCGCCGAGGTCGGGGGAGCGGCGAACGCATCGGGCGACCGACCCGCCGCCGCGGATCGCGGACCGGACCTCCCCGACGCGGAACGTGCGCAGCTCGCCGAACTCGCGCGGCAGGTCGATGCGGTCGTCGGGCGCAACGGCGCCGACCACGGAGCACTCCAGGGCGCCTTCGCCACCATCCCGTTCGTCTCCCTCGGCGACCACCGGTCAGACGAGTCCGAGGCAGGATCGAACCCGTCCGGCGCCGAGCCGACGCTGCAGGTGGCGGGCGTCGACATCGACTTCGAGGACGGGATCCGTCAGGCGCTCGCCCATTTCGTCGCGACCGGGCGCCGGTCCATCGCGATGATCGACGCCTCGGCGGAACCGTCCGGACGACGTCTCGCGTACCGAGCGTTCCTCGAGGAGCACGGCTTGCCGTGGTCGGAGGCTTCGGAGACCTGGGCGGAGGACACCCACCAGGGCGGGGTGTCGGCCGCCCTGCGGTGCCGGGCCGCGATGCCCGACGTCGATGCCGTGCTCGTCTTCAACGACGTCATGGCCGTCGGCGTGCTCAAGGGACTCGCCCGTGCCGGGGTCGGCGTGCCGGAGGACGTCGCCGTCATCGGCATCGACGGACTCGACCTCGGTCGCTTCGTCACCCCTGAGCTCACGAGCGTGGCCGTCGACAAGGGTGACATCGCACGGCACAGTCTCGAACTGCTCGACGGCATGATGTCCGGCACGCTCCCGCTCTCGGGGCCGTCCGTCCGACGCTCGGTCGGTGTCTCACTCGTCATCCGCGAGTCCGCCTGACCCGCTCCGCCTGGGCCACTCCACCCGAGCCGCACCGGCCCCGTCGTCCGGACGGGCGCGGAGGACACGGCAGACTGGTCCCATGTCTGAACTCCTCGCCCTCTGTCGCGTCGAAGCCCTCCAGGTGGACGACGGGTCGATCGGTGTCACCGCGATCGACAAGCGCCCGGTCGACGAGCCACTGCACGTGCGGCCGATGGGGCTGTACGGCGACGTGCAGGCCGATCGCAAACACCACGGCGGTCTGACGAAGGCGCTCTACGCCTACGCCGAGGAGGACGCGCGGTTCTGGGAGGGTGAGCTCGGTCGGGAGATCACGCCGGGGCTGTTCGGCGAGAACCTCCGCACGCAGGGGCTCGACGTGAACGGTGCCGAGATCGGTGAACGCTGGCGGATCGGCGACACCCTCGTCGTCGAGGTGACCTGCCCGCGGACCCCGTGCGGCACCTTCCAGCGGCGCCTGGGCGAGCCTCGGTGGGTGAAGCGCTTCGCCGACGCCGCGCGGCCCGGTGCCTACCTCAAGGTGGTCAAGAGCGGGACGGTGCAGGCGGGCGACCCGATCGAGATCGTCCGACAGCCCGGCCATGGCGTCACCATCGCCTCCTGGTTCGCCGCGGCGGATGAGGCGCAGGCCGTCACCGTCGAGCAGTCGGAGCAGTCCGGCGCCGTGGTGCTGGCGCCCGAGATCCACGAGTCGATCAAGCAGCTCCGCCGCAAGCGGACCGTCTGAGCCCTGCCGTCGCGTCCGCACACCTGTGCGACCGCTGAGTGCAAGCCCCGGCCGGAACAGTCCGGAAGCGGACGCTGTTGCATACCATGGAGCCGAAGACCGGAGCACGCGGGGACCCCGCACGGTGCTCGGCACGAAGGAGGAGTCACGATGAGTGCAGCAGACGAGCAGAGCACGACGACCGAGCGCGCGGTGCTGGCCGGCGGATGCTTCTGGGGCATGGAAGACCTCGTCCGGAAGATGCCGGGCGTGAAGTCGACCCGCGTGGGCTACAGCGGTGGCGACGTCGCCAACGCCACCTACCGCAACCACGGCACCCACGCGGAGGCCCTCGAGGTCGTCTTCGACCCGAGCAAGCTGTCCTTCCGCGAGCTCCTGGAGTTCTTCTTCCAGATCCACGACCCGTCGACGAAGAACCGCCAGGGCAACGATGTCGGCCTGAGCTACCGCTCGGCGATCTTCTACACCTCGCCCGAGCAGGAGCGCGTCGCCCGCGACACGATCGCCGACGTCGACGCCTCAGGGCTCTGGCCCGGCAAGGTCGTCACCGAGGTCGAGCCGGTCTCCGAGTTCTGGGAGGCCGAGCCGGAGCACCAGGACTACCTGGAGCGCATCCCGTGGGGCTACACCTGCCACTTCGTGCGCCCGGGCTGGAAGCTCCCGCGCCGCGCAGAGGTCGCGGAGCAGGCCACCGCGTAAGCACGTCCACAGCGCCCGGCACCTCGGTGTCGGGCGCTGTGCTGTGCGTGGACCGGCAGGCTCAGACGCCGTCGGCGCGCGAGGAGTTGACGGCGTCTGAGGCCAGTCGTGGCGCGAACCGCGGGTCGAACTGCAGTGGTGGATCGTCGGGTGATGCCAGTGACGGCTTCCCGAGGCGGACCCACTCGAGGTACTGGAGGTAGGGGTCGGACCCGGCATCGACCGGCGCATCGACGATGCGCTTGCGTCCCCACGGCCACTTCCACCCCACGATCAGCATCCTACGGACGGTTCCTGAAGATCCGCGGACCATCGCGCCACGATCTCGCAACGATGGCGTCGAGGCGTGCTCGTTTCGTCTGATGGATACGGAGTTGTCCATCGGCCGTCGGTGCTGTCATGATGAAGCACGGCGGAGATAGCTAGACAATCGAGATACTTCGAAGGGTTGTCCGGACCCGGTCACTGCACCTGCCGAGAGAGGTCGTTCCATGGGCTCCGCCGGCAGCGAGACGTCTGAACTCCGCCGAGCCTGGGTGGAGCAGCTCACAGCCGACCGCTTCGGCGTCTTCGTGGGGGATCGGCGAATCGGGTTCATCGATGTGGACTGGCCGCTGCACGTCGCCCTGCGCGGGGCCGACTACGAGACGGCGGTCGAAATCGATCGGGCGATCCGGTTCGACCAGGCGCTACGAGCGGTCCTCGGCGACTGAGTCGCCTCCGGTGTCCGGCGACTATGATCGCAGCACGGTTCGGGTGGACGGTTCGCCGGGCGGCACCCGGTCGGACCTGCGAGACGGAGGGAGAGTGACATGACCGACTCCTTCAGTGCCGAGCCCTGGGCGTCCGGCCTCCCGGTCCTCGAGCTGCCGATGTTCCCGCTCGGCTCTGTGCTGTTCCCGCACATGCCGCTCGCCCTGCGGCTCTTCGAGGAGCGCTACCTGACCATGCTCGCCCACCTGCTCGAGGCCGAGGACCCGGCGTTCGGCGTGGTGCTCATCGAGCGCGGGCGCGAGACGGGAGGCGGTGAGCACCGCTTCCGGACGGGGACCGTGGCGGAGATCGTCGAGGTCGACGGTGGCGAGGGCTTCGTGGCGGTGATCGCCGAGGGCGGTCAGCGCTTCGAGGTGACCGACTGGCTGCCGGACGACCCGTACCCACGCGCCGAGATCCGCACGCTCGACGACTTGGAGTGGGACGAGCGCTGGGAGCAGCTGCGGGACGAGACCGAGGCGGCGGTGCGGCGTTCGCTGGCCGTGGCCAGCGAGTTCAGCGAGCAGCAGTGGGCCTCGGTCGTGGAGCTCGCCGACGACCCGCTGGAGTCGTCGTGGCAGCTCGCGGGCATCGCCCCGGTGAGCGAGATCGATCAGATGCGATTCCTCTCGGCCGGTTCGCTGGAAGAGCTGTTGGTCGGTGTGCGCGATCGCGCCACCGAGGCCGGCGAAGCGTTCATCGCGGGCGGCATCGCCGACGCGGACGACGAGGACTGGGACATCCTAGGAGGCTGAGCCCCGACGTCCCACCTCGACAGGCTCGGTGACCGGTTGGATTCCCCCCGGAAGCTCGCCTCCCGCCCCACCGGTCACCGAGCCTCCCCTCCGCCGGTCACTGAGCCTGTCGAAGTGCCCTTGCGCATTCGTGGAAACGCTTTACTATTTCCTATAGGATCTTTTTTAACCGGGAGCACCAGCCCCGAGCAGTCCCTGAGCGCAATGGAGCATCATGACGGATACGACCGCGACCGCGTCGACCCCCCGATGGACCGCCGACACCTGGCCCATCGCCACCTGCCTGCACGGCATCCCACCCGTCGACCGCAACGGCGTCTCCCTGCACGACGCGGAACCCGAAGCCTGGGACGACCTCTTCGCGCAGGTCGCCGGCGTCGGGTTCACCCTCGCCGAACTGCCCGACAGCCACGTCCGGCCCGCCGACCTCGAACCGTCCCGTCGCGACGAGTTCCTCGCCATCGCGAAGTCGCACGGCGTCGGCGTCCCGTCCGTCCACCTGCAGCGGCAGAGCGTGGTCATGCCGGGCCACGAGGAGCGCAACCTCGAGTACGCGCACCGCACGATCGACGCCGCCGCCGAGTGGGGGATGCAGGTCTTCTCCACCGGCCTGCACCAGCCCTTCAGCGAGGCCCAGCGCAAGGCGCTCTGGTTCTGGACCGCCCAGGGCCCGAAGGACCCCGACGACCCCGAGGTCTGGAACGCCGCCGTCAGCCGCATCCGCGAGCTCGGCAAGCACGCGGCCGACGTCGGGCTGCCACTCGCCCTCGAACTCTACGAGGACACCTACCTCGGCACCGCCGACAGCGCGGTGCGGTTCGTGGAGGAGGTCGGGCTCGACAACGTCGGTCTGAACCCCGACGTCGCGAACCTCATCCGCCTGCACCGCCCGGTGGAGGACTGGCGCGAGCTGTTCGCCAAGACCCTGCCGTACGCCAACTACATGCACGTGAAGAACTACACCCGCGACGAGGCGGCCGACGGCACCTGGGCGACGTCCGTGCCCTCCACCATGGAGGCCGGGCTCATCAACTACCGCCAGGTCTTCCGCGACGCCGTCGAGCTCGGCTTCAACGGCATCATCCTGGCCGAGCACTACGGCGGCGACAGCCTCGGCATGTGCTCCACCAACCAGAAGTACATCAGGACCCTGCTGCCGCAGGCCTGATCCAGACGACCACAGGAGAGCTTCATCATGACCACACACACCATCGCCGTCGTCGGATCGGGGTACATGGGCGGCGGCATCGCCCAGGTGCTCGCGCTGTCCGGCGCCACCGTCCGCATCGCCGACATCTCCGAGGAGATCGCGCGCAAGAACTACGACCGCCTCATCGCCGAGGCCGAGCAGTTCGTCGCCGACGGACTCTTCCCTGCCGACGCCGTGGAGCGGATCCGCGCCAATGTCTCGCCCGCAGCGTCCATCGAGGAGGCCGTCACCGGAGCCGACTTCATCGAGGAGGCCGTCCCCGAGAAGATCGAGATCAAGCACGAGACCCTCCGTCGCATCAGCGCCGCGGCCTCGCCCGACGCCATCATCGGCTCGAACACCTCGACCATCCTCATCGGTTCGCTCGCTGAGGCCGTCACCAACCCGGAGCGGTTCCTCGGCGTCCACTTCTCGAACCCGGCCCCGTTCATCCCCGGCGTCGAACTCATCCCGCACGAGACCACCGCCGATGCGGCGATCGCCACCGTCGAGGAGATCGTCGCAGCGACCGGCAAGGAGACCGCCCGCGTCAAGGACGCGACGGGCTTCGTGCTCAACCGCCTGCAGTACGCGCTGTTCCACGAGGCGACGCAGCTCGTCGAGGAGGGCGTCGCGACGCCCGAGGACATCGACACGATCGTCCGCACCACCTTCGGCTTCCGGCTCCCCGTCTTCGGTCCCTTCGCGATCGCCGACATGGCCGGACTCGACGTGTACTCGTTCTGCTACGCCTCGCTCCAGACCCGGTGGCCCGAGCGGTTCGCCACGCCGGACTCCCTCAAGGAGCTCGTCGACGCCGGCAAGTTCGGCACCAAGTCGGGTGCCGGCTACCTCGACGTCCCGGCCGACCGCACGCCCGAGCTGATCGCCTACCGCAACAAGGCCTACGTCGCGATCAAGCAGCTCATGGACGAGCTCGGCCCCGCGCCCATCAACTGAGCGCGGCGCCGACCGAGCGCACCGTCCGGCTCGATCGGACACCGACTTCACCACTCCCACGCAGAAAGGCCGGCCATGACCGCCACCAGCTTCCCCGAATCCAAGACCGTCGTCCTCACCGGTGCAGCCTCCCCGCGCGGCATCGGTCGCGCCTCCGCCCACCACCTCGCCGAACTCGGCTGGAACATCGGGATCATCGACCTCGACGAGGCTGCGGCGCAGGCGGTCGCCGCCGAGATCGCGGAGCAGCACGGGGTGCAAGCGGCCGGCGCCGGCGCGAACGTCGCCGACGAGGCGCAGGTGCGTGCCGCGTTCGACGCACTCGAGGCCGCCCTCCCACAGCTCGTCGCCCTCGTGAACCTCGCGGGCGTCGCCTCACCGGTGCCCTACCTCGAGGTGAGCGCCGACGAGTGGAAGCGCGTCATCGACATCAACCTCAACGGCGTCCACTACACGACCCGCCGTGCGGCGGAGTCGATGGTGTCGAACGGCGTCGGTCGGGTCGTCAGCCTGTCGTCCGTCTCCGCCCAGCGCGGCGGCGGCACCTTCAGCAAGACGGCCTACTCGGCGGCGAAGGCCGGCGTGATCGGCTTCACCCGCAGCGTCGCCCGTGAGCTCGGCCACGACGGCATCACGGTCAACGCCATCTCGCCCGGACCCATCGACACCGACATCATGGGCGGCACCCTCACCGAGGAGCGCAAGACGGCCATGGCCGCCGACGGCGTCCTGCCCCGCATCGGCACCCCACGCGACATCGCCGCCGCCATCGCCTACCTCATCAGTGAGGACGCCGGCTTCGTCACCGGTCAGACGCTGAACGTCGACGGCGGCCTCTACATGCACTGATCCACCACACGCACCACGAGCGAACGGAGCAGCACCATGCAGCACCTCACCGGTCAGTGGACCAAATCCCGGTTGATCTTCCTCGGTCTCGGCGTCGTCTTCGTCGGCATCGGCCTCTGGATGATCATCCCCTCGATGGTCTCCTGACCACCGCCAGCAGCAGCAGTAGGACCAGCAGCACCCACCCGCACCAGTCATCTCAAAGGAGAGTGTCTTGTCCACACCCAATCCGCCGGCGATCGGATCGACCAACGATCCGGCGCTGAAGTCGGCGATCCGCAAGGCGTCGAAGCACCTCATGCCGATGCTCGTCATCCTGTACTTCGTCGCGTTCCTGGACCGCACGAACGTCGGCTTCGCCGAGGAGGCGCTCAGCGTCGACCGCGGTATCTCCAACGGTGCCTTCGCCCTCGGCGCCGGCATCTTCTTCATCGGCTACGCGATCTTCGAGATCCCGAGCAACCTGCTGCTGAAGAAGTTCGGCGCCCGGTTCTGGCTCGCCCGCATCGCGGTGACCTGGGGCATCGTCGCTGCGGCTTTCGCGTTCACCACGAACGACACGATGTTCATCGTCCTGCGCTTCCTGCTCGGCGTGACCGAGGCGGGGCTCTTCCCCGGCGTCATCATGTTCCTCTCGGAGTGGTTCCCGAACAAGGTCCGTGTCCAGATGTTCTCGATCTTCTACCTGGCGCAGCCGTTCTCGCAGATGCTCGGCGCCCCGCTGAGTGGTGGCCTCATCAGCTTCGGCGACGCCCTGACCCCGTGGCATGGCTGGCAGGTGATGTTCTTCGCCGAGGGCATGCTCGCGGTCCTAGCCGGCTTCGCAGCGCTCTACTTCCTCACCAACTCGCCACAACAGGCGAAATGGCTGGACCAACAGGAGAAGGACTCGCTGACGGCCGCGATGGAACGCGAGGACACCGTGCGGCAGTCGGACGGCCCGACCGGTATCGCGAAGGCGATGACGAGTTGGAAGGTGTGGTACTTCACCATCATCTACTTCTGCCTGCAGATCGCGGTATACGGCACGACGTTCTACCTGCCGCAGCAGGTCTCGAACCTCATCGGTCAGGACGTCGGCTGGCAGGTCGGCCTCGTGGCTGCCATCCCGTGGCTCGTCGGCCTCTTCGCCTGCTACTACGTGGGACGGAACGCGAACACAGTCGTCCGTCGGCGCACCTGGGGCACGTGGTTCTACATCTCGACCGGCGTCTTCATCCTGGCCTCGGCCTGGGCGGGCGCGAACAACCAGCCCATCCTCGGCATCCTGTTCATCACGATCGCCGTGGCGAGCTTCCTCTCGGTCGGGCCGATCACGTGGGCCTACCCGACGGCGTTCCTCACCGGAACGGCCGCCGCGGCCGGCATCGGTCTCATCAACTCGCTCGGTAACCTCGGCGGCTTCGTGGCACCGATCATGCGCACCGGGATCAACGAGAGCGTGCCGACCGACAGCGGTGTGTGGGGTGTGGTCTCGCTCGGGGTGTTCGCCTTCCTCGCGGCCGCGATGCTCTACTGCACCCGGTTCTTCCGTGGTGCGAAGGCGGACGAGCTGCTCGAGACGACGGCGAACCGCACGGCGCACTAGTCTCACCGCAACACCCGGACGGGGTCGATCGCTCAGGCGGTCGGCCCCGTTCTGCCCTTCGACAGGCTCAGGGACCGGAGGAGGGCGGCTCAGGGACCGGAGGAGGGCGGCTCGGGGACCGGAGGACTCGGTCCCTGAGCCTGTCGAAGGGTGGATGCCTGGCCCGGCGCCTGTCAGACTCCGGTCCCTGAGCCTGTCGAAGGGCGGCTCAGTGCTCGGCGTCGCTGCGGGCGCGGGTGCGCACGAGCTCGATGTGCGAGCGCATGGCCGCCGCGGCGGCCTCGGGGCCGTCGGAGAACGCGTCGAGGATGGCGCGGTGCTCGACGACCGCTTGGTCGGCGTCGGTGACGCCCGTCTCGACCGTCTGGCGCATGCGGTGCACGCGGGTGGAGATGCCCTCGGACATGTCGAGGAGGAAGGGATTGCGGGTGCCCTCGAAGATGAGGTGGTGGAAGTTCCAGTCGACCGCGAAGTACTCGCGGAGGAGCGCCACGGGGATCTCGCCGGCCGACGCCGCGGCGCGCACCCTGGCGGTCATCTCGACGTGCTGTGCGAGGGCGACCTCGAGGGCCGGGACGAGCTCGTCGGCGTGGGCGGCGGCCAGCGCGGTGGCGCCGCTCTCGAGCACGATGCGGGCGTCGAACAGCGACTCGAGCTGGTCGTCGGCGAGCGGCGGTGCCACCCGGTAGCCCTTGTGGGTGACCCGGGTGACGAGCCCGGTGCGCTCCAGCTGGACGAGCGCCTCGCGGACCGGCGTCGGCGAGACGTCGAGGTCGCGGGCGATGGCGTCGATCGACAGGCGGGCACCTGGTTCGATACCGGAGCTCAGGAGCATGTCGAGCACCAACTCGTAGACGCGGTCGCGCAGACCACGGCGTTCGAGCGAGGAGGAGGCGCCGAGCGGGAAGACGGCATCAACCACGGCAGCCTCCGAAGGGTGTGCTCGAGGCGTCGTCACGGAGGGGAACCTCCGGTCGAGCGGCCGCGATGATCGTCGAGGACCAGTTTACGGGGCCTCCAGGGGTCATCGCGGCAGGTCGGAGCCCGCGCGGTCGAGGTCGGCCACCTCGTCGAGCACCAGCGAGAGGGCTGCCGGATCGTGGGCGAAGCGGCCGAGGAAGACCCCGTCGACCGCGTCGCCGATCGTCGTGAGCAGGCCGGGTCCGGCGCTCCCGCCGTAGATGACGGCCGAGGAGGTCTCGATGTGCCCGGCCGCGGCGAGCGCGTCGAGGTGGCCGCGCAGCCGGAGGCACACCGTGCGGATGTGGGCTGGACTCGCGGCCTCGGGGGCGCCGATGGCCCAGTGTGGTTCGTAGGCGACGATGACGCGGCCCACGATCCCGGCGGCGACCGCCCCTGCCAGGGCGTCGTCGAGCTGTGCGACGCACTCCGCGGCCGCCACCTCGGCGTCTCCGTGCTCCGCCTCGCCGATGCACAGTACCGGCGCGAGACCGTTGCGGAGCGCGGCGGTCGTCTTCGCGCGGACGACGTCGGGCGTCTCACCGAACAGTCGGCGCCGCTCCGCGTGCCCGACCTCGACGACCTCGCAGCCGACCTCGTGGAGCTCGGCGCCGCTCACCTCGCCGGTGAAGGGCCCGGTGTCCTCGGTCGCGAGGTCCTGAGCGCCCACGGACGCGACGCCGCGGAGCCGCTCGACCGCGCCGGTCACCGAGAGGTATCCGGGGATGACGAACAGCTCCGCCGCGCCGGATCGGAGTGCGTGGTGCTCGGCCGACACCCCCGCGACGACCGAGCACCAGTCGAGCGTCTGCGCGTGCCCGAAGTACATCTTCAGGCTCACGCCGACGAGTCTGGGACGTCCTGACATCAGGACGCTTCGTACGCGCTGATCTCCTGCACCTTGTCGTTCGACGCGCTCGAGGCGTCGAACTCGTAGGTCAGCCACTCGCGCACGTTGCGGCGGGCGAGTTCGATGCCGACGACCCGCTGGCCCATGCAGAGCACTTGGGCGTCGTTCGAGAGCACCCCGCGTTCGACGGAGAAGCCGTCGTGCGCGGTGACGGCTCGGATGCCCTGGACCTTGTTGGCCGCGATCGCGACGCCGAGGCCCGTGCCGCAGATGAGCAGCGCGCGGTCGGCCTCGCCGCGGGCGACGATCTCGGCCGCGGTCACCGCGACGGTCGGGTAGTTGGTGTGGCCGTCGGCGTCGACCCCGACATCGACCACGGAGGCGACCAGGTCGCTCGCCTCGAGGTCGCGCTTGAGGATCTCCTTGTAGTCGTAACCGGCGTCATCGGAGCCGATGACGATTCGCCAGGTGCGGGTCATGGTGTGCCTTTCGTTGCTGGAGCGGGTGGCCCTTCGACAAGCTCAGGGACCGGGGTGTCGCTTCGGGGGATCGGGCGTCAGTGCTCGGCGAGGAGGGTGCCGACGCGCTCGACGATGAGGGCGAGGGAGACGGCCCCGGGGTCCTCGACGCCGACGGCCTTCGAGCCGTGCGAGCGGGCGCGACCCATGCCGGGCATGAGACCGGCCGTGTCGTGGGCCGCGGTGGTGGCCGCTGCCGCCGCCGTGGTCCACGCGGTGGAGAGATCCTCGCCGGCGGCGACGCGTTCTGCGAGCGTGTCGGCGAACGGGACCAGGGCGTCGACGAGCGTCTTGTCGCCGACGGAGGCCTTGCCGTAGCGCATGACGGCGTCCTTCGCTGCGGTCACGCCCTCGCTCACGGCGGTGGCGGTCGGGCGTTCGGCGTCGCCGAGGCGCTCGCCGAGCGTGCGGAGCATGACGCCCCACAGGGCGCCCGAGGTGCCACCGGCGCGGTCGGACCAGGCGTCGCCCGAGCGGTCGAGCAGCGTCGCGACGCCGGCACCGGCCTCACGCAGGCGCTCGGCCTCGGCGGCGGCAGCGGTCGCCCCGCGGTCCATGCCGATGCCGTGGTCGCCGTCGCCGACGATGGCGTCGAGGCGTCCCAGCTCGTCAGCGTGCTCCGCGAGGAGCTCCTGGATCGCGGAGATCGCGTCGGCCACGACGGCTGCCGACTCCTGCGACTCGGGCGAGGCGTCCGGCACGACGAAGGCGACGTCCTCGGTGTCGTCGGCGGCGACGGTCTCGAGTGCGCCGGAGTCGACGGCGCCCGTGCGGAACGCGGGCGTGTCCGCGGCAGCGCTCCACAGTCGCTCCAGCTCCTCGTCCACCCAGAGCAGGGTGAGTGAGACGCCGGCCATGTCGAAGCTCGTGCAGAACTCACCGACCTGCGGGTCGACGAGGGTGATCCCGGCGTCCTCCAGCAGGGAGGCGATGCGGTCGTAGACGACGAACAGTTCCTCCGACTTCACGGAGCCGAGGCCGTTGAGGATCGGGACGACGCGTGCGCCGTTCGGCGTGACGCCCTCCGGGATCTCGGCCTCGTTCAGGAGGTGGTGCACGAACAGCTCCGCCAGTCCGTCCGCGGAGGGGATGTCGGTCTCGTCGATACCGGGCTCGCCGTGGATACCGAGCCCGACGGCCATGCGTCCCTCCGGCACGGAGAACAACGGTTCGTCGGCACCGGGCAGCGTGCACCCGGAGAACGCGACGCCCATCGAACGGGTCCGGGTGTTGGCCAGGATCGCCACGCGCTCGACATCGTCGATGGAGTACCCACCAGAGGCCGCGCCGCCCGCGACCTTGAAGACGGTGAGGTCGCCCGCGATCCCGCGCCGCTTCTCGAGCTCGGTGGGCGGGGCGCTGAAGATGTCGTCGGTCACGGTGACGGTGCGGCAGTCGATGCCGTCGGCCTTCACGGCGTCCTGCGCCGCGGTGAAGTGCAGGACGTCACCGGCGTAGTTGCCGTAGCTGAGGAGGACGCCCCGTCCCTGTTCGCTCGCGCGGACGACGCTCTCCACCTGGTGTGCGGACGGCGACGCGAAGAGGTTGCCCATGGCCGCACCGTGGGCGAGTCCCGGGCCGACGAGGCCGGCGAAGGCGGGGTAGTGCCCGGAGCCGCCACCGATCACGAGGGCGACCTCCGGTTCCGCGGACCTCGTGGAGCGCGACACCCCGCCGGAGACCTTGCGTACCCAGCGTCCGTTGGCTCGGACGAAGCCGTCCACCATCTCGTCCGCGAAGTCGGCCGGTCGGTTCCAGAGCCTGGTCATCTGCATCTCCTCGTCATCGAGTCCGTCGATCCGGCGCAAGCCGGCACATCGCGATAATCCTATAGGATATTGGAACCGACCGAAACCCTGGACTGCGCACAACTCAGGACGCCACGGGCGGGTCGGCGCCCTCGGGCGGCAGCCGGAGGCGACGCGCCGGGGGTACCTGAGTTGTGGACGTGTGACACGAGCGACGCACGTCGCCGGCGTCCCGACGGCTGAACCTGCCGAGGCTGGAGTGGGGGAGACTCAGCCCCGGCAGGTTCGGCGATCGGGACGCCGGCGATCAGGGGCGCGTGACGGTGGACCCCGTGTGCGTGGCTTCGACGCGTTCTGCACGACGCGCGGCGAGGAGCGAGGGCGTGATCGCGAAGGTGATGCTCGACGACCGGCGCGGCGCGGTCGCCCGCAGGAAGCCGAGCCGCTCGGCGAGGGCGATGGACCTGGTGTTCTCCGGCTCGATGACGGCTGTGACGGTCTTCGCCCCGAGCTCGCGGAAGGCCAGGTCGATCATCGCCTCGGAGGCCTCGCTCGCGAGACCGCGTCCGCCGACGGCGGGGTCGAGGACCCATCCGATCTCGACCGAGCGCTCGGCGGGGTGGACCTCCCGGAGATGCAGGGAGACATCGCCGACGAGCCGCCCGTCGTGCTCCACGGCCAGGGCGAGGAAGTCGCCCGACTGCCAGAGGCGGTGGTGCCCGACGCGGTGCCGCAGGTGCTCACGGGACGCCTCGCGGTCGCGGACCGGCCACGGCAGGTGCTCGACGACCGCCGGTGTGGACTGGATGCGGTACCAGGCCTCGGCGTCCTCCAACCGGTGGCGACGCAGGACGAGACGGTCGGTGCTGATCGGGTGCGCGTCGACGGGAGCCTCGATCCGCGGCCCGCGGAGGAATCGAGGACGTGAGACACCTGCCGGGAACAGGGGACGCAGAGCACGGACGGCGGCGGCGAGGCCGCTCCGGATCCGGTCCGCAGGCTCGGCCGTCGCTCCGGCCGTCCGACGACGGCGGGGGGCGAACGACGTGCCCAGGGGCTCTGCTCGGGTCATGCCCTCCACGGTAGGCACCGCGCCCATGGGCTCGGCCTGAAAAGATATGAGGCCTCTATGAATCGCCCGTCGCTCCCGCGCCTCGCAGCTCGACGACGGATAATCGACCCATGCCCTCCGACCTGCCAACGCAGATCGTCGACTCGGGGCGCCGCCGGGCGGTCCTCGCCAAGCTACCGCGGATGTACCGGGCCGACGGTTCACCCATCCGCGTCCTCCTCGTCGACGACGAAGCGGTCCTGACCGACCTCGTGAGCCTGGCCCTCGGCTATGAGGGGTGGGTCGTCGACGTCGCCACCAATGGTCGCGAGGCCGTCCAGCGCTACCGCACGGAACGTCCGGACGTCGTGGTCCTCGACATCATGCTGCCCGACATGGACGGGCTGAGCGTCCTGCGCCAGCTCCGCAGCTTCTCGCAGGGGGAGCCGGAATCGGGCACCCCGACCCTGTTCCTCACCGCTCGCGACTCGGTGGACGACCGCATCATGGGACTCACCGCCGGCGGCGACGACTACATGACGAAGCCGTTCTCGCTGGAGGAGCTCGTGGCCCGTCTCCGCGGTCTCCTCCGCCGCACCGCGCACGTCGTGTCCGACGACGACTCCCGCATCACGATCGGCGGGCTCTTCCTCGACGAGCGCAGCTACGAGGTCAGCCGTGACGGCGAGCCGGTGGCGCTCACCACGACCGAGTTCGAACTGCTGCGCTACTTCATGCGCAATCCGAAGCGCGTGCTGAGTCGTGCCCAGATCCTCGACCGCGTGTGGAACTACGACTTCGCCGGCAAGGCCAGCATCGTCGACCTCTACGTCTCCTACCTCCGCAAGAAGATCGACGCCGACCGTGCGCCGATGATCCACACCGTCCGCGGTGTCGGATACGTGCTGCGGCCGGTCGAATGAGCACCGCATCGGTTCCGACTGCGGGCGTGCCGACGCCTCGGGCGGACCGGCGGCACCCGTGGACGCTCCAGCGACGGCTGGTGACGGGCATCGCTGCGGTCATCGCAGCGGTCCTCGCGGTGTCGGGCATCCTGACGATCGTCACGGTCGAAGGGTCGGTCACCGCCGTCGTCGACACCCAGCTCACCGGATCGATGGAGGCCTTCGAGCACTCCGTGGTGAAGTTCCACGATCAGCAGGCCGGTGGGGGAGCCGTGGTCGACCCCGATGCCACGCGCGGCGAGCCCGGCTACGTCAAGCCGTTCGTGGACTACGTCGGCCATGGTCCCGGCACGCTCATCGCGCTCGTCGCGGACGGTGGGGTCGTCGACTCCGCGCGCTTCACCCAGTCCAACGCGACAGCGCTCGACGTGCGGACGAAGGCGCTCATCGAGGAGGCCGTCGCGGCCGACAGCTCCGAGCGACAGAACATCGAGTTGGGGTCGCTCGGCGGATACCGACTCGAGTTCCTCGACCACGGCGACGGCGAGACCCTCGTGGCCGGCGTCTCGCTCGCCACTCCGCGAGCAGCCGTCCAGCAGGAGGCGATCGTCATCGCGATCCTCGCCGTGCTCGCGCTCGCGGTCACCATCATCGGGGCGATCATCGTGGTCCGCCTCGGGCTCCGACCGTTGTCCCGCGTGGCCGCCGCCGCCGAGGAGGTGTCCACGCTGCAACTCGAGCGTGGCGACACCGGGATCGACGTGCGGGTCGATCAGGCCGACACCGATCCCCGGACGGAGATCGGCAAGGTCGGCGAGGCGCTCAACGGCCTCATCGACCACGTCGACCGCGCACTCGCCGTCCGTGCCGCGACCGACAAGCGCATGCGTCGGTTCGTCACCGATGCGAGCCACGAACTCCGGACGCCGCTCGCCGCGATCCAGGGCTACGCCGAGCTCACCCGCCAGGACAGCGAGAGCCTCCCGCCCATGACGGAGCATGCGCTCGCCCGCATCGAGTCGGAAGCGACCCGGATGAGCTCGCTCGTCAGTGAGTTGCTCCTGTTGGCGCGTCTCGACGAGGGCCAGGACCTGCACCTCGACGACGTCGACCTGAGCGACCTCGTCGCCGCCGCCGTGAGCGACGCGGCCGTCTCGGCACCGGCGCACCACTGGTCGGTCGACGTGCCGGAGCGCGCGATCATCGTGCGCGGCGACCGCGAGCGCCTCCACCAGCTCGTCGTGAACCTGCTGTCGAACGCCGCCGTGCATACCCCTGCCGGCACCTCCGTGGTCACCCGCATCAGCGCACCGAAGAGTCCCGGCGAGCCGCAGCGCGCCGCGCTGACGATCGCCGACGACGGACCCGGCATCGACGAGGCCTTCCTTCCCGAGCTCTTCGACCGCTTCGCCCGGGCCGACTCGTCGCGCTCGCGTGCCGCCGGCAGCACGGGTCTCGGGCTGGCGATCGCGCTGTCCATCGCCGAGGGCCACGAAGGCTCGATCGAGGTCGCCTCGTCGTCCGCCGGCACCACGTTCACCGTGACGCTGCCGTGGTCGGGCCCGTCCGAGGAGCACCCCGCGGTCCGGCCGGCGGCCGACGCCACCGGGACGCGACCGGAGGCGGTCACCTCGTCGCGAGGCTGACGGCCCGTCCTGTCGTCGAGCCGCACCCGGTGACCGAGCCGCACCGGGTCACCGCGTGCCGCCCGGTCACCGAGCGCCACCCGGTCACCGAGCTTGTCGAGGTGCCCTTCGACAGGCTCAGGGACCGGACGGGGTGGCTCAGGGACCGGAGCCGACGGGGCGACCCAGGGACCTGTCGAGGTGCCCTTCGTCAGGCTCAGGGGCCGAGCTCAGGGGGCCGACCGGCGGAGCGCGATGAGCTGCTCTGCCGAGTGCGCGAGGTGCGCGCGGAGCTCCGTCTCGCCGTGGTCGCCGCTGAGTGCGTCGACGAGTCGGTCGTGCTGGTCGATGAGTTCCTCGGGCGGGAGAACGCTTCGGAGCTGCACCATGAACAGGCCGAGCTCGGCGAGCAGTCCAGCGTGCGCCTCGCTGAGTCGAGGGCTCCGGGCCGCGGCGACGATCGCGTGGTGCAGCTCGGCGTGCGCGACCTCGATGGCGCGGTGATCGCCGGGTCGGTCGAGGCAGATGCGTCGGAGACTGTCGTTCGCCGCGATGATCGAGGTCGGTGGGCGCGACGACGGCTCCGCACGCGTTCGCAGCAGCCGGACCGCCTCGGCCTCGATCGCCGTCCGGTACTCCATGAGCGCGAGGATGTCGGCGTCGCTGAACGACCGTACCCGTGCACCGCGGTAGGCCTCGAACGTGACGAGGCGCTCCGCCGCGAGCGCCTGGAGCGCCGCTCGGACGGTGTGCCGGTTGACGCCGAACCGGGCGGTGAGGGCGGTCTCCCGCAACGGCTCGTCCGCGCTGAGCCGTCCGCCGAGGATGTCCTCCCGCAGCGCGTCCGCGACGGCGTCGACCGCGGTCATCGGGCGACCTCGCGACGGTCGATGCGCTTCGGTACGACGAGGATCGCGAGTCCGGTCACGAGCAGCGCGGCACCGACGACGGTGGACGGCCCGAAGGACTCGCCGAGGAGCAGGATGCCCAGGAGCGTCGCCGTCAACGGCTCGAAGAGCGTGAGCGTCGCGACCCGGGACGCGGGCAGCCCGCCGAGCGCGTAGCCGAACAGCAGGTACCCCGCCACCGTGTTCACGAGCGTGAGCCACGCGACCGCGAGGGCGCCGGGCATGGTGAGGATCCAGGCGGTCTCGGTGGTGAGGAGGATCGGCACCGAGACGAGCGCCGCTCCGCCGAAGAGCGCCGCCATGGCGCCGAGCGGTGTCCACCCGTGCTCGATGAGTGCCTTGCTGCAGAGCGTGTACAGGGCGTAGGAGGCTCCGGCTCCGACGGACGCGAGCAGCCCGTCCACGGAGACGGTCCCGATCCCGCCGCCCGTCACTCCGGACAGGACGGCGACACCGGCTGCGGCGACGATCGTGGCCAGGAACCAGCGGGCGCTCGGGCGTTGGCGATGGATCGCCCATTCGAGGAGGCCGGTGATGGCGGGTGCGGAGCCGAGCGCGGTGAGGGTCCCGATCGCGACACCGTTGCGCTCCACGCCGAGGAAGAAGAACGGCTGGTACGCGGTGACGCCGATCGTGCCGACGACGACGGCGACGACCAGCGCGGGCCTCCCGAGTTCCGCTACTCGAGTCAGTGGCGGCCGCGTGCCCCCGGAGCGGCGGGCAAACGCCGCCCACACGAGGACGAGGAGCGCTCCGCCGAAGACGATGCGTGCGGCGCCGAACGCGACCGAGCCCACCTCGATCGGTAGGAGCGCGTGAGCCGTGCCCGTCGTCCCGAAGCACACGGCGGCGAGGATCGCGGCGGCGACGGGCAGGCGCCCGGCGGCGGTGTTGTCGGCGGTCGACGGGGTCTCCGTCGGCGAACGAGTCATGGGGACAGCCTGCCGCAAGATTGTGTAACAATCAACGGCTGACCGTGATGTCCGGGACACACGCCACGACGCCCGCCCGCTCGAGGAGCGGACGGGCGTCGGGTGGGAGATCGGGTCAGCCGGCGTAGCCGCTGCTGATCACCGACACTCCGAGCAGCAGGGCTGCACCGGCGGCGACGATCAGGGCGAGCGCCAGCATGGTGCCGGAGATGATGACGGCGGTGAGGGCGAAGCCCTTCGACTTCGGCTTGCGGGCGAGCGCGATGATGCCGAGCACGAGCGAGGCGATCGGCAGGAGCACGAACGACGGGGCGACGACCGCGGCGATCGACAGGGCGAACGCGATGATCGACAGCGTCTGGGTCGAGCTCTCGCGGTCGGCGGTCGTCGCAGCAGGCACGGGGGCAAGGGGCACGGGGGTCGTCGGCTGAGTCGGCGCGACCTCCTGCACGGGCGTGGCCTGGGTGAGCGGTTCGGGGCCGAACGCTTCGGTCGGGGCGTCTGCCAGGGTCACGTCCTCGGCGGGCGAGATCGTGGTGGACTCGGTGGTGGCTGAGGCGGACATGAGCTGGTTCCTTCCTCCGCGGTGTGCGGAGCTGATCGGTTGATGGTTCCAGCCTCCTCGGATCGCCGCCGGGGCGCGTCGCCCGCGCGCCCGATCTCCTATCCACCTGCGGGACGATCCACTGCGCCTCGCGCATGGGTCTGAGGTGCCGGAGCCCCGCCATACCACGCTGCGCGGTGACCCTCGCAAACCGGACAGCGGGGTTCCGGAGACGTCCGGCGTCCGTTTATCCTGACGCCCATGACCCGCCGCATCGGAGCCGCTGTGCTCGCCCTGCTCGGAGCCTCCGCGCTCGCCCTCACCGCAGCCGTCCCGGCAGCTTCCGCCGCGACCACCTCGAGTTGGGCGACGTGGTCCGAGCTCTCCGGCGGATCGGGGTCGTACCAGGGCACGATGACCCTTGCTGGGCAACCCGAGCTCACCGCGGCGTTGACGAGCGACTCGGTCGGCGGAGGCAGCATCGGCGTCATCCCCGGCACCACGACTTGGCTGGCCGCGTCCACCCCCGTCGGTGCGAAGTACGGCAGCAGCCGCGGTCAGGCCTACCTGAACCTCCGGCCGAAGGCGAACAACGCGGCGTCGCCCTCGACCACGACCTACTCCTTCGCGACGCCGACACCGCCGTCCGGCTGGACGTTCGTCCTCGGCGACATCGACGCCGACCAGGTCACCGTGACGGCGATCGGCCCCGACGGTTCCGCGCTCACCCCTGACGAGCTCGGGTTCAACGGTGGCTTCAACTACTGCGCTCCCGGTCTGGCCGGCAAGCCGTCCTGCACCGGTTCCGCCACGGACGTCCCCACCTGGGACCCGGCGACGCAGGTGCTCCGCGGCAACGCCGCCGCCGCGGACACCGCCGGCGCGGCGGGTTGGTTCGAACCCTCCGCCCCGATCTCCAGCCTCACGTTCACCTTCCAGCAGCGCCTCGGCGCGCCCGTCTACCAGGCATGGTTCGCGTCGATCGCGCGCGACGTGACCGGCACCGTGACCGACCAGACCACCGGCCCGCTGGACGGTGTCGGCGTCCGCCTCATCGACCGCGACGGTCGGGTGGTGGCTTCGACCACGACCGCCGGTGGCGGCGCCTACACCTTCGCCGGCTACTTCGCGACCGACGGCTACACCGTGCAACTCGTCCCGCCGGCCGGCAAGATCGCCGACGGTCCCGCACGAGCCGCCGCGGACCTCACGGACGCCGACGCCGTCGCGGACTTCACCGTCCGGGACATCGTGCCCGTCGCCGTGTCCGGCACCGCGCTCGACACGGACGGTATGCCGATCGTCGGAGCCACGGTCACGATCGACGGCGCGGGCAGCGTCACCACCGACACCGACGGGAACTACCTCTTCGACACCGTGCCGGTTGGCGAGCACACGGTCGTCATCACGCCGCCCGCGGGTTACGCGGTGCAGAGCCCGCCGAACGTCTTCACGGTCCCGGTCGGGAGCGAGACACCCATCACCGAGCAGGACTTCGTGCTCGTCGCGAATCCCAGTCTCGGCGGGGTGATCACGTCCGGTGGAGTCGGTGTGGCCGGTGTCACCGTGAGCGTCGACGGTCCGAACGGGGTCGAGAGCGCCGTCACGGCCGCCGACGGTTCTTACCGCTTCCCGCTCCTGCCCGCTGGCTCCTACGAGGTCTCGGTCGTCGCCCCGGAGGGGTACGTCGTCTCCGGAGCCGCAACCCGGGCGGAGGAGCTCGCCGGCGCCGATCTGGACGCGGTCGACTTCGAGCTCGCTCGGCTCGGCACCGTCATCGGCGACGTCCGGACGGACACCGACGCCCCCGTGCCCGCAGCGACGGTCACGGTGACGACGCCGGGCGGCCCGGTCGCCCTGACCACGACGGCCGAGGGCTCCTACGGGCTCGCCGACCTGGCGCCGGGCAGCTACGAGGTCACGCTGACCGTCCCGGCCGGGTATTCGGTGCCCGCGGGTGGTGCCACGACGGCCACCGTCGTGGTCGGTACGGACGGCGCGGTCCAGACGGTGCCCACCTTCGTGCTCGTCGCCGATGAGGTCGCTCCGGTGCCGCCCGTCCCAACGGCGACGCCGAGCGACCCCGCCGTTCCGAGCAACCCCGCCGTTCCCAGCAACGCGGGTCGTCTGCCCTCGACCGGCGCGGACGCGATGCCGTGGATCGTCGCTGCCGGAGCGCTCTTCGTGCTCGGCGCCGCAGGTGTCGTCACCGCGGCCGTCCTGCGTCGTCGACGCGCGAATCGGGACGAGCTGTCCGGCGAATGACCGTTTGAACGACCCCTCGGGGATGGGAGGGCGCGGCTCGTCCGTAGACTTGGGCGAGCCGCGCCCCACCCAGGAGTGCGGATCGCACTGCTGAACGGGGATCCGTGGACATCATCGGGTGGGTGAACGACGCCGCGACGGCGCTGCCCGATCCGCTGATCTGGCTCCTCGGGCTCCTGTTCACGACCGCCGAATCCGGCCTGTGGCTCGGCCTCGTCGTCCCCGGTGAACCGGTGGTGCTCCTCCTCGCGGCCATGCTCGACTCCGCCCCCGGTGCCCTCGTGCTGTTCCTCGCGGTCGCCCTCGGCGGGTCGCTCGGGGACCAGCTCGGCTACCTCGTCGGTCGTCGTTCCGGCGGTCGCCTCCGTGACTCGGCCATCGTCCGGCGTCTCGGCGTCCACGGCTGGGACCGCGCGGTCGAGGCGCTCGAGCGGCGCGGGGCCCAGGCCGTCTTCCTCACGAGGCTCGTCCCCGTGCTCCGGTGCCTGACACCGACCGCCGCCGGGGTCGCCCGCGTGCCCTACCGGTCGTTCCTCGCGGCGTCGCTGCTGGGCTCCCTCCTCTGGTCCGCCGTCTACGTCGGGGTCGGCTCCCTCGTCCGCGCCACACTCGACACGGTCCGCCAGTACCTCGGTGCCACCGGCTGGGTGCTGCTGTTCGCGCTCGTCGTGGTGGTCACGGTGGTCGCGATCGCCCGATTCCGCCGCGGTGCCGCGATCCCCGGCGACGAGGCGATGATCCCGGTGACCCTGCACGAGAAGACGCCGCTCGCGCGCCTCCGGACGCAGCTGTTCTCCGACGACGACTGGAAGAACCTCCCGAACGCGATCACGGCGGGGCGCATCGTCCTGCTCCCGGTGTTCGCCGCCCTCGTGATCACCGGCTCCTACTGGGCTGCGCTCGTCGTCGGTGCGGTGGTGTTCCTGAGCGACGTCGCCGACGGGCAGATCGCGCGCCGCATGGGCACGGTCTCCGCGCTCGGCACCTGGCTCGACGGGGTCGCCGACCGTCTGACCGTGGTCGTGGTCGCCGCGTCGTTCGCCATCGCGCAGATCATCCCGTGGCAGGTGTTCGTGGTCATGATCGTCCCCGACCTCCTGCTCGCGTTCGTCGCCGTCGTCGCATTCCGCGGGACGCCCGAGGTGCCGGTGAGCATCGCCGGCAAGATCCGGACGGTGTTCCTCTTCGTCGGCTTCTTCGCGCTGCTCATCGGCCTCGCGCTCGGCGGCGGGGATCCGGCGTCGGCGCTCTACCGGGTCTTCGGCGGGGTCGGCTTCGTGGCGATCCTCCTGGGACTCCTCGGCCACTTCGTCGCGGCGACCCAGTATGCGCGACGCATGGTCGTCACCTGGCAGCGACAGGGCGTCCGCGCGGCCCGCTGACCATGACGCCGACCGCCGTCGGAGGTCGCCGCCGGAGGGCACACGGCCACAGCGCAGGCGGTGTCGTTTAGGCTCGGAGCATGCCAGTCGACTATCCGGACCTCGTCATCTTCGACTGCGACGGCACGCTCGTCGACACGGAACGCATCTCCGTCCGGGTGAACCTCCAGCTGCTCAACGAGGTCGGCGGCGACTACACCGAGGCCGAGGTGCGGGAGCTCTTCGTCGGCGCCTCGCTCGAGACCTACGCGACGCTCGTCGAGCAGCGTCTCGGGAAGCCGCTCGAGGCCGACTGGATCCAGCGCTGGAGCGACATGTTCCGCGGCATCTGCGAGCGCGAGCTCGAGGCGGTCGACGGGGTCGTCGACGCCCTCGACGGCATCGCTGCGACCGGGGTGCCGCTGTGCGTGGCCTCGAACGGGATGCTGCACGACGTCGTCCGCAACCTCGGGCAGGTGGGCATCCACGACCGCTTCGATGGGCGCATCTTCAGCGCGACCGACGTCGCCGTCGGCAAGCCCGCACCCGACCTCTTCCTTCATGCCGCCGCCGACTTCGACACGGCCCCCGAGCGGTGCGCGGTCATCGAGGACAGCGTCGTCGGCGTCCTCGCTGCCCGCGCGGCCGGCATGACGGTCTACGCCTACGCCGGCGGCATGACGCCCGCCGAGCGCCTCATCGGCGACGGCACCCACGTCTTCGACGACATGCGCTTGCTGCCCGACCTCATCCGCGACACCTGGGCGACCTCCGCGGCGCGCTAGCCGCGCCGCACTAGCTGCGACTGCGGAGCTCGGGGAAGCCGTCCTCATCGTCAGGGACGGCCTGCGCCGCGACCGTCGGCGCCGCTGCCGGATCGGCTGACATCGACACGTCCTGCTCCTCGGCGCGACGCCGCGTGCGTTCGCCACCGCGCTTGACGGCACGGTCGAACAGCTGGGGGCCGGTCGTCGCCAGGCGCCTCCAGGGGAGGGTGCCCTCGATCTCGATCTGCAGGGAGAAGCTCAGCAGGGTGCGGATGACGACGATGATCGCCAGGACGAGTGCGTCGGTCAGCGAGGGCGTCGACGTGACCGTCTTCACGAGGTCGGCGGCCACGAGGATCTCCAGCCCGAGCAGGATGACCGAGCCGATCGTCTCCCGGAGCATCCGGAAAGCCCGTGCGCCGTCGCGCGTGCTCCACCACAGGCGGGCCGAGAGGGTGACGGCGATCACGAAGCCCACGACCATCGCCCCGACACCGGCGACCTCGAAGACGATGGTGACCAGCTCGAAGAAGTCCATCCCTCCATCATCCTCGCCCGCCCGCTGGACGGGAAGCCGGGCCGACCCGCTAGGGTGGTCGCGAGTGACACGGGGTGCCGATCCCACGACGATCGGCTGAGAACACACCCGTCGAACCTGATCTCGTTAGTCCGAGCGAAGGGATGTCGCGAATGAGCATTCGCACACCGCAGCAGTCTGCCCACCCGTCCACCGACGAGCCGTCCGTCGGCGAGTTCGCGAGCGCCTCCGGGGACCTCCTCGACCGCCTGCGCGAGTGCACGCCGCTCGTCCAATCGATCACGAACGCCGTGGTGACGAACTTCACCGCGAACGTCCTACTCGCCATCGGCGCCGCCCCGGCGATGACCGACATCCCCACCGAGGCCGGACCGTTCGCCCGCATCGCCTCCGGGGTGCTCCTCAATCTCGGGACGCCGCAGGCGGAGCAGCGCGAAGCCATGGTCGAGGCCGCCACCGCCGCGAACGACGCCGGCACCCCGTGGGTGCTCGACCCCGTCGCCGTCGGCTTCCTGCCGGTGCGGACGGCGCTCGCCGCCGAACTCCTCGCCCTCCGGCCGACGATCGTCCGCGGCAACGCCAGCGAGATCATCGCGCTCGCCGGACTGGGCGCCGGCGGTCGCGGGGTCGACAGCACCGACTCGGTCGACAGTGCGATCGAGGCGGCCACCGCGATCGCCCGCACCTCGGGTGCCGTCGTCGCGATCTCCGGGCCGACGGACGTCATCACCGACGGTGAGCGCATCGTCCGCTGCTCGAACGGACATGCCTGGCTCACCCTCGTGACGGGCGGTGGCTGTGCCCTCGGTGCCGTACTCGCCGCCTTCGCGTCACTCGACGACGACCGGCTGCTGACGACGGTCGCGGCGACCACCGCGTACACGGTCGCCGCGCAGCTGGCGGCTGCGGAGAGCCGTGGCCCCGGCTCCTTCGCTCCCGCCTTCCTCGACCACCTCCACCTCCTCGATGCCGACACCGTCCGCAGCCTGGCGGTGATCGCGTGAGCGCCTCGACCACCGCGGACCGGGTCCTCGCGGCCCGTTCGCACGCCGAGCTCGTGCGCCGCGGCATCGCGACCTACCTCGTCACGGACGCCTCGGCCAGCGGCGATCGCGGTGTCCTCGACGTCGTGCGCCGAGCCGTCGACGGCGGGGTGACCGCGGTCCAGCTGCGGGAGAAGACCGCGTCGGCGCGAGAGCTGTTCGAGCTGACCGTTCGTGCTGCAGAGGTCGTCGCCGGGCGGGCGCTGCTGCTCGTCGACGATCGGGTGGACGTGTTCCTCGCCGCCCGTTCCGCCGGTGCAGTCGTCCACGGTGTCCACGTGGGTCAGAGCGATCTCCCGGTCGACGCCGTGCGTCGCATCGTGGGACAGGCCGCCGTCGTGGGGCTGACGGCGAACACCCCGGCGCACCTCGATGCGGTCGCAGCGCTGCCTCCCGGGACCGCCGACTACCTGGGCGTCGGCGTCATCCGCCCGACGACGACGAAGCCGGACCACCCGGAGCCGCTCGGCGTGAAGGGGTTCGCCGCGATCGCCGCCGCGACCCCACTCCCGTGCGTCGCGATCGGTGGGGTGTCACTGGAGGACACGGTCGAGCTCCACGCTGCCGGTGCCGCTGGTCTCGCCGTCGTCTCCGCCATCTGCGCCGCCGACGATCCGGCGGCCGCCGCCCGGGCGTTCCGCAGCGCCTGGATCGAGGTCTCGGCATGAGCGCCGTGGAACAGACGACGGCGCCGGAGTCGTCGAGCTCGGACCGGGTGCGCGGTCGACGACCTGTCACGGTCCGGGACACACCCCGGGTGCTGAGCATCGCCGGGACCGACCCGACCGGTGGTGCCGGGATCCAGGCCGACCTCAAGAGCATCGCCGCGAACGGCGGATACGGCATGGCGGTCGTCACCGCGCTCGTCGCCCAGAACACCCGGGGCGTCCGGTCCGTGCACACCCCGCCCGTCGGGTTCCTCCGCGAGCAGTTGGACGCGGTCGCGGACGACGTCGTGATCGACGCGGTCAAGATCGGGATGCTGGGCGACGTCGCGATCATCGACACCGTGTCGACCTGGCTGCAGGAGACGGTGACCGGACCCGTCGTCCTCGACCCGGTGATGGTGGCGACGAGCGGCGACCGCCTCCTCCACCGCGACGCTGAGGCGGCCATGCGCGCGCTCCTCCCGCACGTCGACCTCGTCACCCCGAACCTCCCCGAGCTCGCCGTCCTCGCGGACGAGCCGGTGGCGACGAGCTGGGCCGACGCACTCGCCCAGGCGGAACGGGTCTCGGTGCAAGCGGGCGTGATCGTGCTCGTGAAGGGCGGGCACCTGACGGGGACGACCGCGTGCCCGGATGCGCTCGTCGACGCCACCGGCGGTCTGGGTGGCGGCCGATCACTCGTCGAGTTCGACGGTCTTCGAGTCGACACACGGAACACCCACGGAACCGGATGCTCCCTGTCGAGCGCGATGGCCACCCTCGTCGCCCAGTCGGGGACCTGGACCGAGGCACTGGGCGAGGCGAAGTCCTGGCTCACGTCGAGCCTCCGGCACGCGGACGCGCTCGCGGTCGGCTCGGGCAACGGCCCGATCAGCCACTTCGCCGAGCTCTGGGCGTCGGCCGGGATGACCTCGGGCCGCCAGGACGGCGCCGACATCCTCACGGGCTGGTGGGAGGACATCGCCGAGCTGCGGGACCGGATCGACCACCTGCCGTTCGTGACGACGCTCGCGGACGGCACCCTCGATCCAGCCCGGTTCGCCTGGTACCTGCAGCAGGACGCGATCTACCTGCGGGCCTATTCGCGGGTCCTTGCGCGAGCGAGTGCACTGGCGCCGACGGCCGAGGAACAGGTGTTCTGGGCGACCGGCGCGGCGGGCTCCATCGAGGCCGAGATGGAGCTGCATCGCACCTGGCTCAGCACGTATGCCGTCGGCGGTATGGATGTGGAGCCGTCGGCGACGACCACGGCCTACCTCGACCACCTGCACGCGGCGACCGTCGACGGCGACTACGGTCGGGTGGTCGCCGCCGTGTTGCCCTGCTACTGGATCTATCAGGATCTCGGCGAGCGGCTCGTCGGCGCATCGCACGCGGAGCATCCGTTCGCGGCGTGGCTCGACACGTACGCCGACCCCGCATTCGCGACGGCGAACGCCCGGGCGATCGAGATCGTCGCCGGGGCGGCAGCTCGTGCGGACGAGGCCGGCCGGGAGACGATGCGACGGGCGTTCCTGGCCTCGGCCGCGCACGAGGAGGCGTTCTTCGCCGAGCCGATACGATGAAGGCCGGATCCGCCGCCGCGGTCCCGGACCACGACGAGAGGCCCCTGATGCTGACGAGCAATGAGTACTTCGACGGCAACGTGAAGTCGATCGGCTTCACCACGAACGAGCCCGGTGCGGAGTCGGCCAGCGTCGGAGTGATGGAGCCGGGGGAGTACACCTTCACCACCGGCAAGGCCGAGGAGATGTCAGTGATCTCCGGCAAGCTCCGCGTGCTGCTGCCGAACACGAGTGCTTGGCAGGACTTCGGGCCCGATGCGCAGTTCAGCGTCCCTGGGCGCAGCAGCTTCCAGGTCGAGGTCGAGGTCACCACCGCGTACCTCTGCCGCTACCTCAACATCTGAGCGCCCTTCGACAGGCTCAGGGACCGGGGTGGGTGCGCCCTTCGACAGGCTCAGGGACTGGGGTGGGTGCGCCCTTCGACAGGCTCAGGGACCGGTTCGGTTCGTCCGAGCGTCCCCGGCTCAGGACCGGTCGACGACCTCGAGCGTGAGGACGACGGTCGAATCGTCGGAGCTGTTCGTCAGCGTCACCGTCGTGCTCCCGACCTCGAGCGGCTGCAGACCGGGGTTGAACGACGCGCCGCCGCGGGATCCGCCCGGCACGTACTCCGCGATCGACGGATCCTCGACCTTCGCGGACCAGACGGTCGGATCGACGGCGACGAGGTCCACCACGTTGTCGAGGCCGACGGTGATGGTGCGGCCGTCCTGATCGACGAGCTGCACGATGACGGGTGCGATCACACCGGCCTCGCTCGCGGAGCTCTGACCGGAGGGCGAATCCGCGCCACCGGTGCAGGCACTCGTGCCGAGCACGGCGCCGACGATCGCGATCACGGTCAACCCACGGGTCGCACGGCGCATGGCGGTCCTCTCTCGACGTGACCTCACCCTACCGCCGGGCGACGGTGGACCTCAGGACCGCAGGGCCAGCGCGTCGGCGGCAGCGCTGAGCCGGCCGTCCTCCATGACGAGCACCTGGTCCATGCGGTCGAGGTGGCTCCGATCGTGGGTGACCAGCAGCGTCGCGGCGCCCGAGGTCGCGGTGAGTTCGAGGATGAGCTCGATGATCGTGGATCCCCGCTCGTGGTCGAGCGCACTGGTCGGTTCATCCACGACGAGGGCGTCGGGCTCGTTCATGAGGGCGCGCGCGATGTTGACCCGCTGCCGCTGACCACCGGAGAGCTGGTGCGGCCGCTTGCCCGCCTGGTCGGCGAGCCCGACGGCGGCGAGCAGCATCGCGGCCCGCTCGCGGGTGAGCGTCCGGTCGGCCCGCGACGCGCGGCCACCGAGTGTCCCGAGGACGCACAGCTGCTCGAGGGCCGTGAGCGACGGCAGCAGGTTGGCCTGCTGGAACACGATGCCGAGCCTCGTGCGGCGGAAGTCGGTGGCCGCCCGGCGGTCGAGGGAGGTGACGTCGACCCCGGCCACCTCCACGAGGCCGCTGTCGGGCCGGATGAGGCCGGCCGCGACGGCGAGCACACTCGACTTCCCGGAGCCCGAGGGCCCGGTGAGCGCGGTGACGGTCCCGGCCGGGACGGTGAGGGTCGCGTGGTCGACGGCGGTGACGCGGTGGTCGCCGTCGGGGAAGGTGAGGGTGACGTCGGTGAGCGAGATCATGCGGTGACTCCGATGGTGACGAGGGTGGGTGCGAGGAAGGATGCGGGGAGGGCGTGCGCGGTCACCGGTTGCCGCCGAGCGCGGTCAGCGGGTCGGCCGAGAGGATCGACCGTAGGGCGAACGCCGCGCCGATCAGGCCGAGGGCGATCATGATCACCCCGGGCACGAGCGTCGTCAGTGGGCTGAGGACGAACGGCAGCGCCGTGCCAGCCGCGGAACCGAGTGCGGCGGTGATACCGATGCCGAGTCCGACGCCGAGGACGAGGAGGACGAGCGCCTGGCCGAGCGCATCGAGCGACAGCCGACGGGTCGTCGCGCCCAGCGCTTTGAGGATCGCCACGTCGCCCGCGCGCTGCATTGTCCACACCGTGAAGAAGGCTCCGATGACGAGCGCGGAGATCCCGAACAGCATGGCGACCATGAGGAGGAGCGATCCGATCTCGGAGCGGAACGAGCCGATCGCGAGCAGGGACGACAGGACGTCCTTTGACACCGTGCCGGTGGCCTGCTCCGCTCCCGCCACCGCATGGGCGCTCGGGTTCCCGGTGATGGCGAGCGCGGTCACCCCGTCGCCGGGGGACCCTTGCGCGGCCTGTAGCGACCGCCACTCCGACAGGCTCGTCCAGACGACCGGCGTGTGGCTGTACCACTGGTCGTCGACGACCGATCCGACCTCGAGTTCGCTGCCACCGATCGAGACGGTGTCGCCTCGGGAGACGTGGAGGGCCATCGCGGCGGCCCGACTCAGGCGGGCGGTCCCGTCGGCCGGCACCTCGGCAGCGCGACCCGCGACGGCGTCACCGCTGATCCCGAACAGCGCCACGGAGGTGCGCGCATCGTCCGTGGTCATCCGCGTCTGGCTGATGCCGAGCTCCTGGACACCGTCCACCCCGGGGACCGCAGCCCACGTGGTGGCCGCGTCCGCGTCGATCGCGGAGTCCGCGAACGTCGCCTGCTCGCCGTCGGACGGGGCCGCGAGGACGATGCTCGACGCACCCAGCCCGGTGATCGCCGAGATGTTCTGGTTCGCCAGCCCTGCGGTGAGGCCGCTGAGGAATCCGACGAGCAGGGTGATGAGGGCGACGACCGCCCCGATCAGCACGAAGCGACCGGTGGCGAAGCGCATGTCGCGCCAGGCGACGAACATGGGACTCCTTGTCCGCCGCCCGACGGCGTCTCCGTGGTGCGGCAGGATTCCAGCCTCGCCGCGTCGCCGACGCCGGGCATCGTCGGACGGGACGGTCCTCCGGCGCGGTCAGGTGGAGGCGACGTTCCACCTTTCTGATGATTCGCGAGGACGATCCCCGCCGTACGCTGGGCGGATGAAGCACTCGGCACTCAGCCCCGTGTTCACCGGCCTGCAGCTCGGCCTCCACGGCCTCGTCACCGCACTCATCGTGCTCGTGATCGCGCGATCCGTCTCGGTCGGTGGCCAAGCGGGCCTCGCGGCGATCGTCCTCGCGGTCGTCATGCTGCTCACCTACGCCGCTGGCGCGATCCTCGGCGGTCGGGTCCGCCGTGCGGTGGCCGTCAGCGGCACCACCGATCGCGACGCTGCTCCTGTCGGCGTGCGTCGAGGTCGGGTGTCCGTCCTCGTCTGGCTGGTGCTGCTCAGCGTCGAGTGGGTGGTCCTCGTGCTCCTCAGCCCGGATGCCGCCTACCTGGTCTTCCCGTTGTTCTTCCTCTATCTGCACCTCCTCCCCAGGGCCGTCGCGGTGCCCGCCGTCGTGACCGCCACCATCGCCGCGGTGGTGGCGATCGGTCTGCACGCCGGCTTCAGCGTCGGGGGAGTCGTCGGCCCGCTCGTCGGTGCGGCCGTGGCCGTCGCGATCGGACTCGGCTACGAGGCGCTGGCCCGGGAGGCGGCCGAGCGGGAGCGACTCATCGCCGAGCTCGTCGCAGCACGCGAGGAACTCGCCGAGCGCGGTCGGCAGGCGGGCAAGCTGGCGGAGCGCGAGCGCCTCGCCGCCGACCTCCACGACACGGTCGCCCAGGCCCTGTCGAGCATCCAACTGCTCCTGCACGCGGCCGAGCGCTCGGCCGTCGAGCAGCCCGGCACCGAGCAGCTGCGTTCGCACATCGGTCTGGCGCGGGACGCCGCGGCGACGGCCCTCGCCGAGACGCGCAGCCTCATCGACGAGCTGAGCCCGCCGGCGTTGGTCGGCGCGACGATCGCGGACGCGCTCGGTCGGCTCGCCGAGACGACGACCGCCCAGAGCGGCACGCCGGTCTCCACGACGGTCACCGGCGATGCGTTCGTCCTCGGCACGCCGGTGACGACCGCGCTCCTCAGGACCGCGCAGAGCAGTCTCGCGAACGTCGTCCGGCATGCCGGAGCGAGCCGGGCGGACGTCACCCTCACCTACCTCGACGAGGAGGTCATCCTCGACATCGACGACGACGGGGTGGGGTTCGATGCGGCGAGCGTCGCCGAGCGCACTGCGGGCGGTTCGTTCGGCATGATGTCCATGCGCCGTCGCATCACCGAACTGGGTGGCGAGGTCGAGGTGCGCAGCGCGCCGGGCGCCGGCACGACCATCACCGTGCGGTTCGCAGCACCAGGAGCGGAGGGGGACGTCCATGCGTGACGATGCGACGGATGCCGGGGAGCCGCCGGTCATCCGGGTCGTGGTGGCGGACGACCACCCGATCGTCCGAGCCGGACTCCTCGCGGTGCTCGCGCCGATCGCCGACATCGAGGTGGTCGGGACCGCGTCGACCGCAGCCGAGGCCGTCGCCGCCGCACCCGGCGCCGACCTCGTCCTCATGGACCTGAGCTTCGGCGACGGTCCGACGGGGATCGATGCGACGAGGGAGATCGCGTCGCTGCCGGGCGGTCCGTCGGTCCTCGTGCTGACGAACTACGACTCCGACGCCGACATCCTCGGGGCGATCGAAGCCGGAGCCGCGGGGTATCTGTTGAAGGACGCCGCCCCGGAGGACCTCATCGACGGCATCCGCTCGGCGGCCGGCGGGAATTCGGTGCTCGGGCCGGCCGTGGCGACCCGGCTGGTCGCTCGGGTGAGCGCACCGCAACAGGCGCTGAGCGCGCGGGAGATCGAGGTGCTCGCGCGGGCGGCCGAGGGCCTCACCAACCTCGAGATCGCCGGGCGACTGCACGTCGGGGAGACGACGGTGAAGTCGCACCTCGCGCACATCTACACGAAGCTCGACGTGTCGAACCGCTCGGCGGCGATCGCCGCGGCCCAGCGTGCCGGTCTCTTCCGCACCCGCTGAGCGCCATCTCGGTAACTGAGCGTCCACCCCGGTCCCTGAGCGTCCACCCCGGTCCCTGAGCTTGTCGAAGGGTCGACTGACTCACGGTCCGATCCACGCGGTCCCTGAGCCCCACCCCGGTCCCTGAGCCTGTCGAAGGGTCGAAGAACGACGGCCCGGAGCTACGCCCCCTTGACCTGCTCGTACGCCGCGAGCGCAGCCTGTCTCGTCTCGCCGAGGTCGACGATCGGCTCGGGGTAGTCGGGCGTGCCGAACTCGGGCACCCACCGCTTGATGTACGCGTCGTCGGCGTCGAAGCGTTCGCGCTGCCGTTCCGGGTTGAAGATCCGGAAGTAGGGCGAGGCGTCGAAGCCGCTGCCGGCCACCCACTGCCAGTTGAAGGGGTTGGACGCCGGGTCGGCGTCGACGAGCGTGTCCCAGAACCAGTCCTCGCCGAGCTTCCAGTGGATGAGCAGGTTCTTGGTGAGGAACGATGCCGTCACCATCCGGATCCGGTTGTGCATGGTGCCCGTCGCCCAGAGCTCCCGCATGCCGGCGTCGACGAGCGGGATCCCGGTCCTCCCGGCGGTCCAGGCGTCGAAGGCGTCCTGGTCGACGTCCGGCCACGGGAACCGGTCGAAGGCCTGACGCCAGTTGCGCGTCGCGAGGTCCGGGAAAGCGAAGAGGCAGTGGTAGGCGAACTCGCGCCAGCCGAGTTCTTTGAGGAAGGTGGCGCCGTCGTCGCCGAGGTGCCGCCGGCCGTCGCGGGCGGCGTGCCAGATCTGCGGCGAGCTGATCTCGCCGAAGCGGAGGTGCGGGGAGAGCCCGGAGGTCGACGGCTGGGCCGGGAAGTCGCGGTCCTCCGCGTAGCCCGTGACGCCGTCGTCGAGGAACTCGGCGAGCCGCGCGTCGGCGCCGGCCTCACCGGGCGTCCACTGCTCCCGGAGTCCGGCCGCCCAGTCCGGCTTCGTCGGGAGCAGGTTCCAGGAGCCGAGCTCGTCGCCCGAGGGCGGTTCGGCCATGGCGGTCATTGCGGTCGGCGCGGGGAGGGGGTGTCTCGGCGGGTTCGCCGCGTGCCGCTGCAGCGAGGCCTTCCAGAACGGGGTGAACACCGAATACGGCTGCCCCTGTCCGGTGACGATCTCCCACGGCTCAGCGAGGAGGTTCGCGGCGAAGCTGCGCGCGTCGAGCCCGGCATCCTTCAGCTCCGACTTGATCCCGGCGTCGATCTCCCGCTCGGCCGCGCCGTAGCGACGGTTCCACAGGACGGCGCCGGCACCGATCGAGCGGGCGAGTTCGGGCACGATGGTCGCCGCACTCCCGGATCGGAGGAGCAGCGTGCCGCCGAGACCGCGGATGTCGTCGCCGAGCGCCTCGAGGCTGTGGTGCAACCACCAGCGGGACGCGCCGCCGAGCGGTCGCAGTTCTTCACTGTCGTCGAGGACGAACAGGCAGAGGATCGGCGCGCCGAACTCGACTGCTGCGTGCAGCGCGGGGTTGTCGGCCAGGCGGAGGTCGTCGCGGAACCATACGATCGTCGGGGCAGCCATCCCGTCAGCCTACGCGGACGATCCGTCTGCTCCGCAGGGTTGACCGGACCCGCCCGTTCCGGTCATTGAACTCTTCCGGTCACTGAGCCCTCTTCCGGTCACTGAGCTTGTCGAAGTGCCCGCGGGGAGGCGCCGCCCTTCGACAGGCTCAGGGACCGTGGATGGGTGCCCGCGTGCTCCGGTGTCTCCTCTTTCGGTCACTGTGCCATCTTCCGGTCACTGTGCCACCTCCCGGTCACTGTGCCATCCTCGGTCACTGAGCTTGTCGAAGTGCCCACGGGGAAGCCCCGCCCTTCGACAGGCTCAGGGACCGTGGATGGTTGCTCAGGGACCGTGGATGGTTGCTCAGGGACCGTGGATGGTTGCTCGGGGACCGTGGATAAGTGCTCAGGGTCCGTGGATGGGTGCTCAGGGACCGTGTTCCCTGTTCCCGGGTGCGCTCAGCTCAGCGCGGCCTCGCGGTCGAGCAACGACCGCTTGACGTCGAGTCCCCACGCGAACCCACCGAGCGTCCCGTCGGTCCGGAGGACACGGTGGCACGGGACGAACAGGGCGGGCGCGTTCGTCGCGCAGGCGCTCGCCGCAGCGCGGACCGCCGACGGCCGACCGCTCGCCGCGGCGAACTCCGTGTACGTCACCGGGTGTCCTGCGGCGATCGTCCGCAGCACCGTCCAGGCGTGCGTGCGGAACGGGCCACCGAACTGGGCGACCGGTACGAGGTCGATTGCCGCCAGGTCGTCGTCGTAGTACGCCCGGACGGCGTCCATCGCCGCGATCGTCCCCGCCACGGTCTCGCCGGGGCGGTCGGCTGGCCTGATCCGTTCGAGCATGACGCCGATGTCGTCGGACCAGCCTGAGGAGAGCACCGCTCCGTCCTCCCGCGCGAGGATTGTGAAGGGGCCGTCCGGAGTGTCGACGGTCTGGCTGGTCGCGGTGAGCTGCGCGCCGGACGCCCGGCCGTCACCGCGGCGGGCGCTCGTGCTGGAGATGATGGTGGTCATGCTGCTGGACCTTTCTCGAGGGCTGATGGTGCGGCGGTCGGTGCCGGTGCGGAGGCCGCCTTCCACAGGTGGAGGCAGAGGTAGGAGCGCCACGGTGCGAAGGCGTCCGCTTCCGCGGTGAGGGAGCGGGCGTCGGACGGCAAGCCGAGCCGGCCGGCACCCGTGCGGACGGCGACGTCGCCGGGCAGGAAGGCGTCGGGGTTGCCGAGCACCCGCATGCTGACGTAGTCGGCCGTCCAGGGGCCGATCCCCTTCATGGCGAGCAGGCGCGTCCGGAGCTCGTCGCGGTCGTCGCCGAAGCCGATCGTGAGTTCACCGGACACGAGTGCCCGCGCGACGCCGAGCAGGCTGTCGATCCGCGCTCGGGGCCCGACGAGTGCGGCCTCCCCGCCGTTCGCGATCTGCGTCGCCGTCGGGAAGAGCCGGTGCAGTCCGTGTCGTTCGGGGACCGTCGTGCTCACCTCGTCCGCGAGACGGCGGAGCTGGGTGCGCGCCGCGGCCACGGTGATCTGCTGGCCGACCATCGCCCGGACCAGCATCTCCTCCGGATCGACCGCCCCGGGGAGTCGGATGCCGGGTGTGGCCGCGACCGAGGCGGCGAGACGCGGGTCCGTCGCGAGGACGGCGTCGGCCGACGTCGGGTCGGCGTCGAGGTCGAAGAGTCGACGGACCCGCGAGACGAGCACCGGCAGGTCGGCGAGGTCCGTCACCTCTGCAGTGAGTCGGAGGTCGTCGCCGAGCTGTCGCACCTCGAACCACGCCGTGCCGCCGGGGAGGGCGAGGAGCCGGGCGTAGTGGTCGGGCCCCGCGAGCTCGACGCCGTCCACCGCCCGTGGTGCGAGCCAGGCGAAGACGCCCGCTGCGTCGAACGGGCGGCGGAACGGCAGGGACAGGGTGATCGAGCCGGAGGCGTGTTCGCCGACCGTCCGGTGTTTCGCGCGCAGCTCACCGGGGGTGAGCTCGAACACCTCCCGCATCGTGTCGTTGAACTGCCGGATGCTCGAGAACCCGGCGGCGAAGGCGATGTCACCGAAGGGGAGGTCGGTGCCGGTCAGCAGCTGTCGAGCACCCTGCGCGCGGTGGGCCCGCGCCAGGGCGAGTGGACCCGCGCCCAGCTCGGCGCTGAGGATCCGCGTCAGATGCCGGCTCGAGTACCCGAGGCGCGAGGCGAGTCCGGGGACGCCCTCCCGTTCGACGACGCCGTCGGCGATGAGGCGCATGCTGCGCGCGGCGACGTCGTTGCCGAGGTTCCAGGCGGGCGTGCCCGGGACCGCTTCAGGAAGGCACCGCTTGCATGCGCGGAAACCGGCCTCGTGCGCCGCGGCGCTCGTCGCGTAGAAGGTGACGTTCTCCGGCTTCGGGGTTCGAGCCGGGCAGGACGGCCGGCAGTAGATCCCCGTGGAGCTCACGGCCGTGATGAACTGCCCGTCGAAGCGCTGGTCGCGGGCTTGGATCGCGCGGTAGCGTTCGGCGAAGTCCATGCTCCGGGTGTCGTCCATGATCCGAGTCTGACATGCGCCACCGGGTTCGACGAGCGGAAATCGGACACGACAGTGGGGGCCGTGCGCGCCGGATCAGTCGGCGCGGCTCACGCTCCGCGGAGCTTGTCGCTGAGCGCCGCGAGGGTCGCCATCTCCTGTGGGCTGAGCGACGTGGTCACGCGTTCGGCGATCGTCGCACCGTGGGCGATGGCGACCGCGCGGTAGACGTCGTAGCCCGCGTCGGTCATGCGGACGAGGGTGCCGCGGCCGTCGTCCGGGTCGGGGCACTTGCCGACCAGTCCGCGCGCGACGAGTCGATCGACCAGGCGACTGATGCTCGGCTGCGAGAGCAGCACGCTCGAGTTGAGGTCGCGCAGACGGATGCGACGATCGGGCTCCCGCGACATCGTGTGCAGGACGTCGTACTCGTTGAGGGAGATGCCGTGGCTCGGGAAGTCGTGCGAGATGTGGCGCATCACGTCGACCTGCGCGCGGAACAGTGACTCCCACGCAGCGATCGCGAGTCGCCTCTCGTCCATACCTGCTCCCGCTGCCGTCCGACGATCCACCACCTGAATCTATCCTGGACGGCCGTCGAGCGGTGCGTCGAGGTGGGGTGGTTGCGCTCCGTATCGTCTCCGGACATGACGAGAGCCGGTCGCAGAGGCTACGACCGGCTCTCTTTCCCTTGCACCAAGAGTGTCCTGCAATCACATTCCGTCAGCTGCCACAGCAAAACAACTAACGTTCCAAAACCATATAACGGATCGGTAACGAGCGGTAGTTATCAGAACGTTATTTTTGCTGGGAGTTGTCCGAGTGCGCTACCGGAGCGGAGCGCGAGCGCATGACGACCGCCTGAAAGCCGGACGGAAGCCGATCCGCGCTCCTGTCGCGGCGCGGAACTCCTGCCGTCGTGTCAGTCCTGGGAGCCGCTCGGGACGACGTCGATCACGCGGACGGTGATGGACGGTGCACCCTCGCCGGTGGACGAGGGGAGCCGCTCCGCGATGGAGCGGTGGACCGCCTGCGCGACGGCAGGGGAGGCCGCCTCAGCTGCCACGGAGATGTTGGCGTGGACGGTCAGGACGCCTCGGACGCGCTTGACGCTCACCCGTGCCTGCTGGTCGGGCGAGCCGAGCAGTGCGCCGACACCCTCCTTCGCGGCCCGGAGCAGTGTGGGCTCGACGGCGGTCAACCCGTCGACGCCCGGTATCGCCAGGATCACGTCGTCCAGCGAGCTCGCGAGCGCTCCGAGGTCGTCGTCCGTCTCCGTCAGGTCATGCATCGTCCCCCACCTCTCCGATCTCGTCGGCCTCGAAGTGCAGGTCGTCGACGACGATGTCGAGTCCTGCCACGACGAGGTCCGTGTGTTGCCGGAGGCTGGCGGCGACCTCCTCGCGGAACAACGCAACCGTGTCGGCGACTGACTTCCCCCAACCGATGCTCACCGTGACGTGGAGCATGATCGGTTCACCGACCACGGTGACGTCGCCCTCGAGCACGCAGCGACCCACGAGCACGCCGGGCGTGCGGTCGCCGGCACCGCGGACCAACCCGCGGACCGTGCCCTCCGTGATGACGAGCGCCGCGTCGTCGTCGGACGCGGCGAACGGGATGTCGCGTCCGGCCTTCGCCTCACGGCCGATGTTCTCCATGATCCCGCGGATCCAGTCCTGGTCGAGTGCGGTGACCGCCGCTTCGTCCGCCTCCCGCAATGGCGTGGCGAGCGAGCGGACCCGTCGCAGGGACCGGAGGATCCGCTGGCATTCGGGCGAGTCGTCGATCGACGGGTCAGCCGGCAGCATGTCGCGTTCGAGGTAGTCCGTGAGGGCGTCGATGCCGTGCGCGCAACCGCCCGGTTCGCCCGGTCCGGAGCCCGGAATTTCGGTGTTCATCGCCACCCCTCCATGTCCTTGACCAGTGTCGCCCGAGCCCGTGCAAGACTCCCTCGGACGCTGGCGACGCTCTGCCCCAGCTGTTCGGCGATCTCCTCGTACGAGTATCCGCCGATCTCGCGGAGCACCCAAGCCTGGTGCTGTCCGTGCGGCAGTCTGTCGAGCGCTGCTGACAGAGCTCCCAGCTGCGACGATGCTTCGGCTCGCCGCTCGGGACCGTCGCGCTCCGGGGCCTCGATGATGGCGTCGTCGGTCGACTCGGTGTCCTTACGCTGCCGCATGAGGTCGATCGCCCGGCGGCTGACGATGCGCATCAGCCAGCTCTTCACCATCGCGCCGTCCTCGAGCGTGTCGATCCGCTTCCAGGCCGAGATGAGCGCCTCCTGGACGACGTCGTCGCCGTCCGCCGAGGATCGCGTGAGTCGCACGGCGTACGCCTTCATCATCCTGCCGTAGCGCGTGATGAGCACCTGGAACGCGCGGGTGTCGCCGTCGACGCACCGTTCGACGAGGGTCCGGTCGGTCGCCTGCTCGAGGAGGCCACCCGACGTGCGCACTGGATCGACACCCACCGCCTGCCGCCTCTCTGTGCCGGCCGAGACAACTTCCGGCGGTTTCGTCACACCCGACCGTGACATCTGCGAGCCGGGCTCCGTCTCACTACTGTAGGCACAGAGCGGCGATCCATGTGAACGCCCCAGCACCACGATCGCACCACGATCGCATCACCACCGAGGAGACCGCACGATGAAGACCCCCAAACTCCGGTTGCCCGGGTTCTCCTCCACCCCGGAGGAGCGCGAGGCCAGGCGCGCCAAGCACCAGGAGGCCAAGCAGGAGCGCGCGGCGAAGGCTGCAGCCTCCTCACCGCCGTCGGCCGCCGTGGTCGCGGCCCTCCAGCCCTCGGCTCCGAGCGTGCGCATCAACGCGTTCCGCATCGGCCTCGTCGGCGGTATCGGCGTGCTCGTCGCGCTCGTGATCGGCAGCATCGTCACGCAGCTCAGCACCACGCTCATCTACGTCGGCGTCGCACTGTTCATCGCGCTCGGCCTGGACCCGCTCGTCTCCTGGCTCGAGCAGAAGCTGCCGCGCGGCCTCGCCATCGCCGTCGTCTTCCTCGCCGTGATCGGCGCGTTCGTCGGCATCATCTTCGCCATCGTGCCGCTGCTCGTGACGCAGATCTCCAACTTCGTGAGCGATTACCCCCGGATCTCGCAGCAGTTCCTGAACAGCGACTTCGTCGCGTGGGTCCAGAACACGATCGGGAACACCCTCGACATCGACTCGGCGCTCAACGACGCGTTCTCCTTCCTCAAGGACCCCAACAACCTGTTGAACATCGGTGGCGGCATCGTCGCGGTCGGTGCGGGCGTCGCATCGGGCATCACCGGCTCGATCATCGTCCTCATCCTGACCCTGTACTTCCTCGCGTCGCTGCGCTCGATGAAGGCCGTCACGTACCGCTTCCTCCCCGCCTACCGCCGCGAGGGCTTCGCGCAGGTGCTCGAGGAGATCACGCAGGCCGTCGGACGCTACGTCGTCGGACAGGTCGGGCTCGCGCTCGTCAACGGTGTGCTGAGCTTCATCTTCCTCAGCATCATCGGAGCGCCCTTCCCGCCGCTGCTCGCCCTGCTGGCGTTCATCGGCTCGATGATCCCGCTCGTCGGCACGCTGAGCGCCTCGATCGTGAACAGCGCGCTCTGCCTCTTCGTCTCCCCGGTCACCGCGCTCATCGCGATCATCTACTACCTGATCTACATGCAGATCGAGGCGTACGTCCTGAGCCCGCGCATCATGAACAAGGCGGTCGCCGTCCCCGGCGCCCTCGTCGTCATCGCGGCCTTCGGTGGCGGTGCCCTCGGCGGCATCCTCGGCGCCCTCGTCGCGATTCCGGTCGCCGCGTCGATCATCATCATCGTGCAGAAGGTCGTCTTCCCGAGCCAGGACTCCAAGGTGGTCCCGGAGAACAAACTCGGTGACGCCGAGACGGCGGCCGTCGGCACGAGCGCGGCGGCGAAGTGATGGCGGCGACGTCGTTCCCGGTCCTCGCGGCCGGCGCCCTGCTGCTGTCGGGTACGGTCGGCATCGTCGCGCAGTCCGCTCGGGCGGCGGTCGATCTCGACATCCCGACGATCAGCGTGACGCCGTACCAGGCGATCGGCATCCCGATCGCCCTCGTCGGCGCCTTCTTCCTGGCGGTGGGGACCCAGCTCCAGTCCCGGGGCGTCGGGAAGGTCGAGGCGGCCTCGTCGGCGTTCGGGCTGAAGCAGCTCCCGCAGCTGCTCGGTCGCCCGTCCTGGCTCATCGGCACCCTGCTGCTCGGCCTGGCCATCGTCTTCCAGCTCGTCGCGCTGGCCTTCGCGCCGCTCATCGTCGTGCAGCCGCTCGGGGCGATCGCCCTCGTGATCACGGCACTGTTGAACGCCAGGGTCACCCGGGTCAAGATCACCAAGGAGCAGACCCGCGCGATGGTGCTGTGCGTCGCCGGTATCGGCCTCTTCGTGATCGTCGCCGCGCTCTACGCGGTGGAGGAGCCGATCCGTCAGCCGCAGCTCATCATCATCCTCATCATGCTGACCGTGGTGACCCTCGCCCTCGCGGGTGCCTATGCCCTGTGGCGCCGGAAGCTGCACACGGTGTTCTACGTGGTCGCGGCAGGCGTCCTGTACGGCTTCGTCGTGACCCTCGCGAAGGTCGTCATCAACCGGGTCATCACGCAGAACTTCGAGGGTCTCACCGTCGTCGGCATCATCGCATTGCTCGTCGCCGCCGGGGTGGGCGGGTTCTTCGTCCAGAAGGCCCACCAGAGCGGACAGCCAGACCTGGTGGTCGCGGGCCTCACTGTCGTCGACCCACTCGTCGCCGTCGGCATCGGCATCGTCGTGCTCGGTGAGGCGGCCAGCGCGCCCTGGTTCGCGCTCGTGCTCTTCGTCGTCGCCGGCGCGATCGCCGTCTTCGGCGTGTGGAAGCTCGCGATGCGTCCGGTCCCGGCACCGGGCGAGAAGCCGAAGAAGCCGCGCGTCATCTGACGGAGGACGTCCGACGGGCCCGGCGAGTGGAACACCCACTCACCGGGCCCGTCGTCTCGTCGGTGGGGCCGCCGAACCGGCTTAGAACAGGTCGGGCGACGGGGTGCTGGCGTAGCGGATGGAGACGTCCGCGTGGCGGTCGAAGCGGTAGCCGACACCGCGCACGGTACGGACGATGTCCTCGTAGCGGCCGAGCTTGGCGCGCAGGCGACGCACGTGGACGTCGATGGTCCGCTCGTTCGGGACCTCTTCGTCGTCGCCGGCACGCCACAGCGAGGAGATGAGCTCCGCGCGCTCGATCGTGCGTCCCTCGCGGAGGACGAGGTATTGGAGGAGCTCGAACTCCTTGTACGTGAGCGGCGCAGCCTCGTTGTCGAGGACGAGGCGCTTCCGGGAGATGTCGACGACGACACCGGCGTGGGCGCGGTCCTGCTCCTCCTCATCGACCTCGTCGCGGTGGGCCGCGAGTGCCGAGGGGTCCTGGAGGGCGAGCCGGACCACGTCGAGGTCGCGTCCGCCGGCACCGCGGGGGGCGAGGGCGACGGCCGCGTGCGTCTCGGCCTCCGGGGCGAACTGGGCCGTCAGGGCCTTGATGGCCTCGACGATCTCACCGAGGCTCGTGCCGGCGGCCGCCGCCTTCGCCTCGTCGAGACCGACGTAGAGGACGAAGCCTCGGGCTTCAGGGCCGGCCGGAACGGCGCGGACGTGCGGGGTCGCGGCCCGAGGTGCGTCCTCGACGGCGGTGAGCTGGCGGGTGGGGCGGGTGGTCTGAACGGCTGCAAGAGACATGAGTGCGAGGTCCTCGGGAGTGATGATGCTACGACGGATCGTGCGCGGTGCGCTCGGGGTGATCCCGCCTGCCGGTGGGCAGTTGCGGTCCCGCGATCCGGGAAGTGGCGCGTCGGCCGGGTACGGACGGGGTACGTCCGGGAGTCGGCTCACCTGATGGGGGAGCGGCGGACTCGGAGGTGCTGGGAGCAGTGGAGCGGATCCGTGTGGATCGCTACCGGTGCTGGAGGAGTCGGATCAGCGACACATTCGACAGCACATGACAGCGCGGCCGGGCATCATCATGCCGGCGTTCCCAGGGGCCTCGAAGGAGGTCGGGGTGGGCGCGTTGGTCGTCATAGTCCGCAATACAACAGGAATCCCCCGGATCCTGTCAAGTGCGAGCGGAAGATGACGTTCTGTTACTCGGGGATTGTCAGCTGGCGGCACAACTGAGATGAGGCGGATCGTCGTCCATCGCGGGGATGGACGACGATCCGCCTCATGTCGGCGGGAGCAGGGGTCAGACGACGCCGTAGAGGCGGTCGCCGGCGTCGCCGAGCCCGGGGACGATGTACCCGTTCTCGTCGAGCTTCTCGTCGAGGGCGCCCAGGACGATGGTGACGTCCTTGCCGGCCGTCTCGGCCTCGAGGCGCTCGAGACCCTCGGGGGCGGCGAGCAGGCAGATGGCGGTGACGTGCATCGCGCCACGCTTGAAGAGGAAGTCGATGGCCGCCGCGAGCGAGCCACCGGTCGCGAGCATCGGGTCGAGCACGAAGCACTGGCGGTCGGACAGGTCGTCGGGGAGACGCTCCGCGTACGTGGTGGGTTCGAGGGTCTCCTCGTTGCGCACCATGCCGAGGAAGCCGACCTCGGCGGTGGGGAGCAGCTTCACCATGCCCTCGAGCATGCCGAGGCCGGCCCGCAGGATCGGGACCACGAGCGGACGCGGCTCGCTGATCTTGACCCCGACCGTCTCGGTGACGGGCGTCTGGATCGTGATCTCCTCGACCGTGACGCCGCGTGTCGCCTCGTAGGCGAGCAGCGTGACGAGCTCCTCGGTGAGGGCACGGAACACCGGCGACGGTGTCGTCTTGTCGCGGAGCACCGTGAGCTTGTGGGTGATGAGGGGGTGGTCGGCTACGTGCACTCGCATACGATCAATCTAGTCGCTCGCGCGGCGACCAGGATTTCGGGGAGATGACGGATGCACGCACCGGCCGAGTTCGCCGCGTGGATGAACCTCGCCATCGCCGAGGCCGAGGCGGCCCTGGCCAGCGACGACGTCCCGGTGGGCGCGGTGCTCGTCGCCCCGGACGGCACGGTCGTCTCCGTCGGACGCAACGAGCGCGAGCTGCACACCGATCCGACCGCCCACGCCGAGGTGGTCGCCATCCGCGCCGCAGCGGCCGCGCTGGCCGACTGGCACCTCACGGAGCTGACGCTCGTCGTCACGCTCGAACCCTGCGTCATGTGCGCCGGCGCGATCCTCGCCGCCCGGATCCCGCGGGTCGTCTTCGGGGCCTGGGACGAGAAGGCCGGTGCGGTCGGTTCCGTCTACGACGTCCTGCGCGACCGGCGCCTGCAGCACCGTGTCGAGGTCTACGCGGGTGTGGAGGCCGAGCGCTGCTCGGCGCTCCTCACCGACTTCTTCCGGGGCGCGGGCGGCGTCGGCGCCCCCTGAGGCCGCACACGGCCCCGGACATCCCCGCGCCTCAATCGGATCGCTGACCGGATGCGGCTGCTCCCAGCACTTCCGGAGCCCGTTGTCGGCGGGTGATGGCAGGATCGCAGGATGCAACCCGGCGTGATCCTCGACATCATCCTCGTCGTCGTCCTGATCGGCTTCCTGATCCGCGGGTGGCGTGCGGGGCTCCTCGGGAGCCTCGGCGGGCTCGTCGGGCTGGCGGCCGGTGGGGTCGGCGCCTTCTTCGCGATCCCGCTCGTCGCCTCGTGGGTGTCGGATGCGGCCTGGCGTGGCTGGGCGGCGGTCGCGGCGGCGGTGGTCGTCCTCGCCGTCGGCTACACGATCGGTGCGTTCATCGGCGGGGCCATCGGCTCCGTCGTCCGCAAGACCCCCCTGCGCGGTCTGGAACGCCTGCTCGGTGCCGCCCTCAACCTCGTCGTCACCGCGCTCGTCCTCGTGACCGCGGCACTCGGTGTCGGCTCCCTCGGTATCCCGCTGCTCGCCCAGGCGGTCGGGTCGTCCGCGGTGATCGGCACGATCGACCGCGTCACGCCCGTGCAGGTGAAGAGCACGCTCGCGCAGCTTCGCTCCACGGTGGTCGACGGTGGGGCCCAACGCGTCATCGAGGCCTTCGGCGGAACCGCGGACGTACCCGCCGCCCCGCAGCTCGACACCTCGACGCCGGCGCTGCAGACGGCCTCCGCGTCCGTGGTCCGCATCAGCGGCACGGCCGAGTCCTGCTCGCGGAGCCTCACCGGAAGCGGCTTCGTCTTCGCCGACGACCTGGTCATGACGAACGCGCACGTCCTCGCCGGCGTGACGAACCCGGTCGTCGAGGTCCCAGGGGCCATGCCCAGGGAAGGACGGATCGTCTACTTCGACCCGGTCGACGACCTCGCCGTCATCCGCGTCGACGACCTCGGCGCCCGATCGCTGCCGCTCGCACCGAACCCGGCGCCCGGTTCGAACGCCGTCGTCGCCGGGTATCCGTTCGGTGGCCCGTACACGGCCGGTGGCGCGCAGGTCATCGTGGTGGGGCCGAGCCTCGTCGCCGACATCGGTGGAAACAACCCGACGAGCCGTCAGGTCGTGACGCTGTCCGGGACGGTGCAGCCGGGCAACTCCGGTGGCCCGCTCCTCACCGAGTCCGGTGAGGTGGCCGGGGTGATCTTCGCCCGCGACGCGAACTCCGCGCCGGTCGGGTACGCGCTCGCGATGGACGAGGTCCTGCCCGTCGTCGCGCTCGCCGGGTCGCTGCAGTCCGCGGTCCCGTCGGGCGCCTGCCTCGCCGACTGATCCGGCCGGGCAGGTGCCGCCGAGCATGCAGGTGCCTAGACTCTCAGGGTGAGTGAAACGATCAGCCTGCCCAGCATCGCCATCCTCGGAGCCGGTTCGATGGGAGGGGCCGTCCTGCGCGGTCTCGTCCAGCCGGGTGTCGAGGTCGACGGTGGCATCACGGTGACGAACCGGACCATCGCCAAGGCAGAAGCTCTCGCCGAGCTGCCAGGCGTCACCTCGATCGCCCTCGAGCAGGACGCCGACGGCAATCGTCGCGCGGCAGCCGCGGCGAAGATCGTCCTGATCGGCGTGAAGCCCTACCTGGTCGCCGACCTCCTCGCCGAGATCGCCGACGCGTTGCAGCCGGGCACGATCGTCGTGAGCCTTGCGGCCGGCATCCGCGGTGCGGCCTTCGAGGCCGCCCTGCCGGAGTCGGTGTCGGTCCTCCGCTCCATGCCGAACACCCCGTCCTACGTCGGGCTCGGCGTCACCGGGCTCGCGCAGGGTACCCGGTCGAGCGAGGACGACCTCGCCGTCGTCACCGCGCTCTTCGAGACCGTCGGCGAAGTGGTCGTCATCCCCGAATCGAAGATCGACGCCCTCAGCGCCATCTCCGGTTCCGGTCCGGCGTACGTCTACTATTTCATCGAGGAACTGACCCGCACGGCGATCGGCCTCGGGTTCTCCCCCGAGCAAGCGTCCGTGATGGTCAACGGAACCTTCCGCGGCGCGACGGAACTCCTCGCGACGACGGGGGAGAGCGCCGAGCAGCTGCGGATCAACGTCACGAGCCCCAAGGGGACGACGGAGCAGGCGCTCGCCGTGCTCGCCGAGGCGGGCTTCAGCGAGACGTTCGACCGCGCCGCGGCAGCCGCCATCGCACGCGCCGAGGAGCTGTCGGCGTCCTGACCCGACGGCGGCCGGATCAGTCGAAGGACCGCACGAAGCAGTCGAGGCCGGGTCTGTCGTCCCAGGAAGCGACCGCCACGAAGCCGGACCGCCGGTAGAGCGCGATCGCGGCGGATCGCCAATGCCACACGGAGAGACGCACGGTGTCGTCACCCCGCAGTCGCGAGACGGTCGTCGCGGCCTCGAGCAGGGTTGCGGCCACGCCCCGGCGACGAGCGTCGGGGTCGACCCAGAGTCGCTTGAGCTCCGGCGACGGGCCGTCCGTCAGGACGACGCAGCCGAGCACCCGGTCGTCCTCGACGGCCAGGAGGATCTCCTCGGAGGCGAAGGCGGTGCCCGGGTCGGCGATCTCGACCCGGTAGCGGTCGGGGAGGGCGATCGTCGGAGTGGGCTCGTCCAAACCCGGCGCTCGGCCGAGGAGTTTCTCATGCTCGGTCCAGCGGTGGTACTCCTCGAGGAGCTCGGCGAATCGCTCGCGACGATGAGCCGGAGCATCCGCCCACCGTTCCACGACGATCACGCGTGGCTCGTCTCGTCGAGCCCGAGGACGAGCAGCAGTCGGTCCAGCGCGGCGAGCTGGGCCGCGGCGTCGTAGTGGTCGTCGTCGGCCGTGCTCAGGGTGCTGACGCCCTCGATGAATCCGACGACGACGGTGGCCGTCGCGGCGACCTCGGCCTCGGTGAGCTCGGGGCGGATCTCGGCCACGAGGCGGCGGGTGCGCGCGACGAACACGCCATGACCCGCACGGTGCCGTTCGGCCAGCACCTCGTCGTCGAGCGCCGCCGCGAGGTAGCCGAGCCAGACCCGGGCCTCCTGGCGCGTCTCGTCGGTGAGGGACAGGGCCTGCCGGAGGACGGCGCGCAGAGCGTCACGCGGGGTCTCGGCTGCGGCTTCGATCGCCTCGGTCCGCGCCGCCGTCCGTTCGTGGAGCAGGTCGCGAGCGTGCAGCAGGAGCGCGCGCTTGTCGGGGAAGCGATGCAGGACGAGGCCCGTCGTGCACCCGGCCCGCTCCGCGACCGCGCGGAGGGTCAACCCGTGCGGGCCGTGCTCGCCCAGGACCTCCCAGACCGCGTGCGAGATCCGCGCCTGGGCCGCTGGGTCCTTGGTTCTTGCCATGTCGTGATCACCTCGGAACCGATGTTACCGTAATGCTTGTTACGGAATGACTGGAGGACACGCATGACGATCAGGATCGGCCGGGTGGCCTGGGACGACGAGGCGGGAACCGCGCTGCGGGCCGCCCAACGCCGCGAACTCGATGCGCGGTACGGAAGCGACGATCACGAACCCGGGACACCGCCGACCGCAGCCGACATCACGCTCTTCCTGCTCGCCAGCGACGTCGACGACACCCCGCTCGGCTGCGGCGGCCTGCGGATGCTCGGCGCGGACCGGGCTGAGATCAAACGCATGTTCGTCGTACAGCAGGCCCGGGGGACCGGCGTCGCCACCGCGCTCCTGCGGGCACTGGAGGACGAAGCGCGGTCGCTCGGTCTTGCAGAGCTCCTCCTCGAGACCGGCACGGAGCAGCCGGACGCGATGCGCTTCTACGAGCGCGAGGGGTACCAACCGATCGAGGCGTTCGGGCCGTACGTCGACGAGCCGCAGTCGCGCTGCTACGCGCGCAGCCTCACCTGAGGAGGCTTCAGCCCTCGAGTGAGGCGAAGCGTTCGATGTCGGCCGACGTGCCGGAGACGATGATGAGGTCGTGGTTCGACACGACGGTGTCGGCGGTCGCGTACGTGAAGGGCTTCCCCGGTGACTTCACCCCGACGACCGTGATCCGGTACTTCGTCCGGACGCCCGACTCCGTCAGGTTCAGCCCGCGGATGGGCTTCGGCGGGTACATCTTGACGAGCGCGAAGTCGTCGTCGAACTGGATGAAGTCGAGCATGCGGCCCGACACGAGGTGGGCGACGCGTTCGCCGGCCTCGCGCTCGGGGTAGATGACGTGGCTCGCCCCCACCCGGGCGAGGATCTTGCCGTGCGACTGCGAGACGGCCTTGGCCCAGATCTGCGGGATCTTGAGGTCGACGAGGTTGGCGGTGATGAGCACGCTCGCCTCGATGGAGGATCCGACCGCGACGACCGCGACGGAGAAGTCCTGCGCGCCGATCTGCCGGAGCGCCTCGATGTTCTTCGCGTCGGCCTGCACGGTGTGGGTGACCCGGTCGGACCACTTCTGCACGAGGTCGGAGTTGTCGTCGATCGCGAGCACCTCGCGGTCGAGTCGGTCGAGTTCGCCGGCGCAGGCCGCACCGAACCGACCGAGTCCGATGACGAGGACCGGGGCGTCGTGCTTGATGCGGTCAACCAACGATGGGCCTCTCTTCGGGTCGTTTGAACAGCTGGCCGCTCTGACTCGCGGCCACGGCTGCAGCGAGTGTCACTGTACCAACGCGGCCCAGGAACATGGTGACGGCGAGGACGTACACCCCGGCGTCGGGCAGGTCCGCGACGAGGCCGGTGCTCAGCCCGACCGTCGCGAAGGCGGAGATGACGTCGAACAGCACGTGGTCGAGCGGGGCCTTCGTCATCTGCAGGATGACGATCGTCGACAGGGCGACGATCGTCGCACCCCAGAGGACGACGCTCACCGCGACGCGGAGCACGTCCTGCGGGATCCGGCGGCGGAAGACCTCCACGCCCTCGCGGCCGCGGGCCTCGGCGAACGCCGCCAGGAACAGGACGGCGAGCGTCGTGACCTTGATCCCGCCGGCGGTCGAGGCGGAACCACCGCCGATGAACATGAGCATGTCGGCGACGAGCAGGGTCGAGCCGTTGAGGTCGCCGATGTCCACGGTGGAGAAGCCGCCCGACCGCGTCATGGCCGACAGGAAGAACCCCTGGAAGATCGTGTCCCAGAGGTTCCACTTGTTCCAGGTCTCGGGGTTGTTGAACTCGAGCAGGATGAAGGCGAGCGCCCCGGCGAAGAACAGGATGATCGTCGTGACGAGCGTGAGCTTGACGTGCAGCGACCAGCGGCTCGGCCGACGGAAGTTGCGGCTCAGTGCGTAGATGACCGGGAAGCCGATGCTGCCGAGGAAGACCCCGAGCATGAGGATGCTGAGGAACCAGTAGTCGTTCTCGAAGGCCGCGAGCCCCTCGGCGTTCGGCGTGAAGCCGGTGTTGGTGAAGGCCATGGCCGCGTAGTAGACGCTGTTCCAGGCGGCGTCCCAGGGGTTGATGCCGTCGAGCAGCATGCGAGGGAAGAGCAGGACCGCCAGGGCCGCCTCGATCACGAGGGCGCTGACGGCGACGGTGACGAGCAGGTTGCCGATCTCCCCGAGGCGGACCGCCTGACCCTCGGCGACGGGGCCGTGGTGCGACCGCAGGGGGTTCGTGTCGCTCGCCGCCATGAGCTTCTGGCGGAGCCCGAGTCGTCGGGCGATCACGAACCCGAGGATCGAGGCCAGGGTCAGGACGCCGAGCGCGCCGATCTGGACGCCGATGAACACGAGCACGTGACCGAAGAGCGACCAGTGCGTGGCCATGTCGACGGTCGAGAGCCCGGTGACGCAGATGACGGAGACGGCGGTGAAGAGGGCGTCGGCGATCGGGGTCACCTGGCGGTCGGCGCTCGCGATGGGGAGCGAGAACAGCATCGTGAAGACGAAGATCAGGAAGCTGAACACGAGGATGGCGAACCGCGAGGTCGACTTCGCGGCGAAGTCGCTGACGGCCTCCCTGACCCTCGCGAGGCCGTGACGGACGGTGATCGAGGGACGACGCCCCATGGCATTGCCGCTCATCTGACCCCTCAACACCTCAGGACTGCGCCGGAGGCAATGGTACTCCGTGCGCTCCATCACTATCGTTGGAGCATGGCCGACATTTTCGACGTGATCGCTGACACCACCAGGCGGGACATCCTCGCGCTGCTGCTCGAACGGCACGGTGGCACCGGGACGAGCGTCTCCGAGATCGTCGCGCAGCTCGGCCTCAGTCAGCCGACGGTGTCCAAGCACCTCAAGGTCCTGCGCGAAGCAGAGCTCGTGGAGGTGCGCGAGGAGGGCCAGCACCGCTACTACAGCCTGGACTCGGCGCCGCTCGAGGACGTGGAGGACTGGCTGATCCCGTTCCTCAGCGTCGACTACCAGGACGACGGTGTCGATTTCGCGGCGCTGTCACTCCCGGACCAGGCCAAGGCGGTCGCCGGATCGGTCGGCAAGGTCGCTGCGGACGTGACCCACGCGGTGCAGTCGGTCACGAAGAAGCTCCGCCCGTAGCCCGGCCCCCATACCGTTCACACAGGGGATGTACAGGGCGGGCGTCGGCCCTCTAGAGTTGCCATGCGGCGTTCCGGTCCTCGGGGCGCCGTTCAAGCGGGTTTCCAGAGGCGCAGGAGGGGTTCGATGACGCAGGACACTGCCGACGTCCGCTTCCTCACCGTGGCCGAAGTCGCCGAGATGATGCGGGTGTCCAAGATGACCGTGTATCGCTTGGTGCATTCGGGGGAGCTCCCGGCCATCCGGTTCGGGAAGTCGTTCCGAGTGCCGGAGACCGCCGTCGACGCCGTCCGGCAGCGCCCGGTCGCCGACGTCGGCTGAGGCGTTTCCCGCTCCTAGCAGCCTGCAGGCGTACGGCGTGTGAACGACGCGCGCTGCAATCGGCTAGACTGGCAACAAGACTTGTTCTCTTCGGTCGCGATCCCTGCGGCCAAGCCCCCCAATTCTGTGAGGTAAATCCGTGGGTTCTGTTATCAAGAAGCGCCGCAAGCGTATGGCGAAGAAGAAGCACCGCAAGCTGCTTCGCAAGACCCGTCACCAGCGCCGCAACAAGAAGTAGCCGGCTGCTCCGTTCGGAGCGCCTGACGACTCTTCGTCCACCGGAAGCGCCTGCCCATTGGGGTACGGCGCTTTCTGGCGTTGTCGAGGTGATCGTCTCGTTGGTCGGTCAGAGCGTGTGGTCTCCGCGGGTCGAGCGGCGTCGAGGTTCCTCCACAGGCGAGGCCGGACGGGACTGATCCACAGCGCGTCGCGGCACGCGGTCCGTCGCCCCGAGATCGTCGGCGGTCCTTCGTAGGTTCTTCGCATGACCCGCGATCTCCCGCCAACCGTCCACCGCAACCGACGCGAGCTCGCGTACCGGGTGCCGTTCGTCGTCGAACGAGACGACGCACCTCGCTATCGACTCCGGAACGTCGGTGACGAAGCCGTCCACTGGGTCGTGCTGCGCCTGATCGGACCTGGACTCCTCGCTCCACTGGAACCGTGTCGCCTGACGCCGGGGAGCGCCCTGGAATTCGAGGTGTTGGGCACCGAGCTGGCCCGCGCGACCAGCGTGCAGGTGTCCTGGTTCCGTCCCGGTGGCCACCAGTACCTCTGGCGGGTCACCTTCTGATGGACGCCGGCGGGTGGAGGGGAGTGGTCTCCGGCGGGCGGGTCAGCGTTCCTGGTCGCGGCGAGCGGCCAGCAGATCGCGTGCCGTCAGCTTGTGCGCCCGCCCCGGGTACATGTCGGCGTTGAGGCCCGTGATGAACGGGGCCGGGTCGAGGTCGAGCGCGGTACTCAGTCTGACGAGCGTCTCCACGCTCGGGTGCACCTGCCCTCGCTCGATCTTGCCGATGTTCGTCCAGTGCATCCCGGCCAGCACGCCCAGGTCCTCGAGGGTCAGCTGTCGCTCGTTGCGGGCGGCACGCAGCCGCTCGCCGAGGATCGTCGCGGCTTCCGAATGTGTAGGCATCACACAATGACAACGGACCTCGACCGGCGCATGCCAGAGTGTTTGAGCCCGGTGAATTCGACACGCATGGTTCTCAGCCCTGGGTTCAACGGCATCATCATTCAGGCATCGTGCCAGATGTCTCGGTGAAACACCACACGTGTCGGTTCCGTGGAGGTGCTCCGACCTCGGGCACCCCGTACAGTTGAGGAGGTGTCCACTCTGCACGTCACGCTCATCGGCAAGCCCGGCTGTCACCTCTGCGACGACGCCCGCGACGTGATCGACGAGGTGGTCGCAGGCCTCCCGTCCGACGGCCCGACGATCGAACGCGAGGAGCTCTCGATCCTCGACGATCCCGCGCTCCACGACCGCCACTGGGAGGAGATCCCCGTCGTCCTCATCGACGGCAAGGTCCACAACTACTGGCGCATCGACCCCGACCGCCTGCGGTCCGCGTTGCTCGCCGACTGATCCGCACGTCCATCCATCCACATCGACCCTTGGGGGCCCAGTGACCATCCGCCACATCGTCAGTTGGAAGCTGGCAGCAACGGACGACGCCGAGCGCGACGCGGCGTTCGCCACCATGCAGTCCGAACTCGAGGCACTCGCCGGGTTCATGCCGGACGACATCGAGCACCTCCAGGTCGGACGCAACATCGCCTACCCCGAGAGCAACTGGGACGTCGTGCTGGTCGGCGACTACCCGAGCCTCGAAGCCCTGGAGCGCTACCAGGTCCACCCGGAGCACGTCCGCGTGGTGCAGATCGTCCGTCAGCTCGTGGTCGAGCGCTCCGCGGTCGACTTCCAGCTCGACTGAGCCCGGCACCCGCAGGGCTCAGGCCATGACGCCGACGGCGACGGTGCCGTCGAGCTCGTCGTCGCGGACGATCGACGCCGTGAGGCCCGCCGCCCGCATGAGCGCGGCGGTCTCGGGGGCCTGACGTTCGCTCGTCTCGATCAGGAGGGAACCGGTCGGCGCGAGCCAGTCCGGGGCCTGCGCGATGATCCGACGCTGCACGTCGAGCCCGTCGGCACCGCCGTCGAGCGCGATCACGGCCTCGTGCTCCCGAGCCTCCGGTGGCATCGTCGCCATCGACGCCGTCGGGACGTAGGGGGCGTTCGCGAGCAGGAGGTCGACGCGACCCGCGAGCGACCGGGGCAGCCCGTCGAACAGGTCTCCGGGCAGGGCATGCCCACCGAGTGGCTCGAGATTGCGCCGTGCGCACTCCACCGCGGCGAGGTCGATGTCCGACGCCCAGACGTCGATGGGGCCGGGTGCCTCGGTGAGGAGGGCACTCCCGACAGCCGCGGCACCGCAGCAGAGCTCGACGACCACCGAACCGTTCCGGAGGCGCGGGAGGGCGGCGTCGACCAGGAGCTCGGTCCGTCGCCGCGGCACGAAGACCCCGTCCTCGACGACGACCCGGCGTCCTCGGAACGCGACCCAGCCGAGGACGTGTTCGAGCGGCCGGCCGGCGACCCGTGCCGCGACCATCCGTTCGAGTCGATCCGGATCATCCGACTCGGCGAGGAGCAGCGCCGCCTCGTCCTCGGCGAAGACGCACCCCGCCGCACGAAGGCGCAGGACCACGGATTCGGCGGTCGCGTTCATCTGGCTCACCCCTCGCTCACGTGCGAGGACGCCGCACGGCCGGTGCGAGTCACGCTACCGTCGCGTCCTGGCACGCACCAGGGCGGAGGTCAGAGCTGTTGTGCTGCGGCGAGCACGCCGGGCAGCCAGGCGAGCGCGACGTCCTTCTTCCGCTCGAACCCGCCGTCGTCGTGTAGACCGAACTCACCGAAGCGGGTCGCGCCGTGCTCGGTGAGGATGGCGTCGAGCAGCGAGCTGCCCTGGTTGTACGTGTCCTCGTAGCTGCTGTCGCCCAGCCCGAAGATGGCGTACCGGAGCCCGTCGAGCTCGACGTCGGACTCCTCGAGCGCCTCGTAGAAGATCTGGCCGGTCTCACCGAGGAGGCCGTCGCCGTACGTCGACGTGATGAAGATGTGGATCTCGTCGGTCGACAACTCGGCGGGGTCGACGTCGCCGAGGTCGACGACGCGCCACTGGTGCTGAGAGCCGATGGCCTTGCCGAGGTCGCCGGCGAGGCGTTCGGCGTTGCCGGATTCGGTCCCGTACAGGATGACGATCTGCATGGCGTCCTTCTTGCGGGGTTACGGGGCGAGGCGGGTCGGGCCGCGGAACAGGTAGGTGACCTCGCGGATGGAGGTCTCGTGCAGCATGAGCATGAGCACGCGGGCGAGGCCCATGCCGAAGCCGCCGTGCGCCGGGACGCCGTAGCGGAAGAAGTCGAGGTAGAACTCGAGCTCCTCGGGCTCCAGGCCCTTCTCCTTGGCCTGCTCGACGAGGACGTCGACGCGGTGCTCGCGCTGCGCGCCCGTGGAGATCTCGACGCCGTTGTAGATGAGGTCGTAGCTGTTGGTGAGCGAGCCGTCCTCGGCGTTGCGCATGTGGTAGAACGGCCGGATGCTCGACGCGTAGTCGGTCAGGAAGACGAAGTCGTGACCGAAGGTCTCCTTGACGTAGGCCGCGATCTGACGCTCGCCCTCGGGGTCCATGTCGTCGTCGGCGCGCGGGATCTCGTAGCCGCGCTCGGCGACGATGCGCTTGGCCTCGGCGAGCGGGATGCGCGGGAACGGACGCGACGGGACCTCGAGCTCGATGCCGAAGAGCTCGGAGATCTGCTCGCCGTGCTTGTCCTTGACCGCCGTGAAGCCGGCGACGAGGAGCTCCTCGTGCAGCTGCATGACGTCCTCGTGGGACTCGATCCAGCTGATCTCGGCGTCGACGCTCGTGAATTCGGTCGCGTGTCGGCTGGTGAACGACGGGTCGGCGCGGAATGCGGGTCCGACCTCGAACACCTTGCCGAAGCCGGCGGACTGCGCCATCTGCTTGAAGAACTGCGGGGACTGCGCGAGGTACGCCTTGCCCTCGAAGTAGTCGACCTCGAAGAGCTCGGCGCGCGACTCGCTCGCGCTCGCCATGAGCTTCGGGGTGTGGATCTCGATGAAGTCGTTGTCGATCCAGTACTGACGCAGTGCGTGCTCGAACGTCGTCTGAATGCGGAAGATCAGGGCCTGCTTCGGCTGGCGCAGGTCGAGGAAACGCCAGTCGAGCCGCTTGTCGAGCGAGGAGTCCGCAGCGATCGGCGTCTCGGGGTTGGCGGCGGTGACGACCTCGAGCGTGGCGACCTTGACCTCGATGCCGCCGAGCTTGACGCGCTCGTCGTGCTTGAGCTCGCCGGTGACGGTGATGAAGGAGCCGTGCGCGAGGGCGGAGATGGCCTCGGTGGTGGCGAGGCGCTCGGCGGAGCCCTCGACCTCCGGGTCGACCTCGCGGACAGCCGGGTTCACCAGCTGGACGGCGCCGCTCTCGTCGCGGAGGACGACGAACTGCACCTTCTTCTGGTCGCGGACGGTCTCGACCCATCCGGAGACGGTGACGGGACCGTCGGACAGGGCGGCCAGGTTCTTCACAACGACGCGTTCACTCACCCCGACAGCTTAGCCGTCGCTCGTGGCTCGGACCTGGACGGAGGTCACGGTGAATCCGCAGCTTGGGGAAACGTACACTTGAAGGGTGGTAGCCGACCAGATCCATCTCGTGCGTCACGGCGAGGTGCACAATCCTTCTCGTGTGCTCTACGGTCGACTCCCCGCATTCCGACTGTCGGAGCTCGGCGAGCGCATGGCGCAGGCCGCCGCGGACGACCTCGTGAGCCGTGATCGCACGGTGGGCGCGCTCTACGCGTCTCCGCTGCAGCGCACCCAGGAGTCTGCAGCGCCGGTCGCCGCAGCGTTCGGGCTCGCCGTCGTCGCCGAGCCGCGCGTGATCGAACCGTTCAACGAGTTCGAGGGCAAGCGCATGAGCCGCGCCCTGAAGAACCCGCTCAACTGGCCCAAGCTCCGCAACCCGTCCCGCCCGAGCTGGGGCGAGCCGTACGCGTCGATCGTCAACCGCATGACCGCGGCCGTCGAGGACGCTTGGCGCGCGACGCCGTCGGGCGACGTCGTCATCGTCAGCCACCAGCTGCCGATCTGGATGCTCCACAGCTCCGTCGTCGGGGCGCCCTATCGTCACGACCCGCGGAAGCGACGCTGCGCCCTGTCGAGCATCACCACCTTCGAACGGACCGAGCAAGGCTTCGTCGAGGTCGGCTACGTCGATCCGGCGGCCCGTCTGTCGTCCGGCGCGACCGATGTCGGGGCCGTCTGATGGCCCGCCGATCGAGGACGTCCGCCGTCGCCGCCGTCTTGGCCGTCGGGGCACTCCTGCTCACGGCGTGCGGGAGCGATCCGCTCGCCGAGCAGTACCGCGAGGGCAGCAGCAAGGGGTACGTCGCGGGCGACGGCAGCGTGACCGAGGTCGCGCTCGACGACCGTGGCGAGTCGATCAGCTTCTCGGGCGTCGGCGAGGACGGCGAGCAGATCTCCTCCGCGGACCACGCGGGCCAGGTCATGGTCGTGAACTTCTGGTACGCCGCCTGCGCACCCTGCCGCGCGGAGGCGAAGGATCTGCAGGCGCTCAACGAGGCGTACACCGACCAGGGCGCCACCTTCATCGGGGTCAACGTCCGCGACACCGCCGACACCGCGAAGGCGTTCAACGGCACCTTCGGCATCACCTACCCCTCCATCCTCGACGTCGACAGCGGGGAGGCGAAGCTCGCCTTCACGGGCAGCGTCCCGCCGAACGCGGTGCCGACCACCATCGTCCTCGACGCCCAAGGTCGGGTCGCCGCACGCATCCTCGGGCAGCTGCAGGACCGCACCATCCTCGACACCCTCATCCGCGACACGATCGCCGAGAGCGCCCCAGAGTGACCCCCGGCGAGCTCGTCTACGGCGGCCAGCTCCTCGTGGCGATCCCGATCGCCATCGCGGCCGGTCTGCTGTCCTTCCTCTCGCCGTGCGTCCTGCCGCTCGTCCCCGGCTATCTCGGATACGTCGGCGGCATGACGACGGTGGAGGAAGGGCGCTCCGGTGCGGGTCGCCGGCGCGTGTTGCTCGGCGTCAGTCTCTTCATCCTCGGCTTCACCGTCGTGTTCGTGGCGATCGCGGCGTTCGTCGGGACGATCGGCGCCTGGTTCGTCGAGTGGGAGGGCGTCATCACCCGCGTCCTCGGTGCGGTCGTCATCCTCATGGGACTCATCTTCATCGGCCAGTTCTCCCGGCTGCAGCGCACGGTGCGCACCAGCTGGGCACCCGCCACCGGCCTCGCCGGCGCGCCGCTGCTCGGCTTCGTCTTCGCCATCGGCTGGACGCCCTGCCTCGGCCCGACGCTCACCGCGATCAGCGCGCTCTCCCTCTCGGGCGGCTCCGCGTGGCGCGGAGCGCTCCTCGGGCTGTTCTACTGCCTCGGTCTCGGTATCCCCTTCCTGCTCGTCGCACTCGGACTCGGTTGGGTCACGGGGTCGTTGGCGTTCCTCAAACGGCACATCCGCACGATCAACATCATCGGCGGCGTGCTCCTCATCGTGATCGGTGTGTTGATGGTGTCTGGTCTCTGGTCCGCTTGGATGTACTCGTTGCAGGGGGTGATGAGCGGCCTTGTCACGCCCCTCTGATCACATCGATTCCGCCGCACCGGCTCCGGCCGACGGCATCAACCAGCCGAAGCTCGGGTTCGTCGGTTGGCTCCGCTTCTTCTGGCGTCAGCTCACGAGCATGCGCACGGCGCTCTTCCTGCTGCTGCTCCTCGCCATCGCCGCGGTGCCCGGATCGCTCGTCCCGCAACGGTCGAGCGACCCGAACGGCGTCACCCAGTACTTCACCGACAACCCGGACCTCGCGCCCATCCTCGACAAGGTGCAGGCGTTCGACGTCTACAGTTCGGCCTGGTTCTCCGCGATCTACCTGCTGCTGTTCATCTCGCTCATCGGCTGTGTGATCCCGCGGACGAAGCACCACTGGCTCGCCCTGCGCTCCCGCCCGCCGCGGACGCCCGCGCGCCTGTCTCGGCTCTCCGCGTTCGAGCGTCGCAGCGACGACAGCGGCGCGACCGCCACCGAGCTCATCGACGACGCGACGAAGCAGTTGAAGCGCCAGGGCTACCGCGTCGAGCGTTACGACGCCGAGGGGTCCGCATCGGTGTCCGCCGAGCGCGGCTTCCTCCGCGAGACCGGCAACCTCGTCTTCCACTCGGCCCTCGTCGGCATCCTCGTGACGGTCGGCTTCGGCGGCGGCTTCGGCTTCTCCGGTCAGCGCGTGCTCGTCGAGGGACAGACCTTCGTCAACACCCTGCTCGACTACGACTCCTTCAACCCCGGCCGCTTCTTCAACGAGTCGGAGCTGGCCCCCTACAAGTTGACGCTCGACGAGTTCGGCGTCACCTACGAGACCGAGAACCTCGACGCGTACGGGCAGGCGATCGACTACCGCGCGAAGGTCACGACGACCTCGCCCGGCGGGAAGCCGCAGGACGCGACGATCAAGGTCAACGATCCGCTGCGGTTCGAGGGCACCGACGTTTACCTGCTCGGCAACGGCTACGCGCCGACGATCACCGTCCGCGATCCCGAGGGCAAGGTCGTGTTCAGCGACTCCATCCCGTTCCTGCCGCAGGACGCCCAGCTCACCTCGCTCGGCATCGTCAAGGTCCCGGACGGCCTGGCGGAGCAGCTCGGCATGATCGGGTTCTTCTACCCGACGCAGGCCGCGTCCAAGCCGCCGTTCTTCTCGTCCTACCCCGACCTCGCCTACCCGGTGCTGACGCTCAACGTCTACTCCGGCGACCTCGGTATCAACGCCGGTGCTCCGAAGTCGGTCTACGCGCTCGACGTCGACGACATGAAGCAGCTCACGGGCGGCGACACCGGCGTCGAGTCGATCGAACTCTCGCCTGGCCAGATCACGGACCTCCCCAACGGCCTCGGCACGGTGTCCTTCGACAACGTCTCGGCCAACCCGTCGACCGAGAACTACGCCGGGTCCGTCAAGCGGTTCGCCTCGTTCGACGTGCACCACGACCCGACCCAGCTGTGGGTGCTCGCGTTCGCCATCCTCGCCCTGTCCGGCCTCATCACCTCACTCTTCGTCGCCAGACGCCGCGTCTGGGTGAAGGCCGTGACCGGGAGCGACGGCACCGTCTCCCTCGAATACGCCGGGCTCGCCCGCGGCGAGGACCCCGGCCTCGAAGCGGCCGTCGCGGCGATCGCCGAAGCGCACAGTCCAACGCCTGTCTCGTCCGAACCCGAAGGTAGAATCACCCCGTGACCCTCGTCGAAATCTCGAACCTCTGCCTCTGGTCGGCCGTCGCCGTCTACGCGCTGGCGTTCATCGCCTTCACGTTCGACCTCGCGCGCCGCAGCGCCGAGGTCACCGCGGCGATCGACGCGGCCGAGCGGGCTGAGCTGGAACGGTCGGCAGCCGCCGAGGAACGCGTCGGTGCACTCGCCTCCGCCGCGGCGCGGACCGCCGCACCGATCGTCACGAGCGACGGTGTCCCGCGCAAGACCCGCCGTCCCTCGGACGAGCCCGAGCAGCAGGCGTCGCGCAAGTCGCCGAGCCTCCGGGTCGGAGTCTCGCTCACCGTCATCGCCTTCCTCCTCCACCTCGTCGCGGACGTGACGCGCGGTATCGCCGCCGGTCGTGTCCCGTGGGCGAACATGTACGAGTTCGCGATGACGGGCACGCTGCTCATCGTCGCGGTGTTCCTCGTGGTCATCGCGCGCGTGGACCTCCGGTTCCTCGGCAGCTTCGTGATCGGCCTCGTGACCGTGCTCCTCGGCCTCGCGACCGCGAACTTCTACGTCGAGGTCGTCCCGCTGCCGCCGGCGCTGCAGTCGGCGTGGCTCGTCATCCACGTGTTCGTCGCGAGCCTCGGCACGGCGTTCTTCGCCATCGGCTTCGCGTTGAGCGTCGTGCAGCTCCTGCAGGGGCGTCGCGAGCGCCGGCTCGGGCTCGTGCAGCCCACCCAGAGCTCCGGGCGTCTCCGCTTCCTGCTCACCCTCCCGAACGCGGAGCGTCTCGAGAACCTCGCCTACCGCGTCAACATCATCGGCTTCATCTTCTGGACGTTCACGCTCATGGCCGGTGCCATCTGGGCTGAGCGCGCCTGGGGTCGATACTGGGGCTGGGACACCAAAGAGGTGTGGACCTTCATCATCTGGGTGATCTTCGCCGGGTACATCCATGCCAGGGCGACGCGCGGCTGGCGCGGATCACGCGCGGCCACGCTCGCCATCATCGGCTTCAGTGCCGTGATGTTCAACTTCGTCGTGGTCAACGTGTTCTTCAAGGGTCTGCACGCCTACAGCGGCCTGTAAGCCCCTGCGCCGGGCCTCAGCCGAGCAACGCGTGCGTGCGGCGGAGCCGGTCGAGCCACCAGGCGGTCCGCTCCGGTGACGCCGTGAAGTGCTCGAGGAGATCGACGTCCACCTCGACGCGCCGAACGGCGATGCCGCCGTCCACGGGATCGAGCGGTGCGGTCGTCACGTCGCCGCCGAGGAGCGCGGTGGTGGCGAGCCCGCAGTCGTAGTCGAGTTCCGGCAGGGCCGCCGCGAGGTGGGCCCCCATGGAGATGCCGACGGAGGTGTCCAGCGCGCTCGAGACGACGATCGGCAGGCCGGCCTCGCCCGCGATGCGGAGCGCGGCGTGCACGCCGCCGAGCGGCTGCGCCTTCACGACGAGCAGGTCGGCGGCGCCGGCGCGAGCTACGGCGAGGGGGTCCTCGGCTTTGCGGACGCTCTCGTCCGCCGCGATGGCGACGTCCAGGGAGGAGACCCGTTCACGGATCTCGGCGAGTTCCGCGACGGTCGCGCAGGGTTGCTCGACGTACTCGAGGTCGAAGGGTTCGAGGGCGCGGATGGCGTGTTCGGCCTCGTCGACGTTCCAGTTGGTGTTGGCGTCCACGCGGAGTCGACCCTCGGGTCCGATGGCCCGCCGGACGGCGGCGACGCGCGCGACGTCGTCGGCCAGCACCTGCCCGCGCTCGGCCACCTTCACCTTCGCGGTCCGGCAGCCCGGGAAGCGGGAGAGGATCGACGGCACGTCCGCCGCGTCCACCGCCGGGACCGTCGCGTTCACGAGGATGCGATCCCGGTGGAGGGGCGGGAGGTCCGACCAGCCGAAGTCGATGGCGGCCCGCAGCCACGCGGCTGACTCCTGGTCGTCGTACTCGACGAAGGGGGAGAACTCCGTCCACCCGGCGGGCCCGCGGAGGAGGACGGCCTCGCGGGTGTCGATGCCCCGGAACCGGACGCGGAGGGGGATGGAGACCACGCGGGCGGTGGCGAGGACGTCGTCGAGGTTCGGTTGCATGACCCCATCCTGCACCCGGACGTCGGAAGCCGTTGCGGGACGCCCATGACACAATCGATCCCGTGCCGCTGTTCTCCCGACGCAAGCCGACGCCAGGCGATCGGCGAAGCGTGCCCGCGGACGAACCCGCCGCCTTCTCGGTGCCCGAGCCGATCTTCGAGCCGAGCCCCGAGGCCGAGGTGCTCCCGGTGATCGAGGAATCGCCCGGCGGATCCTCCGACGAGCCGCGCGATCCGAACGCCCCGCCGATCCCCGGGGCGCCGCCGGCAGCCGCGTCCTCGACCGCGCAAGCGCCTGCCGCCCCGGAACGCACGCCCGAGGAGCTGGAGGCGGAGACCGCCCGGTTCCGTCGTCCGGGGTCCCGGGGACGACGGACGCCGCGGCAGCCCGCATCACGGAAGCCGTCGTCGCGTCGTCAGCGGAAGGCGGCGGAGCGCGCGGCTGCCTCGCAACCCAAGTCTGCGGCGATCCCGGCCGACGACGGCGAGCGGACTCCGGCGGCCCACCCGCCTGCCGCCGGTGCATCCCCGACGGGTCGGGACGAACTCGGCGCGCGGAGTCGGGGTGTCGTCGCCTCCTTCTCGCCGCTCGCCCTGCTCGGCGCGGTGGTGGCCGTCACCCTCTTCACCGTCCTGCTGGCCGTGAGCTACCGGCCCGGCGAGGGGGCCTGGGCCATCCTCGTGGCGTTCGTCCTCGTCGTCGTCGTGCAGATCGTGCTGCTCATCGGGAGTGTCATCGTCATCCGCCGGAAGGTGCGGCGCCGCTGGGGTGTGCTGGCGCTGGTGCTCATCCTCGTCGTCAACCCCGTCACGGCGATGGCGGTCGGCGGTCTCTCCCCGGATCGGGCCGGGAATGGTGCCTCCGCCGGTGGCAGCGGCGACGAGGAGCACGACCCGATCTGGGACACCTACCCGGGGTCCGCCTACGTCGACGCGAAGGAGACCCTCGACGGGCCGAGCTACGAGGACTTCGTCGGGACGTCCGACGAGATGCTCGCGGAGATTCGGACGGCCCTGACCGCCGAGTTCGGCTTCGACTGGGTGGAGCGACAGCCCGCCGAGACGGAGGTCGATCAGAACGGGTACGGCGGGGACTCCATGCTCTTCGAGTACACGGCACCGGTGTGGCAGACGACGACGACCGTGCGCACCTTCGAGGAGAAGTCGCGGGTCGTCGAGCTGATCCGGCAGGTGCTGCTCCGCTACGGGATCGCGAACCTCGACATGCAGAACGCACCGTCCTCCTGGCGTGAGCCGGGCGAGCTCACCGAGCGGTACGGCGGTGAGACCCTCGACACCCAGGCACTGTGGGACCTGCACACCTACAACGCCATCACGGGGGCCGGCGACTTCCGGACGAGCATCGTCGACCTCACGCTCGACTCGGCCGGCACGGTCGCGAAGGACCGCGAGTTCGACGTCGACTACTACGACATGGCGGCGGAGGGCATCGAGCTGCACCTCGACTCGTATGCGCTCCTGAAGGAGGCGGACCGCGCCGACTACCTGGAGGCGCTCAAGCCCTATGCGGACCTCGACAAGCCGAAGTAGTGCCTAGGCTGGACGCATGAGCGATCGAGTGTCCGAACTGTTCGACCCGGAGATCTGGGACGTCGTACCGGGGTTCGAGGACCTCACCGATCTGACGTACCACGTCGCGCGCGAGGGCGGCTTCGTGCGCATCGCGTTCGACCGCCCCGAGGTGCGCAACGCCTTCCGCCCGCACACCGTCGACGAGCTGTACCGCGCGCTCGACCACGCTCGCCAGAGCCCGACGGTCGGGGTGGTGCTGCTCACCGGCAACGGTCCGAGCGCGAAGGACGGCGGCTGGGCGTTCTGCTCGGGCGGCGACCAGCGCATCCGTGGTCGCGACGGCTACCGGTACGCGAGCGACGACGCCGCGGACGACGAGACGGCGAGCGGCATCGACGCCGCGCGCAACGGTCGCCTGCACATCCTCGAGGTCCAGCGCCTCATCCGCTTCATGCCGAAGGTCGTCATCAACCTCGTTCCCGGGTGGTCCGCGGGCGGTGGGCACTCCCTCGGCGTCGTGTGCGACCTGTCGATCGCGAGTCGGGAACACGCGCGGTTCAAGCAGACCGACGCCGACGTCGGTTCCTTCGACGCGGGGTACGGGAGCGCGTACTTCGCCAAGCAGGTGGGTCAGAAGTTCGCCCGCGAGGTGTTCTTCCTCGCCCAGGAGTACGACGCGGAGCGCGCGCTGCAGGCGGGCGCGATCAACGCGGTCGTCCCGCACGCCGAGCTCGAGCAGACGGGCGTCGCCTGGGCCCGCACCATCCTCGGCAAGTCACCGACCGCCATCCGCATGCTGAAGTTCGCCTTCAACGCCGTCGACGACGGTCTCGTCGGCCAGCAGGTCTTCGCGGGCGAGGCCACCCGCCTCGCCTACGGCACCGACGAGGCGGTGGAGGGGCGCGACGCCTTCCTGGAGAAGCGCAAGCCGGACTGGGCTCCGTTCCCCTGGCAGTTCTGAGCTGCCTGACCGCGAGGAGTCGGCGGAGCGCCGACGCACCCGGCGTACGCTGAATCCATGACCCGTCAGCTGCTCCCCGTCGACGCGTCCGCCTCGGCGATGCTCGCAGCCCTGGAGACGGCGCTCGACGGCTCCGGACCCGCGGTCCTCCCGATGCAACCCGGATCGTCCGCGGCACCGGCCGTGGTCGACGACCGGGTGGCCCTCGTGATCGAGACGTCCGGTTCAACGGGCGTACCGAAGCGGGTCGCCCTCTCGGCTGAGGCCCTCCTGGCCAGCGCGGCGGGTTCCGCGGTGGCTCTGGGTGGCCCTGAGGCCCATCGCCGTTCGTCCCAGTGGATCCTGGCACTCCCGACGCACTACATCGCCGGCGTCAACGTGCTACTCCGGTCGATCGTCGCCGGGACCAGGCCGCTCGAGGCACCGACAGGGTCGTTCGACGCCCGGGCGTTCTGCGGACTCGTCGAGCGGCTCGACGCCGATGCCGGATTCGCCGCCCTCGTACCGGCACAACTGCGCATGCTCGTCGACGCCGCCGAGACGAGCACCTCCGTGCGTGACGCGCTCGCCGGACTCGCCGGGCTGCTCGTCGGGGGACAGGCCACCCCCGCTCCGCTGCTCGAACGGTCCGCAGCGCTCGGCATCCGCGTCGTGCGGAGTTACGGCTCGAGCGAGACCTCCGGCGGCTGTCTGTACGACGGCGTGCCGTTCGCCGGTGTCGAACCCCGGCTGGTGAACGGGGAGCTCCTCATCGCCGGACCGGTCCTTGCCGATGGCTACCTCGGCGAACCGGACCGCACGGCGACCGCCTTCCCGGACGACGGCGGCCGCCGGTGGTACCGCACCGGCGACACCGCCGAGCTCGTCGACGGCGTCGTCCGGGTGACCGGTCGGGCCGACAACGTGATCATCAGCGGCGGGGTGAACATCTCCCTCGACCGGGTGCAAGCGGTCGTCCGGTCGGTGCCGGGGCTGGCCGAGGCCGTCGTCGTCGCCGTCCCCGACGAGCGGTTCGGCCAGGCGTCCGTGATCGTGACGGGGGTCGGGACCCCCTTGGGCCAGCGCCCGGACGACGCGCTGCTGCAGACCGCCCGAGACGCCGTCGCGGAGGCGCTCGGCCGCCCGGCGCGCCCCGCCCGACTGGTCCGTCTGGCCGAGCTGCCGCTGCTCGCGAGCGGCAAACCCGACCTCGTCGCACTCCGCTCACGATTGGGTTGAGCCCGTCCTCCGAGTGACCGCGAGGGCCGGTTTGCGGGCGGTTGTCGCATAGGGCATGCTCTCCCATGCGTGTCGACGAGCGACCGCAGCCGGGGGACGACGACAGGTGACAACGGGGACCGACACGGGCGCTGCGCCCACGAGGCCGACCACGGCGTTCCGCGCCGACATCCAGGGGATGCGGGCGCTCGCCGTGACCGCGGTGATCCTCGCCCACGCGACCGGCTGGCCGGCCGGCGGCTTCGTGGGCGTGGACGTGTTCTTCGTGATCTCCGGCTTCCTCATCACCGGGTTGCTCCTGCGCGAGCACGAGCGTTCCGGACGCATCTCCCTGCCGGCCTTCTTCGGGCGGCGGATCAAGCGGATCCTGCCCGCGTCGCTCGTCGTCCTGGCCGCGACCGTCGCGCTGGCGGCGTGGCTGTTCAACGCCCCGCGGGCGCTCGCGACCTGGTGGGACGCGGTGTCGGCCGCACTGCTCGTCTCGAACTGGCGTTTCGAGGCGTCGGGCACCGACTACTTCCACGCGACGGACGCCGCGTCACCGCTGCAGCACTTCTGGTCCCTCTCGATCGAGGAGCAGTTCTACCTCGTGTGGCCGGTGCTGCTCGTCGTCCTGCTCGCCGTCGCGGCCCGCGGAGCCAGACCCGTGCTGCGCTCGCGCATCGTCGTCGGTGGCGTCCTCGTCGTCCTCATCGCGGCTTCGTTCGCCGTCGCCGTGTGGCAGTCGGGGGCGGCCCCGCAGGCCGCCTACTTCGCGACCGGCGCGCGAGTGTGGGAGCTGGGGGCCGGCGCACTCCTGGCCGTGCTTGCGCCGCTCCTCGGCCGACTGCCGATGGCGCTCCGGGTGGTCGCCGGGTGGGCGGGGCTCGTCGGCATCGTCGCGTCCGCGCTGCTCATCACCGGGTCGATCGGGTTCCCCGGCCCCTGGGCGGTCGCCCCCGTCGCCGCCGCGATGCTGCTCATCGCCGCCGGGACCGGAGCCGGCCCGGCGTACTCGCGCTGGATCTTCCCGCTCGCGAACCCGCTGGGCCGTGGCGTCGGAGCGATCTCCTATTCGCTCTACCTCTGGCACCTCCCGATCCTCGTGTTCGTACCGATGCTCGTCCCCGACACCGCCCTCAGCACGGTCCCGGGGATGCTCGGGCTCATCCTCGGGGTCTCGGTGCTCTCCTTCCTGCTCATCGAACAGCCGTTGCACCGCACGCCACTCGTGGGTTCCTTCCACGGCGACCGCGACGCCAGGGACGCCGCCTGGGCCGCCTGGCGCGAGCGGTTCGCCTCCCAGTTCCTCTACTCGGCGGTCGGACTCGTGATCGTCGCCGGGCTCGCGGTGATCGCCATCGGCCCCGCGCTCCGCATGCCGGTGACCACCGGCGGACCGGCGGCCGTCGCGGCTCCGGCCGGAGACCCGCTCCAGGGCATCGCCGCCGAGCTGCAACTCGCGAGCCAGGCCTCGGCGTGGCCCGACAACCTCTCGCCGAGCCTCGACGACGCGATCCGCGCGACCTCGAGCACCAACCCCGCCCGGTCCTGTTTCGACCTGGGTTCGACGCCCGACGACGGTTCGTGCACCTGGGGCGATGCGTCCGCGCCGAAGCACGTCTACCTCGTCGGCGACTCGACCGCGCTCGCCTACGCGCCGGCGTTCCGCGCGATCGCGGATCAGAGCGGTGGGGCGGTGCGGATCACCACCATCGGCCTCTACGGGTGCCGCTTCACGCAGGACCTCATCCAGAACAGCGGCGCCGGGGTCATGGACGACTGCCCGACGCGCAAGCACGACATCGCCGAACGCATCGCCGCGGACCAGCCCGACCTCGTGATCGTCTCGAACGCGTTCGCCGCGGGCCGCACCACCGACGGCCGATCGCTCGACACGACGTCGATGGTCGCGTCGGCGCTCGCCGAGACGGCGGGGTATCAGGTCCCGGGCCGCGTCGTGTTCCTCGCGCCGCCGCCGCTCGGTGCGGATCTCGGTTCCTGCTACTCGCGGGTGTCCATTCCGCAGGACTGCGCCGTCGGCGTCGACGCCGCCTGGAACGACTTCGCCGCGGCGACCGAGTCGGCGGCGGGAGCAGCCGGGGAACGCTTCGTCTCGTCGCTCCCGTTCAGCTGCGCGGATGGCGTCTGCCCGGCGTTCGCCGGGACAACGCCGACGAAGTACGACAGCGTGCATCTCACCCCGGCGTTCGCCGAGCACATCGCTCCGGCGATCCTCCAGACGCTCCAGGCCGCCGGGGCCCTGTGACGCCGTCCGCCCCGAGGCTCCGCGGGTAGACTCGCCGTCGTGGCACATGGAGCACGGCCGGCAGCGCCGAAACAGCAGAAGACGTCCGCACCGCGCAGCACGGCGGGTCGTGGCGCGAACGGTGGACGATCCGGCAACCCCGCACGCGGTGGCGGTCGCAAGGTCCCGCTCGCGAAGCCGGCGACCTTCGGCGACTGGGTCGGTGCGGCCCGGATCCGTACGCTGCCGATGGCCGTCGCCCCCGTGCTCATCGGCACCGGTGCCGCGACGATCATCGCGGGCCCCGGGGTCTACCACCCGGTCCGCGCGCTGCTCTGCCTCGTCGTCGCGCTCGCGCTGCAGATCGGCGTCAACTACGCCAACGACTACTCCGACGGCATCCGCGGAACGGACGACCTACGGGTCGGCCCGAGCCGACTGACCGGTTCCGGCGCGGCGAAGCCCAAGACGGTCCTGACCGTCGCGCTCGTGTTCTTCGGTATCGCGGCGGTGGCCGGCATCGTCCTCACGATCCTCACTCAGTTCTGGTGGCTGCTCCTCGTCGGGGCGGTCGCGATCGTCGCCGCCTGGTTCTACACGGGCGGGAAGCGCCCCTACGGGTACTTCGCGCTCGGCGAGGTCTTCGTCTTCGTGTTCTTCGGCCTCGTCGCCACGCTCGGCACGACCTTCGTCCAGGTCGGGACCGTGAACCAGGAGGCATGGTTCGGCGCGATCGGCGCGGGCCTCATCGCCTGCGCGGCGCTCGTCGTCAACAACCTCCGCGACCTCGAACAGGACAAGGCGGTCGGCAAGCGCACCCTGTCGACGTTCATCGGCCGGATCGCGTCGAAGGTGCTCTACTGCGTCCTGCTGCTCGTGCCGTTTGGCATCGCCGCGTTCCTCGCGCTCTTCTACCCGATCGCCTGGTTCACCATGTTCGCGCTGCTCGCCGCCATCCCGGCGTGCGTGATCGTGCTGTTCTCCACGACGGCCAGGGAGCAGATCCTGGTGCTCAAGCTGACGGGGCTCGTGCAGCTAGCGTTCGGGGTGATCCTCGGTCTGGCGTTCTTCTACACGCCCGGCATCGCCGGCTGACGACGCTTCCGGTGCCGCCGCGCTCGCATCGAGCGCTGCGTCCTCGGAGTCCTCGTCGTCGTGCGGCGTCGGCTTGTCGCCGTGCCGACGGGCGTAGAGCTCCTGCGCGACGGTCTCCCGCGGGGTGCGCAGGAAGATGTAGGACACGCAGAGTCCGATGATCGCGGCGATGATCGCGGCGACCCAGGGCTGCAGACCCGTGAGGAAGACGAGGAGCAGGAGCGGCACCACGAAAGCCAACAGGCGGAGGATGGTGTACCGGACGGCGGCGGGAACGCGTTTCACCAGACAAGTCTAGGCGTCCCGCCTGAAGGCAACCCCAGGTAATCACGTCACCTGGCGTTTACGATGGAGACATGGTTCGTCTCTGGATCGGCCTCGCCGTCGCGGCAGTCGTGTTCATCGTGTATTCGGTGGTTGACTGCGCCACGATGCCGCGCGACCGCGTCCGAGGGATCAGCAAGACCTCGTGGATCATCGCCATCCTCCTCCTGCCGGTCATCGGCGGAGTCCTCTGGTGGATCATCGGTCGGGTCCGCGCTCCGAAGGCCGTGCCCCGCGGCTCAGCGCCGGACGACGACCCCGACTTCCTCAAGAAGCTCGACGCCGACCGTGCGCAGACGAAGCGCATCCGCGACCTCGAGGACGAGCTCAACCGCTTCGACGACGAGTCGGGCGACAGCCCGGATGCGACGACGCACGACGACCCCGCCCCGGGATCCGACACGCCCGACGACGGTTCCGGCCGCAGACCGCCTGGCGCCCCGAGCGCCTCGTGAACTCGTCCGCCGCTCCCGAGCCCGTCGGCTCGGCTCCCTCGTCGAGCCCGGCCAGCGCGTCCGCGTGGGCACTCCTCGACGCGCTCGTCGCCGTGGGTGTCTCCGACGTCGTCGTCTGCCCAGGTTCCCGGTCGCAGGCGCTCGCGCTCGCCGCTGCCGAGCTGGCGGCCTCCGGACGGATCACCCTGCATGTGCGCATCGACGAGCGGGTCGCCGGCTTCCTCGCCTTGGGCCTCGGCGTCGAGACCGACCGCCCGGCCGTCGTGATCACAACCTCGGGGACGGCGACCGCGAACCTGCATCCAGCGGTCCTCGAGGCGCATCACTCGCGCGTCCCGCTCATCGTCCTCACCGCCGACCGGCCGGCCGAGGCGCACGGCATCCGCGCGAACCAGACGACGAAGCAGGACGACCTCTACGGGTTCGCCGCGCGCCTCGCCGTGGTCGTCGAGGCCCCGACCGGTGCCGACGGTGAGCAGGACGCCGCCCGCGATCTCGCCCAGCGGGCGTACCGCGCCGCGACGGACGTCCTCGATCCGGGCCCGGTGCACCTGAACCTCGCCTTCCGGGAGCCGCTCTCGGGCAGCTTCGACCCGGTCGTCGCCGGGGCGACCCCCGACGTCCCGGTCGAGACGGACGCCACCGCGGAAGCACCGCTCTACCCGGGGCGACCGCATCTCGTCCTCGAGCGCGGACCCAGGACCCTCGTCGTCGCCGGGCACCATGCCGGCCCGGCCGCCGAGCAGCTCGCGGCGGACGGCGGATGGCCGCTGATCGCGGAGGTGTCGAGCGGATCCCGGTTCGGGCGGAACGTCATCGCCGCCTACCGGGAGCTGCTCCGCGAGGACGACTACCGCGAGGCCGTCGAGCGCGTCGTCGTCTTCGGCCACCCGACCCTCAGTCGCGAGGTCCCGCTCCTGCTCCAGCAGCCGCAGGTCGAGACGATCGTCGTCGCCCCGGCCGGAGCCGAGGTCTACAACCCCGGACGACGGGCCGACCGGATCGTGTCCTCCGTCTCCGTCGAGGTGGGGCCCGCGGATCGCGCTTGGCTCGGAGCCTGGGTCGTCGGATCCCGCGAACGGGTGGTGGACCCCTCGCCTGCAGCCCCCGATCTCGAGGGGCTGCACTCGACGACTCCCGCCGAGCGACTGGCCTCCGTCCGGGCCGAGCTCGACGCCGTCCGCCTCCCGGTCACCCGCGAGGTCCTCGTCGACGCGGTCTGGCGTGCCACCTGGCCGCACGACCGCCTCGTCGTCGGCGCGTCGAGGCTCATCCGCGTGGCCGACGGTCTCGTCCCCGGCCGCAAGATCAGCGTGCACGCCAACCGCGGACTCGCGGGTATCGACGGCACCATCGCCACCGCCACGGGGATCGCGCTGGCGAGCCAGGCCGACGGTGGTCCCGGTGTGACGCGGGTGCTCCTCGGCGACCTCGCATTCCTCCACGACGTCGGCGCGTTGCTCCTGGACGACGGCGTCGCGCCGCGTCTCCAGGTGATCGTCGGCAACGACGGGGGTGGCACCATCTTCGACGCGCTCGAGGTCGCCCAGAGCGCAGCCGGAGCGCTCTTCGACCGCGTCCAGTACACGCCACAGCACGTCCGGCTGGAGTCGCTCGCGACCGCCTACGGGTGGGAGTACCGCTCGGCCCGCACCCGCACGGAACTCGACCAGGCGTTCACCGCGCCGGTGACCGCTCCCGTCCTCATCGAGGTCCCGCTGCCGCGAGCCTGATCCGCCGGTCCTGCCAGGGGTCGACTTCCGAAGCGACCTGCAGCCAGAATGGGCGGATGACGGCATCGAAGCACGCATCGACCTGGACGGCACCACCCCGAGACACGCTGCGCGTGGGGGAGGGGTTCAGCCTCGCCGACGTCGATCCCTCATCGACGCCGGGCTTCGATGGCGACAAGCAGCAGGGCCGGGTCGAGCTCGACGCGGGGGTGCCCGCGCTGTCCGAGCTGCAGGAGCGACTCTTCGCGGCGAGCACGCAGGGAGCCCCAGAAGCGGTGCTCCTCGTCCTGCAGGCGATGGACACGGCGGGCAAGGGTGGCATCGTCAAGCACGTCGTCGGCTCGGTCGACCCGCAGGGCGTGCACCACCACGCCTTCAAGAAGCCCACGGAGGAGGAGCGCTCCCACGACTTCCTCTGGCGGGTTGAGCCGCACCTGCCGAAGCCCGGTCAGATCGGCGTCTTCGACCGTTCGCACTACGAGGACGTCCTCATCGGTCGGGTGCGTCAGCTCGCCGCGCCGGACGAGATCGAGCGTCGGTACGGGGCGATCAACGACTTCGAGGCGGGCATCGTCGCGAGCGGGACCCGCATCGTCAAGGTGATGCTGCAGATCAGTGCCGACGAGCAGAAGGAGCGGCTCGCCGACCGGCTCGCGCGTCCGGACAAGCACTGGAAGTACAACCCGGGCGATGTGGACGAACGCGAGCTGTGGCCGGCCTATCAGGACGCCTACCAGGTGGCGTTCGAGCGGACGAGCACCGAGGCCGCCCCCTGGTTCGTCGTGCCGGCGGACCGCAAGTGGTACGCGCGCATCGCGGTCCAGCGGCTGCTGCTCGACGCCCTCGAGGACATCGATCCGCAGTGGCCGGCGGCCGACTACGACATCGCCGTCGAGCAGGCACGACTCGCGGCGAGCTGAGCCGAGGTTCTTCGGCTCAGCCGAAGGCTTCCACGATCGGACGGAACTTCATCTTCGTCTCGACGAGCTCCGTCGCAGCGTCCGAGTCGGCGACGATGCCACAGCCGGCGTAGGCAGTGATGTCACCGTCCGGCGCGATCTGCGCACACCGGAGGGCCACCGCCCACTCGCCGTCACCCGAGGCGTCCACCCACCCGACCGGACCGGCGTAGCGACCGCGGTCGAACGGTTCCAGCTCGCGGATGAGGGCGACGGCGTCGCGCGTTGGGGTTCCGGCGACGGCGGCGGTCGGGTGCAGGCCGTCCATGAGGTCGAGCGAGGACGAGCCGTCCGAGAGTCGTCCGTCGATGTCGGTCGCGAGGTGCCAGAGGTTCGGCAGCTTGAGGGTGAACGGGGCCTCGCTGCGGCGCAACTGGGGGCTGTGTGCCTGCAGGGCGGTCAGCACCGACTGCACGGCGAACTGGTGCTCACCCTGGTCCTTCGCGCTCGTCATGAGTGCGACGGCCTGGTCGTGGTCGCTCTCGGCGTCGGGACCACGCGAGATCGTGCCGGCGAGGACGCGTGCCGAGACGGCACCCCGATCCACTCGGACGAGCGTCTCCGGGCTCGAGCCGATGAAGCCGTCGACCGCGTAGGTCCAGCAGTCGGGGTAGCCGAGGGCGAGGTCGTGGAGCACCCGGCGGCGGTCCGCTTCCGCGGGGAGGTGCCCGGCCAGGTCGCGCGCGAGCACGACCTTGCTCAGGCCGCCGGCCTGGATGCGGGCGATGGCGCGCTCGGCCGAGTCGAGGTAGCCGTCGCGGCTCTGCACACCGGGGGTCAGCTGGATGCGGTACTCGGGCCCGTAGGCCGTGGTCACGGGATCGACGTCCTCGGCGCCGTCGCCGAGGGAGACCCGCGTGATGAAGCTCGCGTCGGGGTACCGACCGATGATCGTGCGCGGCACGATGAGGACGCTCGTCGCGGAGGACTCGTCGTCGAAGGCGAACGTGCCGAACGCGACCAGGCCGGACCCGGGCCGCCGGACCTCGTCCGTCACCACCGCTGCGGCGGAGACGTCCCGCCAGGCCGCCGCGGCACGCGTGAACCGGTCGGGACCCGAGAACTCCAGGCGGAGCGCCTCACCAAGTCCGACCAGCCCGTATCCCTTCCGCACCCAGAGGAGCGGCGAGGTCTGGTCGGCGAACGGGAGGAGCTGGCGCGGGTCGTCGATGGCGACGGTCTGGGCGACCAGTGACGAGGTCAGGGGAATGGTCACCGTTCAACCCTACGCCCGCGCAGGAGGGGTCCCTCCCCGCCGCAGCCCGACCGGTGGAGGGGCAGTCACGGCCTCGTCGGCGGGGCGTTCACCGGCCGGGCGTCCCGATCGTCTGCAACCCGGTGACCCCGAGCAGTGCGAGTTTCGCCGCGTCCTCGGTGCCCGGTGCCGCCGTGTACACGACGATGCGCAGGTCGCCGCCCGGCGTGGACAGGACGTCGCAGTCGACGGTGATCGGTCCGACCGGTGTCCGTGTGACCGTCTTCCGGCTCGCCCGGTGCTCCGCGACCCTGGCCTCCGCCCAGCGCCGCTCGAACTCGGGTGACACCGATCGCAGCCGGGCCACGAGTCGTGCGAGCTCGTCGTCCCGCGGGTAGCGCCCGACCGCGGCCCGGAGGTCTGCGGCGAGGTCGCTCGCGAACTCCTCCTCATGCTGCTCGTCGAAGTCCGTGCCGTCGTGCCCCGCGGTGAAGTGCCGCCACACCAGGTTGCGATCGTCGCCGACGAGGGCGGAGGGATCGCCGTTCACCGCGGCCCACAGCGGGTTCCAGAGCAGGATGTCGTGGGCGGCGGAGAAGACCGCCAGCGGCACGTCGCCGAGCCGGTCGACGATGCGCTGCACGCCCGGACCGATGTGCCGCGGGACGACCCCGGGCGGTGGTGGAGCGGCTCCGGCGGCGCGGTAGAGGTGGTCGCGCTCCTGATCCGTCAGTCGCAGTGCGACCGCGAGGGCCCGCAGCAGCTGCGGTGAGGGATTCCGGGCGCGACCCTGCTCGAGCCTGACGATGTAGTCCACGCTGATGCCGGCGAGGGCCGAGAGCTCCTCGCGGCGCAGGCCGGCCGTCCGTCTTCCTGGGCCGGCGGGGAGACCGACCTCGGCAGGGGAGACCCGTTCGCGCCAGGCCCGGAGCACGCCGGCGAATTCGTCCATCCGGCCATTGTGCCCCCGGTGGCGGTCCGCATCCTGGTACTGCCGGTCCCCCTGTCGACCGGGGCCTGGCGGACCGACCATGCCGGGCGGAGCATGGACCCATGACCACCACACTCATCACCGGGGCCAACAAGAGCCTCGGACTCGAAACCGCACGCCGACTGATCGACGCCGGCCACACCGTCTACGCCGGCATGCGCGACCTGGGTCGCGGCGATGCCGTCGCCGCGCTCGGCGCCCACCCCGTCCAGCTCGACGTCACCGACCAGGCGAGCGTCGACGCGGCCCTCGCGGCGCTTCCGGAGCTCGACGTGCTCGTCAACAACGCCGGTGTGCTCGGCACGTCCTTCGGCGTGGACGACCTCACCCCGGAGTCGATGCAGGACGTCCTCGACACGAACGTCCTCGGTGTCGTCCGCGTCACCCAGGCCGCGTTGCCCCTCCTGCGCCGTTCGTCCCGACCCGTCATCGTGAACGTCGCCTCGGGAGTGGGATGGCCCCGCTTCCTCACCTCCGAGGAGGCCGACGAGTTCGCGGTACCGACCATCCCGTACGCCGCGTCGAAGGCGGCCGTCATCACACTCACCGTGCAGTACGCGAAGAACCTACCCGGGTTCCGGGTGAACGTGAGCGACCCGGGCTACACCGCGACCGACTTCAACGGACACGGTGGCCATCAGACGGTGACCGAGGGGACGGACGCGACCGTCGCGCTCGCCCTGCTCGGTCCGGACGGTCCCACCGGCGAGTTCCACAACCGGCACGGACGCATCGACTACTGAGCGCGAGCCTGGGAGCCGTGCTCGGACGGCCGGCTCCCAGCGGCGCGGACGTAGGATGGACGGGTGAACCGCGCCGACCTCTCCAAGCAGCCCGAGCAGGTCTCGGCCATGTTCGACGACGTCTCGACGAAGTACGACCGCATGAACGCGGTCCTCTCCGTCGGGAACGACGCCCTGTGGCGCATCGCGACCACTCGTGCGGTCGGTCCGGCCGCCGGTGAGCGCATCCTCGACCTCGCGGCCGGCACGGGCACGTCCTCCGCGGCGCTGGCACGCAACGGTGCACAGGTCGTGGCCGCCGACTTCTCGCCCGGCATGATCGCCGTGGGTCGCGACAAGTACGCCGACCGCTCCGACATCCAGTTCGTCGAGGCCGACGCGACCGACCTCCCCTTCGCCGACGAGGAGTTCGACGCGACGACGATCTCCTTCGGCCTCCGCAACGTCGTCCGCCCGAAGGACGCCCTCGCCGAGATGCTCCGGGTCACGAAGCCCGGCGGCAGGATCGTCATCTGCGAGTTCTCCACGCCGACGTTCGCCCCGATGCGCGCCGCCTACAACCTCTACCTCGAGCGCGTGATGCCGCTCGTCGCCGGCGTCGCATCGTCGAACGCCGAGGCGTACACCTACCTCAACGACTCGATCCGCGCCTGGCCGAGCCAGCCGGAGCTGGCCGCCTGGCTGCGTGAAGCGGGCTACGAGCACGTCGCCTACCGCAACCTCACCGGCGGGATCGTCGCCCTGCACCGCGGACTCAAGCCGGCCTGAGTCTCGACACCGTCGGGGTTCGTCTCGGCATTCTCGAGGGGTGGAACCTGTTGATCCCGTCACTTCCCGCGAGTCGGCGCGACTGATTCCGTAGCCCGGTCCCGAACGGGAGCATTGACACACGGGTGCGCCCGGCCCTACCGTTCCGTCATGACAGCACAGGACACGGCCCGCGGGTCGCAGCCGGCATCACCCACCGGCGGCAAGGGTCTCGCCACCGGCACCCTCGGCCTCTTCGGCTCCGTGATCATCGGCTTGGCGTCGACCGCGCCGGTGTACTCGCTCGTCGCGACGCTCGGGTTCGTCGTGCTCGCCGTCGGTGCCCAGGCGCCGATCGCCTTCATCGTCGCCTTCATCCCGATGCTGTTCATCGCGTTCGCCTACCGCGAGCTGAACCGCGACGTACCGGACTGCGGCACCACCTTCACCTGGGCGACGAAGGCCTTCGGCCCGGTCACGGGCTGGATCGGCGGGTGGGGCGTCGCGCTCGCCGGCATCGTGGTGCTCGCGAACCTCGCACAGATCGCGGGGCAGTACCTGTGGTTGCTCATCGGTGACGGCTCCCTCGCCTCGAACGTCCCGCTCGTCACCGCGACCGGTGTCGTGTTCATCGCCCTCATGACGTGGGTGTCCTACCGCGGCATCGAGCTGGGGGAGCGGATCCAGAACATCCTCCTCGCCGTCCAGTACCTCGCCCTCGTGCTGTTCGCCGTGTTCGCCTTCATCGGAGCGTCGAACGGCACCGCGCCCGACGCGACGCCGATCTCGCTCGACTGGTTCAACCCGTTCGCGTTCACCGATTACCACGGCTTCATCGAGGCGGTGCTGCTCGCACTCTTCATCTACTGGGGTTGGGACACCTGCCTCGCCCTGAACGAGGAGACGAAGGACCCGCAGAAGATCCCGGGCCGCGCGGCGGTCATCTCCACGGTCATCCTGCTGGTCACCTACGTCACCGTCACGGTCGCCGCCATGGTCTACGCCGGACTCGGGACCACGGGCACCGGCCTCGCCAACGAGGACAACGCGAACGACATCTTCCTGGCGCTGAAGGACCTCGTGCTCGGACCGTGGGCGTGGATCCTGGTCGTCGCCGTGCTCATCTCGGCGGTGTCGTCGACGCAGACGACGATCCTCCCGACGGCGCGCGGCACGCTCGCGATGGCTGCCTACAAGGCGCTGCCGAAACGGTTCGCGACCGTCCACCCGACCTTCAAGACGCCGTCCTTCTCGACGCTCGTCATGGGCATCGTGGCGATCGTCTACTACGTCGGCATGACGCTCGTGAGCGAGAACATCCTCGCGGACTCGATCCTCTCCCTCGGACTCGCGATCGCCTTCTACTACGGCATCACCGGGTACGCGTGCGTCTGGTACTTCCGGAAGGTGCTCCTCCGCTCCGCGCAGGACTTCTTCTTCAAGGGCCTCTTCCCGCTCCTCGGGGCGCTCATGCTCACCTTCGCCTTCGTGCAGAGCTGCATCGACATGTTCGACGTCGACTACGGCTACACGGTCCTGTTCGGCGTCGGCGGGACGTTCGTCATCGGCGTCGGTTCGCTGGCCTTCGGTTTCGTGCTCATGCTGCTCTGGTACAGCCGGAAGTCCTCGCGGCCCTTCTTCCGCGGGGAGAGCCTCAACCGCGACACCGAGGTCCTCGTGCCAGACGAGCCGATCGAGTACGGCCGCTCCGTCGACGGCGGTCTCGCCTGACCTCCGGTCCCTGAGCCACCCCTTCCGGTCCCTGAGCCACCCCTTCCGGTCCCTGAGCCACCCCTTCCGGTCCCTGAGTCTCCCTCCGGTCCCTGAATCTCCCCTCCGGTCCCTGAGCCACCCCTTCCGGTCCCTGAGCCTGTCGAAGGGCACATCTCCCGGGGTCGTCCAGGCGGGCCGGGCATACTGGTGGGATGTTGGACACCCTGCCAGGCGGCCCGTGGATCTGGGGCGTCGCGATCGTCGGTCTCGTGCTCGTCGTCATCCTCCTGAACGCCAGGCGGGCGAAGTCCGCGTTCGCGAAGCCGTACGAGCGATACGACACCACCGAGATCCCGCCGGACACCCCGGGTACCCGCGAGTTCATCGTGCGAGACGACGCGACCGGTGCGCGGCTCCAGTTCGTGGCGTCCGGGCCGTCGGCCAGGATCGCCCTCGTCGTCGTGCCGCCGAAACACCTCGGGACCGGCGTCGAAGCGGGCCTCTTCCGCGCCGCGTTGCCGACCGCCCAGGGCGTCGACGCCTGGACCTGGCCGCCGCTCAACACCGACGGATACTCGATGCTGCTCGACCTCGCGCACGAGTTCCCGCATCTGGCGTTCTACGACGCCGAGGGCGTGCGACTCCGCTGAACCGAGTCATGTGGTCCGACCACAGCTGCCAATCGCCTGATCGCGCCCGTGGATTCCGGTCCTCCGGCACAGGTGACGGGCTGCCCCGGCTAGGCTAGAGCTGTGAATCCCAGCGCGACCCGCCGTGTCAGCAACCTGGCCAGCCAGGCCGGGCTTGCCGAACGCATGTTCGCGACCGGTGCAGACCGCAAGCTCGCCAAGACCATCGACGACGGCGTGGCCCGCCTCGAGATCGGTCTGGAGGAGCAGCTCGGGTTCACCGACGACCTCGTCGACGTCACCGCGCGCTATCTGCTCGAGGCCGGCGGCAAGCGGGTCCGCCCGCTGCTCACCATGCTCATCGCCCAGCTCGGCGACGGCATCACCGACAACGTCCTGCGGGCGGCCGAGGCGATCGAGATCACCCACCTCGGCTCGCTGTACCACGACGACGTCATGGACGACGCCGACAAGCGTCGCGGCGTCCCCAGCGCCCACCAGGTGTTCGGCAACAACACCGCCATCCTCACCGGCGACCTCCTGTTCGCGCGCGCCAGCCAGATCATGGCCGACCTCGGCGAGCGGGCGATCCGGATCCAGGCCGCCACGTTCGAGCGCCTCGTGCTGGGGCAGCTGCACGAGACCACCGGCCCTCGCGAGGGTCAGGACGAGGTCGAGCACTACATCCAGGTCCTCGCCGACAAGACCGGCTCGCTCATCGCCGCCGCGGCCCGGAGCGGCGTCATCTTCTCCAACGCCCCCGAGGTGTACGAGAGCGCGGTCGTCGAGTTCGGCGAGAAGGTCGGCATCGCCTTCCAGCTCATCGACGACGTCATCGACCTGTCGCCGCAACCCGAGGAGACCGGCAAGGTCCCCGGCACCGACCTGCGGGCCGGCGTCGTCACCCTCCCCATGCTCTACCTGCGCCGCGAGGCGGTCGCCGACCCCGAAGCCGCGGCCCTCGTCGCCCGTCTCGACGCCGAGGTCACGGAGACGGACCACGACCCCGTCCGGTTCGCCGCGCTCGTCGCCACCCTGCGCGACCACGCCGTGACCGCACGGACCTTCGCCGAGGCGCGGCAGTGGGCCGACGAGGCGATCGCGGCACTGGCACCGCTGCCCGACGGCTCGGTCAAGAAGGCGCTCGTGCACTTCGCGAAGGCGATCGTCGACCGAAGGAGTTGATGGCGGCGCCGCTCCACCGGGGCGGCACGGCATCCCAGACGCGCATGCATGACGGCCGGAGCGCTCCACCGGCCGCACCCGGAACCCCGCACGGGGACACGAAAGGAACCACCGTGACCAAGCTCAGGCTGGCCATCGTCGGCGCAGGACCCGCAGGCATCTACGCGGCGGACATCCTCCTGAAGGCGGAACGGAAGTTCGACGTCTCCATCGACCTCTTCGAGCAGCTGCCGGCCCCGTACGGCCTGGTCCGCTACGGCGTCGCGCCCGACCACCCGCGTATCAAGGGGATCATCAACGCGCTCCGCGACGTCCTCGACCGAGGCGACATCCGGATCTTCGGCAACGTCCGTTTCGGCGTCGACATCACGCTCGACGACCTCAAGCACCACTACAACGCCGTGATCTTCTCCACGGGTGCCGTCGAGGACGCCCCGCTCGACATCCCGGGGATCGACCTCGACGGGTCGTACGGCGCCGCCGAGTTCGTGAGCTGGTTCGACGGACACCCCGACGTCCCACGCACCTGGCCGCTCGAGGCGGAGTCGATCGCCGTGATCGGCAACGGCAACGTGGCGCTCGACGTCGCTCGGATGCTCGCGAAGCACCCGGAGGACCTGCTTCCGACCGAGATCCCTGCCAACGTCCACGAGGGGCTGCAGCAGTCGCCCGTGACCGATGTGCACGTCTTCGGGCGTCGTGGGCCCGCACAGGTGAAGTTCACGCCGCTGGAGCTCCGCGAACTCGGGGAACTCAACGACGTCGACATGATCCTGGCCGACGAGGACTTCGACTACGACGAGGCGTCGAAGGCGGCGGTGGCGAGCAACAAGCAGGTCATGGTCATCGACCGCGTCCTGCAGCAGTGGCGCAAACGCGAGACCGGTCAGGCCTCCCGCCGCCTGCACCTGCACTTCTACGCGAAGCCGCTCGAAGTCGTCGACGACGGTTCCGGCAAGGTCGCCGCCTTCCGGTACGAGCGGACGAGACCCGACGGACAGGGCGGCGTCGAGGGCACGGGTGAGATCCGCGAGGTCCCGATCCAGGCGCTCTATCGCGCGGTGGGGTACTTCGGAAGCCCGCTGCCCGGAGTGCCCTTCGACTCGCGGCACGGCGTCATCCCCAACCACGAGGGCAAGGTCCTCCACCCCGAGAGCAACGAGCGCGTCCCGGGCGTCTACGCGACCGGGTGGATCAAGCGTGGTCCGGTCGGCCTCATCGGCCACACGAAGTCGGACGCGATGGAGACCATCAGTCACGTCATCAACGATCAGGCGGACTGGTGGGCGCCCGCGGAACCCGAGGAGGAGGCCGTCGTCGCGCTGCTCGAGTCGCGTGGCGTCGCCTACACGGACCTCGAGGGCTGGCACCTCCTCGACCAGCACGAGATCGCGCTCGGTGAACCACAGGGTCGTGCCCGCATCAAGGTGGTGCCGCGCGAGGAGATGGTGGCGATCTCGCGGGCGCAGTCGTCTGATGACGGGACACCGTCCGCCTGAGCCGCGCCCGCGACGGTCGCAATCCGGCCGATCGCCGCGAGTCAAGCCGCTTCACGGAACCCGGTTTCGGCGCGAGTCGGTCACTATGCTGGACGGATGACCGACCCCAACGCGCCCCAGAACGTCCCGTCGGAGCAGCCGACGTCCGTACCGCCGTCCGAGCCGCCCGCATTCGTCGCCGACGGCCAGCAGCAGCAACAGCAGCAGCCGCGCTACGGCGAGATGCACCCGGACCCCGTGCAGCAGCAGTGGGACCAGACGAGCCAGCAGACCCCGGCTCCGCAGCAGGGTGGCCAGTGGGGTCAGTCGCAGACGGGTGAGCAGGCGGGCCAGTGGGGTCAGCCGCAGCAGGGCCAGTACGGCCAGCCGCAGCACCCGGGCCAGCCGCAGCACACCGGCCAGTACGGCCAGGACACCGGCCAGTACGGCCAGCCGCAGCAGACCGGTCAGTACGGAGCCCCCCAGGGTCAGTACGGTCAGCCGCAGCAGGGCCAGTACGGTCAGCCGCAGCAGTACGCGCAGGCTCCGAAGGCGCCGAACCCCCGTGCACGCGAGACGCGTCTCGCCCTCGTGTCGGTCGGGATCGCAGCGGGTATCGCCGCGGCCGTCGCCCTGGTGAGCCTCATCGGGTCGTTCTTCAGCATCTCGGAGTTCTACCCCATCGGCGACGTCCTGCTGAGCTTCGGCGCGAACCTCGTCAACATCGCCCTCTGGGGTGCGGGAGCAGCTCTCATCCTCATCATGGTCCGTCCGCTCACCCGGGTCCGCACCGCCCGAGACCTGATCCAGTCGGTGGGCATCGCCGCGGCCGTCGGCACCGGCGTCATGCTGCTCATCGTGCTCATCGTCACCATCGTGCGCGGCGTCGTCGAGCAGTACGGAACGCCGGCGTTCTTCGTCAACCAGGGCTTCCTCTCGCCGATCCTCTACGGGGTCACCCTCGCCGGCTTCCTCACGATCGGCGCCGTGCTCGTGACGCGGTTCGTCGCACCCGAGGGCCTCGCCGACGCTCCGCGCGAGCAGCACAGTGGTGAGCAGCACGGTCAGCAGTTCCAGCAGGGTCAGCACGAGCAGCAGGGCCAGCACCAGCAGGGTCAGCACGACCAGGGCTCCCACCAGCAGCACGGTCAGCCGCAGCAGCCCTACGGACAGCAGCCGCAGGCTCCGCAGCAGCACAACCCGTACCAGCAGTAGTCGGAGGTCGGGTGGTCGGCGCGCGAGCCCGACCATCCGACCACCGATCACCGAGCGCGGTAACGTGACGGTATGGCCGGATCTCGAGGGTGGACCGCCGACATCCTCGGCGAGGGCTTCCAGCAGCGCACGCTGACCCTCGAACCGGATGACGAGGGCGACGTCGTCGCGACCCTCGTCCGCTACCGGATGCCGCCCCTCGAACAGCTGGGCGAGTTCCTCCTGCCGGACGTCGCGGACGGTATCGACGTCCTCTACGTCCACGGCTGGTCCGACTACTTCTTCCAACGTCACCTCGCGCGATTCTGGGCCAGGCTCGGTGCGCGGTTCTACGCGCTCGACCTGCGCAAGTACGGCCGGAGTCTCCGTCCGCACCAGACGCCGGGATACGTCGACGACCTCCGCACCTACGACGAGGACATCGAGGCCGCGCTCGCGGTGATGGGGCACGGCTCCGAGGAGCATCCCGCGGGGCGGCGGACCCGGCGCCGACTCGTCCTCCTCGGCCACTCGACCGGCGGGCTCACCCTGAGTCTCTGGACGGCCAGGAACCAGGATCGCGTCGCCGGTCTCGTCCTGAACAGTCCGTGGCTCGAATTCCAGGCGAGACAGCTCGGGCGGCTCGCGATCGCCCCGCTCGTCCAAGCCGGATCGCGGATCGACCCACGTGCGCAGCTCCCTGTCGTCGACCTCGGGTTCTACACCCGCTCCGTGTCGAGCACGATGGACGGCGCCTGGGACTACGACTTCGCCTGGCGTCCGCTCCACGGCTTCCCGTTGCATCCGGGATGGTTGAACGCGATCCTGCGAGGGCATCGGCTCGTCGACGCGGGCCTGCAGCTGCGTGTGCCGGCACTCACGCTGCTGTCGGCGCGGAGTGTCCTGCTGCCGCGGTGGAACGACGCGATGATGCGCAGTGACACGGCGCTCGACGTCGACGCGGTCGCGGAACGCGCACTCGATCTCGGCGAGACCGTCACGATCGTGCGCCTCGACGGCGCCCTGCACGACGTCTTCCTGTCCGAGGAGCCCGTCCGACAGCGCGCGTTCGAGCAGATCGTCGCGTGGGGACGCGGCTACCTCACGAAGCCGCCGACCGTCGACCGCTAGCGTTCAGCGGGCGGCAGGTGCCGCCGCGAGCCCATCGGACGCCGCGGATCCGGTCGGCCGGCGGCGAGCCAGTCGGCGTAGCTGTGATTCGCGCCGATCGCGCACCAACACGGGACACCGACCTCCTGGCCGGCGCGCGAGGTCCGGAAGAGTTCGAGATGCGACCCGTCCGCGGGTCTCTGGTGATCCACTGCTCCACTCCAACCATCGAGCCCGCTCGTGCGGGTGCTCCGGTGAAGAGAGTGGTGCGGGGGCCGATCATGACGCGATCGAGGTGATCGACCGCGTCCGACCCGCTAGCGGTAGTTGACGAACTGGAGGTCGATGTCGAGGTCGGCACCCTTGAGCAGCGCCATGGTGGCCTGGAGATCGTCACGACTCTTCGACGAGACGCGGAGCTCGTCGCCCTGGATCTGCGACTTGACCGACTTCGGGCCCTCGTCGCGGATGAGCTTGTTGGCCTTCTTCGCGATCTCCTGGCTGATGCCCTCCTTGAGGGTCGCCTCGATCCGGTACTCCTTGCCGCTCGCGAACGGATCGCCGACCTCGAGGCTCTTGAGCGAGATGCCGCGCTTGATGAGCTTGGACTCGAAGACGTCGAGGATCGCCTTCACGCGCTCCTCCGTGTTGGCCTTCATGAGGATCTTCTCGCCGCTCCAGGCGATCGAGGCACCGACGTTCTTGAAGTCGTACCGCTGCTCGACCTCCTTGTGCGCCTGGTTGAGGGCGTTGTCCGCCTCCATCTTGTCGACCTTGCTCACGACGTCAAACGATGAATCTGCCATGTGGACCATGGTAGCGCCGGTGTCGCTCAGGCAGGTGTGGTTGGGTGGGTGCGATGCGCAGCCCGGTGAAGCAGGACCAGCGGACCATCGTCGGACGACGAGGGGCGCTCGCCGGAGCGACCCTGGCGATCGGTGTGCTCGTGTTGAGCGGTTGCGCTCCCGAGCCGGACCCCGTCCCATATGCGGTCCCCGTCGAGCTCCCGCCGAAGAGCGACGCCCCTGACGGCGGTGTCGCGAACGTCGACCTCGCCGACTCCCAGTGGATCACCGAGGTCGCCGAAGCGAGTGGCATCCCCGAGCGCGCCCTACGTTCCTATGCCGGTGCCGCCATCCGCAAGGCCGAGCTGACGCCGGAGTGCGGTATCGGCTGGACGACGATCGCGGCCGTCGGGTTCGCCGAGAGCGACCACGGTCGCCACGACGGATCGAAGCTCGGCGAGGACGGTGTCGTGACGCCGCCGATCTTCGGTGTGCCACTGAAGGGTGGCGAGACCGAGGAGATCACCGACACCGACCAGGGGGTCATCGACGGTGATCCGGTCCACGACCGTGCCGTCGGGCCGTTCCAGTTCATCCCGCAGTCGTGGGAGAACTGGGGGACCGACGCGAGCGGTGACGGCGTGCTCGACCCGCAGAACCTCGACGACGCGGCGATGGCGGCCGCGAACTACCTCTGCCGGGCGAGCGACTACGACATGCGGACGGAGGACGGCTGGCTGAGCGGGATCCGGGCGTACAACTCGTCACCCGAGTACCTTCGCCGGGTCGCCGCCGCGGCGAACGAGTACGCCGAGGCCGTGCCGTCCGACGAGCGCTGAGCGGCCCGGTGACGGATGCCGATGCTGATTTCGCGTCCGGCGGTCTGACGGCTATATTGGTCAAGCGCTTTCGGTTGGCTGTTCGAAAGTCGGTCGGGCGCGCTTGGCGAGTTACCCTAGCGGCCAAAGGGATCTGACTGTAAATCAGACGGCTCAGCCTTCGGGGGTTCGAATCCCTCACTCGCCACGGACAAATCGCCTCATCCTCAGGATGGGGCGATTTTTCGTCGTGCCGGCGAGAGTCGGGCGGGCGTCCCTCCCCGTCTCTGAGCTTGTTGAAGGGCGCGCGGAAGGCCTGGCGGATCCGGCATGCCTTTCCCGGTCCCTGATCAACCTTCTTCGGTCCCTGAGCTTGTCGAAGGGCCTGCGGAGAACCTCACGAATCCGGCTTGCCTTCTTCGGTCCCTGAGCTTGTCGAAGGGCACACGAGGAGACTTCCACAGCCGACACAACTCAGCATCTGGAATGTCAGTGGTCCATGGTGGACTTGGGTCATGACCGAGACCACCCTCACCGCGATCCGCGTAGGCGATGAATACGCCGCGCAGCTCGCGGAGTTCTCGGACGAGTACGCGGAGATCCAACGGCTGCGGGCGGCTCTCGATGCGCGAGAGGCCCGACTCCTTGCTCGATCTGCCGCCTACGCCGACGCGTTCGCCGACGCCACGGTCCCGGCGATCTTCCCGCCCGCGGAGCGGCAGGCGCTTTCCCGCCGCTCGACCTGTGCCGCCCTCGCGATGGCGACCCGCACGCCCGAGCAGACTGTGCAGCGGGCGACGAACGACGCGGAACGTCTCGTCAACGATGCGCCCGCTGTGCTGGCCTCGCTCGAGGCCGGCCGCATCTCGGCCCGGCGCGCGCAGACCATCATCGACCAACTCAGTGACGTGCCGACCGCGGGGCGGGCGGCGTTCCTGGAGGCTGTGTTGCCGGCCGCGGAGCAGCTGACCAACGCGAACCTCCGCAGGCGCGCCCGAGTGCTCCGCGAGCGCCTCCACCCCGAGTCCATCACGGCGCGCGCAACCCGCTCAGAAGCGGACCGCCGGGTCGAGTTCGAGCCCGCAGCGGACGGCATGGCCTGGGTGCACTTGTTCACCACGGCGCCGATCGCGCAGGGCATCATGGAGCGCGTCGAGGCCGCAGCAGCGGAGTCACGCGCAGCTGGCGACACTCGCACCTGCGCACAACTGCAAGCCGACGCCCTGGCGGCACTCGCCCTCACCGGCGCGACCCCGGAAGACGTGATGTCGAGCCCGGTGCTCCCGCATCCGATCGAGGTGCAGGAGCACATCAAGCCGACCGTCCAGATCACGGTCCCGGCGTTGAGCATGGCCGGTGTGAGCGATGCCCCGGCGACGCTCGACGGGTACGGCCCGATCGATCCTGAGATCGCGTCGCGCATCGCGGTGAACGCCCCGAGCTTCACCCGGATCCTCGTCCAGCCGGAGACGGGTGCGATGCTCTCCGTCGGACGCAACCAGTACCGGGTCCCGGCCGATCTGCAACGGGCAGTGCGCCTTCGGGACGGCACCTGTCGCGCACCCGGTTGCGGCAGGCGAGCCAGAGCATGTGATCTCGATCACTCGGTCGCGTGGGAAGACGGCGGGGCAACGGATGTCGGCAATCTCGCCTGTCTCTGCCGACATCACCACCGCATGAAACACCTCCCGGGATGGAACCTCGACCACGGGCCCGGCGGGGTCCTCGACTGGACCACACCCGACGGCAAACACCACCGGACCGAACCGGACCCCGCACCCTTCTGACCAGTTTCGGTCCCTGAGCCTGTCGAAGGGGGTGGGTCCTCGTGGGCACTTCGACAGGCTCAGTGACCGGGAGGGGTGTGCCCGGAACGAGGAGGCTTCCTCGTGGGCACTTCGACAGGCTCAGTGAGCGGGAGGGGTGTGCCCGTGAGGCGCCGGTCCCTGAGCCTGTCGAAGGGCACTCGGGTCGTGGCGCCTCGGTCTGCGGAGGAGGTGCGCCGGTCCCTGAGCTGCGCCGCACTGAGCCTGTCGACGTATCGGAGGGTTCCTCGTGGGCACTTCGACAAGCTCAGTGACCGGGAGGGGTATGCCCGGAACGAGGAGGCTTCCTCGTGGGCACTTCGACAGGCTCAGTGACCGGGAGAGGCCTGCCCGGGAGGCACCGGTCCCTGAGCTTGTCGAAGGGCACTCGGGTTGCGCTGCCTCGGTGAGCGGGGAGAGGTGTGCCCGGAACGCTTCGGTCCCTGAGCCTGTCGAAGGGTGCTCGGGTTGCGCCGCCTCGGCCCGCGGCGGACGTGTGCCCGGGTTCGATCCGGTCCCTGAGCTGCAGCGCACTGAGGCGGTCGACGTGTCGAAGGGCAGGAGGGGCCGCCATAGGGTGGTGGGGTGACCGGACACGAAGAACTCCTCCAGATCGCCACCGACATCGCCGCAGAGGCCGGCGAACTGATCCTGCGCCGACGCCGGGAGGGCGTCGAGATCGCGGCGAGCAAGTCGTCGGTCGAGGACGTCGTGACCCAAGCCGACCGCGAGTCCGAGCAGTTCATCCGCGACCGCCTCCTCGCGGCACGACCGGACGACGGATTCCTCGGCGAGGAGACCGGCAAGGAAGGCGGCGCGACGGGGACCTCCGGGCTGACCTGGGTCGTCGACCCCATCGACGGCACCGTCAACTACCTCTACGACATCCCCGCGTACGCCGTCAGCATCGGGGTCGTCGAAGGTGAACCGGACCCGGCCACCTGGACCGCCCTCGCCGGGGCTGTGGTGAACCCGGTCCTGGGTGAGCACTACGCCGCCTCCCGCGGCGGTGGAGCACGACTGAACGGCCGCGCCCTCGAGGTCAACCGAGGCGTGGCACCGAACGTGGCGCTGCTCGGCACGGGCTTCTCCTACACCGCCTCGCGTCGCATGGAGCAGGCAGCCGTGCTCGGCGCCCTCCTCGGGACCTTCCGCGACGTCCGGCGGATCGGCTCCGCCGCACTCGACCTCTGCAGCGTCGCCTCCGGCCGCCTCGACGCCTACTACGAGAGCGGCCTGAAGCCGTGGGACCAGGTCGCAGGCGCGCTCATCGCTGCCGAGGCGGGCGCGACGGTCGCCGGTTTCGACGGTGCTCCGGCCACCACGCAGCTCATCATGGCCGCCGATGCACCGCTGCTCGCGGTCCTCGAACGGCTCCTCGTCGAGCAGGGCTTCGCGACGCCGATCGGGTGACACTCCATGCGCGCCGCCGCCGCTCGCGGTAACGCTCCGGTGGCGACTCGTTCATAAGAGAACTCTCATATAGCCTCTGACCAGGGCTTTATCAGGCAAAACCGAGCACTGCCATGGCTTTTTCAGCCTCCCGTTGCTAGCATTTATGCATTCGTTACCTTCGCGTTCCCCCGCGCGGACGGACCTCGAGATCTTCCTGCTAGCCCATTGAAAGGCCCCCGCCCCCTTGTCACGCCATGCAAGCCCTGAGGACACCCCTGTGCTTCCCGACCCTCAGGACCCGCAGAACACGTCTGTCGAGAACAGCGCTGCACCCGTGCAGACGCCGCCGCTCAGCCGCCGTGAACTCCGCGAACGTGAGCGTCAGGCGGCGGCCGCCCTGGAGCACCAGGAGTCCGTGCTGCAGGAGCCGACGCATGAGGCCAGCGCCGACCAGGAGGAGACGGCCGCGGCCATCGACCCGGTCGACCAGATGATCGCCGAGGCGATCGACGCCGTGCACACCCCCGACGTCGCCGACATCGCGCCGGTCGAGGCAGAGCCGCTCATCGCCGAACCGGCCGTGGCTTCCGACACCACTCCGGCCACCGAGTCCATCACGGTGACGGTCGACGCCTCCACCGTCGACGCTCCCCGTGCACGCCGCGCAGCTGCACCGAAGCCGGCCTCGAAGCCCCGCGCATCGTCCCGTCCGTCCGCCGCACCGGCGTCGCCCCGCCCGACGACCATCGCGCGCAAGCGTCGCATCACCACCAAGATCTTCGCGGGTGCCGCGATGGGCTTCGTCGCCCTCATGGCCGTGGCCACCTCGGTGCCCGCCAACGCGCTGCTCACCGCTGAAGACGTCGCGACGTCGGTGGCCGAGGCCTCGCAGGCCGAGCTCGGCGACGGCAACGGGCTGAGCAACCAGGCGTCGCAGTCGCTCGACAGCGAGGGATCGGCTGAGCTGACCTTCACCCGCGACGACTACACCACGAGCACCGTCGAGGAAGCCGCCGCCGCAATGGGCATCCGCCCCGCGAACACCTTCACGAACAACCCGAACGGGACCATCCAGTGGCCGTTCGCAGTCGGTGTCACCATCGGTGACCGCTTCGGTGCCCGCGACTGCGCCGGCTGCTCGAGCGACCACCACGGCCAGGACTTCAACCCCGGCAACGGCGCACCCATCCAGGTCATCGCCGACGGCGTCGTCCGCCACGTCGAAGACGGCGAAGGCTCGCTCGGCGTCAACGTCATCGTCGACCACACCATCAACGGCCGCCTCGTCTCGAGCGTCTACGCGCACATGCAGCACGGCTCGGTCCGCGTCGTCGAGGGGCAGGCGATCAAGGTCGGCACCATCCTCGGCCTCACCGGCAGCACGGGCATGTCCACGGGCCCGCACCTCCACTTCGAGATCCGACTCGACGGCGTCACCTGGGTCGACCCGCTCGAGTGGCTCTACGCGAACGTCGACTGACGCCACGGAACCCAATGGATTGACTGCCTCGCCCGACTCCGGGCGGGGCAGTCGTGTTTTCACCCCGAGGGCGGGTGCCCTTCGACAGGCTCAGGGACCGGTGGTGGGGCACCAGGGACCGGTGGTGGGGCACCAGGGACCGTGAGGGGTTCTCCGG